>DLHI01000020.1 GCA_002483135.1 Hyphomonadaceae bacterium UBA7672 | reverse complement strand
CTGCTTGACGCGATGGCGCATGGCCTCGGCGCCCTGGCGGATAGGGTCCGCCGGAAACAGACAGCGCAGGAGGATCCAGAGCCAGGTCATGGGCAGCATCATGCGCTCACTTGCGGCCCGGCCGATTCAGGGTTGCTCCATCCTACAAATTTTCAACGCAGGGCGTTGAAAACGCGGGCGAAGATTCTTGAGTTTCCGACGGGTTTGAAAACGTGGTTTCCGACAAATCCGGCAACGCCACGGTTGTCATCCCGGCCGGAGTGCGAAGCACGCAGAGCCGGGATCCATCGTGAGGCTCTCGGGGTGGAGGAATGGTTCCCGGACAGCGCTGCGCGCTTCCGGGATGACAGGTGGGGGGGTGGGGCGAGAACCACGGCGGCGTGGGATTCGTCGCGTGTCCCGTCGTGGTGACCAACCGGGATCCCCGGGATGCGCCTTCGGCTTACCCGAGGATGACAGCCGAGAGAATTGAGTTCAGTCGAGGGGGGTCTATCGATGGAGCTCTGCTGTACGAAGTGCTACCTTCGACCATGGGGTCGCGCAGAGGAAGGTGTCGGTGATGAGATCAGGGATCATTGGCGTGCTGGCGCTGGGGCTTGCTGGCTGTGCGACGCGGCTGGCGGAAGCGCCGGTAGTGGCGCCGGTTGATGCGGAGGCCGAGGCGGTGCTGAAGACGATCGACACTTTCCTGCTGGCGATCGGCAATGGCGACCGGGAGCTGCAGAAGTCGATCGAGCTGCCTGATGGCGGGCTCGCGATCTATCGCACGAAGGATGGCGCGGCGGGACCTGTACGTCGCATGCCGGCGAGCGATTTCCAGAAGCCGACGCCGGATCATGATCCGTTCGTGGAGATGTACTGGGACCCGAGCGTGGATGTGCGTGGGCCGTTTGCGCAGGTGTGGTCGCGCTATGTGCTGATGGACAATGGCGCGCCGGTGCATTGCGGGATCAACGCGTTCCAGCTGGTGAAGCTGGAGGAGGCGTGGAAGATCCAGTCGGCGCTGTCGAGCATGGAGCCTGAAGCGTGCGCGGAATTCGACGCGGCGAATGCGACGGGGTTGCGCCCGCGCGATGGGTGGCGCGAGACGCCGAACCGGTAGCTAGTCGATACCGCCGAGGGTTGCCGCTGTGTCCTGCTTGATGAGGCCGGCGTCCTGCATGCGGCCGATCATCAGGGCGTTGTACATGCCGTGATTGCCTTCGTGGCAGGCGTATTCCCAGACACCGGGCGAGCGGCTGAATTCGTATTCGCCGCCCCACGGCTCGGCCCAGACGAGCGGGTCTTCGACGTGGAACTGGTAGAGCAGACGGTCGTCGGCCACGAGCGTGAAGCGCTCGGTGACCTTCAGCTGGTCGGAGGCGTAGAAGAAGTATTGTTCGGGGTGATAGTTGATCGTCTCGACGACGAGCGTATCGCCTTCATACCAGCCGATGGAGTCGCCCATCCAGGGACGGGTGATGGCTGACGAGGGATGATGCTTCGAGTTGAGGCGGACGATGCGCGTGTCGTTGATCGTCTCGGCCATGATGGCGACGGCTTCTGTGCCCTGCGTGATCTGGTAGTTGGTGTTGTAGGCGGCGGCGCGGAGAACGGCGCCGGCTTGCGATGGCCAGAAGATGCAGCGTTCGGCGCCGGAGCGGACTTCGTATGAATCAAGGTCGCCGACTTCGGGCGTGAAGAAGATGGTCTGCAGCGGGCTGGTCTGCTTGGGCGGCGCATCGGGCTTGCGGGCCGGGATGCGACCGTTTTCGGGATAGGTGACCAGCGATGTGCGCGGTTCGCCACCAACGCGCATGACGCGGTTGTTGTTGCCGACCCAGTAGGCGTTGTAACCGCCGGTGCGGCCATCCTCGACGACGGGTTTCGAGTGATCGGTGGGTGCGTTGGAGGCGGCGTAGCGGGCATCTGCCCCGCCCTCGCGCTGGGCGACTTCTTCGGGGGTGAGCACGGCGCGTGTGCCCATCGTGGCGGGGCGCTCGAACGGGGTGAGTGATTCATTGCCCCAGGCGCCGGAGAAGTTGGGCTGGCCCATGGCGTTGCGCTTCGGCACCCAACCGGGAGCCATGGCTTCCTTCGGCGGTGTGTGGTTCTGCGCGAGCGCGGGCGCGGCGATGGCGAGGGCGGCGGCGCAGATGAGCGCGGCGCGGATTGCGCGGGTGGGCATGGAGTCCTCCTGTCGCTTCCGCCTCTCGGGGGCGGTTTGCAGTCTTTGTAGACGGTAGATGGGGAGCGGGCAAGCGCGTGCGTTGCTTGTCATCCCGGCCGCAGCGAAGCGGAGAGCCGGGACCCATCGTGAGGCCGTCGTGATGGAGGAATGGGTCCCGGATAGCGCTTCGCGCTTCCGGGATGACAAGTCGTGGTGATGCGCCGGCTGCCAGGCAGCTACGCCCTACGTCTCCAGTTCGACATCCCAGTAGAGGTAGTCGAGCCAGGTGTCGTGCAGGTGGTTGGGCGGGAATTTTCGGCCCTGCTCCTGCAGCTGGAAGGTGGTCGGGCGGTGCGGGCGATGCGAGGGATGCATGTTGATCTCGTGCGCCATGCGCCCGCCCTTGCGCAGATTGCACGGGCTGCATGCGGCGACGATGTTCTCCCAGCTTGTCCGTCCGCCTTTCGAGCGGGGGATGAGATGGTCGAAGGTGAGATCTTCGTGGCTGCCGCAATAGACGCACTTGAACCCGTCACGCAGGAAGACGTTGAAGCGGGTGAACGCCGGCTGGCGGTCCTGCTTGACGAATTCGCGCAGCGCGATGACGGACGGGAGCCGCATCGTGATGGAGGGCGAGTGGACGTACTCGTCATATTCCGCGACCACGTCGACCCGTTCGAGGAAGACGGATTTCACCACCTCCTGCCATGGCCACAGCGAGAGCGGATAGTATGACAATGGACGGAAATCGGCGTTGAGAACGAGGGCGGGCCACCCATTCGCAGCGAAGGACGGCGGAGCGCGTGTGACTAGCTGGGTCATGTGTACCCGTCGACTTTGACAGGTCAGGCGGCGCGACCCGCCGGGCCCGTCAGGTTCCCCGCATTGCGCCACATGGCTCCAGCAACCGGGGTGAGCGATTCTCTCGCATAACATCGTGACAGGGGGGCGACATGGCAAGCCCCGCCTGTGCGGCGGAGGTGGCCAGTGAGCCGGATTGAGGCGGGAAAGTCACGGATTCCGGCGGTTTAGCGGGGCCGGAACGCGGAAGTCATCCTTCGAGACGATCGCTAAGCCCCGCCGCGCTGCTCTTCGCGGACCTGGTTGATGTAGGACCAGAGCATGTGGGCGGCGACGCCGCGATAGGGGCGCCATTTCTCGCCGGTGCGGAGGAATTTCTTGGGCGGGTGGCGTTTGCGCTGGTTGGTGATCATCCGGTAGGCCTCGGAGAGGCCGATGTCGGCGTGGGGGAAGACATCCCACCGGCCGAGGCAGAACATCAGATAGACGTCGGCGGTCCACGGGCCGATGCCCTTCACGGCGACGAGTTCGGCCTGGGCGTCTTCGTCGCTCGCTTTCGCGACGCGCTTCAGGTTGAGGCTGCCGGACTGCACGGCTTCGGCGATGGAGCGGATGTGCGCGATCTTGGGGCGCGACAGGCCGCAGGCGCGTAAGGCGTCGATGTCGGCGGCGAGGACGCTGGCGGGTGTGACCTTGCCGAGCTGGACCTCCACCCTGCCCCAGATCGTGGCGGCGGCTTTGGTCGAGAGCTGCTGGTAGGCGATGATGCGGGCGAGGCCGTCATAGCCGCCGGGGCGGGTTCGCCATTCGGGCACGCCACAATGGTCGTGCGCATGGGCGATGATCTCGCACGATCTGGCGAGCTGCTTTACCGCGCGGGTGAGTTGCTTCTGGTCGGTGACGTCGATGGCGGTCATGGGGGCACACTATCGTACCGCGCGACAAAGACGAGCCATGACGCGGGCATGGAGAATTTCTCCAGCACGGTTATAAGCGGCGCAACATCAGGAAGCACCGTCATGTCGAAACAGTCCCCCATCCGCCGGTTGCGTCGCGACCGGTCGCGTCTGGCGCAGGAGCTACAGCTTGCGCAGGGGACGGACGACAAGGCGGCGATCCCGATCCTGCAGAAGAAGATCCGCGATCTTGATGCGGAGATCGCGGCGCTTGAGGCGAAGAAGCCGGATTAGCCCCCCACGCACCACAGGCACCAGAACTCCGGCGGGCGGAAGAAGGTGACGAGTCTACCTGCCGTGATGACGCCGAGCCAGCAGGCGAGTGAGATGAATCCGATCACGCGGGCGCGGATGGGCGGCATGTCGAACTCGCCGAGCGATGACACGGCGCGGGATGTGGTGAGGTAGAACACCGCCAGGTTGACGCCCGCGATGGCCATCAGCGTGAGCTTGGTCTGGATGGCGGGGTTGTAGATGTACTGGCCGGGCGCCGAGACGATGAACATGAAGCCGGTGATGGCGCACAGGGAGTAGCCGGCGACGCCGACCGGCACGAGGGTGTGCAGCGCCTTCATGCTGACGCCGCGGGCGACGCCCATCATGCGCAGGTCGAACATGCCGACTGTGGCGATGAGCAGGCAGAGGCCGAAGAAGTGGATGATCTCGGCTGTGGGCCAGGCCCAGCTTGTGTTCATCAGCTGGAAGATGCCGACGGACTTCGCCCAGGCTTCGATGGCGTCGGGGTTGAAGACGGGGTCCATCACGACACCATCAGCACTGTTGCGGTGTGAAGCAGCAGCTTTCCGAACACCACGCCGCCGAGCCACAGGGCGAGCGCGAGGGCGGCGAGCCAGCGAGTCGATGGCGGCGGGGCTTCGCCTGCCGTGGCGAGCGGGAAGACGCGGTGCGCGAGACGCCAGAGGATTATGCTGGCTGCGATGAGGCAGGCGAATTTCAGGCCGAAAACGGGGTTGGTGAGCGCCTTCGCCGGATAGGCGGCGAGGAGCGCCAGGCCCGAGACGATGGCCAACCCTGCCCCGGCCCACATGACGGGCACGAAGCCGGCGAAGCGTTCGAGCCTAGCTGCGGCGGCGAGACCCATGAAGCGGAGCGACAGCAGGATGCCGCCGCCGATGAGCAGCGCCATACCGAGCGAATGAAAGATGAGCGCGATGAAATAGGCGTAGAAATCCTCGCGCATGAAGATTGCGAACGGCGTCTGTTCGATGGCGGCGAAGATGTCCCTCATTGTGGGGGAGATTTGCACGGGATTGGGGCTGGTGTCAGCGGCCGATAGATCGGAGCGCGCGGAGACAGACCCCCACCTGTCCGCCCCCTAAACGGGGCGGGACCCTGGGGTCATCACCGCTCTTCAAAGTTGGGTAAGTTCGCGCAGCATGGTCCCGCCCCGTTTAGGGGGCGGACAGGTGGGGGTCTGGTTCAACGAGGGGAATCTCTAAGCCGTGCGCAGGCTGAACGCTGCGAGGAAGTCGGAGAGGCCGAGGTCGGCGAGGGCTGGGCGGGACATCACGGCGGCGCGGAGGTCGGTGAAGGCTTGCTTCTCGCCCGGCGAGAGATTGCGGGCAGAGACATAATTCATGGGAGAGTCAGGGAAGGCGCGCTCTTCGACCGGGCCGGATTCGAGGACGGTGAGGTTGGCGTGGCGGCGGTCACGCCGGATACGCTCATACAGGCTGGCGACGCCGGCGGCGGGGCCTTCGATCACCTGCAGGAAGACGCCCTGATGGAAGAGCATGAGTCCGGTGAGGCCGGCGGCGGCATTGGCGGCGCGGGCGCGGAGCCAGATGCGGTCGAGTTCATCGGCGCGCAGCACGCCGACGGCAGTGCTGAGATAAACCAGACGATTAGTCACGTCGGGAGTCATGGGCAACTCCGTCCAACCGATTGAGATCATGCACGGGCAATGGTGAACGGGGAATTAGCGTTTCTGTCACACTGCGGTTCGGTGGCGGGGTGTGTCCCGCACGCACGGGACTGTCCCGTTTGGGAGGAATCTCTGCACCTTGTTCCGCTCATGCTGACGAAAGTCAGCATCCAGGAACGGTTGTGCAACTGAACGGACTTGAAGCTTCAAGGCGGGGCTAGCCTTGATGTCGGCCCTGGCTCCCGACTTTCGTCGGGATGAGCGGGGATGGGCTGGTGGGCGTTACTGCGCCGCCAGCACCGAAACAGAGTGCGCCAGCACGATTGTATCGGTGTCGCCATCGCCTGTGATGCGTTCGGGACGCCAGCGGCGCTGGAAGGCGCGGACGACGGCGGCCATGGCTTCGTCGAAGGGGCCTGCGATCGCGATCTTGTAGCCGATGGCGGCGAGGCTGGCGCGGAAGTTGTCGACGGTGAGGCCGGCGTCGCCCATCGCCGCGCCGTGCATCATCCAGGGTTCGGGGCGCTGGGGTTCGGGCCAAAGGCCGATGCCGTGTTCGGAGAGGCGCTTCCACGGGAAGAGTTCGCCTGGGTCTTCCTTGCGGTCGGGCGCGATGTCGGAGTGGGCGACGATGCGATTCTGCGGGATGGGCCAGCGCGAGAGGATGCCCTGGCAGAGCTCGATAACGGCGTCGATCTGGGCGTCGGGGAATGGGCGATAGCCCCATTCGTGGCCGGGGTTCACGATCTCGATGCCGATGGAGCGGGAGTTGAGGTCTTCGTCGCCGCGCCACCAGGAGCGGCCGGCCTGCCAGGCGCGCTTCTCTTCCGGCACCAGAACGAAGACGCGGCCGTCTTCTTCCACCATGTAATGGGCGGAGACGCGGGGCTCTTTTTCTTCCTGCATGCGGGCGAGCGCGGAGGGGCCGTCCTTCATGCCGGTATAGTGCAATACCAGCATGTCGAGCGGGTGGAGCCGCTCGTTGAAGTTGGGGCTGGGGGCGTTGATCAGGGTGAGACTCATTGGCCGATCTTGTCGCCAACCGGGGCTTCAGGGAAGCGCCGGTTGCGGCGGACGCCGATGATGCCGACGCCCGCAAGCGCGATCATGCCGCCGATGACCATGTTCCAGGTGACGCCCTCCCCCAGGAAGGCGACGCCGAGCGCGACGCCCATGACCGGCGTCATCAGGGTGAGCGGGGACAGGAGCGTCACTTCGTACTTCTTGAGCAGGCGATAGAAGTTGCCATGGGCGAAGATGGAGACGCCGGCGACGGCGAACAGGCTTGCGGCGTAAACCCGCCAGTCGAGGGCTGCGTAGGCGTCTGCATGGCCGCCCTCGAGCGCGAACGAGGTGAGCATCAGGGGCGTGATCGAGAAGAGGCCGATCCAGGCCTGCATGCGCATGGCGGGCATGGGATCGATGCGTTTCATCAGGATGTTGGCGACGGAGCCGACGAAGGCCGCGCCGACGAGGTAGACGATGCCGATGGTCAAAGAGAACTGGCTGGGGTCGACGACGATGATCATCACACCGGCGAAGGCGAGCAGGATGCCCGCCGTGCGCCAGACGCCGATGCGCTCGCCGAGGAACATGATGGAGAGGATCGTCGTGAACGGAACGCCGAGCTGGCCGATAACGGCGGCGACGCCGGCGGTGGAGGTGGCGAGACCGAGGAAGAGCAGCGCGAAGTGAATGCCCGCCATGCCCATGGCGATAAGGAAGACCATGCCGATCTGGCGGGGCGCCGGCAGCAGGAAAGGCGACAGCACGAGCGCCAGCAGCGAGACGCGGATAGCGGCAAAGAAAATCGGCGGCACATCGCCCTCCGTCACCGTCCAGCGCGTGACGACGAGGTTGAGCGCCCAGAACAGGCACACGGCGACAAGGAGCGCGAAGTCGGCGGGCTTCATGGTGGGCGAGGAGATTGAGACTCAGGAACTGGCGGCGGACGAGCGGTAGGTGCTTTGGGAAGTTGGCGCAACGTGCGCCCTCCTCCCCACAAGGGGGAGAGGGGTGAGATGAGCGGGCGTTGGTGCGGAGTCGTGGGGGCGCTGTGCGAGGCCAATCGCATGCAGCGTGGATTGTCGAGAAACCTAAAGCTCGATGACCCAGCCGTCGGCTGTGCGGCGGGCTTCCAGGGTTTGGGGGTCGCCCTGGGCCTTGCGGCGGCGCGGGCGGGCGAAACTGAGGAAGATGGCGGCGATCGCCAGCATCAGGCCCACGAAGGCGGCGGCGAGCACCGCGAAAATGGCGGCGGCTACAAGGAATACCCCAAAGCCGGCCTTACCGAGGAAACCGAAAAACCGCTGGAAGGCCGCGATGATGCGGGTTCCAATATCGGACGGGCCAAGGGTTTCGGTCATGGGCGGGGCTCCCTTGCTCAAAAGGTGCGCCCGCGCGGGGGAAAGTCAATCGGCGCGTGTGAGAAAACCGCGATCTGCGCGGATACGTGCGTAGGCCGTGGTTATCGCAGCCGACTTTTCGTGCGCCACCGGTTCATATTCGCGCGGGGCGGACTTTGCGCCGATGACGGTGTCGGGATGGTTTTCCATCATCAGGCGGCGATAGGCGGCGCGGATCTCCTCGAACGGCGCTTCGTGGCTGACGCCCAGCACGGCGTAGGGATCATCCGCATCGGGCCCGAGATGAGCGGCCTTGATGCGGCGGAATGTGTCGTCGCTGAATTCGAAAAGGTCGGACACGCTCTTGAGATAGGCGAGTTCATCGGCGGTGACGGCGCCATCGGACACCGCGATCTGGAACAGACCGTCAAGCACGCCTTCGAGCAGGCAGGGACGATCACGATATCGTTTGCCTATGCGCCTTGCATAGGATTCGTAGCCGCGCACAGTCTGGCGGGCGATATCGAAAACCCTTCGCATGGCGGGCTCATCGCCAGGCGTGGATCGGAATACGCGCGAGAAAGCAGCGACCTCGTCGATCGTCACAAGGCCATCGACCTTGGCGAGCTTGGCGCCGAGACCGACGACAGCAGCCGTGAATTCAAGGTCGTTGGGATCGGGTCCGCATTTTGCGGCGCCAACGTCCGTTCCTGTGTTCGTTCCTGGCGCGGCGTCGTCCTCGAACGCGCGGCGCGAGAGCGAGGACAATTGTGACCAGATGCTCATGCGGTTGCTGTATGATCACATGCGGCGGGATGGCGCAATCTCGTGATCGCGACGGGTAGCATTGCGGGGGTTGGAATCGCCTCGCGGCCACCCATCTGATGTTCACAGGGAACGGATTGGTGTCCCGAGAGTAATGTCCGCTCAGACGTTTTGAAGGATCAGAGTTCCTGCCCCCGGCGATCTAGTCCCCCCACGTCCCCCCGCCGGGAAGGAAGCGTCGCCGCCACCCCTAACGGAGTGGCGGCGATTGCGCTTCTGGAGGCTATTTCCGCTGGAGGCTATTTCCGCAAACCTATTTCTGGGTCGACAGGTGCTTCATCAGTTCGCGGGCCGGCATCAGCGGGCCGCCGGGCTTGGCGGCGTGGACGTTCATTACATCACCACGCGCGGGAGCCTGGGCGTTGCGCTGCTGTTGACCCTTGCGGTGGTTGGCGGATTTGCCGCCGCGATGCGGCTTCTGACCGGCGCCATTGCGGGACGAATTCTCGCCTTCATTGCGCTGCTGGCCTTCACCGCGGGGGGCGGCGTTGGCGTTGCGCGGACCATCCCAGCCTGAGCCGCCGCCACGACGGCGACGGCCGGAGCGGCCTTCGCCGCCGGCGGATTCGGCGCGGGGTTCGTGCTGGCGGTGTTCGCCGCGCTGGCCATCGCTGCGGCTGCGCTGGGGCTTGCCGCCATTGCCGCGGCGCGGCTGGGCCGGGCCACGCGATTCGACGCGGGCGCCGCGTTGCTTTTCACCGTCACCAACGCTGGCCGAGAGCTGGCCGAGTGTGGCGTCGTTGCGGCGGTCGGTCGCCGGGATCTTCTGGCGCGTGACGCGTTCGATGTCGCGCAGCAGGGAACGTTCATCCTCGGCGCAGAAGGCGACCGCCGAGCCATCCTTGCCGGCGCGCGCGGTGCGGCCGATGCGGTGGACATACTGTTCGGGGACGTCGGGCAGTTCGTACTGGACGACGTGGCTGACGGACGAGATGTCGATGCCGCGCGCGGCGATGTCCGTCGCCACGAGGGCGCGGACGCTGCCGGCCTTGAAGGCTGCGAGCGATTTCTCGCGCTGGGCCTGGGACTTGTTGCCGTGGATCGCAGCCGAGGGAACGCCGCCGCCTTCGAGGATACGGGCGACCTTGTCGGCGCCACGCTTGGTGCGCGTGAAGACGAGGACGCGAGAGAAGCTCGGATTGGCAAAAAGCTCGGTGAGGAGACCGCGCTTGCGGCCGGCCTCGACGAAGACGACCTGCTGGTTGATGCGCTCGACCGTGGTGGCAGGCGGCGTCACCGATACTTTCAGCGGATCGTTGAGGAGGTCGTTCGCCAGCTTCTCGATGTCGGACGGCATGGTGGCCGAGAAGAACAGGTTCTGACGCTCGCGCGGGAGGTGGCGCACGATGCGGCGGATCGGATCGATGAAGCCCATGTCGAGCATCTGGTCGGCTTCATCGAGCACGAAGATCTCGGTCTTCGAGAGGTCGGCGTCTTTTTCCTGCAGGTGATCGAGCAGGCGGCCGGGAGCGGCGACGATCACGTCGACGCCACGCGCCAGCGCCTGGCGTTGCGGGCCATGGCCCACGCCGCCGAAGATGGTGGCGACGGAGAAGCCGAGGTCTGCGCCGTAGGCCTTGAAGCTTTCGGCGATCTGGGTCGCGAGTTCGCGTGTCGGCGAGAGCACGAGGGCGCGGCAGCCGCGTTTCGGAGCGGCTTTGCGGTTGGCGGCGAGGCGATGGAGGATCGGCAGCGCGAAGGCTGCGGTCTTGCCGGTTCCGGTCTGGGCGATGCCGAGGAGATCGCGGCCGGTCATCACGCCGGGAATGGCGGCGAGCTGGATCGGCGTAGGCTGCGTATAGCCCTTGCGGTTCAACGACTCGAGGATCGAGGCGTTGAGGTTCATGTCCTTGAATTGGGTCAAGTGTAAGAGTCTTTCGTGTGCGCGAAGTCGCGGACGCCTGACTTTGCAGGTCCGTCTTCGCTGGCCCCTTGTGGGCGCTGCTTTTGGGGAAGACCCGGCGTGTGCGGGTGTTCGTGCGACTTTTCAGGGCGCTCAACGGGCCGGAACCTGCTTCTCAGGATCCTCACGCAGCCGGAGCGCCGATAGCGTCTGCACGGACAGAACCATGCGAACACGCGCCGCATATCGGGGCCAAAACACTTAAAGTCAAGCTAACGGGCTGTAATCTGCCGAAAGGCCGCAGGTTTCAGGCGCCCATCATGAGTGCGCCGACCAGCATCCCGATCTCGATCCGCACCCAGCGCAGATCAACGCGACGCATCGCGTTTACCATGGCTTCGGCCATGCGATCACCCTTCGTCAGCTCGCGACTCACGCGCGATCAGGACGAAGGCTATGCCGTGTGCGGGGGCCCGCAATGGCGCGCACCCGGCAGGCGAGGTTGGGCATGGAACAACAACTGGACGAGTTGTCACGTTCGGCAAGCTGAGCCAAAGGCTGGCGCATGGGTGGCTCGACATCTTCACGCGCGATTGTCGTCGGCGCAGGTCCAGCGGGACTGGCGGCGGCGGAAGAGCTGGCGCAAGCGGGGTGGCGCGTGGCGATCCACGAGCGCATGCCGAACCCGGCGCGGAAATTCCTGCTGGCGGGGCGTGGCGGGCTCAACCTCACGCATTCAGAGCCGCTCGATGATTTTCTGGCGCGCTATGGGGCGGCGCGTGAAAGGCTCGAGCCGGCGATACGTGCGTTCACGCCAGATGATCTCCGCGCGTGGGCTGCGGGGCTGGGTGTCGAGACATTCGTGGGATCGAGCGGGCGTGTGTTTCCGAAGGCGATGAAAGCCTCTCCCCTGCTCCGTGCGTGGCTGGCGCGGCTCGCGCGGCTGGGCGTCGAGCTGGTGACGCGATCACGCTGGATTGGGTGGGATGGCGAGGCGGTGTCGTTCGAGACGCCGGATGGCGTGAAGCGCGAAGAGGCGGACACGGTTGTGCTTGCGCTGGGTGGGGCGAGCTGGCCACGGCTGGGGTCGGATGGAAGCTGGGTGGAGCTGCTGCGCGCGAGGGGCGTTGAGATTGCGCCGCTGCGGCCGGCCAATTCGGGATTCACGGTGAGCTGGTCGCCCATCTTCCGCGAGAAATTCGCCGGCGAGCCGATCAAGGCGGCTGTGTTCCGTTTCGATGGGCGAGAGACGCAGGGCGACGCGATGGTCGCCAGCTATGGCATCGAGGGCGGCGCCATCTACGCAATTGGCGCAGGGTTGCGCGAGGCCATGGCGACGCGTGGCGAGGCGATGCTGGAGATCGACCTGATGCCGGGCCTGTCGCTGGATGCGCTGGCGCAGCGGCTGGAGGGTGGGCGCAAGGATTCGCTGAGCAACCGTTTGCGCAAGGCGGGGCTCGGGCCGGCGGCGGCGGGGCTGCTGCGCGAGGATGAGCGCGGGCCGGTCCTGCCCGCCGAAGCGCTGAGGCTGGCGCACCGGATCAAGCAGGTCAGCATCCGCCTCACCGGCGCGGCCCCCATAGAGCGGGCGATCTCGACGGCGGGCGGGATCAGTTGGGACAGTGTTGGCGACGACTATTCACTGAAGGCATCGCCCCGCACATTCGTGGCGGGCGAGATGCTGGACTGGGAGGCGCCGACGGGCGGCTACCTGCTGCAGGCGTGTTTCGCCACGGGGCGAGCTGCAGCGCGGGGCGTTCTCGCGAGAAGCTAGAACGCGCCAGCGATGGTCAGCGTGAGGTTGGGCCCCATCTTCGAGGCTCGGAATTCATCGAACGCGGGCGTGCGCGTCGGCGGTGCGTAGTAGAGCCGGTCGGTGTTCTTCTCGGCATCCAGCACGTTTGCCGCCGTGAGACGCACAAGCAGGCCGCCCAGCAAGGACGTTGTCTCCACGAAGACGTCGAGATTGGGATTGGCCGGCTCGACGATCTCCAGCCGGTCGCCGCGATACTGCGGCAGCGGACCCACCGTGTTCGCCTTGAAGCCCCAGGCGACCTTCATGCTCGGGATGTCCTGGCGGAAATCGACCAGCCAGTCGAACTCCTGCTCGGCGGAAATCTGCCGCGTCTGCAGCGAGACGGGATCCGTCACTTCGGAATCCTGCGCACCGACATTGAGCTTCAGCAGTCCGCCGGCGACGCCCATCGCATCAAGGGAAAGGGTGGCCTCGACGCGCGCGCCCCAGCGCTTGCCATCGCCGATGTTTCCGACCGACGTGCACGCGCCGGCCGTGAGCGCGGGCGTGGTGCACACGCCGGCGACCTGAATGAAATCCTGAGTGTCCTCGATGTCGTCGTAGAAGCCGGTGATCGACAGCGAACCCCTTTCGCCGAGCGGGCGCTTCCATTGGGCGCTGGCTTTCCAGGTCTGCTCGGGCACGAGTTGGGGATTGCCGAGATTGGCTTGGGTGCTGATCGAGTTGAGGCCCGTGGCGAAGTCTCCGAAGTCGAGCTGCGAGACATCGCGGACGACCGAGAAGCGCCACTGGTCTTCCGCGTTGGGCTGCCAAGTCGCGACAATGCGGGGCTTGGAGTAGGTGAAGTCGCGCTCGATGTCGGGCGCGGCGGGCTGCGAGATCGTCTGGCTGATCGTCGAGGCCTCGTAGTTGAAGCCGCCTTCGAGCGTCAGCTGCGGGTTGATGCGCCACACATCGTTTAGCGAGAGTTCGACGCGATCCTCTTCCACCTTGGTGGACGCCACAGGAATGCTGGCCGGAACGTACGGCCCGCCGATCGGGCCGACGAGGCTCTGCCGGTTCACGCGCCGGTAGTTGTAGGCGCCTTCGAGGCCAATCTCGATCGTGTGCTGTGTGTCGGGGCGCGTCGTCCACACGCCGCGAAGGACGTGTTCCCCGGCGCGATTGTCCGAGTTGTCGAGCTGATCGACCTGGGGCGCGATGAGCGGATTGAGATTGACCGTGAGAACCTGCTGCGGACGCCAGTTCACGAGGCGGTTGACCGAAATCAGCTTGAGCGCGTTCTGGCCATCGAACTTGTGTTCGTAGTCGCCGCCGAGATCGACATACCAGATGTCCTTCTCTTCATAGGCAAGGGAGATCGCGCCGAGAGGCGTACCGTTCGCCAGGAAAGGCTCGGCGGCGGCGTTGGTGGTGAACCAGCGCGGGAGGATGCGGAAATTCGCGTTGAAGGTATCGCGCGCACTGGGCGTCCAGTTCGCGGCGCCTGTGATCAGCAGCTCGGTGACCTGTTGCTGATAGAACTCGTCCTGCGTGCGGGTGACGACGCCCAGGGTGTTGCGGACTGTGGCCCCGACCTCTTCGCGCTCACCCAGATTCGTCCCCTGCACGGCGAGGCGGAAGCCGAAATTGTCCGTCTTCCAGGATCGCGTGCCGCCGATCTGTGCACCGAGCCGGCCCTGCTCATACCACCGCGTTGTGGCGGCGAAGGTTGTCGAGACGGCCATCTCGCTGGACGGCTTGAGGACGACGTTGGCGAGTTCGGTGTAGCCGCGCACATCGAGATCGCCCGCCGCGGATGCGCGGATGAGTTCGATGCGCAGGACATCACGCGCCGCGATACGTCCGAGTTCGTCCTTGAGGCTGGTCTTGCTGCTGGGCCGCTGGCCATCGATCAGCACGTTGCCGGCAGTCGCCCCGAAGCCGCGCAGGTCCTGGCCTTCGTCGACCGTGAAACCCGGGAGCTGGCGCACCATGTCTTCGGCTGTCACCGGATTGAAGCGCGCGAAGAATGTGGGTTCGAATACCTGGACGCCTTCGGGCGTCGTCGCGGAGGCAGGTGCCTGCACCGTTTCCTGGGCCAGCGCGGCGCCGGACAGCGCCAGCGAGCTGGCGGCAAGCACGAGTATGCTCTTGAAGCCCTTCATGCGCGTCCGTCCCCCTGTCGTCGCCTTCCTGCGATAAGATGCGGATGACGTTTCTTATTTGTGAACCTGATATGTCACCTTCCTAAGCAGGCTGCCGAAGGATGCAAGACGTTCTCAAATTAACTATGGCGCTGTGGCGGACAAAAAAAACGGGGCGGGTCTTGGGCCCGCCCCAGTCCTCGGCTCCTGACGACGCCTTCGTCTAGAACCGGAATTCAGACTTCAATCCAGAACTAGAACCGGTAGCCCGTGGCGACCGTGACAACGAGCGGGTTGATATCGACATCGGCATTGATCGTTGCGCCGGCGACGAGCGTGACGTCGGTGTTGATCCAGATCTTGCGAACGTCGAAGTTGATCGCCCAGTGCTCGTCGAGCTTGTAGTCAAAGCCGGCCTGCAGGGCGCCGCCGAAGCTGTCGTCATATTCAATCGAGGTGACGGGGCCGCCGGCCGGCAGTTCGTCATCGTAGAAGGTCGTGTAGTTCACGCCCGCGCCGAGATAGGGCTGGAAAGCGCCGAAGTCGGTCCAGCGATACTTGGCGGTAACGGTCGGCGGGAAGTGCGAGACTTCGCCCAGGTTGACCGTGCCGAGCGAGGTATTGATCGCGCGCACGTCGTGGGTGGCGATGCAGCAAAGCAGCTCGACCGAGATGTTGTCGGTGAAGAAGTATTCGACCTGCAGGCTGGGGACGTATTCGTCCGAGATATCGACCGTGCCGCCGATGGTGGAGATGGTCGCCGACTCATCCGGCTGGATCAGCGAGACGCCGACCTTGAACTGGAAGTTGTCCAGCAGTCCCTGCGCGGAAGCCGTGCCTGCAAGCGCCAAGGCGCCGGCTGCGAGAATGAGGGATCGAACAATACGCATGGGAGGATTTCCTTGTCCTTTGATGAGGGCAAGTTGCTCCGCGCGCGGATGACTTTGTTGATCTGGCGCAATTGCGCGTGCGACGGGGCGCCGCGTTTAGAACGCTAATAGTTCAGGATCGGACGCAGCCAGCGTTCGGCCGTTGCGAGGTCCCACCCCTTGCGGGCGGCGTAGTCCTCGACCTGGTCCTTCTCGATGCGGCCGACGGCGAAGTAGACGGCCTCGGGGTGCGAGAAATACATGCCGGAGACGCTGGCGGGCGGATTCATCGCGAAGCTCGATGTGAGTTCGATGCCGGCTTTCTCCGTTGCGCCGAGGAGGTCGAACAGCGTTCTCTTCTCGGTGTGGTCGGGCTGGGAGGGATAACCCGGCGCGGGACGGATGCCCTGGTATTTTTCGGCGATGAGATCGTCGTTCGCGAGGGCTTCATCCGGCGCGTAGCCCCAGAGTTCGCGACGGACCTGTTCATGCAGGTATTCGGCGAAGGCCTCGGCGAAACGATCTGCCAGCGCCTTCACGATGATGGAGGAGTAGTCGTCGCCCTTGTCGACGAACTCCTTCGCCTTTTCGAGTTCGCCATGGCCGGCGGTGACGGCGAAGCCGCCGATATAATCCGCGCCTTGTGTCGCGACATAATCCGACAGTGCGAACTGGCCCTTGTCGTTTGTCTTTTCCATCTGCTGGCGCAGTGTGTGGAAGCGGCCAAGCTCTTTCTCGCGCGCTTCGTCTGACCAGACGATGACATCGTCGCCTGCCCTATTGGCGGGCCAGAAGCCGACGACGCCCTTCGCCTTGATCCACTGTTCGCCGATCATGCGTTGCAGGATTGCCTGGGTGTCATTCCAGAGCGACTTCGCGGCTTCGCCGACGATGTCGTCCTCCAGGATCATCGGATAGCGGCCGACAAGGTCCCAGCTGGCGAAGTATGGCGTCCAGTCGATGTAGCGGGCGAGCGTGGCGAGGTCTGCTTCGATGGTGCGCGTGCCGAGGAAGCTGGGCTTGGGCGGCGTGTAGCCAGCCCAGACGATCTTGGGCGCCATGGCGCGGGCGGCTTCGAGACTGACGCGGGCCTTCGCCTGCCCGCCTGAACGCGAGTCGCGGATCTTTGCGTACTTCTCCTTCATCTCGGCCCAGAACCTGTCGCGCGAGTCGTCGCCGATCAGCTGGCTGACGACGCCGACGGCGCGGCTGGCATCGAGGACGTGGACGACGGGCGCATGCTTGAACATGGGCTCGATCTTGATCGCAGTGTGCGCCGGGCTGGTGGTGGCGCCGCCGATCAGGAGCGGCTTGTGAATGCCGAGGCGCTGCATCTCGCTGGCGAAGTAGACCATCTCGTCGAGCGAGGGCGTGATGAGGCCCGAGAGGCCGATCATGTCGGCATTCTCGCGCTGGGCCGCTTCGAGGATCTTTTCGGCCGGCACCATCACGCCAAGGTCGATGACCTTGTAGCCGTTGCACTGCAGGACGACGCCGACGATGTTCTTGCCGATGTCGTGCACATCGCCCTTGACGGTCGCCATGATGACGACACCGTTGGATTTGTCGGCCATGCCGGTGCGGAGTTTTTCTTCCTCCATGTAGGGCATCAGGTGCGCCACGGCCGCCTTCATCACTCGGGCGGATTTCACCACCTGCGGCAGGAACATCTTGCCGGCGCCGAAGAGGTCGCCGACGATGTTCATGCCATCCATCAGCGGGCCTTCGATGACGTGGAGCGGGCGTTCCACTTCAAGGCGCGCGGCTTCGGTGTCCTCGACGATGAATTCAGTGATGCCGTTGACCAGCGCGTGGGCGAGACGATCCTTCACCGACTTCTGGCGCCAGGTGAGGTCCTTCTTCTGAACTTCGCCCTTCTGGCCGCGATAGCGTTCGGCGATCTCAAGCAGGCGGTCGGTCGCGTCAGGGCGACGGTTGAGGATGACGTCCTCGACGCGCTCGCGCAGTTCGGGATCGATGTTGTCGTAGATGTCGAGCTGGCCGGCGTTCACGATCGCCATGTCGAAGCCGAGCTTGATGGCGTGATAGAGGAAGACGGAGTGCATGGCGCGGCGCACAGGCTCGTTGCCACGGAACGAGAAAGAGACGTTGGAGAGACCGCCCGACGTGCGCGCGTAAGGCAGGTTCTGCTTGATAAGACGGACGCCCTCGAAGAAATCGACGGCGTAGTTGTTGTGTTCCTCGATGCCGGTCGCGACGGCGAAGATGTTGGGATCGAAGATGATGTCTTCCGGCGGGAAACCGATGCCGGTGAGCAGGTCATAGGCGCGTTTCGAGATTTCGTATTTCCGCTGCGCGGTTTCCGCCTGCCCTTGCTCGTCGAACGCCATGACGACGACGGCGGCGCCATAGCTCAACGCCTTGCGGGCCTGGTCGAGGAAAGGCTTCTCGCCTTCCTTCATCGAGATCGAGTTGACGATGGCCTTGCCCTGGACGTTCTTGAGGCCCTCCTCGATCACGTCCCATTTGGACGAGTCGATCATGATCGGGACCTTGGCGATGTCGGGTTCGGCCGCGATGAGGCGCAGGAAGGTGCGCATCGCGACTTTGGAATCGAGCAAGCCCTCGTCCATGTTGACGTCGATGATCTGCGCGCCGTTCTGCACCTGCTGGCGCGCGACATCCACGGCCTCGGCATACTTGCCCTCGACGATGAGCTTCTTGAACGCCGCCGATCCGGTGACGTTCGTGCGCTCGCCGATGTTGATGAAGTTGGCGGTGGAGTTGGTCATGTCAGTAACTCAAATACGCAAATGGTCGGAGCACGCCATATTTGTTGGCGCAGAGCGCGAAGCGGGCATGTTCGAACGCCACGATCGCTGTGCCTGTAACAGCTAGGGTTTCCGTCTCCAGCCTTGCTGCGAGCAAGCTATCGAAGGATTCGGCAGCGGAGTGAAACCGGACAAGCGCCAGCATTTCAGCCCCCTCGTCCGCAACGTTCACGAAACTCTTGTCAGAATATGTTTCAAGGCTGAACCCATATGAAGCCAGAGCACAAGCATCCGCCAGCTCGGAAGGCTGCCCGATCAGCGACCTGAAGACCTGCGCTTCGAGGTCTTCCCAGCCATCATGCTGCGCCTCTGCGGGACGGTGTGGAATACCTGCCCGCTCCATGATCGGCGCGACGGCTTGCAACGCTTCGCGCGCCGAGGCGATCAAGCTGGAGACGGAGTATCTGTCCATATCTACCGGGCCGCAGGTTGGGCCGGAACGGCAGCCGTCACTTCGATCTCCACCAGCATATCGGGACGCACAAGCCCTGCCACCTCGACAGTGGATCGAACGGGGCGGTTGGGCTGGGTAGCGCTGCCATAGTGGCGACCGTAGGCGCGCATCATGCCATCGAAATCCATGCTGGCGGCGCCCTGCGGCTTCACGAGATAGACCGTCATCGCCACCACGTCAGCTTCGCTCGCGCCGGCCTCCTGCAGCGTCGCCGCGATCTTGCGGAACACGCTCTCAGCCTGCGCTTCAGTATCAGCGCCAAAGGCATCTGCGTCGGGAATGATGCCGGGCAACCGGATGGTGGCGTAGCCCGGCGGAATCACGATGTGCTTGGCGTAGAACGCAGTTGGCGACGCATACGCCCTCTGAATTGCGGAAGGCGCAGATGTATCAACGATCTCGGTCACGTCGGCGATAACGCAACCGGTCAACGCGAGACCGGCAGCAGCAATTGCGATAAGCCGCATCATTCCGCGCCCTTGGTGCGTTGCAGTCCCGGCAGGCCATCGATGCTCTGCGCGTTCTTGTTCAGACGGCTTTCGTGCCAGGCGTCGAGTTCCATGTGGTCGATATAGCGGCGCAGCTGGTCACGTTCGCCCTTGAACTCCATGAAGGGCACTGCCCAGCCGCAGCTGTCCTGCACGTGCGTGATGTCGGCGAAGATGATGTCGCGGGCGCGTTCGTGGCCGGGCGGAAACTTCGCGATCTCTTCTGCAAAGCCGGGATCGTTGAACTGCATGACTGATCCGCGTCCATAAAGGCGCATGATGTTCGGCGCGCCTTCATAGGCGCAGAACATGAAGGTGATGCGGCCGTTCTCGCGCACATGCGCAAGCGTTTCCGCGCCCGAGCCGCCGAGGTCGGCATAGGCGACGCGGTTGGGGCCGATGACGCGGAAGCTGTCATAGCCTTTCGGGCTGAGGTTTACGCGGCCGGCGTCCGAGAGCGGCGCAGTGGCGACGAAGAACATCTTCTGCGCCTTGATGAAGGCGACATGCTTGTCGTTCAGGGCGTCGTAGAACTTGGCCATGAAGGTTCCCTTGCAACTATCTCAAACGACGTCGCTTTGGTCGCTCAGACCATGAATGATTGGCGATAACCTCACCGCTACCCTTTGCGACAAGCATCGCAAGGTTCTGATCGGACGGAGGCAGACGCGCGCCCGCGTCGTAGTAGAGCATCGCAATCTGCCCCGGGCCCAGAGCAACACCCGGACCGACGCCCCACTCCCGATCAGTCTGGGGTTGAACGATACCTTCTATGCTTGGAAACTCGAAATGAACAGTTGCAATGGTGGTGGGCTGCGTCCCAAAATTGGTAATCGTGACACAAACGAATTTGCGGCCTTTGTGCGCCTCAAATCTCCCGAGCGTGTCAGGTGAAAAGCCATTCAAAAAATGACAATAACCATCACTGAAGCCTCCGTACTCAAGCGCGAGTTTGCATCTGATGCGTAGGCGCGGCTGGTTGATCAGCATCTCAAATATCGAGACGCCTAAAGCGAGAGCGGAAACCAAGAACGCAGCTATAGCAATCCAGTCGCTTGCATGTAGTGAGGTCGAAGCTTCCGGCATCACGTCAGCTCGAATGGCTCAAGCCCCGCGAGGCGCAGCGCGTGGGGGCGTACGGGCGGCTGGCGCGGGGTGATCCCCTTCACATGCTCCGCAACGTGGCGGATGTGATCGGGCGTCGTCCCGCAGCAGCCGCCGAGGATGTTGACGAGGCCTTCCTTCGCCCATTGCTCCACGGAGTGCGCGGTCTCGTGGGGCTGTTCGTCGTACTGGCCCATTTCATTCGGGAGTCCGGCGTTCGGATAAGCCGCGACCAGCGTATCGGCAACGCGCGACATCTCGGCGATGAAGGGGCGCATCAGGTCTGCGCCCAGCGCGCAGTTGAAGCCGACCGCGAAGGGCTTGGCGTGCTTGATGGAGTTCCAGAACGCTTCGGTCGTCTGGCCTGAGAGCGTGCGGCCGGAGCGGTCGGTGATCGTGCCGGAGATCCAGATCGGTAGATGTTCGAGGCCTTCGGCTTCGAGGTCCATGATCGCCTTGATGGCGGCCTTGCAGTTGAGCGTGTCGGTGATCGTCTCGATCAGGTAGAGATCGACACCGCCCTCGTTGAGCGCCTTCACCTGGTCGCGATAGGCGTGGTAGACCTCGTCGAAATCGACGAGGCGCGCGCCGGGATCGTTCACGTCCGACGACATGGACAGCATCTTGTTGAGCGGACCCATCGAGCCGGCGAGGAAGCGCGGCTTGTTTGGCTCCTTGGCGGTGAAGGCGTCCGCTACTTCGCGGCCGATGCGGGCGCCTTCATAGTTGATGTCCCAGACAGCCTTTGCGTCGAGCTTGTAGTCGTCCTGTGCGATGACGGTGGCGGAAAAGGTGTTGGTCTCCGAGATGTCGGCGCCGGCTTCAAAATACATGGTGTGAAGCTGAGCCACGAGATCGGGGCGCGTGAGGCAGAGGATGTCGTTGTTGCCTTTCATCTGGCCGGGATGCGACTTGAATCGTTCGGCGCGATAGTCGGCTTCGGTGAGGCCCATCTTCTGGAACATGACGCCCCATGATCCGTCGAGGATCAGGATGCGTTCCTTCGCGGCCTGCTTGAGTTTAGCGATACGTTCCTGACGAGTCATGGGGCGGGTCATTTCTTGACTCCTTCGCGAGGGGGCGGAACCGACACGGCTCCGCTGGGATGGAGTGGGAAGAACGGGTTGTGGGCGACTTCCCAGAGATGGCCGTCGGGATCGGCGAAGTGGCCGACATAGCCGCCCCATGATGTCTTGTAGGGAGGCTTGAGGCTGGCGGCGCCGGCAGCGAGGACGCGCGCGAAGGCGGCGTCGACCGTGGCAGCGTCGGGTACGTTCCAGGCCAGCGTCTGGCGGCGGAAGCCGTGGCCTTCGGCAGGCACGCCGGCGTCTTCGGCCAGCATGTCGTTCGGGAACAGCGCAAGCACCACGCCATCCATGTCGTAGAAATAGATGGTCTCCTGCGAGGCGCGCGAGCGCTTCAGCCCCATCGCCTCGTAGAAGGCGGCGGCGCGTGTGAGGTCTTCGACGCCGAGCGTGACGAGGGCGATGCGGATCGCGGGATCGCTCATGACGGCAGCGCTGCAGGCTTGATGCCGAGCAGGCGGCAGGTCGAGAGCGACAGGCCGGCGCGGTTCATCGTGTAGAAGTGGAAGTGATCGACCCCCTGCTCGGCCAGACGCTGGCAGAGATCAGCAGCGACATGGGCGGTGACGAGGTCACGGGTTTCGGCGTCGTTGTCGAGACCATCATAGAGTTCGGCGATGCGCGCGGGGATGGCCGTGTTGCACAGGCTGGCCATGCGCTGCAGGCCCTTGAAGTTTGATTGCAGCATGATGCCCGGAACGATGGGCTGGGTGATGCCGGCGGCCCGGGCCTGGTCGAGGAACTTGAAGAAGACGTCGGGGTAGAAGAAGAACTGCGTGATCGCGCGCGTGGCGCCGGCGTCGAACTTGCGCTTGAGGTTGTCGATCTCGGCCTTCAGCGAAGGCGCGTCGGGATGCACTTCGGGATAGCAGCCGACGGAGATGTCGAAGTCGGCGATGCGGCGGGCGCCGACGATCAGATCGCTGGCGTAGGCATAGCCGCCCGGATGGGGTTCGTACTTCGTGCCGATGCCGGCGGTGGGATCGCCACGCAGGGCGACGATGCGTTTTACGCCGGCGGCCCAGTAATCCTTGAGCACCTGATCGATCTCGCCCTTCGTGGCGGCGACACAGGTGATGTGGCCGGCGGGATTCAGTTTCGTCTCTTCTGCCATGCGCTTCACGATACCGTGCGTGCGCTCGCGCGTGGATCCGCCCGCGCCATAGGTGACGGAAACGTAGGACGGGTTCAGCGGCTCGAGCCGCTTCACCGAATCCCAGAGCTTCGCCTCCATCTCGGGCGTCTTGGGCGGGAAGAATTCGAAGGAGACCGTGGGTGTCCTGCTCATGCCGCTGACCTCTTGGCAGACTTGGCCCCACCCAACTTGGCCACGTCGGCGGCCCACACCCTGACGGAGATGCCCTTCTCGCCGTTGGGCGCATCGAAGGTCTTTGAGAAGCTCGGCGTGAAACCCGCTTTCTCGCCCCAGGTCGCAAGGTCGGCTTCGCTGATGCCGAGGCGGCGATGGGCATGTTGTTCGCGCAGATGTTCGAGCGTGTGCGGCGCGAAGTCGACGACGACAACGCGGCCGCCGGGACGCAACACACGTGCAGCCTCGCGCAGCGCGCGCGAGGGATCATCGAGGAAGTGCAGCACCTGATGGATGATGACGAGGCTGGCGCAGCCGTCAGCATAAGGCGTCGCCGTGGCGTCCCCGTGGCGGACATGGGCGTTGGCGGCGCCGGCGGATTCCAGCTTGGAGCGGGCGACGGTGAGCATCTGGTGCGAGAGGTCGATCCCCTCGACGCGGCGCGCGAGGCCCGCGAACAGCGCCAACATGCGGCCGGTTCCCGTGCCGAAATCGACCACGAGATCGAAAGGGCCGGGGCCGGCGGCGGCGAGCACTGCCTTCTCGATCTCGGCGTCGGAATAGTGCAGCGCGCGAAGTTCGTCCCAGTGTTCGGCGACGCGACCGAAATAGGCGTCGGCGGCGGCGACACGCTCGCCCTTCACTTCGCGCAGGCGGGCAAGGTCGCGCTGGATTTCGGGGTCGGATGGGTCGATCCACGCGATCAGCCCGTCGACGAGCGAGCGGGCGCGCCCTTCCCCCGGCAGGCGGTAGAACACCCAGGCGCCTTCGGGCAGACGCTCGACCAGACCGGCCCCGGTGAGGAATTTCAAATGCCGGGACAGGCGGGGCTGGCTCTGATTCAGGACCTGGGCAAGCTCGCCCACCGACAGTTCGCCATGTGATAGGAGGACAAGGATTCGCGCACGCGTCGCCTCGCCGGCGGCGCGGAGTTGGACGACGAGATCAGCCAAGCTCGCGAGTTCCATTTAATCATATAAACATATCTTTATATGATCTGCAAGCTGTGGCGTATGAACCTCACGCCATGCTGTTGCCATGGCCCGGTATATGCTCGACGCGGCTTGAACCGGGATTCTCATGTCAACGGCCGTTGACTTGACCGGCGGGACTACACATATCGCCACCGAGGCTGGGAGCGCCCCGAAATGACAACCTTCAAAGCCATCCTGCCCGGCGCTGCCTCGTTGCTAGCCGCATTCAGCCTTTCGGGATGCCTTACGGCCGGCCCAAACCCGGATGATCCCTACGAGGATTTCAACCGCCAGATGTTTGCCTTCAACGACGGCGTTGACCGGGCGATCATCAAGCCGGTGGCCCAAGGTTATCGTGCCGTGACCAACGAGCCCATCCGTGAAGGCGTCGGCAATTTTTCCGCAAACCTCGGCGAGCCGCTGACCGCCGTGAACCATGTGCTGCAAGGCAAGCTGCCCGATGCCGGCGCGACGGTGAGCCGTTTCCTGATCAACTCCACCATCGGCCTTGCCGGCATCTTCGACCCGGCCTCGGCAGTCGGCATCCAGCGGACGAAGGAAGACTTTGGCCAGACACTGGGAACGTGGGGCGTCGACTCGGGGCCATTCCTTGTGCTGCCCCTGATCGGCCCGACGAACCCGCGCGACCTGACCGGCATGGGCGGCGATCTTGCGCTCAACCCGCTCAACTATCCCGAGTTCGAGAACGACGACGCCATCCGCGCCGGCACATTCGTGATCTGGGGTGTGGATGCCCGCGAAGGCGCGCTCGAGGCGACGGACGAACTCAACAACCAGATCGACCCCTATACCACAGTGCGGCGCCTTTATGGCCGCACAAGGGCTGCGGACATCGGAATTCCCTACGAAGAGCCGAATGACGCCCCAGAACTGACGGATGACGAACTAGACTTTTGAGCGGGCGCCCGGACAGGGCTCGCGTGGAGGCTTTCATGAAACTGTTTGGCATCATCGCCGCTGCGGTCGCGCTGACATTCGCCACGCCCGCGGCGTTTGCAGACAAGAAGGCCGAGGCATTCGTGCAGGCAAACGCAAACTCGGCGCTGTCGGCGCTGAATGATCGCACACTGACGGCCGAACAGCGTGAGCTGAAATTCGGCCAGTTCATGAACCAGTTCGCCAACATGCAGGCGATCGCCAAGCGTGTGATCGGCGTGAAAGCCCGCTCGCTGACCGATGCCGAGTTCAACCGCTACTACAAGGCGTTCGAGACCTATGCGCTCGAAGTCTACCAGGTTCACTTCGACCAGTTCCGCGGCCAGGCCATCCATGTGACCGGATCGAAGGATGATGGCCCGCAGCGTTCGACGGTCGAGTCAGTGATCAAGAGCTCGCAGACCGGCAAGGACACCAAAGTCTACTGGGACGTGCTGCTGTCGAACGATGGCAAGACTTACCGCGTCCGCGATGTGGGCATTGAGCTTGGCGGCTCGATCCTGTGGCTGGCGCAGGAACAGCAGGCGCAGTTCGTCAGCTTCCTCGATCGCAACAATGGCGACATCGACAAGCTGATCGGCCGCATCAATGTGCTGCTGGCCGACATGGAAGCGCGCAAGAAGGACGGTCGCGGTTCGGCCTTCAAGGGCTAAGCCCCTGCGAGATGGCGGGCTATCGGTCGCCAGTCCGTGATGGCTGCGAAGGGTACTGGACGGTTTCTGGTTGCTCATTGTATGGAACTCCCCAACGCGCTGGCCGGGGTACGGCAGCCTAAGGAGAGACCAGTATGATCCGCAAACTTCTCGTCGCTGCCGCTTTCGCTGTGGCCGTGTCCCCCATCGCCCTCGCCCAGGACGCGCCGAAGTTCTCGTCGAAAACATCGACCTTCGCCGCGCTGATCGAAAATGCGGATGCCAAGGCCGCCCTGGACAAGGTTTTCCCGGGCATGTCGGAAGCCCCGGAGCTTGAGCAGGCGCTGCAGATGACGCCGGACATGGTGAAGGGTTTCGTGCCGGAAATGCTGACCGATGCGAAGCTCGCTGAGCTCGACGCCGAGCTGGCCAAGATCAAGTAGGCCTCAAAGCCTCCAGACCATTAGCGGCGCGATTTCCCCTGGGAATCGCGCCGTTTTTGTTGCGCGCTGACAGTTTCGCAGGGCGGCATGGGAGGAAGCGGGAACAATGCGGCCCGCCGAGCGTCTACCGCGCATGGCACGCTCCCCCTGATGCCGTCACAAGAAACGTCAACGAGAACAAAATGACCGACGACGGTTCCATCCCCAAACGAACCAACATCCTCAGGTTCACACGTGCGTACTCCCCGCCGCTGCGGGAGCAGTTTCCGGTTGAAGAGAACCCGGCCGACGAATTTATCGACCTTCTCGAGCAAGCCGAGCGCCGCCACGCGCCGCGCAACTCAGCCGAAGGCGGCTGAGCTAGCGGCGCGCTTGCCTGCGCGGTTCTTCCATTTTCAGGACGCCAATCGCCAGCGCGACCGCCATGGCGCCCACGGCCGCCCATAGCGCCGCTTCATATCCCCACAGGACGACGAGACCCGCGCCGAGGAGCGGGGCGAGACCGCCAATCGCGCCCTCGGCCGTGTTCGATAGCGCCATGCGCATCGGCACGTCGTGGGGGTGGCCGTATTCGAGCACGATGTTGGTGGTGGACATCTGGAAGCCTGACTGCCCTGCGCCGATGAGGAAGAAGGCGATCGCGAACGTCTCGATGGAATTGCACAGCATCAAGCTGGCGATGCCCGCGACGTTGATCGCCGTCGAGAGCAGGAAGGTGGAACGGAAGCCCTGCCGATCTGACAGATAGCCCCAGATGAGGTTGGTGATCGTGTCGGCGCCCATATAGGCGAAGGAGAGCACGGCGAGGGTCGTGCCGAACCGCACCGGATCAATCTCTGCGCTGACACCCAGCACATAAGCGGCATAGAGGAACAGGAAGGGCTGTCCGATGCGCGAGCCCATCACGAAGGTGCGCGCCACCATGAACCAGGCGAAGCCCTTGTCCTCGCGCAGGAGCGCGGGAAAATCCTTCACCCGTTCGCGCAAGCGCGTGCGTGCGCGGACGGTGGGCGGCTCGGGCTCGCGCATCATGATCTGCAGCGCTGACAAGCCCAGGCTGGTGAGCACGAAGGAGACGAAGAAGGTGGTGGCGTAGCCATTGCCCAAGACGTGGTTGGCGACCAGCCACGAGCCGGCAAAGTAGGACAGCAGCGCTGCGATCAGTCCGCCGATGAGATTGCGCCAGGCCTGCAGGCGTCCGCGCAGACGGATAGGGATGACCTTGGCAAGCAGCAGCTGGAAGGCCACGCGCTGGGGCCCCTGGAACAGGCCGAGCAGGAAGAGAAAGAGCAGCGCGAAGAACAGCGCAGGCGGCCCCGACAATAGCCAACCGGAGATGGCAAGGCCAAGAATCTGCAGCCGCATCAGCAGGCCGAGTGTGACCGAGATCGGCATGACCTTCCTGCGGTGTTCGATCTGGGACGCGCCGATGATGGGCGAGACGATCATGCCCAGCTGTTGCAGGCTGGTGCCGATTCCGACCCAGAAATCCGACCCCGAGATGGAGTGCAGGTAGGCAGGCACGAAGGTGGGCGTGTTGACCAGCCGGAAGCCGGTCATCCCCACCATGCCGTGCATGAAGTGGCCGATATAATTTCGTCTCAGATTGTCTTCCACGAACTTGTCGTAGGCGGCGTCCGCCTCGACAACGGCCGATGTACCACGCACCGACGGTCCGCTCTGGGGTATGTCGCCCAAGGGGTTTGCCCTTCCCGAAGGCAAGTCCCTGCACGCGCCGGGGGTATGCCAGTGATTCCTTCTAGTCCTGCTTCGCGCCGTCTTGAAGTGCGTCGCAATGCAGCGTCCCATAGAAGCCTGTGACGAGACGGACTGCCACATGCGTGAGTCGTCCGCGGGAGAACGCCATGAAACGCCTGTTCCTTTGCCTTGCCGCCAGCCTGCTGGCAGGCCCCGTCCTCGCGCCGGCGGCCGTGGGTCAAGGCACGTCGACCAAGCCATCGCCGGAGCTGCTGGCGAAAGTGTTCGAGGAAGACCAGCTGTCGCTGGAGGCGTGTGGTACGCCGCGCAACGTGGCGGACGACTATCGCCCCGCCCCGCTCTATCCGGACCAGACGCGTGCGCCGCGCTTGGCGGTGTCAGACAATTTCACGCTGGATGTGGTGGCCTCGGGCCTGCCGAACCCGTGGGCGCTGGCTTTCCTGCCGTCGGGCAATTACCTCGTGACGATCCGCGGCGAGGGGCTGCGCGTGGTGTCGGCTGATGGAGAGACGTCGACGCCGGTGAGCGGCACGCCGCCGATCAAGAACGCGATCCGCCTGCTGGGCATGCATGACGTGATCCTTGATCAGGATTTTGCATACAACCGCACGATCTATCTCGCCTTCGTCACGACGCCGGAAGGAAAGCCGCCGACGGGATATATCGTCAGCGCGAAGCTTTCGGCCGACGAGAAGAGCCTGGAGAACTACACCATCCTTCGCGAACAGGCGGGCATGATCCCGCGTCGCGTCGTGCAGGATCGCGATGGGCGGCTCTATGTGCACACCGCCGAAGTGATCACACCGTATGTGACCGTGCAGAACATGGCGAGCCCGCAAGGCAAGGTGCTGCGCCTCAATCCGAACGGAAGCGTGCCAGGGGACAATCCGTTTGTCGCCTCCAAGGGCGCAGATCCTTCCATCTGGGCAGTGGGTTTCCGCGATCCGCAGGGGATGGTGATCCATCCCGTCACCGGCGAGCTGTGGTCGATCGAGAACGAGCCGCGCGGCGGGGACGAACTCAACATCGTGGGTGCGGGCCGCAACTACGGCTTCCCGCTGATCTCGTATGGTCGCGACAATGACGGCAAGCTGCTGAATGGCGGGCTGACGCAGATGGCCGGCATGGAACAGCCGGTCTATTTCTGGACGCCGTCGGTCGCGCTGTCGGGCATGGCGGTCTATTCGGGCGACAAGTTCCCGGCGTGGAAGGACGATGTGTTCGCCGGCGGGCTTTCGGGCATGCAGCTGATCCGCTTGAAGATGGAGGACGGCCGCGTTGTCGGCGAGGAGAAGCTGCTGCGCGACAAGTGCAAACGCATTCGCGACGTACGGCAGGGGCCGGATGGGTTGCTCTACATCCTCACCGACGACGCCAATGGGGAGATCTGGCGCCTGTCGCCGAAGGGCTAACCCTCAGAGATTGAGCAGCGTCGGGTCGCCGCCCTGGGCGGCGATGTTCACCGTGATCGCACGCTCGGTTGCGAAGCGCGCGACATAGTGCGGACCACCGGCCTTGGGACCCGTGCCTGAAAGGCCCGAGCCACCAAAGGGCTGCACGCCGACGACAGCGCCGATGATCGAGCGGTTCACGTAGACGTTGCCGGCGCGGACGTTCGCCTTCACCTTTTCGGCGAAGCCTTCGAGGCGCGAGTGTATGCCGAGCGTGAGACCGTAGCCCTTGGCCGAGAGTGCGGCGCCGACGGTTTCGATATCGTCGGGATCGTAGCGGACGATGTGGAGGATGGGGCCGAACACCTCGCGGTCGAGCTGGTCGATCGATTGCAGTTCGATGATGGCAGGGCCGAAGAATGTGCCCTTGTCGCGCAGGGCGCCGATGTCGCGCTGCCAGACTTTCGCGACTGGCTTCATGCGTTCGAGATGCGCGTCGAGCAGGCCGCGCGCCTCGGCATCGATGATGGGACCGATGTCCGTTGCAGCGTCGGCGGGGTCGCCGATGACAAGCACGTCCATGGCGCCCTTGATCATGGCGATGGTCTCGTCCGCGGTTTCGTGCGGCAGGAAGAGGACGCGCAGGGCCGAGCAACGCTGACCCGCCGAGCGGAAGGCGGACATGACGACATCGTCCACCACCTGCTCGCGCAGGGCTGTCGTGTCGCAGAACATGGCGTTGAGGCCGCCCGTCTCCGCAATCAGCGGCACGATGGGGCCATCCTTCGCGGCAAGCGTACGGTTGATGATACGCGCGACTTCGGTCGAGCCGGTGAAGGCGACGCCGGCGCAGCGCGGGTCCTTCGTCAGCAGACCACCAACCTCGCCGGCTCCGAACACCAGATGCAGCGCATCGGCCGGCAGGCCGGCCTTGTGGAAGAGCTGAACAACTTCGGACGCGATTAGCGGCGTCTGCTCGGCAGGCTTGGCAATCACGGTGTTGCCCGCAGCCAGCGCGCCAGCGATCTGGCCGGTGAAGATGGCGAGCGGGAAGTTCCACGGGGAAATGCAGACGAAGACGCCGCGGCCCATCATTTCGAGGCCGTTGGTTTCGCCAGCAGGGCCCGGCAGCGCTTCGACGCCGCGGAATTTCTGTTCAGCGTCCAGCGCGTAGTAGCGACAAAAGTCCACCGCCTCGCGGACCTCGGCGATGCAGTCGTCCAGCGTCTTGCCGCCTTCGCGCGCGAGGATTGCAGTGAGACGATCCGAGTCGCGCTCCATGGCGTTGGCCATGGCCTCGAGGATTTCGGCGCGCCGGGCGCCGCCAATGGCGTTCCATTCGGGCTGGTAGGCGGAAGCGGCGGCATAGGCGCGATTGACGACATCGGCGGAAGCATCGAGCACGCGTCCGACGATGCGAGCGTAATCCGCAGGCGCGCGAACCTCGGCGAGCTTTTCTCCGCTGCGTTGTGTCTCGCCGCCGGTGAGCGATGCGGCCGTGAAAGGCCCCGCTGCATCCAGTTTCGCCACGGCGCCGTGAATGCGGTCGCGCACGGTTTTCTGGCTGTAGTCGAGGCCGCTCGAATTGGTGCGCGAGGGCCCATAGAGCTTCGGCGGCGGGGGGATGCGCGGGTGGCGCGCGGGGGCGGCTGACAGCAACGTGTAGGGATCGGTCGCTATGCGCTCGGCAGGGACGTCGCCATCGAGGAAGGAGTGGACGAAGGACGTGTTGGCGCCGTTCTCGAGCAGACGGCGGACAAGATAGGGCAGCAGATCCTGATGCGCGCCGACGGGGGCGTAGATGCGCACGGAGCGCTCGCGGCCGGCCGCCTTGTAGAGCGGGCCGCCCATGCCGTGGAGACGCTGGAACTCATAGTCATTGCGGCCCGCGCGTTTCGCCATCAGCTCGATGGAGGCGAGCGAGTGGGCGTTGTGGGTCGCGAACTGGGCATAGATCGATGGGCCCGTGCGCAGCAGCGCGTCGGCGCAGGTGAGATAGGAGACGTCAGTTGCTTGTTTGGTGGTGAAGACCGGATAGTCGGGCTGGCCTTCCATCTGCGCACGCTTGATCTCGCTGTCCCAGTAGGCGCCCTTGACGAGACGCACCATCAGGCGGCGATTGGTCTCGCGCGCGAGATCGCCGAGCCAGGCGACGGTGGCCTGCCCGCGCTTCTGGTAGGCCTGCACGGCGAGACCCAGGCCGGTCCACTTCGCGGTGTCGGTTTCGCGGCAGAGACGTTCGAGCAGGGACAACGACAGGGCGAGGCGATCGGCCTCCTCCGCGTCGAGCGTGAAGTTGATGTTGTGCCTGGCGGCCAGCTTCGCGAGCTCGGCGATCATCGGATAGAGTTCGCGATGCACGCGCTCGCCCTGAGCGGCGCGATAGGCCGGATGCAGCGCGGATAGTTTTACGGAGATGCCATCGGAGTTTTCGGGTGATGATCCGGTCTTCGCCTTGCCGACGGCGCCGATGGCGTTGGCGTAGCTTTCGAAATAGCGGCGGGCGTCTGCTGTGGTACGGGCGCCTTCGCCCAGCATGTCGAAGGAGTGTGAGGCGGCTTCGCCCTTCTTCACATTCCGCTGGCCGCGCTTGAGCGCTTCGTCGATGGTGCGGCCCATCACGAACTGCCCGCCCATGATGCGCATGGCCTGCATCATCGCGGCGCGGATCACCGGCTCGCCGGCTTGGCGCACCATACGGGATATGAACCCGCCGGGATTCTCGGCGGCGTCTTCGGGCGGTTGAACGATGCGGCCCGTCAGCATCAGGCCCCAGGTGGACGCATTGACCAGCAGCGAGTCCGACTTGCCGTTGTGATCGCCCCAATCGCCCGATGTGATCTTCTCCGCGATCAGAGCATCAGCGGTGTCGGCATCGGGCACGCGCAGCAGCGCTTCAGCGAGACACATGAGAGCGAGGCCTTCGGGGTTCGAAAGGCCGAACTCCTCAAGGAAGCTTTCCATGACGCCCGAGTGCTGCGTCTCGGCGCGCGCCTTCACCACGATATCGCGAGCGGCGGTCGCGGCGGCGCGGCGCTCCACAGCATCGAGCGCTGGATTTGCCAGCATCGCCTCGATCCTCGCGGCCTCGTCTTCATACTTGCCGCTGTCGAGCAGGTCGGGCGACTGCAGGCTGGAAGAATGCGATTGCGGCATGTGCGATACTCTGGTGTGGAGTGGCATATCTGCCGGTGCGATGGCGGCGGATCAACTTGAAACTCTCACGCACTGGGCCACGTTCACATGATGATGCTCCGATCCGGCCTTCTCGCGGTGATTCTTGCCGGCTGCGCCGCGCCCAACGCGACGGGGCCTGATGGGCCAGAGAGCGGATGTGACCTGAAGGTTGAATTTGCCAGCATCGGCACAGGCATCGACCATGCCGTGCTCGAAAAGGTCGATGCACTGCTTGCCGGCGACAAGAGCGTTGCGGGAATCGTCCGCGAGCCCTGGGGCCGCGAAGGCGAGATTACACTATGTGTGGACACAAGAAGCGACGCCGACGCATCCCGCCTGTTCGGACAGATCAAGCCGCTCTTCCCTTTGGGCAAGGAAAAGCCCCTGCGGGTCGAAACCCGGGCGGGCGAGCGGTATGAAGCGCCGTTGAACCTGCCCTGATTCAGGAACACAGCCCTAATTTGACCCAGCCATGGACGTAGCGCGTACCTGACCGTAATCAGGCGGCGGCCGACGGCCGGCCCCAAAGAGGATTCGCGCCCGCACCATGCGCATCATGCTTGTAACCGATGCCTGGGACCCGCAGGTCAATGGCGTTGTGCGCACGATGAAGCGCGTGATCACCGAATGCGAGCAGATGGGCCATACGTGGGACATCGTCTCGCCGAACGGCTTCAAGACCATTCCCCTGCCCACCTATTCGGAGATCAAGCTGGCCTTCGGCGCCAAGAAGGTGATCGAGGAACGGTTTCTCGAATTCGAACCCGACGCGGTTCACATCGCAACCGAGGGGCCGCTGGGATGGGCCGCGCGCGCGGTCTGCCTGCGCCACAAGTTTCCCTACACAACCGCGTATCACACGCGCTTTCCCGAATACATCGCTGCGCGCTTCTACGTCCTGCGCCCGTGGATGGGCTACATGTATGTGCGCGAGTTCCACAAATACTCGGGCCGCGTGATGGTCGCGACCATGTCGATGCGCGACGAGCTGGAGAAGCGGCGCTTCAAGAACCTCGTTCCGTGGTCGCGCGGCGTCGACACCGACCTCTTCCATCCCGCCAAGCGCAAGGATGACCGCGGACCATTCAAGGGCATGAAGCAGCCGATCTGGCTGAATGTCGGTCGCGTTGCGGTGGAGAAGAATATCGCGGCGTTTCTTGAAACCGAGCTGCCGGGCACGAAGGTGGTTGTTGGCGACGGGCCGCAGCTGGAGTCGCTGAAGGCGAAGCATCCCGACGTGCATTTCCTGGGCGTGAAGCAGGGCGAGGAACTTGGCGCATGCTTCGCCAATGCCGACTGCTTCGTCTTCCCAAGCCTCACGGACACGTTCGGCCTGGTGATCCTTGAAGCGATGGCGGCGGGGACGCCGGTGGCGGGTTTCAACGTGCCGGGGCCGCGCGACCTGATTCCGGGCACGGGCGCGGGCGCGGTGAACGATGATCTGGCAAAGGCCTGCCACGAGGCGCTGGCCTGCTCACGCGAGAAGACGCGCGCATACGCCGAGACCTATTCGTGGCGCGCCTGCGCCGAGCAGTTCGTCAACAATCTCGAACCCCTGCCCGTGCCGGAACGCCGCCGCTTCTGGAAGCGCCTCGCGCGCCTGCGCCACGCGCTGCGTATACGCCGACGCAAACCGAAGCCGGGCGAAGGCGAGACCAAGACGCCAGCCAAGGCCGAGTAGCGCCACTCTTTTTCGCAATCACAGAATGTCATTCCCGCCGGAGCCCGTAGGGCGGAGAGCGGGAACCCAGGGGCACATAGCACTGGTGCGCGTGGCCCCTGGGTTCCGGCTCGCGCGCCTGCGCGTGCGTCCGGAATGACACCAGGGGTGGGGCCGCGATCTGGGCGTTACCTACTGAACCGGATTGCCGTCCGCGTCGACGATGTGGATTTCACCGAGGTTGAGTTCGCGTACGCCCTTCTCGATCTTGGCGCGGTCGCCAACGATGACCCAGATGTGGTTCTGGTCGGGGATGATGCGTTTGGCCATCGCCTCGATGTCCGCCGGTGTCGCCGCGCGATATGTGCTGGCGTAGTTTGACCAGTAGTCGGCCGGCAGTTTGAACTGGTGGATATCCATCAGCGAGTTGATGACGGCGCCGGAGGTTTCCCACCGGCTAGGCATGCCGAGCAGCGTGTTGGTGCGCACGGTCTCGAGTTCGGCGGCGGTCGGCGGCTTGCGTCCGACGATGTCGGTGAGTTCCTTGCGCAGTTCGGCCAGCGCGCCCTTGGTCTGGTCCGTCTGCACCGGGGCGGAGATCATGAACGTGCGCGGACCACGACCGCCACTGACCTGCGAGCGGGCGCCGTAGGACCAGCCCTTGTCTTCGCGCAGGTTCATGTTCACGCGGCTGGTGAAGTTGCCGCCGAACAGCGCGTTGAAGGCGGAGACGCGCGTGTCTTCCGCCGGGTTGCGGGGCGGTTGCGGCGATCCGACGAGGATGGTGGACTGAACCGAGTCCGGGCGGTCGACGATGTAGACGACAGGCTTGGTCGGCCGCGCGACGTTGGCCACGGGCGCAGCCTTGCTGGGCGCATTGCCCCAGCCTGCCAGCGCCGCCTCCAGCTTGGGCGTGATCTCGGCCAGTGTGGTATCGCCGACGATGAAGAGCGTCGCGTTGTTGGGACCGTACCAGGCCTTGTGGAAGGCTGAGGCATCCGACGGCTTGAGGCCGGAGATGTCGGAGGTCGAAACGATGCGGCCATAGGGGTGAGCATCACCCCACAGCATGCGCGACATCACGCGCTGGCCGATCGAGGCCGGGTTGTTGAGCTGCTGCTGGATGCCCTGCACGGTCTGGGCCTGGATGCGCGCAAAGTCGCCTTCGGCGAAGGCCGGATTGCGCAGCACATCGGCCCAGATCGCCATCACGCGATCGACTGTCGGCGTTAGCGCGCTGAACTCGACGACGGACTGTTCGCCGCCGCCACCCGTGCCGACATAGCCGCCGAGACGATCAACCTCGTCGGCGATCTGCAGGGCCGAGCGCGTCGTCGTGCCCTCGTCCATCATGTTGGCGGTGAGGCCGGAAAGTCCGTTGCGGATGGTGGACTGGTCGCCGGGATAGCCGGTGTCGACCACCATCGATACGCTGACCTGCGGCGCATCGTGCCGTTCCACTAGGTAGACCTTCATGCCGTTGGACAGCGTCGAGGTCTGGTAGGCGGGGAAGGCCGTGTCGGCGACGGCGCCGGGGAGCGGCATCTTCGAGCGGTCAACGGCGGCGCTGAACGCCTTCGGATTTCCGAACGGGAGCACGGTGAGCGTATATGAGCCACGCGTGAGCCAGCGGGCGGCGGCAGCTCGCGCGGCGGCGGGCGTTGCGCCTTCGAGGCGTTCAAGCGAGGCTTTCCAGCCATCGGGCTCGCCCGCGATCATTTCCCATTGGGCCAGCTGACCGGCCTTGTCCGATGTGCTTTCGAGGCCGCTGATCATGCCGGAGACCGTCTGGACGACATTCTTGTCGATCTCGGCCTGTGTCGGGCCGGTGGCGACGATGCGGGCCACTTCCTCGTTGATGGCGGTTTCGATCTTGGCAAGGTCGGCATCGGGCTTGGCGGTCACGACGATGCGGAACTGGCCGGCGATCTCGCTCTGCGGGTTGGCGACGTTGACGCTGGTGGCGACCTGTTCGTCATAGACCAGTCGCTTGGTGAGGCGCGAATTCCTGTCGCCGCCGAGCGCGGATGCGATGTGATCGAGCATCTCGCCATCTGGATTGCCGAGCTCGGGCACGTTCCACGTCACATAGATGCGTGGCTGGGCAACGCGATCATAAAGGATCTCGCGCTGGTTTTCGGCGAGCGCAGGAACCCAGGATTTTGGCTGGGCCTGCGGTGGGCCGGGCGGAATCTCGCCGAAGAACTTCTCGACGCGGGCCTTGGCGTCCTCGGGCTTGATGTCTCCAGCGAGGACAAGGATCGCGTTGGAGGGGCCGTACCAGTTCTTGAACCAATCCTGCACATCGGCGAGCGAGGCGGCTTCGAGGTCTTCCATCGAGCCGATGACAGTGTGGCCGTAGGGATGTTCCTCCGGATAAGTGGCGGCGACGATGCGGTTGAACACCTGGCCGTAGGGTTGGTTCTCGCCCTGGCGCTTTTCGTTCTGCACAACGCCGCGCTGTTCATCGAGACGCGCCTGGTCGACGGCGCCGAGCAGGTATCCCATGCGGTCGGACTCGAGCCACAGGATGGAATCGAGCGCTTCCTTCGGCACGGTCTGGTAGTAGTTGGTGCGGTCGGTATTGGTGGAGCCGTTCTGGTTGGTGGCGCCGAATTGCTGCGTCGCCTTGAAGAAGTCGTCGTTGAAGTGCTGCGAGCCGTTGAACATCAGGTGTTCGAACAGGTGCGCAAAGCCGGAGCGGCCCTTGGGCTCGTTCTTCGAGCCGACATGATAGATCAGGTGCAGCGTGACCGTTGGCGTCTTGGTGTCTTCGTGCACGATCAGCGTGAGGCCGTTCTGAAGCACGTACTTCGTGTAGGGGATGTCGAATTCCATGTCCGCGATCTGGTCGACGACAGGATCGCGCGCGGGAATGGCCGCCTGTTCAGACGCAGCCGCCGAGATCATCGGAGCGGCATAGGTGCTCGCTGTCTGTCCGTCGGTGGCGCAGGCCGAAGCTGCAAGCAAAGCGATCGTAGCGACGCTGATCCTCAGCGTCGTGCGGGTTCTGAACATGTAGCTCCCCTTGAATTGCGTAGACGCACTTTAAGCGGCGCATATCGAGAAGCAATAACAATCGGCGGGAGCGGGAGGCCGCCGCTCAGCTCTTTGGACCGTAGATCACACCGCCCTGCCCAGCATAGCGGCGCAGCACGGCCGCCGCTTCCTCGCGCAGCACGCCGTCCACGAACACCACGCCCCGCGCGACCATCTCGGCGCGCAGTTGCGGCGTGCCGGCGCCTTCGCTGAAGCCCACCTCATGCGCATCCACGCGCGATGCGGCCGACACGATGCGGCTGACTTGCGCCCAGTGGGAAGCGCCGAGGCACATGATGCAGGGCTCGCAGGAGGTGAAGAGCGTAACGCCGCCGGGCTCGCCGAGGCGCGCGCCCGCGATGGAGATCGCCACAGTCTCCGCGTGCAGCAGTGGATTGCCGCTGGGCATGGCGAGGTTGACGCCGACGCCGATCACCTCGCCCGAGGCGTCGTTCCGGATGCAGGCGCCGAAGGGGCCGCCGGTTCCCCGTGCGACATTTTCTGCAGCCACCGCGATCGCCAGCCGCATGCAGACTTCGTCGCTGGCAGGCGCAGCCGGCAGCGCGCGCGCCGCCATCCAGTCCGGCAACCTGATCTCGACTGCCGACGCCGCCATGCCATCCGCTCCAGGAGGTCCGTGAAGGGCCGTCATACCGGGCGAATCGCACTGACGGAAACCGAATCGCCCGCACCGGCGCGCGCTGCGACGGAGACAGCGCGCTGTCACATGACAGCCGCGTCCACTAATAGTGGCCGAATATGAATGGTTGTTGGCAACCCACTGAAGGGTCGAAAGATTTTATTTACATCCCTTCGACTATTCCCTATATCCATCGCGCCGGCGGACATCGGCTCGAGGCTCTGCGCCTTGATTCCACGTGGCGTCTGAACTTCCCAAGGGTCTCCACTGAAAGAGACCCGCTCCTCAAAAGAGGAGCTCCTTCGAAGAAGGTGGGGTTTGGATGACGTGTGCGGGTTGAGAGGCAGACTTAACGAGTTGAAGGCCCGTACTAACGCCGGATTGGGTTCAACAACTAACAGGGGTGTACGTGAATTGCTCACGTTTCATACGCCCCTGGACCTGGTCCGGGAACGACTCCCTGAAAAGCCGGTTGCATGCGTGCGACCGGAACGGGTGTCACTAGCGGCTTCATGGTTCAGGGATAACTTTCCGGGCGAAGTTCTTTACGCAGTAAAGGCGAACCCTTCGCCGTGGGCGCTCGACGCGATGTACGCGACGGGCCTCCGCTGGTTCGACGTTGCTTCGGAAGAAGAGATCAAGCTCGTCGCGTCGCGCTATCCCGATGCGAAGATGGCGTTCATGCATCCGGTCAAGTCGCGCCAAGCTATCGAGCGCGCCTACTTCGACCATGGCGTGCGCGTCTTCTCGCTCGACTGCGAGGCTGAGCTCGAGAAAATCGTTGCCGCCACCCAGCGCGCCGATGACCTCACGCTTGTCGTGCGGCTCGCGGTGAACAACTCGGACGCGGTCTACGCGCTCTCGAACAAGTTCGGCGTATCGGAAGAGAACGCTCCCGCCCTGCTGCGCAAGGCGCGCGGCTTTGCGGACAATCTCGGCGTTTCTTTCCACGTCGGTTCGCAGTGCATGAACCCATCCGCCTATCGCGACGCGATGGAGCTGGCCTCGCAGATCATTCGCGAAGCCGGCGTCATTCTCGACGTCGTCGATGTGGGCGGCGGCTTCCCGTCGGCCTATCCGGGCATGACGCCTCCCGACCTTGAGCTCTACGTCAAGGTCATCAAGGAGGTGTTCGAGGAAATGCCGGTCGCGATGAACGCCCAGCTGTGGTGCGAACCCGGCCGCGCGCTTGTCGCCGAATCGAGCTCCATCCTCGTCCGCGTCGAGCTGGTGAAGGACGGCGCGCTGCACATCAACGACGGTTCGTACGGCAACCTGTTCGACGCCGCCCACTGCAAGTGGCCCTTCCCTGTGAAGGCTCACCGCGCGGATGGCGCGTTCGCAGGCGGCGAGCAGCCTTTCAAGCTGTACGGCCCGACCTGCGATTCGCTGGATGCGATGGAAGGACCCTTCATCCTCCCCGCCGACATCCGCGAGGGCGACTATATCGAGATCGGCATGCTCGGCGCCTATGGCGTCGCCATGCAGACGCGGTTCAACGGTTTTGGCGAGACGGAGACCGTCTCCGTCAAGGACCTGCCGTGGACCTCGATGTACGGCCCGCTGGTCGTCGAAAAGCCCGCGGCCGCCGCCGCGCGCCGCTCAGGCCGCAAGTCGCCGCGCCGCCTCAAGGTCGTGCGGTAGCACAACTGTTACAAATGGAAGCGCGGGCCGAATGAACCCCGGCCCGCGCTTCTGCTATTTAAATTCCTCCGCACACTGCTATATCCCCCGCCAAACCCGGGTCCGGGAAACCAAGGCTGGCCGTCGCCTGATGACGTCCTCATCCCTGGAGATATCCTCCCATGGCAAAAGCTGCCTCGAAGGCCAAAGCGGCCCCCGTCAAACCCGTCGCCAAGAAGCGCAACAACACGAAAGCGCAACTGCTCGGCAAGACGGTCGAGCATGTCGACATTACATCGTATGACGCGCGCCCGATCATCGACTCGATGCGCAAGATGTCGTTCTCCTCGCGCGACACCGCGCGTGCGGCCGACATCTTCGACATGGCGCTGCGTGAAAAAGGCTGCTCGACCTGGCTGATCCTCGCCGGCTCCACATCGGCGGGCGGCTGCATGCACGTCTATCGCGACATGGTGAAGTTCGGGATGATCGACGCGATCGTCGCGACCGGCGCCTCCATCGTCGACATGGACTTCTTCGAAGCGCTCGGCTTCAAGCACTACCAGGCCGCCGGCCAAGTGGACGATAACGTGCTGCGCGACAACTACATCGACCGCATCTACGACACCTACATCGACGAAGAAGAACTGCAGGCGTGCGACCACACGATCTATGAGATCGCGGATTCGCTGGAGCCGCGCGGCTATTCCTCCCGCGAGTTCATCCACGAGATGGGCAAGTGGCTGGCCGCAGGCAACGCCAAGAAGAAGGGCTCGCTGATCCAGACCGCCTACGAAGAAGGCGTACCGATCTTCTGCCCCGCCTTCGTGGACTCTTCCGCCGGCTTCGGCCTGGTGAAGCACCAGAAGGACCGGGCCAAGGCGAAGAAGCCGTACATGATGATCGATGCGGTCGCGGATTTCCGCGAACTCACGGACATCAAGATCGCGGCTGGCACCACGGGCCTGTTCATGGTCGGCGGCGGCGTGCCGAAGAACTTCGCGCAGGACACAGTCGTGTGCGCCGAGATCCTCGGCGTTGAGGCCGAAGTGCACAAATACGCCGTGCAGATCACGGTGGCCGACGTCCGCGACGGCGCCTGCTCGTCGTCCACGCTGAAAGAAGCCGCCTCGTGGGGCAAGGTGTCGACCACGCACGAACAGATGGTCTTCGCCGAAGCCACAACGGTTGTACCGCTGCTGGGCTCGGACGCCTACCATCGCGGGGCCTGGAAGAACCGCAAGAAGCCGCGCTGGGCAAAGCTGTTCGAATAGGCAAGTCGTGTTATTGGCGAAGGCCCGCTCCCCGGAGCGGGCCTTCTGCTTTTGGGTCGGGAGATTTCACATTCGCAACGTTCTGGCTGGCATCTTCGCGCTCGTCGCTGCTTCCATGCTGGCGTGCTGCAGCACGGCGAGGGCGACGCCGGAAGTGATCGTGAAAATCACGGTGAGCCCCACCGAGACAGGCCTTTCCGCATCTTACGCCCTGCCCGGCCCGTCGACGCGCTTCCCCTTCCGTGACAGCGCCGGCGACATCCGCACCGAGGGCTGGACCACGACAGCGCCGGGCGCGACCTTCCTGGAATCGGCTCTCAACTTCGCTGCGCCGTTGACCGGGTTCGAGGTCGCGGTGAAGCCGGACACAAAGCAACGCGACCGGATCTACCCCGCACTGACGCCGATCGGAGAGGGCTGGCTTATCTATGCGCCGCACCTGTTACCCGCGCAGGTCGGCGGCCTTGGATATGTTGTCGACTTCAAGCTGCCCGCCGGATGGACTGTGATTGGTCACCGCGAGAAGGACGACAAGCTCTCGCTTGATGGCTGGGTGTTCATTGGCCCGGAGGCCTATGTCGAGCGCGGCAAGACGAACGTGGTGACTGCGCCGGATACGCCGGCATGGCTGCGCGAGAAGGTCCTGACGGCGGCGAATGATTCAGCGGCGCTTTATGCCAGCCGGCTTGGCGTCGAGCTGACATCGAAGCCGGGCATAATCATCGCCCATTTCCCGAAGGAGCGTGGCGATGGCATGCGGGGCGATGTCACGGACGGCGCGATGGTGTCGGTCCGCTTCTTCGGCGAGGCGTGGGGCAGGACTTCGCCGAGCGACGCGGATCAAGTGGTCGAATTCCTTGCGCACGAGACCTTCCACTTCTGGAACGGCGATCTGGTCGACTCTGCCGAAAACGGCGAGCGCCCGTGGTTGCACGAAGGCGGGGCAAGCTATGCAGCCATGTTGGCGCTTGATCCGACCCCGACGCCGGATTCGGCGGCCCTGCTGAAGGGCATCAACGAGAACCTCAGCAAGTGCCAGAGCGCGCTGAACGAAGACCAGAGCCTGATGACGGCGGACATGCGCGGCGGGGATGCGCCCTATGCATGCGGCGTCGCGCTGCAATGGGCATGGGATGCGGGCCTGCGCTCCACTTCGGGCAACAAGCGTGATGTGCTGACGTTGTGGAAGGACGTGATCGCAGAGGCCCTGCGCGGCAACCGCGAATATTCGGTTGCGAGCACGGTTCGCCTTGTGCCGCAGGATGCCGGCAAGGCCGCAGACGTGCTGCTGAACAAGGTGGGCGCCGATCGCTGGACCGGATTTGCCGACGCGATGCGCAGCTATGGCGCACAACTCTCCCCTACCCGCAGCGTCGATGAGGATCGCGCCGCGGCGCTGATGCACGTGCTGGGACAGCACTGCAAGGGACAGCGAGGCTTCTACACACGCGGCGCCCATCTGGAGCTCGACACGGGTGATCGTTGCGGCCCGCTCAACGGCGACAAGGCCATCGACGCCGTCGCCGGATACGACGTGATGAAGGACGTGATCGCCATGTATGACCGCGTGCAGGCAATCTGCGCGGCGGGCGGCGTCGTGGAATTCTCGCGCAACAACGCCGTTGTCGCCTCGGCGTCCTGCACCAAGCCGCTTCAGGCGCCCATGATGTACCTCAAGGTCACCCGCGCCTTCGCTGCACCTTGATCATTTCTCGGACCTGCTCCGAGAATTACGCTGCGTGACTTGGCGGCCTGCGGCCAGCGTCGTGTCAGCAGCAGGGTCGCCCCGTCTTGCGATCGTCACGCGGGCAAGCAATCCTGCGAGAACAGAAACGGAGGGACATTCCCATGATCGGCTACGCAATGCTGGGCACGAACCAGTACGAAAAGGCGCTCGCCTTCTATGACAAGCTGCTGGCCCCGCTTGGCGCCAAGCGCGCGATGGATTTCGGCGTCAGCGTTATCTACAGCAACGGACAGGGCCCGATGCTGGGCATCGGCCAGCCTTACAACAAGCAGCCTGCCAGCTATGGCAACGGCACGATGATCGCGCTGCAGGTGCCCTCGAAGGAAAAGGTCGACGAGATGTACAAGCTGGCGATCTCGCTCGGCGCGATGGACGAAGGCCCGGCCGGCCCGCGCGGCGACACCTTCTACGCCGGCTATTTCCGTGACCTCGACAACAACAAGCTGTGCTTCTTCCACGCCGAGGGAATGTAAGCCGGGCCGGTTGATCTTGCCCTGACGGTGCAGCCATGATTCCTTCCCTGCAATCGCAGGGAAGGACGCTGCATGATCGGCTATACCACCATCGGGACCAAGGATCTGGCCAAGGCGCTGGCCTTCTACGACACCCTGCTCGGCGAGCTGGGCGGCAAGCGCGTGATGGAAACGAAGAACGGCCAACTCTATGGCTTTGCCCAGGGACCGTTGTTCGGCGTCACCAAACCGTTCGACGGAAACGTGCAGAACTGCGGCAACGGCAACATGATCGCGCTGCGCGCCCCCAATCGCGACAAGGTGGGAGAGCTGCACGCCAAGGCGCTGTCGCTGGGCGGCGTTGACGAAGGCGCGCCTGGCGATCGCGGCGGCGGCTTCTATGGCGCCTATTTCCGCGATCTCGACGGCAACAAGTTGTGCGTCTTCACGATGGGCTAGGTCGCATGCCCCTTCACGCACAGATCGCCTGCATCGGCGGCAACGCCATGTTCGCCCTGCTCTTCCTGGTGGCGGCACAAGGCGGCTTTGCAGCAGGCGATATCGGCCTTGCGGTCTTCATGCTGCTGCTGGCAGGCGCTGCGGGATACACCTGCCGGGTGCTGGTGAAATTCCGGCGCTATCTGTCAGCCGAACAAAGCCTTGAGCGCGAGTTGCACATCGAGCAGCTGCGCGAGGAGATCGACCGGCTGCGGGCCAACAACACCCCGGACGAGCCGGCCTGAGAGTCAGGCGCTGAAAATCAGAAGGGCCAGGCATCGCTGCCCGGCCCCTCCACGTGTTCGTTCAACCTGCGAGTCAGCCGCCCGTGAGGGCGCCCTGCTTGCGGGCGAGGCTGTCGAGAGCCGAGCGCGCTTCAGGATCGCCACCGGCGGGACGTTCGCCCTGGCGTTCGCCTGGCGGGCCATCCTGCGGACGACGCCTGCGACGGCCACGGCGGCTCCGGCCCTGCCGGTCGCCCTGCTCGCCTTCGCCGCCTTCATCGCGCGCGCCGGCTTCGGCTTCTTCGCCAGCGCCACCGCCGCTGCCTGTGCTGGCGTTGCCGCCATCGCCTTCATCATCGTCGCTGTCGTCGTCGCCCTCATCGTGGGCGCCGTCGTCCATCGTCTTGACCGGCTCGTGCTGCTCGCCCGGCGGGGGGGCGCCACTGCCTTCGCCCGACTGCATGCCGCCGCCGCCTTCGGACGACGTCTGGGCATGAATGAACCCGCCTTCGCCGTTCTGCTGCTGGAGCAGGCGTTCACGCGGCATCGTGGCCGCCATCACGCGATAATAGTGTTCGGCGTGCTGAAGGTAATTCTCGTACTTCACACGGTCGCCGCCCGACTGGGCGTCGCGCGCGAACTGCGAGTACTTCTCGTAAATCTGCGCGGCCGTGCCCCGGATCTTCACGTCCGGACCATTGCTCTCGAGCGACCGGTTGCCGTGATGGTGGTTGCTACCGCCACCACCGCCGCCGCCGCCGGGCTTGCGCCCGCGCCCCCGCTGACGCTTCATGAAACCATCCCTGATCTTCAGAGTGTATCGCCCCAATTGGACGGAGTTTCGGTCTGTCACTCACAGACCCAACCGGACGCTTGGCTTGGTTACCGGCACTTAAGCCAGGAATCGCCTGCAGACCGTCAAAAAGAAGCTAGCTCGTTTGCGGGGCCGCGCCAAGTGATTTCATGAGGAAATCCTGTGGCCTGCCGGGTTCATATCAGCCGCCTAGCCTGCGACCGAACACCGCGCGCGGGATGCCGGCCAGATCATCGAACACTTCGATGGCGATGAGACCAGCCTCCGCCATGAGGCGGGATACGTCGCCCGCCTGCCCCGCGCCGACCTCGAACCCGATCCATCCGCCGGGCTTCAGCCAGCCGGGCATGGCGCCCAGGATCGCACGATAGGCCGCCAGCGCATCGTCGCCAGGGCTGAGCGCCATGGCCGGGTCGTGGTTGCGCACATCAATGTCCAGCGCCTCGACATCGGCGCGCGCGATGTAGGGCGGATTTGACAGCGCAAGGTCGAAACATTCGCCCTGCCCGTCGGCGAAGCTGCGCACGATGACTTGGGCGCGGGCAGCGAGGCCAAGCGCCTCTGCATTGCCTCGCGCGACCTCGACCGCGCGCGGAGAAAGATCGACGCCAATGCCGGTCGCGTCGTCGCGGGCAGCCAGCACGGACAGCAGGATACAGCCAGACCCGACGCCAAGGTCGATCACGCGACCATCCTGGGGCAGGCGCCTCAGCCCGTGCTCGACCAGAAGCTCCGTCTCGGGGCGCGGGTCCAGCACGTCGGGCGTGATGGCGAAGCGAAGGCCGTGAAATTCGCGCCAGCCACGGATGCGCGAGACTGGCTCGCCCGACTCGCGCCTTTTCACCAGCGTCTCGAACGCGGCAAGGCCCGTCGCGTCGACGCTATCTGTCTCACGCATGATCACATCGACAGGCTCAATGCCCAGCGCCTGCGCCAGCAACAGCCGCGTATCGCGCGACGCGCCCTCGACGCCGGCGGATGCGAGCCGCTGCGCCGCCTCGCGCATCATGTCGCGCCATGTGCAGTGAAGGTTCATGGCCCGGCGGCTTCTTCAAGGACCTGATAGGCAAGCTGCAGCTTGCGCGCCTGTAGCTCTCCTGGTTCTCCCGTGGCGATCTCGCGGCCATAGACATAGCGAGTGAGTGGCCCGTCCTGCCCATTCCTTGTCAGTTTGCCCTCCCCATGGATCAGACCGAAGCGGCACTCCCCACTCCAGGTGATGTCCGCATGATCGTTGAGGGCGCCTTCCTGATCCGCCGCACTTGCGGGCGCGAGCATGCGTCCACACGATGTTCGAATGCTGGAATAGGATTCAGTCCCCTTGTTCGCGAACAGCTTGGTCTCCTTGATCGAGAGCACCGGTTCGCCTGCACGGGTCGCCGCCGGACCGGGCCGGATCTCGCCGCGCGCGCCGAAGCCTCGCGCAGCCCATTCGTTGACCAGACCAGGGCTGTCCAGTGTGGCGCTGGCAATCTCGTCGCGGCCATCCTGCTCATGCCCAAGGTGGATCATCGCCAGGCCGTGGCCGAACATCTCGTCCGGCGAAGCGGCGTTGAGCGCCAGAGACGTCGCGAAATCGGCCTCCGCTTCGGTCCAGGCGCTTCGCCGGAGGTGGAGATAGCCGCGCTTGCCGATAGCGTCGTAGCTGGCCGGATCGCGCTTCACCGCTTCGTTGCAGGCGGCCAGCGCGCCGTCGAGATCATGGTTCGCCAGCGCCAGCGACCAGCAGAGATTGGCCTGCGAAACGGGATCGTCCGGTTTGAGGCGGACCGCGCGGCGATAATCTTCCGAGGCAAGATCAGGATGGCTTAGCGACATGAACAGGTTTGCGCGCTGTTCGTAGATGCGTGGATCATCGGGGGTAGCGGCCGCAGCCTCTGCATAGGCGGCAAGAGCATCGAGATAGCGCCCGTCGGATGCGGCCTGCCTCGCTTCCTCGAGGAGTCCCCTCGCAGCGGCGTCCTGCGCAACTGCGGCGGGCTGGGCCAGCAGGCCCAACGCAACCACGCGCAGGGCGAGGCGCGAGAGGCGATGCTGGATCGAGGTCATTCACACATCCTGATGGCCGCAATGTTGCGACCCCTGCCTCGCAATGTCTGTCCGCATGTGCTTCCGTCAATAGCAGGTGCTGCGCTAGACTGGCGCCATGACAGACACTTCCCGCCTCGACGCCCTCGAAATCCGCATTGCCCACCAGGACCAGGCCATTGAGGACCTGAACGGGACGATCACCGCGCAATGGAAGGAGATCGACCGCCTGAAGCGGGAGGTCGAGCGTCTGACCGATCGGGTAGCCAGCGCGGAAGCGGCGATCGGGCCGGAAGGTGGCGAGGAGCCGCCACCGCCGCACTGGTAGGGGATCAGCCTTCCAGCGTATCGCCGAGCTTGATCTCGCCGCCGCTGCTGACCGAAAGATACACGCCCAGCGTGTCGCGGCCGAAATTCTGGCGCAGCATCTCCACCATATCGATGTCGCGCTCGCCCGTGTCGAGGTTCACATGCGTGGCCACGCAGCGGACGATGGGCTTGAAGACGGTGAGTCCCGCGCCGCCGAGCTTCACGCGCGAGCCGGCGACCCATTCATCCTCGGCCCACGGCTTCATTCCATCGACGTAGACGTTGGCGCGGAAGCGGAGCGGATCGATGTCCGTGCCGATGGCCTGCGCCACGGCGCGGACGCTGGCGAGGTTCATCACGGAGATGTAGCCCTGCGGGTGATCCATGAAGCGATAGCCCGGCGGGCTTTCCAGCACGCGCAGCTTGCCTGGCGCATCCTCGCCAAGAAAGGCCTGCAGGAAACGCTCAAGCGAGGCGCGGCCATCTGCCGTGTCCAGCCGCGTCTCGACGCCGAAACCGTGCGCATCGCCGACATGAAAGACACCGGTCGCGTCGTCGAGCCGCGTCTTCACGCGGGCAAGCGCCGGGAAGCGGGCCAGCACGGTGAACCGCTGTTTCGAGATGTGCTTCGGGTTTGCGGGGTCAAAGCCGGATGGCCCGACTTCGACCGCGTACTCGCGGTCACCCGGGAAATATGCGTCGGCATCGAGACGCACCGATGTCATGGGCTCGGGCGTCAGGCCCTTCACCGGGTGCCTATAGATGCTGGCGACTGTTCCGGGCATGTCCGAGCTTCAGCCCCTGCCCCGGTAGGGCGCCACGCCAGTGTCGGGAACCCAGAGGCCGGCGGGCGCGACGCCCGTCTGCCAGAAAACGTCGATGGGGATGCCGCCGCGCGGATACCAATAGCCGGCGATGCGCAGCCAGGCAGGCGCGAGCGTATCAACCAGCCGCTTGCCGATGGCGATCGTGCAGTCCTCGTGGAAGGCGCCGTGGTTGCGGAAGGAGGTGAGATAGAGCTTCAGGCTCTTGCTCTCCACGATCCAGTCGGCTGGGGCGTAGTCGATGACCAGATGCGCAAAGTCGGGCTGGCCGGTGACCGGGCAGAGCGAGGTGAATTCAGGCGCGGTAAAACGGGCGAGATACAGCGTGCCCGGATGCGGGTTGGGGACGCGCTCAAGGACAGCCTGCTCGGGCGAGGCGGGAATGGCCGCATGTCCGCCGAGCTGTGTCAGGCCAGCCGCGCGGGGGGAGGAAGGGTCGGGAGGATTCATTCTGCTTAATCGCGCTGCAGCAGGAATTCCGCAAGCCAGGTCACGCGCGGTGCGGAAAAATGATCCGGCCGGCGTATCCGAAATCGAAAAATTTCCTTTCATCACGGAAACTTAATGCGCCGGGACCAGCCGCAGCATCGACCCTTAATCCGGTCTCATTGCATCTGATTCCGGGGCTGGCCAACGGGGCAGCCTCGCCCGTAGCGCCTAATTATTGGGCGACCAAGCGGCAGGTGCTGTCATGAAATTGTGCGGATGCGCTGCGGCGCACAACGGAGACGGGAAACCGCTTCAGGTGTTGCCGCATCGGTCGCCAAATTCCGTGCCTGAGGCAGATGCGTTCCCCAGCGCGCCTGTACTTGCAAGCCGCGTCTGCGGGTCGGTTCAACAGCGGGGATAAAAGGGTAAGATAATGCGCAAGCTCCTAGTATTCGGCGCGATGATGGCTGCGGCCTCCGCCGCCCCGGCCTTCGCCCAGGACGAAGTCACGGTCACCGGCAACGTCGGTATCGTCACGGACTATGTGTGGCGTAACGTTTCGCAGTCCAACTACGACCTGGCCATCCAGGGCGGCATCGACGTGACGACCTCATCCGGCTTCTACGTCGGCACCTGGGCGTCCTCGATCGACTTCAACGACGCCAGCGATGCGAACGTCGAAGTGGATGTTTATGGCGGCTATCGCTTTGACCTCGGCGGCGTCGCTACCGACATCGGCGTGATCTACTATGGCTATCCGGATGCCGACGACATCGACTTCTACGAAGTGTACGGCAAGCTGTCGAAGACCTTCGACGCTGTGACCCTGTCGGGCTCGCTGAACTACGACCCGGACAACGAAACGCTCTTCGCTGACGCTGCGGTCGGCTATGCAGTCACGCCGGAGTTCTCGCTCTCGGCCGGCTACGGCGCCTATCTCGACGGCTTCGGCGAGTACAGTGGCTGGAACGTGGGCGGTTCGTGGGCCGTCGGCGGCGTCACGCTGGGCGCGCGCTACCACGACAACGACGTCTCGGGCCTCGACGAGAGCCTCGTGTTCTCGATCGGTCGCGCGATGTAGTCTCAGCCCATACACGGCTTGAGCGAAAAACGGGAAGCCGTCGCGGCCACGCGGCGGCTTCCTGCATTTCGGGCTCTTGTTTTCCTTGCGTTCCTCGCCCGTGGCAGGACAAAGTGTTCCGCCAAGCCCGGGGGCGGGAGGACGCAGACACGTGACGGCCGCCGAAACCCTGCAGCCAGCAATCATCTATCTCGGCGCAGGGCTGGCAGCGGCCCTGGCCTCGCGCGCCGTACGGCTGAGCCCCATTATCGGGTATCTTGTGGCCGGGCTGGTGATCGGTCCGTCGGGCTTCGGCCTGGTGCAGAGCAATGACACGGCCCACTTCCTCGCCGAACTGGGCGTCGTGTTCCTGTTGTTCGACATCGGGCTGCACTTCTCGCTGCGGGAAATGAAGACCCGTCGCGACGACATGATCGGGCTGGCGCCGCTGCAGATCGTGCTGTGCGGGGGCGCCTTCGCCTTGCTCGGACTCGCCTTCGGATTCCCCTGGCCTATCGCAGCGCTGGTCGGCGCGTCGCTTGCCCTCTCCTCCACCGCGGTGGTGGGGCGCATCCTTGCGGACCGGAACCAGCCCGCCTGCCCCATGGGACGCTCAGCCACCGCCGTACTGGTTGCGCAGGACGTCGTGGCGATCTTCCTGCTGACATTCGCCGCCTCGTTCGGGGGCGACCCCAATGCGCTGGGCGGCGAGGCGCTGCTTATCCTGGGCAAGGGCGTGCTGGCGCTGGTGATCGCGATCCTGGCGGGCCGCTTTGTTGTGCGGCCGCTATTCCAGTCACTGGCGGCGACCGACAACCGCGAAACGTTCACAGTCGTGGCCCTGTTCATCGTGCTGGCGGCGAGCGCAGCGACGGCGCGGGCGGATCTTTCGCTGACGCTGGGCGCATTCCTCGCCGGTATGGCGGTGTCGGATACGCCCTATCGCCATGTGGTGCAGAACGAGATCAAGCCCTTCGCCGGCCTGCTGCTCGGCCTGTTCTTCATGAGCGTGGGTATGGGCGTGAACCTGCCGGCGATGGCCGCGATCTGGCCTGCTGTTCTGGCGACTGCGCTGGTGATCCTGACGGTCAAGACTGCGGTCGTCTTCATCGCCGCGCGGCTCAACGGATGGGCCGTACCAGGCGCCACGCAACTGGCCTTCCTGCTGAGCCAGGGATCGGAGTTCGCGCTGGTCATCGTAGGCATCGCCTCCATTGCGCTGGCCATGCCGGGCAACTGGTCTGGCGTCGTGACGGCGGCGGTGGCGGTGACCCTCGTCGCCGCGCCGATCTGGACGGCGCTGGGACTGCATCTCGCCAAGCTGCTGGCCGAACGCGCCAAGGCGGCGCAGCCGGATGCGGACGAGGTGGCCGAGGAACACCCTGTGCTGATCTTTGGCATGACGGACGAAGGCTGCCTTGCCGCCGATGCGCTACGCGAGCACGACATTCCCTATCTCGGCATCGATTCCGATCCCGAACGTTTCGTCGCCGCAGTCTCGAATGGCTATGATGCCGTGTTCGGGGATGCGCGCGATGACGGACTGATGAAGAGCGTCGGCATATCCGACACCAAGGCTATCGTGCTGGGCACGCGCGGGCTTGGCGCGGCCAGCGCCTTCCTCGCGCAGGGACCAGCCGCGGCGCGCTCGCCCTGCTTTGTCGCCGTCTCTTCTCTCGCTGAACGCACGCAACTTTCCGCCCAGGGCTTCCGCGCCCACATGGCGCACGCCGAGCCCAAAGGCCTCGAATTGGCGACTGACCTGTTGCAGCAACTCGGTGTTGAACAGGACAGGATCACCGCCTGGGTCCGCGACCAGTCCGAACGCCGCGGCCTGCTCGATAAGGCCCCAACACCGGAACCGGAAGCGGCTTGACGATCAACGCTCCAACGAGCGGATCATCGGCTCGAGCAGCTTGACCGCAAGAACAGCCATCACGGTCTTGAGGACGCTGCCGATGAGGAAGGGAGCGACGCCGGTTTCCCATGCGATGAGTGGGTCGGTGATGATGGAGAGACGCGCCCAGCCGAGCGCGAGGATGAGCACGTGGCCGACCATGAAGACGGCGAGCATCGGAAGCCAGCTGCGCATCTGCGGGCGTTCGGTTAGCCAGCCGCAAGCGAACGCGGCAATCAGGAATCCTGCGAGATAGCCGGAGGTTCCTCCCTCGAACACGGCGAGACCGCCTGCGCCGTCGGCAAGGAAGGGCGCGCCAAGGGCCGCTTGCGCCAGCCAGGTCAGCACGATGGCGGCGGCGAGGCGCGCGCCGGCGATGCCCGCAAACGTCATGACGAAGAAGCTCTGCATCGTCATGGGCACGGGATACATCGGCGCCGAAATCCACGACGCCAGCGCCATCATCCAGCTTCCCCCAACGACAAGGAGGATGCGCCAGACAAGCGGGCGATCGACGAGGACGGCTTGCAGGGGCGCGACATGGCCCGGCGACATCAGGCTGCTCCCGCTGTTGATCCACTCGGCAATTAGCCTAACGCATTACGGGGGGGCGCCTCCGCGCCGCGTTGCCGCACGTGACGAAGACTTTTGCGATCCGGCGGGCCGACGTTCGCGTACTGGGCTTGCGGACCAGACAGTAGCAGGATGTGCGACATGAGCTTGGCCCTGAAACTTGCCGTAAGCGGAACGTTGGGCGCCTGCCTTATGGTGGCGGGATGCGCAGGACGTGAAATTCCGATGTCGGAGCTTCGGGTCAATTACGGCCTGCCCTCCTCGCACACGTTCGAGCCCGAGCCCGGGCTGGTCGTCCACTACACCGACGAGGGCAAAGCCGATGGTCGCACGCTGGTTCTCGTGCATGGCTTTGCCGCGTCGGTGCATGCGTGGCGACCGTGGGTGGAGCGGCTCGACGAAGAGTATCGCATCATCGCAATCGACCTGCCGGGACACGGGCTGACCCTGGCGCCGAAGGACTACCAGTCATCGCTGGATCGCAATGCGGCGCTTGTCGGCAAGCTGGCCGATCATGCGGGCCTCGATCAGTTTGTGCTCGCCGGCAACTCGATGGGCGGAGCGGTGTCGCTGTCCTACGCGATGAAGAACCCTGCGCGCCTCGAAGCGCTCGTGCTGGTCGATGCTGCTGGATGGCCGGGTGAAGAAGGCGAAGAGCGCGGCGGGCCGCCGGGCGCGTTCGCGCTGCTCAACAATGGCTTTGGTCGCTTCATCCTGAAGATGTTCGACGTGAACATGTTCGTGGGCGGCGGACTGAAGGACGCCTATCTCGACGAGGCGCTGGTGACGGAAGAGGTCATCGCGCGCTACGCCAACCTCGCCATGGGCGAAGGTCATCGCGACATCCTGCTGACGCAGCGCTCGGGGCCCGGCACGCCGTGGACGGCGGCGGACTTCGCAAAGATCAGCGTGCCGGTGCTGGTGATGTCGGGCGAGCAGGACAAGCTTATCCCCGTGGAAGACGCGCGCGCGATTGCTGCGGCGATACCGGGGGCGCAACTGGTAACCTATCCCGAGGGCGGTCACCTGCCGATGGAGCAGCTGCCGGATGAGACCGTGCGCGATTTGCGGGCCTTCCTCAGCAAGTTGTCGCCAGCACAGACCCCCTGACGCAAAGCTCTGGCGCAGATCGCCCCGCTTCTGGCATAAGCCACCCAGAAGGTTGAGGAGATCGGCATGAGAATCGGCGTTCCCAAGGAAATCAAGACGCAGGAATACCGCGTTGGCCTGACGCCGGAGAGCGTTGGGGAACTGGTTCGCGCGGGGCACGAGGTTGTGGTCGAGACGAACGCTGGCAACGGCCTGGGCGCGACAGACGTCGACTATCAGGCCGTGGGCGCGAAGATCCTTCCGACTGCAGCCGCCGTGTTCGGCGAAGCTGAGATGATCGTGAAGGTGAAGGAGCCGCAGCCCGTAGAATGCGCGATGCTGAAGCCGCACCACACGCTGTTCACCTATCTACACCTCGCTGCCGACAAGCCGCAGGCCGAAGCGCTGATGAAGTCGGGCGCGACGTGCATCGCCTATGAGACCGTCACCAACAATGCCGGCCGCCTGCCCCTGCTGCAGCCGATGAGCCAGGTGGCCGGCCGGATGTCGATCAATGTCGGGGCCTATGCGCTGATGAAGACGAAGCGCGGCCGCGGTCTGCTGCTCGGCGGCGTGCCGGGCGTGCCGCCGGCCAATGTGGTGATCCTCGGCGGCGGCGTCTCGGGCGTCCACGCGGCGGAGATGGCCATCGGCGCACGCGCCAATGTCACGGTGTTCGATCGTTCCATGCCGCGTCTTGAAGAACTCGACGTGCAGTTCGCTGGCTCGGTTGATACGGTCTATGCGACGCAGGCCGCCATCGACCGCGCAGTGATCGAGGCTGATCTCGTTATCGGCGCCGTGCTGATCCCGGGGGCGGCCGCGCCCAAGCTGGTGACGCGTGCGCACCTGAAGAAGATGAAACCCGGCGCTGTGCTGGTGGACATCTCCATCGACCAGGGTGGCTGCTTTGAAACCTCGCGCCCGACGACGCACGACGATCCGATCTACGAAGTGGACGGCATCCTGCACTACTGCGTCGCCAACATGCCGGGCGCGGTGCCGCGCACGTCGACCTACGCCCTCAACAACGTCACCCTGCCCTTCGCGCTCGACATTGCGAACAAAGGCACGAAGGCAGCGCTGAAGGCTGACAGGCATCTCGCCAACGGCCTCAACGTGGCCGATGGCATGATCACGCATGAGGCCGTCGCGCATGATCTCGACCTGCCGTTTGGCAAGCCGGCATGGCTGAGCTGAGAAAGATTGCAGCCCTTGCCTGCGCGCTGCTTCTGGCGGCGTGCGGGAGCGGGGCGGCGGCGCCGGACCGCAAGGACCCGGCAGCCGTGGCGCGCGCTTTTGTGGAGGCGTTCAATGCTAAGGACCTGCAGCGCATGCTGCCGCTCAACGATGCAGTGAACATCGAGGCCATCGCGGCGGCCCTGACTGGCGGACCCGGCAGCCCGGCGTACGAGGCGATCTTCGATCCGTACATTGTGGAGCGACTTGCTGCAGAAGGCGGCAAGGTGGAGGGGCCACGCTATGACGGCAAGGACGCCATCATGAAGGTGGCGGCGAGCGAGCGCGGTGACGTCTACACGATCGTACTGGCCAAGGGCGAAGACGATGAATGGGCGATTGTGGCGCATACGATGATGGGCCGAGCGCAGTTCGAGGCGCTGCCGGACACACCGCAAGATTGAAATCCGGGACCGCAGGGCCCGAACAAGCAAACAGGCCCGCGTGATGCGCGGGCCTGTTGACGTCTTGCATTCAGTGAAATGCCTTAGCGCCCGTCAAGGTTTCCGAAGTACTTGAAGAAGTCGCTGTCAGGCGAGATCACAAACGGCGTGCCTGTCTTGATTGCCTTGTCGTAGGCTTCCAGCGAGCGATAGAAGGCATAGAACTCGGCATCCTTGCTGTAGGCCGATGCGAAGATCCGGCTGCGTTCCGCGTCGCCCTCGCCCTTGATCCGCTGGCCCTGCTGGTTCGCTTCGGCGACGATGATCCGCGCCCGCGCATCCGCTTCGGCCGTGATCGAGGCAAACAAGCCTTCGCCTTCGGCGTTGTACTGGCTGATCTTCTGCTGGAGCTGCGATTTCATGCGCTCGTACACGCGCTGCGAGTTCGCTTCCGGGAGGTCGGCCTGGCGGATGCGGACATCGATGATCTCGACGCCCAACGTGTTCATCTGCGACTGCAGCGCCGTGCGTACGCGTTGCATCAGTGTGGCGCGCTGTCCCGAGATGATGTCCGGCTGCGAGACCTTGCCCAGTTCGCCGCGCAGGGCGGCGGTGAAGCGGAGGCCAAGCTGCTGGATGCCATTCGATTCCGAACCGGCGGCGCGGAAGAACTGCAGCGGATTCTTGATGCGCCAGCGCGCGATCGCGTCGACATTGAGTCGCTGCTGGTCGGCTGCGATGACTTCCGCCGCGTCCAGGTCGTAGCCCTGGTTGCGCTTCTCATAGAAGCGGACGTCGTCGAACAACGGCATCTTGAGGTGCAATCCAGCGCCATAGTTCGGCAGCTCGCTCTTTTCCGTCGCGTTGACGGTATACTGGGCGGAGCCGAACCGGATGACGATCGCCTGCTTGTCGATCGGAACGATGTAAAGCGCGTTGGCGAGGATGAGCAGCACGGCAGCTGCGATTATGCCTGCGATGACGAGGGTGCGTTGCATGTTCATTGCCCCTGCGGCGCTGGCTGACGACCGCGCAACTGGTCAAGCGGGATGATGGGAACTGCGCCCGACTTGGTGTCGATGATCGTGTTATCGGTGCGGCCGAGCACCTTTTCCATCATTTCGAGGAACAGGCGATCGCGCGTGACGCGGGGAGCAGCGCGATACTCTGCATAGATCAGGTTGAACGCGTCTGCGGCGCCCTTTGCCTCTGCGACCACCGCCTGCTTGTAACCCTCGGCCTCCTGCAGGATCGCGCGTGCGCGGCCCTCGGCTTCCGGAACAACGCGGTTGCGGTGGGCGACGGCGTCGGCTTCACGCTTGGCCCTGTTCTGCTCGGCGCTCGACACGTCGCGCTGCACGGCGGCGACTTCCTCGGGCGCGGTCGCCTTGCCGATGGCGATGGAAATGATCTCGACGCCACTGTCGTAGGAATTGAGCGTCTGCTGCATCAACGCCTTCACGCGAGCCTCGACGCCCGTACGATCGCCTGTGGTGATCGGCTCGAAGGCGGAGGTGCCGACGACTTCACGCATGGCGCTCTCGCCAATCTGCTCGATGAGCTCGTTGCGACCGTCCGTCTCATCCACGACATTGAACAGGTACTTGTTCGGGTCGTAGATGCGCCAGTTGATGACGAAACCGATGTCGACGATGTTTTCGTCACCGGTCAGCATCAGGTTGGGCTGGTTCTCGCCGCCGATCGGCGTACGCTTCTCGGTGTTCACCTCGACGATGTAGTGCTGCTCGATCGGGCTCGGGAGACGCAGGCGGAAGCCGGGCTCCTCGAAACGCGCGAAAGTTCCAAAACGCAGGACGACAGCGCGCTGTCGTTCGTCGACCTGATAGACACCGGTCAGAGCCCAGCCGACCACGGCCAGCGCAAGAATGATCACGACGCCGGTAACGCCAAAGCCGCGACCTCCGCCGCGACCCGAGCCGCCTGCGCCGTTGCCGCCGGAGCCGCCCTTGCGGCGAAACCGTTCCTGCATGCGCCGCAGGGTCTCTTCGAGGTCGGGACGATCCTTGCCGCCGCCGCCGGGCTTGCCGGGACCGCCCGGGCCACCCGAGCCGCCGCCCGGAGGCTTGCCCCATGGGCTTTCGCCGCCGTTATTGCCGCCGCCGCCGCCCCAAGGGCCGCCACCGCCGCCCTTGTTGTCATTCCAGGGCATACGCCCCTCCTCTTACGCGCAAGTTCGGGAGATTTGTGTACTGCAGTAGTTGAGCTCGCATTAAAGCGACTTCAAGACGTGGCGATAAGGCAGTTTCTCCTCGGACGCGACTGACTATCTCGGCAACGGCGCCGTTTGTCTCGCGCCAAGACTTTGCACTATTTGACGATATTTACCTTTAATTGAGGAAATCGACCTGCCCGGGCGCGTTGAGGCCGGCTGCAGGCAGCCGGGTACGCTCCTTGCAGAATGGTGCGCCTATGAGGATTTGCGGAAGCGAATAGTCAGGTTGTTTCGGGGCATAACTCACCAACGCCGCTTCGCGGCGTGAATTCGGTCCGGTTCAGGTTCAGGGATCGTGGTGCGGTTGTACGGGGATGACCGGCTGTCGACCCCAGACGAAAGTGCCGCGCATGCAGGTTTCTGGATCAAGCCCGCTCGTTGATGTCTTGCTGCCCGTCTACAACGGCGCGGCCACCATCGCGGAGTCGGTCGAGTCTCTGCTGCGGCAAACCGTGAGCCGCCTTCGCATCCTGGTTGTCGATGACGGCTCGAAGGACGCAACGCCACAGATTCTCGCCGAACTGAGCCGCCAGGATCCGCGCGTCGTTGTGATCACCCAGCCCAACGGCGGCATTGTCGAAGCGCTCAACCATGGCCTGTCGCACGTCACCGCCCCCTTCGTGGCGCGCCAGGACGCCGACGACATCTCGTTTCCCGACCGCATCCAGCGACAGCTTGAAGCCTTCGAAGCCGATCCGGGGCTGGTCGCCATTTCCGGCTCGTGCCTCCACATCGACACGGATGGCCACGAAACGGGAACGCACTACACGATCCCCGACACGGACGCGGCCGATGACCACAGCCTGCCGGCCAACGAGCCCTATCTGCTTCACCCCTTCCTGATGGTCCGCAGCGAGGCGTTCGCGGCTGTTAAGGGCTATCGCTATGTCTTCCATTCGGAGGATACGGACCTCTACTGGCGCCTGCGCGAAATTGGCCGCCTGAAGAACTTCCCGGTGGCCTTGGGCAAGATGCGACTGCACGCAGGCAGCATCTCGAATGCTTCGCTGCAGAACGGACGGATCATGGCAGTCCAGTCGCAGCTTGCGGCGATTTCGGCCCGGCGCCGCGCCGAAGGTCGCGAGGATCTGGCCTTCCCACGCGCCACCCTTGCCGATTACCGCGCAGCCTCGAGCCTCGAAGCCATGATCGCCATAGCCGGACGGCATCTGGACGACGCCGAGCGAGACTATCTGCGCAAGGCGGCCGCCGTGAAGCTCCTGGAACTGGCTTCCGGGCGCATTTACGAAATCGACGATGTCGACTGCGCATTTGTCCGCACGGTCTACGCCTCGCTCCCGTCCGCACAGATTGGCCGGCGCTCCATCGCCAACTGGGCCTATCGGACGACTGTGACGCGGCTCCTGAACCAGCGGCGCTTTTCGGAACTGCGGGCGTTGCTCGATTTCGGGGTCCTTGCCCGCGCCCTCCGACTGCGCCTGATGACCGCTGGGCGCAGCACTCCCGAGAAACGCGCCTGACGCCTTCCTCCCGGCCGGGATCGTGATAATAGACCCGCGACTTGCGTCGGATGGAGCATCCACGACATGGCGACGGCGCACAGCCAACTCGAAATCAGCGTTCGCGCGGCTCTCGACGCGGTGACGGACCCGGCTACGGGCAAGGGCCTTGTCGCATCCGGCCGCGTGGCAGGCCTCGTCGTGCGCGCCGACGGCAAGGTCGGCTTCGTGATCGAGACGGGCGTTGGCGCGGCCGATGAGCCGCTGCGCAAGGCGGCAGAAGCTGCCGTCGCGCGCGTGGCCGGCGTGAGCGCGATAACGGCCGTGCTCACCGCAGAAGCAAGCACGGGCGCGCGCAGCGTCCCTGCGGCAAGACCTGTTCCCGTCCCACAACCCGCGACGCCCGCCCCTTCCGGCGTGACCCGGCCAGCGCGTGGGATCATCGCGGTGGCGTCGGCCAAAGGCGGCGTCGGCAAGTCGACGGTTGCGGTGAACCTGGCGGTGGCGGCCGCGCGAAGCGGATTGCGCGTCGGCCTGCTCGATGCGGACGTGTTCGGGCCCTCCCTGCCGACCATGCTGGGCACTGTAGGCATACGCCCCGATGTGAAGGGCAAGCGCATGCAGCCCGTGATGGCGCACGGGCTTGCGACCATGTCGATCGGCTATCTCGTCGATCCCGATCAGGCCGTGGTGTGGCGCGGGCCAATGGTGATGTCGGCAGTGAACCAGCTGATCAACGATACGGACTGGGGCGATCTCGATCTTCTCTTCATCGACACGCCGCCGGGCACGGGCGAAGTGCAGCTTACGCTGGTCCAGAAGCTGCCGCTGGATGGCGCGGTAATCGTCTCGACGCCTCAGGAAGTTGCGCTGGCGGATGTGCGACGCGGCGTCGGCATGTTCCGCAAGACGCATGTGCCGGTGCTGGGCGTGATCGAGAATATGGCGTGGTTTGAGCAGGCCGACGGCTCGCGCGCCTATATCTTCGGACAGGGCGGCGCAGAGCGCACGGCTGGCGAACTTGGCGTGCCCTTCCTTGGCGCCCTTCCCATCTTGCCTGCCCTGCGTGAGGGCGGCGATACGGGCGTTCCTGCAGCGACGGGCGTCACGCATGCGGCCGAGGCGTTCAGGCTGCTGGCTGACGCTGTGAGCGAGGCGATCGCGGCTGCGCCGAGCAAGCCGGCGCCGAGGATCGTATTCGAATAAGAGGCAGGCGCGCTCAGCTTTCGTGGCTAACGAGTTGTGAATCGCGACCTAGGAATTGTGGCGAAGCCTTGCGCACGATCTCAATCACATATTGCTATGACCCTACCTAACGATGCGGCAAAGGCTCAGTGTTGCGGGCAGTTGGGGCAAACCATGACGACGACGATCAAGTCACAGCACATCATCGTGGCCGACGCTGTCGGCCACACGCGCAACCTGGTGGCCGATGTGCTCCGTTCGCTGGGCTTCTACTCGATCATCCATGCCCGCGATGGCAAGGAATTGCTTGAGCTGACCGTCGAGTATGAACCGCGCATCGTCATTACAACGTCCCGCCTGCCGGAACTCTCCGGCCTGGAATACACACGCCTGATCCGGTGGGGTTACAAGAACGTCTCCCGCCTGCTGTCGATCATCGTGATGACCGATACGCCCACCAGGGCCTTCCTTGATGCGGCGCAGGCCAGCGGCGTCGACGAGATGCTGGTGCGCCCCTTCACCGCCCAGGCCATGCATGTGCGCATCAAGGCGGTTATCGAGCGCCCTCGCCCGTTCATAGACAGCGCCGTCTATGTCGGCCCCTGTCGCCGCCGACGGATGGTGGAAGACTATGCCGGGCCGCTGCGCCGGTTTGTCGATCCGACAGACGACATGCCCAATGCCTCGCCCTGGGAGCTGGAGCCGAATCGCCAGGCCGTGCGCAAATGCGTGACGCGCCTCAGCGAGCTGTCGCTTGGCCTGACGGCCGGTGACCGAAAGAAACTGCGCGAGATCTATTCGGCGACCAAGCAAACAGAAGATCTTGCCGACGAAACCAAGGACGCGATGATGGGGGCTGCGGCGCGTTCGCTGGGCCGCTACATCATGGCCATCGGCGCCAATGGCGTGCCCGACCCGGAAGTGATGACGACGCATATCGACGCCATGCACACGCTTGGACTCCTCAGCGGCGCGCAACATCGCGAACGCGAATTCCTGGTCGAAGGGCTTGTTCGCGTGGTCGACAAGCGGCTTGGGCGCTCCAAAGTCGCCTGATCTTCAACGACGCAATCAGAGAGAAGCCGGCCCCTGGTCGACGGCGTCTTCGCCGAGCGAACGCAGGGCCGTCTCGATTGACTTGAGATCGGAGCCGTCGCGCGAGGCGACCGGAGCCATCCCCTCCGAACTGGCGCGTTGGCGCGCGAGTGCGTCAGCCTCCCACTCGCGCAACTTCGCCACCTTGGCGGCATGATTGATCGCGCCGTCGGCAAGCAGCTTGTCGATCTGGAGGGTGAGGTTTGAAGGCATGACGATCTCCTCGTATTCGCGATCACTGCAAGGCGGCGCCGTTAACGAAGGTAAACGGCTGCCGCCACTGAACACAGTAAAATCGCCGCGTAACGGATGAATCTCCTTGCGCTCGCTCGCGCCTGACTTAACGTTTTGTTTACGACATCGCGGCTGGGCGCCGGGATGCAGTCACCACGAGAGGCACGGCAAGAGGTCGGGCGGACGGGGCGGACGGAGTAGCGTAGTTATGGGCCACACGGTTCGGTTGCGCGGCGGGTTCTGGCCACAGGATCACTGGGGGCGTGTGACGAACGCGGCCATCCCTCGCGAACAGATTTCTCAACCCGCACTGGAAGCCGCTGACGAAGCCGTGGACATGGCGCTGGAGCGCTATGGCGACGGGCTTCACTCGGCCTACCTTTCCGGACCCGCGGCGCGCGGACGACCGGGTGGCGCAGCGGTGTTCATCCTTCTGCGGCTAGGCGCGATGGCCGGACCCAACCGCAACAAGGAAAACTGGGAGCACGCCCTTTCCGCGCAGTTGCGCAGGCGCCATCCGCGCGTGGGTCGCATCGCGGTCGCCGTGTTCAACTGGCAGGACGTTTTCACCACCGATGGCGCATTCTCGCCAGCGCGTTTCCGCCTGGCCGTGAACTCGGTGTGCGTGGCGGGCCGCAACATGACGCGCATGCTGGCGCCGCAGCGGATTGATGCCGCCGCGATGAATGGCGACATTCTGGCGTTTCGCCAGCGCATGCTGAACGCTTCAGGCAGGCTGGCCGTCGCAAAGGCGCCGGACCGCGTCCGCGCCGCGGCCATGGACGCCGGCCACGCCGTTCTGTCGGCAGCGTTCGCGCTGGTGATGGAGCGCGAGCAGATCTACACCGAAGACCTCGATCTGCGGCGCGACCTGTTCACGCTGAACCATCCGCAACGCGCCGGCGACATGGCCGAGGCCTACCAGATGGCGAGCCGCCCCTCGGCCGACGCCATGAAGGCGCTGGCCTTCATCGAGCGCACCTGCCGCTGGCTCGCGCTGATGAGCGATGCGTGGCTGAACGCGCATAACCCGCAGCGGGCCGATCGCCTGAAAGCCTAAGCCTCATCATGACCAGGCAGGACGGGTGAATCCGTTTTCGTCCAGAACACGCCGTCATTGCCATTGTTCTTCTGGACCAGACGCGTGCGCGCCGGATCGAGGCCGCGGATCAAGCGTGCGTTGACGGCAATGCGTTCGGCGTCAGTGGTCCCGACTTCGGTCATGTGAGTCGCGCAACCGCAGGTTCGGCAGTGGTGGAACTCCAGCATGCGGTCGCCCCACATGTAGACGAAGGTATCGGGCGGGCTGGCGAAGGCGATCTCGCGCTGCGGATAGTAGGCCCAGAGTCCTCCATAGAGGCGGCAGTGCGAGCAGTTGCAGTCAAGCACCCATTCCGGCTCATCCACCTCGAACCGGACGGCGCCGCAATGGCAAGAGCCGCTGACCTTGCCCATGCGGGCGCTCCCTCCGGCTTCCGCTAGGACTTCTTCAACGCGCCTTTGGCATCAAGCTCGGCTCCGCAACCCACACAGGTATAGCCGCCCCACATGGCCTGCTGCGCGTTCTTCGGGGTGCGCACGGCAGGCTGTTCGCGTCCGCACGCAGCGCACTTCACCGGTTTGCGCGACAGCATCATCCAGACAAGTATGAGCACCGTGAGCACGGCGCCGATAATGAGCCCAGTGATTGCCCCGTCCATGTGCGTTTCTCCGGTTTGTCGCGTAACATGAACCCTGTCGGCGTTCGGGTCCAGCAATTGCGCTCGCTGAAGCGATGGACCCGCAGCGCGGAGCCGCATAATCAGGGCGGCAGGGAACGGATGAGAGAGTGCAACCCATGAAAGAGAAGCTTGCTGGCCTGGGCCTTCTTCTGGTGGCCGCCTGCGCGACGGAAACGCCGAGCCTGTCGCCTTCCCTCACCGGGCCGGCTCTTGCGCCGCTGTCTGGCCCGGAGGCGCCATCCGCTTTCACGCAGGCCGAGCATGGCAAGGTGCTGGCGGCGCGGAACTTTGCCGACACGCAGGACTTCGATTTTGCACAGCGCGGGTTCGTGGCGACGCGGAAGGACCCGAAGATCACCGCTGCGAACGGACAGGTGGTGTGGGACCTTTCCGCGTTCGACTTTCTAAAGGCGGCCTCATCGGCGACCGTGAACCCCAGCCTGTGGCGGCAGGGCCAGTTGATGAGCCGGCACGGGCTCTATCAGGTGAGCGAGACGATCTGGCAGGTGCGCGGGTTTGACCTTGCCAACATCACCTTCGTGAAGGGCGCGACAGGCTGGATCATCATCGACGCACTGGGATCGAACGAGACCGCCAAGGCGGCGCTGGAGCTGGCGAACGAACAGCTTGGCGCGCGACCCGTGGTGGCCGTGATTTACACGCACTCGCATACCGACCATTTCGCGGGCACGGCGGGACTGGTTTCGCTCGAGGATGTGCGCGCGGGCAAGGTTCAGGTGATCGCGCCCAAAGGCTTTCTGGATGCGGCCGTGGGCGAGAACGTGATCGCGGGTCCCGCGATGCAGCGGCGCGCCATGTACCAGTTCGGAACCCCGCTGCCCAAGAGCGAGGGCGGGCTGGTGAACGCCGGTATCGGCCCGGGGCTTTCGACGGGAACGACATCACTGATCCCGCCGACGCGGGAAATTGGCGCGACGGGCGAGAAGCTGACCGTCGATGGCGTCAACATGGTGTTCCAGTTCACGCCGGGCACGGAAGCGCCGGCCGAGATGAACATCTGGTTCCCCGACTGGAAGATCGTGGACATGGCGGAGAACGCCAACGCGACGCAGCACAACATCCTGACGCCGCGCGGCGCCGTGGTGCGCGACGCCAAGGTGTGGGCCGAGGGACTGACGGATGCGCTGCGCATGTTCGGTGAGGCGGATGTGCTGCTGACCAGCCATGGCTGGCCGCGCTGGGGCAATGGCGAGATCCGCGAATATCTGGGCAAGCATCGCGATGCGTATGCGTTCCTGCACGACCAGACCGTGCGCCTGATGAACAAGGGCCTGAATGGCGACGAGATCGCAGCAACGCTGAAGCTCCCGCCCGAGCTGGAGAATGAATGGTATGACCGGCCTTACTACGGCTCGCTGAGCTTCAACTCGCGCGCGGTCTATCAGTTCTACATGGGCTGGTATGACGCAAACCCCGTGAACCTGGCGCCGATGCCGCCTGTGGAGACGGGCAAGCGCTATGTCGCCGCGATGGGAGGAGCGTCCAAGGTGAAAGCCGAGGCGCGCACGGCTTACGACGCCGGCGACTATGCGTGGGCGGCGGAGTTGCTGAACCATGTCGTGATGGCGGATGGGATGGATGCGGAAGCGAAGGACCTGCTGGCGCGCTGCTATGACCAGCTGGGCTGGCAGGCGGAGCCTTCGACCTGGCGCAACATCTATCTCACCGGCGCGAAGGAACTGCGCGAAGGCGTCGGCGCGCCCCGCGCCAACCCTGCCTCGCAGATGGCCGCGCTGGCGAACCTACCGCTTGGATCGCTGATTGACCTGCTGGCTGTACGTCTCGATCCCGCGAAGGCGGCAGGCGGCAGCGTGAAGCTGGCCTTCGTGCTGACCGACTCGGACGAGCGGACCTACATCACCATCGCGAACGGCGTGCTGGTGCATGAAGAGATCGCCGCGCCGGGTCCGGTCGACGCCACACTGACGTTGTCGCGCGCAGATTTCCTCGGCGGGATTTTCGGCGGCCAGCCCATGCCCGCGAAGATCCAGTCAGGCGCGGTGAAGCTGGAAGGCAATCCGCAGGCTCTGCTGAAGCTGGCGCAATGGATGGAGCCGCCCAATCCGCTGTTCCCGATCGTGACACGGTAGGCGGAAAACAAACCGACGGCCCTGTCCTTCTGCCGGGACATGTGGCCGCCGAGGGGTGTGCTGCCGGTCTGGCGCCGGCTTCGGGGAGGAAGTCTCAGGCGCGGCGGAGCTGGGCGATCACCACGAGCTTGATCGCAACGATCATAGCGCCTGCGACTGCCGTGATCATTTTGTGTCTCCCCGTTCCGCCTCGGCCAATCCACTGCGGCTTGACCTGTTCGAGCCTGATGACACATACCTGCCAGATTGCTGCTGACAGCATAGTGGCAGCATCTGTGGGAGGGGTCTGTGAGCATCCTCGGCAACGCGCTCAACGCGGTGAAGTCACTCGAGGCGGAGATGGATCAACGAGGCGATTTCATCGATTGCGAACTCGATCTCAAAGACGGGGACTGGGGCGGAAAGCTTATGCTCGTCTCTGTTTCTCCTCGCGCCGCGGCCCTGATTGCGCGCCAGCTGCTTCAACTCGTCGAGCGCAATGTCGAGCGCAATGTTGACGGCGCTCATTTCGATATCGACCGCGCCAGCATTGCTCCGGGCTCTGCCGACCAGCTCTGCGTTGCCCTGAAGGGCCCCGCGAAGGTGAGCCATGCGTAAGGCGGACCGGCTTTTCGAGATCATCCAGATCCTGCGCCGGTCGAAACAGCCTGTGACGGCGGATGCAATGGCGGCGGAGCTGGAGACGTCCAAGCGGTCGGTCTATCGCGACATCGCGGCCTTGCTGGCGCAGCGCGTGCCGATCCGCGGCGAGGCGGGCATCGGCTATGTGCTCGACAAGGGCCTCGACATGCCGCCGCTGATGTTGACGACCGACGAGATCGAGGCGGCAGTTCTGGGCGCGCAATGGGTGATCAATCGCGGCGATCCGCAACTGTCCAAAGCCGCGCAGGACCTGCTGGCGAAGATCGAGGCGAGCATCCCGGAGCGACTGCGCCCGTACATCGACGACCCGGCGCATCGCGTCGTGCCCGCGTGGGACCGCGCGAAGGACGCCATCGATCTCGGCATGGTGCGCGGCGCGATCAATGGCTCGCGCAAGATGCTGCTGGATTATCGCGATGTCGAAGGGCGCGCGACCAAGCGCGTGATCTGGCCGATCATCCTCGGCTATTACGAGACCACGCGCATCATCTGCGCCTGGTGCGAGACGCGGAAAGATTTCCGCTCGTTCCGCTCCGACCGCGTCGTCACGGCGACCGTGCTCGACGAGCGCTTCCCCGAGCGCCCCTCCTCCCTGCGCGTGAAATGGCGCAAGGCGATGGAGGCGGACTGGAAACGCCGCAAGGCGGAGTGGGACAAGGAGAAGAAGGCGGCTGGCGCAGGCGGCTAACTGGCGTCGCTCTCCCAAAAAGAAAAGCGCCGACCCCGGGGAGAGGTCGGCGCAGTGCCAATCGCGGGAGCACCGCCATTGGAGAAAGTGTAAGGCCTAGAACCGGATCTGCAGTTCCGCACCGATGGTGCGCGGCGGGCGAAGCGTTTCGCCCGTCGTGTAGCAGGACTGCGCCGGCGGAGCGCCGAAGGCGGCGGTGGTGCCCGGCGAGGAGAAGCACTCCTGCGGAGCGACCGCGCGGTTGAGGCCTTCCCGTCCGCCCGAGCTACGACCATCGTAGGCGATGTCGTCGAACAGGTTCCGGATGTAACCGATCAGCGTGATGCCGCCGTCGCCGCTGGTCCAGCTGAGGCGTGCGTCTGTCTGATCCCAGGCCGGGGTTTCCGTGTACTCGCGATTGAAGATCGAGGTGTAGGAAACGTCCTGCCAGAAGTAGGACAGCGACGCGGCAAGTTCCGAACCATCGCCGAAGTCCCAAGTGTACGTGCCGTTGAGCGCGACCTTGTTCTTCGGAGAATACGGCAGGATGTTGCCGTTCAGGTTCTGGCCTTGCTGCGACACCGTGCCGGCCGTGCACTGACGAGTGACCGGGTTGGTGTTGATCGGGTCGTTCGCAGGCAGGGCTCCAGCGCGCAGCGAGCAGAGCGCGACATCGCCCAGCGGCTGAGCTTCAGGGTCCAACGCCAGCGGATCAAGGCCGTGAACCAGCGCCGGGGTGTCGCCGATTTCCGGGTTGGTATAGCCGTAGTTCAGGATGAACCGCAGGTTGTCGGTCGGATACCACATCGTTTCCAGCTCGAAGCCAGTCGTGTTGACTTGCGGCAGGTTGACGTATGAGGCGTAGGCAGCCGGGCGCGGAAGCGGGCCGGCGTCATCCGGATCGTCCGGCACGATCGTGTTCGAGACCTGGTAGCCCTGGTAATCGTAGAAGAACAGGGTTGCGTTCGTGGTGAGGTCCCAATCCGACCAGGTGCGCTTGAAGCCGAGTTCGAAGGCGTCAACGAGTTCCTTGTCGGTGAACGGGGTGACAACCAGCGTGCAGTTGACCGCCGCGCAGCCAAGGCCGCCCGGCTTATAGCCGCGGTTGTACTTACCGTAGACCAGCGTGTCTGCGTCCGGCGTCCAGTCGACGCCGAGCACGCCGGTCACTTCCTCGAACGTGGCGTAGAGGTCGCGATAGGCGTTGCCCGTCACAGCGTCATAGTAGATGCCGTAACGGCTCTTGTCGGCGCAGCCCGGGTTCGTCGTGGTCGACGCGTTGGTTGCCGTCTCGTTGAGGTTGACGACGCCGAGACCAGCATGACCGCAGTCCGTCGGGCCCGTGATGGTTGACGGGTCGGGGCCACCCAGAGTGCGGGTGACGTCCAGACGGGTCGGGATGGCGTTAGCAGCAATTACCTGTGCCTGTGCAGCGGCGGCGGCTGGCGACAGCCCCGGACCGAACGGCGGAGGCGCGGTGAGCGCAGGCACATAACCCGCCGAGAATGCGTTTTCGAGCAGGCTTTCGATGACGTAGTGGTTGATCACGCGGGCGTATTCGCGGCCATCGAGGATGTCCTTCGAATAGCGGATGCCTGCCGTGAACTTCAGCTGATCGTTCATTTCATAGTCGGCCTGCACAAACGCGCCGTAGGCGTTGTTAATCGCCTGGTTGTTGGTGTGGTACATCAACGACGCGCCTGCGATCGGCGCACCGGACCAGGAGTTCCGGCCCATGGCGGTCGGCAGCTCGGGCAGAGCGGCCGGCGGCGGCGCGCCGAGGAGCGGCCCACCAGCGGTGGCCCAGGCCTGCGTTGCGCCCAGATCGCGGATCACGCCACCGGGGTGGTTGAGATCGCTGACATAGACCAGCTGGTTGTAATTTTCCTGGTAGGCATACAGGCCGGAGATCAGCTGCAGCGGGCCTTCCCAGGTCGACAGGAAGTTGAGCTCGTTCGAGAACCAGCCGCGATTTTCCGTGTAGTCCGACACCCGCTCGGACGAAACGCGACGGCCGTTGAAGGTCGGCGAGCCGCACAGCGCGGTCGTGCAGGTGAACATGTTGATGGCGGTGCCATCCTGATCCTGCTGCAGGTTGTAGTTATAGTGGACGTAGCCGCCGAGGTATTTCACGTCGAAGCTGTCGGCATGCCAGATGGCTTCGACCGCCAGTTCGCTTGTCGGCGCGAGCTTCGCGAAGTTTTCGAAGCTGGTGTTAAAGCCCCAGCGATCGGTGATCGACGGGTTGGTGTTCTGCGTACCCACCTGCTCGCGCGTCGGGTCGTTGAGACCCGCCCAACCGTTCGGGCCGAGTTCGGCCGTCGAGTTGAAGAAGCGCGTGTTGTAGGGGTAGGGGTCATCAACGCCCGTACGCGCGCCGGGAGCGCCGTAGCGGACATCCCAGCTAAGCCGACCGGCGCGGATCCACAGGTCGAAGTCCTCGCCGAGGTCGAACTCGAGCTGGCCTTCCACATAGGTGTCGTCGCGACGGCTGCCTTCCGTGGTGAGCCCCGAATAGTTCGTGAGGAAACCCTCGTTCTGCACCGAGCGCGAATAGCCGACGCGATAGCGCATCCAGTCGGTGATCGGACCAGCGAATGTGCCCTGCACGGCGCGCGTGTCGTAGTCGCCGTATTGGAGGTTGACCTGGCCTTCGAACTCTTCCGTTGGGCGCTTGGTGATGACGTTCAGCGCGCCGCCGATGGAGTCGCGTCCGTACAGCGTACCCTGCGGACCACGCACGACCTCAACGCGTTCGACAAAGATCGACTCGCGGCCGGCCGGAATGGCCGACGAGAAGTAGACGCCGTCGACATAGTTCGAGATGCCCGAGCGGATGCCGAAGTTGTTCGACGTACGCGTGACGCCGCGCATGCCGAGTCGGTCGTTCGAGGTTGAGTAGGTGAGGCCCGGCGCGAAGTTCGTGTAGTCCTGAACGGTCGTCAGGCCGATTTCGTCGCGCAGTTCCCCGGTAATGGCGGTAACGGCCAGGGCGATGTCCTGGACGGTCTCTTCACGTTTCTGGGCCGTGATGACGACGACGTCTCGGCTGGCCCGGTCCTGGTCTTCGTCAGCCGGTGGCTGCGGTCCAGATTCTACCTGCGCCATGGCTGGCATTGCCAGGCTCAGCGCGAGCAGACTCACTATTGAAAAACGATTTAGCTGCGCCATTCGACGCGTCCTCCCTGTCAGCGATCCTCCCGAGGCGTCCTGTCTCTGTGTGTGACGCCCGCGCGCTGCCGGCATGAACGGCTCGCGCAGTAGTGATCCTGAGAGTTGCTTCAACGCCGCGTCAACGGCGCCGCTGGGGAGCCCTGAGCAGGCTAAGAACCGAGGTATGGCTGGTTGAAAGTGCAGCGCACCATGGATTGCAGCGTCCAAGTTGTCGCAGCGGCACTACCTCACTTATCCGTGATTGCCCAAAAGGACGCTGCGGAAGATGTACGTAAGGGCAACAATCCTAAGCGGTTGGCATTGTTGAGCGAGACGCCACTTTATCGCGCCGCAGCGAGCGTGTGCGCAAACACCCGCGGAAAAATATTTTTGCTTCCGTGAACGTAAAGTGGAGCTCGCGAGCCCGGCACTGGGCAGTTTCCGAAACCCGGTATGCCGATTCAGATCGCTTCCGCGGTGATCGAATCGAAGTCCCCGCGCCACAGTTTGCGGGCCTCCGCGAGGGTCGCAGCTCCCTCCCCGGCCCGGCCAAGGCCGTACTGGGCTCGGCCAAGCACCCATAGCGCCAGCGGGTCGTGCTTCCACGCCTCCAGCGAGGCAGACGCCTCGGTCTCCGCCTTCGCGAAGTCTCCGGACTTCAGGTATGCCGCGGCGAGCGAGCGGCGAAGCGGGTACCACCAGTCCGGCGGATCCATCCAGCCGCCGAATTCGGCCTCCTGCAGGGCCGCGCCCCTGGCGAAGGTTGCGATGGCGGCACGAGGGTTCCCCTCGGCCATGGCGAGACGCCCTTCAAGCACGGCGATGGCGACCAGGGCCTCGACATCATCGCCGGACACCTTGCGCAGTTTTTCGAGTTCGATGCGCGCGCCGGCGGCGTCGCCCTTCTGCAACAGCGCCTCGCCACGGCCATAAGCGTGGTAGGCGCGGAACTTGTCGTCGTCGCGCGAACTGGGCGCGAGTGCGAGCATCCTGTCGGGTGCATAGCGCGCGAGCGCGACGTAGGTGCGCGGCGTCGGATCGAAGCGCATCTTCTCGCCAGTCTCGGGATAGGCTTTCGTGGCGTGCTCGAAATAGCGCAGCGCCAGCTCGCCATCGCCGGACATCATCGCGCCGGCAAGACCAAAGGCGAGGTTGTGCGAGTAGTACATCGGCATCGGAAAGTTATCGAGCATGGGCGGACGCGGGTCGCCGCCCCCGGCCATCCAGGCAGCGTCGGTTTCGATCGCCTTGGCATTCACCACGGCCGCTTCCTGGTAGAGCCCCGCTCTGAAGAAGGTGTGCGCGGGCATATGAACAAGGTGGCTAGCCATTGGCGCGAGGTCGCCAAGTCGCTTGGCATAGGGCAGCGCATCTTCGGCGCGGCCGTCGAACTCGGTGGCGTGAATGTAGTAGTGGATCGCACCTGTATCGTCGGGATGATCCCTCAACACGGCTTCGAGGATGACGAGCGCGGCCTTGAGGCGCTCGGGCTCTTCCTCGCTGGAGGCCATCATCAGGCTGTGCGCGGCGAGCACGGACAGCTCGACCCTGTCGGGATAATCAGCTGCGATCTTCGCAAGCGTGTCGGCAAAGACCGGTTCGGTGCTGGTCTCTTCGGCGACGACGCCGGCCTCCCCCGCCTTCGCGCCAGCCTGCTGTTCGGCAGCGGCTGGGGGCTCGGCATAGCGAGCGACCATCGCATCGGCGAGACGGCGGGCCAGCGCATCGCCGGGTTTGGCCAGCGTTTGCGCGCGCAGGGCGGCGGCCAGCGCCAGTTTCCGGTCGTCCTCGTCAATGCCGTAGTTGAGCGTGGGTCCGAGGCCCCACGCTTCGCCCCACGCGCACATCGAGCAGGACGGATCGAGTTCAACCGCCCGCCTCATCGCGGCCTTCACGTCCTGGTGGTAGAAAGCGTGGCTGAGCGCGAGGCCGTAGTTGAACCAGGCCTGCGCTTCCGGGTTAGTCGTGTCGATCTTGAAGCCGCCCGTGCCCATGCCGTCCGCAAGCTTCAGGTCAGGCGTGGGAGCGGCAAGCCCCGACTCCTCGGCCGAGCACAGCGCAGCCGTGGCGAGCAGCGTTTCCACCGACGCTTCCAGCGGCGGGGCGAGGCTGGTGACCGGCGTGACGACAGCCGCCCCCGTGGCGCAGGCTGCAGTCGCCAGCATGGCGAGAGGGGCAAGACGTTCACGCATCGGAGTCTCCGTTCGGCGAAACACGGTAGACTGCGCTGCGTACCTAGGAAAGCGTTGCGCGCGAATAGCACGCTGCGGTCAACGCCGCTCCAGTTCGCGGATCACGAAAGCGCACTCATTCTTCGCGTCGGCTTCGATGCGGACTGCGGACGTTTCGCGCCACTCTGCCCTATCGAAGTCCGGAAAGAAGACGGTGGCCTCCCGTTCGGCGTCGACCTCGGTGAGGGTCATGTGCGTAGCGACTGGAAGGGCGGCCGCATAGATATCGGCCCCGCCAACGATGGAGACCTCGGGGACCCCAGCCAGCGCCGCCATGGCGCGGGCGGCGGCGAGCGCGGGCGGCACGCTGGAATAGACGTGGGCGCCGGGCGCCATGAAGTCGAGATTGCGGGTCGCGACGATGTTCGGCCGGCCCGGCAGCGGACGTTTGGGGAAACTGTCCCACGTCTTGCGGCCCATCAGCATTGGCGTTGTCGCGGTGATGCGGCGGAAATTCGCCATGTCCGCCTTCAGGCGGAACAGCAGCATGTTGTTGACGCCAAGCTCCCCCCGCCTGCCTATCGCGGCGACGATGCGCACGCCGATTGGGTCGTGTGTGTCAGGAAAGATGGACGCTTGCACGATTATCTCGCTAAAGGCTGGCACGGGACGTATGAAGTGGCTGGGCAGTCGAACCTCGTTCGGCGGCTGGCGCAAGCGGGTCGGAGCAGGCGCGGATGGAATCCGTCTGGAACGAGATTGTCGGGGCGCTGACGAATGGCGCACCAGACCAGCTATGGCTGGCGCTGCTGGGTCTTGCCGCGACGGGGACGCTGATCTGGTTCCTGCAGGGGCGGACGTGGGCTTATGTCTATGTCGCGCTCATTCCCCTCCTCAACTGGAGCTTCGGCAAGAGCGCGGCGATCGAGATCAATCTCACAGAAGTGCTGGGGCCATATCTGGGCACGGCGACGCCGATCGTCTTCAACCCGCTGACCATTGCGACGGGGATGGTGTTCGTCCTGCGCGACTTCGTACAGCGCGAGATGGGCCACAAGGTCCTGGCACTCATGGCGCTGGCGATTGCGTGGTCGTTCTATTATTCGTGGCCGGTGATCGCGATCGCCTCGGCGACTGCCTTTGCGATCTCGGAGAGTGTGGACTGGCTGATCTACACCTTCACCAAATACAGGCTTTCCACACGAATCCTGCTCTCGAGCGCAGCAGCTTCGCCGATCGACACGACAGTCTTCCTGTATGGCGCTGACCTGGCGCGGCAGATGAATCTGGGCGATCCGCCCGGCACGATGTTCAACGCGGCGAACTTCGTGTTCTTCATCCTCGGAAAGATGGTGGGCGCAGTCGTGGTCTCGGCGATGATCCGTGCGCGCGAGAAACGGGGCGAGGTCGATCCCGCGGCGGCCTGAGGCCGTCCCCTCAAATCGACAACAGGGCGAATTGCAGAGGGCGAATTGCAGAAACAGAAAGGGCGGCCTGTTGGGGCCGCCCTTTCCACAACTCTTGCGAGTTTTGATTCCAGCTAAGCCAGAAGCCCTTAGTGGGCCGGGGCAGCCGGAGCAGCTTCCGGCGTGGCAGCCGGGGCAGCCGGGGCAGCGCCTTCAACCGGGGCAGCTTCCGGGGTGGCCGGGGCGGCTTCCGGGGTCACCGGGGCAGCTTCCGGCGTGACCGGGGCAGCAGCTTCCGGCGCGGCGGCCGGGGCAGCTTCTTCAGCAGGTTTGGCAGCTTCGCCGCAAGCGGCGAGAGCGAGAGCGGCAGCCGAGGCAGCCACAGCAGCGATCATTTTGAACGACATGGATCAGATCCCTCCGACGGATCACACCCGCAAGGAAGATCATTTTCCAAGCGGCGCCTGTTATTCTGACGAGAGCGCGAAAAGCACAAGGTGTTGAATTGTTGCGATTCAGTCAGTTTGAGGGCGTGCGAGTTCGCCGGTCAGCCTGCCCATGAAGAAGGCGTCGCCAGGACACCTCGCACGGCCCTAAAACGATGGCCCACCCTGGCGCATGGAAATGCTTGAATCCATTCACGATACACCAAGCCGTGATGCCGCACGTGCGAACGGCCGGTTGTGTACAACTAGACCGCCACAGGCGCCTTTATGTGGGCGTCCGCTGCGTAGTCGAGCAACGTGAAATCTTCGTAATCCCACCCGAACAGGTCGGATTTAGCGGGATTGAGCTGCAGGCGGGGCAGCGGCTTGGGCTGACGCTGCAATTGCAGGCGCGCCTGATCGAAGTGATTCGCGTAGAGGTGGACGTCGCCGAAGGAATGAACGAACTCGCCGGGCTCCAGTTTCGTCGCCTTGGCCATCAGGACAGTGAGCAGCGCGTAGGATGCGATATTGAAAGGAACGCCCAGGAAAACGTCGGCCGAGCGCTGGTAAAGTTGGCAGCTTAGCTTGCCGTTCGCGACAAAGAACTGGAACAGGCAGTGGCATGGCGGCAGCGCCATGCTGTCCACATCGGCCGGGTTCCAGGCCGACACGACCAGGCGCCGGGAATTTGGGTTCTGGATGATCTCGTTACGGACCCAGGTGATCTGATCGATGGTGCGGCCATCGGGGGCTGCCCAGCTGCGCCATTGCTTGCCGTAGACCGGACCAAGATCGCCGTTGTCGTCTGCCCACTCATCCCAGATGGAGACGCCGCGTTCCTGCAGCCATTTCACATTGGTCTCGCCCCGCAGGAACCACAAAAGTTCCACGATGATCGAGCGCAGGTGCAGCTTCTTGGTGGTGAGCATGGGAAAGCCCTGCGCGAGGTCGAAGCGCATCTGGCGGCCGAACACGCCGCGCGTGCCGGTTCCGGTGCGGTCGCCGCGGTCGACACCGTTGTCGAGAATGTCCTGCAGGAGATCGAGATACTGGCGCATGGTTGTCCGGTCGATTCGCGTTCTGGCTCACCCAAGTCATGCGCACGGCCCCGCCGCATGGCAAGTTGATGGGCCTGTGGAGAACCTTCAGTTCCTCTACTCCGCCGCCACAGCAGCACTGGCCGCTGCCAGCCGACGTTGTAGCCAGGCGCGAACAAAAGCGTTGGTGCGCGCGGCAAGCCGCGTCGGCAGACGGTTGAAGGCGTGCGGGCTTTCGGGAACCACGATAAGCCTCGCGTTGCCGCTCTGCGCCTTCCAGCGTTCCGCCATCATGCGGCTGTCGTCGATCAGCGGGTCGATGGCGCCACACAGAAGCAGCCCGGGCGGCAGGCGCGAGAGATCCGCATAGAGCGGCGAGACGTCCGGCGCACGCCTGCCCGCCTCGTCTCGATCCGGCAGCAGTTTCGCAATGCCGGGAACCATCGCCGGTCCGTCCAGCACCAGCGTGTCGCGCGTGGCGCTCCGCACGCTTGGCGAGGCGGAGAGATCATAGGGCCCATAGAACAGCACCGCGCCCTTGAGGCGTCCAAAGTCGGCCCGGCTGTCGCGCAGGCGCAGCAGCGCACAGGCGGCAAGGTGAGCGCCGGCGGATTCCCCGCCGATGAAGAGATTGTGTGCGCTGAACTCGGCCGCCGCATTCTCGAACATACAGTCGGCAGCGGCGTGCGCCTGCGCAATCTGGTTCTCGAACGTGATGTCGGGGAGTGTTGTGTAGTCGACGCTGACCACCACAAGGCCCGTCTCTCGCACGATGGCGGCGTTGACGAGATCATCCATGGCGGCCGTACCGATCGCCCAGCCACCGCCGTGATAATCGATATAGACGCCGCGCACCTCACCCCGCGCGGGCGTCAGGATGCGCAGCGATACCGCGTGTCCCATGTGCGTGATGTGCTGTGTCGATACGCCAACACCTCGGAGGCCGACCGGAAAGAATGTCTGTGCGCCCAACATGGTCTGGATCACCATGCGGCCGAGTGGCGTTGGCGCGCGGAAACGTGGCGCCCAGCGCAGGCGTGCGTTCATGCGGCGGACCTGGTCCATCTCCGCATCGCTTGGTTCGGGGAACGGTTCAAGCATGAGGCGATCCTGCTTCTTCATGAAAGCTAGTCGGCGACCCGCCGGCATACAATGGCCCCGCCGCGCGCTGCATGATAGCGGGACAGGATCAGAGATGCGGGAGTCGGACATGGCGCGGGCTGGAGAGACCGGGGTTCCGAAAATCGAACTGCCCAGGGGAATGAGCACCGCCAGCCGCGACGACTGGCGCCAGCTCGGCGCGATCACCGCAGAGGCATTCGCCGAGGATCCCGTGAACCTCTGGATCTTCGGCAACACGAAACCGATGGCGTCGGTGTTCGGCACGCTGGCGCGCAGCGTCTATCTTCCGCGTGGCTTCTGCCACATCAGCGGGGATTCTGGCGCGACGATGTGGTGTCATTCCTCGGCAAACCGGGAGCTTCCGTTTCTGTCCATGATGGGACTCGTGGCGGCCATAACGACAAAGGGCACACGTGGCGCGGCAAAGCGCGGCCTCACCGCAGCCGAAACGATGGCGAAGGAACACCCGACCGCGCCGCACCTCTATCTCTTCACCATCGGCACGCGGAAGGCCGCGCGCGGCAAGGGGCTGGGTAAGACCCTGATGGCGCCGGTTCTGGCGGCGGCCGATCGCGATCACCTGCCCTGCTATCTCGAGAACTCGAACCCGGCCAATATGGGGTTCTACCGGTCGCGCGGGTTCGAGCGGATGAAGCTGTTCGAGCCGGGGCCGGGGGGACCACCGCTGGAAGCGATGTGGCGCGAGCCGCGTTCTGCGAAGGATGTGTGACGGCTGATCGGCAATGACGCGCGGCGATCAGATCGCCTCAAGGCCCTCCATCAGGGCCGGATCGATCTCGACGCGCTTGCCTTCGCGATATTCGTGCACGGTCTTTCGGGCCTCCTCACGCGAAAGGCCCTGACGCTCAACCAGGCGGGACATGAGCATGCGCTCGTCACGCTGGACGGCTTCGAGGTTGCGCGTTTCGACCATAGCGAACTCCCGTATTCTTCAGGCCGGACCTGTCGTTGAAAGGACAATCGGGCCGGGCGTTGAACGCCCCCCCTGCCCGCATCCATGCATGCCGATATGGGGCGATGATCGGGCGGCGCAATGGCGCGCGCGTGATTTGTCGTTGCGTGTTCAGACAGTTCCGCTGATGCGTACGTTCAGTGTCGGAACGATGCTGCGATGCGGCGGACCAGCGAAGCCGCGCGCCGCGCGCCGCCGTGCTTGTTCTTGATCCACACAGCGACATGAACGCTGCTGCGGCTGCTAGCAACATACATCAAAGCGGGATCGTCATAGACATCAAACCAGCCCGATCGATGAACCGCGAGCAGCTGGACCAGTTCGGGCCCATCTTCGCCTTCACGGTCCTCGACCGGATAGCGCTGCTCGTTCGACGTCCACGCAGTTCCCGGAACCGTATCAGCGGCGCTCCACTGGATGGAAAGGCCGCCGCGGCTTGTCTGCATGAATGCGCGCAGGCTTTCGAATTTCGAGGCGAGGCCCACTGCAATCATACCGTCGCATTCGGGATGGCCGGACATTGTTGAGCGCCAGTTGCGGTATCCGATCAGGACCTTGTCGGCGACGCGTTCGGCGTAGGCCGGATAGCTGGGCACGCGGTTATAGGGCTCGGGCACAAGCACCGAGCCCCCACCGGGAACCTTCATCCGCGTTGATGACAGTCCGAACAGCTTAGTCGGCGCTCAACAGCTTGCCACGGAAGGCCAGGCCCGCCATGGCGGCGCCGGCCAGGGGCGCGACAATGAACAGCCAGAGCTGGTTCAGGGCCTCGCCCTGCGCAAATACGGCAGGACCAAACGACCGTGCGGGGTTCACCGACACGCCCGTAACCTGGATGCCGACGATATGGATCACCACCAGTGTGAGTCCAATCGCGAGGCCAGCGAAGGCGGGATTTCCTTTCTCCTGCGTGACACCGAGGATGACCGCCACGAAAAGGAAGGTGGCGACGATCTCGAACACCAACGCGGCTGTCATCGAGTATTTGCCGAGATAGTCGGCTCCCCAACCGTTGGAGCCGAGGCCGTAGGCGCCGACCTCGTAGGCCACGCCCGCCTGTTCAGCCTGTCCCGAAGCGATGACATAAAGAATACCCGCGCCGACGAGCGCGCCGACAAACTGGGCGGCCCAGTACATCAGCATCTCGTTCACGGTCATCCGGCCGGCCATGAAGACGCCAAGCGAGACCGCAGGATTGATATGGCAGCCCGAAACCGGGCCGATGCCATACGCCATGGCGACAATGGCGAGTCCGAACGCGAACGAGATACCCAGCTGCCCTACCTCAGGCCCGGCCAGGACGGCGGCCCCGCAGCCGAAAAGGACCAAAGTGGCGGTTCCGACCGCTTCAGCGACCAGCTTTTTCATCCGTCCCTCCCCAGGACTTTGCACAAGTGGAAATTCTTGAGGGATGCTGCCGATTTTCGGGTTCCAACGCCAGATGGCTTGTAGGGAAATCACGGGGCGGGCACGCGAAATGTAGGCGGACTCTTGCCGGCGCCGTACTGATGTTCTATGTTTGTTCTCGACGGTGATTCCCACCCGGTCGAGGCACGCATCATGGCATACGACGCCGGTTTTGCGAGAGATATGACGCCAGCAGCTGATCTGGCCGAGGGCTATGTGACGCTTGGCACACGGAATCTGGCGCGGGCACAGCGTTTCTACGACCTGATCGCCCACGAGATCGGGGTCCGCCGCTCGATCGAGGCTGGCGATCTGGTGGCGTGGGGACTGCCGGGCTTCGGCCTCGCGGTCAGCGAATCCGCGCCGATGCTGGCGCAGGGCATCGCGCCGCTGCAGGCTGACGATCCCGAGCAGGTGCAGCGGATCTTTGAGGTCGCTCTGCGCCATGGCGGCGTCGCCGAAGCCGAGCCGCAGGAACATGGCGGCGGTCTATATGCGGCTTATTTCCGCGATCCGGACGGCAACCGGCTGAATGCGTTCTGCGTGACGACGCACTAACGCTGGTGTTGCGGCTCACCGTTTGAGCGTGAATGCTGCGCGCTTCAGGAGCGCGCATGTCACGGGTGTTCTGGTTCTTCCGTATCCTCGGCGCAATCGCATTGCTGGTGTTTGCCGGCGCAATGCTGCTGGCGATGCTTGGCATTGATGTGGGGCTGCTTAGGCGCTGACTTGCCCCTGATTGGTCACAGAGATCAGTTGTTTGCGGTTAAGGCTTTCGCGCCTATATTGATCGTGTTCCCCGTCCGCAAGGATTGGGAAATATGGCGATAAACCCTCGCGTAATAAGCGGACCGGACCCGGGGGCAGTGCCCGGCGGCTCCACCAGATTTCTCCCCGGTCGTTGGCCGGACTGTCTGGGGCCGACACAGGATCGACGGACGTGTAAAGGCGAAGACTTTGCCCGCCTGGGCCCCGACAGAAGCCCATTCGCAATAGTTGCCAACGACAACTTTGCTCAGGAAGCTCGCCTCGCTGCGTAAGCAGCTGGTGAATTCCTAACCTAAGTCCTTAGCTCTAGCAAGCTAAGGCGGGGCTCGGGGCGGCGCCTGGCAACAGAAGCCGCCCCACTTGTTTTCTGGTTGCAACGGGGACGAGCCATGGACCGGATGTCGAGCACAATGTCGAACATACGGGGGCGTCGAGCGTTGACCAGTTCGTTGCTCGCCTTTGCGGCTCTTCTGTTTTTTGCTGCGCCGACGAGTGCTCAGCCTGCCTGCGTCGAGGCGGGCAATATCTGTTTCGAGCCGCCCGCTGACTACACAGTAGCCAGCACCGAGACCAAGGGCGGCTTTCTCTTCACGACACTCCTCAGGACTGGCGGGCGCGCTGAACTCGCTGCGAAGCTGCCCGTCCGCAAGCTTTCCGACATGTACATCGACAGCTGGCTTGAAGGCGATACCTACAGGGTGCTGAAGCTTGCCGTGCTGCCCCTTCCTCTCGAAGACGCAGCTACCCCGATCAGCGAGATCGCAGCGCGGTTCCACAAGGGCTTCGCCAGCAGGTGGGGGTCGGGCGCATTCGCTGTCTTCGATTCGGACAAGCAGATTGGCCGCAGCATCAACACCGCTGGCGCGATCATCAGCACACATATTGCGCGCTGCGGCAGTAATCTGGTGACGATCGAAGCGATGGACATCGTCGAACTCCTGAAACTCAGCAATGACGATTACGCCGGCTCCGGCTCGGGCAGCGACGCCGCGCGGTGGGCCAGGATGCGCCCCGTGGCCAATACCGACGATGCGGAACAGCTGATCGCAAATATCTGCCAAGCCGCTTTGAGGGTTGGACACTGAGCCCGTCAACCTATCTTGATGGTGCATCCTAGGAGCCCCCCATGAAACGCACAGCCACCGCCGTCTGGTCTGGCGATCTCAAGACCGGCACTGGCGCGATCTCGATGCAGAGCGGCGTCATCAAGGACAGCCCCTACACGTTCAAGGCGCGCTTCGAGGACGAGAGCGGCAAGTCCGCGACCAACCCGGAAGAACTGATCGCCGCCGCGCACGCCTCCTGCTTCACCATGCAGCTCTCGCATTTCCTCGCCGAAGCCGGCCATCCCGCCGCGAAGATCACCACGACCGCCGAAGTGGAAGTGAAGCCCGGCGTCGGCATCACGAGGAGCGCGCTCACCCTCACCGGCAATGTGCCCGGCATGAGCGCGACGGATTTCCAGGCGGCCGCCGAGAAAGCCAAGGCCGGCTGCCCGGTGTCAAAGGCGCTCGCCGCCATCGAGATCACGCTGGAAGTGAAGCTGGAAGGCTAGCTCCCCGAAATTACCGCATAGCTCTCGCCATCGTCGATCGGCACGATGACGTGCTTCACGCTGTAGGCGAGACCCTCCAGCGCGCGCGCGTCGCCGAACGGCCAGTCATCCTCGATGATGAAGAACACGTACTGGTCGCCGATCATCAGCTGCGTTGCGTCCCGCATCACGCCGGGCGCGAGCTGGTCCTTGGGCACGACGAAGTAGTTGTCGGCCCCGCGCGCATCCCACGTGCCGATGCTGCCGAAAATCTGCGCGCCTTCGTCCACCGGCGGCGCAAGCGGATCATGCGCGACAAGGCTGAGATGATCGGCAACCTTCGCCTGCGCGATGATCCACGTGTCGAGCCATTCGTTGGCGTCGCTCGTGTAAACAAGACTGCCATCAGGCTGCAGCGAGGCTTTCGAAGGCTGCGCATCGGCCGGGGCCAGCGCCCATGTCTCGGGCTTCATCCAGCCGCGCCTCACGACACAGCGGCCCAGCTCTCCCGAGGACCAGAGCAGGTCCTGGACATACCCCATCAAATCACGCGGGGCGGGTATCCGGGCGAGCGAACGCAAGAACCACTCCTACCGGCGCTCCGCGAAGAGTGGCATTCCGCCTTCGGGCCGAAGCGTGATCCGGATATTCGGTTCAACCTTGTGATCCGCATTCGGAAGGAAACGCAAGCCGCGCACCAGCGTGGCGAGCATGGCGACCGCCTCCATGTAGGCGAACTTCATTCCGATGCAGATACGAGGGCCTGCGCCGAAGGGCATGTACTGGAAACGGTGCAGCTTCTTCGCGTTCTCGGGCGAGAACCGTTCGGGATCGAAACGCTCGGGGTTTTCCCACAACAGCTTGTGGCGATGCATGATGTAGACAAGCGCGAATGTGAAATCGCCCTTCTTCACCATGGCGTCGCCGATATCGACGTCCTCGGTCGCCATGCGATCAATGATGGCCACCGGCGGATAGAGGCGCATCGCCTCCTTGATCACCTGCTCGGTGTAGACGAGATCGTCCACCATCGCCGCGTCGATGGGCTTGTCGCCGCAGACGTCCAGCACTTCGCGCAGCAAGCGCTCCTGAACCTCCGGCGCGTTGGCGATCAGATAGAGCGAGAAGGTAAGCGCAAGCGCCGTCGTCTCGTGACCCGCGCCAATGAAGGTGACGACGTTGTCGCGCAGTTCGATGTCGGACAGCCCCCTGCTCGTCTCGGGATCCCGCGCGGCGAGCAGCAGGCCGAGCAGGTCCTTCTGCTGCCCGCCCGAAGCGCGGCGACGGTTGATGGCGTTGACGGCCGACTTCTGAAGTTCGGCGGCGCGGCGGCGGCCTTTCCCGCCCCACGGGCGCGGCACCCAGTTGGGCGTGCCGAACATGTCGAGCATGTCGGGCTTGCCCATGTGCTCAATATAGTCGGACACGATCCGCGCCATGCGGTCATAGCCGAACTCAGGATCGGCGCCGCCGAGTATCGTCTCGACAATCACATCGAGCGTGGCGTGCTGCATCTCCTGCATCACATCCACCGGCTGTCCAGCGGGCATCGCGCTCACGCGCTCGATGGTTTCCTGCGCCGCATGCGAGAAGGCCGGCACGAGTGCGCGCAGCGCATCGATGCGGAAAGCGGGAGACGCGGCGCGGCGCTGGAACTTCCAGTGCTCGCCCTCCGCCGTCAGCAGCCCGTCGCCAAGCGCGGGGCCGACGAGCTTCTTCTGGAACTGCGACTTCTTGAAGATGTCAGCATGGTCGAGGAAGACCGCCTTCATGTGCTCCGGCTTGCGGATGTAGTGGAAGGTGCGGCCGATCCACTTCACGCCATGATAGGGGTTCTCGTACATGGCCTGCGGCCATACGTAGAGTGGATTGGCGATCATCTGCATGAGGCCGCGCACGAGAGGCAGCGGCTTCTCAGGCGGGGTCACCGTCTGCGGCACGAAATCCGACGAGGTCAGAGTGTCAGCCATGGCGCGGGAGTAGCACCGCGCGGAGGTGGCGTCGAGGACGGTCTACTGCCCCAGCGCTTGCTCGATATCCGCGATCAGATCATCTGGATTCTCCACACCGATCGAAAGGCGAACCAGTGACTCCGTGATGCCCAGCCGCTTGCGCTCATCAGGCGGCACATCCGAATGGGTCATCGCCGCGGGATGGGAGGCGAGCGTCTCGGTGCCACCCAGGCTCACGGCCAGCTTGATGACCTGCAGCTTGTTGAGGAAGGCGAACGCCTCCGCCTCCCCGCCCACGATCTCGAAGGAGAAGGTGGAGCCCGCGGTGCGGCACTGTCTTTCAAAGAGCGCGCGGTCGGGATGGTCCTTCGGCAGGAAAGGCAGGTACCAGACCGACTTCACACGCGGATGTGATTGAAGGTAGGCCGCCACCTTCCGCGCGCCGAGCTCAGCCGCATCCATCCGGATCTTGAGCGTCTCGAGCGAGCGCAGCAGCAGCCAGGCCGTATGCGGATCGGTCATCGTGCCAAGAATGGTGCGGAAGACGGCGACCTGCCCGATCCAGCTCGCCTCACCGGAGACCGCGCCGGCAATCAGGTCCGAATGGCCGCCGACATACTTGGTAAGCGAGGTGACGCAGATGTCCGCGCCCAGCGCGAGAGGCTGCTGCCAGAGCGGACCCAGGAAGGTGTTGTCGACGATCACAGGCGGCCGGCCTGCCGGACCCTTCAGGGATTCCGACACCTCACGCGCGAGCGCAATATCGACAAGGCCGTTGGTGGGATTGGCCGGCGTCTCTACGTAAACTGCGCCCACCTTGCCGCCGGTTTTCGCCGCAAGCGCAGCCGCCTCAGCAGCAGCCGCGCGGAAAGCTTCTGCCCCGCCCTCGGCCATGAAGCCCACACCCTTTGCGCCAAACTGCGGCAGGATGTTGTGAACGAGGTATTCCGTGCCGCCATAGACCGGTTCGGAGAACACGAACGTGTCGCCCGGTCGCAGGAAGGTCATCAGCGTGGTCGAGATTGCTGCCATGCCCGACGCGAAGGCGAGCGCTTTTTCTGCGCCGTCCCATACGGCAAGGCGGTCTTCGAGAACTTCGAGATTGGGGTTGTTGATGCGCGAGTAGATGAGATGCATCTCCTCGTCGCGCCGCTTCTCCCGCAGCCCGTAGGCAAGTTCGAACGAGGCTTTGCCGTCCTCGGCCGTCTCGAAAACGAAGGTCGATGTCTGGAAAAGTGGTGGCTTCAGTGCGCCCTCGGAGAGGTGAGGCGAAAAGCCATACCCCATCATCAAGGTCTCGGGAGAGAGTGTGCGGTCGCCGATCTTGCGAGAGCGATAAGGCTTTGCTGGGCGTCTCATATGCGGGAGGATAGGGCGCTTTGCGCGTTGGGGAAATGAATTGTTGGCCTCCTCTCTTGCCGAGAAGGCCGGGATGGTTCTTATCGTCCTGATGCCATGAGGCGACCCGTCGCGGTTCGCCTTAAGCTTGAACCCATTTTACCCAACTGCGATGAGGGCTTAGCTCTCATCCCAAGGCGAGGGAGAGCATGTTGGACCGGGGACCGGGATCCGCGAAGGATCATATTGGTTATCACGACCTCACGCAGGCCGCGTTGCGCGCCGTCGTGCGGGCGGCCTTGGCGAAGGCTGCCAAGCTCGGCTACCTGCCTGGCGACCACCATTACTACATCACCTTCCGCACCCGCCTTCAGGGCGTGCAGATGTCGGATGACCTGAAGGACAAATTCCCTGACGAGATGACCATTGTCCTTCAGCACCAGTACCAGGATTTCCATGTCCATGAGGACAGGTTCGAGGTGACGCTGAAATTCGGCGGCATCAATCATCCGCTGCGTATTCCCTTTGCCGCGATTTCCCGGTTTGTGGACCCGTCGTTGAACTTTGGCCTGCAACTGGACACTGACTCCCGTCCTGCCGGCGGGGACGCCGTGCTTCCGCTCGCAACCTCAGACCCGGCGGCGGCTGCCCACCAGCAGGCCGAGGATGGGCCGAAGGGCGCAGTCGTCTCGCTCGACGCGTTCAGGCGCAAATAGGCCCGACGGCAAAGATGAGCAGCGACAGCCCGCCAGAGGAAAAGCCACGCCTTTCCGACGCGGAGATGCTTGCGCGTTTCAAGAACTCGACGAAGCGGCCGCCTTGCACGCAGACATTGGGCATGCAGCTTGTCGCCGTCGACCAGGCCGCGATGATCTCGCGATTCACGTTCGAGGCGCGGCCGGAATTCGCCAACCCCACCGGTGCGATCCAGGGCGGCTTCATCTGCGCCATGCTGGACGAAGCGATGAGCACGGCAGCGATTATCGCATCCAACGTCACGATGAACGCGCCGACGCTGGAGATGAAGGTGTCGTTTCTGCGCCCGCTGTTCGTCGGCGCAGCAACCGGCGAGGCCCGCATCCTCAAATGGGGACGCTCGATCTGCTTCATCGAGGGCGAGATTTACAATCCGGCAGGCGAAGTGGTCGCAAAAGCCAGCGCTACACAGGCGCCCAAGCCGTTCAAGCGGTTCTAGCGGTTCCAGCATCGCCGTTGACTAAGCTTCGTCCGCGCGGATTGTGCGCGTGTGAACATCGGAAATCCCATCTGTCAGTCTTCCCTGCCCGTTGCCCCATGGACGGACGCGCTCGCAGCGCGCCTGCCCGGCCTGCAGCCCGTTGCTGAAGGCGACTGGCTGCGCATCGACGACGCCTATGCGGGCCAGATGGCGTATCGCGACCGGCTGATAACGCAGCGGCGCGAGGAAGTCGTGATGCGCGTCTCCGGACCGATTGCAGCGGAAGCGGCGCTTCTGGAGCAAGTGGTCGCCAACGTGCTGGCCCTGCCCGGCTATGCGCGCGTCGACGGCGGCATTCTCAGGCCCGATGGCGCCGTGGTCGGCCTCGCCTCGGATGAGAACCCGGTCGTGATTGCCGCCCGGCTCGCGCAGGAGGATTTCCTGATCCTCGAACAGACACCCGCCGGCCACGTCCTCGCCTCCGCCGTGCTGTGCTTTCCTGCAAGCTGGACACTCGCCCAGAAGATCGGCCGCAACATGCTGGGTATCCACCAGCCCGTGGACCGCTATGACGAGAACATCGCAAAGCGCGTCAATCGCGTGATGGACGTGCTGCAGCAAGGCAATGCCGTGTGGCGCGCCAACGTGCTGTGCTACAACGATCCCGAACTGCACCAGCCTCGCCTCGAACACGAGCGGAGGCCGTTCGACCCGGCAGGTCCCGTCTATGTTCGCGTGGAGCGGCAGGCGCTGAAACGCCTCACGCCGACAGCAACGGCTTTCTCGATCCACACCTATGTCGTGCCTATAGAGGCGCTGACACCCGAACAGGCTGCGAGCCTGCCGGAAAATGTGCGGCTTGGGGGAAGCATGGGCGAGACCAACTGATGGCCGACAAGGCTCACGTGCTGCCCGACAGGCTGGCGCCCAATCTGCGCGTCTGGTTCGTCGGCACGGCGGCGGGACCGATGTCAGCAGCCGTGGGAGCCTATTACGCGCATCCGGGCAACCGCTTCTGGCGTGCGCTGCATGAGGCCGGAATTACGCCGCGCCAGTTCGCGCCGCAGGAATTTCCCGAGCTTCTGGCGCTGGGCATCGGGCTCACGGACTTCTGCAAGACCGGTTGGGGCGTCGATGCAGCCATCGCGCACGAAACATTCGACGTGGCCGCGTTCAGGCAGAAGGTTGAACGGCTGAAACCGCGCACTCTGGCCTTCACGAGCAAGAAGGCTGCAAGCCTGTGGCTCAACCGCGCCACCGGCCGCATCGAAACGGGGCTTCAGGTCGGCGTCGGAGCCGAACCGGATGTGTTCGTCCTTCCCTCGCCTTCGGGCCTTGCGACGTCCTACTGGTCGCTCGCGCCGTGGCGGGACCTTGTGCGACATCTCGATACAAAACCGGCATTGAAAAGGCGCTAGGCGAGAATAATGTCCCCGCTTCGGTTGCCCCCGGCCCGCACCAGGAGGACCCTGCCATGAGCCGCCTTGACGCAGCCGATGCGACGGCGCGGCCGCGCGAACGGGGCAATCTCGATCGCGCCGTTATCGTCGAAACCGCCCTGAAACTTCTGGATGACGTCGGCGTCGATGGCCTGTCCACGCGCCGGCTCGCTGCGGAGCTGGGGATCAAGAGCGCGTCGCTCTACTGGCACTTCAAGGACAAGAACGAATTGCTGAACGAGATGTCGGGCGTCATGTTCGAGGAAGCGTTGCTGGCGCCCGATATCGACGGACCGGACTTCGTTTGGGACCACTGGCTGGCCGAAGGCGCGCGCCGCATCCGGCGCACGGCCCTGTCGCGACGCGACGGAGCACAAGTAATGGCCCGGCCCCGCCCGCGCTTTCCGAAGACACGGATCCCGTTCGAAGAGAATGTGAAGACTTTGATGCGCTCGGGCCTTGCCGATATGGAATGCCGGCTGACCATGCAGGCGCTGCGCCGCTATGCGATCGGCGCCGCCCTGCAGGAACAGTCGAACAAGGGCGCGGGAGCCGCGATCGGCATTGTGGGCACAGGCGAGGAAGGCTTCGAATTCGGCCTGCAGACCTTCATCGAGGGGCTCAAGGCGCGGCTCGCAGAAAAGGCGCGGACAGCCGGAACCGTGAAACGCGGCCGTGCTTCGCGCTCGCCTGCGTGAGGTAACTGCTGGTACCAATCACCCGAGGGTGATCGCGCAACTGAACCTGCATCATGCAAACGAAGCGCGGACGGGCTATATTGTCGGCATGCTTCGTTCCTTCATCCTTATCCTGTTGGCCGCATCCGCCGCGCCCGCCTTTGCGCAGATCGAACAGCCCTTGCCGCGCTTCGAGGGTTTGGAGATGCAGCTCGGGCGCGAGGAACAGCGCCAGCTCGACGAGCTGGAAACCGCCCGCCAGCGCGAACGCCAACGCGCGCTTCTCCCCGGCTCAGGCGTCAGCGCCGCCGAGGCCGCTCTGCGCGATCTGGAGCTGCGGCGCGAGCAGGACAGGCTGTTACTGCAACTTGAGCAGGACCGCGCGCGGGAACAGCGCGAGCGCGATCTCGTGTCAAACGCGCTTCCCAACACGCGCGTGCCTGCCACATCCAGCGCCGTAGTGAGCGAGCCGGAGGCGCATCTCCTGCCCCCTGCTCCGCCGGGCAAATACTACGCGCGCGTCAATGGCCGCTTCGTGATCGTCGATGCGACGTCCGAATTGGTCGAGCAGGTGCTGCCCGTACAGATCACCGATCCGACCGCCGATGTTCCCGCAGGCCCGCGTCCATTGCCCACAATCGACATGGGCCTGCCGCTTCGCCGCGTGGCGCCCACTTCGGCGCTGGCGATCGCCAACCCCGCCAGCTTCGCTTTGCCCGCGCCGCCTGCGGGACAGTATTACGCGCGCGTGGATGGCAAGATCGTGCTGGTCGAGGCGCAGACGGAACTTCCCGTGAAAGTCGTTCGCCCGGGCTGAACCGCAGGACGCCTCTTGCGTCAGCCGATTTCCGCCCCCACACTCTGTCCATCGTCAATTTTGCGAAAGGAGGTGATCCGATGTCAGTCACTCTGGGCCGGGGTAAAACCCTGATGCGCGGTCTGTCGTTCGGAGCAGCCTCCGCTCGCGTTCTCGCGTAGTCCGGCTGGGCGTTGTTGCGCGAGACGTGACGGCGCCTATTGGCCAGGGGCAAGGCCCCGCTCAATGACGGGAAGGGTCGCCGGCAACGCCGCGCGGCCCTTTCTGTTTTCTGGCCCGCCAGTTTCAGTCTCTTATGCCGGCCTTTCTTGTCTTGGCCAGGCGAATGGGCTTTCTAGCGTCACGGACCAGGAGGGGACTGCTTGGCGCGCACACCGCTACTCGCCAGCCTCAATGCAATTCTCGCCGAAGCCCGCCAGCCCGGGCTCAGCGTGGGGCCGCGCGCAATCAGCCGCCGTGCAGCGCTGGCGATGATGGCCGCCGCGGCCGCATGTTCACCCGAGCAGGAGCCGACGCCCGTCAATGATCCGGAAGCGGTCGCCATCGTCGGCGGCGGCGTCTCCGGGCTGGTGACGGCCTGGCGTCTCGCTAATGCCGGCGTCAGCTGTGAAGTGTTCGAGGCCAGCGGCCGCATGGGCGGGCGCATGCACACGCTGGACAATTTCACGCCCGAGGGACAGTTCGCCGAACTGGGCGGCGAGTTCATCGCCCCGGCCCACGCTTCCCTGATCACGCTATGTCGCGAACTTGGGGTCGATCTGCAGCGCCTGGATGTCGACGGCGTGGCGGCGGGCGATATCTTCGATGTGAGCGGTGTGCGGCTCGGCGAAGATCTGATCGATCCGGCGCGGGGAACCGGCGCCTTCCTTCCCGTGGCCACGCGCATCGCAGCGGACCAGGCGGCGCTGCTCGATGCGCAAGGCGCATGGACCCAGCGCGCGCTCGATCTCGATGCGCTGCCCCTGTCGAATTACCTCGCAAGTCTCTCCGGCTCCACGGAAGCCTGGGTGATCGACCTTCTCGCGCTGGCCTATCACAGCGAGTTCGGCATTGCCGTGGACAGACAGTCGTCGCTGAATCTTGTCGATGCGATCGGGACGGACACAGCCAGCGCATTCGCCCCCTTCGGCGCCGGCGGCGGGCTGTTGCGCGTGGCGGGCGGATCCTCGCGCCTGCCCGAAGCGCTGGCCAAGCGGTTGTTGACCTCGCCACTCTCGCGGCGCGCCATCCTGCATCTGCGCCACGTGTTGTCGTCCATCACGCGCGAGGGCGACGGCTTCCGGCTGGCATTCGAAGACGAAGCCAAGCGGCCGGTCGTGCGCACATTCCGACGCGTGGTGCTGACGCTGCCGTTTACGCGCCTGCGCGCCGTGAAGGGACTTGGCGGGCTGGGCTTGCCGGCGGACAAGATGCAGGTGATCAACGAACTGGGCTATGGCGCAAATGCCAAGCTGGCGGTCGCCACATCTTCGCGGCCATGGCTGCGCACCCTGCCCGACCTGCACGCGCCGATGACTGCCTCGCTCTATTCCGATCGCGGCTTCCAGCGTCTGTGGGAGAGCAGCATCGGCCAACCGGGCGAAGGCGGCGTGCTGACCAACTATCTGGCTGGCGCCTCTGCACGCAGCGAGGAAGCGGCGGTTCTGGCCACACTCGAGCGCGGCTTGCGCGCGCTCTCACCCGACATCTCAACCACGCTGATCCCGCGTCTTCGCTCCAGCCTCTTCTGGCCGAACCATCCCCACACGGGCGGCAGCTATTCCGGCGCCCTGGCCGGCCAGTACACCGGCTTTCGCGAGATCGCGGCGCGGACGGAACTCGGCGGCAGCCTCGTGTTCGCTGGAGAGCACGCGAGCATCGAATGGCCCGGCTCGATGAATGGCGCGGTCGATGCCGGCGAGCAAGCTGCGCGCGAACTGATGCGTAAGGCCTGAAATCCGGAACGGATGCTGCCGAAGGGCGTATGACCCTCAAGGAGCAGGGTCATGGCGATAAACTTGGTGCTACTTGGCGCAACCGGACTTGGTCTGCTGGCCGTGGGATTTGCTGAACGTCCCGGTCCCGCGGATATCCAGGCGCCCGCCGCAATTTCCACCACTGTCGTCGCGCCGGTAGGGGACGCGCGGCCGACCAAGCTGATATTGACAAATCCTGCCGAAGCGAGCCCGGCCCCTGCAGGCGCATACGGACCGGATGGCGTCTTCATTCCCGCCGGCATGACGGTGGAGGAAGTCTATGCCGAACATGATGCCGAGGTGGCCCGCCTCATGGCGGCGATGCCTGACGATCCCCTGATCGGACAGACAAGCCATGTCGACGCTGAAACCGGCGAAGAGACTCCGATCGACCTGATCGGCTTCTGAACCGCTTCAGCAAGCGAAATCCCAGATAGCGCGGGAGGTGAGCACGCTTCGAGCGTACATCCGTGTTCGTGTGCGTTCGCTGGCAGGCTGGGTCCTGTTGTCCAGCGCCCTCGGGATCAGGTTTGACCGGTTCAACGCCGCGTGGAGCGAAGGGGTCTCACCAGCCTAGATGAACCTGTGTATCTGCACAGCTTGCAAATGCTATGGTATAACATAGCATTTATGCGTCTGCGTTCCGGCCCTCCGCCATTGGAGGCGCCCTCTACGCGCTTGATTTGGATAATCTGTCGAAGGAGCCAGAAGTTGAGACTTGTCCTTCTTGCGAGCACGGCTATCGCCATGGGCCTCACTGGTTGCGTTTCCGATATCCAGCCTGCTAACGCCCCCGCCCAGACTCCCAAGATAGCGAACCCCATGACGGCTCCCATCCAGTCTTCTAATCCTCTTCTGGTTGATTGGACGACGCCAGAGGGCGCCCCGCCGTATGACCTGATCAGGCCAGAACACTATGAGCCGGCGTTTGACGCCGCGCTCGCTGCAGCGCGCGACGACTACCGCCGCATCTCCGACAATGCGTCGGCGCCGACCTTTGCCAACACGATCGAAGCCATGGAGATGTCTGGACGACTACTCGACAGGATCTCGGCCACATTCTTCAACGTCTCGTCAGCCGACGCGACGCCTGCGATCCAGTCCATCGAAGAGAACGTTGCGCCAAAGCTGGCGCGACTCTCGAACGAAATCTACCTCGACCAGAACCTGTTTGGCCGCGTCGACCAGCTATACAAGATGCGCGAAACACTTGGCTTGACGCCAGAGCAACACAGGCTCCTCTCGGAGACCCACAAGCGCTTTGTGCGCGCTGGCGCAGCGTTGAACCCCGACGCGCGTGCGCGCGTTGCGGCGATCAATGAGGAACTGGCAAATCTTGGCGTGACGTTCGGCCAGAACCTGCTCGCGGACCAGAAGGCAAGCGCGGTCTATTTGAGTGCTGAAGAGGTGGCGGGGCTACCGGATGACCAGCGCACCGCCGCAGCAGCTGGCGCCAGGTCGGCGGGACGGGATGCAGAATACCTGATCCCCGCGACACGCTCGGCTGTGGAGCCTTTCCTGACATCCGCCCCAAATCGCGCTGCTCGCGAAAAGGTCTGGCGTGCGTTCGTGATGCGCGGGGACAACGCCAACGCCAATGACAACAACGCGACCATCGCGCGGATGGTGACGCTTCGCGCCGAGCGGGCGAAGCTCATGGGCGCAACAAGTCACGCAGCGTTCCAGCTTGAGGATGCGATGGCGAAAACGCCGGCAGCGGCGGATGCGCTGCTGATGACCGTGATCACACCTGCCCTGTTGCGTGCGAACGAGGAACTGGAGGACCTGACAGCGATTGCGAGACAGGATGAGATCAGCAAGGTCGAGCCGTGGGACTGGCGCTATTACGCTGAGAAGGTCCGCAAAGAGCGCTTCGCACTGGATGAAGCGGCGCTCAAGCAGTACTTCCCGCTCGACGGCATGGTCGATGCGTTGTTCGAGACGACCAACAAGCTCTATGGCGTCACGATGCATGAACGGCAGGACATCCCCGTCTACGCGGAAGGCGTAAGGGTCTGGGAAGTTCGAGAGGCTGACGGAACCAAGATCGGCTTGTTCTACGCGGACTGGTTCTCACGCGCCACCAAGAGCCCCGGGGCATGGATGAACAGTCTGCGCGACCAGAGCAGCTTGCGCGGCGAGATGCCCATCGTTGTCAACAATCAGAACCTGCCGCCGGCAGCGCCCGGCCAGCGGGTCGTCATCTCAATCGATGAAGCGGAAACGCTGTTTCACGAGTTTGGTCATGCACTGCATGGCCTTCTTAGCAAGGTCCGCTATCCCAGCCTATCAGGCACCGCTGTCCCGCGGGACTTCGTAGAGTTTCCTGCGCAGGTGTACGAACACTGGGTGACGGAGCCAGAGATCCTGCGCAAGCACGCCCGCAACTCTAAAGGCGAACCAATTCCGGAAGCGATGTTGCAGTCCCTGCTCAAGGCGCAAACGTTCAACCAAGGCTACCTTACGGTGCAGCAATTGTCGTCGGCCATACTCGATATGCGCCTGCACCAGATGGACGCGGTTCCGGCCGGTTTCGACGTGCGCCGGTGGGAAGCCGAGCAACTCAAGTCCCTCGGCGTTCCGGAAGAAGTCGGCATGCGCCACCGCCTTGCGCACTTCAGTCACATCTTCGATGGCGGATACTCGGCCGGATACTACGCTTACACGTGGGCAGAGGTCATGGACGCGGACGGGTTCGATGCGTTCAAAGAAGCCGGAGACATCTTCGATCCATCGCTAGCACGGAAACTCCGCCGGGAAGTGCTTGAGCGAGGCAACACGCGCGATCCTGCTGAAAGCTATGCAGCGTTCCGGGGACGAATGCCGACCGCAGACGCACTGCTGCGGAATCGTGGCCTGAACTAGCGCTTGCGCGGACCGCTTGTGATCGATCAGGTCGCGCGGAAGATTGGATACTTTTCCACGCCGCACCGACCTTTGGAAAGCTGGCCGATCGAACGGATATGGTTGCGCACACGACGGCGGCCCACGCCTGGCTCGATCTTGCAGTCAAATGTGCAGGTCTGATGCAGTTCGTCCTACGCAAGTTAGGTGTCGACAAATGGGAGGGACGCGACCCAAGTAGGTTCATCGCTTTGACAGCGTTGATTGAGCTACAAAGGCGAAAATCGCTACATCGAAGCTACGATCAGCGTCTCAAAGTCGCCGCGCGTAAGTTGCCGCGGATTGGTGCGGCCGGCGAGGTCTAGCTCTGCAAACCGAACGAGGTCTTCCATCATTGAAGGCGCCACGCCCATTGCACTCAGTCCAGCAGGCAGCCCGAGTTGAGCATTGCGCTCCGCCACAGCATCCGCCAAATCCGCTCCTTGGGGGAGGTTCATGGCGGTGGTCAGGCGCTCATACTTGTCTCGCGCGCTATCCCGATTGAAGCGAAGAACGGCGGGAAGGAAGACCGCATTCAGAGTGCCGTGATGCAAACGCAGATTCGGCAGCCTGCCAGCGGAATGGCTAAGCGCATGCACTGCGCCGAGTCCCTTCACAAAAGCCATTGCCCCCTCCGTAGAGGCCATCATCATTTGCCAACGAGCCTCCTTGTCGCGGCCATCCTTTACAGCGGACTCAATGTTCCGCCATCCACGCCAGAGCCCATCTAGACCAACGCCTTCAGCGGGCGGATTCACAACGGGAGACAGCACGGCTTCAATGCAGTGCGTGATCGCGTCCATGCCGGTGGCCGCAGTCAGTTGCGGCGGCAGGCTCATTGTCAGATCGGGATCGCAGATTGCGACCGCCGGTATTAGTTTCGGGCTGGCAAATGTCGCCTTGCGCCCATCGTCGAGAATAATCACCGCTCCAACCGAAACCTCTGAGCCCGTGCCAGAAGTCGTGGGAATTGCGATAATCGGACAAATCCTCTCGATCAGCTTGGCGCCGCCGGACGACGGCTCGAACCGCGCGAGCGGACCACCATTCCCAGCCAGCAGCGCTACGGCCTTTCCAAGATCCATGGGCGAGCCTCCGCCCATGCAGATGATCCCGTCGCAACCGCTTCGGCTAAACTGATCCAGGGCCGACAGCACGGCAGCTTCGGTCGGGTTGGCGGGCGTGGAGGAGTAGATCTGGTGCTCCATGCCATTCAGTTGCTCTTCCAGTCTCGCGAGAAGACCAGCCCCGACGACGCCAGCGTCGGTGACGACCAGAGGCCTCCGGACGTTCAGTCGTTTCATTTCCTTTCCAACAAGCGACAACGCGCCAAAATCGAAGTGAGTGGTCGTGAGATAGGAAAGCGTAGCCATAGAGAGTTGCCTCAATTCACTGAAGAGATAGCTCGGGACACATCCGCTTCTTCAGCCAGCGCCCTCAAGTAGGCGGCAGCGGCTTGAGGTTCGCCCGAGCGGAGCGTGAGCCGGCGCAACTCCGCGACGAGCGCCTCGACAACGGCATCTGGCGGTATCCAAAGCTCTTCCGCGCGGACCATCACATCGCGCAGCAGAGCGCTCGCGCTCTCCACATCTCTCTTATGCACCACGATAGCTGTGATCATCACGACCCCGACCGTTCTGTCTCTTCTACGCAGTCGACCGAAGCCGCGAGGCGGTTTCACTCACCGACGCCAAGCCATCACAACAGCCTGACCTTGCGCCTCCGTGTTCGTTATATTATAACATCGTAACAGGCTATGGCAAAAGCACCTCCCATGAGCAAGAGATCGCCGGACTTCGCAGCATGTGGCCTTTCGGCCGCCTGTCTGGCTCACTGCCTCCTCCTGCCCGTCGCTGCGTCCTTGGCGCCGATCCTTGGAACAGTTGCAGAGGCGGAGTGGGTTCACTGGGTCTTCGTCACCCTCTCAGCGCCCTTGGCCATCATTGCGTTCTGGCGTCCAACAGCGTCCTGGACACTCCGCTTCCTGGCAGTGCTTGGCATCGTTCTGCTGCTCGCAGGCGCCTGCGAATTCCCCTCCCACCACTGGGAAGCAGCCGACACCGTCGTCGGCGCCCTATTCCTTGCCACAGCGCACGCGCTCAATGCTTTCGGCATGCTTCAACGCGCTCCCGCGACCCCAATGGCGCACCACGTCGTGCTTGATCGCGTCAGAAAGACATGAGGCTTCCGATAACTCCGATGACACGCATTTCCTCCCTGGCGCTTTTCCTGCTCGCGGGATGCGGGCCTGCGGCTGGACCGAACGCGGGGTCACAACCCGCCCTGCCCGCTGCCAAACCGGAGATCGCCTCGGCAACCGAGCCGCAGGCCTCCGGAACCGGCGGTGGCGCGCATCGCGAGGTTGGATCTCACGTCCACGGCGAGGCAGTCATTGCACTTGTGTTGTCCGGGGATGAATTGACTGTCGAATTGCACAGCCCCGTCTTCAACATACTGGGCTTCGAAAGCGCTCCCTCAACGGCCGCCGAGCAGGTAACAGCGGCAACGGCGGCCAACCAACTCAAGAATGCAGAGTCGATCGTCGTCCCGACAGCGGCCGCCCAGTGCCTGCCGACATCGGCAGACGCCGACCTGCCAACGCATCCGGCTGAAACGTCCGCTACCCACGAGGGTACGGAAAACGTGCATGACCATGATCATGAAGAGGGCGAAGATGGCGATCACAATCACCCCGATCTGACAGCCACGTACACGTTCAAATGCTCCCGTGCCGACAATCTTGGCGAAGTCACGATCACAGCGCTACGCACCTTTCCCGGCATTCGAACCGCCGAGGTCGCTTTCATTGGCCCAACTGCCCAGATGTCTCGCAAGCTCGACGCTTCGGCCCCACTCTTCAGGGTGAGGTAGGTAAAGATGTCTCTTCGCGTCCGCCTTCTGGCCTCAGCTGCACTCGCAGCATTGGCGGTCGCAGTCGCCATCCTCTTCAACGCACTCTGGAAATCCGGCGCCCCCAACTGACATCCCGAGCGTCCGGTCGATCAGGTAAATCAGTTCATGACCTCTCCCTCTGCTCCCGTTAGGGACACCCGCCTTCCCGTGACCGTGCTGTCCGGATTTCTTGGAGCCGGAAAGACAACGTTGCTCAATCACGTCCTCGCAAATCGCGAAGGCAAGCGCGTTGCCGTCATCGTCAACGATATGAGCGAAGTGAACATCGACGCCGAGCTCGTGCGTCAGGGTCACGCCGATCTGTCACGCACGGATGAGACGCTCGTGGAGATGTCCAACGGCTGCATATGCTGCACGCTTCGTGAGGACCTTCTAAAGGAAGTCCGCAAGCTCGCCGCGGCGGGACGCTTCGACTACCTTTTGATCGAGAGCACAGGAGTGTCAGAACCACTGCCCGTAGCAGCAACGTTCGATTTTCGAGATGAGAAGGGTGAGAGCCTCGCCGACGTCTCGCGTGTCGATACAATGGTGACGGTCGTCGATGCCGTGAACCTTCTCAGAGACTATTCATCGCCCGATTTCCTGAAGGATCGGGGCGAAACGGCCGGCGATGGCGACAATCGTCCGCTGGTGACGCTGCTCGTCGAGCAGATTGAATTCGCTGACGTGATCATCATCAACAAGGCTGACGAAGTCACGCCTGACCAGCGCGCGATCGTGAGAAAGCTTGTCGCTTCGCTCAATCCCGACGCCCGCATCGTCGAGACGAGTTGGGGCCGCGCTCCACTCGATGCGATTTTCGACACCGGCCTTTTCGACTACCAGAAAGCCCAGAGCCATCCGCTCTGGGCCAAGGAATTGTATGGCTTTGCAGAACACACGCCGGAAACGGAGGCGTATGGTATCGAGAGTTTTGTCTACAAGGCGCGTAAGCCGTTCCATCCTGAGAAGCTGCATGCCTTCTTCAACGAGCCATGGCCCAATGTGGTTCGCGCCAAGGGTCACTTCTGGATAGCGACACGTCCCGACTGGCTTGGAGAGGTCAGCCAGGCCGGCGCAATGGTGCAACATCAGGGGCTCGGTCGATGGTGGGCAGCCGTGCCGCGCTCGCAGTGGCCGAAAACCGAAGTCTTTGAGCGTATGATCAAGGAATTGTGGGACCCAAAAATAGGCGACAGGCGCCAGGAGATTGTCTTCATCGGCATTGGCATGGATGAAGCAGCGCTCCGAGCGCGGCTTGACGCATGTCTCACGGCAACCCCGCCAGATCTGCACAAAATACCTCGCGAACGACGCGCAAGTCCGTTGCGAGATCCGTTCCCGCCATGGGGGCAACAGGGCGCCTGATAGGAACACTCAGGTGTTTGAAAAAACCTGCGATGGCCGACATTCACCAACCCACACGCCTCGCCGGATGCGCGGCCGGGCCATGCGTGAGGACGATTCATCGATGGGAACGACCGTGATAACCGACGATGTGGCCGGTCTGGCTGCGATCGACGACGCTCTGGTCGAACTGGCCGTTTGGCGCCGGGAATTGCCAAAGAAGCTGAGTGCATGGCTGGATGCGCTGCGTCCCGCGAGTCTGCCTGATCTAAGAGTGCTTGTTCGCCTTGATGATCTCAAGACGGCCCTCTCGCATGAGTGGCGCACGCCGCCAGGGTCAGCGAGCACGGCCCGCGATCTGCTGATAAATGATATCACCCAACTTGCCATGAGCTTCGCACGCCTAAGTCGGCAACCATATGACGATCCCATCGACGTGCGTCTCGAGACCATCCAGACCAATAGTTGCTGGAAGTTCCACCGCGACCACGTACGATTACGTCTGCTGACAAGCTATCGGGGTCGAGGTGTTCAATGGATTGACCCATCGCTCTCGGAGCGAGCGCTTGTCGAACAAAATCGATTTGATGGACCGATACAAGAGTTGCCCCGCCATCACGTGGCCGTCCTTCGAGGCAGCGCTTCGTGTGACGGCAATGGCCTTGTTCATCGATCGCCGCCAATCGCGGGCACAGGCGAAACCCGTCTCGTGCTTTGCTTGAACCAACCCTGCAAGACTTCTCCGCCAATCTGGTCAGCCGTGGAGAGCCCAAGCGTTCGACGTTAGCGACCTTGACAGAGTTTGGGTTTCTTCGGGAACGGAGAAATTCTGGATCTTACCGCCCATGAGGCGGCACGCGACGGAGGTCCATCGAAGGATGCGGCGGACGCTTGGCGCGGAGAAACAGATTGGATCGGGAACTGTGACGTAGGTTGACTTGGGTTCTGCTGCGCTCTTGGTGCGCCCACTTGTTGCGTTATCGCCCTACCTCAAATCGACTCCGAGTGCGCAGGACACGCGTCGTGCCGCGTTTCAATAGGTGGCGCAGGGTTTCAACGACTTGCTGACGGCCGCATGAACGTTGGAACCGCCCTGCTCGCGGCGGTCGCGCGCCGAACCGCACAGCGAGACCAACCGAGTCATAGGCAAATCACCGGCTGAGCTGTGACGAACGCAGAAGATCGTCGTCAGCAACCAACAAAGTGTCAGGCGTTTGGCTTCTTGCGAGACTTGCGCTCGGGGCACCGTTCGCAAATTCCGCGAATCTCCATCACCGAGCTTCGCATCTGAAAACCCACGGCGGCAATTTCCTGCGCCAGCTTCTTGACGCTCTGGTCGGCATGCATCTCGCCGGACCAGCCGCACGTATCGCAGATGAGGAAGACTGCGGAATGCCCATGGCCCCAGTGCCCGCAGGCGACAAATGCATTGAGACTTTCAATGCGGTGCGCAAGACCCATGTCCATGAGAAACTCAAGCGCGCGATAGACCGTGGGCGGCTTGGCTGAGGAATCGCCTTCGAGGTCGCCGAGCAAGTCATACGCCTTTGCCGCTCCGTGAGACTCAAGGAGCAACTTCAAGACCTGGCGGCGCAGCGGAGTAAGCCGCCCGCCTCTTTCGGAACACAGTCGCTCAGCCTCCTTCAAGGATTCTGCGACATTGACCGGACTACAGGCGAGATGGGTAGCGCGCATGAGCTATTGTTTCGATTCCCGACGCCACGGACAAGGCCATGCCGTCGTTGAAGACATTGTGTCGCCGCTTTGGATGGCGACACCATGATCGCATTAGCCGCACATCCATGCCGATGTTCAGTTACGGTCGTCTGCGCTTGGCTCAATGTGTTGGCGCCGTCAGGTTAATGTGTTACGGAATAACGTCACGATGGGAGCTTATGTGCTGAGAGGCGCCTGGCAGGCGATCGTTGCAGCGAGATGCTCCTTCGATGCGCCATCTGCCAATGCCCAAGAGCGGCACGAGAATGATCTTGGAGACGCCGCTTGCACTCTCACCCTGACCAAATTGTCCAGATATGAATGATCTCCCGGCGTCATCCGAAGCCATCGCACTTGAAGGCGTCGTTTTTGGCTGGCGACGCGGCCACGATATCATCAGGGTCACACAACTCACCGTGAATCGTGGCGAGCGGGTATTCGTGCGCGGGGCCAGCGGTAGCGGCAAGAGCACACTTCTCAGTGTGATCGCTGGCGTAGCAAAGGCGCGGCAAGGTCAGGTACGCGTCCTCGGACAGGATATCGGGTCCTTCTCATCCGCGCGCCGCGACGCATTTCGAGCTGACCGGATGGGCGTCGTGTTTCAAATGTTCAATCTGGTTCCCTATCTGACGGTCCTTGAAAACGTGCTCCTGCCCCTTCGCTTCTCTGCCGCGAGGCGTCGCCGTGTAGAAGCGGCAGGCGGATCGCCAGCCACCGAAGCACGCCGGCTTCTTTTGCGCCTTGGACTTGCTGAAGACCTGGTCACCAGCCGACGTGCAACCGCTCTCAGCGTAGGGCAGCAACAGCGCGTGGCCGTTGCGCGCTCACTCATCGGCGCGCCGGACCTCATTCTGGCGGATGAACCAACATCTGCGCTCGACGCGGACGCACGCAACGCATTCATTGATCTTCTTCTACAGGAATGCGCCAAGCACGCCTCTACGCTGCTCTTCGTGAGCCATGACACGAGCTTGGCGAAGCATTTCGATCGCACAATTGACCTGGCCGAAATCAATGCGGCGCTTCCCTATCGGGACGCAGCGTGATGCATCTGCTTACGGTCATCAGGTTGGCGACAGCGAGCGTCCTGAACCGCAAGGTGACGGCCGTTTTGACCATCCTGGCCATCGCAGTCAGCGTCATGCTGTTTGTTGGCGTGGAGCGTATCAGACAGGCCGCGCGCGAAAGTTTCGAGCGCACGATTTCCGGCGCAGATCTTATTGTCGGCGCACGATCTAGCCCCGTGAACCTCGTTCTCTATTCAGTATTCCATATTGGAGATGCAACCAACAACATCACTTGGGAAACCTACCAAGACTTGGCTTCCCGCGAAGAAGTGGCGTGGACTATTCCCGTATCCCTCGGCGACAGCCATCGCGGTTTCCGCGTCGTTGGCACAAACGGCGACTATTTCCGTCATTACAAGTTCGCAGACGACCGCGCTCTGACTTTTGCTGAGGGAGAGCCGTTTGACGATCTCTTCGACGTGGTTCTGGGATCGGAGGTTGCTCGCGCGTTGAACTACAAACTCGGCGACTCCATCGTCGTTTCTCACGGCCTGGGAGAGGTGAGCTTCACGGACCACAAGGACAAGCCTTTCCGCGTATCTGGAATCCTTGCGCCGACGGGCACGCCGGTCGACCGTTCAGTGCATGTAAGCCTTGAGGCAATCGAGGCGATACATGTGGGGTGGGAAAGCGGCGCGATGACGCCGATGGCGAGACTGGCGACTGCTGACCGGGTTCGGGCGATGGACTTGGAGCCCACTTCGATCACCGCGATGATCATAGGCCTCAAGTCACGACCGGCCGTCCTTCGCATCCAGCGCGATATCAACACTTATCCCGAAGAGCCGCTGCTCGCGGTTATCCCCGGCGTCGCGCTTAGTCAGTTGTGGGACGTGGTCGGCATCATTGAACAGGCCTTGGCGGCGATTTCGGCTTGCGTTGTTGCGGTCGGTCTGATCGTCGTCCTGGTCTCGATCCTTACAGCGCTCAACGAGCGGCGCCGCGAAATGGCGATCCTCCGTTCAGTTGGCGCCCGTCCCATCGATGTATTCCTGCTGCTGGTGGCTGAGGCGGGCATGCTGGCCCTGCTGGGCGCCGTCGTAGGAGTTGCGACGCTCTATGGTGGTCTGGCTCTCCTGCAAGGAGTGATTCAGCAGGAGACTGGAATCACGCTGGTCGGCCTTCGACCTGGCGGCTTTGACATCGCTGTTGTTGCCGCCATCGCCTCGGCCGCGGCTTTGCTCGCGAGCCTTCCAGCTTGGCGCGCCTATAGAAACTCGCTGGCCGATGGCCTCTCAATCAGAGTCTGACCCATGGACCGTAGAAGGGTTTTGTTCGGAGCTGTCGCCACTGGGGCGCTAGGAATTCTGGGCAGTCGACCAGCATTCGCTGAAGACTATCGCGCTCTGTCCTGGCCCGACTTGCTACCGCCGGGCGAGGTCGAAAGCCTGGCCAAGCAATCGGTGCTCGCCTTCAGACGCGGTCCAGCGCACGGCAGCTTCGATGACGTTGGTCCCCGAAATGCGATTCAGCCTGGCACCTTCAAGACGGTTAAGGCGCTCGATGGTCTGAAGGTAAGGTTGAAGGGTTACGTGGTTCCTCTCGACTTTGCTGCCGGCAAGGCAAGCACGTTTCTTCTCGTTCCTTACTTTGGCGCATGCATTCACGCGCCTCCGCCACCGCCGAACCAGACCATCCTTGCGCGCACACGTCAGCCGATCGTGACCTTCAGCCTGAATGCTGCGGTCGAAGCTAGGGGAGTTCTCACCGTATCAACCAACTCCTCTGAGATGGGCGATTCAGCCTATCTGCTGGAGCTTGATTCACTCACCAAACTGTAACGGCAGGACTGGACGACACTCTCGCGCGGCTCTATATGTTACAATGTAACACTTCCGGAATTTGCTCCATGCGGCTCGTCACGACAACCAGGTTGGATGGCGCAGCAATCGGGCTGTCCCTGGGGTGCGCCGCACATTGCCTGGCGCTGCCAATGGCGGCCGCATTTCTGCCATTTCTGGAGGCCGCCGCTGAAGCCGAGTGGGTACACTGGGTTATGTTTGGCCTGGCTGCTCCGGTGACGATCCTGGCGTTGAGGCATGCGCACACGCCGTGGCTACTTCGCGTTGTGGCCGCCATCGGACTGCTCGGCATCCTGCTCGGGGCAGTCGGTTGGCCGGATCATGAGTGGGAGGCGCCGCTGACGATAGCTGGGGGAACAGTGCTGGCAATCGTACACCTCATCAATACGCTTCATGTACATCCGCGCTCTGCGCGTTTTCCGTCACCGGCCCCCGAGACCGGAGTTGAAGAGGCTTCAGGATTATGACGCGCGTACCAAGAAGCAGCGCAGATACTGTGAACCTCGCCAGACGCAGATTTGCTGCGAGCTTGGTGCTTGCCCTTGGGGCCGCGGCCACACTCTCTGATCTGGCAGCCGCTCAAACCCAATCGTCCGGCGCCAGAGAAATAACTTGGGACGACCTCTGGCCCGAGGGCGAGGACGCCCGTCTTGAGGAACTATTCAATTCCTATCTTGCCGCTACTGGGAGAGACGACGTCAGCGCGGTCTTTGAAGGCAGCGCCGCCGACAAGATGCCTCAAATCGGTACGTTCAACACTGTCGCCAACCTCAACGGCAAGAAGGTACGAATTCCAGGCTACGTCGTGCCGTTCGATTTCAATTCCAAGAACAAGCATGCGAGCTTCTTGCTTGTGCCTTACTTCGGCGCCTGCATTCATACGCCGCCCCCCCCGCCCAACCAGATCATCAATGTCACGGCGAACCCTGCTGTGACGATCAAGGATATCTGGTCGCCCATATGGGCCGAAGGGGTTCTCTCAACGGAGCGCACTGACAGCAAACTCGCAGACGCCGCATATGGAATGGCGCTGACCAAGATTGAACCTTATGGTCGCTAGTGCGGTCTTTGCTGTCGGCAGGACGCGCAACCGCTTCGCCAGTCAGTCTCATGCTGTCGGCGGCGATGTAGCTTTGCCAGTGAACGGCAAGTTTGCCATGGACGCGAACACCCGGGCTCCGCGCGGAATACCAAGTGCCGAAACGCCAGTCACAGGTCTGCTTGGCGAAGCGCCGGGACTCAGCCGAGTCAGGTTGGCCGGGTGTAAAAGCCCTGAGATGAAAGCGCTTTTCAGCGGCGCGGCATTGCGGCCAACCAACGGCCTGGGCGGTCGTCGAGATTTCCGCCTGACGCCGAGGTCGCCGTGAAGCAAGCGCGCGATCGCCGTCGGAGTTCAAAACCGCCCAAGGTCGTACACTTGGAAGCCGGCGCCCGGGGCCGCAACACTGATATTGTCTATCACCTGCTGAGCCAGGCGAAACGGCCCTTGTCAGCCTACGATATGCTGTCGGCGATGCGATCCGACCGGAACGTGTCGCCGGTATCTGTGTACCGGGCGCTGAACCAGCTCATCGCCGCGGGACGTGTACATCGCCTGGAATCGTTGAATGCGTACGTTACCTGTAGGCATTCCCATGAAGCTTCGCGGGCCAACATCTTTTCGATTTGCGACAAGTGCGGCTCCACGAACGAGTTTCCTGCGCCTGACTTTCTGTCTGCTGTTCGCGCACAGACGGACGTTCAGGATTTCCGAGTGACGAGCGTCTGTTTTGAGCTGCATGGCGAATGTCCGAGTTGCCGGTCTGACACGAGCCCGTTAGGCAATTCGCAAAATCCGACGTGACGGGGTTCGTTCTGCAAGGCTCGCCCGGGATTGACGACTCGCCCGCGAGTTACAGATCAAGGGCTTGAAGCCCTTGTTGCCAATCCTGGCAGCCAGACGCGCAGTGACAACGAGGCCCCCACGACAACGGGGACCCCACGACAACGGGGACCCCACGACAGCGGGGCCCCCGCGATAGCGGTCTCACCTGCTAGAACGTCGCGCGGATGCCCACACGGAAGTTGCGGCCGGGCTGCGGAGCGATCTCCTTCAGCGGAGACGTGTGCAGGCGCACCTCTTCATCGGTAAGGTTGCGACCTTCGAGAAGCAGCCTCACCCCATCGGCGACGTCGATGCCGACGCTTGCATCCACAGTGAAGTAGCTGTCGGTCGGCAGCTCGTAGTCAGCGACATCATCCTGTTTGTCGGCGTAGCGCCCTTCTATCCGGCCCGTGACGCCATTCATTCTGCCTTCAAGGCCCGCGTTGACCGACATCGGCGGGATCAGCGGCAGGTTGCCACCGTCCTTCAACTCGGCGCGAACCAAGTCCACTGAACCATCTGCGCTCCAGTCTATGCCGAACGCCGAACCGAGAGCGGCATTCGTCTCGATCTCAAAACCCGTGAAGGTTGCACCTGCCTGAACGTAGTCGAAGATTGGCAGGTCTTCCTCATCGCCCGGTTCAACCAGGCCGGTGTCTTCAAGATAGATGAAATTGTCGAAGTCGTACCGGTACACTGACCCCCCGAGGCTGAAGCCGCGGTCTTCAAAGCGCGCAGTGATTTCGTAGTTGACCCCCTCTTCGATATCGAGCGTGTCATCCCCTACCAGAAACTGCGCCGTTGCGAGGTGCGGTCCATCTGCGAAAAGTTCCAGATCAGTCGGCGCGCGTTCGGTCTTGGCGATGGAGGCGCCGAGGAAGACGTTCGGACCGACGTGCATGTGCGCACCAAAGGAGGCGTTCCAGGGCTCGTAGGAGCGCTGACCACCGATGATATTCTCGACGTCGACCGTGTCGTAGCGAAGGCCGCCCTCGATGCCCCAGTCGCCCATGTCCAAAGTCTCGTAAACGAATACGCCGGTCTGTGTCGTTCCGGTCGGGCTGATCACCGACTCGTCGCCAATGGCCGCAAAATCTCGATCCGACGCCTGCAGACCGAAGACGCCTTCAAACCCGCCGAGAGAAGCGTGCTCCGCCTCAAGCCGCGCTTCCCATCCCTCGTTAGTGAACACAGTGCCGGGCTCACCTGGACCTTCGAATTCCGTGTGTTGGTATTCGACGGTTGAGCCGGAGGCGACAATCGACTTCAGCCAGCTATTGTCGAATGTAAGCCCCCCGCGCAGATCGTAGCGCGTCTGCTCAAGCTCGATGAAGACGGTCTCCTCGGCCACCGAACCATAGGTCTGATCCAGCTGACGCACCGCGCCGCCAACGAAGGCATTGTCGCCAACCCAGCTGAGGCCGGCATTGACCGCCTGGTTCTCGACGGCCGAATTCGGCAGTGTGCCGTTGGCGAAATCCGCCGGATCGGCCCCATCAAGGATCGCTTCCTCCCGCGCCGCGGCCGACAGTGCGAAGCCGGGAATCTCGACATCGCCGGAGTCCAGGTATGAGCCGTTGAGAACGCCGACAAGATCTCCAAACACACCGCTCACACGCCCAGCGACCTGCTTGCCTTCGTCGCCGCTAGTGAGAGCGCCATAGACGGCGCCGGAGAAAGTCTTCTCCGGCTTCTCCTCGACGATGAGACCATCGATGACGTTGATGACGCCCCCGGTCGCGCCGCCGCCATAGGCCAGTGACGCAGGCCCCCTAAGGATCTCGATACGCTCTACACCAAGCGGATCAGCGGTTACTGCATGGTCCGGGCTGGCGGTCGAGGCATCTATGACGCCGATCCCGTTGGAAAGCACCTGCACACGTTGTTCGCCCATGCCGCGGATGATTGGACGGCTCGCGCCAGGAGCAAATGCCGACGAGGAGACACCAGGCAAGCCATTCAGCGTGTCGCCGAGGCCGGTATCCAAACGATCGATGATCTCGTCTGCGTCGAGCGCGGTCGTGTTGGTAATCAGCTCGTCGCTTTCACGAGCCGGCCCGAGCGCCGTGATAATGACCACGTCGCCGCGCTCCTCGGAAGTTGCGGGCGGAGTCTGAGCATATGCCGCCCCAACAGCCGAAGTCGCCACTGACGCGAGAAGAACAACTGCCAGACGCATGAAGCACCCATCTATAATGTGATAGCGTAACTCATGTTACGGTATATCATCTCCAAGGGTCAAGGTATTCCGTCGATGCGCGCTGTTCGGGCCGTTGGCAGTTGCTGAACTGCCGCATTTGCTGAGCTGCCGCATTTGAAGGGGCGGCTTCTCTGCAACGACGGCGGCCGCGAGGGGGTATGGTGAACGTTGGATGCTTGGGTTAGTCGCTCCTCGGAGTGACTGTTTTCATCACGCAAGGTTGCACCACGCTTGCGACCACAGCCGACGAGTTGCATCAGCCGCTACAAACGCTCGATACGTCTCTGGGCATGCCCGCTGCGCCAGCATCTCCTCAACGTCTGGCTGGCTGAGCCTGAGACAGAATGGGCCGGGCCACCCGATGCTTCTCCGCTCCGCCCTCCCGCGAGATTGGACGGACTGAAGGAGGAACAGGTCAGTACCGCACGTGCAAAATTGCCATCACAGCTGGGCGTTTGGGCTTGACGATGGTGCGGGAGGTGGGGGTCGAACCCACAAATCCGTTAGGACGGTGGATTTTGAGTCCACTGCGTCTGCCAATTCCGCCACTCCCGCGGGTCCGCGGCAAGCCGCGGGCGGCCTGATTAGCGTATCGTTCGCAGGAAGGCCAGCGGCCCTTCGCGGGACTTAGATGGCCAGCGAGCCCGGGGCCGCAACCTGCATGGTGACGTAAGCGCCAAGGAAGACGCACAGGAACCATTGCGGGGCGACACGCAGCGAGACGGCCTGTATGCGGCGAAGCGTACGCATGGGAATGACCCGATACTCAGAGCGCTGCGGAACATCCGCCGCGTGAGCCAGTTGTCTCACGCTGATCGCAAACATCCGGTTCACGGATTGCGGAAAGTTCGATGGAATTTTCGCGAAACTGTCAGTGCATCATCGATGCGACGACAAACCCGCCAATCAGGATGACCAGGAAGACCATCGAGAACAGGCCGATGCGCTTCTCGATGATCGGCGCCAGCGTCGGTCCAAACTTCTTGAACAGCCACGCAACCAGCACAAAGCGCAGGCCGCGCGTGGCGATGGAGGCAGCCACGAACATCGGGAAGTTGAACAGGGCGAGGCCCGAGGCGATGGTCACCAGCTTGTAGGGGATGGGCGTCAGCCCCTTAACGAGAATGACCGCGAGGCCCCAGGTCGCGAACTGCGCCTCGAACCCGGCGAGCTGGCTCTGGAACATCTCGAACGTCAGCAGCCATTCGCGCAGGAAGAAGCCCAACGCATAGCCGAAGATGCCGCCCAACACCGAGGCTGCGGTGCAGACGAATGCATAGCGCAGCCAGCGATCAGGCCGGGCCACGCACATCGGGGCCAGCATGACATCCGGCGGGACCGGGAAGAACGAGCTTTCGGCAAACGACACACAGGCCAGCGCCGGCTCTGCCTGTTTTCCCGCGGCCAGGCGCATCACCCAGTTGTACATCGCCCCCAGCGGGCCCTTCGCCTTGGGCGAGTGCGGGACGGCTTCAGCGGGCCCGGGACCGGGCCCAGCGCTGGTTACGGGAGAGGTAATGCCGGCAGCGTCAGTCATGGAATGGCTTGGTCCTTGGCTGTGGCGTCGGTACCCGCCCGCGAATAGCACCTTGGGTCGAGCCTGCAACTGAACAAGGCGCCATCCTGACATGGATGGTTCAACGTAACGTCAATTCCAGCTGATTTTCCCGTAACAGGATGTTTTGCGGGGCCATGGGACCGCGCTTCCTCCCGTCCCACGGCCCTATTCGTCGCATTGCCGCCAAGGTCGGCGGGGATAACCTTTCCGCATGAAATGGTTGCCGTTTGATCGCGAAAGGTGGCCGCTGGCGGCCCTGGTCATTTCGGTGGCCACGTTGGGTGCAGCGTATTTCTTTGAGTACGTGCTCTACCAACCGCCATGTCAGATGTGCTGGTGGCAGCGATATGTCTATTTCGTTGCCGCTCCGGTCGCGATGGTCGCGATCGCGGTGCGCTGGCGCGGAGCGGCTCCCTGGCTGATGAGCCTGTTCAGTGTGGCGCTGGGCCTCGTCTTTCTCGTCGGCTTCTTCATTGCGAGCTGGCACGCCCTGTTCGAATGGGGTCTCGCGCCGGGACCGGAAGGATGTGTCGTGAGCGCTGGCGCCATTCCCACCGACATCAAGCCGTCCGATCTGCTGAGCCGCAAGTTTGGCATCCCGTCATGCAAGGACGCGATGTGGCGGATTCCATTCGGTACGGACTGGGGGCTTTCGATGGCCGGCCTCAACGCCCTGCTCTCCCTGTTCCTTGCTGCGCTCAGCCTGTTCTCTGCAACCCGCCCGCGCCTCCGGGCCGATACCGCCAACGAACCGGTGCAGGCATGACCCTGTCGCGCAACCGCCGCGGGGAGATGCTGCGCGTCGATCACGCCGGCGAGTTCGGCGCGGTCAACATCTATCGCGGACAGCTGGCCGTGTTCGAACGCCAGCCTGGCAAGGAACGCATCGTCGGCCAGTTGCGCGAAATGGCGGGGCAGGAGCAGGAACATCTCGACGCCTTCGACCAGATGCTGGTCGCGGGCAGCGTTCGCCCCACGGCCCTGTCGCCTGTGTGGCACGCTGCGGGCTTCGCGCTGGGCGTTGGCACGGCTCTGCTGGGCGAGAAGGCTGCGCATGCCTGCACCGAGGCGGTCGAGACCGTGATCGAGGAACACTATGGCGATCAGGTCGCCGAACTGACCGAGGCAGGCGAGCCGGAACTCGCGGCAAGAATGGCGAAGTTCCAGGAAGAGGAAGTGGCGCACAAGGACCTCGCGACGGCCGAGGGCGCAGCCCAGGCCCCCGCCTATCCCCTGCTGTCCGCAGCGATCCGCGCCGGCTGCCGTCTGGCGATCCGCCTCAGCGAAAAAATCTAGTCGCGGCCCGCGGCCGCCACCTGCGCGCCCGCCTGGTATCCCGCCACGAAATATGACGCGGTCTCGTGCGCAACGAGGCCCTGCGCGTGCTGATCTGGTAAGTCGTCAGTGTTTGTGGCCGCCGCGTCCACACATGAGATGGGTATCTTCGCCCATCCACATCAGGCGCACGCCGGGCATCCAGGTCAGCGAATGCCTGCCATCGCTCCAGACAATCTGCACGGGCCCCGGCTCGGGCGGACGATAAGGCAGCACGTAGGAGATCGTCCGAAACCAGATCATGGCGGCCGAGCCAGTCTCGGTCTCGGCAAAGTCGAGATAGAGCTTGCTGCCGTCCTCGCACTGGAAGGCCGAGCCATGGTCGGGCTCAGGCGATGAACCCTGAGCCAGTGCGGCGGGCGCAACCACGCATGTGACGGCAAGAACGGCCAGCCGACCGAAGCTGAACAACGACATGACGAACCCCACCTTTGCTGCGGGACAGCGTGCGCGATGCGCGGTGGAGGCGCAAGGCCTCCCGCCCCCTTCCGCCGTCCTACTCCGCAGCCTTGCTCGCGGCTTCCTTCGCGGCGCGGACCACGGCGGCGCGAGCCTCCACCTGGGCGACAATCTTGTCGATCATCTCGGCGTTGGAGACCTTGTGATCGGGCCTGCCCGACACATACATCATGCCCGCGTCCTTGCCGCCGCCAGTGAAGCCGAGATCGGTCATGGTCGCCTCGCCCGGACCGTTCACCACGCAGCCGATGATCGACAGCGAGATCGGCTCCTGGATATGCGCAAGGCGCGCCTCCAGCTTCTCGACGGTGCGGATCACATCGAAGCCCTGACGCGCGCATGAAGGGCACGAGATGATGTTGACGCCCCGCGTGCGCAGGCCAAGCGATTTCAGGATTTCAAAACCAGCCTTGATCTCTTCCACCGGCTCAGCCGACAGCGAGACGCGGATTGTGTCGCCAATGCCGGCCCAGAGCAGCGAGCCGATGCCGATGGCGGATTTCACAGTGCCGGTGCGGAGCCCGCCCGCTTCGGTGACGCCAAGGTGCAGCGGCGCATCAGTGGCCTCGGCGAGCTGGTGATAGGCGGCGGCCGTCAGGAACGGGTCCGACGCTTTCACCGAAATCTTGTAATCGTGGAATCCGTTGTCATCGAGAATGCGCGCGTGATCGAGCGCACTTTCCACCATCGCCTCGGGGCACGGCTCGCCATACTTCTCCAGCAGGTGCCGCTCGAGGCTGCCGCCATTGACGCCGATCCGCATCGAGCAGCCATGATCCTTGGCCGCCTGGATAACTTCGCGCACGCGTTGCGCGTTTCCGATGTTTCCGGGATTGATACGCAGGCAGGCAGCGCCCGCCTTGGCCGCCTCGATGCCGCGTTTGTAGTGGAAGTGGATGTCCGCCACGATCGGCGCCTTCGCGGCGCGGCAGATTTCCGGCATGGCGGCCGTCGAGTCTTCATCGGGACACGACACGCGAACGATATCTGCGCCCGCCTCTTCCAGTCCCCTGATCTGGTCGATGGTCGCCTTGGCGTCAGACGTCGGCGTGTTGGTCATCGACTGGACGGTGATCGGCGCATCGCCGCCGACCAGCACGTTGCCGACGCGGATCTGGCGCGACTTGCGCCGCGTGATCGTGCGCCACGGGCGGATATGATTGATGTCCTGGCTCATGGGCGACTGTCCGGTTGGGCCGTGGGCGACATTTGGGCCTTTAGCACAGCCCCGTAAAGACAAAGGCCGCACGACAGGACGTCGCGCGGCCTTCGATGTTCTGAATATCCGACGGCATTACTGCTCGGGGGGAATCTGATCCGGATAGGCGTCCAGCGCCGGATCATGCGGCGGAGCGACCGGCACGGCAGGAGCCGTCGTGGCCGCCGGCGGCGTCGCCGGTTGTTGGGCAGGCGGCTTTGGCGTCGGGCGCGGCTTGGGCGGAGCGGGGGCTGCGCCGGTTGGGGCCGGCAGCGGACCGGTGACGGCGGTGATCGACGGATCGGTCTCGACGACTGGCGGGGCTGGCGGCGCGATCGGCTGGCGCTGGGCCGCAAGGTCAGCGCTCTGGGTGTAGACGGGGCCGCCTTCGGGCTGTAGCAGGCCGAGCGACTGATCGCCCAGGCGCCACTCGAACGCCGTGCCGTCATCGGCTGAAACAGTGAACCCCTCGCCCACGCGGACGATGAAGAACTCGCCGGCATTGTAGGGGCGGTGAACGTACTTGTCGCCCTTGGCCGAGCGCACTTCCAGCATGCCGCGTTTGAGCGCGACGATGCGGAGCTGTGGCGACACCGGTTCGACAGCCATAACCGCGGGGGCGCCGGCGCCCGGCGAAACCGTATTGGCAGGCGCAGGCGTATTGTCGCCGGTGGCGAACATGACAACGGCGCCGGCAACAGCCAGGCCGACGACCAGCAGGCCAAGGACGGGAACAGCCAGCGGCAGCTTGCGCGCCTTGGACGTCGCCGGCGGGGCGATCTCGGGCTTTTCCGGGTCTTTCAGGATGGCCGCGCATTCGCGCAGGAAGCGATCCAGCGTGTCCTGCTCGTTCAAACCCAGATAGCGGGCGTAGGAGCGGATATAGCCCTTGGCGTAGACGGGAGCGCCCAGCAGACCCGGCGTCATGTCCTCTATGGCGCGCAGGTGGCTCAGGTGGACGCGCGTCTCGCGGGAGACATGCTCCAGCGTGTAGCCGGCGTTCTCCCGTGCGGTGCGGATGACTTCGCCGATACGTTGGGGCGGTGCTTCAACCGGGGCGACGAATTCGGGATCATTGTCGGTGACAACGCGCAGGTGCGTGGCGGCACGACGCGGCTTGCCTTCGCCTTCGTCCTTCACTGATGGCGAAACTGTGACGGCGGCCGGCGCCTGCGCTTCAGCGTGATCCGCCTCCGCGGCGGCAACGGCAGAGACCGTATCATCGGTCGGCACAGTGGGGTTGGTATCGTCTTTGGCCACGCCGCTCATATGTTTGTCCGACACGGGAAGGCAAATCCTGAAGACAAGCCTAACCGCCTTACGCCCACCGCCCTAACAGATGATTACGAAGTTAAGGGCTCGACTCTACTGCTACAACCTAAATCTTCAGGCCGAACTCATCCGCGACACTTAACATTGCGTTACGTATCGACTGTTCGCCGCCGTCGAGCGCAGCCTGCACCCGCAACGCCAGCCTCTCCATCTCGACGGAACGGATCAGCAGCTTGATCGGCGCAATGCGCGAGGCCTGCATGGATAACCTGCGATAACCAATCGCGACGAGCGCCAGCGCCTCGAGAGGACGTCCCGCCGCCTCGCCGCACACCGTGATGGGCAGCCCAGCCTCGTCGGCGCGCTGGCGCATGCGCTGCAGCAGGCGCATCGCCGGCCGGCTGAGCAGGTCATAACGCCCGGCAAGCCGCGCATTATCGCGGTCAGCGGCGAAGAAGAACTGCATCAGATCGTTGGTTCCGATGGACAGGAAATCGGCCTTTCCCTTGAGGTTGTCGATGGAAAACGCCAGCGACGGGGTCTCGACCATGGCGCCGACCTTCAACTTGTTGGGCAGGTCGCGGCCGAACTTGATCGCCCATTCCATTTCGCTGTCGACAAGACGCCGGGCGGCCTCGAACTCCTCCACGGTGGTGACCATGGGGAACATCAAACGCAGCGTCTTGCCACGCGAGGCCCGTATCAGCGCCCGCATCTGGCGCCGGAAGAAGAACGGGTGGTCCAGAGCCATGCGCAGCGCCCGCCAGCCCAGCGCCGGGTTCTCTTCCCGCTCGCGCCGGCCCATGAAGGGCGCGATCTTGTCGCCTCCAAGGTCGATTGTGCGGAAAACGACGGGCCGGTCCCCTGCCCGTTCGATCACCGACTTGTAGAAGGTCGACTGCTCGTCCAGCCCCGGCATCGTCTCCGACGCCATGAACTGGAATTCGGTCCGGAACAGCCCGACGCCCTTGGCGCCCACTTCGTCCAGGTGGTCGAGGTCGAACGACAGGCCGGCATTGATCAGCAGGTCGATCTCGACGCCATCCGTCGTCTCCGCCGGCAGGTCGCGCAGGAGCGAGAGTTCAGCCTGCGCTTGCTGCGACAGCGCGATGCGCGCCTGGAAATTGGTGACGATTTCCGCGTTGGGGCGGATGTGGACAACGCCGCCTTCGCCATCGACGATCAGCGCATCGCCATCCTCGGCGCGGGTGACGAGGCCGGTAAGGCCGCCAACCGCAGGAACGCCGATGGCGCGCGCCACGATCGCCGCATGGGAGCCAGCGCCTGCTTCTTCCAGCGCTACGCCGGCAAGGCCGGCATCGCGATACTCCAGCAGTTCCGCCGGGCCGATTCGGCTGGCGACCAGAATCGAACCGGGCGGAACGGCGCGCGCGCCGCCATTATCCCCGGCCAGTTGCCGCAGCAGGCGGTTTTCGAGGTCTTCAAGATCGTGCAGGCGCTCGCGCAGCAGGCTGTCGCGTGCACTTTCCAGACGGGCGCGGTGTTCGCGGCGAACGCGGTCCACGGCGGCCTCGGCTGAAAGGCCCGATCGCACCGCCTCCACCAGCCGCGCCTCCCAGCTCGGGTCATGGGCGAACAGGCGGTAAGTCTCGAGCACGTCTCGGCTTTCGCCAAACAGGACAGGTCCCGCGCGCGTCAGCATCGCATCAATGGAAGCGCGCAGGGCTTCCAGCGCATCATTCAGGCGAAGCTCTTCCGCCTCCGCATCCGCTGCGAACAGGCGAGCCGGCGGAACGACTGGGTCGTAAAGGTGGACCTTGCCGATGGCGAGGCCCTCATTGAGCGTGCGCCCACGCAGTTCGTGCGGCCGGGTCTGCCGCAGCGAGGCGCTGAGCGAGTCGGCGGCAGCGGCGACAAGCTCGGCCAGCACCATGGCGACGGTCTGGAGCGCTTCGGCTTCCTCGTCGTCATAGCTGCGTTCGGTGCGGTTCTGGACAACCAGCACGCCCAGCACCCGCCCGCCGCGCAGGATCGGCACGCCAAGGAAGGAGTGGAAGGGATCCTCCCCCGTCTCCGGCCTGTAGGAAAAGCGCGGGTGCGAGAACGCGTCGGAGAGGCGTAACGGCCGGGCGGTCGCGGACACCAGGCCAACAAGGCCCTCATTCTCGCCCATCCGCGTGCGGCCGACGGCTTCGGGCCGCAGACCCTGGGTCGCCATCAGCAACAGCGCCTCGTCCTCGGTCTTCAGGTAGATCGAGCAGACATCGGCCACCATCGTATTGGCGATAAGTTCGACCACCCGGTCGAGCCTCTTGGGATCCTGCGCCTGATTGGCCATCAGGGCGCGCAGGCGCGACAGCAGCAGCTTCGCGCCACCGCCTGCAGGCGGACGCGGCGGCGCCCCGCCCTTCTCTCCCTGTCTACCGCGATCGCTCACGAACGCTCCCGATTGGTCCCGAGCCCGGGCTGTAGCCGATTATACGGCAGCCGTCATGCCAACCGCCAATTCCGATGAATCCATGGCCATGCCGCTGCGTGCACAAATAAAAACAGTGGAATCGGAACGCCGCAGCGTCTCGATCAGGAACACGGCCCCTTCCGCCCCGCCCGAGCGTCATTTGCCCATGCCGTCCGCTGGGACCGCCGAAACAAGGCAATAACGCGATGGCCGGCGTCTAGTCCGAATCGAGGCCATAAGCCGTGTGAAGCGCGCGTACGGCAAGTTCGGTGTAGGACGCATCGATCAGCACGGAGATTTTGATCTCCGACGTCGAGATGACCTGGATGTTGATCCCCTTGTCGGACAGGGCCTGGAACATCGTCTTGGCGACGCCCGCATGGCTGCGCATGCCAACGCCGATGACGGAGACCTTGGCCACGTCGCGACCCACCGACAGGCTTTCATAGCCGACCCGTCCATTGAGGGCCTCCAGCACGGCCTTGGCGTGCGCCGCGTCGCGATCCGGGCAGGTGAACACGATGTTCTGACGGCCTTCGGTTTTCGCCGAGGCCTGAACGATCATGTCGACGTTGACGCCCGCATCGGCCAGCGCGCCGAAGATGGTGGCGGCGACGCCGGGATGATCCTCGACGCCGATAAGGGTGAACTTGGCTTCATCACGCGAATAGGCGACGCCGCTGACAACCTGCTTTTCCACGATCTGTTCCTCATCGCACACGAGCGTACCGGTATTGGGTTTGGCCACGGGGCCCTCGAAGGAGGACAGCACGCGTACCGGCACGCGATGGTTCATCGCCAGTTCGACGGAGCGCGTCTGCAGCACCTTGGCGCCGAGGGATGCGAGCTCCAGCATCTCTTCATAGGAAATCTTGTCGAGCCGCCGCGCCTTGGACGTAATGCGCGGGTCGGTCGTGTAGACGCCATCGACGTCCGTATAGATGTCGCACAGCGAGGCCTTCAGCGCGGCGGCAACGGCCACGGCCGACGTATCCGATCCGCCGCGGCCCAGCGTGGACACCCGGCCATGCTCGTCCACGCCCTGGAAGCCGGCGACGACCGCAATCTCGCCCGAGTCGACCGAGCGGATAAACTCAGGATTGTCGCAGCCCGTGATGCGCGCCTTGCCGTGCGCCTCGTCAGTTGTGAGCTTCAGCTGCCAGCCAAGCCATGAGCGCGCCTTCAGCCCCTTGCGGCGCAGCGCCAGCGCGAGAAGCCCGGACGTCACCTGTTCGCCGCTTGCGACCACCACGTCATATTCGTCGTCGTACTGTTCGCCGTGCAAATCCGGTCCGGCGGCCCCGCGCGTCCATTCGACCAGCTGGTTGGTCGTCCCCGACATGGCCGAAACCACCACGGCGATCGCGCGGGATTCCGCACGGCGCGCGGCCACGATATCGGCCACGTGGGCAATACGCTCGAGGTTGGCGACCGAGGTTCCGCCGAATTTCAGCACCAGGCGATTCATCGCAGAGGTACGTCCTTCCCGTTTGCGGGCAGCCCAAAGGCCCCGCGCGCGAGGGCTATAGGGGGATGGCGGCCCAAGGGCAAGAACTCACCCCGGACTGCGGCATTCCACCGTGCCTGAATGGCCTGCCCGGCAGGCAAGACCCGTTGCGGCGCCGGGCCTGCGGGTCCAGATAAGGTCCATGGCCAAGACCCTCGAACGCGACACCTCCATCCCGGAATCGCCCAGCGTCGATCCCGCCGAGATCGAGAAGTTCCGCCGCATGGCGGCGGATTGGTGGTCGCCTGCCGGCAAGTTCGCGCCGCTGCACAAGTTCAACCCCGTCCGCCTGGGCTTCATCCGCGACAAGGCGGTCAGGCATTTCGGACTCGACGCCAATGCAAAGGCGCCGTTCGAAGGCCTGCGCCTGCTCGACGCGGGATGCGGCGGCGGCCTCGTCACCGAACCGATGGCCCGCCTCGGCGCCCATGCCGTCGGCATCGACGCTGGCGACGCCAACATCAAGGCCGCGACCGTCCACGCCGACGAACTGGAGATCGATGTCGACTACCGTGTCGGCACGGTCGAAGGCCTGATCGCAGCCGGCGAACAGAAGTTCGACATCGTCCTTGCCCTCGAAGTGGTCGAGCACGTGCAGGACCCTGCCCGCTTCCTTGCCGATTGCGCGGCGCTGGTCGCCCCCGGCGGCCTTCTGGTGATGGCGACGCTGAACCGGACAGCGAAGGCGTTCGCACTCGCCATCGTCGGCGCCGAGCATGTGCTCCGTTGGCTTCCGCCCGGCACGCACGCGTGGAAGAAATTCGTGACGCCGGAAGAGGCGCGCGCGGCGCTGACCGGCGCTGGCATGCAAATCGATGAAAGTCTCGGCGTTTCCTTCTCGCCTGTCACAGGCAAGTGGAGCCTCAGCCACGATCTTGCGGTCAACTACATGATCACGGCGACGAAGCCGAATGCGTCGCCGTGAGGGACACGGCTACCCCCGAAGCCGTTCTCGACTTCTGGTTCGAGGATGCGCTCGAGAACCCCGCGAGCCTCGGTGCGCGCATGAAGGTGTGGTTCGGCGGCGGCCCGAAGATCGACGCCATCATCACCGCGCGTTTCGCCTCAACTGTCGACCAGCTCGCACCCGGCCTCGCCGACGAATGGGCTGCGCATGGCCCCCGTCAACGCCTCGCCGCCATCATCGCACTCGACCAGTTCAGCCGCTCCATCCACCGCAAATCGCCAAAAGCCTTCGCCAACGATCCGTTGGCGCTGCGCCTTGCGATGGAAGCGCTCGCGAAAGGCGATGATCAGGGCATCCCTCCGGCCGGCCGTATGTTCATCTACCTGCCTTTCGAACACGCTGAAGACATCGCCAGCCAGCGCCAGAGCGTCCGTCTCTTCGAAGCGTTGACGAAGGAAGGCGCGCCCGAAACGCAGGCCATTTTCGCGTCGACGCTCGATTATGCGCGCCGCCACGCCGAAGTGATCGAAAAATTCGGCCGCTTCCCCCATCGCAATGACGTGCTCGGGCGCACCTCCACGCCTGAAGAGATCGCGTGGGTGAAGGACCATGGCGGGTTCTGACAAAGTCCCCATTCCGCCCTCACAAGCCTCACCCCTTCCCGATCAGCTTCAGCCACGCGTCTTCCGTCAGCACCGTCACGCCGTGCTTCTCGGCATCGGCGAGCTTCGAGCCAGCCCCCGGCCCCGCGACCACAAGGTCCGTCTTCTTCGACACCGAGCCCGACACCTTGGCGCCAAGCGCGATGGCCTGCTCCTTCGCCTCGTCGCGCGTCATGCGCTCCAGCGTGCCCGTGAACACCACTGTCTTGCCGGCGACCTTGCTGTCCGATGTATCTGCAACAATCAGGCTCTCGACCTTCACCTCGCGCAACAGCGCATCGACCACTTCGCGATTGCGCTTCTCCGCGAAGAAGTCGACCAGCGCCTCCGCCGCGACCTCGCCGAAGCCGTTGATCGCGGCAAGCTGGGTCAGATACTCGCCCGGCCTGCCTTCCGCCGCCGACTGCACTTCTGCGCGGAACATCTTCCAATCGCCATACTCACGCGCCAGAGCGGCGCGCGCCGTCTTGTTCAACCCCGCAATCGACGACAGTTCGCCCTCCAGTGACGTATCGAGCGAACCCATCAACTTTGCCGGCAAGGCAGGCGCCGCATCCAGCAACTTCGCCAGCGCGCCGGGCCCGACGCCCTCGATGGATTCAAGCCGCCGGTAAGCGTCGTTCGGGCGCTGCTCGCCGGCACGCTTCACCATTTCCTCGATCTCTTCGATGCCGCCGAAATGCCGCGCCAGCAGCAGTGCGTTGGTCTCGCCGATATGTCGGATACCCAGCGCGTTGAGGAAACGATCCAGCGGCTGTGTCCGCGCCTTGTCGATCGCGTCGAACAGCTTCTTTGCCGACGTTTCGCCATAGCCCTCCCACTCTTCCAACGGCGGCTTGCCGGCCTTCTCGATCTGCTTCTTCAGCGTGAAGATATGCTGTGGCGCCGTCATCACGCCGGCCTCGAAGAACTCCTCGATCTGCTTGGCGCCCAGCCCGTCGATGTCGAACGCGCGGCGCGACACGAAATGCTTCAGCCGCTCCACCGCCTGCGCCGGGCAGATCAGACCGCCGGTACAGCGCCGGTCCACTTCCTCGCCCCCAGCGCCGCCGCCGCGCACCGCTTCAGAGCCGCAGAACGGACACGCATGCGGAAACCTGTACGCCTTCGCATCCTTCGGCCGCTTCTCTTCCACCACACGCACGATTTGCGGGATCACGTCGCCCGCGCGCTGTACGATCACCCAGTCGTTGATCATCACGCCCAGGCGCGCGATCTCGTCCTCGTTGTGGAGCGTCGCGTTCGACACCGTCACACCGCCCACGGTCACGGGCGCAAGCCGCGCCACCGGCGCCAGTTTGCCCGTGCGGCCGACCTGGATGTTGATGTCCAGAAGCTGCGTCATCGCTTGCTGCGCGGGGAATTTGTGCGCCGCCGCCCAACGTGGCGAACGTGAGACAAACCCCAGCCGCTCCTGCCAGTCGAGCCGATCGACCTTGTAGACGACGCCATCGATATCATAGCCGAGCGATGACCGCCGCGCCTCGATATCGCGATAGATGTCCAGCATCGCCTCGACGCTGTCCGCGCGCTTCATCTCCGGGTTGACCGGCAGCCCCCACGCCGCGAACTTTTCCACTGCTTCCATCTGCGTCTTCGCGAACGGCTCCGACGTGAAGCCCCAGGTGTAGGCAAAGAAGCGCAGCGGGCGCGACGCGGTCACCGACGCATCCTTCTGGCGCAGGCTCCCCGCTGCCGCATTGCGCGGATTGGCCGGGCGCTTGCGTCCCGCGTCTTCTTCCGCCTTCTGAAAGGTCTCGAAGTCGGCCATTGTCATGTAGACCTCGCCGCGTACCTCGATCTGCGCCGGATGGTTCCTGCCCTTGAGCGTGTGCGGAACATGCTTCAGCGTGCGGATGTTCGCCGTCACATCCTCGCCCACCGCGCCATCGCCCCGCGTGGCGGCGCGCGTGAGTTCGCCATTCTCGTAAAGCAGCGAACAGGAAAGCCCGTCGATCTTCGGCTCGGCCGTAACGGCGACTTCCTCGCTCGCGCCGAGATTGAGAAAGCGCCGCACGCGCGTGATGAAATCCGCCGCATCTTCCTCGCTGAACAGGTTGTCGAGCGAGAGCATCGGCTTGAGGTGCGTGACCTTGCCGAAGCCCTGCACGGGCGCCGCGCCCACTGCCTCGTTCGGGCTGTCGGCTTGCTTCAGCTCGGGAAAGGCCTCCTCGATCGCATTCAGCCGCTGGCGGAGCGCGTCATAGTCAGCATCCGACATGTGCGGCGCGTCTTCCTGGTAGTACGCCGCGTCCGCCGCGCGGATCGCTTCGCCCAGGCGCGCAAGTTCCTTCTTCGCGACGGCCTTCGTCAGCTCCGCGATGGGTATATCGCCGCCGACAGATTTGCCGGAACCAGATTTGCCTGAAGCCGATTTAGGTGTCTTCGCCATGGCCGCTTCTTAGCGACCGATCAGGCGCCCGCCAACAACCTTCCGGCCGCGGCACGCGCCTCGCGCGTCACGCTCGCGCCAGCGAGCATGCGGGCAATCTCCTCGCGCCGCGCCTTGCGGTCCAGCGGCTCGATCGACGTAACGGTCCCGCCATCGGCGACGGCCTTCGAGACACGGAGCTGACGGCTCGCCGCCGCTGCAACCTGTGGAGAATGCGTGATCGCCAGCACCTGCCGCGTCTGACCAAGCCGCGCCAGCCGCTCGCCGATCGCGGCGGCCACGGCGCCGCCCACGCCCATATCGGCCTCGTCGAACACCAGTGTCGGCGCAGTCGATGCGCCCGCAAGACAAACGCTGACCGCCAGCGCGAAGCGCGCCATTTCTCCACCCGAAGCAATGCGCGCCAGCGGACCGAAGCCTGCGCCCGGATTGGTTTCCACCTCGAAGGCGACTTCATCACACCCGGTTGGCCCGGCTTCCTCGCGCGGCGTGATGGATATGCGGAACTTCGCCTTGCCGAGTTTTAGCGGCTCGAGTTCCTCCCCCACCGCCTTCGCCAGCTTCTTCGCCGCCGCCTGCCGGCGCGTGGTCAGCTTCGCCGCCGCCGCGCTATAGGTAAGCTGCGCCGCAGTCTCTTCGGCCGCAGCCTTTGCAAGGCGCGTATCGGCCTGTTCGATACCCTCCAGCTGCGCGCGCAACCTGTCGCGCAGGGCGGACAACCCATCGGCATCGACATTGTGCTTGCGCGCCGCCGCCCTCAACGCAAACAACCGCGATTCCGCCGCCTCCAGCGCCGCCGGGGAGAACTCGCAAGCCGCAGCCGCGAAATCGAGCGCAGAGCGCGCCTCGCGCGCCTCGATCATCGCGCGCTCCAGTGCTTCACACGCCGCTCGCATGCGCCGCGCCAGCTCGCTGTCTGCGCCATCCCCAGTCAGCGCGGGCGCCGACAAGGCACGCGATGCAGCCCTCGCCGCGTTCCCCAGCGCATTCTCCACATTTGCCTTCGAGAGCGACTGCGATGCGCCCTCCAGCGCTTCAGCCACGCGCTCGCCCGCCTGCATCGTCGCGCGATCGAGCGCCAGGCGCTCCGCTTCCGCTTCTTGCGGATCAAGCGCATCGAGATCCTCGAGCGCATGGGTCAGCCACGTGCGCTCGGAAGAAATCCGCGCGGTTTCGGTCTCAAGCGCCAGGCGCGCCGCCGTCGCCTTGCGCAGCCCTTCCCACGCGCGGGCAACTTCAGCCAGGACATCATCCGCCTTCGCCCAGGCATCTAGCAGTCCACGATGGCGCGACTGTTCGAGCAGACCAAGACCCTCATGCTGGGAATGAATGTCTGCGATAAGCAGGCCCAGCTGGGTCGCGAGCTTGGCGCCTACCGGCCTGTCATTCAGGAAAGCGCGCGCCGCCCCGCCTCGCCGCACCGACCGGCGGAACACCATGGGCAACGCCGGATCATCCTCGACGCCGCTTTCGGCCGCCCGCGCCCGCGCCGGATGGTCCGCCGGAATGTCGAACGCCGCTACAACCTCCGCCGTCTCGGCGCCCGCGCGGATCAGGTCCTGCCCGCCGCGCCCGCCCAGGGCGAAGGCCAGCGCGCTCATCATGATCGACTTGCCGGCCCCGGTTTCGCCCGTCAACGCCGTGAATCCCGCCTCGGGTTCGAGATCGAGCGCCCGGACCAGAACGAAATCGCGAATGGACAGCGACGTCAGCATTCCGCCTTCTACCATCGCGCGAACAAAAAGGGAACATCCCAATCGCAGGAACCTGGGAGATCGTTCAAACCCCTCGCATTGCAAGGGTTTTGAAGAACGCAGTCGTGATGGTCACGGCGCGTGACGGAACCGGCCGCATTGGCGATAAGGGGCCAGCCGGCCAGCGCCGGACCTGGGAGAAATGACATGAAGAAACTCATCACGGCCGCCGCGATCGCCCTGTCGGCAGTCGCCGCCGCCGGCATCGCCGCCCCCGCCTTCGCCGCGCTTCAGAACGGCGCCTCTGCCCCTGAGTTCACCGCAAAGGGCATGCTGAACGGCGCCGCCTTCAACTTCAAACTGTCGGACGCTCTCAAGAAGGGCCCAGTCGTCGTCTATTTCTTCCCCGCCGCCTACACCGAGGGCTGCACGGTCGAGACGATCAAGTTCGGCGAGAACGCTGACGCCTTCAAGGCCGCCGGAGCGACGCTGATCGGCGTCACCACCATGGCGCGCATGGCCGATGGCTCGATGGCCAGCGCCGAAGCCAACATTCCGCGCCTCGCCGAGTTCTCGAAACAGCACTGCGCCGACAAATTCCCCATCGGCGCCGTGAACACGGCCACGGTGAGCGCCTATGACGTCGTGCTGAACCCGCAACGCGCCGACTGGTCGAACCGCACCTCGTTCGTCATCGCGCCCGATGGCAAAATCCTGCTCTCGCACACCGACATGAAACCCGAGAGCCACATCGAGAAGACGCTCGAGACGGTGAAGGCATACAAGGCCGCCCACGGCGCCCACGCGGGTCACTGATCGGCTGCAGTCTCGGACGGAAACGAAAAGGGCGCGATCCGATGGGGTCGCGCCCTTTGATTTTGCATTGTGCGAAACGACCTAGAAGAACATGCGGCCGAGACGCTCGAACATGTTGAACCCTGCCTTCGCATCCGGCTTCTCGGGCAGGCTGACGCCCTGCCCCTGCATCAGCGCGTAGCTGTCGGCATACCAGTCCGAACCCGGATAGTTATGGCCCAGAACGGCGGCCGTCTGCTGCGCCTGGCCGGTGAGGCCGATCGACAGGTAGGCCTCGACCAGCCTGTGCAACGCTTCGGGAACGTGGCTCGTGGTCTGGTAGTCGGTGACGACGCGCTTGAAACGATTGATCGCCGCGAGATGTTCGCTGCGCATGAGATAATAGCGGCCGACTTCCATTTCCTTGCCGGCCAGCTGGTCCCGAACCATGTCGACCTTGAGCTCGGCGTCGCGGGCATAGTCGGTATCGGGGTAGCGGGCGATCACCTCGTTGAGGGTGCGCAGCGCGTTGTAGGAGCGCGCCTGGTCGCGGCCGACATCGATGATCTGGTCAAAATGGCAGATCGCAATGAGATAATAGGCGTAAGGCGCGCCATCGCCGCCCGGGTGCAGCGAGATGTATTCTTCGGCGCTTCCGATCGCTTCCTCGAAGTCCCGGGCGCGGTAACGGGCATAAGCCGCCATCAGCATGCCGCGCTGGGCCCAGGGCGAATAGGGATGCTGGCGCTGGACCTCGTCGAACTGGGCGGCGGCCACCACCCACATCGAGCGGTCCAGACTGCGGACGGCGTCGTTGTAGATCGTTTCCACCGGGCGCTCGATATAGGCCAGTTCCTGCTGGCGCGAGTTGCCCGCGCATCCCGACGCGGCAAGAAGGGCGACCCCGGCGGCCAGGCTGGCCTTGAGCGCGATGGGTGAACGCATGCAGGAACTCCGAAAAACGGCTAGTTTGGCAGTCCGGTACTGGCTCGCCCTTGCGGCAGGTATATGGCGAACGTCAAAACCGCAAAACCGATGGACCTTCTAGACCATGCGGCGGCGGGCGTCCAAGCCCCCGGAGTCACTCCCGCCCTGCGGCCTGATCACGACCCGGACCGGAGTGGCTGAAAGCGGCTAGCTCCCGGTTTTTGCCGTGGAAACGGGCGGCTTGATGCCCCGCTTCCGCCCCCGCCACCGGAACACGGTGAGTCCCAGCCAGATGATCAGCCCCACGATGATCGCCACCGGCAGGATGATCGCCACGAATTCGATGATCCCCGCGATGGTACGGGCGAAGGATGGCCCGAAATCGCCGAACGCGTCGGTGATGGGCCGCCACATCAAATTGGACACAGCGCCCAGTTCGGCGCGGTAGGAAAAGTCCACCACAGACATCGACACCCGCAGGCGCAGCGCCGCCAGCAACGACTGGCTCGCGTCGATATTGCCCTGCGACTCGGCCAGCGCTTTCTGGATCTCCAGCAGGTCCGACAGCCGCCCCGGCTTGTCGTCCAGCATCTTCTGCAGCGCATCGCGGTGCGCGATCATCGAGCGCAGCCGCGCCTCATGGTCCACAATCTGCGTCGTCAGGTCTTCCGAATCCCGCCCCGTCGAATAGATCGACCCGCCGAACGGCTTCAGCCCCTCGCCCACGCCCTTCTCGAAAGCGCGCATCCACGTTTCCGTCGCGCGCATGGAAAGCTGGCCATAAGCGCCCTCCGCATTCCCGATGCCCTCAAGCTGCGAACCGGTGACATAGCAATTGGCAGGTCCCGCATCCTCGCACAGCTTCTTGTGGGCGGCCTGCAGCCCCGACATGTTCTCCGTCGGCACGGAGAATTGCCAGGCATAGCGATATGACATCAGCCGTCCGCCATCGGGGTTCACCGGCGTGCCGCCGTTGCCGGGCGCGGGTTGCAGCATCACATCCTGCGGTGCGTATTCTTCCATCACCGGCGCCATGGGCGCCGCAGCGGTCGCCATCTCGGGCGCAGCGTCATAGCCGCCAGCATACCCCTTGGAAGTTTCCCCGCTGCACGCGCCCAGCGCCATCGCCAGCGTCGCAGCCATCATCACGCGAACCATCGTCCACCCCTTCAGGTTACACGCGTAGTCTGCGCGACATCCGGGCCTAAACAAGGCAGCAAACGCCGCGCACGGATGAATTCGCGTTTAGCTCGATCTTCTCGACCGGAGGCACAAGCCTCTCCCCGCTCGTCCTGACGAGCGTCAGGACCCAGGGCTGACGTCGAGGTTTGTTCGGACTTGCAGCTTCAAGCCTGTTCCAGAGGTGCGACCCTTCCTGGATGCTGACTTTCGTCAGCATGAGCGGTGCAAGGTGCGACAGGCGCTGGCGTACGCCGCGTCACGTCCACGCAAACGCGCCTGCATCTGCAAACACCGCGCGTAGCAGCTGATTGTTCAGCGCATGTCCCGGCTGCTCGGCCTCATACAGTCCCTCGATCAACCCACCCGCGAGGAACAGGTCGCCGATCACGTCCAGCAGCTTGTGCCGCACGAACTCGTCGCGCGTCTGCAGCCCGCCCGGGTTGAGGATCGCATCGCCCTCGATCACCACCGTGTTGTCCATCGAGGCGCCCAGCCCCTTTCTCATGGCGTGCAGCTGCCTGGCCTGGCTCGCAAAGCCGAACGTGCGCGCCCACGCAATGTCGCGCGCGAAGGCGCCCGGCGCCATGGTGAAGCTGAACTCCTGCCGCCCGATGGCCTTGGTCGCAAAGTCGATCGCGATAGTCATCGTGAAGCCCGAGCCGGGAGACAACCGCGCAAATTTCGCGCCCTGCCGCACCTCGACCGGCTTCAGGATATGCAGCACCCGCTTCGGCGCAGACTGCGGCACTCGTCCCGCTTCTCCCAACAGATCTACAAACGGCTTTGATGAACCATCGAGGATCGGCAGCTCAGCGCCATCAAGTTCGGCAACCACGTTGTCGACGCCCAACCCCGCGCACGCCGCGAGAAAATGCTCCACCGTCGCGACCGAGACGCCGGCGGCGTTCGACATGTTGGTGCCAAGCGCGGTGGTGGTGACCTGGGTGACCAGCGCCGGGATCCGTGGGTCGCGCCCGTCCACGTCCGTCCTGACGAACACCACGCCCGCATTCTCGCCAGCCGGGCGAACGGTCAACGTGGCCAGCTTGCCGGAGTGGACACCAACGCCTGAGACGCTGGCCTCGCCGGCAATCGTGTGCTGCAGGTTGATGGGGCTGCTCATGGCCGTGAGCTAGGGCCATCTCGGGGGCCACGCAAGTCACGCCGTCTTGCCGGATGTTGCGCCACAATTCCGCCGGTCCGCCTTGGCTTACTCGCGCCGGGATGGAGGCCGCCATGAGCATCACCGAAACAAGCCGCAGGCATGTCGTACTGGGCGCCGCCGCGCTCGGCTTCGCGATCCCCGCTTGCGCCCAGCCACAGGTGCGCCGCGACCTCTACAACGGCGAACTCGACTATCTGGCGAAGGAATACGCAGGCCGCGCAGAAGCCCTTCCCGCCAGCCTCCAGTTATCCCCCGCGAACGAGCCCGGCGAGCGGATGTCGATCTCCGGCCGCTGCTTCTCGTGGCAAACCGGCAAGCCCGCTGCAGGCGTGATCATCTACGCCTACCACACCGACAACTCGGGCTCGTATCACGGCGGCCCAGCCGGAACACGCCACGCTCGCCTGCGCGGCTGGATGCGCACCGGCGAGGACGGCGCCTATGCCTTCACCTCGATCAAGCCCGCGCCCTACCCTGACCGCTCCATGCCGGCGCACATCCACCTCACCGTTCTGGAGCCCGGCCTGCCACCCTACTGGATCGACGACATCGTGTTCGAGGGCGAGTTCAGGGTCGACCCCTCCTATCGCGCTGCGCAAGGCAATCGCGGCGGCGACGGCATCATCCGGCTCAAACGATCCAACGGCCTCTGGACCGGCACGCGCGACATCCGTCTCGAGCGTCATCCCACCTGAACATTGGCAGCCTGACGCGCCGCCTTGCGTCTGCTAGGGCGGACGCATGGAACTGCCTCCTTCCCTTCGACATGCGGTGGATCAGGCGCTGGAAGGCGTCTCAACCGCGCAACTTGCCGCCGCCACGCAGGCGCTGTCCCAGCGCTATCGCAACGAGGTGCGCGACGGGCGCATGCATCTGTCCGATCAGCTTGCCGCGCAGGCCTATATCGCCACGCGCATGCCCGCGACTTTCGCCGCCATCCACTCCGCCCTCGCTGCAGCGGCGCAGCGCCTGCCTGAATTTTCTCCCGCGACGCTGCTCGATATCGGCGCGGGTCCGGGCACAGTCTTCTGGGCTGCACAGTCGGTCTGGCCGAACCTTGAGGCCGCCACGCTGGTCGAAGCCAGCGCCTCCATCCGCGCGATGGGACAGAAGCTTGCAGCAGCCAACACGCTTCAGGCCGTCACCTGGAAAGATGCGGACATCCGGCGCGGCGGCGCCGATGCCGCGCCCGCCGACCTCGTCACGCTGGCCTATGTGCTCGACGAACTCGAACCCACCGAGCGCGCCAAGCTGGTCGATGCCCTGTGGACCACAACTCGCAACCTCCTCGTCATCGTCGAACCCGGCACCACGGCCGGCTGGCGCCGCATCCTCGACGCCCGCGCGCAGCTGATCGGCGCCGGCGCGCACATCATCGCGCCCTGCCCGCACGCGCTGGCCTGTCCCATCGCCGAGCCCGACTGGTGCCACTTCTCGGCCCGCGTCGCCCGCTCGCGCATCCATCGCCTCGCCAAGGGCGGCGAGGTTCCGTGGGAGGACGAGAAGTTCGCGTACCTGATCGCCTCGCGCACGCCCGCCGCCGCATCGCCCAGCCGCGTGCTCTCCCCGCCGCTCACCGCCAAGGGCCGCGTCGAGCTCAAACTCTGCCAGCCGGACGGCGCAGCCGCCCACCGCCTCGTCTCCCGCCGCGAGGGCGACACCTTCAAGCAGGCCCGCCGCGCCGACTGGGGTGATCTTTTCGGCTCGTGAGCGCTGATTCCGGCTTCGCGCCTTGTCGCGCTCATCCCGACGAAAGTCGGGATCCAGGGCTGACGGCGAGGCTTGTTCCGGCCTGAAGCTTCAAGCCTGTTCACGTGGCGCGACCGTTCCTGGGTCCTGACTTTCGTCAGGACGAGCGGGGTGAACGCCGAAAAGTCCACAAAACCAACTGCGCATCGCCTCTTGAATCGAGTGTATTTCGATATATCTATCATTTCGTTATATCGAAAGGACAGACATAACGATGCACCATACCTCCCCCAAACACCGCCATTTCGGCCTGCGCTTCGCCCGCGGCGGGCGCGGCCACGACCCCCACGGCGAACACCCGATGGGACGCCGCTCGCACGGCGGCGGAGGTCGCGCCCTGGCGCGCTTCTTCGCGCATGGCGACCTGCGTCTGGTCGTACTCAATCTCATCGCGGAGAAGCCGCGCCACGGCTACGAGATAATCAAGGCGATCGAGGATGCCGTTGGCGGCGCCTACAGTCCGAGCCCGGGCGTGGTCTACCCCACGCTGACCCTGCTGGAGGAACTCGGCTACGTCACCGTCTCGGCCGACGGCGCCAAGAAGCTGCACGCGATCACCGATGAAGGCCGCGCCTTTCTCGATGCCAACCGCGCAACCCTCGACGCCCTGATGGAACGCATGAGCCACACCGGTCCCGGCCATGGCCGTTCGTCCGGCATCATACGCGCGATGGAAAACCTGAAGACGGCGCTGCGCCTGCGCATGGCAGGAGGACCGATAACCGAAGACCAGGTCGACGCAATCGCCGCCGCCATCGATGAAGCGGCAAGGAAAGTGGAGAAGGTCTGATGACGGCGACCACGCTCAACGCGACCTCGGTTGCGCGCATCCGCACGGAGAAGGCGCAAGGCTACCTGATCCAGCTGTGCAAGCACTTCGCCCACAAGATCGAGGCGACCTACGCGGACAACAAGGGCCGCATCGCCTTCGGCGCCGGCGTGTGCGAGCTGAACGCGGAAGACCCCGCCGTGCTGGTCGCGCAAGTCTCAACGCCCGACGCGACACAGCTCTCAACACTGGAAGACGTGATCGAACGCCACCTCAAACGCTTCGCGTTCAAGGAAGAGCTAGGTGTGCAGTGGGTGCGGGAAAGCTGAAGCGCCAGCTGAGCGCACACCGCCGCACGTTGTCCCGCTCATCCCGACGAAAGTCGGGATCCAGGGCTGACGGAGCGGCTTGTCCTGAGTTGAAGCTTCAAGCCTGTTCAAGGCGCACAACCGTTCCTGGATCCTGACTTTCGTCAGGATGAGCGGATGTCGCCGAACATCTAGGACGCGAGAACCCTAAGCATTCCCCGAGCGGCGCAGGAAGGCCGGGATTTCGAGGTCGTCGTCGAAGGAATCCTCCGCCGGCGCCTTGGCGACAGGTTGAGCGACAGCTTCATCCGCCGGCTTGTTCTTCCAGCCGAACAGCGAGGCGAACGAGCGTTCCTTGGGCTCTGCCGGGGCAGGCTCCGCAACCGGCTGGGGCGCAGCAACGGCAGCAGGCGCGACGGGGACGGGCATTTCTTCCTCGATTTCAGGCTCGGCCACGTCCTCAACCGGCGGGGCGGCCGGGCGTGCGCGGATGATCGGGGGCGCAGGCCGCAGCTCTGACGGCGGCACGACCTGGTGCACAACAGGCTCGACAACCGGAGCGGGCGCGACAGGCGCGGCCACGGCGGGCGACTGGGCGACGATGCCGAGCGTCGAAGCGGGCGACGGCGCGTTCATCACGGCGGTGGTGAGACCAGCCTGCAGTTCGCGAACCGGTTGCGCAGGACGCGCCGGCAGTTGCTGCAGTCCCGCCGCCACGACCGACACGCGGATCTTGCCGTTCATGTTCTCGTCGAACGTCGAGCCGAGGATGATGTGCGCATCGACGTCGACTTCGCGGCGAACCTCGTTCGCGGCCTCATCGACCTCGAACAGCGTCATGTCATAGCCGCCGGTGATGTTGATCAGCACGCCCTTGGCGCCGCGCATCGAGACATCGTCAAGCAGCGGGTTGGCGATTGCAGCCTGCGCTGCCTTCAGCGCGCGGTTCTCGCCCTCGCCTTCGCCCTCGCCCATCATCGCCGAGCCCATGCCCGCCATAACAGTGCGCACGTCGGCGAAGTCGAGGTTGATAAGACCCGGCATGACCATCAGGTCGGTGATGCCGCGCACGCCGGAATAGAGCACCTTGTCGGCGAGACCGAACGCCTCGGCGAAGGTCGTGTCCTTGTTGGCGATGCGGAAGAGGTTCTGGTTCGGAATGATCAGCAGCGTGTCGACTTCGGCGCGCAGGTCGATGATGCCGCGCTCGGCCACCTGCATGCGGCGCTTGCCCTCGAAGTCGAACGGCTTGGTGACGACGCCGACGGTAAGGACTTTCTGTTCTTTCGCGATGCGCGCGATGATCGGGGCAGCGCCCGTTCCCGTGCCGCCGCCCATGCCGGCAGCGATGAAGCACATGTGCGCGCCGTGCAGGATCTTCTTGATCTCGTCGGAGGATTCCTTGGCCGCTTCCGCGCCCACATCCGGGTTCGCGCCCGCGCCAAGACCGGAAGTCTTGCCGATGCCGAGCTGGATCTGGGTCGGCGCCTTGGAGCGGGTCAGCGCCTGCGCATCCGTGTTGGCGACGACGAATTCGACGCCCTGCAGCTTGGCGTCGATCATGTTGTTGACGGCGTTACCGCCGGCCCCGCCGACGCCGATCACAACTATCCGGGGGGTCAATTCAACCGCCATGGGCAACCTCGATACGCATCCCCAGCCGCCGCCGGGCCCCTGCCCGGTCCGCGCCTAACTCGATGAAGATCGCTGCTGTTGGCTAAGCGCTCCTTAAAGGTTGCGCCGGTTCAGAAGTTTTTCTGAACCCACCCGAAGACCTGCTTGAACAGGCCTTCGCCAGGATCTGCTGCGCCCCGGTCTCCGCTGAAGCGCGAAGGGTCCGGGCCGCCCATCAAATCCCAACGTAACAGCCCTGCCGCAGCGGCGAAAGCGGGTGAACTGTAAGTCTCGCCTAGACCCTTCACATTCGCCGGTTTGGCGAGACGGACTGGTGCGCGGAAAATATCCTCTGCCAGTTCCTGCAAACAAGGCATCTGGGACGATCCGCCCGTAAGTACGATCCGTCTCGGCAAGGGGCGACCGGTCGCCGACGCCTTGGACAGTCGTCCGTCCATCAGTTCCAGGATCTCCTCGATCCGGGGACGCAGCACCTGGGCAATGTCGGCCCGGGAACACTGGTGCGCTTCCAGCCTTCCGTCCTGGCCAAGGCGCGGCGCTTCGACCATGTCGAGCGCTCCCGCAGCGGCAAGGCTGGCCGCGCCGTGCTGGATCTTAAGGCGCTCGGCGGCCGCGAAGGTGGTTCCCAGCCCCTGGGCCAGGTCAGACGTGGCCCGCGAGCCGCCCATGGGCAGGGTCTCAACGTGAACCAGTCCGCCATCGTAGAATGCTGCCGCAGACGTAACCCCGGCCCCGAAATCGATCAGCATCGCGCCCTGCTCGGCTTCGTCCTCGACCAGGCAGGCAAGACCCGAGGCGAAGGGAGCTGCCAGAATGGCGGTCGCATTTAGATGCGCGCGCGAGACGCACTGCACGATGTTGCGCAGCGCGGCTGTGGGGGCCGAGACGACGAGGAAGCTCGCTGTCAGCGTCTCGGCGAACATGCCGCGCGGGTCTTTCACGCCCTGGGTGCCGTCCACCGCAAAGCCGAGCGGCGCAGAGTGAAGTATTTCGCGCCCCTGCGCTTTGAAGCTCTCCAGTGCTGCGATCCGTACCTCGCGGATGTGCAGCGGCGTGATCTCGCGCCCGTTGAGCGGCAACGCAGCGCGGACGATGTCCGAACGCAGGTCCGGCCCCGACACGCCAAGCACCACGTCCGTGACGCGCACATCGGCGGCGCGCTCAGCCTGTTCGACGGCAAGGCGGATCGAACGTTCGAGATTATCGAGATCAACTACAGCGCCGGAGCGTACGCCCTTGGTGCCCTGCGCCCCGGCTCCCGCAACGCGCGGTTCGCCATCGCTGCAGTCAGCCCGTTTGGAGATTAGGCAGGCAACTTTCGACGACCCGATGTCCAGCGCAGCCATGACCGATCCACGCCCGATGGCGCGGTCACGGGTCAGGGTACGCTGGGCAAGCGTCGACATGGCGATCACGCATCTCCCGGTGCAGGAACCGGAGGCGCGCCCGGAATGGGCTGGATCGCCAGCGTGCAGTTCTCGCGACGGGCGTCGATCCGCATCGCGGGCAGGTTCAGAAGATCATTGGCCGCATGCTGGAGGTTCACGCAATCAAGCGCGCCCTTCAGCTGCGAGTCTTCCGGCATAACGACCAGGTCAGCCCGGCCGCGGAATTTGATGTCCCAGCGCCGCTCGCCCACGCGGTACGCCGCCTCGAAACGCTCGGCGAGATTGGGATAAGCCTTCAGCGCGGCCACCAAGCCTGTGGCGGCCTGCGCGGCATTGGCGCCAATGACGCGCGGCAGGTCTGCATATTTCGTCAGGTCGGCTTTCTCGAAGGCGCGGCCATTCTGGTCCACAACGCGCCAGGCCCCGCCATTGGAATGTTCCTGCCACAGGGCGACGACCTGCCGCTGGTCGATCTCGATCCGCACGCGATCCGGCCACAGCCGGCGCACGCTGGCCGTGCCAACCTCAAGCTGGTCGACGCGGTCGCGGATGGCATAAGGGTCGGCGCCGACAGTCGCCACGCCCGTACCAACGCCCGATGCCTCCAGCACCTGCTTCACCACCTCGGGATCAAGTTCCGGGCACGGGTTCTTCGTCGTCGCCCCCGGTCCACACACCTCGACGCCCTTGATCGCCATGCCCGCCCAGCCGGCGATCACGTTGAAGCCGTTGTTCATGTTCTGGCCGAAGCGGCCCAGCGTGCCGCCCATCCAGGCCGCGGCAGTCAGCATCAGCGCGCCGCAGATGATGGTGCCCAGCGCATAGGTGGCGATGCGATCACGGAACCACGCCACCGAGTAAGGCACGTCGCGCGCCCGGCGCGCCTGGCCGCGCGACGGGCTGCGCGGCGCGGCCGGCGCCTCGTCACGGTCGTCATAGGTCGGGCCTGCGATCTGCGGGCGTTTTACCTTGGGCATGACGCGTCCTCGATCATCCAGCGGACGAGCGAGGGATAGTCGATGCCCATATGCGCAGCCTGCTCGGGGATGAGCGAGGTGGGCGTCATGCCCGGTTGCGTGTTGGTCTCGAGTATCACCAGTCGACCCGCTTTTTCATCGTAGCGAAAGTCCGACCGCGACACTCCCCGGCAGCCAAGAGCGCGATGGGCCCTCAGCGATGCGTCAAGCGCAGCTTCGGTGACCGCATTCGGCAGGTCTGCAGGAAGGACGTGGCGCGATCCTCCAGCCTCGTATTTTGCAGTGAAGTCGTAATACTCCCTTAAAGTCGTGATCTCGGTGACAGCCATGGCGCGGTCGCCCATGACGCCGACCGTAAGTTCCCGGCCCGGAATGAATTTTTCGACCAGCGCCCGCTTGCCGAATGTCCAGGTCCCATCGGTGAGTTCCTTGGGCGGCCGGTTGGCCCCCTCGCGCACAATGAACACCCCGAAGGACGATCCTTCCGCCGGCGGTTTGATAACGTAGGGCGGCGGCATGATGTGGTCACGCGCCAGGTCCTCCACGTCGTACATGCCGCCCTCGGCGACATCGAGGCCGTGCTGGACGTAGATCGCCCGCGACTTGTCCTTGTCCATCGCCAACGCAGACGCAAGCACGCCGGAATGCGTGTAGGGGATGCCGAGGATTTCCATCACGCCCTGCACGCAGCCATCCTCGCCCCAGGGGCCGTGCAGCGCGTTCAGCACCACGTCTGGCTTGGCGTCGGTCAGCTGCCGGGCAAGCTCGCGCGTGACGTCGATCTCGACGACGTCATAGCCGGCCGTGCGCGCAGCCTCGGCCATGCCCCTGCCCGACGACAGCGACACGGGCCTCTCCGAAGACCAGCCCCCCATGATAACGGCAACGCGAGTCATGGCTTCATGCCTCCTCAGGCTGATCCCGGTCATGCGCCTGCACCGGTTACCGGGATGCTACCGGCAAAGGGGTAGTGGGGTTCGTTTGCCGCCGGAAGCAGGCTGATTTGCGTGTCCCAAGCGGGCCGAATTGAGAATTACACGCGTTTCATGCGATCTTCCCGCACATGAAACAGTTCCTCGCCGCCCTCTCCCTCGGTGCTTTGGCCCTCGCCACGCTTGCCGCCTGCGCAACGGCCGCCCCGCCGCCTGCAGCCGTCCTGAAACCGGCAACGCCGGTGGGCGGCGCGCCCTGCGATCCGCCGCTGGTGGTTCCGGCCAGCATCATCGCCTCGGTTCGCGCGCAGTTCGAGCCGCCCGGCACGCCGCGCACGCCCATTACGCCGGACGACCTCGCCGCCTACCAGAAGATGCAGACCGACCAGAAAGCCAACGACTGGCCCGCCCTCTGCTACTTCCGCGCCGACAACGCCGCGCTGTCAGCGCAACCCGTCCCCGCCGGCCGCATCGTCTTCATGGGCGATTCCATCACCCAACTCTGGGGTCTCGCCGAACCGCAGGACTTCGGCCCCTCGCGCGTCAATCGCGGCATCAGCGGACAGACAACGCCGCAGATGCTGCTGCGCTTCAAGCAGGATGTGCTGGCCTTGAAGCCTGCCGCCGTCCACATCCTCGCCGGCATCAACGACGTCGCCGGCAACACCGGCCCGACCACGCTCGAGGACGTGCAGAATAACATCATGTCGATGGTCGAACTCGCAAAGGCCCACGGCGTCACCGTGATCCTGGCGACACCACTGCCCGCCGACAGGTTCACCTGGGCCCCGCAGATGAAGCCCGCACCGACTGTCATCGCCTACGCCAACTGGATCCGTCAGTATGCGGCCGAACAGGATCTGATCGTCGCCGACTACTATCCCGTCCTCGCCACACCGGAAGGCGGCCTCAAACCCGACCTCGGCCCCGACGGCGTCCACCCCAACAAGGCCGGCTACGCGCTCATGAAGCCGATCCTAGAAGCTGCGGTTGCAGAGGCGCTTGGTCGCTAATTCTTCTCGTCCACCGCGCAGCCCCGCTGCTTGTCATCCCGGAAGCGCGCAGCCCATTCCTGACCAAGGATGGCCGGGACCCATTCCTCCATCCCGACACCGGCCCGATGGGTCCCGGCTCTCCGCTTCGCTGCTGCCGGGATGACAACCGTGGGTTGGGCAATTCGGCCGAATGAAATGTGGCGGCTGCACAATCTTCGCCAGCACTCTCAACCCACTACGCAAAATCCGCTGTAGGAAAGTCAGCGCCGTTTCCGCCCCCCTCCGCCGCGGGCGTATGGTGCCCTCAACGCGATCGCACGGAGGGTAAGCTGATCACTGTCCATGGCGCGATCGCGGGGCAGACGGGCGTGAACATGGGACCGATGGCGAAAGCCTGAGACCCACACGCCGCCGGCGCTTCAACGGCGGGAAAGGCAGCAGATGTCCTCCCGCTGGCCGGCGATAAATCGTCTGTGGGGGCGCGGAGCCGATCCCGCACGCCTACCGGACTACGGACTACGAGCGACGGACCACGCGGTTCGTCCGCGCCCTCAGCCCTCCATTTGAAGGGCAGAACGACAGCAAACCTCCAGGCCAATGGGTCGTGGAGATTTTCGTGTTTCGAACGCCAGTTCCCAACCGCGCCGGATTGGCGGAAGGTGCGACAAACCCAGGGAACCCGACATGACCAAGCCCGCCATGCAGCACTGGATCGAAGAAGCCGAAGCGCGGCTGCCGGAGATGATCGCCCTGCGCCGGGCTATCCATGCCGAACCCGAGATCGGCCTGAACAATCCGCTCACCACCGCCAAGGCCAAGGCCGCCCTCGCCGGCTTGCCGCTCGAATACACTGAGGGCCCTTCCACCACCGGCTTCATCGCCACGCTGCGCGGTCCTTCGAACGGACGCACCGTCCTCCTGCGCGGCGACATGGACGCCCTGCCGATGGAGGAAGACACCGGCCTTGAATTCTCCTCCACCGTCCAGAACGCCATGCATGCCTGCGGACACGACACCCATGTCGCCATGCTGGTCGCCGCCGCCCATGCGCTCTGTGCTCAAAGGGAGCGCCTCGCCGGCACCGTCCAGTTCATGTTCCAGCCGGGCGAAGAAGGCTGGCACGGCGCGCGCTACATGCTCGAGGACGGCCTGATCGATCCGATGCCGGACGCAGCCTATGCGCTTCACATCACGCCCAACATCCAGTCGGGCATCTTCGCCGGCCGCGTCGGCCCCCTGCTCGCCGCCGCCGACCGCATCGAGCTGACCATCAGGGGCAAGGGCGGCCACGCCTCGCAGCCGCATGACGCGGTCGATCCCATCCCCGTCGCCTGCGAGATGGTGACGGCGCTGCAGGCGATGATGACGCGCCGCGTTCCTGCCTTCGATCCCGCCGTACTCACCATCGCGCACATCAGGGCGGGCTCGACCAACAACGTCATCCCCGAGACGGCGTTCATCGAAGGCACGATCCGCTCCTTCTCCGAAAAATCCCGTACCATCGCCCGCGACGGCCTGAAGCGCGTGGTGGAGCATGTCTGCGCCGCCCATCTGTGTGAGGCTGACCTCAAAATCATCCCCGGCTTCCCGGTGACGATCTGCGACGAGAAGGCCGTGGCGCTGGCCCGCCGCACCACGAAGGCAATGTTCGGGGACGATGCGTGGTTCGAAATGCCCCATCCGATGATGGGTGCGGAGGACTTCTCCTACGTTCTCCAGAAGGCCCCCGGCGCCATGATGTTCCTGGGCGCCACGCCCGAAGGCGGCGATTGGCGCACCTGTTGCGCGCTGCACTCCAACCGCATGATGCTGGACGAGCGGGTCATGGCCCGCGGCGCCGCCCTGCACTGCGCCATCGCCGAGGCTTTCCTGTCGGACGGGCTCGAGACCTGATCGCCCCAGCCATCAAAAGCTAATCGCAGCCAACGCTTCCTTAAGTTGAGCATGATACCAGTCGTTCCTGATCGGCGTGGTCAGGTTCAGATTATTCGCGCGTCGCTATTGAACTGCATCCGGCCACGGCGGCCGTATGGTGGGGTCGAGAGATGGCATTCGCGCAGCGCCGCAATGGCGCGCCACGCTGGCACTTCGTCTATCTCGCCCTGGCGGGATTCAACCTCGTCACGATCCTGCTGAGCATTTCCATCACGCAGAACCTGATGGGAATGTACTCCGACACGGTAAAGCGCGACAGCGAATGGACCAGCCGCGTCGCCGGCATCCAGAGCCTTGCCGAACTCAGCCAGAATGTCTTCAGCCCCGTCAGCCAGTCGCTGGTGTCGGGCGACGTCGCGACCGAAACAGCCAACCGGAACAGGCGCCTCGGCCTCTTCGAGGTAAAGCTGCAAAATCTGCGCAAGGATGTGAGCGCCAGCGTGGAGGCCGCCGATCGCGCCGGGCTGGACATTGCGCTGAGCCAGGTCGACGGCGCGATGAAGGATCTGGTCAGCGCGTCCGACGAGGTGTTCTCGGCTTTTTCCGCCAGGCAACTCGCAGTCGTCGCGCATGGCGTGGCGGCGATGACCGAAGCGCAGGGCCGCCTCGTGAAAGCGGTCGCAGACGCGGCCGGCGTCGCGCGAGAAATCCAGACCGCCGTTCCCCGCGAGCAAATCGCGCTTGCCCGCAGCATGCAGGGTGTCGAGTTCGCGCTCGCCGGGATGGTGCTGCTCTTGGTGTTGGGCGCCGCTGCCTACGGGCACAAGCTTGGCAAGGTGATGCGCAACCAGAACCAGGAGAATGAGCGCAATCGCGCCGCCGCCGAGGCCGCCAACCAGGCCAAGTCGAACTTCCTCGCCTCGATGAGCCACGAAATCCGCACGCCGATGAACGGCATTCTTGGGATGGCGCAAGCGCTCGATTCCTCGGAACTCGAAGCGCAGGCGCGCGACAAGGTAGGCGTCATCCTCGATTCCGGCCGCTCGCTGCTGGCCGTGCTCAACGACGTGCTGGACTTCTCGAAGATAGAGGCAGGCAAGTTCGACATCACCCCCTCGCCCAACGATATCGTCCAGATGGCGCACAGCGTCGTCCGCCTGTTCGAGACGCACGCCCGCGACCGTAACTTGACGCTGACGCTGACCCACGATGCAGACCTTCCGCGCGGCCTCATTTGCGACGCCGAGCGCGTGCGCCAGTGCCTCAGCAACCTCGTCTCCAACGCGCTGAAATTCACACCGAGCGGTGGTATCAAGGTCCACCTGTCCTGGCGGATAGACGAGGACGACACTGCAGTGGTGTTCGTCTCCGTCACCGACACCGGCATCGGCATGTCGGCCGAAGTGATGGGCCGCCTGTTCAAGCCGTTCACGCAGGCCGACAACTCCATCGCGCGCCGCTATGGCGGCACGGGCCTCGGCCTCGCCATTTCGATGCGCCTGGCCCACCTGATGGGCGGGACGATGTTCGTCGAGAGCGCGCCGGACATGGGTTCGCGCTTCGTGTTCACCTTCCAGGCGAAGGTCCAGAAAATCGCGGCGGCGCCGGTTCCGCTTCCGTCGGCGACCCAGTCCTCGCGTCCGCAGCTGACCGGCCTGCGCGGCGCGCGTATCCTGCTGACCGACGACAACTCGGTGAACCGGCAGGTGGTGAAGCTCTTCCTCGCGCCGCATGGCTGCAAGATCACAGAGGCGGTCAACGGCCAGGAAGCGCTCGACAAGCTGGCGGCTGCCGAGTTCGACCTCGTCCTGCTCGACGTCCACATGCCGGTGATGGACGGCAAGGAAGCAATCAAGCATCTGCGCGCAAGCGATGCGGCGTGGCGCGATATTCCAGTGATTGCACTTACCGCGGACGCGATGACCGGCGACCGCGAACACCTGATCAGCCTGGGCATGAGCGACTATCTGTCGAAGCCGGTCGACCAGCATGCGCTGGCGGCCAAGATGCGCTCGCTGCTCAACATCGCCCCGCCGGAAGTCACTGCGGTCGCCTAACTCGCCGGCGCCGCGATGACTTCGTAGGCTACTGGCGCGGCAGGCCCCACGGGGATGCCCAGCGCGACCCATACCGCCGTGAGCGCCATGCCCGCGAAATAGAACGCGATGGCGATGGGCAGCAGCAGCGATATCAGCGTGCCCAGCTTCAGGCTTGGCATCCAGCGCTGGGCGAACACCAGGGTAAGCACGACATAAGGGTTCAGCGGCGAGATCAGGTTGGTGACCGTGTCCCCGACGCGATAGGCGGCCGTGGTCATCTCCGGCGAAATGTCGAGCAGCATCATCATCGGCGTGGCGACCGGCGACATCGCAGCCCATTTGGCCGAGCCTGATGCGATCAGGAAATCGAGCCAGGCCGACATGGTCGCAAGAATCGGCAACAGCATGGCAGGCGGCGCCGACATGGCGCGCAGCTGCTCAGCGCCGGCAATCGCCGTGATCGGTCCGAGGTTCGACCAGCCGAACATCGCCACAAAGTGGGCTGCGAAGAAGATCAGCACGAGATAGGGCAGGATGATCTCCAGCCCCTTCACCATCATCGCCACCACATCGCGATGCGATTTGATGGAGCCCGTTGCTGCGCCATAGGCCCAGCCCGTGACAGCCAGCAGAATGAAGAGGATCGCCGCGATGCTGCGGAAGAAGGGCGTGATGGGCTGCGCATCGCCTTCATTCATCAAGGGTGTGAAGCCGGGCCAGAGCATCAGCGCGGCGACGCCCGCTGCGACGGCCAGCGCCGCGAGGCCGGCGAACATCAGTCCGCGCTTCTCCTTGGCCGAAAGTCCCACTTCCGATTGGCTTGCGCCGGAGAATTCCGCCGCAGCGCCCGCCCCTTCCCAGGGACCAAGACGCGGCGCGACAACTTTTTCCAGCACCCACCAGCCAATCGCCGTGAACAACACAGCGATGCCGAGGCTGAAATACCAGTTGCCCAGTGGGTTCATCGTCCATTGCGGATCGATCAGCCGCGCGCCGGTTTCCGTGATGCCGAGCAGCAGCACATCGTATTGTCCGGGGATCAGGTTGCCAGCGAGACCGACAGCGGCGCCGGCAAAGCCCGAGATCAGGCCCAGCACGGGATGCCGCCCGGCAGAGGCGAACACCAGCGCCGTCAACGGCACATAGACCATGTAAGCCGCGTCGTTCGCATGCGTCGCCAGCATGCCCAGCACGAACACCATCGGCACCAGCACGTTCTTCGGGACGCCGGAAAGGCTCGCGCGCATCAGCGCGGCGAGAAGCCCGCTGCGATCTGCAATGCTGGCGCCGAGCATGATGGTGAGCGCGAAGCCGAGCGGGGCGAAGCCAGTGTAGGTTCGCGGCATCTCGACGAGCAGCTTCTGGATATTCTCTTCCGACAGGAGGTTGGTGACGACCAGCGTCTCGCCCGTGACAGGGTTGACCGCCGACCAGCCCATCGACGCGCCGATCACCGATACGCCAACCAGCGCCAGGATGATCGCTATGAAGATGAAGATCGGGTCCGGCAGGGCGTTGCCCAGCCGCTCCACAGCATCCAGAAGCCTGCTGCGTTGCCCCGTCGTCCCCGCCCGTTCATTCATGGCCAAGGATCAGCATGGCCCCGCTGCCCTGTCGATGGGCATTCCGGCGCGAATGACATTGGAGCGGTCACACTGCTGCTTTAGGCTGCGTCATGAGCAATCGAGGCAATCGCATGCGGTATCTCTCTCTCGCAATCCTGCTTGTCCTGGCGGCATGCACAGCTGCACCACAGCAAGCGATTGCGCCTTCCGCGCCGGAAGCCACGGCGCGGATCACGCTGACCGGCGAAATCACCCGGGCCGACCACCAGACCTATCGCGAGATACCCTTCGACGTTCCGCCCGGCACGGGGCGGATCGCCGTGGATTTCAGCTATACGGGCAAGGACCAGCGCACCGTCATCGACATCGGGTTGCGCGATCCTAATGGCCAGCGCGGCTGGAGCGGCGGCAACAAGAGTCATTTCGAGATCAGTGAATTCGCCTCGACGCCCTCCTACGCCGACGGACCGCTCACGCCGGGCACATGGCATCTGGTTCTGGGCGTGCCGAACATCCGCGAGGGGCAGACGGCGAGCTACACGGCAATGATCACGCTTGGCCCGCCGGATGGCATGCGCAAGGCGGTGCAATTGAGCGACCCGGCCATCGTGCTCGATACGACGCCCGGATGGCGGCGTGGCGATTTCCACGTTCACACAGCGCATTCGGACGGGTCATGCGATCAGGCCGACACGCGCGGCCCCTGCCCGGCTGTGTTCACGTTCGAAGCGGCGAAGGCAGCAGGCCTCGATTTCGTGGCGATCACCGACCACAACACGACAACGCAACTGCGCGACATTCGCGAACTTCAGGATGCGTTTCCGGATACGCTGCTGGTGCCGGGTACTGAGATCACCACCTTCTTCGGCCACGCCAACGCTGTCGGCAGCACGGGCTTCCTCGACTTCCAGCTTGGTTCCCCCCGCCTGCCGACATTGGCGAAGCTGTTCGATCAGGTCGATGCAGCTGGCGGATTTCTGTCGGTCAATCATCCCTCGCTGCCATCGGGCGAGGCGTGCATGGGATGCGGCTGGACCGCGAAGGACACAGACTGGTCGCGCGTTTCCGCCATCGAGATCGTCAACGGCTCGACGCTGCGCACGTCGGGCGCGGAAGGCGCCTTCAACGGCATCAAATTCTGGGAAAGCTTGCTGAGCAAGGGCCACCGCATCACCGCCATCGGCGGCAGCGACAATCACGACGCGAAGGACACGACCGGCGCGAAGCAATCGCCAGTGGGCAAGCCGGCGACCGTGGTGTTCGCCAGCACACTATCGACGAATGGCATCGTGGAGGGCGTGAAGTCCGGGCGCGTGTTCGTGGATGTGGCCGGATTGCCCGGCGCCAGGCTGGACTTGATAGCCAGCGCAACGAACGAGTCTGCGAGCATGGGCGGCGAACTCGTCCTGTCCGCTGGCGAACATGCGACCATCGCCGCGCCGACCCGCGGCCTTCCGCCCGGCGCCAGGGTCGAGTGGATTTCGCATGGACTGATCGTGGGCACGCCCTTCGACCCCGCCGCAGCCCAAGCGAAGCTGGTGCATCTGGAGGACGGCCACGCCTTCGGCTGGATCCGCGTCAACGTCCGCGATGCGGAGGGCAAGCTGCTGCTGATCGGGAATCCGATCTATGTCCGCGCCGAATAGCTACTTCCGCCTCAACCGCGCTCGCGTCACCAGCAGGAAGCCGATCACCGGACCCATCACGCGGGCCGCTATCTGCTCGCCCCGCGTGCCGGCGAACTTGCGGAAGTATCGATTGAAGCCAGCCGCCTTGTGCTTCTCGACCACCAGCGACGGCGCATCGCTGGTGGCGCCGTGGTGCAGAGCGGAGGCGAATGGCGTGTAGATCACCGCGCCGCCATCGGCCTCGGCGCGGCGGCAGATGTCGAGATCCTCGACATGCATGAAATAGCCCTCGTCGAACCCGCCGAGCCGTCCGAAGCCGTGGCGCGTCATGTACATCAACGCGCCGCTGACCGCGTCCATCGGCACGGGGCTTGTCGGTTGCGGCTCGCGATGGCGGTTGATGTTGACGAAGGCGGGGTTGGCCGTGCGCAGCCAGCTGGCGCCGAGGAAGGTCGCCGCCGCCGAGCGCATCGTCAGCTTGCGGCGCCGGCTGCCGCGCTGTTCGCGACCATCAGCGCCGTAGATCCGGCCGCCGACGATCGCGGGTTCGGCCGCATGGGTGATGGCGGATTCAAGCGCCACGACCGATCCCGGCTGCAGGATCGCGTCGGGATTGATGATGAGGAAGCGATCAGCTGTGCTCGCAGCTACGCCAAGATTGACGCCCGCAGCGAAGCCGCGATTGACGCCCTCACCCACGATCCTCAGCTTGCCGGCCAGCCCCTCCAGCCGCGCCATGGTCTCGGGCGGATTGCCGTTGTTCACAAGCACGATCTCGCTGATGTCTTCGTCGGCCTCCAGCGCGGCGAGGCAATCAAACAGCACGTCGCCGGTGTGATAGCTTACAACAATGGCGGCTATGCGCGGCGGGGCGATGTCTTCCGCCGGCGCGGCGTGTTCTTCAGGGATGTCGGCGGCGTGTTCCTTCACGGCCTGAAAAACATCGCGCACATCCTGCTCAAGCGACGTCAGGGCCTCTGCGCCTTCCATGCGCGCCCGCCAGAAGGCGCGCGCGAAGCCGACGGCGGGCGCAAGCGCCTTGGGCAGATCGGCGGCGCGTTCCAGTTGCTTGAGAATCGGATCGAGATTGTCCGACAGACGGCGAAGGTCATCCTGCGTAGCCTCTTCCGTGTCGAGACCGGCCAGCGCGCGCATCACATCGACCGACCCGACAGGACCGCCGAGGTCATCTAGAATGCGCTGCGTGATCCGCTCGCCTGCCCGCGTGGCGAGGCAGAGGTCTGCGATGGCGGGCGGCGCACCGTCTTCAAGGATGGCGTCATCGGCCCAGGACTCAATGGTCTTGAGGTCGCTCAGCCGCAGGCGCAGTTGAAGCGCGAGAACGCGCGCGCGCGATCTGACGAGCTGGAACGCATCCGCGGCGGACCCCGGCTGCGTTCCTGACCTGCTCATCCCAACTTCGCCCGCTTGAGATCAGGCGGCAGAGCCTCATCGGCGAGGAAGACTTTCGCGTCGTCGAGGAGCACAACCTCGTTGGCCTGCGAACCGAAGCGGCGGAGGGCGAGTTTGCGCTCCTCGGCTTCCTTCGCGCCGACAACGGCGATGACCGGCACCTTCTGCAGGGAGTGTTCGCGGATCTTGTAGTTGATTTTCTCGCCGCGCGTATCGACCGCAACGCGCAGGCCTTGCGCGCGCAGTTCTTCCGCCGCCTGTTCCGCATAGGCGTGCGCCCCTTCGGAGATCGAGGCGACCACGACCTGAACCGGCGACAGCCACATGGGGAAGGCGCCGGCATAGTTCTCGATCAGCACGCCGATGAAACGCTCCAGCGAGCCGAGGATCGCGCGGTGCAGCATCACGGGACGATGCTTGCCGCCATCCTCGCCGACATATTCGGCGTCGAGACGATCCGGCAGCACATAGTCGAGCTGGATCGTTCCGATCGTCCATTCGCGGCCGATGGCGTCCTTGATGACGAAGTCCAACTTGGGCGCATAGAAGGCGCCATCACCCTCTGCGATCACCGGCTCCACGCCGGCCGCGCGGGCGGCGGACAGCATCTGCTTCTCGGCCTTGTCCCAGAACTCGTCCGACCCGGCGCGAACTTCGGGGCGCGTGGCGAGATTGATGTGATCCGTCTCCAGGCCGAAGTCGGCGTGGATGGATTTCGCCAGCGTGATGAATCGCGCCGTCTCCGACTCGATCTGGTCCTCGCGGCAGAAGATGTGCGCATCGTCCTGCGTGAACGCCCGCACGCGCATCAGGCCATGCAGCGCGCCCGAGGGCTCATAGCGGTGGCACGCGCCGAATTCCGCCATGCGCATGGGCAGGTCGCGATAGCTCTTCTGCCCCTGCTTGAAGATCTGCACGTGGCCGGGGCAGTTCATCGGCTTCAGCGAGAGGACTTCATCCTCCGCCGTTTCGGCGACGAACATGTTGTCGCGATACTTCTCCCAGTGGCCTGACTGTTCCCAGAACTTGCGATCCAGAACCTGCGGCGTGCGCACTTCGATATAGTCCGCTTCGTCGAGACGACGGCGCACATAGTTCTCGACCACACGCCAGAGCGTCAGGCCCTTGGGGTGCCAGAACACCATGCCCTTGCCCTCTTCCTGCATGTGGAAGAGATCGAGCTCGCGGCCCAGTTTCCTGTGATCGCGCTTCTCGGCTTCCTCGAGGCGCGTGAGGTGGGCGGCGAGATCCTTCTCGTTCGCCCACGCCGTGCCGTACATACGCTGCAGCATCTCGTTGCGATGATCGCCGCGCCAGTACGCACCGGCCAGCTTCATCAGCTTGAACGCCTTCGGCAGCTTGCCCGTCGAAGGCAAGTGCGGACCGCGGCAGAGATCGCTCCACTGGTCGCCATGCGCGTAGAGCGTGATGGCTTCACCGGGCGGAATGATGTCGTCGATGATCTGCGCCTTGTAGTCCTCGCCCAGCTTCTTGAAGTGCGCGATGGCGTCGTCCTTGCTCCAGACCTCACGATTGATGGGAAGGTCGCGATCCACGATCTCCTTCATCTTCGCTTCGATCTTCGCGAAGTCTTCCGTCGAGAACGGCTCCTTGCGGGCGAAGTCGTAGTAGAACCCGTCTTCTACCGTCGGCCCGATCGTCACCTGCGTTCCGGGGAACAGCTCCTGCACCGCCTGCGCAAGAACGTGCGCGGCGTCGTGGCGGATCAGGTCGAGGGATTCCTTGGCGTTGATGTCGAGCAGCTCTAGCGACACGTCGCCATCAAGCGGGCGCTTCATGTCGTAGAGCTGGCCGTTCACCTTCGCGATCACCGACCGCTTGGCGAGGGATTTGGAGATGGCTTCGGCAATCGACATGGGCGTCGACCCATCCGGGTATTCGCGCTTCGAGCCATCGGGGAAGGATACGTTGATCATGGTCCTGTCTTTCGTCGTGTCGGCGGAGTGTTTAGGCCAGTTTGGCCAAGGCTTGAACCCACCTTCGCGCCTGTCATCCCGGCCGTAGCGCAGCGGAGAGCCGGGACCCATTCATCGGCCTGGAAGCCATCGAAATGGGTCCCGGACAGCGCTTCGCGCTTCCGGGATGACAAGCGTGGGGGCCTCGCGACCTCCGCAATTGCTGTTCCGCTTGGTCCAGATCTTAAGGGCGCGCCGGTTCGGACCGGTCCACTTTCCAGACGCCATAGCGCCAGGGAGTGAACCACCGCGCGCCGCTGGTAGTTAGGGTCGGCGCCGGGTCCCACCCGTGCGATCCTCCAGGGCGGCAGCGCGCAAACCGCGCCAAGCCCATCCACGACCCTGCCCAGACCCCATGCTTCGAAACGCATTCCGCGCAGTATTCCGAGCACGAAGGCTCATGCCGGCAACGCACCCCAAGGGCGACAAACGCCGGGGACAGCGTCGCCTTGTAGCCCTTCAGCAGGGCGCCGATGACCGGCTTGTATGGGGGCTTTTCGGCCATGCCCGCCATATAGCGATGAAACGCCCATCGATCAAACCGGGGTGGATCAAACCGGGGGCGATCGGCTAGAGATTGGCTTCTGACCAAGGGGACGATCATGCGTTATATAGCCGTGACTGCCGCCGCGCTTGCGCTGGTCGCCTGCCAGCCTGCAGCTGAAGCGCCCGCCAAGCCCGCCGAACCTGCGGCGGCGGAAGCGCCGGTTACGCCCGCCGTCGAACCGGCCAAGCCGTCTGGCCCGGCCAAGGACATCCAGGCTGAGGACGACCACATGCCGGAGGCGTGGGTCACCGATGTGCATCACATCAAGGATGCGGACTTCAAGATCTTCTCGACCGCCGGCGGCGATCCCGCAATCAACGGGCTCTACACATACCTGTCGGCGTACTCCGCGCCTGATGGCTGGACGCGCAATTACATGCTCGGCGATTTCAATTCGTGGGAAGTGATCGAGGAATCGCCCACCCGCGTGGTTCTAAAGGTCAGCCGTTCGTGGATCGAGGAAGGAACCGGCGACGTGAAGACAGCTGAAGAAAAGCTGATCGTCGATCTGCCTGCGACGCCGGAGACGCCAGTGAAGGTGACGCCGGCGACCTAGGCGCGCTTCCAAATGGCGTGCGTGAGTTCGGCGCGCGCGTCGAACCCCAGCTTACGATAGAGCGCGATAGCTGTCGCATTGCTGGCGTAGGTGTGCAGGAAGGGCTGGTCGCCCTCCTCCAGCATGCGCGCGCCGACCTTGCGCATCAGGGCGGCGCCAAGGCCGCGCCCGCGATAATCCGGGTGGGTGCAGACGGCGCTGATCTCGTGGAAGCAGGGCGCGTGCAGGCGCTCGCCCGCCATTGCGATCAGCTGGCCGCCCTCACGCACGCCGAAGAAGCGGCCCATCGTGTGCGTGCGCGCGCGGAAGGGGCCGGGGCGCGTCAGGGTCGCAAGCGCAAGCATGTCGGCCGCGTCGACTTCAGCAAGCGGCTGGATATCGAACGGCGTGGGAGCGGGCGTAAACCGTGTCCACACCATCTGGAATATTGGCAGGCGCGTTTCGGCGATGCCCTCCGGCGCCTTGGGCGGATCCGTCTCCACCAGCGAGGCGTCTTCGCCCTCACCGATCAGGGCTGCCATCGCGGCGGCTGCTTCGGATGATGCATCGCGCCCGACAATGAACGGACTGACATCGCGCGGATAGCGCATGGCCAGTTCGCTCTCTTCGCAGAAATGCGCATGGCGCGTGGCGAGCGCGCTCCAGATCGGTCTGTCGAGAATGTGCGCCATGGCGCCTAGTTCGTGGCAGAGGCGGGGCCGGTCAAGTCCGTTCGCGCACGACAATGGCCGGCCCGCCCGGCCGTTCGATCTGGCGCAGGCAATCGCGGATGGCTGGAACGACTTCGGGCCGTGTTGCATAGACTTGCACTGCATTGGCGTAAGGCGTGACCTGACGTTCCCCGTCGACGATCATGCCCACAAGAGTCCAGCCCTTCGGCAGATCGGGGAACCAGTCGGCGTAGATCAACGCGACGTCGACGGACTTGTCCTTGACCAGCGCATCCATCCAGCCGGATTCGGCGGCCTGACGCGCCTTGCGTGCGCGTTCGCTGCCGAGGCCCCAGAGGTCCAGCACGTAGGCGTCATTGCGGAAGCTGACCCAGCCGAGATCGTTGACCGCAACCGGATTGCGCCAGCAATCGGCGACGAAGCGGTGCATCTGGTGCTGCTGACGTTCCACGTTGCGGGCGGCCTGGGGAGTGCTGGCGATCACCCACGGCCCAAGCTGCGCGCCGAGCAGGCAGAGACCGGCGCCCAGGATGAACACGCGCATGCGCGAGGTGAGCAGGACGCGAAGCTCGCCCTGCAGCAGATGGACTAGTCCCATGCCCAGCGCGCTGAGGACGTACACTTCGTAGCGCGCATAGCTGTCCATCCGGCCCAGCATCATGGCGAGGACGAGTACGGCGAGAAGACCCAGCGCGATCAGCCGGTCGCGGCCGGTGCGTTTGACGATGGCGTAGATGTCACCGATGGCGAGAATTGCGAGCAAGGGCGCGGCTTCGGACTGCGCGTTCTTCAGGAAGCTGGCGAGCAATCCGCCGAGCACGCCTCCACCACCGTCGATGACGCCGCTGGTCGCGGCAGACTTGCTGAGCACGGAACTGGGAAGGGCCGGGAGGCCGATGCTGGCGAGCCACATGGCGTAAAGCGCGAACGGGATGGCTGCTGCGGCGATGGCGGCGAGCGCGAACAGCCAGCGCCGGTCGATGAGAGCGGCGCCAACGCCGAAGGCGAGGATGATGGCGCCTTCGAACCGGACGAGCGGGCCCAGCGCCAGCGCGGCAAGCGCTATCACATCGTACTTGCCGTTGATCACACGTGTGACGGCGAGGACGCTCAGCAGCACGTGGAGGCTGTGCTCCATGCCGGTGAAGATCACGCCGAACACGTTGAAGGCGAGCAGCGCAAGGCCGAGCAGGATCAGGATATTGGTGGCGCCGGTTCCTTGCGGTACGAGCCGCGGCAGGCAGAAGGCGAGCATGACGCGCAATGTGACGACGAAGCAGGTGATGTTGACCAGCAACGGCGCCCACAGGATCAGCCCTACCTTGTCGAACGCCGCCAGCAACCACGGCCACAGCACGGACGAGGAAGGGTTGGAAACCTCGCCAATATTCACCCCGAAATGGCCGCGGGCGATGTTCTCGGCCAGCGCCATGTGAATGTAGGGATCGTCGAGCGTGTAGAAGGACGCAGGCGAGGACAGTACGATCAGCACGGCCGCATACACGGCCGAGAGCGCAACAGCGCCGAGCGTCACTCGCTGGTCCAGTGTCACGCGCTTCGTCCCGCCCGAATCCAGGCTGCATCCAACGGCAAACACCTTTCGCCATCGTTACGTTGGCGATAGCGTGGCCGAATGGCCGTGCAGCGACAGTTCCGTGACCTTCACGCCCTCGCCCGCCGGGTGGCGCGGCGGAGCGATGAGGCGGATGATCTCGTGCAGCAGGCCGTGCTTGCGGCGCTGGAAGCGGGGCGGACCGACCTTTCCGCGCCCGAGACGCGGCGATGGCTGGCGGGCGTCATCCGCAATCGCGCAGCCTTCGATGCCCGCACATCGGCGCGCAGACGACGGCGCGAGACCGCCTGGTCGGATGCACTGACGCCCCAGCAGTCGCCCGCCGATCCCGCGCTGGCGGACGCGGGCGTGAAGCACCTGTCGCCGGCGCTGCGGGTGACCGCCCTGCTCGCGCTTTCGGGACACACGCGGCAGGAGATTGGCTGGCTGCTCAACCTCAGCGACGAGGCGCTGCGCCAGCGCATCTCGCAGCTTCGCAAGGCGCTCGCACGGGCAGAGGGCGATCAGGCGGCCGGCCCGGCCGGGGCGCTGGCCTTCGGACGCATTCGCCGCGCGCTGCTGGCCCCGGCCCGACGCGCGCAGGTGTTCCTGGCCAGCCATGACCCCGACGGACATCTTTTTGTGTTGAGCCGCTCACAGATCGCTATCCCGCGGCAACAGACAGGCGGGTAAGGCAAAAAGGAGACCCACATGCTCGCGAAGGTCAGCATCGGAAACATCGTCTATTACGTCGCCGACATCGCCCGTGCGGAGGCGTTCTATCGCGACGTGCTGGGCCTAGAGGTCATGCGCATGGGCGACGACGGCTCGGGCAATGACTGGCTGATGGCCAAGACGGCAGGCGGGCTCGACCTGCTGTTCTTCTGCAATCCTGAAGCGAAGGCCGGTCAGAGCCCGGTCATCGTCTATGACCTCGTCGATGGGGGAATCGACGGCATCGTCGGCGGCCTGGCAAAAAAGGGCGCAACAATCGTCACGCCCGTCAGCCACGCACCAGGCGGATGGTCCGCAGACATGGCCGACCCTGACGGGCATACGTTCTCGTTCTACCAGACGACGGAAAAGCCGCGCTGAGGATCAGGCGGGCGCCAAGTTCAAGCAAGCGGAAGGCCCAGCGCCTTCCGCATCGCTTCGACCGCCGCATCGAAGGCCAGCATGGTGGAGACGTGGCGGGGCGGATAATCGCGCACAGCCTGCAGGTGGCGCAGTTCCCAGAACACGCCATCGGGCGGCTCGGCGCCGTCCTTCAACATCGCCCTGAGAGCGTCGCGTGCGGCCTCGATCTCCTCGAGCGAGCGGCCAATGGCGTTGCGGGCGAGGATGGAGGTTACCGCCTGGCCGAGTGCGCAGGCCTTGGGATCGACCGCTATGGCGGCGATGCGACCCTCGGCGTCCAGTTTGACGTCGACATCGATGGTGGAGCCGCACACGCGGGACACCTTGTGCGAGCTTCCTTGCGGATCGGCCAGCCGCCCGACATGCGGAATGTCGGCCGCCAGTTCGAGTACGCGATTGTGGTAGAGGTCGCCGAACATGGCTCTTAAGTCGGGCTGATCGGCGGGAAGATCAAGTATCCTGCCCCGCCAGCACGGGCGGGGTCAGTCCGCTGATCCAGGCTTTCGGCTTTTCGGCGAACAGGGCCGCGCCGGTTGCTGCGGCGCCCGTGACCAAAGCGGTGCGGCGCGATTTCAGCACGTCGAAGAAGCCAGCAGGGCGCTGTTTCCAGCTGCGCGCTGCTTCGGCCACGACCTCGATATCCTGAACCTCGCCCAGAAGTTCGGCGAGATCGCGAACGCCAGCCACGCGGCGGTCGAGCGCATCGGGAAACTGCTGGCGCATCAGGCGAACCTGCAGCGCGTGGTATTTCGACTGCTTGCGCCATTCGTGCAGCAGGTCTGACTCGCCCGATTCCAGCGCGATCTTCATCGCCTCGCGCGCCATGCGATAGGTCTCGCCCAGCGCTTTCACCAGCTTGTCGCGACCGCCGTCGGCAAGGTCAGGCACGAGATCGCCATCGCGCGCTTCCAGCCGTTCGATAAAGATCGCGATGGATGCGCCGGCGTCGACATCGCGCCGTTCGGACTGGAACCGTTCTTCGAGACGGCGAGTCGCTTCCGGCCCGATGCGGGCGACCAGGAAGGGCCGCAGGGATTCCAGCGCCTCGATGCGGGCGCTGGCGTCGCGCAGGTCGGACAGCAGCCGCGCAAGATCGCGCCACCACCTGTTTTCGCGCACGAAGGTCTTTTCCGTCATCAGCGGCCGCGCGAGGCGCAAGGCGGCGCGGATCCGCTTGCAGCGCACGCGCGCCTTGTGCGCGAAGGCGGATGCATGCTCCTGCGCTTCCGAACACTCCGAAGCCACCTTCTCCGCCTGCTCGCGGATCACGCGTTGCAGGCCTTCGGCAGCGCCTTCATGTGGGGCGAGGACGAAGCTCATTCGCTGCTAGTTGCCCCTGTCGTCATAGTTCTTGAGCGGGTCGCGCATGTGCATGCGCGTGTAGTGCGATTTGGGTTCCGCCTCGTTCGGCCAGAACTCGACAGTCCACGCATGGACGTTGTCGTTGACCGAATAGACCCGCTCGCATTCCAGATTCGGCACAGGCCGACCGTCCGGACGGTTGCCGTCCACGCACTTGAAGCCGTCGGCCTCGAACACCTTGCGGGCCTCGGCCTCCTGACCACCGTTCCAGCGGCCCATTATGAAGATACGAAACGCCTGGTCGACGGCGCCCTCGGCGTCGATGTCCCAGCGGCCGAAATTCGTACCGGCGGGGCCCGGCCCCTGCGGCGGGCGCGGACCGCCCTGGACAGGACTAGAAGCGCAGGCGGCCAGCAGCGCGGCCACGGCGATCCCGACAGCAAATCGTGACATCGGATAACCTTTCAACAGCCCAGACGTCAGCATAGACCGGGCCACACCATCGTCAAACACGCGCCGTGCTCTAATCCGTGCGGCGTTATTGCGCAAATCCCAGTGTCGATCCCAGCCAGTTCCAAAGATCCGGCGCAGAGCGGATGAACAGGATTGTAACGTAGGAGGCGGCTGCAAGCGCGATCACCGATCCAAGAATGCCCAGCAGGATGACGATCCCGTCACGCTGCACCAGGCCCAGCGCCAGAACCGTGCAGGCCAGCGCCGGCGGGAAGTTGCCGCCCGGAGGCAAGGGCAGGATCAGGACGACCGCCATGATCAGCACAACCGCCCCGACGATGATCGTGCCCAGCTTGCCCGTCATGTACAGCATGCGCGGCTTCATCAGCCGCTCGAGCCAGGCCAGTTTCGGGGCCAACCCCTCGAACGCGCCGACCAGCGCCTTCCTCGGAAATGAGCGCCGGGAGAGTATCCCCGGCAGCCACAACTCCTCGCGCCCGAACACCATCTGGACGGACACGATCAGCAGGATGATACCGACCACCGTCGGCACGCCGGGCGGCATCGGCACAACCGATGGTAGCGAGAACAGCAGCACGGCAAGGCCGAACGATCGGGAATCCAGCGCGTCGACGATCTGCGCGACCGTCACTCGCTCGCTGTCACCGCGAACGGCGTGCAGCAACACCTGCGATGTCGGCACGGCGGTGGAGCCGGGGTCATCCGTGTAGCCGACGTGCGGATCGTGATTATCGGGCGCCTCGGTCAGACGCGCCTCCACGTCGAGCCTTCCGGTCCGTCCATGATCTCGATGCCTTCGGCGGCCAGTTCCTTGCGGATGCGGTCGGCCTCGGCGAAGTTCTTCGCCTTGCGCGCAGCAACGCGGCCGGCGACGAGGGCATCGATCCGTTCCGCTTCGGATGCATCTCCACGGGCCCACTCTTCCGGATTCTTCTGCAGGAGGCCGAGCAGCGCGCCAGCTGCCAGCATCTGGCCCTTGAGGCGCGGCCAGTCATGCGCTTCGGCCTTGTTGGCTTCGGTCGCCTGCGCCGCCAGTTCAGCGAGCGCCAGGGGCGTGTTGAGATCATCGCACAGTGCCGCCAGCACGCCGGGGGGCGCGCCTACCTCGTCTGGTTCCACATCCATCCGCCGCAGCGCGTTGTAAAGGCGATCCAGCGTCGCCTTGCTCTGTGTGAGAAGCGAATGGGTGAAATCGAGGGGCTGGCGATAGTGGCCGGACATCAGTGCGAGGCGCAGCGTTTCGCCGTCCCACTCCTTCAACAGGTCGTGGACCAGTTTCACGTTGCCGAGCGACTTGGACATCTTCTCCGAGTCCATCGACAGGAAGCCGTTGTGCAGCCAGTAGCGCGCCATCGGCTTGCCATGTGCGCATTCGCTCTGTGCGATCTCGTTTTCGTGGTGCGGGAAGATCAGGTCGAGCCCGCCGGCGTGGATGTCCAGCGTCTCGCCGAGCACGGCCTTGGCCATGGCGGAGCATTCGATGTGCCAGCCGGGCCTTCCCTCGCCCCAGGGGCTGTCCCAACGCGCTTCAGGCGGTTCGCCGGGCTTGGCGGCTTTCCAGAGGGCGAAGTCGGCCGGGTCCTTCTTGCCGCCATCGACCTCGACGCGGGCGCCGGCGACCATGTCGTCGCGGCTACGGCCAGAGAGTTTGCCATAGTCGGCCATCGACGGCACGTGAAACAGCACGCCGTTCTGGCCGGCGTAGGCGTGGCCCTTGTCCACCAGCGTCTGGATGATCTCGACCATGCCGCCGATGTGCTCGGTCGCATGCGGCCGGAAGGTCGGCTCGATCACGCCTAGGGCGCCCATGTCCTCGCGATAAATCCGCTCGTATAGCGCGGTGATCTCGGCGATCGGTTTACCCGACTCGGCGGCGGCGGCGATGATCTTGTCGTCGACGTCGGTGATATTGGCCGCATAGACCACATGGGCCGCGCCGTATTTTGCCCGTAGCAGGCGAAACAGGACGTCGAATGCGACGGGAGGCCGCGCATTGCCGATATGGGCGTACGAATAGACCGTCGGTCCGCAGACATACATCGTCACGCGCTGCGGGTTTTGCGGGGAAAAGGTCTCCTTTTCCCGGGTCAGCGTGTTGTGAAGGCGGATGTCCATGAAGGCGGTCTTTTCGATCCGTTAGGAATATTCAATAAGGTATTGCCTTGCGTCAGGCTGGCGTTTTCGCAAGAGGCGCCTATGTGTCACGCACACCCCGCCCGATCAATCTGGCCCGGCGGGACAGGAAATTTAAGGGCGTCGTGATGCCCGGGCCCGTGAAACCATGCCGGTTTCGAGCGCCCCAGTAACGGAAGGACCGGCCATGGACGCCGTGATCAAAGGCAAGGCCGTCACAGGCAAGTCGGGGGCTGACGAGGCGCTGATCCGCCCCTCGCGCGACGAAGCGGAGGATGCGGTGCGCACCCTGATCGCCTGGGCGGGCGATGATCCCAAGCGCGAAGGCCTGATCGACACGCCCGGTCGCGTGGTTGACGCATATGAAGAGTGGTTCAAAGGCTACCGTGAAGATCCGCGCGAATACCTCTCCCGCACGTTCGACGACGTGAAGGGCTATGACGACATCGTCATGCTGCGCGACATCGATGTGGAGTCGCACTGCGAACACCACATGGCGCCGTTCCTCGGCAAGGCGTTCGTCGCCTACATGCCGCTCGACAATGTGGTGGGCATCTCCAAGCTTGCCCGCGTGGTCGAAATTTACGCGAAGCGCCTGCAGACGCAGGAGACCATGACCTCGCAAATTCTGACGGCGATCCAGGAAGTGCTGAAGCCGCAGGGTGTCGCCGTCCTGATCGACGCCAAGCACGAGTGCATGACGACGCGCGGCGTTCACCACCCCAACGTCTCGACCATCACCACGCAGTTCTCGGGCGTGTTCAAGTCCGACAAGGAACTGCGCGAGCGCTTCCTGCGGCTGGCGGGGCGGTAGCCAGACAAGCCTTCACTTTGCGAGCACAATGTCGCCGCTCTGCAGCGGGCGCGGATAGTCTGCGTATGGCAGCTCGATGTTGGTGAAGTTCACCGGGATTCCGGCGCAATTGAGCGGCTCTGGCCGATCGCAAACCTGGAAGTGCAGATGCGGCTCGGTCGAATTGCCCGACGATCCCAACTGCGCCATTACCTGCCCCGCCTTCACGACATCGCCGACCTTCACCGTGATGCTGCCCGGCTTCAGGTGCGCATACAGTGAGTATTCGCCATTGCCGTGGTCGATCGCGATATAGTTTCCGGCAATCGCGTTGATATCGCTTGCCACCAGCTGCATCTGATACGCGCCCACACGCTCGCCGTATGCCTCGAACGTCTCTCCCGGCTGCCTGAGTGTCGTGGGATCCTCAGCGACATCGGCCTTCACGCCCACAACCTTACCGTCCGCAGCCGCAAGAATGTCCGCGCCGTACGCGTAGTAGTCGCTGAACGCAGTTCCGGATCCGATAAACGAACGCGTGCCATCACCCAGGCCAACAATGTCGAACGCGAACTCTTCGGGCAGCGCCCAGCGATGCGCGGTGTGCAGCGTCGGACCGACGGCCGAGAACCACTGCCCTGTCATCGGGAACCGGAAGGCCGTCTTTGACATCGCGGAATTGATCGGCAGGCTCGCGCTCGTCTCGACCGTCTTGCCCTCACGCACGAACTGTACGCGCACGCGCACCGCATCGCGCGCGCCCTTGTAGGCAAAGGGTTGCCCCATCACCAGCATCGCCTCATCGCGATTCAATGCGGGCCCGGCAAGCTTCGCACCCTTCGGGATCAGCGCACCCGAGCAGAACTGGAACGCCATCACATCCATCATGCCGGACGCCTGCACCCGCGGCCCGGCGGCAGCCGCCGCCTTCAGGTCCGCCCCTGCGAGATGGCGTGTGTCCTTTATCTCGCCGCCCGCCATGAGATCGATATCGACGCCGACAATCTCGATCGGGACCGAGCCTGCATGCGACACGAGCACGTTCTGCAGCAGCAAGCTTTGAATACCGCGCTGTGATTCAAGCGGGTATGTGCGGGCCTGCTCCGCTGGGCAGAACTTCACCGTTACATCGTGCGGCCTGCCATCCGCGTAAGCCATCTCCGGCATCAGGGCAGCCGTCAGCAATCCCGCCGCAACAGCGGCAGAGTACAAGGTCTTCATGTCAGTCTCCGGTGTTAGAATTCGTTGGATGTATCAGCGGGCGGTAGAACACGTGGTCGTTTCACGCGGCCATACACCCAGGTAAGTGCAAGGTAGAGAACAAGGCCCGCCACAATGGCGAGCGGCGCAAACCACACGCCCAGCAGGTCGACGCCGTCGACATTGTTATCGGCGCCTATGAACAACTGTCCGGTGCTGAGCCGGAACACGCCGACATCCTGGTTGGTTGTCAGCTTCATGATGCCAAGGAAGATCAGCACGGTGGCGATGATGTATCCGAGGCTCATCACAATCGCCGTCACCAGTCCGCGTAGGCCGGTCACCGCTGTCCGCAGGATCGCCAACACGACATCATGTGGACCAAATGTCCGCCCTGCCCGTGCGCGCAAGCGATCCGCTACCAGTTGCGGCAGGAAATCTTCCGGATCGCCTAACTGCTCAAGCGCCGCGCGCGCGTCCGCCTCGCCTGCCGGCGTTCCCGCCATCGCGTCGAGAATGTGGGCCTCGAGTTCGAGCCGCACGGCATCTGCCTCCTCGCGCGAGAGCGGAGCAAGCGCACGATCTACCTTCGCGAAATACGCCGCCAGCAGCCTGCGCGCCGGCACATCGCCAACCTCGATCCAGCTAGCCATCAAGCAACCCCCTCAGACTTGCGTCGAACGCCTTCCAGCGGCGGGCGCCCTCTTGCAGGGCGGCAAGGCCCTTTGGAGTGATCGCGTATGTTTTTTTCGCGGGTCCGGACTCCTGGATTACCCACTCCGCCGTCGTCAGCCCGTCCTGCTCGAACCCGGCCAGCAAAGGGTAGAGCGTGCCCTCGGGAATGTTCGCGCCCAGCACATCCTTCACCGCAACCGCCAGCGCATAGCCATGTCGTGGCGCGGCCTTCAGCGCGCCGAGCACGGCAAAGGGCAACACCCCCTTGCGCCAGCGCTTCTCCCAATCCTCGACTTGTGCGTTCACACCGCCACCCAATCTCTAAGTCGGATATACATCGAACTTCGAGGTACCTCAACCCCACGGTAGCAGATTTTGCAGATCTTCTGGAAAAACGGCGATGTGCGCTTGAAGCGTGACGGGGAAGGCAAGCGGTTCGATCAAGCCGTCGGCGGCGGCGCGTCTTCCGCCCGGGATGGCTCGGCGCCTTTCTTTCCGGCCTTCGGCGGCTTGCCGCCTTTCGGATGGTTGGCCTTCTTCGCCTTCACCGGCGGCGGCACGAGCACGGGCCGGAACGGTTTCAGCGGGGCGGGATTGTAGCGAGGCTTCAGGTCGCTTGCAGTCAGCCGCTCCACCACGCTCGGATCGAGCAGGTTGGCGGCGTAGTCTACTGTCGGCCGTTCCTTGCGCGATTTCGCCGCCCAGATTTTCCTCGAGGCGAAAGGATAATTCATCGGCGAGAGCGAGTCCCAGAAGCGCGGGCGCGATATCCGGCCCTTGAACACCAGGCCCGCCTCGCGCACGGCCTTGCTCAGCGGTGATTCATCCTCGCCATAGGTGCCGTAGAAACGCAGGCCGCATTCGGCGGCGCCCTCTGCGATCCATTTCAGCGGCGCGGCCGACAAGGGCGAGCCTTCGCCCCCGCCGATATCGCCATGCGTGCCGATGAACCAGCGCTGCGCGTAGTGTTGCCTGCCCTCGACGCAATGCGGGCGCTTGTTGGCCTCGTCGACGCCTTCCCACAGCGTGGGCGGGAAGCCCAGACGGTTCTCGTCGACTGCAACAGCGTGGCGCGCCGACAGCACGCTTGAGCCAATCTCCATGTCATGGAAGCCGAAGCGTTTGTTGAAGAACTTCGCCATCCCGCCGAGCGCGCTGGGCACGCCGCGCTGCCCCACCGTGTCGAAGATACCGAGATAGGTGACCTTGGGCGGCTCGTCGCTCTTGATGCGCGTGCCATCTGCTGCGCGCTTGCCCTTGCCATAGCTGGCGCGAAAATCGCGTCGCGAGCGTTCGAAATCTTCCAGCTGGAATTTCGTCGCCTTGCGCCCGGGATTGGAGCGATAGAGCCGGAACGCGTCCCAGGCCTTTTCGGCGTGCACACGGCTGACGATACCGGCGCAGCCGATCAGGCCGGCGAAGCTGCGGGCGCAGAAGGCGCCGCGGCTGAAGCCGAACACATAGATCTCGTCGCCGTCTTCATAGTTGAAGGCGAGGCGCAGGTAGGTCTCGACGATGCAGTCCTCCAACCCTTCGCCGAACACGCCGCCCAGCATCCGGTTCAGCCATTCGCTGAAGCCGTCGAGGAAGCCGTCCTTGCCCAGCGCATCGACGTTGGAGCCGACGCCCTGGCTGTAGATGACGATCTGCGGGATCGTGCTGCCGTCGGCCAGCGTGTGCGTATGGGCGACCGAACGGGCGATGATCGCGATGTTGGTCGGCTGTGGCTGGCGCAGCTTCTGCCACGTGCCGTCAAAACACACGATGAAACGCTTCACGACCGCCACCCACGCTACAATGCGTGGACTCTAGCAGAGCGCCGGGCGACCGCCAGCCTGTCTCGGCGCCCCGGTTTCGGTTCGCTGCGTCACCCGCCGAACCATTGCTGGAACAGTTTGCCCCAACGTGTGACGATCGTCTCGAACAGCATCGGCAGGAGGAGCACGAGGGGCGAGGCAAAAAGAGCGAGCAGCGCCCACGCCTTCCAGCGATTGCTCCTCTTGGGTTTGACCGGCCCCTCATCCCCTTCCAGGTCCCAGTCTTCCTGCATCCGCTCTCGCAGCTGCGACCGGGCCTCTTCCAGCTGAGCGGCGGGAACCATCACTTGCATACCGCCCAAGGCGACGGCGCCGAAGCCCATGGCCGTGGCATGATGCCCGTTGCCAAGCATGGCCGGGATGCCTTCCGCCTGAAGGGCGGCGACCATCACGGCCGCCTCTTCCTGCGTCGAAATCGACGCCAGAATGACGTAGTCGTTGCGCCCGTCTGTCATGCGCCCCCCTCCAGCGGTCCGGCGACGTTGCCAGCTTGTGCGGCGCGCAGCAACCACGGGCCGCCCTAGACCACCCCGTCGCATGGACTTTCCGGGCCGATTCTGGTCTATGCCCCTACCTGAATACCTGCCTTGAACGCCTTTTTCGCGAGAGACTGCATGAGCGGCAACATCGTCACCGTGTTCGGCGGCTCCGGCTTCCTTGGCCGGCATGTCGTGCGTGCGCTGTGCCGGCAGGGCTGGCGCGTGCGGGTGGCCACCCGCAGGCCGCATCTGGCGGGCGATGTGAAGCTGGCCGGCGATGTCGGTCAGGTGCAGCTGGTGCAGGCCAACGTGCGTAACCGCCTCTCGATCAAGCGCGCGCTGCAAGGCGCCGATGCGGTGGTGAACCTTGTTGGCATCCTCGCCGAGCGCGGCTCGCAATCCTTCCAGGGCACGCAGGCGCTGGGCGCCTCCAACATCGCGCAGCTGGCCGCCGAGGCGGGCATTTCGAAATTCATCCAGCTTTCGGCGATCGGCGCGTCTGACAAATCGAAGTCGCGCTATGCGCAGACCAAGGCGGAAGCCGAGGCTGCGGTGCGCGAGGCGATCCCGACAGCGACCATCCTGCGCCCGTCCATCGTGTTCGGACCCGAGGATGGTTTCTTCACGCGCTTTGCCGAAATGGCGCGCATGAGCCCGGTCCTGCCGTTGATCGGCTCATCGACGAAGTTCCAGCCGGTCTATGTGGGCGATGTCGCCGAGGCTGTCGCCAACGCGCTTTCGCGCCCCGATGCGGCAAGCAAGACGTTTGAACTGGGCGGGCCGCGCACCTACACGATGAAGCAGCTGCTGCAGTACATCACGCGCGAGATCGACCGGCCGCGCTTGCTGCTGCCCCTGCCCATCCCGGTGGCGGCGCCGCTGGGCTATGTCATCGGAGCGCTGTCGCGGCTCAACCCTTTCTTCGGGCCTCCGCTGACGGGCGACCAGGTCCAGCTGCTGAAGACCGACAATGTCGTTTCACCAGGCGTGGGCACGCTGGCCGATCTTGGCGTCACAAATCTCGAGACGGTCGAGGCGATTGCGCCGACCTATCTGTGGCGCCACCGGCCGCACGGCCAGTTCCAGCCGCCGCACGTGGACGAAGCCTCGCGCGTCGACGCCTAATAGTTCGCTTCCAACCTGCTGCGGCCTGATCTAGGCTCTCTTCACGGACATGAGGGGAGCTGGGCTATGGACAAGCTGGCCATCGAATATTCCGGCATGAATCTCGGCGTTCTGGCGCTGTGGATCGTCGTCCTTACACTGGCGGGATTTGCGGCGCGGAAGATCGTGCGCGGACGGGCGCTTCTCGGATTTGCGGGGGACGCCCTGTTCGGGCTTCTGGGCGTATTCCTGGTGGGCACGCTGCTGAAGGCGTTCGAGGTGTCGCTGACGAGCTGGATCGCGAGCTTCGATCTTGGCCCGCTCAACGATGTGACGCGCTGGATCGACATCCTGCTGATCGCCTTCATCGGCGCGCTGGTGCTGCGCGGCGTCCTGCGGCCGATCACGAAGTGATCAGATCATCCGGGCGATTTCGGCGAGCAGCATCGCGCCGGGAACCAGCAGCGCCTGCGCCAGCGCCGTGCCCAGCACGCGACTGCCGGCGAGCCAGACAACGGCGCGGCGGAACTGGCCTTCCGTGATCTTTCCCTCGATCACATCATCGGTCATCACCGACAGCTGCGGATCGATCAGCACGAAGAGCAGGATCGTCGCGACGCCGTTGATGACGGCTGACAGCGACAGCGCCGTCACGCGATATTCCGGCGCGATGAAGCCGGCATAGAGCGAGGCGAACACGCCGAGCGCCAGGAAGCACTGCGCCATCACGTTGAGCACGATCATCCGCATCGAGACGATGGATTTCTCGCGCAGGCCCTTCACGTGCTCCACCGAGGGCGCGGTAACCGCCGTCTTGAGATAACCTACCCCACCCTTCGCGAAGGCGTGCATCATCAGCTTGGGGATGGAGCGGTTGGTGTGGAAATGCTGGATCGCGCGGGTGAACAGGCGCTGGGCGGTGGGCACCATCAGCGTGCCCACGATGGTGGCGAGCGTCGCGGTGAACATCAGGATCTGGAAATCCCAGAACAGTGCGTCGGCCTTGTTTATCAGGTTTACCTCGATCCGTTTTGACAGGAAGGGCGCCTGGAAGGAGTTGGCCGCGCGGGACACCAGCACCAACACATTGAACAGCGCGAACGACACGGCGATCTTCCGCGTGCGCACCCCTGCGATGCGCGCGGCATAGGCGAGCGCGCCGATGAGATAAATGATGAAGGTCAGAATACAGAGGACGATCAGCTGGACATCCATGACGTCGCTCCTCCGCGATCAGGCTGGCGGGATATAGCCCTGTCCGAAACCGTAGAAGTAGATCGCGACGAGGCCGGCGCCGCCGACGAGGATGCGCCACCAGCCGAACAGGGCGAAGCCGCGCTTTTGCACATAGCTCAGCATCGTCTTGATCACGATGAAGCCGAAGATGAAGGAAGCGATGAATCCGACCGCGACAATGCCGAGATCGTTGCTGTTGAGGTTGTCGCGATGGTCCCACAGGTCCTTGCCGAACGCGCCGACCATGATGGGGATGGCGAGGAAGAAAGTGAATTCGGCAGCGGCGCGCTTTTCGATCTTGAGCAGCATCGACGCCACGATGGTGGAGCCCGAGCGCGACACGCCGGGAAAGAGTGAGGCGATCTGCGCGATGCCGATCACCGCCGCCTTCCAGAGCGGCAGCTTCATCGAGTCGCCGTCCACCGGCTTGGGCGCCAGGCGGTCGATCACCAGCAGCACGACGCCGCCCGCGACGAGGGACCAGCAGATGAGCGCGAGGTTCTCGAACGCCTTCTTGATCTCCGAGCCCAGCAGCGCCGCCGCGATCACGGCGGGGAGGCAGGCGATGATGACGGAGAGGGTGAAGCGTCGTGCGGCGGGGTCTGTCGGCAGGTTGAGCGCGACGTTGAGGAGGCGCTGGAAGTAGACCACCGCGACGGCGAGGATCGCGCCGAGCTGGATGACGACGGCGAACATGCTCCAGAACTCGCCGCGCAGGTCCAGGGCGGCTTGGGTGAGGAGGATGTGGGCGGTGGAAGAGACGGGGATGAATTCCGTCAGGCCCTCGACCAGTCCGATCAGGATGGCCTGCAGGAAGGTGATGGTGTCCATGAATGGGCCCGGCGCTGACGTTGCGAGGAACCGGTACCCTGCCGCCTACTATTATTCCATTGATGATACGATAAGTACTATTTGGGTATTAGTACTGCCGGGTTTGCGGACGGGGTGATGTGGATTTGGGCGGGAATGATCATTTAAGGACCATTTGGTTCTTAGATCGTGGATTTTGGTTGCGCGGGAGCAGCTGAAACGTCATTGGAAGCGCTCGCGGATCAATGGCCGGGTGCTCCCATGTCGCAAAAGCGCATGCTGTCTTTCGTGTCGGTGGAGCAGGAGACGCCCGAAAAGCGTGACGCCGCCGAACGCCGGGGCGATTTCCACGAGATCTATGCGGACTTCATCGCCGCCAAGGCCGACGAGCAGGCCTCGCGTTGTTCCCAGTGCGGCGTGCCGTTCTGCCAGACGCATTGCCCGCTTGGGAACAACATCCCCGACTGGCTGATGCTGACGGCGACGGGGCGGCTGGAAGAGGCGTACGAGATTTCCGCCGCCACATCGAACATGCCGGAAGTCTGCGGCCGCATCTGCCCGCAGGACCGGCTGTGCGAGGGCGGCTGCGTGATCGAGCAATCGGGGCACGGCACCGTGACCATCGGCGCGGTGGAACGCTACATCACGGACACGGCGTGGGAGAAAGGCTGGGTGAAGCCCATCCGCCCTGCCCGCGAGCTGGGCCAGAGCGTGGGGATCATCGGCGCGGGACCGGCGGGCCTGTCGGCCGCCGACGAACTGCGTAGCGCGGGATACCAGGTGACCGTTTATGACCGGCATGACCGAGCGGGCGGCCTGCTGATCTACGGCATTCCGAACTTCAAGCTGGAGAAGGAAATCGTCGAGCGGCGCACCAAGCGCCTCGCCGAGGGCGGCGTGGTGTTCAAGCTAGGCGTCGATGTCGGCAAGGACATCACGATGGCCGAGCTTCGCCAGAAGCACGATGCAATCCTTGTCGCGACGGGCGTCTACAAGGCGCGTGAAGTGAACATGCCCGGCGCAGGCGCCAAGGGTGTGCTGAAGGCGCTGGATTATCTGATCGCCGCCAACCGTGTGGGGCTTGGCGAGACGGTTGAAGATTTCGAGAGCGGCAAGCTGAACGCGGCGAAGAAGAATGTTGTCATCATCGGCGGGGGCGACACGGCGATGGACTGCGTGCGCACGGCGATCCGCCAGGGCGCGAAATCCGTCACCTGCCTCTATCGCCGTGACCGAGCCAACATGCCGGGCTCGCAGCGCGAGGTCGCCAACGCGGAAGAGGAAGGCGTCGCGTTCGACTGGCTGGCGGCGCCGCTTTCAGTCGTCGAGAAGAAGGCCGGCGGGGCGAAGGCCGTGCGCGCCGTTCGCATGCGGCTGGGCCAGCCTGATGCGTCGGGCCGCCAGGCGCCGGAAGAGATCCCGGATTCGGATTATGACGTGAAGGCCGACATGGTGATCAAGGCGCTGGGCTTTGATCCGGAGGACCTGCCCTCTCACTTTGCCGAGCCGGCGTTGACGGTGAACCGCTGGGGCGGCGTCAAGGTCGACTACCGGTCGATGATGACCACGATGGATGGCGTCTTCGCCGCCGGCGACATTGTGCGCGGGGCCTCGCTGGTGGTGTGGGCGATCAAGGAAGGGCGCGACGCGGCTGCTTCCATCGACGCTTACTTGAAATCGCGCGCGGCTTCGGCCCGCGTGGCGGCGGAGTAGCGCGATGGATGTCTATCAGATCTCCTGCGACCTGAAGCCCGGCGTGCGCGACCATCAGTTTGTCGAGGCGCTGAACGGCTATCTCGGCGCGCTGAAAGCTGGCGGAAAGATTGAGGGCTGGCGGCTGCTGCGGCGCAAGCTGGGCCTTGGCATGCCGGGGCTGGGCGAATTCCAGATCCTGATCGAGACGCGCGATCTGGCGCAGCTCGATGCGGCGTTTGTTGCGGCTTCCACGCGCAATGAGCCGGTCGAGGGCGCGCACTACGGCGTCAATTCGCTGGTCGTGAACTTCCAGGCGGCGCTCTACCGGGATTTTCCGGATGGGCATCGCGTGCCGGGTGGAGAGCGGTTTTGATGAGGCTCTATTGCTCACTCCCATACGCCGCACCTTCCCCGCTCGTCCTGACGAACGTCAGGACCCAGGGCGGACAACGCGGCTTGTTCCGACTTGAAGCTTCAATCCTGTTCAAGGGTCACCACCGTTCCTGGATCCCGACTTTCGTCGGGATGAGCGGTGATGTTGCTTCGGAGTGCTCACAATGAGCGAAGAGAACAAAGGCCAACTCTGGCGCGAGCGTTACGAGCAGCAGCGTGACACGCTGATCGAGGCGAACGCCTACAACCCGGCCGACGAGCGTGACTCGTGCGGCGTGGGCCTCGTGGCGCAGATCGACGGGACGCCCCGTCGCGAGATCGTCGAGATGGCGATCCGCGCGCTGAAGGCCGTGTTCCATCGCGGCGCGGTGGATGCCGACGGCAAGACGGGCGATGGCGCGGGGATTCGGGTGGATGTGCCGCAGGATTTCTTCCGCGATGCCGTACGCGGCATGGGCCACACCATCGCCAACGACAAGCAGGTTTGCGTCGGGCAGATATTCCTTCCGCGAACCGACCTTGCGGCGCAGGAGAAGGCGCGGTCGATCATCGAGACCGAAGTCGTGCGCTTCGGATTCTACATCTATGGCTGGCGCCAGCCGCCGATCGACACGTCGATCATCGGCATGAAGGCGAATGCGACCCGGCCCGAGATCGAGCAAATCCTTTTCTCGGACCAGTTGCGGCGCGACCCGCCCGAACTTGAGCGGGCGCTCTATATCTGCCGGCGTCGCATCGAGAACCGGGCGCGGGCGTCGAACCTTGACCTTTATGTCTGCTCCTTCTCGGCGCGGGCGCTGATCTACAAGGGCATGTTCCTCGCCGAGGACATCGACAATTTCTATCTCGACCTGAAGGACAAGCGGTTCGTCTCCGCGGTCGCGATCTATCACCAGCGTTATTCAACGAACACCTTCCCGCAGTGGAGACTCGCGCAGCCCTTCCGCATGCTGGCGCACAATGGAGAGATCAACACCATCTCGGGCAACATCAACTGGATGAAGAGCCACGAGATCAAGATGGTCTCCGACGTGTTCGGCGAACATGGCGATGAGGTGAAGCCGGTTATCCAGCCGGGCGGATCGGACTCGGCCGCGCTGGACAATGCGTTCGAGCTTCTGGTGCGCGCGGGCCGTCCGGGCCCGATGGCGAAGACGCTGCTGGTTCCCGAGCCATTGTCGAAAGACGAGAATATCATGTCGAAGCGGCATCAGGCGCTGCTCGCCTATGCCAATTCGGTGATGGAGCCGTGGGATGGACCGGCGGCGCTGGCCATGTTCGATGGACGCTGGGCGATCGCGGGCATGGACCGCAACGGCCTGCGCCCGATGCGCTATGCGTTGACGGAAGATGGCGTGCTGGCTGTCGGCTCGGAAGCCGGCATGTGCGCCATCGACGATGAGCGTATCCGTTCCAAGGGGCGCGTGCCTCCCGGTGGAATGATCGCCGTCGATGTACGTGACGGGAAATTCTATGACCACAAGGCGCTGATCGACCGACTGGCGGGGAGCCATCCTTACGAACAGTGGCTGTCGAATGTGGTCGAGCTCGAGCCCGTCATCGGGCCGGGGCCGGAGCCGCGGCTCTACAACGACAAGCAGGAATTCCTGCGCCGCCAGCATGCGGCGGGCCTGACCATGGAAGATGTGGAGCTGATTCTTTCGCCGATGGCGGAAGACGGCAAAGAGGCTATCGGCTCAATGGGCGACGACAGTCCCCTCGCCGTTCTGTCCGATGTGCATCGGCCGCTGTCTCACTTCTTCCGACAGAACTTTGCGCAGGTGACCAATCCGCCCATCGACCCGCTGCGCGAAGAACGGGTGATGAGCCTGCGCACGCGGTTCAAGAACCTCGGCAACATTCTCGCCGAGGACGCGACGCAGACGAATGTGTTCGTCCTGGAAAGCCCGGTGCTGACCAACGGCATGTACACGCGCATGCTGGAGACAATCGGCGAACAGGTGGCGCAGATCGACTGCACGTTCGAGGTCGACGCGGGTGGATCGGCGGGCATTGCGCTGCGCGATGCGATTGCGCGCATTCGCGAGGAAGCGCGCGTGGCGGTGTCGTCCGGGCGCGGGCATATCGTGCTGACCGACGAGGCGCAGGGGCCGGAACGCGCCGGGATTCCGATGATCCTTGCAGCGGGCGCGGTGCATTCCTGGCTGGTGAGCCATGGGCTGCGGACATTCTGCTCGATCACGGTGCGTTCGGCGGAGTGTCTCGATACGCATTACTTTGCGGTGCTGGTCGGCGTGGGGGCGACGTGCGTCAACGCCTACATGGCGCAGGAAACGCTGGCGGCGCGGCACGCCAAGGGCCTGTTCGGCGACAAGCCGCTGGGCAAGGTTGTGCTCAACTACAAGAAGGCGATCGAGGCGGGGCTGCTCAAGATTCTCTCCAAGATGGGGATCAGCGTCATCTCTTCCTATCGCGGTGGATACAATTTCGAGGCGCTGGGACTCTCGCGCGCGCTGGTGGCGGACTATTTCCCCGGCATGACCAGCCGCATTTCGGGGATCGGTCTTGCCGGTCTTCAGCGCAAGGCGATCGAACTGCATGCGAAGGCGTGGAATACGGGCGTGGCCGTTCTTCCCGTGGGCGGGTTCTATCGCGTGCGCGCGTCGGGCGACGCGCATGCGCTTTCGGGCGAGCTGATCCATGCGCTGCAGCGGGCGTGCGACACTAATTCCTATGCGGCGTTCAAGCAGTATTCCAAGCTGGCGACGGCGCGGAAGAAGATGGTGCAGCTGCGCGATCTGCTCGACTTCAAGCCGCAGGCGGCGAAGGCGTCGCTGCATGACGTGCAGTCGGTGAACGAGATTCGCAAGCGGTTCGTGACGCCGGGCATGTCGCTCGGCGCGCTGGGACCGGAGGCGCATGGCACGCTGAACATCGCGATGAACCGGATCGGCGCGAAGTCGGTGTCAGGTGAAGGCGGGGAAGTGCGCGAGCGCTACAAGCCGATGCCGAATGGCGACAACGCCAACTCGATGATCAAGCAGGTGGCCTCGGGGCGCTTTGGCGTGACGGCGGAATACCTGAACCAGTGCAAGGAGCTGGAGATCAAGGTGGCGCAGGGCGCCAAGCCCGGCGAAGGCGGGCAGCTGCCGGGGTTCAAGGTGACGGAGTTCATCGCGAAGAACCGTTATGCGACGCCGGGCGTGATGCTGATCTCGCCGCCGCCGCACCATGACATTTATTCGATCGAGGACCTCGCGCAGCTGATCTACGACCTGAAGCAGATCAATCCGGATTGCCGCGTGTGCGTGAAGCTGGTCTCGCGCTCGGGCGTGGGCACGGTGGCGGCGGGGGTGGCGAAGGCGAAGGCCGATGTGATCCTGATTTCGGGGCATGTGGGCGGCACGGGAGCGAGCCCGCAGTCGTCGATCAAGTTCGCGGGCCTGCCGTGGGAGATTGGTCTCGCCGAAGCCCATCACGTGCTGACGCTGAACAATCTGCGCGATCAGGTGACGCTGCGCACGGATGGGGGCCTGCGGACGGGGCGCGACATCGTGATCGCGGCGATGCTGGGCGCGGAGGAGTATGGCATCGGTACGGCGAGCCTGCTGGCGATGGGGTGCATCATGGTGCGCCAGTGCCATTCCAACACGTGTCCGGTGGGCGTCTGTACGCAGGACGAAAAGCTGCGCGCGAAGTTCACGGGGACGGCGGACAAGGTCGTCAACCTGATGACGTTCATCGCCGAGGAAGTGCGCGAGATCCTGGCGGAGCTGGGCTTCACGCGGCTGGACGAAGTGATCGGGCGGACGGACTTGCTGCACCAGGTCTCGCGTGGATCGGCGATGCTGGATGACCTTGATCTGTCGCCGTTGCTGGTGCGGGCTGACCCGGAAGCGCGCGTCACCTACAAGCCGACGCTGCGCAATGCGGTAGCGGATTCGCTGGACGAGCAGATCCTGCGCGATGGCGCGCCGTTCTTCGAACGCGGCGAGAAGATGCAGCTCGACTATCACGTGCGCAATGTACAGCGGGCCATCGGCACGCGCGCGTCGAGCCATATCGTGCGCAAGTACGGCATGGACGCCCTGCCCGAGGACCGCCTGCGGGTGACGCTGGAGGGTTCGTGCGGACAGTCGCTGGGCGCGTTCGGCGTCAAGGGTCTGACGCTGGAAGTGATCGGCGAGGCCAACGACTATGTCGGCAAGGGGCTGTCGGGCGCGACGATCATCATTCGTCCGCCATCGACCGCGCGCTATGTCGGGAAGGACAACACGATCATCGGCAACACGGTTCTCTACGGCGCAACGTCCGGCAAGCTGTTCGCGGCGGGCCAGGCGGGCGAGCGCTTCGCCGTGCGCAACTCCGGCGCGACCGTGGTGGTGGAAGGCTGCGGCGCGAACGGCTGCGAATACATGACGGGAGGCACAGCCGTGATCCTCGGTTCAGTCGGCGAGAATTTCGGCGCCGGCATGACGGGCGGCATGGCCTTCCTGCACGATCCCGCACGCCGCTTCGCGACCATGGCCAACCCGGAGACAATCATCTGGCGGCCTGTCGTGACGGATCACTGGATCAAGGTGCTGCGCGACCTCATTGAGGAACACGCGCGCCGCACTGGCTCTCCGCATGCGAAGTCGATCCTCGCCAACTGGAGCCTCGAGCTGCCAAACTTCGTGCACGTGGTGCCGAAGGAATCCGTCAGCCGGTTGGCGGCGCCGCTGGAACTGGTGGCGGCGGAGTAGCAGGGGATGCCGGGCGGGCCGGAAAGGCTTCGCCCGCGCCCCTTTGCTCCGTATCGATAATCGATATACACTCTCCTACATCTGACCCGAAACCCGTCGATTTGCTTCGGGTTCGGGTTGGAAGGGGAGTGGCATCGATGAGCGGACAGACAACGCGCAGGTCGCTGCTGAAGCAGGCCACCGCTCTTGGCGCGGCTCTCGCGCTCGGTCCGGCATGCACGCACACGCCCACCGCCCCACGCACGGAGAGGCGCGACCTCTACCCGCACGGCGTCGCCTCGGGCGATCCCCAGCATGACAGCGTGATCCTGTGGACCCGCCGCTCGCCCGATGCAGGTGCGGGCGCGCACCGACTGATGGTTGAAGTCGCCGGCGACGAAGCCTTCGCCCATGTCGTCGCGCGCGGCGATGTCGAGGTGAACGCCGCAACGGATTGGACGTGCCGCTTCCTCGCCGCCGGGCTAAGCCCCGCGCGGGAGTACTGGTATCGCTTCGTCGACGAAACGGGAAACATGAGTCGCGTCGGACGCACGCTCACCGCGCCCGCAGACGATGACGACAGCCCCGTGCGCTTTGCCTTCGCCAGCTGCCAGGACATCACGAACGGCGCCATGAACGCCTATCGGCGGATGATCTACGAAGATGCGCGCCGGCCGCGTGGCGAGCAGCTGAGCTTCGTGCTGCATCTTGGCGATTTCGTCTACGAGGTGGTGCGCTATCCCGAGGACATGCCCGACGGCATGGATCGCGGCCGCAAGCTGACGGGGGCGGTGCGCTACCCGACAGGCAAGAAGCTGAAGAACTTCCACTTTCCCGTCGACCTCGAAGACTATCGCACGCTGTATCGCAGCTTCCTGCTGGACCCCGACCTGCAGGATGCACGTGCACGATGGCCGTTCGTGCCCGTGTGGGACAATCACGAGTTCTCATGGAACGGCTATCAGAGCCAGGCGGTGATCTCGAGCGATGCGCCCGTGCCGGCACAGACCTTGAAGGTGGCCGCAAGCCAGGCGTGGTATGAATACCAGCCCGCACGCGTCATCAAGAAAGGCGCAGGGGATGCATTCGAAGCGCCCCTTGTCGAGAACAAGCCGCTCTCGAACATAGACGCGCGCGGCGTCGGCCAGGAGCCGAACAACCTTGCCGCCATCAACGCGCTGCGCATCGAGCGCGCCTTCCGGTTCGGCAAGAATATCGACATGATCCTGACGGACAATCGCTCGTTCAAATCAGGCCCGATCAACGGCGATGGCATACCCGGGATGGACTTCGGAACCTTCCCCGAGATCGCGAACGACATCCTCGAGGCCGGGCGCGAATATCCCGGCGGCGCGCCGGCCACCATCCGCATTGGGACGGAGGAAGTTCCCAACACGCAACGCAACGAGCCGCCGCAGGCCTATCTGGGCGTCGAACAGATGGCGTGGTTCAAGGAGCGCCTGCGTGCGGCAAAGGCGCCGTGGAAGATCTGGGGACATTCGTTCGGCACGCTGACCTGGCGCACCGATCCGCAGAACCTGCCTGACGAGTTCAAGGCGACGTGGCCGAGCTCGGAGTATGGCGTCTACAACCGGTCTTACGTCGTCGAGCACGCGGAGATCTTTGGCATGGTGCGCGACGAGGGCATCACGGGCCTTGCCATCGTCGCGGGCGACAAGCATTCGTTCTGGGCAGGCTATCCGAGCGAAACGTTGCCGCCGCTACCGTTCGAGCCCGTGGCAGTCGAATTCGTCACCGGCTCGATCTCTCAGCAGGGATCGGGCGAGGTTCAGACGTTGACCTATCCGAAGGAAAACCCGCTTAGGCCGTTCTACGTGCATGACCGACGCGACGGGACGAAGCTGCATGCATACAGCACGACCGTGCTTCATGGCGTGCGCTCTGCCCTTGCGCTGCGCGACACGGACGATCCGGCACAGGCGCGGGCCGCGCGCAATCCGGACAACGCACCGCACCTGACCTTCACGGACTTCTGGGGCTACGGATACACGACCGTGCGCGCCTCAGCCGACGAGCTTGAGACCGAGTTCGTGTGCATCCCGCCGCCCGTCGAGCGCAGCGGCCGCGAGGACGGCGGCCCCCTGCGCTATCGCGTGGTCCATCGCGTTGCGCGCTGGGCGCCGGGGCAACGGCCAAGCATGCGGAGCGAGGCGATCGAAGGCGATCCCGGCCTGTCGATGGTCTGATCCGCCTACCTCACATCCCTGCCCGTCTGTCCCAGCGGCGGGTATGGGCCCGGTGTCAGGGGCGGAATGGGTTCGGCGGTGATTTTCTCGCTGAGGTAAGCGAGGGCTCGGTCGAGCTGGCTGTCTTCGCCGAGGTAGGCGGCGCGGGGCATGTTCTCGACTTCGATGTCGGGGGAGACGCCGCGGCCTTCAACGAGCCAGCGGCCGTCGAGACCGAACTGGCCGTTTTCGGCGACGCGCGCCTGGCCGCCGTCCACCAACGCGTTGCGATCGGACAGCCAGATGCCGGCGCCGGCAGTCTGGACCCCGATGAGCGGACCAAGATCGAGCGCCTTGACGCCAGCGGAGAAGGTTTCTCCATCGGAGTATGTGCCCTCGTCGATCAGCACGGCGAGATGGCCGCGGAAGGTCTGCTGCATGTTGGTGGAGGCAGGGCCGCCTTCGATGGGGCCGGGCCAGTAGGCCCACACTTTCCGAAGCAGCGTGCCAATGATCCAGCTGTCGATATTGCCGCCGCGATTGCCGCGCACGTCGATGATGAGGCCGTCCTTGTCGAAGTGTTCGAAATAGTCGCGCGCGAAGCTGGCGACGTCGCCGGCGCCCATGGCGCGCAGATGCAGATAGCCGATCTTGCCGCCCGATGCGGCGGCGACGGCCTCGCGATTCGCTTGCACCCAGTCAGCATAAAGCAGTGTCGATTCTTGTGCGCGCGAGGCCGGCGTGACGATGCGGCTCAACTGTTCGGCGCCGCGCCGGAAGTCGATGCGGACCTGCTGTCCCGCTTTCTGCATCAGGCGCTCGTCGAGGGCGGCGACGGTGGGCACGCCGACGCCGTCGATGGCGATGATGATGTCGCCGGAGCGCATGTCGACGCCGGGTTTCAACAGCGGACCAAGCGTGTCGGGGCGGTCGCGCTCGCCATCGTGGATCGAGACGATGCGCAGGCCGCCGGGCGTGGCTTCATAGGTGGCGCCAAGGAAGGCGGGCTGGCCGCTTTCGCCGTCGCGCGGAAGTTCGCCGGGGCGGATCTGGCTGTGCAGGATGCCAAGCTCGGCCGACATCTGGGCGAGCAGATCGTTGAGTTCGGAGCGATGGCCGACACGCTCGGCAAGCGGGACGAAGTGATTACGCACGGCGTTCCAGTCAACGCCGCGAAGGCCGCGGTCGTAGGCGAAGTCGCGGTGCATGCGCCAGGCGTCGAGCGCCATCTGGCGCCATTCCTCGCGCGGATCGATGGACAGGCGCCAGTCGGACACACGTACGGTGCTGTCGGCGAGTTCCTTCGGGAAGTCCTCGCCTGGCGCGATGATGAGGAATTTTGCCTTTGCGTTTTCGCCAGTCTGGACGAACAGCTTCGAGCCGTCAGCCGACAGGGCGAAGCGGCGGACGTCACTGGCGAAGTCCTTCACCTCCGGCGAATTCGGCGTAATCTTGATGCGCTTGAGCGAGGGACCATCGTCGGGCGAGCCGCCGCGTTCCTGCAGCAGGATATGCGTCTTGGTGGCGGCGATGCTGAAATATTCGCCGGGGCGGACGGGCACTTCCCACAGGCGATCCTTCACACCGGCGAGCACGATGACGGCCTGCTTGTCGGCCTTTGCGTCGTCGGGTTTGTCGCTCGCGGGTTTGCCAGCAGCGGGCTTGGCGGCGGCGGGTTTGTCCGTAGCGTCGGTCTTGTCGTCCTTCGACGCCGACAGTTCGTCTTCCGGCGCGAACGGAAATTTCGCCGTGGGGTCGAGCTGCAGTGCATAGAGTTTGGTGCGCGCGCGGAAAGCGGGGCCCATATTGCGATCGCCCCACGGCGCGCCGGGGGTCGGCTGGAAATTGCGGTCGGACAGGAAGTAGAGCCAGGCGCCATCGGGCGAGAACGCAGGCGAGAAGGACTCGTATTTTCCATCCGTCATCACCGTGCGCTGACGCGTCTGCGTGTCATAGAGCGCGACTTGCGTGATGTCGCGCGCGTCGATGAAGGTGTAGGCGGCGTAGCGGCCATCCGCCGACCATGTGTAGTTGCCGTATGCAGAGTCTGAGCTGCTTTGCGTCTGGTCGATCTCGGTGCTGCGGCCGGATTGCGCATCGAGATGGAAGAGCTTGCCGCGCTTGTCGGAATAGAGGATCGCATTGCCCTTCGGCGCGGGGATCACCTCCCAGATGTAGGACGTGGAACCGGATGTGAGAGCTTTGCCCTCGCCCAGACCATCGGCGGGAAAGCGCCAGATCTCGCCCTGGGTTCCGGAATCGATGATCGCATAGAGCGACTTGCCGTCTGCGCCGATGGCGGCGGAGCGGGCGCGGGCGCCATCGGGGATCTGGAACTCAACGCGGCGGCGCGTGCCGGTGAAGGCGGTGACGAAACGCCCGCGCGCGGTGATCGTGACGCTGTCACCCGAGGGTGCGAAGCGTGCGTCGGCGAGGTAATCCAATGGCGCGGCCAGCCAGCGCTGGCGCGTATAGTCGCCATCGCTGGCGAGGCTGATGCTGATCGGCGTTGTGGCGCCCGAGGCGATGTCCCAGGTGAAGAGATCAGCGCCGCTCTGATAGACAATGCGACCCTGGTAGAGATAGGGCGAGCGCATCTGCCAGGCGGTTGACTGCGTGTGCTGGCGCGGATCGCCGCCTTGCTCGTCGACGGACCATATATTGTCGGTCCCCGACTTGTCGGTGACGAAATAGATGCGGCCGTTCCACGCCATCGGGAACTGGATCGGCGCGCCAAAATCGGATGCGAGGCGGACAGCCTCTGCATCGACGCCAGGCTTGTAGCGCCAGAGTTGGCCCATCGCCCCGCCACGATATTGTACGGCGTTGTCGTTGGACGAAGCGAGGCCATAGCGCGTGAAGGCGAGCGTGGCGCCATCGCTGAGGAGCGTTGCCTGGTCGGCGTCGGACAGCGGGATGTCTTCGACCTGCAGCGTCGTGCGGTTCACCGTGCGCAGGAGGCGCGCCGTGGCGCCGGGAATGTTCGAGGTGCGGTAGATGATCCGATTGTCGTCGAGCCAGCCGCGCACGGATACGCCGCCGCCTTCATGCGTCACCCTCACGGGCGTCCCGCCGGTTATGGGCATTACATAGATTTCGCGCGGGCCGTCATAGCTGGCCTCGAACGCGATCCAGCGTCCATCCGGCGAGATGACCGGCGCAGCTTCGGCCTCGGGATGTGTGGTGAGGCGCATGGCGAGACCGCCTGCGGGTGGCGCGCGCCAGAGGTCGCCCTCGCTGGCGAAGACCAGCGCGTCGGGTCCGAGTGCTGGCGTCTGATAATAGCCGGTGCTCTGTGCAGCGGCGGCGCCGCAGCCCAGGCTGAACACCCCTGCGAGGAGGGAGAGCGACAGAATACGCATGAAAGGCCCCACAGATGCAGCTCGATAAGGCTACGCGGTCTGCAGGACGCTTTGCAAGCGAATGACTTGTCGTTCGCCTCGCAGGAGTCTTCCTGCGCCCTACTCCGGCTTCTCTTGCGACCAGGGTGACTTGATCGTGTAACCGCCGGGAACCGGCGGGGCGACGGGCGCGGTCTGGACCGAAAAGTTTTCGGCGCCCGGGATGGCGGGAACGGTGATGCCCGCGATTTCCTTCGGCGGGATGATCTGGAAGCCGAGCATGTGGAAGAGGCCGATGAAGCCGGCGAACGACAGCACTGTGGTCGCGACGACCTGCGCGATCACGCGCGTGATCAGGCCGCGAAAGAAGAAGGCCGCGCTTAGCGCCGCAACGGTGCTCGCGCCAAGGCCGGTGAGCCCCGCAACAGTCGCAAGATCGAAATCCAGTCCCATCTCGTTCTCCCCTGATCGTATCCCGTATTCCGGCGGTCCGGCTGACGCCGTGAGCCTGACAAGGTACGGAGTCTAGTGCAACATCGCGGCGGAGGGAAATCGGCCCTTCTGCGTGCGCCCGACCCCGGGGAAAGACAGGCAATGCCCACTTATCATGGCTCCTGCCATTGCGGCGCAGTTCGTTTCGAGGTCTGGGGAGAGATCGCCGAGGCCTACACCTGTGACTGTTCGCTGTGTTCGAAAAAGAACGCGCTAATGGCGAATGTGCATGAAAGCCGGCTGAGCATTACAGCAGGCGAGGCTGCGCTGGGCCTCTATCAATGGAATGCACGGATTGCGAAGCACTATTTCTGCACGCGGTGCGGCATCTATCCATTTCATCGCAAGCGGTCGATGCCCGATCATTTTGGGGTCAATGTGAAATGCCTGGATGATCTCGACTGGGCCGCCCTTCCCGTCCGCGCGGCCGAGGGCAAGGGTATGCCGGTAGTCGATCCGGGCGCGCGCGATGTGTGGCCGGGACCGCGCACCTGACACGGCGGGCGCGCCATGCTAACGACCCCGTCCATCGGGAACAATGGGCGGAACGGAACGACAATGGACAAATCCCGTCGCAAGGAACTGATGCAGCAATACGCCGATCGCGGTCCGCAGACCGGCGTGTTCGCCGTGCGCAATTCGGCGACGGGCGAGGTCTGGGTCGGGCAGAGCAAGAATATCGACAAGCAGCAGAACGGCCTGTGGGCGCGCCTGCGTGGCGGGCTGTGCAGTGACGTGACGTTGCAGTCGTCCTGGAAGAGCCATGGCGGGGCCGTGTTCAGCTACGAGATCCTCGAACAGGTGACCGAGGCTGATCCACACGTCCTGCAGCGCGTTCTGCCTGAGCGGACCGGCGCCTGGCGCGAGCGGCTGGGCGCTGGATCGGTGAAGGGGACCTGAGGCGAGGCCTCGACAAATGCCGCGCCTGCCGCCCCTGCCCGATCTCGACTTTGCCGAGTACGTCCCGCACTCGCGGACGCATGGCGACGTCTACTTCTCGGGCGATGGGCTTTCCGAAAAGCGCGAAGTGTTCCTGCGTGGATGCGGCCTGCCGGAAGGATGGGCGGGGCGCCAGCTTTTCGTTGTCGGCGAACTGGGCTTTGGCACCGGGCTGAACCTGCTGGCGTTGTGGCAGCTGTGGCGACAGCATCGGCCATCGCCCACGGCAAGGCTTCACCTTGTTTCGTTCGAGGGCGCTCTGATCCCGCGCGAGCATGCCGCGCGCATTCATGGGGCGTGGCCCGAGCTTGCTGAGCTCTCTGCAGTCCTGCGCGCGCACTGGCCGGATCGTGCGTATGGGATGCAGCGCATCGTCCTGCCCGATGGCGTGACGCTGACGCTGGCGATCGGCGATGTGGCGGAGACGCTGCCGCAGGCGCGCATGTTGGCGGATGCGTGGTTTCTGGATGGATTTGCACCAGCCAAGAACCCTGCCATGTGGACGCCCGAGGTTCTGGGACATGTCAGGCGGCTATGCGCGCCGGGCGCGCGCGCGGCGACATACACGGTGGCGGGTCATGTGCGGCGCACGCTGAGCGAGCTTGGCTTCGCAGTGGAGAAAGTGGCTGGGCATGGCCGCAAGAAGGAGCGGCTGGAGGCGAGGTTGATGTCGGCGCGTGTTGCACCACCTGCCCCGCCGCAGCGCGTGGCGATCATTGGCGCCGGCGTTGCTGGCGCGTGGGCGGCGCGGGCGTTTCTGGATCGTGGATGTAGCGTGGATGTTTATGACCGCGCGGCGACGCCCGCGTCGGGAGCGAGCGGCAATCCGCTGGCCCTGGTGATGCCGCGGCTGGATGCGGCGGATGGCCCGACGGCGCGCGCGCTGATCGCGGCATGGCTGTTTGCGCGGCGGGCATGGGCGCGTGCGGGCGATGCAGCCGCGACGGTCGACGCGGTCCACCTGCCGCGTGGCGAGCGGGAGGCGCAGCGCTTTGCCAAGCTTGCCGCCGATCCGCCGCTTGATGAGTCGATCCTGCTTTGCGGTGCGCAGCAGCTTACCCATATCGGCGCGATGGCTGTTGATCCGGCGCATGCGCTGCCTCGCCTGATCGAGGGCGCGACGTTTCATGGCGAGCGCGATGTGACGTCTGCCGACGCGATCGAGGCCGATCTGATTGTGGTGTGTGCAGGCATGGGTGCTATGGCGTTCGGTGCGCCGCCGCTTGAGGGGCGGCTGGGTCAGGTCGATTTCTGCGCGGATGACGGCGCAGCGTTTGCCGTTGCCGATGGCGGCTATGCGGTGCGCGCGATGGGGCGGCTGGTGTTTGGCGCGACATTCGAAGCGGCGGATGGCGAGCCGCGCGTGAGCGAGGCGGCACGGGAACACAATCTTGGCGTGCTTGCGCGCCTGAGGCCGGACTTCACGCCTGGTGCGCTGACGTCTCGCGCCGCGATCCGCGCGACGACTCAGGACCGCATGCCGTTTGCTGGCGTACCGCCACAAAAGGAAAAGGCGCCGGACGGCACGCCGGCGCCTTCAGTTCGTCTCCGCCTTATCGGCGGCCTCGGCTCACGTGGCTTTCTATGGGCGCCACTGCTTGCCGAGATGGTCGCATCGGAAGCCTTCGGAGAGCCCTGTCCTGGCGAGGAAAGGGTTGCCGCCTGCCTTGATCCAAAGCGATTTCACGAGCGCGCCCTGCGGCGCGGAAACTAGTCGCGCCTAGATGCTGGCGCCGGTATCACGTCGTCGGAGACGGTCGATCTCATCCGAAAGGCGTCGGTCATCGTCGGTGACAAGCTTTTCGAGAACCTGCACGCGCTCCCGGAGCTTTGCGACCTCCTGGTGGAGCTCCCCGACAACGCCGCGCAACTGATCAGCCTCGCCGCCAATGCCTGCGCGCTTGGACTTTTCCTTGTCGCGCTCCAGCTTGATGCCCTGCTGCACGATGCCGGCGATGGCGCCAATGACCACGATGCCCAGCACAAACTCGAAAAAACCGAGGGCCATGACCTAGATCCTCTCTTCCGATCGGCGCAGGCGTTCGATTTCACCGGCCAGCTTGCGGTCATCGTCCGTCGCCAGCTTCTCGAGGACGGCGATGCGTTCCTTCAGGCGCTGGATCTCGCGCATGACTTCGGCGTCGGAAGCGCCCGAGACGCGTTCCTCGCGCGCCAGTTCGAGCTTCAGCTTCTGCGAGCGCAGCACCGCATTCGTGATGATCGCAGCAAAGCCGCACATGATGCCGAGGATGGGGACAAGAATGCCAATGCCGTCCATGGTCAGACCCGTTCTTCGTTGCGGAGGCGATCGATCTCGCCGGCCAGTTTGCGGTCGCCATCGGTGGCGAGGCGTTCGAGGACTTCGATGCGCTGGCGCATCTTGGCCATCTCGGCCTCGTTGGCGGCGACGATCTGTTCAAGGCGTCCGGCTTCGCCCTTGCCGGCCTTGTAGGCGAGGCGCTTTTCCTCGTGGGCGATACCCATCTTGATGACCTGCAGGGTGAAAGCCAGCACGATGCCGACGCCGAAGACGATCGAGACAGAGATCCATCCCCAGTCCATCAGCGGCCTCCATCGGGCTTGTCGCGCAGGCGGTCGATTTCGCGCGCGAGGCGGGCTTCATCGTCGACCATCAGCTTTTCCAGCACGATGATGCGCTGGTTCATGCTGTCGATTGTCTTCTCCATGCTGGCGACCTGGGCCTTCAGGGCGGCGATCTCGGCGCTCTCACCCGGGCCGTGGCTGGAGTGATGATCGGAGTAATGGCCGTGCGAATGTTCGCCGAAACCCATGCCCCAGGATTTCATGCTCTCGGGGTCGAGCCCCCAGAATTTCGGATCCTTGAAGTGGCCCCAGTCGCCGCGCGAGGCGCGGCGGGCGGCCCAGCGGGCGCGCCATGCAGCGCGTTTGGCCTGGCGTTCGGCGCGGGAGGCTTCGCGGCCTTTCCGGTATCCACAGTTCTGGTCGTACATCGCGTGATCCCCTCCGTGTCGGCCGTCAGTCGCTCGTTCTAGTCGCGCAATTTCTCGATCTCGGCGGCAAGCCGGGCTTCTTCGTCAGCCTTGTGATTGGTCAGCGGCACGCGGCGCACTTCGCGCGTTTCGATGAAGCGGGGCACCTTCGGCGTCTCGCTGTTCGGTGTGGGCGAAGAGCTGGGGGCGGGCCTGGTCTGGTTCGTCATGAGCGTTTCTCCGTGGCCTGCTCTATCGTCAGGCTTTTTCAGACTGGCGGACGGCGATCACGCAGTCCGTCAATCTCGCGGCTAAGGCGGCGATCGTCGTCCGTCACCAGACGTTCGAGCACCTGGACACGGTCGGTCAGGCGGTCGATCTGCTGCTGCATCTGGCCGATGATCGCGTTGTCCTCGCGTGAGGCGCCCGTCAGCATGTGCGCACGCTTGTTCTTGCCGTTCTGCACGATCCAGACGATTGCGACGACCATCGCAAACGGGGCTGCGACTGCAATGACAGCTTCCATCTACGACCCCGTCCGGCTCAGCGCCGCAACCGGGCGCCAGTTGATGTCGAACCCGCAATTGGGCGGGCAGCCGCGAGAGGCCATGCCCATTGTAAGCCCATTTTCGCCGGGACCGAAGACCAACGTCATGTCACCGGCATTGAGGTGCACGACGCCGAAGCGGGTTCCGACGATGAGGCCTGAAAGTCCAAAGGCGAGCAGCGCTGCGGCGCAGGCCAGCCTGATCTGGAGGTCGCGAGCCATGATGTCCCTCTTGTCTGAATTTGGGGCTCAGTAGGTTCGTCTGGTTTGGACGCTGCGGCGCGGTGGGAGGAGGAACACCGCAGCGCCCGGGCGTGTCTTGTCTCAGCGGCCTTCGAGGTCGCGGAATTCGCGGCGGAGCTTCCACTCCTCGGAGGTGACCGCGCGTTCCATCCGGGCCAGCCGGTCGTCCATGTCCTTGAACTTGTACCGGATGTTGGAGAAGGTTTCCTTCGGGCGGTCGGAGACCGAGGTCCAGAAGCGTTCTTCATCCGGCGACAGGTTGCGCGGGCGATAGGGGGCGTAGGGCGTGATGGCCCACACCACCAGGTAGACCGGCAGGATGAAACCAACGCCGCCGAAGAGCAGCAGGGCGGCGACAATCCGCGTGATCGTCGGATCCCAGCCCATGCGCTCGGCGATGCCGCCGCAAACACCGGCGATCACCTTGTCGCGCGAGCGGTAGAGCCGCTTGGGGTTCGGAGAGGAGATGTAATCGTCGCGCATCAGTTGATGTCCCCACGAGTGGAGTGCGTTGGACGCGGGCGGACCGGAGCGTTTTCAGGTTCGATCAGTCGCTCGAGGGTCTCGATGCGGCGCTCCATCGTGCGAGCTGAGCGCCAGAGATCCTCGAGCATCCTTTCGTCATCCTCGGTGAGGTTCCGGTTGGAGCGAGCCTTGGAGATGTAGTGCAGGATCATCCATGGGAGGACGACGAAGAGAGAAACAATGGCCACCAGGCCAAGGCTCATCCCCATGACCGCTTCAGCTGGCATCAGACGCCCTCACCTTCGGCTGTCTTGCGGCGGACCGGAGCCGGCGCTGGCGACGGCGAACCGCCGCGGCGGCGCTTGATCTCGGCAAGTTCCTTTTCGATCGACTCTTCGGCGGCCAGTTCCTGGAACTGCGCTTCGAGCGAACGGTCGCCGACATTGATCAGGTCGGCATAGGCTTCCATCTCGTCGACCTTGCGTTCGATCTGGCCGTAGCGGCGCATCGCTTCGTCGACCTTGTTGACCTCGATGCGCGAGCGCATCGCGATGCGTTGTTCGGCGGCTTCGCGGCGGACGACGAGCGCACGATGTTTCGTTTTCGCTTCGTCGAGTTTCGCTTGCAGCTTCTCCAGGTCGTCCTGGCGGCGGACCGAGACTTCCTCGATCGCGGCGAGCGCCTGACGGCGGCTGTCGATCTCGCGCTCGGCGCGCTGCTTGGCGGAGAGGGCGCCGCGGGCGAGGTCTTCGCGCCCCTTTTCCACGGCGAGCTCGGCCTTGGCGGTCCAGTCAAGACGGGTCTGTTCGAGCGTCTTGATGTCGCGTTCGTATTCCTTCTTGTCCGCCATCGAGCGGGCCGCAGCAGAGCGGACCTCGACGAGGCAGTCTTCCATTTCCTGGATGATCAGCCGCGCGATCTTCTCGGGATCCTCGGCCTTGTCGAGCATCGCGTTGATGTTCGAGTTGATGATGTCGGACAGTCGGGAAAAAATGCCCATATCAGAACCTTTCGTAGTGCCTTCTCGGGGTTTGGTCTTCTTGTGAGTGGTCTTGTGCCGATGAGGTGGAGGGTCAGGAGAAGAAGATGCGCGCGATCAGGAAGCCGGCGAGGAAGAAACCCCAGCTCTCGAACGGTCTGCGGCCCAGCCATCCTCCAAAACGTCCCAGTGCGCTGGGCTTCTCGTAGGGATCGCGGCTGTCGTAGTAGCGCATCTCTCAGCTCCTGTTTGCGCCGGTCTAGCGCCGGCATGAACAAGAGAATGCAACCGGCGTGCCAGTTTCTGAGTAACCATTCATATATCTGATTTTATTAGGTTTTGCGAGTTTCGGAGCTTGTGACGTTCACGATTTTGGCAAAAACCGCCACGCGATGTCTGGTGAAACTCGCCAATGTGAGGTAATTCTCGCCACATGGCTGCACCCTCACCTCCAGAACTCATTGGCCAGTCGGCGACCTGGCTGGAGACGCTTGAGCGCGTCTCGCTGGCGGCGCTGGTGGAGCGACCCATCCTTGTGATCGGGGAACGCGGAACCGGCAAGGAGCTGATCGCCGAACGCCTCCACTATCTCTCGCCCCGCTGGGACAAGCCGTTCGTGAAGGTGAATTGCGGCGCGCTCTCTCAGGACCTGCTGGACTCAGAACTGTTCGGCCATGAGGCGGGCTCGTTCACGGGCGCAACGAAGAGACGGCAGGGCCGCTTTGAACAAGCCGATGGCGGCACGCTGTTCCTCGACGAGATCGCGACCGCCTCGCTGCAGGTGCAGGAAAAGCTGCTGCGCGTGGTGGAATACGGCGAGTTCCAGCGGCTGGGCGGGGAAGACACCATCACCTGCGACGTGCGCATCGTGGCGGCGACTAATGTCGACCTGCCGGCGCGCGCGGCCGATGGGCGTTTCCGCGCCGACCTGCTGGATCGCCTGGCCTTCGATGTCATCACCATCGCTCCGCTGCGGGCGCGGCCGGAGGACGTGATGCTGCTGGCGGACTATTTCGGCCAGCGTATCGCGCGCGAACTGGAAGGGGACTTCCCCGGCTGGGCGCGCGAGGCGCTTGAAGCCATGTGCGATCATGACTGGCCGGGAAATGTGCGCGAGTTGCGCAATGCGGCCGAGCGCGCGACCTTCCGCACGATGGCAGCGCAGGCGAATGGCGCAGCGCTGGGGCCGGTGACGCTATCGGCGGAAAATCTTGATCCGTTCAACTCGCCCTGGCGGCCTGCCAAGGACATGACGAGGGCGCCCGAAGCACCACGCCCCACGCCTGCCCCGGTCGAGCGGCCGGCCGCGCCGGAGCGAGCCGAGCAGCCGCCAACAGGCCCGGTGGATTTCAACACTGTTGTCGCCGAGTTCGAGCGCAAGCTGATCGCCAATGCATTGGAGGCCTGCGGCAACCACCAGAAGAAGGCGGCCGACCATCTGGGGCTCAGCTATCACCAGATGCGCGGACTTCTGCGCAAATACGGCTATGGGCGCGAGGGCGGGGAAACCAATTCTTCAGGTTCCGGTAACGAGGCGCCAACCCCGAAGGGTTAAGGTGTGGGCAAGGATATCCCATGCCCTCGCCTCCGCGCCTGTCTTTCCTCGATCTCGATTTCGATCCGCTCGACGCCTTCATGGCGGCGCAGGCGATGGCGGACCGTGCGCGCCGGGGCGATGGCTTTGCCTATGTTGCGACGCCCAATGTCGACCACATGGTGCGGCTGGAACAGCAGCCGGAGCTGCGGACGCTCTATGAAGATGCGTGGCTCACCCTGTGCGACAGCCGCATTCTCGAAGTCTTCGCGCGCATCTCGAAGCTGGCCCTGCCCTGTGCGCCCGGTGCGGACATCGTGGAGATGCTCTTCCTTGGGCACATCCGGCCGGACGATGTCGTTCTGGTCATCGGCGGATCGCAATCGCAGGCCGACCGGCTGCGTACGGACTTCGGCTTGAAGAATCTTCGCTGGTTCGATGCGCCCCACGGCCTGCGGACCAATGCGGCGGCACGGGCGGCGTGCGTGAATTTCATCCGCAACAATCCGGCGCATTACATCTTCCTCGCCGTCGGCTCGCCCCAGCAGGAGATGATCGCGCGGGAGGCGCGCGAGGCGAGCTGCACGGGCGTTGCGATCTGCTGTGGCGCAGCGCTGGAATTCCTGTCGGGAGAGACGCGGCGCGCCCCGGAATGGATGCGGCAGGCAAGGCTTGAATGGCTGCACCGCCTCGCCTCCGAACCGGGACGCCTGTGGCGGCGGTATATCGTGGATGGCCCCCGCATCTTCGGCATCTGGCGCCGGTGGCAGGCGGCGCAGCGCAGATCTTCGGCGAGGTCTGCGGCCATGGTGACGTCTCCCCACTAGCCGGGCACGCCAACGCACGAGCTGCCGCGACGACAGCCGTGCAACTGACCAACCGATGTGCGAGCATCCAAGTCGGCAATGCTGCAGGCTTGGAGTGCGTCATGAAACTCTACGATTCGATCGGCCCCAATCCCCGGGTCGTGAAGATGTTCATGGCCGAGAAGGGCATCAACATTCCTCGGGTCACCGTTGACCTGATGGCGGGCGAAAATCGCCAGCCGGCGCATGTCGCACGCAATCCGGGCGGCCAGATGCCGACGCTGGAGCTCGACGACGGCCGATACCTCGCAGAAGTGACGGCGATCTGCGAATACCTCGACGAAAAGCACCCCACGCCGCCATTGATCGGCACAAATGCCGAGGAGCGCGCGATGACGCGCATGTGGACACGCCGGGTCGATCTGTACATCGTCGAGCCGATGCTGACCGGCTTCCGCGCCGCGGAAGGCTATGCCCTCTTCAAGGACCGTATGCGCCTGTTGCCGCAGGCGGCCGCGGACCTGAAGGCAATCGCCCAAGAAAAGATAAGCTGGCTCGACGGACTGATCGCTGGACGCGAATTCATCGCGGGCGATCGGCTCACGCTGGCGGACATCCTGCTCTTCTGCACCCTCGATTTTGGCGCGACTGTGGGTCAGCCGCTCAATCGCGACAATGCCAACATCGCGGCCTGGTTTGATCGGGTCGCCGCACGGCCAAGCGCCGGGGCCAGCAAGACGTAGAGACAATACCGATCTTCCGCACCGCGTCCCGGCATGGCAGTCTTGCCCCACAAGGGGGGCGACATGGCGGGCGAGCGCCGGCTGCATCTTTACTGGGACCCTGAACTTGACGGCGCATTCCGCCGCCGATTTGAACGCGCGCTTGGCGACCTGAAGGTTGAGGCGGCGGACGCGAGCATGGTGGATGCCGACCCGGAGACTCCGCCGGTGACGCTGGCGCTGGCATCGGCCCATGGCGGCGCCGCGATGCCGCCGCGCTGCGATCTTGTTGTGCAAGCAGGGCCGGGCGATTTCGCGGCGAGCAGCCAGGCGCTTCGCCTCACGCTCGAGGACATCGAGACAGGCTCGCGTCGATGGATGCGGCTTGTCGAGCAGTTGCGGGTGAAGCTTGGCAAGGCAAGCCTCGCGCTTGCGCCGGAAGATCTGGAAGTGCGTCTCGACGACGCCACCCGCCGCGCCGACGAAGCGGAGCGTGCGCGTGACAACCTCGAATTGGAGCGCAACGAGCTCGACCGCTTGAGGAAGAAGCTGGAAGGCGCGCTGGTCGCAGAGCGCAGCCGCGCCGAAGCCATGGCGGCGAAACTCGGCCAGATGGACGCGGTCAACCAGATGAGCGCGTTTCCGCTCGCATCGGTGGACGCCGGCCTGCGCGACACCGTGAGCGCGGCGCGCGAACATGCATGGCAGGCCCAACTGGCGGCGCAGCGTGCGATCGAGCTTGCGGCACAGCATCCCAACGCGCTCGCGTGGGGAAAGACGACACTCTATTCGGGCGAGACGACAAACGGCCGCCCGCATGGCGGGGGTGTGATGTCTTTCCTGGATAGCGACGGCGAAATCAGCGCGTCCTATCGCGGCGAGTTTGCCGAAGGCCGCCGCGCTGGCCATGGCGTTGGCCAGTCCGCAGACGGCATGACATGGTCGGGCCAGTGGAAGCGCGATGAAGCCTCCGGCCTTGGCGTGCTCGAAGCGGACGATGGCCGGCGCTATGAAGGCGAGGTGGAGCCCGGCGCGGACGGCGAGCCCGTTCGCTGCGGCGGCTGGCTATGGACTCCGGATGCCCCGCTGCGCGGGCAGATCAAGATCGAGCCGCGACCCGCCCTGCCCGCGCCAGCGAAGTAACTCTAGCGCCAGCAGCTGATCGACGTGTCGGGCTCTTCGAGCACCATGGCGTGCTCGGCGATGTAGGCGATGTCGCTCTGGCCGCCATAGTTGGCGAACTCTGCCGCAAGGCTTTCGGCCAGGACTTCCGAGTCTTCGGCGGACATCTCTTCGCCATCCATCCAGGCGCCGACCATCTCGAAATCCGAGGCGGAGACGCTGATCGTGTTGTCATTGATGAACCATTCGCCCGACAGATCGAACTCGACGGCGATATTCATGTCCTCGACCGGCATCTCCATGTAGAAGGAGAGGCCGAGATAGCCGTCCTCTTCGAACAGCATCGTCAGGTCGCCGGTCGGATCGCCGACATGGGAGACCGTGCGGCACTCCCAGGCGCCCCCCGACAGCAGGTCAGTATCCTGCGCCATGGCAGGCGCAGCAAAGGCAAGCGCGGCCGCAGCCGCCATCATCGTGCGAAACATCCGTCATCCCCTTTAGAATCGGCGGGACAATGACACGCGGCCACCCCCTCCAGCCAGAGGCTTTCCGCATATCGGGTACATTCGAGTGCAAAAATCCAGCCGCAAACCCTGGCCAGCAGCTTTGGCGCGACCAGAGCGAGTTCCGCCCGGTGGGCCACCCCGGCTGGTTAGCAATGACACTGGGCGCCTCGAAATTTCGAAGGACCACCGCTTCGTATACAAGGAGCAAGGAGCGTATTATGGCGACGAGAACGACATCAGGATTCGCGGCGCCGGTTGCGGGGAACTGTTCCGCAAGCTCAAGATCGAGCTCAACGATCATGCCTGATCTGAAGCGAGGACGTCATGCCTTTGCGGCTCTACTACCATCCTCTGTCGTCCTACTGCTGGAAGGCGCTGATCGCGCTGTACGAGACTGGCGTGCCGTTCGAGGGCGAGATTGTCGACCTGTCGGATGCGGATGCGCGCGAGCGCTTCATGCGAATGACGCCGCTGGGCAAGTTCCCGGTGCTGGTCGACGAGGAGGCCGGCAAGGGCTTTCCGGAATCGAGCATTATCATCGAATACCTGACGATGAAGCAGGCCAGCGCGGCGAAGCTGATCCCCGCCGACCGCGACCTGGCGCTCCGCGTGCGGCTGTCGGATCGATTCTATGACCTCTACGTCCACGACAAGATGCAGAAGATCGTCGGCGACCGGTTGCGGCCAGCGGGCGCGAAGGATCCGACAGGCGTGGCGAAGTGGAAGGACGAACTTGAAGTTGCTCTGTCGCTGGTCGATCGCGACATGGCGGAGGGAGGCTGGGCGACCGGGCTTACCTTCACCATGGCCGACTGCGCGGCGGCGCCGGCGCTCTACTATGCAAACCAGGTGTCGCCGTTCGGCGACCGGCATGCCGGGGCGGCGCGTTATCTCGACCGGCTGATGGCGCGGCCATCGTTCGCGCGCGTGCTGGAAGAGGCTGCGCCGTATTTTGCGAACTTCCCGCGCGATTAAGCTCAGTCGTCCAGAATGCTCGACAGGCGGGGAGGCGTTGGCTGGCCCTGCCCCTGGGCGAGCGCCGCGACCGTATCCGTCTCACGCCGCCGCGTGAGGCCGATCAGCGTGAGGAAGACGATGCCGAGATCGACGGCGATGGAGGCGAACAGGGCGAGAAAGGCCTTGTCGTCGAATACGAAGCCGTCGCCGCCTTCGACGTGAACGCCGATGGCGCCGGCCAACCAGCTGATGAGACCGAAGAAGGCGGCGCGCGTCGCCTTGGCGCCTTCGAGAAACACGAATTCGGGCGCGGCGACGCTTTCCACGCTGCGCAACTGGGCGGCCGCGGCCGTGATCTTCTCGTTGAGCACGACATCCCAGCAATAGCCCGGATCGCTGGCGCGCGCGGGATCGGGACTGCCCGGCCGCGCGGGATCGGGGCCAACCTCGTTCGCCAGCTGCACCAGCCGCCCGGCAAACGCTTCGGCGTGCAGTGCACGCAGGTCGTTGGCCGTTGCGGAGAAGGCGCGCGAATCCTCGTGAAGACCGGTGAACAGCGCGCGACGCTCGGCGGCTGGCAGGCGCGAGGCCATGGCCAGCTTCTCGAGCACGGCGCGTTCGGCGGCGGGCACGGACGCCGAAGCTGGCGGTGAAATGCGCTTCACCAGTGCATCGACCTGGCGCTGCAGGCGCAACCGCTGATCGGCGACGGGCCCGACCCAGGATGTGCGCACTTCGTCGCCGAGATTTCGCGCACGGTCGGCAAACGCGAAGCGGCTGCGCATCAGCGGGCCTTCGCCGGGCGTCGACGCAGGCTTGTTGGCGCATGTGCGGCCTTCCCGGGCTTCGGTCTCTGCGCGCTGGACGGCGAGCGCAGCGGCTTCGGCCGTCACGCGCTCGGAGAGCTCAAGAGCAGCAGACGTGCGGGCGACGGAGGCGGAGAGGTCGCCGATCGCGCGCTCGAACTGACGCTCGGTGAATTCCTGGCCTGCCAGTTCCTTCCAGAAGAAGCCGTAGCCGAACCCAACCGACCACACGGCGAAGATCAGATAGAACACGAATGACATGAGTCGGGCAGCCAGCGGCGTTCGCGGCGCGACGAGATGATGAAGCGCAACCACCATCGCGCTCACGACGAACAATGTCGTTGCGATGGTGAAGCCAAGCTCGACGGGAGAGAGTTCTGCGTTGTCCGTTCCGGCGGCGCGAAGGTCGGCGAACCCCAGACCGGTCGCGAAGATCGACAGCAGGATGAAGCCCCAGAGGGCAAAGCCGGTAAGGCCGCTGAGGCTGAACGGCGCCGTCAGCCAGCGCCATACGCCTCCTCGTCTTCCCTTGCTGGCGCCCCTGCCCCCCACGCGTGCTCCCGACGGGCCGCCCATGGCCTGGCTCAATTGCCGGAAACCATGCCGGTCCTGTCAACTCGGAAAACCAAAACCCTCATCGCCCGCCGGGCGAATCACAGCCGGCTTGCTCTGTGGCAAGGACTCTTCTGCGGGGTTGTGCATAATTCGAACTTGGGCAGGGAGTTAGTCTCGGTCATTGGCTTTGCGACCGTGGCCCCTTCTTCAGGACCAAACCAACCATCCAACCGGAACTGGTAGACTGTATGCGCCTGAAGTCTGCCGCCGAAAGGTTCAGAAGCCGGAGAGAGGCCGAACAGGCCCTTGCCGAGATCATCGAGGATGGCGGCCGGCCGTCAGACTACCGGATCGACGAGCATCCGGTTGGCGGATTTGTGATCACCGTGCTGGACGATGACGGAGACAGCATCGCGGGCGTAATCAGCGCCTGAAACGTCGTCCTGAGACCACAAAAGGTCGCTTTTGGGGCCTGTTTGCGTGCATTTTCCTTGAATGCTCGCCCGGCTGGATTATCCGGCTGGGATGACAGTTGAAACGCCCTCCATCGGCCGCATCGAGAATGGCGAGCACCTGCTTCCGGTGCGCGTCTATTACGAGGACACCGACTTCACCGGCGTCGTCTATCACGCGAACTACCTGCGGTTTTTCGAGCGAGGACGCTCGGAGATGCTGCGCGTCATGGGTACGCCTCCGGGGCGCGAAGACCATGGCGCCTTCGCGGTCACCCGCCTGACGATTGACTATCGCGCCCCTGCCCGAATCCACGAGATGTTGGTCGCCCACACCCGGTTCGAGGGCATGAAGGGCCCCCGGCTGATTTTCCGGCAATCGATAACCCGCGACGGCGCCCTGCTGTGCGAGGCGGAGGTCATTGCCGTGGCGATCCATCCGGACGGAAGGGTTCGTAAACCTTCCGCAACAGAATTGGCCCATTGGGAAGCATTCAAGTCACACTCCCTGAATGGCCGCTGAAGCCCCGGGGAATCGCCGGTATTGACCTTCATCTTGCCTGATTTCGAAACCAGAAGCCGTTCATAAGCTTGCGAAAATGGGCGCATCTGCAAGCGGTTCTGCACGACCGCCCAGCCCGTTGAGAGGACCGAATGCCTGAAGCCCTGCCCGAGATTGCAGCGACCGCGGATTACTCGCTGCTGGCCCTGTTCATGCGCGCCGACCCGATTGTGAAGGGCGTGATGATCATTCTGGCGCTTGCGTCGGTATGGTCGTGGGCTGTCGCAATCGACAAGTGGTTCAGCGTCTCGGGCGCGCGGGCGCGCGCCAAGCGCCTGGAGCAGGCCTTCTGGGCCGGCCAGCCGCTCGAAGACATGGACGGCCGCGTTGCTGAACGTCCCGCCGAAGCGCTGGCGCGCGTGTTCGCTGCCGGACAGCGCGAATGGCGCGACAGCCGCCGGGGCCAGCCGGGCGACGACCAGAACCGCCAGATCCTCGACCGCGCCTCGGCCGCCATGGACGCCGCCGCCAACCGCGAAACGCAGCGGATGGAATCGGGCCTGCCGACGCTGGCCATCATCGCCTCCTCGACGCCCTTCATCGGCCTGCTGGGCACGGTGGTCGGCATCATGAACTCGTTCCGAGATATCGCCGCACGTGGAGAGACCAACCTCACCGTCGTCGCCCCCGGCATCGCCGAAGCGCTGTTCGCCACGGGCCTTGGCCTGTTCGCCGCCATCCCGGCGCTGATCTTCTACAACAAGTTCTCGAGCGACGTGTCGGCCTTCTCGGACCGCATGTCGACCTTCGCGCAGGAAGTGTCCGTCCGCCTGTCGCGCCGCCTCAATGATCGCGGAGCGACCTGACCATGGCCATGCTGATCAAGAGCGGCAAGGGACGCGGCAGCCGGAGACGGCCGATCGCCGACATCAACGTGACGCCGATGGTCGACGTCATGCTCGTGCTGCTCGTGGTCTTCATGATCACCGCGCCGATGCTCGCCACCGGCGTTGCCGTGACGCTGCCCAAGGTGAGCGCCGACCAGCTTCCCGACGAGAACCAGCGGCCGCTCGTCGTGACGATCGACAAGGACGCCAATGTCTATGTCGGCCAGCAGGAAGAGCCGATCGAGCTGAAAGAGCTTGCCCCGCTGCTGAAGGCGCTGGCCGAGAACAACATGGAGAAACGCGTGTTCGTGCGCGCGGACGAGGCGGTGCCCTATGGCGTCGTCGTCACCGTGCTGGCGCTGCTGCAGGAAGGCGGCTTCCGCAATGCCGGCCTGCCGGTCGATCCGAATGAAGCCCGTCGCATTCGCGAAGGAGGCTGACCGCAGAGGCATGCGACCCGGACCTCCCCCCTCCTCCGCATCTTCGCTTCCGGCGGCGTTCTTCTCGCTGATCGCACACGCGAGCGTCGTTCTGGCGGGCGTGATCATGATCCCGGTTGCGACCTCGGAGATCGAAAGCACGCCGATGGTCTACATTCCCATCGAGCTGGTCTCGATCGCGGAGTCGACCAACATCGCGCCGATCTACGAGAAGGTGGAAGAAGACGAAGAGCCTGCGCCACCGGAAGTCGAAGCTTCGCCCGCGCCTGCTGCAGCCGCCTCCGCCGCGATCGAGCCGGAAGACACCGTCGCTCTCGATCCGCCCAAGCCCCAGGCACCCAAGGAGCAGCCCAAGCCTGCCGCCAAGCCGGCTCCGGCGGCGCCGGCGAAGTCGCTGTCGAGCGAACTGGACGACATTCTCGCGAGCGTCTCAAAGGACACGCCCGCACCCAAGCGCTCCAATCCGAACGCCGATCCCGCGAGCGGCGACACAGGCGCGCCGCGTCCCGGCGCTGGCGACATGAGAAAAATGACGGCGTCAGTGACGGACTACATCCGCGCCCAGTTGATCGCCAACAAGTGCTGGACCGATCATAGCGACATGGCGGATGCGCGCAGGCTGAAGGCGACTTTCCGCGTCTGGTTTGGCCGCAACGGCAAGTTTTCGCAGCCTTACCAGATGGTGAGCCCGACGCGCGAACCCGCTGGGGATGGGCCGCTGCTGACCTTTGTGGCGCACGCACGCCGCGCACTCGACATGTGCAACAAGATCGGCTGGCGCGTGCCTGAGGACTATTTCAAACTTCCGCAGCCGCAATACATCGACATCGAATTTCTGCCCAAGATTGCGACACAATAGGGGTCCAGCAAGGCATCTGCCGCGCCAGACCAGACACGTTCAGACCACGACCAAGCGGAGGATCACCGCCATGCGCACATTGTCCCTCATCATGATCGCGATTGCGTCGATCATCCTTCCCGCCGCGCCTGCGTCGGCGCAGCTGAAGGTGCAGGTTGTCGGCGAAGAGTATGTGCCGATGCGCATCGCCATTCCGGATTTCGGCGCGCAGGGCCCGGGCGCCGCCGAGATCGCGCGTGATCTTGGCGAGGTGCTTCGCGCCGACCTGTCTTCCTCGACCGCATTCTCGCTGATCAACAAGGCGTCGTTCATCGAGCGCAACCTCGACATCGCCCTTCCGCCAACCTTCGGAGACTGGTCGGTCGCCGGCATTGAGGCGCAGGCCCTCGTCGTCGGCAAGGTCATTGTTACGCAGGCTTCGAGCACGACATCACTGACGGTCCAGTTCCGCCTCTATGACGTCTATGGCCAGTCGCAGCTGATCGCGAGCGAGTTGACCGTGCCGACGCCGCTGGACTGGCGCCGCCTTGCGCACAAGGTCGCCGACGAGGTCTATTCGCGCCTCACCGGCGACACGGGATATTTCGACAGCCGCATCGCCTTCGTCTCGAAGACGCCGGGCGAGGAAGGCTTCCGCGGCCGTCTTGCGATCATGGACCAGGACGGCGCCAACGCAGAATTCCTGCTTTCGGGTTTCAGCGCCGTGATGAACCCGCGCTTCTCGCCGACCCGCCAGATGATCCTTTACGGCGCGTACGTGCCGCATCCGGTTTATCCGCAGGCGACATTGCTGCGCACCTATCTCTACGACATCAGCAACGGCCGGCAGGAAATCCTGGCCGAGAACCCCGGCAGCATGGAGTATTCGGCGCGCTTCTCGCCCGATGGCAATTCGATCGCCTTCAGCCGCGTCGTGAACGGCAACGCCGACATCTACATCATGGACCTGGCGCGCGGCTCCAGCTCGGAGCGGCGCCTCACCCGCGACAGCGCCGTGGATACCTCCCCGTCCTTCTCGCCGGATGGCAAGAAGATCGTGTTCGAATCCGACCGCGGCGCCGGCCAGCAGCTCTACATCATGAACGAGAATGGCGAGCCGATGACCTGCCCGTCTGGCGCGCGCGAGGCCGCCTGCCGCATCACCTTCGAGGACGGCGCCCGCTTCGGCGACCCGGTGTGGTCGCCACGCGGCGACTGGATCGCCTTCTCCGTGCAGCGTCGCGGCCAGTTCGCCATCGGGGTCATCGAACCCTCGGGCAGGGGCTTCCGGATCCTCACGGACGGCTATCAGGATGAATCGCCCAGCTGGTCCCCCAACGGCCGCGTCATCGTCTTCCAGCGGACCGCATCAAAGGGGGCCGGGCCGAAGCTCTACAGCGTTGACCTGACCGCGCGGAATACGCGCCGCGTGCCGACGCCGCGCGACGCCACCAATCCGACATGGGGCCCGCTGCTGAAATAATGACGTGTACTGATCAGTGGCTGACGCGTTTGTCAGCGACTGTGTTGAACTGCCGGGCGCGTCTGTTTTGCAACAGATATTCGAACGAGGGCCAAAGTAATGGAAAAGCGCGCGAGTATTTCATTACTCGATTGCAATCTTTCCGCTTCTTTGCCACAAAAAACCCCGAAGTATATTGCTGCTTCAGGGGTGCTTCACTCGCTCCGGGCTTGCAATTCCATTGCAATTCACCGGTAGTGTCGGGGATCGGATTACGCGCCATCTTGGGGGCGCGCAGGGAACAAGGAGACTAAAACGATGCGGTCTATCAGCATGACAGCTCTCGCCGCCACGATGGCACTCGCCGTCTCGGCTTGCGCTTCCAACCCGCCGCCGGAGCCTGCTCCTGCGCCGACGGAAACTGCGGTCGTCGCGCCTCCGCGCGTGACCCCGCCTCCGTCGCCGCCGGCTGTCCCGACGCCGCCGCCGCGCACGGGCCCGGCCGCCGGCTCGAAAGCCGACTTCGCCGCCAAGGTCACGGATCGCGTCTATTTCGATTACGACCAGTACAACCTGGACGACGATGACCGTCGCGCCCTCAACGCGCAGGTCGCCTGGCTGAAGCAATATCCGACGACGCGCGTTGAAGTTCAGGGCCACGCTGACGAGCGCGGCACCAAGGACTACAACATCGCCCTCGGCGCCCGCCGCGCTGAATCGGTGGCATCGTATCTGAAGGCGCAAGGCATCGCTGCCGACCGCATCGGAACCATCTCGTTCGGCAAGGACAAACCGCTCGACATGGGTCATGACGAGGCTGCCTGGGCCCGCAACCGGAACTCGTACACCAACATCATCGTCGAAGCGGTCAGCTAAGACGAAGGACTGCAGTTCGCCGCTCGTGCCGCCACAATTCCGGCACGGGCGGCGGCTAGCATTTCGGACATGAAACGCTCGCAGCCCCTCCTGATCCAGGCTCTCCTCCGGCAAGCGCGCCAGCGCAGGCCTCGCGCCATCGCCGCGTCGAAGTCCCGAGGTGAGTATCTTGCGAATTTTACGACCATCACCCTGATTTCATTGGCCTTGCTGGCAGTTTGCCTCCTGCTCGCCCCGCGCGCCAACGCCCAGGTCTTCTCCTCCCAGCCCTATGTCGCCGCGCCGGATCCGGCGGTGGAACAGCTGCGCGAGCGGGTCGAAGCCCTGGAAGCCGATCTCAAGACCGCTACCGCGAAGGCCGAAGCCCTCGGCGCCGCGCTGGCGGACGCCCGCCGGGTCGCCGACGAGGCGGATGCCGGCCGCCGCCGCGCCGAGACGGGACTGCAACAGCTGATGGACCGCGTCGAAGCGCTGGAAGACCGGCTGACCGACGCCGCGGCCGGGCAGGACGCCAATGCGGCCGGCGCCATCGCGCTGACCCCGGGCGGACCGGCAGCCGCCCCCGCTTTCGACGTCGCCAGCCTGCCGGCCGACGAGACGGCTCTGTTCGACCAGGCCAAGGCCCTGCTGACGGAAGCAGGCGACTTTCCCGCCGCCCATTCGGCCTTCGAAGTCTTCCTGACGAAGTTCCCCAAGAGCAAGAGCGCTGGCGATGCGCAGTATTACCTGGGTGAATCCCTGCTCTATCAGGATAATTTCGCGGACGCGGCGACGGCTTACGGCAAGCTGATCAAGGATTTTCCGCAGTCGACCCATGCACCGACCGGTCTGGTGAAGCTGGCGCGGTCGCTGCGCCTGATGGGCAATACGGGCCAGGCCTGTCGCACGCTCTCCCTGATGTCCTCGAATTTTCCCAAGGCGCCGGCGCTGGCCAAACAGCTGGCTGACCAGGAACGCCAGCAGGCCAAGTGCGCCTGAGCCAGAGTTGAGCGCGAAACGCCCGCTGTTCAGGAATCGCCAACCACTATCTGAAACCTAGAGGATCGGGCGTCCGCCAGTAACAGGCGGCCCGAACAGACGGCCAGGAAAACGGGTTGATCGTGCTGCTCCATAACCGCGCCTTTGGCCTTGCCGCCTGCCTGATCGCCGCCTGGGCGACCATCGCGGCCCCGGCCTCCCTCGCCCAGCCCCCCTCGGCCGAACGCGTGCGCGGCGGCATGTTCGACGCCTCCGACCCCGCCGGCATCGCCCGTTTCATGGAGCGGACCGGATACCGGGTCGAGCTCAGGGTCGACGGCAAGGGCGATCCGGTGATCGCCGGCCGAATTTCGCGCAGCGACTACCTGATGCAGTTCTACGAGTGCGAGAACGGCACGTTCTGCAATTCGGTGCAGCTGATCGTGCAGGCCCCCCGCCCGGCCAGCCTGACCGGGGATTCCGCCAACGCCTTCAATGCACGGTGGCGCTATGTACGCGTCACCTACGACCAGGCGCTGGTGAAGCTGCAGATGGACGTGAACCTCGATGCGGGCGTCACCGCCGACAATCTCGAGGATACGCTCGACATCTGGCGGCAGCTGGTCGAAATCTTCGAGCGTGAAGTCATCGGCGCCAGATAGGCCCGCCGCACAGACACAGCTTTCCCGGCGTGCGGAGCTGGCGTTCGCCCTGGCGAACGCGGGATGCGAACGGCGTGAGCTCGGCGTCGCCGTATCCGGCGGATCGGACTCGATGGCGCTGCTGGTGCTGGCCGCTGATCACGCCCGCGCGGCGGGCTATGCCGGGATCACCGCCGCCACCGTCGATCATGGCCTGCGCCCCGAAGCAGCCACGGAGGCATTGCGCGTGCAACGCGCCTGCGAGGCGATGGGCGTCGCGCACGAGATCCTGACCTGGACGCCCAACGCGAGTGGACATGTCGGGCAGGAGCGCGCGCGGATAGCGCGTCATGCGCTGCTGGCCAGCTGGGCGCGCAGGCGCGGAATTGCCCACGTCGCGCTGGGCCACACGCGCGATGATCGCCTCGAGACATTTCTGATGCGCGCGCGGCAGGGGTCGGGCTGGTATGGGCTTGCCGGGCCGATGCCGGCCGCCCCCTGCCCGGCCTGGCCCGAGGGAGAAGGGATCACCCTTGTGAGGCCGCTGCTCGCCATGGGGCGAGAGGATCTGCGCGACGAACTGCGCTCGCGACGGCTCCCGTGGATCGACGACCCCTCCAACGCCAACACGCGTTTCGAGCGAGTGAGGATGCGGACGCTGGCCGCCGCCCTGAGCCCGCAACATCGCGACAGGATCATCGCCATCATGAACCATCTCGCCATCCTGCGAACGGCTGTGCAGGCGCAGGCGCATGCTCTACTGGCGCAGCTGCAACCCGGGACGGACAATGAACAGGTAATCGCGCTGGGCGCGAAGGATCAGGTGGGGGCCGAAGCATGGCGCCGTTTCATCGAAGCGATGGTGATGACGGCCGGAGGCGGCGCGGGGCCGCCAAGGGCCGATGCGCTCGCACGGCTGGTTGCGCGAATCTCCGCAGCCGACCCTGACCTCGCCCGCGGCGTGACACTGGGCGGGGCGATTATCCGCGTGCGCAACGGGGCTTGCCTCGCCTTCGGAAATGCCCCCCCGCGGCGGGGCGAGCCTGCCCCGGCGGCGACCGTGTGGAACCGGGCCGGGCAGTTGCTGGCCCCGGCGGACCTTGCCCTGCTCACAATTTGACGCCGCCACAGGCGAAAAGACGCAGGAAAGTGACAGCCGCTTAACGGTTCAGCACTCGTTTTCGTGGAGTATCGAGCCTATCTTCTCGGGTCAAAGCCCACTGAAAGGCCGCGTGCATGAATATGCGCAACCTCGCCCTGCTCGGCGTCGTTCTGTTCCTCCTGATCGCGCTGGTCACCGTGATGACCACCTCGTCCGGTTCCGGCGGGGCGCGGGAAATGTCCTATTCCGAATTCCAGACCCAGGTCGATTCCGGCCGGATCAAGGAAGCCACTATCAAGGGCAACAAGGTCACCACCACGGTGGACGGGCAGCGTTCCTACGCGGTGTTCCGCGAGATGGAACTCGATTTCGCCAGCCGCCTCCAGGCCAAGGGCGTCAACGTCAAGGTCGAGGACGCGGAGTCCGGCGGCACCATCCTGAGCTACATCCTTTCGGCCCTGCCGCTGATCTTCATCATCGGCCTGTGGTTCTTCCTGATGCGCCAGATGCAGGGCGGCGGCGGGCGCGCGATGAGCTTCGGCAAGTCGAAGGCTCGCCTGCTGACCGAGCGCCACGGCCGCGTGACATTCGATGACGTTGCGGGCGTCGACGAGGCCAAGGAAGAACTCGAGGAAATCGTCGACTTCCTGAAGGACCCCTCCAAGTTCCAGCGCCTCGGCGGCAAGATTCCAAAAGGCGCGCTGCTGGTCGGCCCGCCGGGCACTGGCAAGACGCTGATCGCGCGTGCGGTCGCGGGCGAAGCCAACGTGCCGTTCTTCACGATTTCCGGTTCGGACTTCGTCGAGATGTTCGTGGGCGTCGGCGCTAGCCGGGTGCGCGACATGTTCGAGCAGGCGAAGAAGAACGCGCCATGCATCATCTTCATCGACGAGATCGACGCTGTCGGTCGTCACCGTGGCGCCGGCCTTGGCGGCGGCAATGACGAGCGCGAACAGACGCTCAACCAGCTGCTGGTCGAAATGGATGGCTTCGAAGCCAATGAAGGCATCATCATCATCGCCGCGACCAACCGCCCCGACGTGCTTGACCCTGCCCTGCTGCGTCCGGGTCGCTTTGACCGTCAGGTGACTGTCGGCAATCCGGACATCGTCGGGCGCGAGAAGATCCTCAAAGTCCACATGCGCAACGTGCCGCTGGCCAAGGATGTTGATGCCAAGACCATCGCGCGCGGCACGCCGGGATTCTCCGGCGCGGACCTCGCCAACCTCGTCAACGAGGCGGCGCTTCTTGCTGCTCGCCGCGGCAAGCGCTCGGTGGCCATGCGCGAATTCGAGGACGCCAAGGACAAGGTCCTGATGGGCCCTGAGCGCAAATCCATGGTGATGTCGCAGAAGGAAAAAGAGCTGACGGCCTGGCACGAAGCCGGTCACGCCATCGTGGCGATGAACGTTCCCTCCGCCGACCCGGTCCACAAGGCGACAATCATCCCGCGCGGCCGTGCGCTGGGCATGGTCATGCAGCTGCCGACCGACGACAAGCTGTCGATGAACAAGACCGAGATGATCTCGCGCCTGGCCATCCTGATGGGCGGCCGCGTTGCGGAAGAGCTGAAGTTCGGCGCGGACAATGTCACCGCCGGCGCTGCCTCCGACATCCAGCAGGCGACACGCCTCGCCCGCGCGATGATCACGCGCTGGGGCTTCTCGGACTCTGTCGGTCCGATCGATTACGCTGAAGACCAGGGCGAAGTGTTCCTGGGCAACCAGCTGGTGAAGTCGAGCCACGTCTCGGAAGAAACCTCACGCAAGATCGAGGAAGAGGTTCGCAAACTAGTGGTCGGCGGCATCGAAGACGCCCGCCGGGTGCTGACCGAGAAGCGCGCCGACTGGACTGCGCTCGCCGAAGGCCTGCTCGAATACGAAACGCTGTCGGGCGAGGAGATCGCCGAACTGGTCAAGGGCAAGCGTCCGGATCGTCCGGACGACACGCCCACGGGCCCGACCTCGGCTGTGCCTGTGATCAAGAAGAAGCCGAAGTCCGACGAAGGCTTTGGCGGCGCCGAGCCCGAACCACAGCCAGGCTGATCGCCACAACACTCAACGCATCAGCGGCGGCTCGAAAGGGCCGCCGTTTGTGTTTGTGCCTCGGCATGGCATGGTCCCGTCGAACGCGGGCGGAGAATTTCATGAAGATCGCAGGCTGGACGCTGGCGCGGGCCATTTGCGGAGCTCTGGCGCTGTCTGCAATGGCCGGCTGCGGGAACGAGCAGGCGCCTGAACCGGTCGCGAGCAAGCGCGAGGCGATGGTGTCGGCGGCTGATCCGCTGGCGGTCGAGGCGGGGCTGGAAATCCTGCGCGCTGGCGGCAGCGCTGTGGATGCGGCCATTGCGACCGAAATGGTGCTGGGTCTGGTGGAGCCGGAATCGTCGGGCGTCGGCGGCGGCGGATTCCTGATGCACTATCGCGCCAGCGACGAAGTCATCGACGCCTATGACGGCCGCGAATGGGCGCCGGCGGGGGCAACGCCGGACATGTTCATGGTCGACGGCAAGCCGATGCCGTTCGAGCTGGCGCGGGCTAGCGGCAAGGCCGTAGGCACGCCCGCTCTGGTTGCCATGCTGAAGCTGGCGCACGAGCAACATGGCAAGCTCGACTGGGCCAAGCTGTTCGAGCCGGCCATCAAGTTGGCGGACGGTGGCTTCGTGATCGGGCCGCGGCTGAATGCGAGCCTTATCCAGTACAAGGCGATGATCGCAGCGGACACTGAAGCGCGCGCGATCTATCTCGATGCCGACGGCAATCCATGGCCGCAGGGACACACGCTGAAGAACCCGGCCTATGCGCAGACGTTGCGCGCGATTGCTGCGGATGGCCCCGGAGCGCTGGCGCGTGGCGCCATCGCGGACGCGATCGTCGCATCGGCCCAGCGCGAACCGCGCGCGGGCACGCTGCAGCTGTCGGACCTGCAAGCATACAAGCCGCGCAGGCTTGATCCGCTGTGCGCGCCGTTCCGTGTCTACACGGTATGCACCATGCCATCGCCTTCTTCGGCCAATGCAATGCTGTCGATCCTCGGCCTCTACGAGCGGGCGCGGCCGCAGCCGGAGGGGCCGTCGAACATGGATGACTGGGCGGCCTATGTGTGGGCGAGCCGTCTATCGTATGTCGACCGCGACCACTACATGGGTGACGATCGTTTCATCACCGCGCCGGCGAAGGAAATCATCGCGCCGGCCTATCTCGATAGCCGCGCAGCGCTGATCGACCTTTCGAAAGGCCCTGCTGCCATTCCAGTCGGCGCGCCTGCGGGCGAGGAGTTGCGTGATCGCTGGGGGAGCGAGGCGATGCAGGAGCATGGCACCACGCATCTTGCCATCGTCGATCGTGACGGCAACGCGGTGTCGCTGACGGCGACCATAGAATCGGAATACGGCGCGCATCGCATGGCCGCAGGATTCTGGCTCAACAATCAGCTGACCGACTTCTCGCTCGAGCCGGTGCTCGGCGGCAAGCCGGTCGCCAACGCCGTGGCGCCGGGCAAGGCGCCGCGTTCGTCCATGTCGCCGTCGATCATCACCGACAAGGAAGGAAAACTGGTGCTCGTCGCCGGCTCGATGGGCGGCAGCACGATCATCGCGTCGGTCTCGCGCACAATCATCGGCGTGCTGGACTGGAAGCAGACGCCGCAGGAAGCGGTGGGCACGGGGTCCTTCTTCGCGCGCACGCCGGAGATCATCGCCGAGGCGGGCTATGTGCCCGCGCCGACGATCGAAGCGATGCGCCAGCGTGGATGGACAATCGTGGAAGGCCCGCTGTGGAGCGGCACCTACGCGATCCAGGTGACGCCCGAAGGCCTGATTGGCGGGGCCGATCCGAGACAGGAGGGCAAGGCCATCGCCCTGCCCGCCCAGCCCTAGGGATCAAACGACCTTCACCATCCGCTTGCCGACATTGTCGCCGGCGAGCAGGCCGATGAGTGCGGCGGGCAGGTTCTCGAAGCCGTCGACGATGTCTTCGCGTACCCTAAGCTGACCCGATGCGACCCAGCTGGAGAGATCGGCCAGCGCGTTCGGGTTCTGCGCCTCGAAATCCATCACGACGAAGCCGCGCATGGTGAGGCGCTTGGTGACGATCAGCCCTGGCACGCCGCGCGGACCGTGAGCCGATGGCTCATCGTATTGCGAGACAGCGCCGCAGCACGCGACGCGACCATGATTGTTCATGTTGAACAGGCACGCTTCCAGCACACGCCCGCCGACATTGTCGAAGTAGACGTCGATGCCCTTGGGAACGGCGGCGCGCAGGGCCTTGGTGAATTCGGGCGCCTTGTAGTCGACCGCCGCGTCGTAGCCGAGTTCGCGCGTAAGCAGCTCGCACTTTTCCGCGCCGCCCGCGATGCCGATGACGCGGCATCCCTTGATCTTCGCGATCTGGCCAACGAGCGTTCCCACCGATCCCGCTGCGGCGGAGACCACCACCGTCTCTCCGGCCTTGGGCTGGCCGCATTCGAGCAGGCCGAAATATGCGGTGAGACCCGCTATGCCATAGACGTTCATCAGGTAGGTGATCGGCTGACCCGCCTTGGCAGGTCCCAGCTTCTCCAGATGTTCCGCCTTGATGGCGGCGTAGTCCTGCCAGCCCGTCTCGGCCCAGACGAGGTCGCCGGGCGCAAAGCCGGGGGCCTTGCTTTCCACCACCTCGGCCATGGCGCCGCCGGCCATTACCTCGCCCTGCTTGACGGCGGCGCGATACGTCGCGCCCCACATCCAGGCGCGGTTCGCCGCATCAAGCGAGATGTAGCGCGCACGCACCAGCACCTCGCCATCGGCGACCGAAGGCATGGGACCATCGCTGAGCTTGAACACGTCCGGCGTCAGCTTGCCCGTGGGCAGGTGGTCGATCAGGAATTGGCGGTTTGTGGGCATCTTCGGTTCCCTGTTTCGCGTCATGCGGTCCAGCTTTGCCAACCGCTGCGAGGGCCTGATAGTGTGCCGCACGCTACGGCATGCAACAGGAATCATGGGACGACACATGAAAGCGATACTCGGCGCGGCTCTTGCCGCAGCGCTCAGCCTAATTGCCTCGCCCGCCTTCGCGCAGAACAACTGGAACAAGCCGACCGAGCCGTTCCATGTGATCGACAATATCTATTATGTCGGCACGGAGGGCCTTGGCGCCTACCTGTTCACGGGGCCGGAGGGGCATGTGTTGCTGGATGGCGCGACGCCCGAAGGGGCCGACGTGATCGAGGCGAATATCGCGAAGCTGGGCTTCAAGCTGACGGATGTCAAAATCCTGCTGAACAGCCATGCGCACTATGACCATTCGGGCGGCCTAGCTGAGCTGAAGCAGAAATCCGGCGCGCAGTTTTATGCGATGGATGGCGATGTCTCCGCGCTGGAGGGCGGCTTCTATCTGGGCAGCGAGAGCGTGACCGCGATGAATGCGCCGCCGGTGAAGGTGGATCGCGTACTGAAGGACGGCGAGCATGTGAGGCTGGCCGACATTGACCTTGTCGCGCACCTGACGCCCGGCCATTCGCGCGGCTGCACATCGTGGGGCACAACTGCGAGCGCGGGTGGCGAAAACTACGAAGTGCTGGTGTTCTGCTCCGCGACCGTGGCGGCCAACCGGATCACGCCGCCGCTGCAGTATGACGGCATCGTGGAAGACTATCGCGCGACCTTCGCCAAGGCGAAGACAATGCGCGTCGACATTCCCCTCGCCCCGCATCCGGAATTCTTTGGCCTGCTGCAGAAGGCCGAGAAGGCGAAGACCGACAAGTCGCAGAACTTCTTCGTCGACCCCGCTGCCTTCCAGCCTTACATCGCGCGACTGGAAGATGCGTTCGAGACGACACTGAAGCAGCGCACCGAAGCGGCGAAGGCGGCGCAATGAGGCGCTTCCTGCTTGCCGCCGCCGTGCTCAGCGCTGGCGTCGCTGTCGCCCAGCCCGCCCCGCGAGGGCAAGCCGCCACGCACGCTTATGCAGGGGCGGATGGCCTGAAGGTTGAAGTTGAAACGCTTCCCGGCCGGAACGGCCCCTTTCCCCATGCGCTGCGCTTTGGCGAGGAGCCCGCGTCGGTGCTGAACTTCACTGACGAGATTGCGCTGGACGACAGGGTGTTCCTCGGCAATCCGCGTGCGGCGTTGACGCCGGGCGCCAAGCAGGCTGTGGCGGTGTTCCAGCTGATGCCGCGCGAGGGGTACGACTACAGTCCCACCATGACGGCGGCATGCGGCGGGCTCCGCGGCATTCCGTTTGTCGGCATCGAGAATGCCGGCCGCTCGATCCTGGCAAGTGGGTTCGATACAAAGGCGGCCGTGCGCGTCTACGTCTTCGAGGAGACGTTCGCGCCCGGCCGCGTGCACCTGCGTCTGTGCGGGACGATGGATCTTGCCGTTCGCTAGGGGCGCGGCGCCGGCGGCGGCAGGGTTCCACCTTCGGCCAAGATCTTCATATTGCCGAGCGCGCGCGTGAAGGCGACGCGGCGGCGTTCGACGTCGGCGGCCTTCGCGGCATCGTCGCCCGGCACCAGCGAGAGATCGTAGACCAGCGTGTAAAGCAGTTTCGTCGTGTTCGCGTCGATGGCGCGGGCTTCGAGATTGCCGTGATAAAGATTGTAGGGCCGGCCTTCGCGCACGGGCTGCGTATATGCGTACGAGTATTCCGTCTTTGCGACGAGGATCTCTGCGCCGATGGAACGCACCGCGCCTACTTCATTGTCGACGCCGGATGTGATCGTGCAGCCGGCTGCGATCTGGAACCATTCGGCGATGTCGCAATACTTGCCGATGCGCGCCCAGACATCCTTCACCGGCTTGTTGACCGTGATCTCCATCGGGATGGTGACGTAGCTGAAATTGGGAACCTGCAACGGCGCAGGGCCGGCGGGCGCTGGCGGCGGAACCGGAGCGGGCTGGGCAACCGAGGCGACGGCGGCAATCGGCGCTGCACTGGCGGCAGGCGCCTCGACCACTTCGCGGGCATGCACCATCACACAGCCGGGCAGCGTTGCAGCAAGCATGAGTGCGCCAATTGCGCGTGCGTGGATCATCTCGTCCTCCCGGGCATCTTCTTGTTTGCGCCAGCCTTAACGGGGGCGGGCTGTGCGTCAAGCAAGGCCGCGCGAGGCGTGGCTACTTACCTTCGCCCTCTTCCTCGAACAGCGGCGTCTGGAAGCTGGAAGGCGGCTTGAGGCCGACGCGCTCCCACGCCCTGGGCGTAGCGACGCGACCTCGCGGGGTGCGAGCGACAAAGCCCTGCTGCATCAGATAGGGCTCGATCACTTCCTCGATTGAATCGCGCGCTTCGGAGAGCGCGGCCGCCAGCGTGTCGGCGCCGACAGGACCGCCCGAGTAGGTCTTCACCAGCGCCTGGAGATAGCGCCGGTCCAGCGCGTCGAGGCCATCCTCGTCCACTTCGAGCCGCGCGAGCGACATGGCGGCGCCCTTGCGGTCTATCTTCACACCATCGGCCTCGCAGAAGTCGCGGACGCGGCGCAGCAGGCGCACGGCGATGCGTGGCGTGCCGCGCGAACGGCCGGCGATTTCTTCCGCCCCATCCTGTGTGATGTTGGCGCCGAGCTTGGTTCCCGCGCGGCGCAGGATCGAGCCGAGTTCCTCGCGCGTGTAGAATTCGAGACGTACCGGAATGCCAAAGCGGTCGCGCAGCGGCGTGGACAGGAGGCCCGCGCGCGTCGTGGCGCCCACCAGCGTGAAGGGCGGCAGGTCTATCTTGACCGAACGGGCCGACGGGCCCTCACCGATGATCAAGTCGAGCGTGTGATCCTCCATTGCGGGATAGAGGATTTCCTCGACATGCGCGGGCAAACGATGGATCTCGTCGATGAACAGCACGTCGCGCGCTTCGAGATTGGTGAGCAGGGCCGCAAGGTCTCCGGCCTTGGCGATCACCGGCCCGGACGTCGCGCGAAAGCCGACGCCCATTTCGCGGCTGAGGATCTGCGCCAACGTGGTCTTGCCGAGACCCGGGGGACCCGAGAGCAGCACGTGATCGAGCGCATCGCCGCGCTTGCGCGCCGCAGAGACGAACACTTTGAGGTTGGCCTTTGCCGCTTCCTGGCCCGTGAAATCATCGAAGGCCGTGGGCCGCAGCGCGCGGTCCATCGCCTCGCCGGGCAGGCGCTCGGGGTCTGTGATGTCGCCGTCTCGCGTCATGGTCCTGCTTGTGGCGCCGTTCGCGGACGAAAGGAACAGTTGAAGAACAATGCGCGGTTAATTCCCGGTCGCACGGCGCGGATTCCGTCCTGCGGAAACGACCGAGGCCACCTTCATCGTCAGGATGGTTGCGGCCAGCACGACGGTAATCCCGTTGGCGATAATGATCGACCACTGCCATGTCATGAGGCCATAGACCCCCCAAAGGGTGACGCCTGCGGTGAACAGCACATACATGGTCAACGAGATCGCGCCGGTGTCGCGTGTGCGCAGAACCTTTATCGCCTGCGGCAGAAAGGATGATGTCGTAAGGACAGCGGCAATTGCGCCGATCACTTCCTCTGTGGTCACCGCAAACCCTCCCCATTCCGGCCAAGATCCAGGGGCCCCTGGCGCGTCGACAATGCGGCATATCCACATCGCCGCCAGCAGCGCTATATCATGCCTTATGAATCGAATGCTCCGCTCGACCACCGCGACACGATGACCGGGAAATCCGGCAAGACGTCCCCAGGCGCAGACGGCGGATATGCCCGCCTGGTCGGCATGCGTCGGCTCGCCAACGGGCTGCTGCTCGCCATCATGGTGCTGTTCGTGTTCTCGCACATGTGGGAGCCGCCGGGTCGGGACTGGGACATCCACTGGCGGTTCGTTCGCGCTTTCGCCGAGGCCGCAATGGTGGGCGGGCTGGCCGACTGGTTCGCCGTCACCGCCATCTTCCGCCATCCGCTGGGTATACCAATTCCTCACACGGCGGTGATCCCCAAGAACCAGGATCGCATTGCAGATGCGGTCGGACGTTTCATCGCTGACAACTTCCTGAAGCCGAGCCTCGTCGCCGAGCGGGTGAAGGACAAGGATCTTTCCGAGGCGCTGGGCAGGTGGCTGGCGGAACCGGCGCAATCTACCGCCCTGGCCGGCGGCATCGTGTCCGCCATCCCCGCCCTGCTCGATGCCCTGGACGATGAGACGGTCGCCCACTTCCTGCGCGAGCAGGCCGCTTCCACCATACAGGGCGCAAGTGTGGCGCCCGCCTTTGGATCGGTGCTGGAAGCTCTCGCGGAACAGGGGCGGCATCAGGCCATTCTGGATGCGCTGCTGACGCAGGGCTATCGCCTGCTGGAAGAAAACCAGGAGCTGATCCGCGATCGCATCCGCAATCGCTCAGGCTGGATGATGCGGTTCGTCAGCGCGGACAAGAAGGTGGCGGATACGGTCATCAATGCGGTGAATGATCTGCTCTATGAGATCGCCACGCAGCGCGATCATCCGTTGCGCCTGCGCCTCAACGAGATGGTGGGCGAGTTCGCCGACAACCTGCGCCGCGATCCGGAGCTGCAGGCGCGCGTTGGAACATGGATACAGGATGCAGCGGCGCATCCGAGCGTGACCAGCGCCATGGAGGCGGGGTGGGTCGCGTTCAAGGCGGCTCTGCGGCGTGACTGCACCAGCCCCAACGGGCGGTTGCGGACCTGGCTGCAGACGGCGCTGACAAATCTGGGCGAGGGTCTGATGCGCGAGCCGCAGGTGCGCGCGGCGTTGAATGCGCGCCTCAAGGCGCTGCTGGTGGAACTGGCCGCGCGCCATGGCGAGGACGTTGCCCGGCTGGTGTCGGAAACCATCCGCAAGTGGGACTCGCAGACGATCGTCGACAAGCTGGAGCAGAATGTCGGGCGCGACCTGCAGTACATCCGTCTCAACGGCACCATCATCGGCGGCCTGGTGGGGCTGGTGCTGCACGTTGGAGCTGAGGTGCTTTAGGCAGTCGGCGCCAGTGCTTTCAATGCGGCGCGGATCAGCGTGCTCTCGGTTGCATCATCGCCCACATCGCGCGCGGCTTGCGCGACGGCGCGTGACGCGTCGACCTGCGTGTAGCCGAGATTGACCAGCGCGGAGATAGCGGCTGCGCGAGCGCCGGTGGCGGCGACAGGCGTGGACGTGGTGGACGTGGTGGTGAAGGTCGAGGCAAACAGGCCCATTGGCGGCGGCTTGCCCTTGAACTCGGTGACGATCCGTTCGGCCAACTTCTTGCCGACGCCATTGGCGCGCGTGATGGCGCCGGTGTCGTTGAGAGCGATGGCGTCCATCAGCTGAGCGGTGGTGAGGGCATCGAGGATCGAGAGCGCGACCTTGGCGCCGACGCCGGGCGCGTCCTGCAGCCGCGCGAACCAGGCGCGGTCTTCCGCCGCGACGAAGCCGAACAGGCGGATGGCGCTTTCCGACATCTGCGTTTCGACGAACATCTCTGCCGCCTCGCCGACGGCGAGCTTCGCGAGCGTGCGCGAACCGGCATGCACGAGATAGCCGACGCCATTCACGTCGATGAGCGCCTGCCCTTCCCCGATGGCGGCGATTGTTCCTCTGAGCCTGCCGATCATGCCGGGCGCCGCAGGGAAAGAGAAGGACGATGGTGCGCACCGCAGATGGCGACGGCGAGCGCATCGGCTGCGTCCGCCGAAACCTCGCCCGCGCGCGGCAACAGGCGGCGCACCATGAAGGCAACCTGCGTCTTGTCTGCCCCACCCGTTCCGACGACAGCGAGTTTCACTTTGCGCGTAGCAAACTCGTGGACCTTGAGCCGCGCCGCCGCCAGCGTCGCCAGCGCAGCGCCGCGCGCCTGGCCGAGCAGCAGTGTTGATTTCGGATTGATGTTGACGAACGTCTCCTCGACGGCGGCTTCCATCGGATCATGCTCGTGGATCACGGCGCGCAGGCCCTCGCATAGCATGCCCAGTCTTTCCGCCAGATCGGCCTTGGGATCGGGATCGATGACGCCGTGGGCCACCCACGACAGGCGCGGGCCATCCATATCGATGATGCCCCAGCCAGTGTGGCGCAGGCCGGGGTCGACGCCCAGGATTCGAATCATGTGACTCATTTCGCCAGAATCGCAGAGTTCGAACGGATTGAGAACACGCCGGAAGTTAACACCCCGGAAACCAAGACTGACCAGTTTCATCAGCCATGAAGCCCTTCCTGTCTCCCGTCACGCGCCGAGGCGCCCTGCGCCTGAGTGCGCTGGGACTTGGCGGGCTGGCTTTTGCGCCGGGCGCGTTCGCCGCGCCGGGCATCCGGTTTCCGATGCGGATCGCCTGCATGCGCGTAGGACCCGCGGGCTTCCTCCAGATCCGGCATGACGAACAGCAATACTGGTCGCAGATGCGCACGCGGTTGGGCGGGCTGATCGACAGGCTCACGCCGATCCAGCCGTCCGACATGCTGGGATCGAACCTGATGCAGGTCGAAGGCGGACCGAGCTGCGCGATGGTGGCGCGGCAGACAGCGGCCCGCTGGGGCTTTGGGCACGTCATCCTCTACGCCACACATGACGGGCAGAACACCTACACAAGCGATGGCGCTTGGTGGAACGATCTCTTCGCCACGATGGCGGACACGCTCGACAAGGATGGCCGCGCCGTCGGCGAGGCGCACCTTCTGGACGTGGAAGGCGGGCCAGCGATCGCCTCTGCCAGCGCGGATGCGCCGCCGCGCGATCCGCTGAACCTGTTCGATGGCGGCCGGAATCCCGAGCGCGAGACTCTCGACAGACTGGTGCGGGGTCTCGAGCAGGAATTGCAGGCTCTGGCGCGCTCCGCCTATGACAGCCAACGGTCCATCGCGGATTAGCGCAAGAGTCAGACCCGCATGCCCGGAATATCGGGCAGATTCCGCTGGTCAGCTTATCGATTATCGCTAAGGTCTGCCCTTCGCATTTTCGGAGGGTACCGATGCGCCGTCTTCTTCTTGCTTCGCTCAGCGCTGTTGCGCTGCTGGTCGCGTGCGGACCGGCGGAGGACCTGACCAGCGTTCCCGCAGCCGTGTTCGATGAAGCGACAACGGCGCAACTGGCCTCCAATCCCCTGCTCGCCGAATGGACCGGCCCGAATGGCGGCCAGCCTGCCTTCGACAAGATGGATCTTGCGCAGCTGAAGCCTGCCGTTGTGGCCGGCATCGCTGCGCACCTCGCCGAGATCGACGCCATAGCGAACAATCCGGCGAAGGCTTCGTTCGCGAACACGATCGAGGCGATGGAGCGTTCGGGCGAGGCCCTGGACCGCGCCATGACGTATTACGGCATCTGGGGCTCGAACCTGTCGACGCCGGAGTTCCGAACGCTGCAGGCGGAAATCTCGCCGATGCTGGCGGACTACTCCACGAAGATCATCCAGAACGAGAAGCTGTTTGCGCGCATCAAGACGCTGCATGACGACAGCGGGCTCACGCTGACGCCGCACCAGAAGCGCCTGCTGGACCTGACCTATGACCGCTTCCAGCTGCAGGGCGCGGAGCTGACCGGCGAGAAACGCGAACGCTATGCCGCGATCAACAAGGAACTGGCCGAGCTTCACACCAAGTTCTCCAACAACCTGCTGGCGGATGAGGAAGGTTGGGTCACGTACCTGAAGCCGAACCAGCTTGGCGGCCTGCCGGCGAGCTATGTCGCGTCGGCCAAGGCGACTGCCGAGGAGTTGGGCAAGCCGGGCGAATACGCCGTCACCAACACGCGGTCTTCGATGGACCCGTTCCTCACCTACTCCACCGAGCGCAAGCTGCGCGAGCAGGTGTGGCGCAATTACTATTCGCGCGGCGACAATGGCGACGAGCACGACAACAACGCCGTGATCGCGCAGATCCTGAAACTGCGGCATGAGCGCGTGCAGCTTCTGGGCTTTGCGACTTACGCCGACTGGCAGCTGCAGGACAATATGGCGCCGGATCCCGCGGCCGCCACCGCACTGATGGAAGCTGTGTGGGCGCCTGCCGTGGCGCGCGCGAAGGAAGAGATCGCAGACATGCAGGCGCTGGCCAATTCGGAAGGCGCGAAAATCACCATCGAGCCGTGGGACTATCGCTTCTATGCGGAGAAAGTACGCAAGGCGAAGTACGCACTCGATAGCGAAGAGGTGAAACCCTACCTGCAGCTCGACAAGCTGCGCGAGGCGATGTTCTTCGTGGCGGGCGAACTGTTCGGCTTCAATTTCACGGCGGTTCCCGATGGTCAGATTCCGGTCTTCCATCCGGACGTGCACGTCTGGGAAGTCACGGACAAGGCGTCGGGCAAACATGTCGGCTACTGGTATCTCGATCCCTATGCGCGGCAGGGCAAGCGTTCGGGGGCATGGGCGTCGAGCTATCGTTCGCACTCAACGTTCGATGGGCTGGAAACGACGCTGTCGTCGAATAATTCCAACTTCGTGAAACCGGCGCCGGGCGAGCCGCTGCTGATCAGCCATGACGATGCGGAGACGTTCTTCCACGAGTTCGGCCACGCGCTGCATGCGCTGTCATCGACGGTGGAGTACCCGACACTGAATGGCGGCGTGCGCGACTACACCGAATTCCATTCGCAACTGCTGGAGCGCTGGCTGCTGACCGACCAGGTGGTGGACAAGTATTTCCGCCACTACCGGACGGGCGAGCCGATGCCGAAGGAGCTGATCGCCAAGATCAACAACGCGGCGACATTCAACCAGGGCTTCCAGACGGTGGAATTCCTCGGCTCGGCGATCATGGATATGCGCTATCACACGGTTGATCCCGCCAACCTCGATCCGCGCGCCTTCGAGAAAGAGGAGCTGGCCAAGCTCGGCATGCCGAAGGAAATTCCGATGCGGCACCGCTCGACCCAGTTCGGGCATATCTTCTCGAGCGAAGGGTATGCCGCCGGATACTACGGCTACCTGTGGGCCGAGGTGCTGACGGCGGATGCGGCCGAGGCGTTCCGCGAGGCGCCGGGCGGGCTCTACGACAAGGCGCTGGCGGCGAGCATGGTGTCCAACCTGTTCACCGTGCGCAACGCGGTCGATCCGGGCGAGGCCTATCGCGCCTTCCGCGGCCGCGACGCAACCATTGATGCGCTGCTGCGCGATCGCGGCTTCCCGGTTCCGGAGAAAGCGGTGGGCGGGCAGTAGCGGCGGTTCGCGAGCACGGCCTCGTCCTTCGAGACGATTGGCGCTTTGCGCCAATCCCTCAGGATGAGGCCTTACGGGCAGCACGCATGTTGAGAAGCCCTCATCCTGAGGGATCGCGCAGCGATCGTCTCGAAGGATGGGGGGCGTGCTCGCTACTTCCGCGGCAGCAGCTGGCGCTTCCTGCTGGGGCGTTTGGTCTGACCGTGGAACCAGTCGATAACGTAGTCGAAGGCGTCTTCGTCTTCGATGCCCTCCTCGGTGCGCGTCTTGTTGCGGCAGGACCAGCCTTCGCGGTGGATGGTCTCGCGGTCGCCGCTGATCAGGTGGTGCCAGTCGTGCAGGTCCTTGCCTTCGTGGACGAGGCGGTAGCCGCAGGTCTGTGGCAGCCAGTCGACGGTGGCGACGATTTCGGGCGTGAGTTTCACACAGATCGGGACGTACTTCTTGCGTTCGGGATAGTTGCTGCACTGGCAGCTCTTTCCGTCAAAGAGCTTGCAGTGCAGGCGCGTGACGTAGAGGTCGTTCGTATCCTCGTCCTCAAGCTTCACAAGACAGCACTTGCCGCAGCCGTCGCAGAGCGATTCCCACTCAGCTTCCGACATCTCGGTCAGGCTCTTGGTTTTCCAGAACGGCAGTTCGGTCATGGAGCGGGTCTACTTCGTTCCGAACATCCTGTCGCCTGCGTCACCCAGACCCGGCACGATATATCCTATCTCGTTCAAATGGCTGTCGATGGCGGCGGTGAAGACGGGAACGTCGGGGTGGGCGGCGGTGAACTTGGCGATGCCTTCGGGGGCGGCCAGAAGGCAGAGATAGCGCAGGTTCGACGCGCCGCGCCGCTTCAGGCGGTCGATAGCCGCGATGGCGGAGTTGCCTGTGGCCAGCATGGGATCGACCACGATCACCAGACGATTGCCGAGTTCGCCCGGCGCCTTGAAATAATACTCCACGGGCTCAAGCGTATCGTGGTCGCGGTACATGCCGATGTGGGCAACGCGCGCGGCCGGCACGAGATCGAGCATGCCATCCAGCAGGCCATTGCCGGCGCGCAGGATGGAGGCGAAGACCAGCTTCTTGCCCTTGATGATCGGCGCATCCATCGGCCCCATCGGCGTTTCGATGGCAATGGTCTCAAGCTCGATATCGCGCGTCACCTCATAGCAGAGCAGCGTCGCGATCTCGCGCAGCAGCATGCGGAAGCCGGCGGTGGAGGTGGTCTTGTCGCGCATCAGTGTCAGCTTGTGCTGCACCAGCGGGTGGCTGACGACTGTAACGCCCTTCATGGCGCTTTCCTTCTGCAACACGAGAAACCGAGTTTCTCACACATACTCAGCGTAACGTGACTGGTAACGTACCCGTCACGGTAATTCCCTTGCGCCCGAAAGTATGCAGACTAGCCCTAAGGTAAAGACAGATCAGGGCCCGCGTCAGACGAGGCCCAGCGCGAGGGAGAACTGCCATGTGGATTCGCAAGGGCGAGCGTGACCGGATGCTGGGCGTCGACTCGCCCATCCCGACGCAGGTGGTGTCGAACGAGGAGTTCATCCCCCGCCCCCAAACGAAGAAGCAGAAGCAGGTCGAAAACCTCATCATGGAATGGGGCACGGCCAACGCCAGGAAGCTGAACATGAGCCGGCGTGCTTACATGGCCTCGTCCATGGGGCTGTGCACCGCACTGCTCGCCTCCAACTGCGTTTATGGCCAGGACACGTTCGAGGTGGGCGAGGACGAGGCTTTCGAACCGCGCGAGACTGAAGTGGTCAAGGCGAACGGCCAGAAGGGCAAGTTCTTCATCATCGACGTACAGGCGCACTATTCGAACGGCATCGCTCTGAATTTCCGCAATTCAGAAACTGCGAAGAACATGGGCTTCAACCTGAAGGACGATGTTGAAAGCTATTCCTTCCGCACCTTCACGAAGGAAATGTTCCTTGATTCCGAAACGGCGATGGTCGTGATCTCGGGCGTGCCGGGCAAAGAAGAGCAGCGCGCGCCCGATGGCCGCGTGCTGGAAGGGGCCGAGCGCACACCACGCGGCGCGATCCTGCCCTCATGGCTGATGGCCCAGTCGCGCAACGAGCTGAATGCGATGGCAGGTTCGCAGCGAGCGCTCAGCCAGGGCAACCTCGCGCCGAACCATTACTGGAACACCGCGACCAATTCGATCGACAAGGCTGCGACGCTCGAGCAGATGGAACGCGAGATCAACACCTACAAGATCAATTCCTGGAAGTGGTACTGCCACACCGATCCGGCGCGCACGGGCAATGGTTTTCAGGTCGATGACGACAACGCGCAATGGTTCATCGAAGAAAGCCGCAAGCGCGGCCTCAAGCTGGTGTCGGTCCACAAGGGCTATTCCTACCAGTCACGCACGCTGGGCCATCTCGCCAATCCGAAGGACATCGAGGCGGCGGCTCTGCGCAATCCGGACTTCAATTTCGTGATCTACCATTCTGCGCTGAAGCACGGCGCGACGGATGGCGAGAACTGGAAGGAGATGAACGAGTACAACCCGGAGACGGGCGACTTCCTGTGGCACAAGATCCTGATGGACATCAAACGCCGCAATCCGGGCATGAACAACGTCTATCCGGAGATCGGCTCGTTCTTCAACACGCTGGCGATCCAGGACCCGCTGATGTGCGAGCACGGGATGGGCCTCAACATCAAGACCTATGGCGCGGACCACGTGGTGTGGGGCACGGACTGCCTGTGGTGGGGCTCGCCGCAATGGGGCATCGAGGCATTCAAGCGCTTCCAGATCCGCGACGAGCTTTGCGAGAAGCACGGCTACAAGAAGATCACCGACGAGGACCGCGCGAAGATCTTCGGGCTCAATGCGGCGAAACTCTATGGCGTCGACGTGAATGCGCAGCGCAACGCCCTGCCCGCTGACGCGCTGGAGCGCGTGAAGCAGGCGTATCTCGATCGCGGCGGGCTGCGCGACAACGACTATCACGGCTGGGTGCAGCAGGCGTGATGCGCGTCGCCCTCACCCTTGCGGCGACACTGACCCTGCTGGCCTGCGCGAGCCAACCCGCGCCCGCGCCGGACGCACGGCCAACGGCATTGTTCGTCGGCAGGGTGGAGAGCGCGGCATATGTCGCCACGCTGCAGGACGTGATGCCGTATGATGAAGACTCGCTCTGGCACGGCGAAATTTACGAGCTGAAGATGAAGGTGCTCGACCGGCTTTCCGGCGGACCAGTCGGCAAGACAGTCACCGTGAGAGTGACGGGGCACGCGCGGCGGTTTACAGGCATGACGCTGGCGGTTCTGAGCGATCCGCACCTGGCCTTCTACAACGTCAACCTCGGAACCAGCTGGTGGGAAGACCTCTCACCGGAAGCTCCGATGCTGTGCGTGCCGGACGATCTGCTGGGGAATCCAGCATTCACAACATTTGTTGCGCGCGCCAAAGCCGTCGATGATTCACGCTGTCTGGAAATCCGATGACCGAACCGAAATGGAACTTTGAAGGCGAACCTCCGTTTGAGCCGCGCACGGAAGCGGGCATCAATCTGTGCGCCTATTTCGACGCGATGCCGGACGCCAAACTCAAGAGCTATGATCCGGGCATGAGCGATGAAGCGCTCATGCGCTGGGACGGCAACTTCAAGTCGGACGGCGACATGCTGCTTCCCTGCGTCGAGAGCGAGGAAGTGGATGTCGAGATGTACCGTCGCTACATCGCCGAAAACATCCGCTATCGCGACCGGGTGCGGGCGAAGGCCTAGCCACACGCACGTGCTTTCCGGCCTTTGGCATTTGTAGCAATCGTTATATACGGTCACGTATAACGATTGCGGAGCCTTCCATGCGCCTGATCCTTGCCGCTATGGCGCTCGCCGCCGCTCCAGCTGCGTGGGCGCAGGAGCATGATCATGCGGCGCCGGCGTGCACGGCGATGGATGCGGCCCTGCCCCCAGGCATCGCGGACTGGAATGGCGGAGCCATGCTGGCCACCGGCGCGGCGGCGGACAGCGCGGCCAGCGTGCAGCTCGACAAAGGTTATGCGGCGACGCTGAAACAGAAGGCGCATGTGGCCTTCGCGGTCGAGCCCGAAAAGCCCGGCGGCTCAGTCTCATACTCGGGCCTCTTCGCGTTCGACGCGCCCGAAGCCGGCAACTACGTTATTGCGCTGGGGACGGCTGCGTGGATCGATGTGGTCGAGGATGGCAAGGCGCTTGAGCCGCTGAGCTTTGGACACGGGCCGGCATGCACGACGATCCGCAAGATGGTGGTCTACGGACTAAAGCCGGGCCGGCACCTGCTGCAGATCGCGGGCAATGGCGGCCCGAGCGCCAAGCTGCTGGTGGCGAAACAGCCGTGACTCGCGTGCGGCTTCGCGAACCGGTCATCGCGGCTGTGGCGAGCGCAGCGTTTGCGGCGCTGGTCGCGTGCGTGAGCGCGCCGTCACCGATCAGCCTGCCGTGGCCGGAGGTGGATCTTGCGCCGCCTCACCCCGCCAACAATCCGCCCACGCCGATGAAGGTCGAGCTAGGCCGACGGCTGTTCTATGATGGCGATCTCTCGTGGGACGGCACGATGAGCTGCGCCACCTGTCACGAGCAGAAGCGTGGCTTCACCGATCCCAACAAGACCCGTCCTGGCTTCGACGGAAGCCCGGGCGAGCGCAATATCCAGACGCTGGCCAATGTGGCGTGGTTCAACTCGCTCACCTGGGGCGGGCCGCATGTCGATACGCTGGAGCATCAGGCGCTGATCCCCATCGAGGGCTTCGTGCCAGTGGAGATGGGCTTTGGCGGCAAGCCGGAAGGCACGCTGGCGCAACGCCTTGCCGACCAGTCCTGCTATCCCGAACTCTTCCGTGCGGCGTTTCCAGAGCGTGACGGCAAGATCGACATGAGCACCATCACGATGGCGCTGGCCGCATTTCAGCGCACGCTGGTGTCGCTCGATGCGCCGTATGACCGCTGGATGCGGGGCGACAAGACCGCGCTGACGGAGCAGCAGAAGCGCGGCGCCGGGTTGTTTGAGAGCAAGCAGTGTTCAAGCTGCCATGCCGGCCCGCACTTCACCGACGCGGCGATGCCGGGCGTGGAGCCGGAACAGGCGTTCCATCGGCTAGCCCTGCCCGCCGACGGTAGGGATACCGGGCTTTCGCGCATTACGCAGAAGCCGGAAGACGCTGGCCGCTTTCGCACGCCGGGCCTGCGCAATGTCGCGCTATCGGCGCCCTACATGCACGATGGCGAAGTGGCGAGCCTGCACGAGGCGATCGCGCATCACTATGCGGACACAGGCGCCACTGATCCGCGGTTGAAGCAGACTTTGAGTGGATCGGAGATCGATGACCTAGTCGCTTTCCTTGAGGCGCTAACTGACCAGAACTTCATCACCAACCCTGCCTTCGCGCGTCCGCAGACGCAGTGTCCCGTGCCGACAGATGCGGTGCGCATGCGTGAGGACGACAACTCGCGCAACCTGCACAACAGCCCAGCCGGGCCCTGAGGCGGTTAGAGCGCCAGCGCCTTGCGCTTGTTCGCCAGAAGCTCCGACGATTGACGAGCATCGCCGAGCGCGCGTGACAGGCCAAGGACGCCCGCCATCTCGCCGAGCAGCGCCAGCGCCGCCTTCTTGCCGCTGGCTTTCGATCCCGATGCAGGCATGAGCGCGCCGATTTGATCAGTGAGACGATCCAGCCCCGCATCGAATGCGGCTTTCACATCACCGCCAGCACGGCTGACGTCGGCCGCCAGAGCCGGGATCGGACACCCAGCGGTGAGGTCATCACGGTGGCGCGGCGACAGGTAGAAATCGACATACCGCGAGAGCGCAGCATCGCCATACTTCTCGGCGGTGCGAGCAACGCCATCAGTCGCCTTGTCGAACAGGCGCTCGATCGCGGCGACCAGAAGCGCCTCGCGCGAAGCGAAGTGCGCGTAGAAGCCGCCGTGTGTGAGGCCGCACTCGGCCATGATGCCGGCGACGCCCACCGCATCGAGCCCGCCCGTGCGCATGCGCTCTGCCGCCGCATCGATGATGGCGTTGCGGGTCTTTTGCTTGTGATCGGGCGAATAGCGAACCATCGTCGCGCCTCCAGTAGGCTCTCTCACCGAACGCCTCAGACAAGCTAAGGCAAGATATCTTGCTGTTGATATGATGCTTCTCATATACCAACGCAAGCGATTTGCATGGAATGGGCGCTCATGACCAATCTTTCGGCCGGCAAAGGCCAGGGGGGCGACCCGCTGACGCGCTTTTTTGGGCGCCTTGGCATCCACTACGGGTGGGTGGTGGCGTTCGTGACGTTCTTTGCCGCGCTGGTTGCGGCAGGCGCCGTGGGCTCCGTCGGCGTGATGCTGATTCCGCTGCAGCTGGAGTTCGGCTGGACGCAGGCGGAGATATCCTCGGCGCTTGGCATTCGCCTGGCTCTGGTGGGCTTGATCGCGCCGTTTGCGGCGGCTCTGTTCATTCGGTTTGGCCTGCGACCGGTGATGGTCGCCTCGCTGGCGTTGATCGGCGCGGGGACGGCGGCTTCTGTATGGATGACCGAGCTGTGGCATCTGGTGGCGCTGTGGGGTGTGGTTGTCGGGCTGGCGGCGGGGCTCACCGCTCTGGTGATGTCGGCAACCGTGGCGACCCGCTGGTTCGAGACGCGACGCGGGCTGGTGATCGGACTGCTCTCGGCGGCGACCGCAATGGGGCAGCTGGTATTCCTTCCGCTGATGGCGTGGATCGTCGAGCAGCGCGGCTGGCGTGATGCGATTTGGGCGCTGTGCGCGCTCTATGCCGTGGCGACTCTTCTGGTGATCGTGTTCATCCGCAATCGACCCGCCGATGTTGGCCTGCGGCCGTTCGGTGCGAACGCGGATGCGCCCACGCCAGATCCACCGGCCATGCAGGGCACCCTGTTCCTCGCGCCGTTTGAGGCGCTGGCTGTCGCGGTGCGCAAGCCCATGTTCTGGGTGCTCGCAGGCGCATTTTTCGTCTGCGGCGCCTCCACCAACGGCCTGGTGCAGATGCACCTTATCCCGATGTGCGGCGATTATCTGATCCCCGCAACGGCGGCGGCGGGCACGCTGGCGCTGATGGGCGGTTTCAACTTTGTCGGCACCGTTCTGTCGGGATGGCTGACCGACCGGTTCAGCCCGCGCCTGCTGCTGTTCATCTATTACGGCCTGCGCGGACTTTCGCTGCTGTACCTGCCGCTGTCCGGATTTGATCCTGTGGCGCTGACCGTGTTCGCGGTGTTCTATGGTCTCGACTGGATCGCGACCGTGCCGCCCACCGTGAAACTGACCGCCGATACTTTCGGGCCGGCGCGCGCGACGCTGGTGTTCGGATGGATTTTTGCTTCACACCAACTGGGCGCAGGACTCGTGGCATGGCTCGCGGGCGTCGCCCGCACCGAACTTGGCTCCTACACGCTGGCGTTCCAGGGCGCTGGAGTCCTGTGCATCCTCGCCGCCCTCGCCTTCGCGGGACGCGCCCGCCGGGCGGGGCCAACACCCGCAGCCGCCTGAACTTTCCCCAGCATTGCGGCGCAGCGGGCTGAATCCGGGCTGGCCTTGGGGCTCCCCCCGAGGCAGAAATGCCGGGCATGTCCAAACTGTATTTCTCCTACGCCGCGATGAATGCGGGCAAGTCGACCCTGCTGCTGCAGGCATCGTGGAACTACAATGAACGCGGCATGCGGACCATGCTGTTCACCTCGGCGCTCTACGCCAAGGCGGACGCCGGCAAGATCACCTCGCGCATCGGCATCAACGCGACGGCGCATCTTTATTCGGCGACGGACGATCTCCACGCGTGGATCGCGAAGGAACACAAACGCAAGAAGCTCGACTGCGTGTTCGTGGACGAAGCGCAATTCCTTGCACGCGATCAAGTGTGGCAGCTGGCGCGCGTCGCCGACCGGCTCAACATTCCAGTGATGTGCTTTGGCCTGCGCACGGATTTCCGAGGAGAGCTGTTCGAAGGCTCGTCTGAGCTTCTGGCCATCGCCGACAACCTGCGCGAGATCCGCACGATCTGCCATTGCGGGCGCAAGGCGACGATGGTGGTGCGTCGCGGCGCCGATGGCCGCACGCTGACCAGCGGCGACCAGGTGAGCATCGAGAAGTCGATGTATGTCTCGCTCTGCCGGCAGCACTGGGAAGAAGAAACTGGCCGTTGGCCTGTTGCGAAGCCGAAGCCCGCTCCACGCGCAAGGGCATCAAAGAAGCCACCGAAGAAAGCAAAGGCGAAATCAGCTCCGCTGAAGCTCGCTGCAGCAGCGCGTGCGCGCCCGCCACGGCGGACGAAGCGCTAGTCCTTCGCCGCGTGCGCCTTCATGGCGGCGACGAGGAAATCTGTGAAGCCGGGGGCAATCGTCTCGTACCGCTTCACGAAATCCGGATGCGACTGATAGAGATCGGCCAGGCCTGAATAGGCGGCTGGCGGGCATGGCTTGCCCCACGCCGCGGCGACCCAGGCGCGATGGCGTGCGATCACCCTGTCGATGGCGTTGGCCGCAGGATCCAGCCCGCGCTTCATCCCTTCCGACAGCGCTGTCTCGATATCGCGCAGTTCGTCCATAACAGCATGGCTTTCGGCTTCACTCATCTTCGCCATGACCTTTCGAGAGCGCACGATGTCGTCCTTCAGTGGATCGCCATAGCGTTCGATCAACCAGGCTTCGTATTCGACCTGCTTCTCGGCGGAGAAGCCTTGGTAGAGATCTGCATTCGGCATGGGGTTCTCACCTTTGAGGTCAGCGACCGTGCGGTCGATGGTTTCGATCAGGACGCGGAAACGCTCGCGCTCCGCGGCCAGTTTTTCACGATGTCGCAGCAGCACACCGACCTGATCCGCGCCTTCCATGTCCAGCAGGCCGGCGATGTCTCCGAGGGGCACGCCAAGCTCGCGATGGAACAGGATGCGCTGCAGGCGCAGCATCTCGGCGCGGCCATAGTAGCGATAGCCGTTGGCGCCGATGTGGGCGGGCTTGAGCAGGCCTATCTCGTCATAGTGATGCAGCGTGCGCACCGTCACGCCCGAGATCGCCGCCAGTTGCTTGACCGTGAGTTCCTTCATGCCGCCGTCCTTGCACCCTCACGACGCGTGAGGGTCAACAGACTTTTTGCGGGACTGCGAAAGCGGCCCGCGCTAGCCTTCGACAGTCAACATCGGGGACAAGACATGAGCGACGCGCAACAAGCACCGCTGCCGTGGGCCGGCTGGCCGGATGAGGTCGGCTGCAACTTCGCGGCGGGACATCTGGTGCGCAATCTAAGCCAGCCCCTGATAGGCAGCGACAACCGGCTGCATGCCGAATCCTTCATGGCTGCGGCGGGCGTGCTGGCGGGATGGGGTGCGCACCGCTCTCTCCTGGCTGATCCGCAGGCGTTTCCCGGGCCGCAGATGGGCATCCATGTCGTTACGCTCAAGGACGGCCGTGAGATGCTGTATGGCGACGCCATCAACAATCGCCTGATGACCAACGACCCCGCGAAGGCGAAACTTTGCGTCTGGAACAATCTTGCCGGCACGGCCATTGGCCATGGACTGGCAGAGAAAGACCTGCCCGATGTCGGCGAGCTGTTCCGCAATGTGACGGAACGGATGGGCGGTCCGCAGGAAGGCATGCCGAAGACGCCGCCGGGACATAGCCAGGCTCTGCCCTCACGCGAATTGCTTGATCGCGTGCTACCCGTTGCCATGGCGTGTCTGACCGGCGAGATCAGCGAAGTGACCAAGCGCGAGGGCTTTGCGGCGTCGGAGAAATCGTATCAGGCCGTCACAGCGTGGGCGGCGGCGAAGGTGCTGTCGCAATGCTGTTCGGTGATGCCGCCGGGCGTGGCGCTGATCATCGGGATGGAGAATGCGATCTACGGCTCGAAGCTCGGCCCACCCTATCATCCGCGTTAGGCTTTGGGCTAGGCATACGCCGCAATCGAGCGCACGACCTTGCCGTCCTTGCCAAACACGAACGTCTCGCCAACCGTCTGTTGGCGATGGTTGGTGTAGATGATGGTCAGCGCATCCGATCCGGTCAGCACCTGATCGATCTCGAAATAGAGGTCGCGCGCCTGTTCGAGCGCCGCGCCCCAATAGCTGCGCAATGCGGCCTTACCGGAAACGGAATCGATGTCCCGGCCCGTCACAATGCGGATGCGCGGCGAGTGAAAAACCACATCCTCGGCATAGTGAGACAGGATCGCCGCGAGGTCGTGATCGTTCCACGCCTTCACCCATTCGCGGGCGAATTGCTGTGCGCTGTCGGCGTCCATGATCTTCACTCACTTCCCGAGAAAGGGATCGTCGCGACAGGAGGCATAGAGCACAAGATTCGCTTGCCGCGCCCTGCCCGACGCTCCGATCTCGTCCAGCGAAATGGCGTGAGTCGCCAGCCATTTCGAGTCGCGCTCGGGATAATCGCCCATCATCCAGTAGACGGTACGTTTGCGCTGCAGCCCATGACCGCCGACATAGATGAGCGAAACGTCATCAGTTTGAGATTGTGCAGCGAAGGTCGCCATCGCCGCGCGCGCGCCATCCAGACCAGCATCGAGCGCAAGGGTGGTCTCGAAGCCCGCCGCCTGCAGCGCTTGCGGCACACGCTGCGCATCGAACCGGGCGCCGGGTAGTGAATAGGCATCCGACCTGGAATAGTCGGCGTTGATGAGGACCAGCGCGCGGCGGGTCTGCCCCTCGCGGCCAAGTCTCAGACTTGGATCAGGCAGTTTGCGCGGCATCTGGATGTTCTGCCAGCCGCGGCTGTGCAGCGAGTTGGCCAGCGCCATACGCCCGCCGAACGTCTCAAGCGTCAGTGGCAGTTCAGGCAGCACTTCACAGAGCGCAGAAGCGAACGGGTTGCCGCCCAGCCTGTCGCGATCACTTGTGAGCCGGCCCGCTTGGCCAGCATAGTAGACCAGCGGCGCAGCGGAAGCCGGCGCAGTCTGCGCCAGCGCGGGGGCTACGGCAGTCGCGGCCAGTGTTGTGATGAAAGCGCGGCGGTTCATGGGGCGGAAGTTAGCGACCCGCCGCCCCATGTCCAGCGTGCTAGAATTTCAGGACCTTCACATACCGGACCTGAGGCAGTTTCTCGATGGCTTCGAGCGTTTTCGCGGGCACATCCTGGTCAACGCCGACGATGGCGATAGCGTCGCCGCCGGCGGCTTCACGGCCGAGGTTGAAGGTCGCGATGTTGACTTTCGCTTCACCGAGCAAGCCGGCCATGGCGCCGATGAAACCAGGTTTGTCGGAGTTGTTGACGAACAGCATGTAGGGCTGGAAGTCGGCTTCGAGCGCCATGCCCTTGACCTCGACGATGCGCGGCTTGCCGCCAACGATGGCCCCGGCAACCGAGCGCCACTTGCCTTCGACCTTCACCTTGATGCGGACCAGCGAGTCGTAGACGGGGCTCGCATCGTTGGTGGATTCCTTCAGCGAGCCGCCGCGCTCCTGCAGGATGGCGGGCGCCGAGACCATGTTCACTTCGGCGAGGAATGGACGCAGCATGCCCGCGAGCGCCGCCGAGGTAAGCGGTTTGCGGTTAAGCTGAGTGACGGCGCCTTCGTACTCGATTTCGACTTCCGACAGGCCGCCATCGGCAACCTGTCCCGCGAACTGGCCGAGTTTCTCGGCAAGAGCGACGAAGGGCTTCAGCTTCGGCGCTTCTTCCGCCGTGACCGACGGCGTGTTGAGCGCGTTGGAGACGGCGCCGGTCAGCAGATAGTCCGCCATCTGTTCGGCGACCTGGAAGGCGACATTGTCCTGCGCTTCCACTGTCGACGCGCCGAGGTGCGGCGTGGCGATGAAGTTCGGCGCGCCGAACAGCACATTGGTCTTGGCAGGCTCCTCGAGGAACACGTCGAACGCGGCCGCACCGATGTGGCCACTCTCGAGGCCGGCGCGGACGGCGGCTTCGTCAGCCAGGCCGCCACGGGCGCAGTTGATGAGGATCACGCCCTTTTTCGTCTTGGCGAGGTTTTCGGCCGAGAGGATGTTCTTCGTCTGGTCTGTCAGCGGGGTGTGCAGCGTGATGACGTCGGCGCGGGCGAGCAGGTCCTCCAGCTCGACCTTCTCGACGCCCAGTTGGGTCGCGCGTTCGGCAGTGAGGAAGGGGTCGTAGGCGACGACCTTCATCTTGAGGCCCAGCGCGCGGTCCGCGACAATGGAGCCGATGTTTCCGGCGCCAATGAGGCCCAGCGTCTTCGCGTAGAGTTCGATGCCGATGTAGTCCTTCTTCGGCCATTCACCCGCGATGGTGCGCTGGCTCGCGGAAGGGATCTGGCGGGCGGCGGCGAACATCATGGCGATGGCATGCTCGGCCGTCGTGATGGCGTTGCCGAAGGGCGTGTTCATCACGATGACGCCCTTGGCGGTCGCGGCCTTCACGTCCACGTTGTCGACGCCGATGCCGGCGCGGCCGATGACTTTCAGCTTCGCGCCGGCCGCAATCACATCCTTGTCCGGCTTGCAGGCGGAGCGGACGGCGAGACCATCATACTCGCCGATGATCTTGATCAGCTCGTCCTTCTTGAGGCCGACCTTCATGTCGACCTCGATGCCGCGATTGCGGAAGATGTCAGCTGCGCCGGGCGCGAGATCGTCGGCGATGAGGACTTTCACCATGGGTTTGTCTCCTGAAATTGGTGCGCCGTCCGGCGCGTTGATGTTCAATAATGTTGATCGGGTCAGATGTGGCCACCCGTCCCGTCTCCCGCGGCTTTCCATTTGCGTGCGCGGTTGGTCTGCATCTTGGCGTCGACCTGTTCGTTGAGGTCCATGCCGAGAAGGCTGACGAGGCGATGCAGCAGGATGACGACATCGGCCGCCTCCCTGCCCGCTTCGGCGTGGTCGTTGGCGCGGAGCGCTGCTTCGAGTTCGTCCATCTCGCCACGCGCGCGGGCGACGAGCGCGGTGAGATCACGCACCGCGCCGAAGGTGGCGTCGCCCCATTCGCGGATGGTCTCAGAGGTTTCACGCATCGGGGGTTGCCCCCTCCGTCTCGCGGCTGCGCCGCGATCCACCTCCCCCGCCCTCCGGGCGAGGGAGGAAAGATCGCTAGCCGAGTTCCGCCACAGTCGTCTCAAACGCCCAGTCGAGCCAGGGCGTCAGCTTCTGGAGGTCGGCCGCTTCCACCGTCGCGCCGCACCAGATGCGCAGGCCCGGAGGGGCGGCCTTGTAGCCGCCGATGTCGTAGGCTGCGTTTTCCTTTTCCAGCGCCGCGACGAACTTCTTCACGAAGTCCTGCTGGCCCTTGTCGTCGAGCTTCGCGACGCGCGGATCGGTGATCGACAGCGTGACGGAGGTGTTGGAGCGTGTGGCCTTGTCGGCGGCGAGGAATTCCACCCACGGCGTCTTCGCGACCCACGCCTCAAGCACGGCGAGATTAGCGTTCGAGCGCGCGATAGTAGCGTCGACGCCGCCGAGACCTTCGACCCAAGCGAGCGCATCGAGATAGTCTTCAGTGGCCAGCATGGAGGGTGTGTTGATCGTCTCGCCTTCGAAGATGCCTTCGGTGACTTCGCCGCCCTTGGCCATGCGGAAGAGTTTCGGCATCGGCCATTTCGGCGTGTACGTTTTCAGGCGCTCGATGGCGCGGGGGCTGAGGATGAGAATGCCGTGTGCGCCCTCGCCGCCCAGCACTTTCTGCCAGGAGTAGGTCAGCACATCGATCTTGGCCCACGGGATATCCATGGCGAAGACGGCCGATGTGGCGTCACAGAAGGTGAGACCTTCGCGATCATCCGCGATCCAGTCGCCGTTCGGAACCTTCACGCCGGAGGTCGTGCCGTTCCAGGTGAAGACGACGTCGGCGTCCTTGCGGGCCTTGGACAGGTCAGGCAGCTGGCCGTAACCGGCCTTGTGCGTTGTGGCGTCAACCTTGAGCTGTTTCGTGATGTCGGTGACCCAGTCTTCGCCGAAGCTTTCGAACGCGAACACATCCACCGGACGCGCGCCCAGCATGGACCAGAAGGCCGCCTCAATGGCGCCGGTATCCGAGCCCGGCATGATGCCGATGCGGTAGTCGGCGGGGATTTTGAGAATGGCGCGGGTCTTGTCGATCGCCAGCTTCAGGCGCGACTTGCCGAGCTTGGACCGGTGCGAGCGGCCGAGCGACTCAAGCTTGAGATTGTCAGGGCTCCAGCCGGGGCGCTTGGCGCACGGGCCCGAGGAAAAGTGCGCACGATCAGGGCGCAACGCCGGTTTGGCGGCAGTCGTCATCTGTTTTTCTCCCATCCTTACAGATGGGCTGGTCGCCGTTGGGGGCGACTGGCCCGCGGCCGATATGCGCCCGAACCGGTTGCGCGTCAATTAACTCCTTCTGCGCCGTGCGTTCGCCACAGCTACACCAGCCAGGATCAGCGCCAGGGCGCCGATCATCGACCAGTGCAGGTCCTCGCCCAGAAACAACACGCCGAGGCCGGTGGCCCAAAGCGGGGACATATAGGTGGTAAAAGACACGAATACCGGCCCGGACCGGCGGATCAGCCAGACATAGACGAACATCGCAAATGCGGTCGGCAGCAAGCCAAGCAGGACCATGGCGATGATCGACTGGATGCTGGGGCTTGCCGGGAACGGCTCCATCACCACGGCATAGGCAAGCGCCGCCACTGCGCCCATTGCAACGATGAAGAAGCTGGCAAGCACCGGCTCAATGCTTGGGGCAAGCCGCGTTGCGATGTTGCCGATCGCATAGAGCCAGGCGCCCACGATCGCGAGCAGGATGCCAATCAGGCTGGCCTGGGCGCCTTCCTGGAATTCGGGGACCACCAGAACAACAAGGCCGAGGAAGCCGAGCATGACGCCAACGACGCGCCGCGCCGTCAGCCGATCGCCCACGAAGAAGTGCGCCATCAGCACGGTGGCGAATGGCGTGCCTCCATTGCAAATGGCCATCACGGCAGACCCCACAGACTCGGCTGCGTGGGCATAGAGAACGAAGGGCGCAGCAGTTGCCGCAATGCCGATGACGGCGAACCACGCGACCGCCTTCAGCGTGACGCGCACAGAAGCCGCCGACGGCGCGCGGGGGCGCAGTAGCGCCGCGCCCAGCATCCACGCCGCGAGGAAGAATGCGCCGCTGATCAATCGCCCTGCAACCAGCCAGGCCGGCGAGATCGTCTCGACGCCAAGGCTGATGCCCGCGAAGGTCGAGCCCCAGATCACCACCAGCAGCAGCAGCGCGGCCCAGCTGAGCGCGTTGCCGGTCAGGCGAGGCGTCCCAGCCGTCGCCCCTGCCTTTCCCGCCCCCGATTCCACGCTACGCACCTCGCTGATGAGGCCGCCCTGCTAGAGCAAATCCGGCTTCACCGCAAAGCCACGGATCGGCAATGCTGGGTAACAAACAACAAAAGGCCCGGAGCGAACTCCGGGCCTCTGTTTTCGGGACGACGATGGACCTTACTTGGTAACGGTCTTGATCGCGTCCTTGATGTGGCCGGCCGCCTTCTGGCCCTTGCCTTCAGCTTCCTTGGCGCCGCCTTCGACGATGTGCTTGGGCGAATCGACAGCCTTGCCGAATTCCTTCTGCACCTTGCCGGCGGCTTCCTTGATGGAACCCTTGATCGTGTCCTTGTTCATGGCGAACTCCTGAATGACAGAGCATCCCCCGCGTTCAAAGGATAAACGAACAGTCCGGGCCTTCGGTTCCCGCCCGCGTCAGCTAGCCGCGTGCATCCTGAAGCAACATCGCAGCGCCCTTTTCGGCGATCATCAGCGTGGGGGAATTGGTGTTGCCCGATGTTATGCGCGGCATGACGGATGCATCGATCACACGCAGTTTTCCGACGCCACGAACGCGCAGCCGCTCGTCGACCACTGCCATGGCGTCAGACGCTGCGCCCATCTTCGTAGTGCCGACTGGATGGAAGATCGTCGTGCCGATATCGCCCGCCGCCTTCGCGAGGTCGCCATCCGATTGCAGGTGGTCACCCGGCGCATGTTCCTGCGGGGAGAAGCGCTTCAGTGCGGGCTGATCTACGATACGCCGCACGAGACGTAACGATTCAATCGCCGTCGTCCGGTCGGTTTCGGTCTCCAGGTAGTTCGGCTGGATGGATGGCGAGGCTGAGGCGTCAGGTGAAGCGGCGTGGATGCTGCCTCTGCTATCGGGACGCAAATTGCACACGCTAATGGTGATGGCCGGGAACGGATACATCGCCTCGCCAAATTTTGGCAACGCCAGCGGCTGCACATGGAACTGCAGGTTTGGGGTTGCATGCCGTTCGTTCGATCTCGCGAAGGCGCCCATCTGCGAGGGCGCCATGGTCATCGGTCCGCGACGGCGTATCGCATAGTCCAGCGCCATCATGGGCCGGCGCAAAACGTTGGCATACTGCTCATTCAACGTGGGCACGCCAGAGACCTTGTAGATCGGGCGCAGCTGCAGATGATCCTGCAGGTTTTCGCCAACGCCCGGGCTGTGATGCGCGACATTGACGCCCAACGCCTTCAGCCGCTCACCACCCCCAACACCAGACAGCTCGAGCAATTTTGGCGTCTGCACGGCGCCAGTCGCCAGCACGACACTGCCATCGGCCATCGACACGTGCCGCTCGGCGCCGCCATTGCGCGACCACGCGACGCCCTTCGCTTCACCATTCTCGATGATGACGCGCTCGACCAGGGCGCCGGTGACAACCTTCAGATTCTGGCGGCGCATGATCGGCTTGAGAAAGCCCCGCGCGGTCGACCAACGCGCACCATTCTTCTGGTTCACCTGGAAATAGCCGGCGCCGGAATTGTCGCCGGTGTTGAAGTCACCCACGCGCGCGATGCCGACGCCCTCGGCCGCATCCGCGAAGGCATCAAGCACTTTCCAGCGCATGCGCGGATGTTCGATCCGCCATTCGCCCCCCTGTGCGTGCAGCGGGCCGCCATCGACATGATCCTCATGCTTCAGGAAATGCGGCAGCACATCGTCCCAGCCCCAGCCGGGAAGGCCCAGCTGGCGCCAGCCATCATAGTCGGCCGCCTGCCCGCGCATGTAGATCATCGCGTTGATGGCGGAGCAGCCGCCGATCACCTTCCCACGTGGATAGTTCAGCGCGCGGCCATTCAACCCCGGGACTTCCTCGGTGCGGAACATCCAGTCGGCCCGCGGATTGCCGATTGCGAAGAGATAGCCGACGGGGATGTGAAACCAGATCCAGTCGTCGTTGCCGCCAGCCTCCAGCAGCAGCACGCGATTGCGCGGATCAGCCGACAGCCGGTTCGCCAGCAGGCATCCCGCCGTGCCAGCACCCGCGATGATATAGTCGAAGCGATCCGTCATGGGGGCTTCATCGGCCAGACTTGGCAAAGGATCAACCACCGTCTCCGAAGCAGAGCTTGACCCCGCCGCACCACCTGCCATCGTCCCGAAAAATATCGGGAGGACTGAATGGCACTGCGTTCGATGCTTCTGGCAGCTCTTGGCGCGACGGCGCTTTCGGGTTGCGTGGTCTCGGTCGACGAGACGACGCGCTTTGCGCCGCCGCTTGCCCATGGGCCGATCACCAACGACGCGCCGCACGGCATCTCGCAGTCGCGCCTTGCCGTACTCGACGCCACGATGAAACGCTATGTCGAGGAAGGCAAACTCGCCGGCGCTGTCGTGATGATCCACCAGGATGGCCGCGAGGTCTTCTCCGAAGCCTATGGCTGGCGCGACCGCGAGGCGGGCGACCGCATGGAAGAGGACGACATCTTCCGCATCGCCTCGCAGACGAAAGCCCTCACCAGCGTCGCCATCATGATGCTGATGGAGGAAGGCAAGCTGGTGCTTGACGATCCGCTCAGCAAATTCCTGCCGGAATGGGCGAAGACCACGGTGGCCGTCGCGAAGGAAGGCGGCGGCTATGATGTGGTTCCGGCCAAGCGACCGATCACCATTCGCGATCTCCTCAGTCACTCGGCGGGCATCTCCTACGGCACTGGTCCAGGCGAGAAGGCGTGGCGCGACGCAGGCATCTTCGGCTGGTACTTCGCGGACAAGACGGAAACCGTCGCCGATGTGGTGAAGCGTATGCCTGCCCTGCCCATGGCGGCACAACCGGGCGAGCAATGGGTCTATGGCTACAACACCGACATTCTTGGCGTGGTGGTGGAGAAACTTTCAGGCCAGTCGCTCGACGTGTTCTTCAAGGAGCGGCTGATCGATCCGCTTGGCATGGTCGACACCAGCTTCTGCCTGCCGCCGGAAAAATCTTCGCGCCTTGCAGTCGTGTATTCGGCGAAGGACGGGAAAAGCGAACGCGCGCCGGCGCCGGGCGGGTGGCAAGGGACCGGCCACATCGGCCAGGGCCACTACGAGAACGGGCCGTGCAAGGCCTTTGCGGGCGGCGCGGGTCTGCTCTCCACTGCGGCAGACTATTCGCGCTTCCTGGAAATGCTGCTTCAGGGCGGCACGCTGGATGGCAAGCGCTATCTCTCGCGCAAGAGCGTGGAGCAGATGAGCCAGGACGCTCTGGTCACTGCGACGTTCCAGCCCGGACAGGATTTCGGCCTTGGTTTCCGCATCACACGGTCGCCGGGCGAGATGGCCAATCTTGGCTCCGTCGGCGACTATGGCTGGGGCGGCGCGTACCATTCGACCTACTGGGTTGACCCCGCAGAGGGTCTGACTGTCAGCTTCATGACGCAGCTTATCCCCGCTGGCGGGCTCGACACGCAGACCAAGCTGCGCGCGTTGATCTATTCGGCGCTGGAGTAGACTCTACAGTGGCGGCGCGGGCGGGATGTAGTTGAACGTACCGCAGAGGTCCGTCTCGGCGGCGGGCGGCCATACATTGCCTTTGAAGGCGGCGATCGAGATGAAGGGCTGCCCGCCGGATTCGAGGCCCGTCGCCATGGCGATGAAGGATGGCGGCGTATCCTTGCCGCAGTATCCGCCATTCACGGACGAGGCGGGAACTTCCTCGCGCGCGATGGAGTGAATGTCTATCGAGGGCGCGCCGGGCGCAGGATTGCCCGTCACGACCACGTCCTGGCCGAACAACGCTTTCCAGTCGATCACGGTCGCCTGCTCCGCTGCGCCGGGCAGGAGTTCGGTGACGTAGGTAAGCCCATTGGCGCCGACCAGCTTCATCGACGGCGGCGCATTGGGGCCAGAGCGCGGCTCGACCGTCAGCGTGATTGCGCCAGTGAAGGCCTCGGCCGTCTTCGACATCGCCTCGAACACCATCGGGCGCGGATCGGGCGCCGGCTCCATCGGAGCGCCGGGTTCATCCTGACCCATCTCGTCAGGTGTTGGCTCGGCAGGCGTCGTCGGCCCACCGCATGCGGTGATCAGGAACGCGCCCAGCAGCGCAGCCGTCATAGTCGCTTTCAAACTCAGCCTCCCGCCGGCGGCGCCGACCTGATTTCAAACGTCGAGCAGGTATCCGCCAGCGAGGCAGTGGTCGCAAGGGTAACCTTGGCGGCTTCGGCTTTCGCGCTGGCTGCATCCACGCCCGCCTTCAGCCAGGCTGCAAGACTTGCCGCAACCAGGGCGTCAGGCGTGCCGCCAGAACGCTTCACGGACTCCACCTGCGCCATGCGCAGTGCGGCGCAGCTCAGCGCTGTTGCTGGCGCAACGTCATCCTCGATGGTGACGCGCGGCGCGGGCTGCGCGAACGCGGCGCCGCAACCGATTGCGGCCGCAATGACGAGTGAAACAAGGCGCATAAAGCCCTCCATTCCTGCAAGGTTAGAGGACTTCTGCGGCGTCAGGAAGGCAGCGACAGGCCGGATTAAGGCGAACCGGCGCAGCCCTTGGCCCAATCGGTCACGGTGTCGGAAAGATCCTTGCGCGACCATGAGAAGGAATGATCGCCCGACAGTTCGACACCCGAAACCTTGACGCCTTTGGTCGCTTTGTAGGCAGCTGTCATCGCCATTGGATTGGGGATGTCCGTGTCCTTGTCGCCCAGCACGATCAGGATCGACTTGCCGACCATCTGCGGCGCCAGTTTCGCGAGATCGTAAGTGTCGCGGTTGGCCAGAATGTCAGCGACGAATTCCCTACCGTCGAGTCCCTCGAGCATATCGAGCTGATCGGCATAGGCGGCGAAACCGGCCGCGCCTTCGGGACTCTGTTCCAGCTGCGTAGCGATTGCGCCCATCTCTGCCGGCGCGATGCCTGCCACGCATTTGATCGCCGGATCACGCGCCCCACCCTGCAACGCCGCGAACCCGCCCATTGAATGCCCGACCAGCAGGATGCGCGCCGGATCGACACGCAGCGCAGCAGCGTTGGCGCGTAGATAAGCCGTGGCGCCAGCCACATCCTCGATCACATGCGGCAGCGAGTATTCACCCTCGCTGCCCCATGCGCCGCGATAGTGGAAGAACAGCACGTTGAAGCCTTCACGCCGCATGTCCTGTGCAAGATCGAGATTGCGCTCATTGCCCGGAAAGCCGTGCAGCAGCACGACAGTGGGATGCGGCCCGGCGCCGTTGGCGAGATAAACGATACCGTTGACGCGATCGCCGGCGATCTCGAAATGCGTCTCGACCAGCGCAGGCGGATTGGCCGCGTCGAACGCGGGCGCGGCGGCAACCGGCGGCGGCGCTTCGGTAACCGGAGCCGGGGATGGCGAACAGGCTGGCAGCAGCAACGCTCCAATCGCCACAGACATGAGCCCTACCCGCATCGCCCGCCTCCCCATCTGTTGTCGCTACTTCGTGAGGCCCGTGCTGCGCGCCATCACATGGAAAATCTCGTTCTGCTCCATCGCGCCCGAGAACAGGTTGGCGCCCGGACCACTCGCGAAAATCGCCACGTCTTCCCCGCCATGCGTTTCGGCGCCCAGCGGAACCAGCGATTGCTGTTTGAAGCCGAGCGCGGTTGTGTCGACGTTCGTGAGGTCCGCGCGGTCGCACAGCCACTTGCCATCGTCCTGTTTCTTGCAGACCGAGCCAGGGCCATTGGAGAAGCCTAGCGTGGTGTAAGGCTTGCCATCGGCGGCGAGCGAAAGTTTACCGCCTTCCTGCACCAGTCCAAGGATCGGATTTCCGCGCTGCGGATAGCCGGAGATCGTCAGCGTGTGCGAATGGTCCGCTGTGACGATGATCAGCGTCTCTTCCGGATCCGTCATGGCGACTGCCGCCGCAATCGCTTCGTCTAGCGCCGCAGCATCGCCAAGAGCACGCTGCGCATCGCCTGCGTGCAGGCCGTGGTCGACCCGGCCGCCTTCAACCATCAGCACATAGCCGTTGGGGTTGCGCGACAGCCGGGTGATCGCCGCCGTGGTCATGTCCTTGATGGAAGGTTCGCCGTCGTCGGTCTTGGTGCGATCGAGGTTGTACTGCATGTGGCCCGGCTCGAAGAGGCCGAACACCTGCCCGTCGCCATTCCAGTCGAACGCCTTGAAGCTAGTCGTGTTCGTGATCAGCGTGCGATTGGGCGCCTGCGCTTTCCACTCGTCGGCGAGATTGCGACCGTCGAGACGGCGACCCTTCTGGTTGGCGTATTCGGGATCGGCCATAGTGTTGGGCAGGAAGTTGGCTCGGCCGCCGCCGAGGATCACCTCGAAGCCGTCGCCATTCGCCTTCGTCCAGTCGATCAGCTGGGTTGCGATATCCTTGCAGCCCGCAGCCTTCCCTTCCGCAGATACGTTGGCGTCGCTTTCCCAGTCACGCTCGACCGTCTCGGCATAGGTGGCCGAAGGTGTTGCGTGCGTGATGGTCGCCGTCGAGATCACGCCCGTCGCCATGCCGGCGGCTTCCGCCAGTTCCCACAGCGTCGTCGTGCCCGCCGTCTTCGCGGTGGTGCAATCCTTGAGGTTGGCGGCCTGCGTGACGCCGATCGAGCCGTTGTAGGATTTGACCCCCGTCGTCATCGCGACAGCCGTGGGGGCGGAGTCGGCGACCTGCGAATCGTGCGTGTAGGTCTTCGAGAAAGCTGACCAGGGGAGCTTCTCCATGGCGAGCTGGTAGCTTTCGCCATCAAGCCCCTTGGACTGACCGGCATAAATGCGCGCCGCCGTGATGGTGGAGATGCCCATGCCATCGCCGATGAACAGGATGACGTTCTTGGCGCGTGGCTGTCCGCGTGCAGCGATTTTCGCCTGGATCGCGTTGGCGCCTTTCACGAAATAGCTGTCGGCGGCCTGAACCGGGACCATCGTCGTGCGCTGGGGCGCGCTGGTCGCACATGCAGAAATCGCAAGGACCGCAGCCGACGCCGCAAGAATCATCCGCATCCCAAGTCTCCCGGGCAAATCCGTTTGCGCGGGAAGCTAGTCCAGTGATGCTACAGTTCCGAGTCTCTTTTTGCCCTGCGCATGCATGCTGCTGCGACGTCAGGCCGCGCGGGCCAGCATTCCGGCTGGGGCCCGGTCGATCATGGCCAGCAGGGCGCGCACTTCCTGGCGGCCCGACAGCTCGCTCATCGACAGCTTTCCGTCGGTCGGCGCGTCGAACACGGTGCGACCTTCCAGCGCAATTGCGCGATGGACCACGCGGTCGCGCAGGCGCCAGACGGCCTCGAATCCCGCCTCGCGAGCGAGGACAGCCACGCGATCATTGATCGTGTTTCCGATCTTGGATGGCAGGGCTGAAATGCGATTCATCACCACCTGCCAGCGCTGTTCAGGCAAGCCGGCGCGCTTGCGGTCGAAGCGAACGGTTTCGACCATCTCGCGATAGTTGATCTTCGGCGCTGCGGCCGACCCCAACGGGGCAAACAGCCCGTGCATGTCGGCGGGGCTCTCGTTCATCGGCGTCAGGATCACATCAGCCAGCAAATGGGCCTCGTAAACATCGGAGAGATTGCCCGACGACGTATCGATGATCAGCAGGTCATAACCGTCCATCCGCGCCATGCGGACCAGCGGTTCGAGCCGGCCCGAATGGCGCGGGCGGGCGTTGGTGCGCACATCCTCCTCCATGTCCATCAACATGACGTGGTCGGGGCTTTCCAGGCGCGAGGCCCGGCGCAGTGTAACAAAACTGGACAGGTTGCGGGTGTTCCGGTCGAGGTCGAGGCAGGCGACCCGCAGGCCGTCCTTCACCGCCGCAACGCCCAGAAGTGCTGCAATGGTGGTCTTTCCCGTTCCGCCCTTGAACCCGCCGACTGTTACGACCTGCATGGAAGCCTCCGCTGCGTCCGGCCACCGAACCGGCCTTGCGGGCTGGTTCGCCTGTAGCGGGTGCTTCAATTCGCGTGCCAGACGAGCCCGGGAGGGGAAAATCAAGCAGTGACAAGCCATTCCGGGCACTTGCCCTCACGCCCGCACACCCCGATTATGGCGGGGTGATATACGCCGGGACGCCCGGCAGGAGATTCCAGGTTATGGCTACAATCGCCCTCGTGGACGACGACGAGAACATCGTTGAGTCCCTCAAAGTGTTCTTCGAGCAGGAGGGCTATCAGGTTCGTGCCTATCACGATGGCGCGGCGGCCTTTGCCGGCCTGTCGGAAAACCCGCCGGACATCGCCATCCTGGACGTGAAGATGCCGAAGATGGACGGCATGGAGCTGCTGCGGAAGCTGCGCCAGACATCGAACCTGCCGGCAATCTTCCTCACCTCCAAGGATGACGAGATCGACGAGGTGGTCGGCTTCAACATCGGCGCCGACGATTTTATCCGGAAGCCCTGCTCCACCCGCCTGCTGGCGGAGCGCGTGAAGGCCATCCTGCGCCGGTCGCGCGGCGTCACGGGCACACCCGAGGACGGCGACAAGAAGCCGATCGTACGTGGCCGCCTGACGCTCGATCCCAACCGCCACGCCTGCCAGTGGGACGGCAAGATCGTGCGCCTCACCGTCACCGAATTCCTGATCCTGCAGGCGCTGGCCACCCGCCCGGGATACGTAAAGAGCCGCGACCAGCTGATGGACGCAGCCTACGACGATCAGGTCTATGTCGACGACCGGACTATCGACAGCCACATCAAGCGGCTGCGCAAGAAGTTCCGCGATCTCGACGACAACTTCGACGGCATCGAAACGCTGTATGGCGTGGGGTATCGCTATAAAGAAGCCTGAGAAAGCCAGCCGGGCGCGCAGCCGCAAGCCGCGTTCCCTGCTCTGGTCTCCCATTGCGAGACTGATCCTCGCTTCCAACCTGGCCGGCCTGGTGATCCTGATCACGGGCGCGCTGGTGCTGAACGAGGTACGCTCGAGTCTTGTCAATGCGCGCAAGGACAGCCTTACCGAACTTTCACGCCTGATCTCCTCCTACATCACCGCGGGCGCGACGACCGATGACCCCACCGGCCTCGACGTCGCCGCCGTCATCGAACAGTTGACGGCGACGCCGCTGTCGGGCGCGACGCGCATCCGCGTGCATGACGCACGGGGGGAGATCGTCGCCGACACGCGCCTGCTCAAGGGCGAGATCGACCGCAAGGACCTGCCGGAAATCCGCGATCCCAACTGGATCGAGCAGACATGGCTCGACACCGTTCGCGCCATCACCCGCACGTTCGAAAGCGCAACCGGACGGCCGGGCATCGCCGAGGCCCGCTCGCTCGAGCAGGAAATCGCGATGGCGCTGGAGGACAAGGACGGGTTCTCCGAACGCTTCAACGAACGGGCCGAGCGTGTCCTGTCAGTTACAGTGCCGATCCGCAAGGTAGCGCGCGTTGTCGGCGGCCTCACCATCGAGACCAACGACATCTCCCAGATTATTGCGGCGGAGCGTGCGGCCCTCGTGCCGCTAATCATCGTGGCGGTGCTGGTATCCTTCATCACGGCGACACTGCTGACGCTCGGCATCGCGCGTCCGCTGCGCAAGCTTGCCATCGCATCCAATCGGGTTGCAGCCGGCGCCGCCGAACGTCTCAACCTAGGCTCGCTGCATGATCGCAAGGACGAGATCGGAGATCTTTCTCGCGCCATGGAGGAAATGACCACCTCCCTCTACGACCGAATCCAGGAAAACGAGCGCTTCGCCGCAGATGTCGCGCACGAACTCAAGAACCCGCTCACCTCGATCCGCTCGGCCGTGGAAACGCAGCAATCGCTGCATGATCCGGCAATGAAGGAGAAAATGGCCAATGTCATCGCACGTGATGTCGTGCGCCTTGATCGGCTCATCACCGATATCTCCAACCTGTCGCGTCTCGAAGCCGAGATCGTGCGCGAGAAACTGGTGCGCGTCGACTTCGGCCGGCTGCTTGAGGACATCATCTCCATCTATCGCGACACGCAGCGAGAGACCGATGCGCGCGTTGTGCTGGTGAACCAGGAAAGCGGCCCAATGGAAGTGAGGGGCCGCGAAGGGCCGCTCGGTCAGGTCATCCGGAATCTCGTGGAAAACGCCCGATCCTTCTCCCCCCCGAGCGGCCAGGTGACTGTCACACTGTCGCGGGTCACGACTGCGCGAGGGCCGGCGATCCGGATGACGGTCGAGGATGAGGGTCCGGGGATACCGCCAGACAAGCTGGAAAAGATCTTCCAGCGCTTCTATACGGATCGCCCGGCGGGAACGAAGTTCGGAAATAATTCAGGTTTGGGGCTTTCTATCGTCCGCCAGATCACGGAAACGCACCGGGGGAATGTTTGGGCGGAGAACCGGATGATCGACGACAGGATCGCGGGCGCCAGGTTCATCGTGGAACTACCAGCAGCACAGCTGGACATCTGAATCGGTATTGACCCCGGAACAAACGAGTCCACACCATGGGATGCTGGGATATGCGGGAGTTTCCCCAATGATCGGTCTGGTCGTGGTCACGCATGGCCGTCTGGCCGAGGAGTTCATCTCCGCCGCGCAGCACGTTGTCGGCCATCTCGAAAATGTTCAGGCCGTCTGCATCGGCCCTGACGACGATATGGACATGCGCCGCAAGGAAATCATCGCCGCCGCGAAGGCGTGTGACACGGGTGCAGGCGTCGTCATCCTCACCGACATGTTCGGAGGTACGCCGTCCAACCTTGCCATCTCCGTGATGGGCGGCGGCAAGATAGAGGTGATCGCCGGGGTGAACCTGCCCATGCTGATCAAGCTTGCCGAGGTACGCGCCAAGCTACCGGTGGCCGAGGCCGCCCTCGCCGCACAGGACGCAGGCCGCAAATATATCTCCGTCGCTTCCGCGCTTCTGCAGCGCGCCTGACACGGCCGGGGCGCGGGGAACGATGTCCGACAAGTGGTCGCGCAGCGCAGAGCTTGTGAACCAGCGCGGACTTCACGCGCGCGCTTCTGCCGCCTTTGCGCGCGAAGCCGCGAAGTTCGACGCGCGCGTTTCTGTGAAACATGATGGCATGGTCGCCAGCGCAGCCTCGATCATGGACCTCTTGATGCTCGGCGCCCGCGTCGGCCAGGTGATCGAGATCGAAGCCGAGGGCCCCGAGGCAAAGCCCGCACTCGAAGCGGTCTGTCACCTCGTGGAGCGCGGCTTCGACGAGAAGGACTAGAGGTCAGCGTCCGCCGCGATCGCGCGGAGGCGAGCCGCGACCCGTGATCGTACCCCAACCACCGCCAGTGTCCTGCGCCTGCTCCGGCGCGCGGTTCAACGGCTGCACAAGATCCGTGTAGCGCAGCACGCCGTTGTCGTCAGCGATCTGGCCAGCAATGCGATGCATTCCCGCCGCGAACTCGCTCGGCGTCACCGAACGATCAAGGTCGATGTCGAACGTCATGGCGTTTGCGAGCACGCCGGTCGGGTCGCCCATGGCGGTCGCCCAGTCCGTCTGCTCGAAGCCAGTGATCGCGCCATCTGCATTCCGGTCGGCAACCTGGAAGGCGCGCGCGGCGCCGGCTGCGATCTCTTCCTTTGAGATCGTCCCATCGAGATTGGCGTCGAAGCTGGCGAACACGAGCGCTCCGGGCGTCACCACCTTGACGCCTTCGGGCGGGCGGAAGCTGCCCCCTGGGCCGGTCGTGCCAGTGATCCGGTCGATGCGGTCCACGTCCTGCGCCATCGCCGGGGCTGCGCCCGTGACCGAGAGGAACGCAACGCCTGCAAGTCCGGCGAAAAACACTGATCCACGCATAGCGAAAGCCTCTGCCCTGTCTCGCAACCTTGCCCCGATCCGGTCTCCGCCGGCGACCCAGTCTGGCCACCGCACGACAGAACGCGCAACTCCCCGTTGCAGACAGATGGGTGGGCGAAGGCGGCAAAGTCAGGGCGCTGGATCGCAAAGTTGATCGCAATTTGTACCGCAGCCCCGGCGAATCTGTCGGCTTGGACAGACCCGCCAGCGTTTGCGGACGCCATCTCACCTCGATCGCCACCGGCCGACTGAGAAATCATATAAAGATATCTTTATATGATTTGCCGGACCCCGCCCGGTCTGCTAGACGCCCCATGCGAGCGGCCCCCAAGGATCGGGAAAGGCCGCATGAAAATCCCTGTCCGATGGAGTGCGGTGATGGCGTTCGATGATTTCAAGGTGGCGGACATCTCGCTCGCCGATTATGGCCGCAAGGAACTGGTGATCGCCGAAACCGAGATGCCCGGCCTGATGGCGACGCGCGCGGAATACGGCAAGGCCCAGCCGCTGAAGGGCGCCCGCATCACCGGCTCGCTCCACATGACGATCCAGACCGGCGTTCTGATCGAGACGCTGAAACACTTGGGCGCCGAAGTGCGCTGGGCCTCATGCAACATCTTCTCGACGCAGGACCACGCCGCCGCCGCGATCGCTAAAGCCGGCATCCCGGTGTTCGCCGTGAAGGGCGAGAGCCTGGAAGAATACTGGGACTACACCGACAAGATCTTCCAGTGGCCAGATGGCGGCTTCACCAACATGATCCTGGATGATGGCGGCGACGCTACCATGTACATCCTGATCGGCGCGCGGGTCGAAGAGGGCGAGACCAGCCTGATCGAGAAGCCGGAATCGGAAGAGGAGATCTACTTCTTCAAGCAGATCAAGAAGCGCCTGGCGCAATCGCCCGGTTGGTTCACCAAGCAGCGCCACGCCATCAAGGGCGTGACGGAAGAAACCACGACGGGCGTCAACCGCCTCTATCGCCTGATGGAAAAGGGCCACCTGCCCTTCCCCGCGATCAACGTGAACGACTCGGTCACCAAGTCGAAATTCGACAACAAGTATGGCTGCAAGGAATCGCTGGTCGACGGCATCCGCCGCGCCACTGACACGATGATGGCCGGCAAGGTCGCGGTCGTGTGCGGCTATGGCGACGTTGGCAAGGGTTCGGCCGCTTCGCTGCAGGGCGCGGGCGCCCGCGTGAAGGTCACCGAAGTCGATCCGATCTGCGCGCTTCAAGCCTGTATGGACGGCTTTGAAGTCGTCACGCTCGAAGACGTCGTGAAGACCGCCGACATCTTTATCACCACCACCGGCAACAAGGACATCATCCGCCTTGAGCACATGCGCGAGATGAAGGACATGGCCATCGTCGGCAACATCGGCCACTTCGATAACGAGATCCAGGTCGCTGCGCTGAAGAACTACCAGTGGGACAACATCAAGCCGCAGGTCGACATGATCAACTTCCCCGATGGGAAGCGGATGATCCTGCTGTCCGAAGGGCGCCTGCTGAACCTCGGCAATGCGACGGGACACCCGTCCTTCGTGATGTCGGCCTCGTTCACCAACCAGACGCTGGCCCAGATCGAACTCTGGACCAATGGCAAGGCCTACGAGAACAAGGTCTACACGCTGCCGAAGAAGTTGGACGAGAAGGTTGCGATGCTTCACCTCAACAAGCTCGGCGCCAATCTCACCAAGCTCTCGAACGAGCAAGCCGCCTATATCGGCGTCGCGCCGGAAGGCCCGTTCAAGCCGGAGCACTACCGCTACTAGTACGACTACTTCATACGACTACGTGGAAGGGTCCGGTGATTACCGGGCCCTTTTCGTTTTTCGCTGCGCCATCGCTGACGGCTCTTCGCGATGGATCGCACAGCGCCTCTGCAAGTCCTGGATGCTTTGCCTCGTCTTCCGGACGCAACACGGGAAGCACATCAAGATGCACATGCCCGTCGATGAGACCCGGAATGAGATAGCCGTCCTTGCCATCGATCATCCGCTCGTCCCGAAGGCCATGGCGGCAACCAGCGTTCCGGTGGTGTGGCGGCCCATCATGGGAATTAGTCCCTGTCCACGTTACGGGTATTTCAGCACCCGCTCCATACATGTCGAGGGCGCGGCGCTTTGCATTCGCCCGGTCGGCCAGCGGGCGCGGCCGGGGGCTGGAATGTGGAATGGGTGTGGAACCGCGCTTCTGTAGCTGCGTTCTTCCCCCGTCACGGCCGGGTCCCTTATCCGTCCCCCCCGACCCCCCGGGATCTGGCTGTGACATCCGTTCAGGAAGCGGGCGACATCGAGAGAGGTCGCCCGCTTTTCCTTGACCCGAGTGGCAAAGACTTTCCCAGGCGCCAGACCAAGTCGGCATCTCTCAAAGACCGACACCGGCCCGATTGGCGGACAGGCCAAGCGCGCCAACGTCGCACCCTGACCTGTCAGAATTCCTGCCCGCGCGCGAAAACCCTTGTTTTGCTGGGGATTGGCAGCCGAGCGCGCCCGGCTGTTCTCGCCCTGTTTCGGATTGTCCATAGCAGAGACTCGAAATTTTACCCCTTTCGCCTAGGTGCTTGCGGGACTAGGACCGCGCCCGTTCGGGGCCGTGTGCGGTTCGCGGCAGAGGCGTATTTCACGATGACCGAAGCTTCCTCTCCGGGTGGCGCGGCTCCATCAACGGGACACCCCGCGACCGGAAGGCGATTCTGGGCGCTTGCGCTGGCATCCGTCGGCGTCGTCTTCGGCGATATCGGCACCAGCCCGCTCTACGCCTTCCGCGAGTCCGTTCATCACATCAACGTTGCGCGCGGCGGCGAAGTCCCGCGTGAGGATGTGCTTGGCATTATCTCGCTGATGGTGTGGGCGCTGATCTTTGTCGTCACGATCAAGTACGTTTTCATCGTCACGCGTCTCGACAACCGCGGCGAAGGCGGAACCCTGTCGCTGATGGCGCTGATCCAGCGCACAATCGGCAAGCGAACCCGCCTGCTGTTCATCATTGCGATCTGCGGCGCAGGCCTGTTCTTCGGTGACGCACTGCTGACACCAGCCATGTCGGTGTTGTCGGCCGCCGAGGGCCTCTCGACCATTCCCGAACTCAAGGGCTGGATCGATCCGTTCATCCTGCCGATCACGCTGGCCATCCTGGTCGGGCTGTTCGTGATCCAGAAGAACGGCACATCTATCGTCGGCGCCTGGTTCGGTCCGATCTGCCTTGTCTGGTTTCTCACATTAGGCGGACTTGGCCTGTATCACATCTCGCAGGATGGCATGGCGATCTTCTATGCGCTGAGCCCGCATCACGCGGTGATGTTCATGCTCACGCACTCGACCCTGGGCTTCGTCGTGCTCGGCTCGGTATTCCTTTGCGTGACCGGCGCAGAGGCGCTGTTCGCCGATATGGGCCATTTCGGGCGCAAGCCAATCGCGGTCACATGGACGTGGCTGGTGCTGCCATGCCTCGCCCTCAACTATCTTGGCCAGGGCGCAATGGTGCTTGCGCATCCCGAAACCATGAGCAATCCGTTCTTCCTGATGGCTCCGGGCGGCTTCCAGGCTCCACTGGTCATTCTGGCTACGCTGGCAACCGTTGTCGCCAGCCAGGCCGTGATCACCGGCGCATACTCGCTCTCGCAACAGGCCGTGCAGCTGGGCCTTCTTCCGCGCCTGCAAATTGTGAACACATCAGCGCGCGAACACGGCCAGATTTACATGCCGCAGATCAACTACATCCTGCTCGCAGGGGTAGTAATCTTGGTACTCGGCTTCCGTTCCTCCTCGGCGCTGGCTTCTGCCTATGGCGTCTCGGTCATCGGCGCCATGATCACGGCCTCAATTCTTACTTTCATCGCCGTCCGTCGCGTCTGGAACAAGCCGGTATGGCTGGCGCTGCTGATTGTCGGCCCGTTCTTCCTGATCGAGAGCGTCTTCCTCGCCTCCAACCTCCTGAAGGTGCCGCAAGGGGGCCACGTTCCCCTGCTGATCGCCGCCGTTCTCGCGATCGCCATGTGGACCTGGGTGCGCGGCGCGCGCCTGCTTGCCGAGCGCACACGCAACGACATATCGCTCGAGGATGTGATCAAGGGGCTGCAGGAAAAGCCCCCGCACGTGGTGAAGGGCACCGCCCTGTTCCTCACGGCCGATCCCGACACCGCCCCTACGGCCCTGCTTCACAACCTGAAGCACAACAAGGTGCTGCACGAACACAACGTCGTTCTGACCGTGAAGACAGCGCAGGTGCCGTACAAGCCGGACGAGAACAAGGTGGTGTACGAGGAGATCGCACCCAACTTTGCCAAGCTGACCATGACATTCGGCTTCATGGAAACGCCGAACGTCACCTATGGCCTCGCGCTGGCGAAAAAGAAGATCGGCCTGTCGTTCGATATCATGACGACGTCGTTCTTCCTCAGCCGCCGCACCCTTCTGGCCGACGGGAAGCACGGGATGCCGCTATGGCAGGATCACCTGTTCATCTTCCTCAACCGCAACGCCACCAACGCCACGGAGTTCTTCCGCATTCCGTATTCGCGCGTGGTTGAGCTCGGCACGCAGCTGACGATCTAGCGCGCGCTGAGGTTGGCGGCCGGCTTCGGGCGTTGCTTGCGCTTCAGCATCGCACGCAGACCCGCCGTCATGGGCCGCTCGACCCACAGGTGCACCGCAAGCCCGGCGGCGACCGCAAGCGTGAAGGCGAACACCACGGCGCCCGCCTTGTGGGCGAGACTTGTGCCCGGAACGATTGCGTTGAAGGCAGGCACCGCCATCTGCAGCACCATCGGATGCGCAAGATATATCGCATAGCTCGCCGCGCCCAGCAGCAGCACGAACCGCGACTTCATTGTGTATCCCGCCTGCTCCAGCAATAGCGCGCCCACCAGCACAAGGATGGCCGGACCACCGAATACGGCTACGCGCAGTTCGGGATTCTGGTTGACGATGGCTGCGAACTTCCAGCCGGCGGCAAACACCGCGACAAGACCAGCCAGCACCAGCGCCGCGCCGAGCGCAGGCCGTTGCACAGGCTTGCCGCTGATCCAGCGATGATGCCAGAGCGCAATCGCCCCGCCGATCAGGAACTCGAACACAAGCGCGCTGCCATAGTGCGCAATCACGAAGGGCAATTGCGGATTGAGCTTCACAAACAGCCAGATCGCGACGAACAGCGCGCCCAACAGCAGCAGCGCCTTGGCCTGCGAGCGTACGAAGAAGGTCAGCCCGAAGAGCGCGTAGAAATAGACTTCGTAGTTCAGCGTCCAGCCAACATCGAGGATGGGCCGACCTTCGCCGTAGGAAGCAAGATAGGGTATGAACAGATAGCTTTTGACGATGTCGCCCAGCCTCAGTTCCTGAACGTCGAGCGCCGGCAGGCCAGCCAGGAAGAGCGCGATCACGAGGCTGGTGCCTAGCCAGTAGAGCGGCACGATGCGCACGGCGCGGTCCATCCAGAACTGGGTCGTCGTCCTTTGTGTTTCGCGCGTGGTGTAAACCATCACGAAGCCGGAGATCAGGAAGAACAGGTCAACGCCTGCCCGGCCCACCAGTGCGAAGTGTGGCGTGCCGTAGGCGATCTGCAGCTGAAACTGGGTGTGGTGCAGGACGACCGCGAGCGCGGCCACTGCGCGAAGTATCTGGATGTTCGCGATCATCGCCCGCTACCGCCTGCAGATTGCCCCAACCAGACGTTCATGCATCAACTGCGCCGGGGCGCGCCCAGATCGCCCAATGTTCCCCTTCTGCGCTTGGTTTGATTCGGGAATTCGCCTATCAGGCGAGCGGCCATGGCTTGGCCCTGCCCTTGCTCTGCGATCTGGAACTGGCAGGCCGGGCTCCATCTCGCGCCTTCCATGACGTCATTCGGCACAGAACCCATCGGTATCGCTCCATGAAAACGCCCCGCACGGATCTCCAGGCCAACACGTACGATTTCGAGAATATCCCGTTGGTGAAGGCCACGGGTTTTCGCGAGTACGACGCACGCTGGTGGTTTGGCGGACCGCAATATCCCAAGGCGCCGGAGCTTAACTTCCTTGGCGTCCAGGCGCTCGGCCTTGGCCTTGGCACGCTGATCCGCGAAATGGGCGTCGCCCCGCGCATCGTGACAGGCCACGACTACCGCTCCTATTCGCTATCGATCAAACAGGCCCTCACGCTCGGCCTGCTCGAAGCCGGTCTCGAAGTCCACGACATCGGCCTCGCCCTGTCCCCCATCGCCTACTTCGCCCAGTTCGCCCTCGACATCCCGTGTGTCGCCATGGTTACCGCCAGCCACAACGAGAATGGCTGGACCGGCGTGAAGATGGGCGCCAACAAGCCGCTCACCTTCGGCCCCGAAGAGATGGGCCGCCTCAGGGACATCGTTCTCAACGGCAAGTTCAATCCGCAACCCGGCGGCAAGCTGATCCGCGTCGATGGCATGCGGGAGCGCTACATCGCTGACGTGACCAAAGGCATCAAGCTGTCCCGCAAGCTGAAGGTCGTGTGCGCCTGCGGCAATGGCGCGGCCGGTGCGTTCGCTCCCGATGCGCTGCGCGCCATGGGCGCCGAGGTAATCGAGATGGACACCAACCTCGATTACAATTTCCCCAAATACAATCCGAACCCGGAAGACCACGAGATGCTGGTCTCGATGGGTCAGGCCGTGAAGGATCATGGCGCCGATCTCTGCGTCGGCTTCGACGGCGATGGCGACCGTTGCGGCGTCGTTGACGACAAGGGTGAGGAAATCTTCGCCGACAAGATCGGCCTTCTGCTCGCGCGCGACCTGTCAAAGCTGCACAAGAACGCGACCTTCGTGGTCGATGTGAAATCCACCGGCCTGTACAAGACCGACCCGGTTCTCAAGGAGAACGGCGTCACGGTCGACTACTTCAAGACCGGCCACTCCTACATCAAGCGGCGCACGACCGAACTCGACGCCCTCGCTGGCTTCGAGAAGTCGGGCCACATGTTCTTCCGCAAGCCCTATGGCTATGGCTATGACGACGCCCTCGTCGCCGCCGCCGCCGTGCTGCAGATGCTGGACCGCAACCCGGGTCGTTCTTTATCCGACCTGAAAGGCGACCTTGGCAATGCGTGGACCTCGCTCACCATGTCGCCGCATTGCGACGACGAGAAGAAATACGCCATCGTCGATCAGGTCGTCGCCGACTATTCAGCGCTCGGCAAGTCAGGCGGCGAAATCCTCGGCCGCAAGATCATCGACGTGAACACGGTCAACGGCGCACGCGTCACGCTGGACGACGGTTCCTGGGTCCTCGTGCGCGCTTCGTCCAACAAGCCCGAACTGGTCGTGGTCGTTGAGTCGATGCAGGGCGAAGACGACATGCGGGCGCTCTTCCGCGAGGAAGTGAAACCCCGCCTCGGCAAGTTTGCCGAAGTCGGCCACTACAACCAGGAAATCTGAGCCCGGCCCCTCGTGGTTCGACGGGCTCTTCCGTTCATGCCCTGTAAATTCGCGCTGCGCGCCTCTATAGTGCGTGTGATCGGGGAAGAGGTCGGGGATGTCCAACACGTGCGCCAGTTGCGGCTCGAATGTGCCTCCGGCGGCCTATAGCTGCTTTGCGTGTGGCGCACCGCTCCCGCGCCAACAGGCCATGCCAGAAGTTGTCGCGCAGCAAGTCGCCGAAACGCCTCCGCCGCCGTCCAACACTCCGTCCAGCTACGCCCGGCCTGCCGTCACCCACGATCAGGACGCGCCGCGCCCGACAAAGCCGCCGAAACCTGCCAAGCCTCCAAAACCTCCACGTCCGCGCCAGGCCGGAAGCGGCGAGGTCAGCGGCGGTGGCGCTCGGCAGAACCTCATCATCGCCGCCGTGCTCGGCGGTGCTGTCGCCCTCGGCGCGATCTTCACCGTGCTGCAGCAGGGCGCACAGCCGCCAACACTTGCCACGACGATTGGCACAGCCGCACCCGCCCAATCTCCCGGCGCGCCATCGGCACAACCAGCTCCACCCATTGTCGTGAGACCCGGAACCACGACCAGCGCCGAAGCCAAGCTTCTTGCCGATCCGATCGACGGTCTCTTCTTCGAGGAATTCCGCGAGCTGCTGCCCGGCGACTATCAGACCGTGATGGGCTACCTGCTCGTGCAGGTCCCCGATCCCTCGCGCGATATGTACCGCTTCGAAAAGTTGCTCGGCGAACGTCTCAGCGTGCTGCGCCAAGCCAACGCCTCGGACATAGCCGGCGCGGAAGACAGCGTGCTGGACGAGATGGCTGACAACATGCTCGCCGCCATGCGCGCGCCGGAATACTGTCAGGCGTCCATCGATCCTGCGGGCGGCGGCCTCGATCCCGCCAACACCGAAACGCGCCGCCTCGCCGCCGCGATCAGCACATCGATCGTTCGCGCCATCGCTTCGGGCCGCAAGCACAACATTCGCCGCGAAGCGCCAAACCGCATCCAGTCGACCGCCTTCCAGAACGCCCTCAGGGACCGCCTCTATGACCATCAGTGGCAGGCCTATCGCTCCGGCCAGATGGCCACGCTGCCGCCCGACGAGCAGTGCGCCATCTACGTCGCCAACTGGACGCTGATCGCCGGCTTCTCACCGGCCGTCAGCGCGTCATGGACCGCCGAACAGATGAAGCAGCCCACGCAATAGGCCGAATTTCGCGGACGGAACGCTGCGTTCTGTGTCTTCACCCGGCAATTCTTGCCGGGCCGAGCAGCGCATTTAACCGGCCATTAACCGGCTTTCCTGCCATTTGGTTAACTGAGGGTGTCCGCCTGTAGGATGCCCCGAGTGCAAGTGATTCGGCCGGGCCGGGGCTAGGACGACCATGGACATGAACCTCACCCAGCCGCTGGTCCTGCTCGTTGCAGGCGCAGCGGCATTCGGATTGGCCGCCCTGCTCTGGGCGCTCAGGATTTCGGATGGCGCGCGCGGCGCCGCCAAGAAATATCGGGAAGCCGAACAGAAGGCGCGCGAGAAACTGGCGCGCGCCGAGAGCGTGTTCGGCGCCCACCCCGGCGTCATCATGGTTTGGGAAGACGCAGAGCCCGCCGCCACACACGGCAACCCCGATTCCGAATGGGGCCTGCCCAATCTCTACGGCTCGCCGGTCGCTCTGATGGCCATGCTGCGCTTTGCTGATGACGGCACGTCGGAAGATCCCGGCGTGCGCATCCTCGAGGGCCTCGCCGACCTCGAAGCTCGCGACGGCTCGGGCCAGGACGCCACCCTGCGCGAACGCCTGAAACAGCTGCGCCAGGACGGCTCGCACTTTTCTCTCACCATCATCGGACCTTCAGGCCGCTTCCTTGAGGCTGACGGTCGCACCGCCGGCGCCCGCGCCGTGCTGTGGATCACCGACACCACCATCAAGGGCCTTGAGGAATCCGGCGCCCGCGCTCGCTTCGAGGAAGCCCGCGCGGCGATCGCGCGCGATCCCATGGCCTTCCTCGAAATGCTGGGCAAGGCGCCCTTCCCGGCCTGGCGCATGTCCGGCGCCGGCAAGCTGCAATGGGTCAACCGCGCCTACATGAAAGCCGTTGGCGCCCCCAACATGGACCACGTCCTCGACCGCCAGATCATGCTCGACCAGCACGTCACCAGCCAGGCGCAGAAGACGATCAACGCCAACGGTGAAACCGACGAAATGCGGCACATCGTTGTGTCCGGCGAACGCCGCGCGATGCGTGTGAAAATGTTCCCGCTTTCCGGCGGCCTTGGCGGCATGGCCTTTGACATCACCGACCAGGAAACCGCGCGCGAGACGCTGGAGAAAAACTCCAAGGCCCATGACGACACGCTGAACCACATCACCGACGGCGTCGCCATCTTCGGGCCCGACCGCAAGCTTATCTTCAACAACCGCGCCTTCCAGGAAATGTGGGAGCTTGATCCCGCCTACCTGCTCGATCGTCCCGACCACGGCTCCATCCTCGACCGTCTGCGCGAGCGCCGGAAGCTGCAGTCGCGCGCCAACTTCGCCGAATGGCGGGGGCAGGAGCTGAAATACTATCAGGGTGAAAAGGTCGACATCGTCGAAGACCTCTGGAACCTGCCCGATGGCCGCATCCTGCGCGTGACGCGCCAGCGCCACCCGCTCGGCGGCGTGCTGCTGCTGTTCAAGAACATCACCGATGAACTCACGCTCAAGTCGGAATTCAACCGGCTGATCAACGTGCAGAAGGCCACGCTCGACAACCTCCGCGAAGCTGTTGTGGTGTTCAGCGCCGATGGCCGCCTGCGGTTGCACAACGACGCCTTCGCCGAACTGTGGGGCCTCAAGAAGGACAGCCTCGCCGATAGCCCGGACTTCGATCAGGTCGTCGGTCAGTGCGCCCGCCTCTATCACGATCGCGGCGTGTGGCAGACGATCAAATCCCGCGTCACCAACCCCTCGCCGGAATACCGCCAGCAGGACCAGGGCGTGATGCGCACGTCCAATGATCTCACGATCACCTGGATCACCCAGCCGCTGCCCAACGGCGCAACCCTGATCGCCTTCATGGACGTGACCGCCGCCCGCAAGGTCGAGATCGCGCTCAAGGACAAGAACGAGGCGCTGCAGGCCGCCGACAAGCTCAAGAACGAGTTCGTGCAGAACGTGTCCTACCAGCTGCGCTCGCCGCTCACGACCATTCTTGGCTATGCCGAACTGCTCGAGAGCGAACGCCCCGGCGCGCTTACGGAGAAACAGCGCGAACAGGTCGATCACATCCTCGACGCCGCCGACCATCTGTCGAAGGTCATCTCCAACATCCTCGATCTCGCCATGATCGACGCCGGAAAGATGGAGCTCGAGCTGTCCGAATTCTCGCTGCGCGGCGCCATCGAGGACGCGGTCGACCTGGTGGTCACCACGGCGGAGAACACCAAGGTGCGTGTGGAAATCCTGTGCGACGATCGGATCGGCAACGTCTATGCCGACGAGCGCCGCATCAAGCAGGTGCTGTTCAACTTGCTCACCAACGCGCTGCGCTTCACCGGCGCGGGCGGCCACATCAAGATCGAGGCGTCCAAGCCCGTTCCCAGCGAAGGCATCATCCGCCTCGCCGTATCCGACAACGGCAAGGGCATTGCGCTCGAGCGCCAGTCGAGCGTGTTCGACTCCTTCACCACCGGCGACACACGCGGCGCAGGCCTCGGCCTTGCGCTGGTGCGCTCCTTCGTGGAGCTCCACGGCGGCGACGTGAAGATCAAGTCGGCGCCGGGTTCGGGAACGTCGGTGATCTGCCAGCTGCCGGAAATGGCCCATCCCCGCTCGGCCCGCGCCGAACTGGAGCTTGGACCATCAGCTGTGGCGCCGCGCTAGGCGGCGTTACCTCACATCCGCGCGAACGTGGCCGGGCGCCGCGCCGTCATCCTTGACGTTGGCGGCGCGCGCGCCTTTCTTCCCTCCCAATGAACCGGGAGGACGCTTCATGATCTTCAGGACAACGAGAATCGTCGCCGCCGCGGGCGCGTTCCTGCTCGCTGCATCGCCAGCACTTGCGCAAAAGGCGGTGGGGACAGATCCCGTCCCCTCCATTCTCACATGGACGCAGAAGCAGCAGCTTGAGCGCTATCCGGCGATCGAGAAGACCTACCAGGTCGGAACCATCGCCAAGGGGCCGAATGTCCGCGCCCTTCCCGTCGCCGCGACGCCGATCGATCCGAAGATCACCTGGTCCGGAAAGTCCTACGCCATCGACAAGTTCATGACCGACAACCGCATCAGCGGCGTCCTGGTCATAAAGAACGGCGAGATCGTGCTCGAGAAGTACGCCCTCGGCCGCAAGCCGGAGGATCGCTGGACCACCTTCTCGGTCGCGAAGTCGCTGACCTCGATCCTGATCGGCGCCGCGATCAAGGATGGCATCATCGGCAGCGTCTATGATCCCATCACCTACTACCTGCCCGAACTCAAGGGCACGGCCTATGACGGCGTCAGCCTGCATCGCCTGATGTCGATGACCACCGGCGTCAAATGGAACGAGGACTACGCCAATCCGAAATCCGATGTGGCGATGGCCTCGACCGCGAACTACAACGGCGGCGGCGCAATCACCAACAACCCGCTGCTGAAATACATGGCGGGTCTCAAGCGCGAGACGGAACCGGGCGGCAAATGGGTCTACAAGACCGGCGAGACCGATCTTGCCGGCCTCGTCCTTGCCCGCGCGCTCGGCGGCGTGTCCCTGTCGCAGTACGCATCAACGAAACTCTGGAAGCCATTCGGCATGGAGAGCGACGCGATCTGGATGCTGGACAAGGCCGGCATCGAGCGCGGCGGTTGCTGCATGAGCGCGACGCTGCGCGACTATGGCCGCATCGGTCTCTTCCTGCTCGGCAATGGCGAGATCAACGGCAAGCCTGTCCTGCCGCCCGGCTATGTCACCGCCGCCACCACGAACCGCATCCCGGAAGCGGCGCGCAAGCCCGGCGAGAACTACGGCTATTTCTGGTGGCCGCGCGAGGACGGCGCCGGCTACGCCGCCCGCGGCATCTTCGGCCAGGGCATCGAGATCTATCCGGAAGAGAACCTCATCATCGTCGTCAACTCCGCCATGCCCAAGGCAACGGATCGCGTGCAAAGCCAGAAGACGCAGGCCCTGACGCAAACCCTGCGCAAGGCGGCGAACGGGGAATAGGCGCTTCGCCCACCGATAGAGACCCCCACCTGTCCTCCCCCCCTTTCAGGGGGTGGAACCAGGTGGGGGTCGGTCTCGACGTTCACGGACATCGCGCCCGCGCATTGACACTCCCCGCCTCCGCCCCGATCTTCCGCCAATGTTCCAGGCGCTGACCCGCATCATGCTGGCGCTGTTCATGGCGATCACCTTCGCCGGCCAGATGGAAGCTGCTGCCGCTCACTGCGCGCAGCTCGCGCAGGCCGATGCGCAAGCTGTCGAACCGGAACAGCCCGACTGCCACGGCATGTCTGACGCCACAGCGCCGGCGCATCACGCCGCGCCAACAGGCACGCCAGATGCTCCAGCGCCCGACCATTGTGAGTGTATTGCCGCGCTGAAAGTCTGTAGCACCCCCACCAGCCTTCCCGGCTCCACGCGCATTGCGCCCTACGCATGGCTGGTCGCCGCTGATGCACAGTTTGCATCCCTCGTCCCCTCGCCGGGCCTGAGACCACCACGCGCCTGACCTGATCTCCGTTTCCGCGCAGCCCCTTCAGGGCCGCCCAAGAGATTCAGTTCAGGATACCCCCATGAAACACATCGGATTGATCGCCTCGGCGATCCTCGCCGCGCCACATGCACTGGCGCAGGAACAGGACCACAGCACCCACGGACAACCGCAGGCGCCGCAACCCCAACCGCCCGCCGAAGACCATTCCGGTCACGCAGGTCATGAAGGCATGGACCATTCGAAGATGGACCATTCCGGCATGAACCACGGGCAGATGACGCACAGCCCCCACGCCGGTCATGCAGCCATGCCAAGCGCCCTTGGCTCCTACGCCATGTCGCGCGACGCATCAGGCACCGCGTGGCAACCGGATGCCGCAACCCATGGCGGCCTGCACTACGCCCTCGGCAACGACTGGAGCGCGATGGTCCACGCCACGCTCGATGGGGTCTATTCCTGGCAGGACGGTCCGCGCGGCGACGCGAAGTTCTTCGGCGCCGGCATGGTAATGGGCTCCCTCCGCGGCCCCGCCGGCCCCGGAACGCTGCAACTGCGCGGGATGGTCAGCCCGGATCCGCTGATGGGCAAGAGCGGCTATCCACTCCTCTTTGCCGCTGGCGAAACCGCTGATGGCGTGGAGACGCTGGTGGACCGCCAGCACCCGCATGATTTCTTCATGGAGCTCTCGGCCAGCTACAGTCTTGCGCTCTCAAGCACTGACAGCGTTTTCCTCTATGCTGGCCTTCCAGGAGAGCCGGCGTTCGGCCCGCCTGCCTTCATGCATCGCCCCGCCGCGATGGCGAGCCCGGAAGCGCCGATCACGCACCACTGGCTCGACTCGACGCACATCACCTTCGGCGTCCTCACCGCCGGCTATGTCCACGACAATCTGAAATTCGAAGCCTCCCGCTTCCGGGGCCGCGAGCCAGACCAGGATCGCTGGGACATCGAAACCGGCGAACTTGATTCCACCTCCGTCCGCCTGTCGTGGAACCCCACGTCCAACTGGTCCCTGCAGGCAAGCTGGGCCGATGTCACCTCGCCAGAACAACTCGAACCCGATGTGGATTACATGAAGTATTCCGCCAGCGCGCTTTACACCGGCGAGCTCGAAGGCGGAGAAGTGTCCTTCACCGGCGCCTTCGCGCGAAAGGAATCGACCGAGGACGTCACCCTCGACGCCTGGCTGGCCGAAGCCTCCTACAAGCCAGGCAACGGCCCATGGACCGTGTTCTCACGCTTCGAAGCAATCGAGACGGACGAACTCGGCGCCCACGCCGCTCACGGCCATCACGGGGCCGTGGAGGATGTGATGCGTTTGTCTGTAGGCGCTTCGCACGACTTCCGCCTGTCGGAGTCAGTCGTCATGGCGCTGGGCGCGTCCTTCACCCAGAACTGGACGAGCGGCGAACTCTCGGCGCTCTATGACGGCGATCCCGTCGGCGCGATGGCGTTCGTGCGGCTGAAGATCGGCTGACGGCCAGTTGAAACGGAAAGGGCGGGAGTTGTGGCTCCCGCCCTGTTCACACGTTTCAACCCGCGCGCCCCGCGCCGCGTCAACTTGGCGGCAGGGTCATGAAGCTCTCGACCAGCGAGCCAGACAGCAAGCGCCATCCGTCCACCAGCACGAAGAAGATCAACTTGAACGGTAGAGAGATGGTGACCGGCGGCAGCATCATCATGCCCATCGCCATCAGGATGGACGACACCACAAGATCGATCACAAGGAATGGCAGGAACACCATGAAGCCGATCTCGAAAGCGCGCTTCAACTCCGAGATCATGAAGGCGGGAGCAAGAACGTGGAACGGCGCATCCGCCGCGTTCTGCAGGTTGTCGATGTTCGCCATGCCCGCGAACAGCGCCACATCTGCCTCGTTGGCATGCGCACCCATGAACTGCTGCACCGGCCCCAGCGCGCGCGGGATGGCTTCCTCCAGCGAGATCGCTTCGGCCATGTAGGGCTGGATGCCCGCCTCGTAGGACGCCATGAAAGTCGGCGCCATCACGAAGCCGGTCAGAAACAGCGACAGCGAGATCACCACTGAGTTAGGGGGCGCATTCTGCAGGCCGATCGCCGTGCGCAGCAGCGACAGCACCACCACGATCCGCACGAAGCTGGTTGTCATCACCAGGATCGACGGCGCCAGCGACAGCACGGTCAGCGCCGCGATCATCTGCACGATGCCGGACGTCAGCCCCTGACCCGTGCCGAGATCGACAGAGATCGTCTGCGGCAGCGCCTCGGGCGCGATGAACGCCGCGAGCAGGACTGCGGGAAGAAAGCGAAGGATGCGCGCGATCATGTTGTTGACCCGCCGCCCTTATGATCAGGCGCAACCGGCTTGAACGCGGCCGGCGCATCGCGCGAGGCGATCACCATGTCCCCTGTGGGCGCAAGGCACAGCAGGTGTTCCTTCTCGCCCCAGCGGACGACGGCCAGCTTGCGCCGCATGTCGAGCGAGCGCCATTCGAGGACCTTGAGATCCTGGCTCACCTGCCCGGTCTTGAGCCCGATGCGACTACCATATTTGCGCAGAAGCCACGCGCCGCCGAGCAGCAGGCCGAGCACGAAGGCCAGCGCCGCGAGAGCCTGAAGGGCCGAAAAGATGTCCATGTTGGACCAGCGCCAGTTGCGGCCATTCGGGCCGGGTATGGTTAATCCATGGGAAACGCCGGTAAACGACCGGTTAACAAAACCGACGGGCTCTTAAGTCCCTCTTAAGCAAACAGGTCAAAACTGCCGGGTGATGGGCTCGAACCACACCGGTTCGCCCCCAGGGACATCGCCATGGACCCGAACCAGATTTCGGTCTTCTCGCTGCTCAAGGCCCGCATGCAGATGCTGGGCGAACGGCAGAAGATCATCGCCCAGAACGTCGCAAACGTTTCGACACCGGGATATGTGCCCAGCGATATCGATCAGGATGCTTTCGCCTCCACGCTGCAACGCATGGCCGCCCAGAGTCGTGGCGCGCCTGCGGCGGGCCGCACCGCCATGGTCGCAACCCAGGCCGGTCACATGCAGCCCGCAGGCGGCGTGTCCGCGCCGCGCGTCTCCGTCGTCAAATCCCCTGACTCCGAAACCACGCTCGACGGCAACGCCGTCGTGGTCGAGGAGCAGATGATCAAGATCGCCGAAACCCGAATGGATTTCGAAACCATGGTTGGCCTGTACCAGAAGAGTCTGGGCCTGCTGCGGCTGGCGTCGCGCGCACCGGGAAGGTGAGCGACCGCCTCTAGGAGACAGCCATGTCATCCGACCTCATGTCCGCCATGGGCGCGGCCGCAACGGGCCTGCGCGCGCAGACCGTCCGCATCCGCATCTCGGCCGAGAACCTCGCCAATGCCGACGCCACGGCGACAACGCCCGGCGGCGATCCCTACAAGCGCAAGGCGCCTGTCTTCCGCACGTATTACGACCGCGAAGTCGGCGCCGACACCGTGCGCGTTACGGGTTCGCGCGAGGATACCTCGCCCTTCCAGCTGAAATACGATCCCTCGCATCCCGGCGCAGACGCCAACGGCTATGTGAAGCTCTCGAACGTCTCGAGCCTGATCGAGATGGCGGACCTGCGCGAGGCGCAGCGCGCCTACGAGGCCAACCTCAACGTCATCGAGTCGAGCCGCGCCATGATGCTCGGCGTCGTTTCCCTGCTGAAGGCGTAAGTAGATGTCCGATCTCGGTCTCTCAGCCGTCAAGGCATATGGCGGCGTAGCTCAAACGCTCGGCAACCTAACCGGCGGCAAGGAAACACAGGGCGTCACCGGCCCTGATTTCGGCTCCATGCTCAACTCGGCCGTGGGCTCGGTCTCGCAGGCCGGCAACGCCGCCGAGATGGCCGTCACCAACGCCGCCATGGGCCGCGGCGATCTCGTCGATGTCGTGACCGCCGTCGCCGCCGCCGAGGCAACGCTGGAAACGGTCATCGCCGTGCGCGACGAGGTGATCAAGGCCTACCAGGAAATCATGCGCATGCCGATCTGATCGGCCATGGACCGCCGGGCCTCCGCCCGGCAGTCGCGCCGCAAACCGGCGAAGCGGGCCCGTACTACTGCGCCTGCATGTCCAGGCACTTGCCCATGGCGGTGGGATCTTCTGCCTGCTTCTCCTGCGGGGTCGCGTCGCACCATTCCTTCGAGCCCGGTTCGGGCCCGGATGAACCGCACGCGGCCAGCAACAACGTTGCGCCCACAACGCCGCCGACAAGACCCATCAAACCGATCCGCATCGTGCTAACCCCGCTATTGCTGCAATCAACGTGGCGACCCTGCGGTCGCCCGCCGCCCGCGTCAACCGACGGCTGGCAGGTTCACTTCTTGACCGGCGCGCGCGCACAACCGGTGAACAGCTCACCCTGCCAGTCGACGCTGGCCGCCCACTCGTACTTCACATTGTTGTCGATCCCGTCGAGGCAAGCTTCCTGGCGCAGGCGGATCACGAAATCGCCCTTCGGCGTCGCCGAGGTCAGCGTGAATTCGTCCTTGCCTTCTGGCGTCTTGACCGCTGCCTTCACCGGCGCGGGCCCTTCGAACGACGGCTCGCCCACGATCGATATGGCCGTCTTGTTTTCGGCGCGTGTGACCACAACCGTCCAAGTGGCCGGATCGAGGCCATTGATCACCAAGTCGCCCTCCAGAGCGGCGTCGGCAGGCGTGCACGCGGCCAGAGCAAGAGCGGCGGTCGCGGCGGCGATGGCGGGGGCGAGGTGTAAAAAGCGCATGGGAATGTCTCCTTCCCCATGTCTAGAACACCGCGCGCCATCGCGAAACAGCTTCCGGCGCCGATGAAGCAATTCCACCGGCGCCGGCGCTGGTCAGTTTGCCGGCGGGGCGGGCGGCGTCCACGATCCGTTCGCGATCTTGCCGCCCTTCGCTGAAACCGCGAGCCCAATCAGCTTGTCTGTCACATTCGGCTCAAGGCCTTCCGTGTGCCCCTTCTGCAAGCGGATCACATCGGCCACGACGCGCCCATCCTTGCAGCCAGGATAGGTATAGACCACCGCGCGGCCTGAACGCGGGTAGCGGCCCCAGCCATCGGTTCCCGGATCCTGCCGCGTCGCATCCCAGACATAGCCTGCCTTGGGATCGGTCACGTCCTCTTCCTTGCGGCGCGGCCCGCAGCCGAACTTGTCGGCCAGCGGGGACGCCTCGCCGGGAATCATCTCGTATTCGCCGTTGGTGAAGATGAACGAGTAGTCGCACGCGCCTCCCGGCGGGCCAGACGTTGCGGCTGCCGGCAGGCGCGGCGCAGGCGGCGTCTGCGGCTGCCCGGGAACCTGCTGCCAGACCGGAGCACCGCCATTGGCGAAACCGCGACCCGCCCATTCCGCAGGCCCGACGCGCCCGCCCGACAGCGAGATGCGCACGTCGACCTTGTCCTTGAAGTAATCGCTGCAGATGATGCGGTTCGACGTCATGCCGCCTTGGCTGTGTCCTGCCAGAATGAACCGCTCGACATTCTGCTTGCCGACCGCGCCGACAACCGAGTCAACGATGTTCTGCAGGTACACGTCGTCCGCAGCGCTCCATGTCCGCGTCGGCGAACCCGGCGTCATGATCACCAGCTTGTACTTGTCCTTCACGTCGAAGAACGGCGCGTAGTTGCGTTGCCAGTTGGCATAGGACCCAGCGCCGTGCAGCGATAGCACCAGGGTCACCTTGTCGCCCGGCTTGTATCCCGCGGGGCAATCGAGGAAGTAAGTCCGCCGCGACTTCATCTCCACCGTGTTGCCGGGTTGTGTCGTCACTGCGCCTTCGCAACCCGTGTCGGGGCAATGCCAGATCGGCGGGGCGTCGCAGTTCGTGCCCAGCAACATGCTCGGCGCCGCCTGCTGCGCCCATGCCGGAGCGGCCACCGCCGCAAGCAACGCCGCGCAGGCCGCCTTTTTCAGCCATCTTCTCGCGATCATTCCGCCTCTCCCTGATAGTTTCTGGTTATTGAATTTGCGGCCATGTATGTATCAACGAACGGTCATGGACATTCCGCCGCTCATGCGCACCCTGCTCTCGAAATGGCGACTCATCCTGCTGGTGACGCTTGCTGCGATCATCACGATCAGCGCCGCGCTCTATGGCGTCTGGCAGCTCAGCCGCTCGCGCGATTTCCAGCTGTTCGGAAAGATCATCCCGCGCATCGAGACGACCGAGAAGGTCATCGCCCTCACCTTCGACGATGGCCCCACACCCGCCTACACGCAGCTCGTGCTTGACCTGCTGCGTGAGAAAGGCGTCACCGCAACCTTCTTCCTCATTGGCTCCGACGTCGATGCACATCCCGAAGAGTCGCGCGCCATCATCGCGGCGGGGCACGAGATCGGCAATCACACCTACACCCACGCCGACATGACGCTTGCGTCGGAAGACTTCGCCGCAGATGAAATCACCCGCACCGATGTCGCCATCCGCAACACGGGCTACACCGGCGACATCCATGTGCGCCCGCCCTACAGCAAGAAGCTGATCGGCCTGCCGCTTCATCTTGCGAAGCACGACCGAGCGACCATCACCTGGGACATCGAACCCGAAAGCTGGCCAGAAATCGCCTCCGACCCCGCGAAGATCGCTGCCCACGTCATTGAGAAGGCGCGACCCGGCTCGATCGTGAACCTGCACGTGATGTATGCGAGCCGCGAAACAACCCGACAGGCCCTGCCCGCAATGATCGATGGCCTGCGCGCGGCCGGCTACCGCTTCATCACGGTCTCCGAACTCATGGCGCTCGCCACGGCTGGGCAATGACGACAGGTGCGTCTGCATCGTCACATTTTCCATCCCCGCGATGGCGCATGTGTCCTGCACCTATCGATGATAGATTTCCACGCTCGACGCCCATCCGTCAACTATCCGCGCCCGTCACGCTTCCGCGTTTCGCACCACGCCCACATCGCGACAGGGCTGGCGGAAAACTGGCTGAAGCGTAGGATTGCCCTATGACACTCGACGCCGACCTTCATCGGATGACGGCGAACCAGCTTGCCGCTGGCCTGAAGCGGAAGGCATTCTCCGCCGTCGAACTTTGCGAGGCGTCCATCGCCCGCATCGAAGCGCTCGACCCCCATATCAACGCTGTCGTCGTCCGCGATTTCGAACGCGCACGCACCGAAGCCCGCATGGCCGACGACGCGATCGCCAAGGACCGCGCCGGACCACTCGCTGGCATACCAATGACCGTGAAGGAAAGCTTCGATCTGCGCGGCCACCCCACCACATGGGGCTTCGAGATCCATCGCGATCATCGTGCGCGTGAAGACGCCTTCGCGGTCCAGCGCATCAAGTCTGCCGGCGCCGTCGTGCTCGGCAAGACCAACGTCCCGCCCGCCCTCGCCGACTGGCAGTCGGACAATCCCATCTACGGCCGCACCAACAATCCGCATGCGCTGACGCATTCGGCTGGCGGATCATCGGGCGGATCGGCCGCCGCCATAGCGATGGGCTTTTCCGCGCTCGAGCTCGGATCGGACATCGGCGGCAGCGTCCGCGTCCCCGCCGCATTTTGCGGCGTCTATGGCCACAAGACCAGCTACCGCATCATCTCCCATCTTGGTCACAGCCCCGGCGGCCTTGAGCCTGCCGCGCCCCTGCTTGCAGTCGTGGGCCCGCTGGCGCGTTCGCCCGCAGACCTCGCCATGCTGCTCGATGTGGTCGCCGCCCCCGACCCGGAAGACTTCCACAACAAGCTCATCCTGCCGCGCGCACGCCATGGCAGCCTGCGCAGCTTCCGCGTCTTCATCCTCGACCATCACCCCGTCGCGCAGGCCGACCAGGAAATCCTCACCGCCATCGACAGGCTGGCCGACGATCTCGCGCGCGAGGGCGCAACCGTGTCACGCAGATCCAGCCTGCTGCCCGATATCAACGTCACATGGCGCACCTACCAGGCCATGCTTCACACCATCATCACGCGCGGACAGACAGACCCCAACGCACGCCAGCCCATCTCCTCGCACGACTGGCTCGGCCATCTCGACATGCAGCTGCGCATCCGCCGCCAGTGGGCCGACTTCTTCCGCCATTTCGACATCGTGCTCGCCCCCGCCTTCGGCACGCCTGCCTTCCCGCACACGAGCGAGCCCGACTGGCGCAAGCGGCCGCTAATGATCAACGGCGAGCCAGGCAATTTCGGCTCGCAACTTGGCTGGGCCGGCATCGCCACCGTCGCCAACCTGCCCTCGACAGCGATTCCTCTTGGGGTGAACGCGCACGGCCTCCCGCTGGCGTGTCAGGCCATTGGGCCCTTCCTCGAGGATCACACCTGCCTGGCATTCGCAGGCATGGCCGGCCGCGAAGTCGTTGCGCCGAAGATCGCAGGTTAGCTTACCACGTCCGCGTCCCCGCGCTCCGCGTAATCCTCGGCTTGGCCAGCAGCCAGACGCCGACAATCGTCAGCACCATCGCGACAAGATGCGGCCAGCCGAACGGTTCGTGCAGCACCATCACCGCCGCCCACGCCGCCACGACAGGGCCAACCCCGCCCACTGCGCTCGTCGGTCCCGGCCCGATCCGCCCGATGGCGGCGGCGATCATGAAGCTCGGGATCACGGCGCAGAAAATCGCCAGCGTCAGCGCGAGCCAGTAGCCGTTGGCCGTCACCGGCGGCGGGGCCTGCAGCGCCATTTCGATCCCGCTCTGCGTCAGGAACGCGATGGAGGCGACCGACATGCCGAACGCGGTGAACAGCGTTGCGCCCATCTTCGTGATGATCGGCTTCGAGGCCGTGACATAGATCGCGTAGATGAACGCGCCAGCGAAGATCAGCCCGCCGCCCAGCCACGCATTGGGGCCCTGATGGCCGATCTCTGCCCCGAACAGGATCGCGACGCCCAGATACGCCAGCATCAGAGCGAACACGTGCCGCGTCGTGATCTTCTCCTTCAGGAACATCCACGCCAGCAGCGCCACAATGGTCGGGTAGATGTAGAGGATCAGCCGCTCAAGTTGCGCCGAAACATATCTCAGCCCCTCGAAATTGAGCCAGGACGAGAAGTAGTAGCTCATCAACCCTAGCCCGCCCGCCATCAGGAAGTAGCGCAGCGCAGGCTTCTGCCTGGTGCGGACGAAGGCGATGATCCCGATCGCCAGATAGACTGGCAGCGCAAATCCCATGCGCAGCGTCAGAAGTTGCGAGACGCCGATTCCCTCGGCGAAGGCGAGCTTGATCACCACGCCCTTGAGCGAGAACAGGGACGCCCCCAGCACGGCAAGGATCACGCCGATGGCGCGGTTCCGGGCTTCCGGTTCGGTCGGCAAGGCGGCGGGTCTCATCTGGTCTCTCCGCTCGCCCTGAAAGCTGTTTGCGGAGGAACACCGAAGGGACGAGCGTCGCCGGCGCTTCCGCCGCCGGCCTCTCGTGTCAGACGCGAGAGCCCGGCGAAGACCAGATCTTGGCCTTCCGCTTAAGTCGAAGCTGCTGGGTGTTCGCGTTCATCGGCGGGGTGATTAGGCCCGTTGCCCGCGCCGCGCAAGCGGCCGGTCGTGGCCAGGCGCCCGGCATGGAAAACTGACCGCGAATCGGCCAACGCCTTGCGCTCGCAAGGGTGTTAACCCACCTGTGCCAGACCGCGTCAAACTACCTGCCGAAACCCGACATTTTACCCTCCCCAAGCGCCCGCAACGGGGTTAAACCCTCCCCCCACAGCCTGCTCGCCCATTAAGCGAAGGGCGGCGAAAAGACCGATCTGGAGACGTCATGGACATCAAGGTGCCTGCCATGGGCGAGAGCGTGACCGAGGGCACGCTCGCCAACTGGCTCGTGAAACCGGGCCAGGTCGTGAAGCAGGACGATCCGATCGCAGAAATCGAGACCGACAAGGTCGCCATCGAGGTTCCCGCCCCCGCCGCCGGCGTCATCACCGAACAGCTGGTCCAGGCCGGTGAGACCGTCCAGATCGGCAAGATCATCGCGAAGATGACGGAAGGCGGGACCGCCTCGGCAGCCCCGGCCGCCCCCGCCAAACCGGCCGCCGCCCCCGCCAAGCCTTCGGCCTCCGCTGCCCCGGCCGCCCCCGCGGCCAAGGCCACCGACAAGGTCGCCCCGTCCGTTGGTCGCATCGCCGCCGAGAACGGCGTCAACCCGGCCGACATTCCCGGTTCGGGCAAGGGCGGCCGCGCCACCAAGGGCGACGCGCTCGCCTATGTCGCCGCAACGCCGGCCCCCGCCGCCGCCCGCGCACCCGTCGCCGACGTCCCGCACACGCCGCGCGCGCTCGGCCCTCGCGAAGAACGCGTGAAGATGACGCGCCTGCGCCAGACCATCGCGCGCCGCCTGAAGGAAGCCCAGAACACCGCCGCCATGCTCACGACGTTCAACGACGTCGACATGTCGGAAGTGATGGAGCTTCGCAAACGCCACAAGGACGCCTTCGAGAAGAAACACGGCGTGAAGCTCGGCTTCATGGGCTTCTTCGTGCGCGCCGTTGTCGCCGCTCTGAAAGAGATCCCGTCGGTCAACGCCGAGATCGATGGCACGGACATCATCTACAAGAATTTCTATAACGTCTCGGTCGCCGTCGGTACCGACAAGGGCCTCGTGGTTCCCGTCGTGCGTGACGCCGATGCGATGACGCTGGCCGAGATCGAGGCCGAGATCGGCCGCCTCGGCGCGCTCGCCCGTGACGGCAAGCTGTCGATGGAAGACCTGCAGGGCGGGACGTTCACGATCTCGAACGGCGGCGTCTATGGCTCGCTGATGTCGACGCCGATCCTCAACCCGCCGCAATCGGGCGTGCTCGGCATGCACCGCATCGAGGAGCGTCCGGTTGTGGTCGATGGCAAGATCATCGCCCGGCCGATGATGTACCTCGCGCTGAGCTACGATCACCGCATCGTCGACGGCAAGGAGGCAGTCACCTTCCTCGTCCGCGTCAAGGAAGCCCTGGAAGATCCCGAGCGCCTGCTGCTCGACCTCTAACGGCCGCGCGTCGTGACGCCCTACGAGGCGCTCTCCGACGCACTCCTGCCCTGGATTATCCGCATCGCCGGCGTCCTCTGGCTGCTCGGCGCGCTCATGCTGTTCCGCCAGATACGCATGGAGATGGCGCTCGACCGCATGACCTCGCGCATTGCGGAGATGGCGCGCGACATGCGGGCTGATGATCCGCCCGTCAATGAAGACGCCGACACGTATGGCGACATCGACGCGCCCGTGCGCCCGCGCGAAAAGTCGGCGGAAGAAACGGCGGCCGACGCCTGGATCGACCGCGATGACGCCGCCCGACGCGGCTGGATTGCGGGCCAGGCCGTCGTGCTGGCTGCGACGGCCATCGCCATGATCCTCCTGCATCCGTTCGCGGCGTGGCTCACGGCGCTGCTGGTGCTTGGCCAAGGCGTCTATTTCATCTGGCGCGAACACACGGCCCGCCGCGCTCCCACGGCCGAAGCCGCCGCCCACGCGCGGCCCACGGCCCAGACGGTCAACGCCGCATGGTTCTCGCTGGTCGTCGCCACGCTGGTCTGGGCGGCGGCATTTCGCGGGCTTTTGCAGTAAAGCGCCCGCAACCTTAACCCGCGCGCCGCCAGCATTTACGACCTCGCGTCAAATTCGTTCGATTGGTGCAGGCCAGTGGAAAGCATCCCGGGCCTAGCATCCGCGCGTGTAGATGGAGGCGGGCGCTTTGCCCGTGGGAACGATGCGGCGACTCTTCGCCCTCTTGCTGATCGCGACGTCTGGCTGGCTGCTCTATCGCACGGCCAACGAATGGCTGGGCGGCGTTGACCACCTCCTGAGCGCCAAGGCGCAGGGCCTGCTGGACGAGCCAGCCTTCACTTTCCCGATGATCGGCAGCGCGCTTGGTCTGCTGGGCGGCCTTACCGTCTTCTTCGGCGGACCGGGCGGCGCAATGATCGCGATCGCGGGTGGCGTTAGCGTCGCCGGCTTTGCCCTCAACATTGACCAGACGCTCGAGCTGGATCACTTCTGGGACAACCAGCTGGCCGTTGGCGTGGTCATGCTGATGCTGGCGGCGATGACTGGAAGCATGTCGCGTGTCGGACGCACCCCGGCCGGGGACGACCGCACTTCGGACGCCTCCAACCGCCGCGTATTCTAGCGCCCCTACCCGCCCCGATATCACCCCTGATCGGGCCCATGGATACAGGCGTTCGCAATACCCATATTCGCTCTGTTCAGCCCTTTGTTGACCGCTCCGGCGATGCGCGCATAGCTCCCGCCACAAGCGAACGGACATAAGACATCTCTGATGTCCAAGCATGTGACGTGGCTTACAGGCCAATCTGACCCTGCATCCGGAGTAACTGCAACCTACACGATTGGACGTCATGCTAACGCAGCCGCATATTTTGTATCGAAAATTGGACGCTGCCTTGGTCTCAGACGTCGCTGAAGTCATACTCAACGCGAATGACTTCTCAATTTGTGATCGTCTCGCGGCGCAGTACAGAGACATGCTCGACGTAAGGCCTCATGCCCCCGTCAAGTATGTGATTGACTACCCGCGGCATGTCCGCGATTGCGTCCGCAGGGCCCTAGCGCTTGGGTTGAACGAATGCACGGGGCTGGACATCCTAGACTTGGCTACTGGCGCGGGGTTTTTTCCGCTTGTCTGCCGCCATTTCGGCCACCATTGCGTCGCGCTCGATTTGCCCGATGACCCTGTTTATGGCCGCGTCACGAAGCACTTCGGCATCGAGGTGGTCGCTGCCCGGATCGAGGGCGGTAAATTGCTTCCGGATTTTGGTCTCCGCTTCGACGCCGTAACCGCATTCGCTATCGCTTTTTCAAGGCGAGGCGACATGATGCCTTGGGCGAGCGGGGATTGGCGCTTCCTGCTCGATGACCTCAGACGAAATCATTTGAAGCCAGAGGGACTCATATGGCTCGTGCTCAACAAGCATTTTCCAGGCGACGCCCACTATGATGACGACGTGAAGAGCTTTTTTCTCTCTCAGGGCGGCGCAATCAAAGGTGGCAGTGTTGTGTTCAGGCTGGTCGCTGGTTGATCGTCGGCCCTTGGGCCGGTGTTTCCAGTCAACCGGCTCGCCATTTGGTCCAAAGGAACTACTGACAAACTCCCTATATTCCGTTTGTTGACCCTCCTATCCGAGCGCGTATAGCTCGCCCGGCAAGCGAACACACGTGAGACAGACCCATGAGCGAGACTTTTGACGTCGTCATCATCGGCGGCGGCCCTGGCGGCTACAACTGCGCCACGCGCTGCGGACAGCTGGGCCTCAAGGTTGCCCTGGTCGAGAAGCGCGACAAGCTGGGCGGCACCTGCCTCAATGTCGGCTGCATCCCCTCCAAGGCGATGCTGCACGCCTCCGAACTCTACGAGACGGCGGGCAAGGATTTCGCCAGCCTCGGCATCGAGGTCACCGGTCTCAAGCTCAATCTCGACGCGATGCTGAAACAGAAGGCCGACGCCGTTTCGGGCCTGACGGCCGGCGTCGCCTACATCATGAAGAAGAACAAGGTCACCGTGTTCAACGGCGCCGGCCGCATCGACGGCCCGGGCCGCGTTGTGGTCTCCGACGCTGCTGGCGACCAGGTTCTCGAAACGAAGAACATCGTCATCGCCACCGGCTCCGAGCCGACACCCCTTGTTGGCGTCGACATCGACGAGGAGCGCGTCGTCTCCTCCACCGGCGCCCTCTCGCTGAAGTCTGTGCCCAAGCGCATGATCGTCATCGGCGCCGGCATCATCGGCCTCGAGCTTGGCTCGGTCTGGCGCCGCCTCGGTTCGGAAGTCACCGTGGTGGAATATCTCGACCGCATCCTGCCGGGCGCCGATGGCGAGGTGGCCAAGCAGGCCCAGCGCATCTTCGCCAAGCAGGGCATTGAGTTCAAACTCGGGATGAAGGTCACCGGCGTCGAGAAGCTGAAGTCCAAGCTCAAGCTCTCGATGCAGCCCGCCGCCGGGGGCGATGCTGAAACGCTGGACGCGGATATCGTGCTGCTCGCCATCGGCCGCCGCCCCTACACGCAGGGCCTCGGCCTCGAGACCGTGGGCGTCGTGCCCGACCGTCGCGGCGTGATCGCCAACGAACACTACCAGACGTCGGCCCCCGGCGTGTGGGTTATCGGCGATGTGACGTCCGGCCCGATGCTGGCGCACAAGGCGGAAGACGAAGGCGTCGCCTGCGCAGAGCTGATCGCGGGCAAGGCTGGTCACGTGAACTACGACATCATCCCGGGCGTGGTTTACACCAAGCCGGAGATCGCCTGGGTCGGTAAGACCGAGGAAGAGCTGAAGGCCGCAGGAATCGCCTACAAGGCCGGCAAGTTCCCCTTCTCCGCCAACTCGCGCGCCAAGACGAACCACGAGACCGATGGCTTCGTGAAAATCCTCGCGGACGCGACCACCGACCAGGTTCTTGGCGCACACCTCATCGGCGTCGGCGTCGGCGAGATGGTCGCCGAAGTCTGCGTCGCCATGGAGTTCGGCGCATCTTCCGAAGACATCGCCCGCACCTGTCACGCACACCCGACCATGACGGAAGCCGTCCGCCAGGCGGCAATGGCTGTCGAAGGCTGGACGATGCAGATGTAAGGTCTGCCCTCGCAGACTTAACCCCTGACAATCGGCATGGCCTTTGCGGGGCGCTTGTGCTTGGCTTTTGCCAGGGCGTAGGCGTGGAGGAAAGGGTTGAGCACCGTCGCTACCCTTGTTGGTGAACTGGCGCAGGCGCGCGAGGCCGTTGCAGGCCGTCTGCGCGGCGTTGATCCATCCGATTTTGCGGCGATGCGCACGGCTTACGACGCCTTCGCGCAGAACGACCCCCTGCCCGAAATGTCGACCCATTCCGAGATCGACCTTGGCGGCGTGTCCTGTCTTGGCCTGCTGCCCAAAGGGGCCAGCGGCGACCATGTGATCCTGTGGGCGCATGGCGGCGGGTTCTCCATGGGCTCCTCGCGCAGCCACAAGGGTCTCGCCTCGCAGGTCGCCGTCCGCGCGAAGACGGCGGCGATCCTGCCCGACTATCGCCTCGCGCCTGAACACAAACATCCTGCCGCGCTCGACGATTGCGTCACCGCCTATCGCGCCGTCCTGGCTGAAGGCGTCCAGCCGAAGCACATCATCCTTGCAGGTGACAGCGCCGGCGGCGGCTTGGCGGTGGCGACGGCGCTCAAGTTGAAGGAACTGGGCATCGCCCAACCCGCCGGCCTCATGCTGCTCAGCCCTTGGGTTGATCTTGCAAACCGTGGCTGGAGCCACACGGCCAAGGCGCAGCGCGATCCTTTCCTCACATCCAGCGGCCTCGCCACGCGCGCGCGCGAGTATCTCGGCGAGGGCAATCTCGCCATCCTCGACGCCGACATGCGCGGCCTGCCGCCCGCCTATATCCAGACCGGCGAAGCCGAGATCCTGATGTCGGATTCAACCGCGCTTGCCGAACGCCTCGGCGCGGCCGGCTCCCCCGTCACGCTCGAGATCTGGCCGGAGATGTTTCACATCTTCCAGGCCCGTTATTCAATGCTCTCGCAGGCCCGCGAAGCCATCGACCGCCTTGGCCTGTGGGCTGCGGCGCACGTCGGTCGGTAGTTAGCCCGGGTCCAACGCTCACCATCGCACGGTGTCATTCTCGGGCTTGTCCCGAGAATGACACCCGCCTGTGGCGCGAGCAGGAACTGGCCCCTACTTCTCGAACGCCGCATCCAGGAACGCAGCAAGTTCCTTGTTGTGCAGCGCCATCGTGCCGGCGGCCGTGGAGGCCGAAGCCGGGCGGCCGACATAGCGGGCGCGCTTGTGCTTCACGTCCAGCTTCTCGAGCGTCTTCTCGATGTTCCAGTCGACGAAGTTCCAGCCGCCCATGTTGCGGGGCTCTTCCTGACACCAAACCATGTCGGCTTGCGGGAAGCGGGCCAGTTCCTTCATCAGCGGCGCCACCGGGAACGGGTAGAGCTGCTCGATACGGAGGAGATAGACGTCGTCGATCTTGCGCTTCTCGCGCTCCTCGAACAGGTCGAAATAGACCTTGCCCGAGCACATGATCACGCGTCGGATGTCCTTGTCGGCCTTCAGTGTCACGTCGGCCTTGCACTCTGGCACTTCCGCGCCGTCGTGCAGGATGCGGTGGAAGGACGTGTTCGGCCCCATGTCCTTGTAGAACGACACGGCGCGCTTGTGGCGCAGCAGCGACTTCGGCGTCATCACGATCAGCGGCTTGCGGAAATCGCGATGCATCTGGCGGCGCAAGGCATGGAAATAGTTTGCCGGCGTCGTCGGATAGACAACCTGCATGTTGTCCTGAGCGCACATCTGAAGGAAGCGCTCAAGACGGGCGGAGGAGTGTTCCGGCCCCTGCCCCTCATAGCCATGCGGCAGCAGGCAGACGAGACCCGACATACGCAGCCATTTGCGTTCACCGCTTGAGATGAACTGATCGAACAACACCTGCGCGCCGTTGGCGAAATCGCCGAACTGCGCCTCCCACATGGTCAGCGTCTGCGGCGCGGTGAGCGAATAGCCGTACTCGTAGCCGAGCACCGCTTCTTCCGAAAGCAGCGAGTCGATGACTTCGTAGTGCGCCTGTTGGTCCGAGATATGGTTGAGCGGCGTGTAGCGCTCCTCGGTCACCTGGTCGATGAAGTGCGAGTGGCGCTGGGTGAACGTGCCGCGGCACGAGTCCTGACCCGAAAGACGGATCGGAAAGCCCTCCTCCAGCAGCGTGGCGAACGCCATGTGTTCGGCCATGCCCCAGTCGAGGTTCTCGCCCGTCTCGGCCATCTTGCGGCGCGCGTCGATCGTGCGCGCGACCGTCTTGTGGATGTTGAAGCCGTCGGGGATCGTGGTGATCTTCTTGCCGATCTCTTTCAGCTTGGCCATCGGAACGCCGGTCTTGCCGCGCCCCTCCTCGTCCTTCGGCAGGCCAAGGCCGGCCCACTTGCCATCAAGCCAGTCGGCTGCCCCCGGCTTGAACGTCTTGGCCTTCTCGAACTCAGCGTCGAGATAGGCGTCCATCTCGGCGATCATGTTGTTGAGCGCTTCTTCCGTGATCACGCCCTCGTCCATCAGACGGCGCGAATAGAGCTCGCGCGTCGAGGATTGGTCGCGGATCTTGGCGTACATCTGCGGCTGGGTCATCGTGGGGTCATCGCCCTCGTTGTGACCGAAGCGGCGATAGCAGAACATGTCGATGACGACGTCCTTGCCGAACTGCTGGCGGTATTCCGTGGCGACCTTGGCGGCGTAGACCACAGCTTCGGGATCATCCCCGTTCACGTGGAAGACGGGCGCATCGACCATCTTCGCCATGTCCGACGGATAAGGAGAGGAACGGGAGAATGACGGCGCCGTCGTGAAGCCGATCTGGTTGTTGACGATGAAGTGGATGGCGCCTCCTGTGCGGTAGCCTGCAAGACCGGAAAGCGCGAAGCATTCGGCCACGACGCCCTGGCCGGCGAAAGCCGCATCGCCGTGCAGCAGCAGCGGCAGAACCTTGGCGCGGCGGCGATCGCGTTCCTTCGGATCGGTCGCGCGGGCGCCGCCGGCTTCCACCTCGTCGAAGAATTGCTTGGCGCGCGCCTTGCCCAGGACAACCGGGTTCACGATCTCGAGGTGCGACGGGTTCGCGGTCAGCGACAGGTGGACCTTGTGGCCATCGAACTCGCGGTCCGACGAGGCGCCAAGGTGATATTTCACATCGCCTGAACCATAATCGTCAGAGCCCTGCGTGTTGCCGCCCTGAAACTCGAAGAAGATCTTGTGATAGGGCTTGCCCATCACAGCGGCGAGCACGTTGAGGCGGCCACGGTGCGGCATGCCGAGAATGATCTCGTCCATGCCGAGCGCGCCGCCGCGCTTGATGATCTGCTCCAGCGCCGGCACGGCGGCTTCACCGCCATCGAGGCCGAAACGCTTGGTGCCCGGATAGCGCTTGTGCAGGAAGCGCTCGAAGGCTTCCGCCTCAACCAGCTTCTTCAGGATGGCGCGCTTGCCCTGGGGCGTGAACGAGATTTCCTTGTCCTTGCCCTCGATGCGTTGCTGCAGCCAGGACTTCTCGTCCGGATCGGAGATGTGCATGAACTCGACGGCGAACGTGCCGCAATACGTGCGGCGCAGAATGTCGATCATCTGCCGCGGCGTCGCGTATTCCAGGCCGAGCACGTTGTCGATGTAGATACGGCGGTCCATGTCCTTCGGACCGAAGCCGTAGGTCTTGGGATCAAGCTCGGGCTGCTCCTCGCGCTTCAGCATGTTGAGCGGATCGAGGTGGGCGGCGAGGTGGCCACGAATGCGGTAGGCCCGGATCATCATCAGCGCGCGGATCGAATCCTGCACCTGCTGGTGAAGATCAGCCGGGGCAAGAGCGGGGCCAACCTGCGGAGCCTTCTTCGCGACGGGCTTGGCGTCGGGCGTCCAGTTGCCGTCGAGCGCGGAGACAAGCTCGCCATTCTGGTGCTTCAGCGGCTCCTGCCATTCGGGGCCCTTGGCGGCCTTGGTCGCGCTCTCGGCCGTGTCGGCGACGCCGCTGAAGAAGCGCTGCCAGCTCTCGGGCACGGAGGACGGGTCCTCGGCATACTGCGCATAGAGCTGCTCGATATAGGCGGCGTTTGCGCCGTAGAGGAACGCCGTATCCAGCATGGCCTCGTTGTCCATTCCGCGGACTTCGCCAGGCTTCGCCTCGATGTTCATTTTTTGCGTCCTGTTGCGCCGGAATCGGGGCCCCTGCCCCGAGCGCGATTGGTGGCACTCAGATGCTGCTTTTTGCGGCCGGACTCAACCTTTTGGGGTGAGACATTCTGCACATAAGACCGTGACCGGTTACCACATCGTTCCATATGGGAAACGAGGGCGGGAAACCCTAGCGTTTCAGGACTTCCGCCAGAGTCTTGCCAAGGCGCGCCGGGCTGTCGGACACGACGATTCCAGCCGACTGCATGGCCTCGATCTTCGATTCCGCGTCGCCCTTGCCGCCTGAAACGATGGCGCCGGCGTGGCCCATTGTGCGGCCCTTGGGCGCCGTACGGCCGGCGATGAAGCCCACCATCGGCTTCTTGCGGCCGCGCTTGGCTTCGTCCTTCAGGAACTGGGCGGCGTCTTCCTCGCCCGATCCGCCGATCTCGCCGATCATGATGATCGACTTGGTGGCGTCGTCGGCCAGGAACATCTCGAGGACGTCGATGAAGTCCGTGCCCTTGACCGGGTCGCCGCCGATGCCGACTGCCGTGGTCTGGCCAAGGCCCTCATTCGTGGTCTGGAACACCGCCTCATAGGTCAGCGTACCGGAGCGCGAGAGGACGCCGACCGAGCCCTTGGAGAAGATGTTGCCCGGCATGATGCCGATCTTGCACTCGCCCGGCGTCAGCACGCCCGGGCAGTTCGGCCCGATGAGGCGCGATTTCGATTTGTTGAGGCGGTCCTTCACCTTCACCATGTCGAGCACCGGCACGCCTTCCGTGATCGTGACGATCAGCGGGATTTCGGCATCGATGGCTTCGAGGATCGCGGCAGCGCAGCCCGACGGCGGCACGTAGATAACCGTGGCGTTGGCGCCGGTGGCGTCGCGCGCTTCGGCGACGGTGTTGAACAACGGACGCTCAACGGTTGAACCATCCGGGAGCTTGCCGGTCCATTTCTGGCCGCCCTTGCCCGGCGTGATCCCGCCCACGAACTGCGTGCCGTAGGCAATACCCTGCTCGGTGTGGAACGTGCCGGTCTTGCCGGTCATGCCCTGGGTGAGAACCTTGGTGTTCTTGTCGATCAGGATGGACATCGCTGAGCCTTGTTCGATCGGAAGTCAGGAAAAGACGAAAGGGCGAGCCCCGAAGGCTCGCCCGCTGAATTACTTGCCCTTGATGGCGGCGACGATCTTCTGCGCCGCGTCGTCGAGGTCGTTGGCCGAAATCACGGCGAGGCCGCTTTCGTTGATGATCTTCTTGCCGAGTTCGACGTTGGTGCCTTCAAGGCGAACCACCAGAGGCACCGAAAGGTTCGTTTCCTTCACGGCGGCGAGCACGCCTTCCGCGATGACGTCGCACTTCATGATGCCGCCGAAGATGTTCACGAGGATGCCCTTCACCTTCGGGTCCTGCATGATGATCTTGAAGGCCGCTGCGACCTTCTCCTTGCCGGCGCCGCCGCCGACATCGCAGAAGTTGGCCGGCTCTTCGCCATAGAGCTTGATGATATCCATCGTCGCCATGGCAAGGCCGGCGCCGTTGACCATGCAGCCGATCGTGCCGTCGAGCGGGATGTAGGCGAGGTCCCACTCCTTCGCGGCGATCTCTTTCTCGTCTTCTTCCGACGTGTCGCGCAGCGCCATGATGTCGTCATGGCGGCCCTTGATGGCGAGCGCGTTGTCGTCGAACGACACCTTGGCGTCCAGCACGCGCAGGTGGCCGTCCTTCATGACGATGAGCGGGTTCACTTCCAGCATGCTCATGTCTTTCGACGTGAACGCCGTGTAGAGCGTCGGCGCCAGCGTCAGCATGTCGGCGGCGGCCGCGCCTGTAAGCTTCAGCGCTTCAGCGATCTTCTTCGAGTCAGCCTCGGTCACGCCGGTCGCCGGATCGATGCTGAGCGTCAGGATCTTCTCGGGCGTGTCGTGGGCGACCTGCTCGATATCCATGCCGCCTTCGGTCGAGACCATGAACGCCACCCGGCCCGTGCCGCGATCGACCAGCATGGAGAGGTAGAGTTCCTTCTCGATATCAGCGCCGTCTTCAACATAGATGCGGTTGACCTGCTTGCCGCCCGCGCCAGTCTGCGCCGTGACAAGGTGACGGCCGAACATGGCCTTCACATGCTCAAGCGCCTGCTCTTTCGAGAAACCGAGGCGGACGCCGCCCTTTTCGCCCGCTTCCTTCTCGATGAACTTGCCCTTGCCGCGGCCGCCCGCATGAATCTGCGATTTCACGACCCAGAGCGGTCCCGGCAGCGCGTTGATCGCGGCTTCAGCCTGGTCCAGCGAGGTGATGGCCACGCCCTTGGCGACGGGAGCGCCGAAGGACTTCAGGACTTCCTTCGCCTGATGCTCATGAATGTTCATGAAAGTTCGCCCCTTGAGAGATGCCGCGTCGCGTGCGCGCCCGAGGCGCTTACCGCATGGGGCGCCGCGACGCAACGTGGCGGCTTTAGAAGGGCATTCTGATCGTTTTGGAGCCGCTCAAACAGGCTTTTCGGCTGGCGTCGCCGGGGGCGCAATCGCCTCCGCCTCGGCAGGCTTGGCGGCTTGTTCGCCCTCGTCCACCGCCTTGCCCTGCACGACGCTCGTCTGTCCGAACCACTTGAAGGGCGAACGTTGCGCCTGGCCGGGCCGCGCCCGTACCACCAGCCGCCAGAGATTGGCCGCCAGCAAGGCAAAGTAACCAAACGCCACGGCGGCAAAGACTCCCGGCTGGCCGGCCTGCGTATCGGCGACCGCGCCGGTCAGAATCGGCCCGATCACCGACCCGCCCGCCCAAACGAACAGCATGCCGGACATGACCTGCGCGATCTGGCCCGACTCGGTCCGGTCGGTCGCGTGGGCGGCCGACACCGAATAGAACGACAGCGCCCCTGCCCCCCACAACGCCGACAGCAGCACTGTGATCGAGAACGACACCTTGCCCGCCGTCAGGTAGAGCGCCACGCACGCCGCCAGTGCAATTGCGGAGAGCGCCGCAACGATCAGGCGGCGGTCCAGCTTGTCCGACAGAAGTCCCGCCGGCCATTGCGTAACCGTCCCGCCCATCATCGCAGCGATGTAGAGCGTCGCGGCCGACGCCGATCCGGCCCCCGGCTGAAGGTCCTGCGCATAGAGCGGCAGCTGGCTGGTGACGCCCGTGTTGCAAAGCCCGGCCACGACAGCGCCAGCCAGCGCAGCGGGCGGGATTCTCATCATCGAGTTTAGGCTCAGCGCCTCGCGATCCGGCAGCACCGGCTGGGCCCGCCGCGTCGCGCACAGCGGCACCACCGCCAGCACCATCAGGAGACCCGCCCAGATGAAAGGCTTCGTGTCCTCCGGCGCATGCTCGACGATCAGCAGCGGCCCGCCGCAGATCGCCAGCTTGAGCATCAGCTGGTACATGCCCATCACCCCGCCCCGTTTGGAGCGCGGCGTCGAATCCGCAATCCAGCTTTCGGCGGCGGTGAACATGATGGCCGAAGCCGCCCCCTGGAAGAGGCGGAACACCGACCAGCCCACCGCATCGAACGCCAGCGCCATCGCCAGAATGCCGGCGGCATAGATCGCTGCGGAGGCTGAGTAGGCGCGGATATGCCCGATCTGGCGCACGATATCGGGCGCAAACCACGCGCCCAGCATGAACCCGGCCGAGAAAGTCGCCGCCACGGCGCCGACGCCCAGGGCAGACGCGCCCATGTGATCGAGCGCCAGCGGCGTCGACACGCTCAGGATGCCCGCCGCCGCCTGCAGCAGCATGACCGCAAGAATAAGGGACGCAACGTTACGGTAGACGGTCATGACAGACTTCGCGGCGGTCCAGCGCTCTTGTTTGAGCACGCCTTACGCCGCTTCGCAGCCATCCGCGTCTAAAATCTTGTTACGTTGTGTTGAGATCACGCCCCCGCCCACGTCCCATGGAAGCCAAGCGGCCAGGCATACTCCGCCTGCCACACGGCCACCGGTCCATCGGACACGTGGCCCGCGTCGAAGACGTGAACTTCGGTCCGCTGCAGCGTCGTGTTGATCGCCGTGCCGATCAGCCAGCAGTCCGTCTCCGCCGCGCCCGAGCCCTTGGGCGTGAACAGGAACTCCTCGACCATGTAGTCGTGGCCAAAGTCGTGCACCTGCGCCTTGCCGGACGACCAGTCCTGCACCGCCAGCGCCGAGCCGCCGGGCTGGCCCTCGACCGAACCCGTCACCATCGCCGTCAGCTTGCGTGACAGGCCATGGCGGCGCGGATCGACCTGCGGGAAATCGCCCGCGATGTTGGTCTCGACCATATTGACGTCGCCCGAGACAGGAATGGTCGCCATGGTCAGCTTCGAGGATACGCTGTCGCCCGAATACTTGCCACGGATCTCGTCCGCCCCGCCGCCTGTGCCGAGGATGGGCTGCGGATAGAACGCCGCGTCGAGCCGGATCGTGCCGTCGCTTTCCTCCCACGCCGCACCCGTGTGGTAAAAGGAGCGTGCAGGCCCCTGCGCCCAGCGTGTCTTCGAGAGATCGTCTTTGTCGATGATCAGGTACTTCATCCCCTCTTCCGGCTTCCAAACGAAGCCGTCGATGAAGGGCGGGATGTTCTTCGTCTGTATCCACGGCTGGCACAGGATCACCAGCTTGCGCTCGGTCATCGTCCAGTCGTGCATGTAGTGAGCGGCGCCGATATCGACCATGCCGAAGGCCTTCATCGAGCCGTCCGGATTGATGTTGTAGATGCCGACGCGGCGACCGTTCATGGCGAGGCTCCACACCCGGCCATCGGGCTCGCGCTTGGGGTGCGCGAGGAATGGCATGCCCTTCAGATCGTTGCGGAACGATTTGAGCCCCTTGGTCTCGAGCGTCACCGGGTCCATGCGATAGGGCGAGCCCGCCTCCCACAACGCCAGCAATTCGCCGCCCGACATCATGACCGAGATGTTGCCCGGGTTTACGTCATCAGCAGACATGACCGGGTAGCTCGGATCACCCACCGTTCCGAAGCCGGGCGCGAGGAACTTGCCCGCCGCCATCTCGGCGCGGCGCTTCGGCGTGTCGACGAACCTGCCCGAATGGACCGCCTTGCCCTCGCCGATGGCGATGCGCTGCACCATGCCATCGCCGTCGAACCAGTGGGTCGCGTAGGCATCGCCATGTTTGAAGTGCGCAGGACCGTTCCTATAGAGCGTGCCCGTGAGGCCGGCCGGAGCCTTGCCCCGAACCAGCTTCATCTCAGCCTGCGGATAGCCGGCGGCCGGGGCGTTGGCGTAGCCGACATGCCAGCCCGGCAGGGTCGGCTCGGCGAACATTTTGGGGGCCACGGCGAGGGCTGCGCCCGTCATCAGGCCCGAATGCAGGAAGAGGCGGCGGGAGAGGTTCATGTGTCTGATTCCTGTCGAAGCGGGCGCTAGCGGGTCAGCTTGATGGTGTGGCTCGTCGCGGGGGCGACCACGTCGAAGGCGGCTGCATCCCACTTGGCGGGGCCGAACTGGGCCGGGGCGCTGTTCGAAAAGGCGTAGGGCTCCGTCGGCATGCCGAACGGGTTCATGCCCATCTTCCCGTCGCCATCGACGTCATGGAACAGTTTGATCCCATACCGGCCGGGCGGCAGTTCCAGCGTCATGGTCGCAGTGTCGCCCGTGACCTTGATCATCCCGCCATTCACGGCGGTGTCCGTGTCATACCCGGCCTGGTCGAACACGCCGAAGCTGATCGACCCGGTGTGGTCGGCAATGTCGGTGACCGTCAGGGTCAGGGGAACCTTGCCTTCATCGGCCAGCGCCGGCTGTGGAAAAGCCATGAAGGCGGCGATCAATGCGGCCGGCAGGGCGGCCACTCCGGCGAGGAACTTGTCGAGGATAGGGAGGCGTTTCATGTTGAACTCCGTTGGTTCGGGGCTTCGCATCAGGCCGGCGCCGTGTTTCGGCTGTCGGCGCCCCGAATATCTCCCCTACCGTCCCACCCCGCCACACCAATTGCGCGAAAGACCTGTTTTGCTTCGTGAAACGGCGGGTTACACCGTTCGCGAAGCGTGAAATGCAGCCGCAAACAGACCGCGAAACGCCAGTGACCGAGCCCGAAAACAGCCCAGCGACTCGCACGGCCGCCGGCCTGTCCGGCAAGGCTGTGAGTATCCTGCGCGGGTCGGCGGTCGCCCTGTGCCTAGGGGTGATCTTTGCTTGGCTCGGCGTCTACGGCACCATCGAAATCCCGATCATTGAGCGCATCGTCTACTGGACCGGCCTGATGGCGCTCGGGATCGTGTCGGCGGCCCTCGTCAACCCGCTCATTTTCGACCGGCTGATGAAGGACACTCACCCCGCCCTCCAGATCGCGGCGGTCTCGCTGATCATCTCTGTCCCGATCACGGTCGGTCTTGTGGTCATCGAGGCGGCGGAGGACGGAACCTTTGCCCAACCCTCCTGGTGGTGGACGCAATACTTCTATGTCGTGATCGTCTCCGCCCTGCTCACCACGGGCGGATGGGCGATCGACAGGCTGAACTCGGCCCGCGCGGCGGCGGCTCCTGCCGCTGTTTCCGGCGAACCTGCCCCCGCCCCGGTCCCCGCAGCCTTCGCCGACCGCCTGCCAGCAAAATTCCGCGCCGCCGACATCCACGCCGTCTCCGCCGAGGACCACTATCTCCGCGTCCACACCAGCGCGGGCGAGACCATGATCCTGATGCGCCTCGCCGACGCCATCCGGGAACTCGGCGCGCTCGAAGGCATGCAGACCCACCGCTCCTGGTGGGTCGCCCGCCAGGGCCTCGCCGAAACAGCAAGAGGCGATGGCAAGGTGACGCTGAAACTCAAATCCGGCGCCGAAGCCCCCGTCAGTCGCACCTACCAGAAAGCCGTGAAGGACGCTGGCTGGCTTTAGACTTCATAATCGCTCTCGATCACGAACCCCGGCCCCAGCGCCGCGCGCAACCGTGGCAACAGCGCCCTCACACGCGTCGCGAAGGCCGGATTCTCCTCATATCCGAACATCGTCCGCGAAGGCTCAACCGCCTCACCGCTCCCTGGATCGTCCCACGGGAATGTGTCGTCGTAGTCCGTCACCAGCTGCTCGATCTCCGCACGCAGCTCTTCGGGAATGTCCAGCATCGCCGCCTCGACCGGATAGCCGAAGCGCGCCTTCGCCTCCGCATCCTGCGCCCACAGGCAGACGCCCGATCCAGCATCGAAGAAGAAACGCAGCCGCATCCGATCAGGCCGGACGCGCCGGCTCGAACGGCCGGTCCGGGTCGTTCGGCAGGATGGTGTCGACATACTCCCGCAGCTTCTCGGTCACGGCTTGCGGATCGCCTTCAAGATGCTCGACCGGAATCTGCGGCCCGAATGTCAGATGAAACTTGTCGCCCTGCTTGTTCAGCAGTTCGCGGAACAGCGTGATGTCGCGCAGCTCGCGATTGAGGCCACAGAACGCATAGTACAGCGACGAGTTGCGCCCGCCCACATGCAGCGGCGTGATCGGCGCCTTGTTCTTGCGCGCCAGCGACACCGCCGTCTGATGCCATGGTTCATCCACCAGCTTGCCCTTGCGCATCTGCGCCAGCGCGCCCGACGGGAAGATCAGCAACACCCGCTCGCCCGCGAAGGCCGCACTCGTCCGCCGCACCGTCTCGCGCGTCTTGGGCATCGAACGCTTTTCCTGCACCCACTCCACCGGGATGATCACCTCCGCGAAGTACGGGTTGACCCGGCAGGCATCCGCATTGGCCATGATCTCGATATCGGCGCGCCTCGATCGCAACGCTGCAAGCACGATCGATCCGTCGGCCAGCCCTGTCGGATGGTTCGCGACGATCACCGCGCGGCCCGTCTCCGGCACACGTTCAATTCCCACACTCGTCACACGGAGATCGAGCACGCGATCGAGATACGCGAAACACGCCTGTCCCGACGTCAGCTGCCTGATCTCATCGGCCCAGCGCAGCGCCTTCCGATACCCGAGCAATGAAAACAGCACCGGCTTCACCACCGGCCAGGACCAGTGCCCCACCCAAGTTGGGCAGCGCTCCTCGATCATGATGTCCACGATGTGCCCCTCCCGCTTCTCGGCGTCGATAAAGGCGGCAAGCCCGCGATCATTCGCGGCGTGTTGATCCATTGGCTCGGCCATCTAGTTCCCCGGAGGACGGTACCGTTAGGTCCATCTTGACTTGTTAACCATTCGTAACAGATAGCGGTTCACAACAGACTTGCAGAGTTTTCGCGCCTGCGAAATCTAATCAGTCGCGCGCGCGGCCGAGTTCGGGATCGGATTGCAATCCCGGCCTTTGGGGGAACGACGATGAAAGTGCTCTGGGTAGAGGATCATGCGCGCGCCGGCGAATTGCTTGCCGCCGCAGCGGCAGCCGCTTCCCGCAAGCGCTATGGCATCGACCTGGTCATCGCCACCTCGTTGATGGACGCCGAGCACAAGCTGCGCCTCGAGCGCTTCGAACTTGTCGTGATCGATCTCATGCTCCCCGACTCGGCTGACGAGGACGCAACCGTCACCCGCATCGCCAACATGGGTAAGTTCCGCGTCGCCGTCGTGTCGGCCAGCGACAAGCGCAATGCCGTCGTCGCCAGCCTCATGCGGGCCGGCGTTGATTGCGCACCGCATGCCGTCGGCAAGGAGGATCTGCCGCTCGCCGACTTCGTGCGCCGGCCAGAGCTCTTCCGCGACTTCATCCACGGCCTGATGCCCCCCGCCGGAACCGCGCCTGCCGCCCGCGCTGCATCGCGCTGATCTCACTCACGATCCCTGAGCCCGCCGCGACGCGAAACCGCTTTTGCCGGCGGGCCGAACCGGGCTATCGCGATCCTGCATGACACGCCTGAAACAGCTCTACGGCCAACGCCTTGCGTCGGGCCAGATGAAGCCTGACCTCGCGCAGGCCGAAGCCGTCCAACAGCTCGACGCTTTGGCGAAGGCCCTGTCGGCTTCGCGCGGATGGTTCGGCGGCGGCAAAGCCCCGCGCGGCCTCTACATCTGGGGGGCTGTCGGCCGTGGCAAATCCATGCTGATGGACCTGTTCTTCGAGAGCCTCGCGCGCAAGGACAAGCGCCGCGTCCACTTCCACGACTTCATGCTGGAAATCCACGCTTTCATCTTTGAATGGCGCAAGCTTTCGCACGCCGAACGCCGCCGCCATCCCGCCTATGTCCGCGACGCGGGCGATGACCCCATCGCGCCCGCCGCCCGTCACATCTCCAATTCTGCCGGCGTGCTCTGCTTCGACGAATTCCACGTTACCCAGATCGCCGACGCCATGATCCTCGGCCGCCTGTTCGAACAGCTGTTCGACCGCAGCGTCACCATCGTTGCAACCTCCAACCGCAAGCCGGCCGATCTCTACAAGGACGGCATCAACCGCCAGCTCTTCCTGCCCTTCATCAAGCGGCTGGAAGACGAACTCGACGTGATCGAGCTGAAATCCGCACGCGATTACAGACTGGAACGCCTGACGGCCGCGCCAGTCTATTACGCGCCGCTCGGGCCCGAAGCAGACGCCGCCATGGACGCCGCCTTCAAGCGCCTCACCGGCGGCGTCGCGGCGCTCTCAGAAAAGCTGGACGTGCAGGGCCGCACGCTTACCGTGCCAGACCAGGCCGAGGGCGTGGCACGCTTCACCTTCGACCATCTCTGCAAACAGCCGCTCGGCGCCGCCGACTACCTCGCCATCGCGCGCCACTACCCCACCGTTCTGATCGACCGCGTGCCGAAGATGGGCAAGGACGAGCGCACCTGGGCGGCCCGCTTCGTGACGCTGATCGATGCGCTCTATGAATCGAAGACCAAGCTGGTGATGTCCGCCGACGCCCAGCCCGACGACATCTATGCCGCCGGTGACGGCGCCTTCGAATTCCAGCGCACAGCCAGCCGCCTGCACGAGATGCGCTCAGCCGACTATCTCGCGTCAGAACGCGAACAGGCGCCAGAGTAAGTCGCCTCAGCGCGCTGTGCCGGACGGGCCGCCCACGTGAGCCGGCTTTGCGCCATCCAGCCACCAGTTGAACGCCTCGGCGCGCTTGTCCTCGGGCATTACATGGCCGCCATTGAACGTGCGCAGTTCAACATCGAAGCCGAGATCCTTCAGCACCGGTGCGAAAATGTCCCGCGTCGGCTTCAGCGGCAGCACATCGTCGCGCTCGCCATGCACCAGCATCACACGCCCGCGGCCCGTCCCGTTCACTTTCATCAACAACCCGGGCGCGAAGGCGATTACCGTCTTGAAGAGATCAGCATTGTTGGCGCCCAGCGACAGGCCGTAACCTGCGCCATCCGAAAAGCCGATCAATGCGATGCGATCAGGATCAATCGCGTAGGTCTGAAACGCCAGAGCCAGCGCGCTGTCGATGCGGCCGACATCGGGGCCCCAGTCCGGCACGCGCGTGACGCCCCGCAGGCGGGCGCCCGCCACCATGATGTCCCAGCTATAGGCCAGCGAATCTGGCGCCAGCAGGATGACGCCCCGCTCCTCGGCCAGTTCCTCAAAAGCACGGATCATCGTGTGGCCGCGATCTCCCGACCCATGCAGCAGCAGCGCCATCGGCGCCGGCTTCGCCGGATCATAACTCTTCGGCACATAGACCTTCGCCCAGTCCATGCCCGGCAGCGATTCCATTCCCGCAGCCGGCGCCGGATCGAGATGTTCGGGGTGGACCACCGGGCTTGCTTGCAGGTCCCAGACGGGCGCGGCCGGTGCGTTCTCCGAGCCCGCAACAGGCGGCACAGCCATCGCCAACGTGATCGCGACACAAGCTGACAGGCCGCTGAGGCGCATGCCGTAACCTCCGGCGCCGGGTTGGGAGGGTTCCCCAGCGTCTCCTGAGTATATCTAGCATCACTAGGATACGAGCTAACTTCACGGCACATAACGTTGACGTGAAATCCACGCACGTGAATATTCAGCAATTTCAAGGCCGTATGGACTGCTGAATTGCGTCGCGACCTGGTGGACCTCGCGGCGCACCGCAAACGGAAGACGGGGTCGCGTTCGAGCAAAATCGCCGTAAGTCGCTGTTTCTGCTGCATGTCCACATTGACCGGCGCCGCCCGCAGGATCAGGGTCCGCGCCGGGACTCAGCGGGACGGACACTCATGAAAATCGGAATCCTCGCGGCCAGCGTTGCCGCCCTGGTCGCGACTGGCGTAGCGGTCGCGCAGGATCTCACAATCAACGAATACGTCGTCCAGATGGTCGCCGAGCGGGCCGATCCCGGCGAAACGCTGGTCGGCGACATCGTCTTCGACGAGATCGAGGAAGGCGAGTCGGCCACCTACACCTTCAAGCTCAATCCGCGGAAGTCATACTTCGTCTATGGGGCCTGCGACGACGACTGCTCCGACATCGATCTCTTCGGCGAGGACAGTAACGGCGATGTCGTCGACCTCGATGACGAGGACGACGACATTCCGCTGTTGCTTGTATTGCCCGGCGAGTCCGGCCGCTCGCTGACCGTCACGCTCGACATGACGGCATGCGAAACGGATGTCTGCGTCTACGCCATCGGACTTTACGAGTTCGAAGACTAGCCGCCAGCCTTCACGCCCGGTCGATGCGCGCGGAGTAGCAGCCGTGCATGGCGTTGTGGGCATGGATGTAGCCCACGTCCGCATTCTGGAACAGGCGTTCGATCACGGGCGCCGTGGCCTCTCCCATCGCCATCCCTGCGTCCAGCAGCATGCCTGTATTGCTGAAGGCGCGCAGCGCAATCGGCCTCCCCCTGAACACAGCCGGAAGCTCGCCCGGCGCGAGTTGCGCCTCCTCGGCGCCCTCGATCACGAAGATCGCATAGCTCGACCGGTAAGGCGTGTCGGCTGTCTGGTGCTGGAAGTTCAGCAGGAAAGCCCGCTCACCCGGCCGCGCATCGCGCAGGCTGACCCGGCACGGAAAGCGATCGCCCTCGCCTGCCGTGCGAACCACGATGCCGCGGCTGTCCAGTTCATCATCCGTCAGCCCTGAGAGAGGGGCAAAGGCGGCGGACGGCAGTGGGTGGACCTGAAACATCTGGAAGCTCCGTGTTGGCAGGCGCACATTCGACCCTCGGGACACGCCACGCCGACGGAAAACGGACGCGGCATGTCGAACCCGCCACTCGCCCGGAACTGCGTCAGATATCGGCTCCACGCCGCATTGCCCCCCCGCCCCCATTGCGCTAACCGTCCCGGCGATCAATTCCGGGGCAGGCATGTTCGGCTGGTTCAAGGGCAAGAAGGCAAAGGACGTGGCGACGACGCCCGCCCACGCTGCCCCGACCGCTCCGCCCGCGTCCCAACCCCAGGTCTCTCGCCCCGCCGCAGATCCCGTTCTCGGGCCGGCATCTCAACCCGCGCCTGCCGCGCAACCTTCAGGAGAACTCCCCATGGCCCGCAAGAAGATCGCCCTTATCGGCGCCGGCATGATCGGCGGCACACTCGCCCACATCTGCTCGCGCGAGGAACTAGGCGACGTCGTCCTCGTCGACATGAAGGGCGGCATCGCCAAGGGCAAAGGCCTCGACATCGCCGAAGCGGCCGCCGTCTACGGCAAGGACGGCAAGCTTTCGGGCGGCTCCCTCGATGAATACTCGGTGATCGCCGGATCGGACGTGATCATCGTAACCGCAGGCGTGCCGCGCAAGCCGGGCATGAGCCGCGACGATCTCATCGGCATCAACCTCGGCGTCATGAAATCCGTCGGCGCCGCCATCAAGCAGCACGCGCCGAACGCCTTCGTCATCTGCATCACCAACCCGCTCGACGCCATGGTGTGGGCGCTCCAGAAATTCTCGGGCCTCCCCACTTCGCACGTCGTCGGCATGGCCGGCGTGCTCGATTCGGCGCGCTTCGCCTACTTCCTCTCCGAGAAGACCGGCATCTCGGTCGAGGACGTGAAAGCCTGGACGCTCGGCGGCCATGGCGACGACATGGTGCCGATGGTTCGTCACTCCACCATCGGCGGCGTGCCGCTGCCCGAGTGCGTGAAGTCGGGCATGTTCACGCAGGAAGAACTCGACGCGATGGTCAAGCGCACGCGCGGAGGCGGCGGCGAGATCGTCGCCTTGCTCGAAACCGGCTCGGCCTTCTACGCGCCGGCTGAATCGGCCATCGCGATGGCCAAATCCTACCTCAAGGACAAGAAGCGCGTCCTGCCCGTCGCCGCCAACCTCACCGGCCAGTACGGCATCTCCGATCTCTATGTCGGCGTCCCCTGCGTGATCGGCGCCGGCGGCGTCGAGCGCATCGTCGAGTTCGACCTCAACGGCGCCGAGAAAGAGATGTTCAGCAAATCCGTCGCCGCCGTGCAGGGCCTGCTCGAAGCCTGCAAGAAGCTGGACACGTCGCTGGCCTAATCGCAGCCCGACTGCGCAAGAAATGCAGACGCCTCCCCTTCCGGGGAGGCGTTTTGCTATGCAAGGCTGTCGTCTGCGCAACACGGATAGGGGGGGCGGCGCATTTCCAGACTTCATCGCTGGCTCCTGGCGCTGCCCGCCGCTCTCACGCTCGCGGGCTGCACGTTCTATCCCCGCCCGCCGTGGCAGGAATGGGTGGCGGAGGGCCACGTACCGCCGTGGCTCACATTCACGATCATGTCCGCCGCGTCCCAACCAAGGGCGACGCTGGCGGTCTCCGTCGCCGACAGCGCGACGACGCCCGAAGGATGGCTCCCGGTCAACGCCAACCAGATCGCAGCTGAATGGCCGGTCGCGCTCATCGGCGCCGCGCGCCTCATCGATACGCCCGAACGCGTCAAGCGAACCCACCGGATGTCCGGCCTGTCCTACGGCGCCACGTCTGAGCAGTACGGCGAAGCGGGCGACCTGATGCGTCCGGCCTTCGTGCAGGGAAAACCCGGCTGGTGCCTGGAACAAAAAGCATGGCTGCGCGAAGTCGAGACCGCCTGTTATCGCGACGACGACAACGACGGCCGCCTCGACTACCTGACCGGCCCGTTCAAGCCGAACGACTCTCATCCCTTCCTGCTCATGATGATGGTCGATGACGGCATCTACGGCGAAGAAGGCGAGGCAGGATCGCCGCGCTATGAGCGTCTGCAGGATCATCGCTGGAACGACTCCGGCGTCGTGCGCGTGCAGTTCCTCGGCGCAGTTCCGCCATCCGTCGCCGCGCCGGGCGGCGAGGTCCAGATCGCGGTCGGCTTCTCGACCACGACCGCAATCCTGGGGCCGATCCACCGCTTCGCCGCGTTCGATGACACCGGCATCGCACGCACCGACCTCGTACCCGGCCTGCCCGGCATCGAGGTGCGCCGCGCAGGAGACGGCTTCGAACTCCGGTTCACCAGCACGCCTGCCGGCCAGATCGCCTATTGGAATCACGCCGTCGCAGGCGGCCCCGATCGCGACCGCGATCAGCTCGACCGCTCGCTCATGCTGGCCTTCTACCCGTGCGCCATCGACGAAAAAGACAATGTCTTTCGCGTAGGACCCGAGCGCTCGGAAAAGGACCCCTGCTGACGGCCTAGTACGTCGCCACCATTAGAATCTCGAACATCAGGTCCGCATTCGGCGGGATCGGGCCGCCCGGCGTGCCGCGTGCGCCATATCCCAGCGCCGACGGGATGTGCACCAGGAAACGATCGCCCGGGCGCATCAGCTGCAGCGCTTCGGAGAAGCCCGGCACCACGGCCGCAACCGGGAACACTTCCGTGCCGCCGCGCTCGAACGCGCTGTCGAACGCCTCGCCGCCAGCCGCCAGCCGGCCTTCGTAATAGACCTCGGCCTCCTGATCTTCGCGCACCATCGCGCCATCCGCCGGCCCATTGGCGAGCACGACATACTCAAGCCCGCTCGCGGTCTTCTTCACCTCGGGCGCCGCCGAATTCCACGGCGTGTGTTTCGCCCACGCATCGCGATTGATTTCCGGCGGCGGAGGCGGCGTCGCGAACGACTTCATCTCGATCTCGAAAACGAGATCAGCGTTCGGCGGAATCGCGCCGCGCGATCCGCGTGGGCCGTATCCCAGCGCCGATGGAATGAACACCAGCCAGTTGTCACCCGGCTTCATCAGCTGCAGCGCCTCGGAGAAGCCCGGCACAACGCCAGCAACCGGAAAGCTGGTCGGCTCGCCGCGATCAAATGAGGAATCGAACTTGGAATTGTCCGCGTTGAGGTGTCCCTCATAGTGCACCGTCACTTCCGAGCGCAGGACGGGCGTTTCGCCATCGACCGGACCGCTGCTCAGAACGATGTATTCGAGGCCGGTGCCCGTCTTCTTGACGATGGGCGCTTCGGACTTCCAGGGAACGAGTTCCTTCCAGGCTTTGACGTCGGCGGCGTTGGTCATGGTCGTGGGTCCTTCAGACGTGGGACCGATCTGCAATCCGCAACCACCGGCTGCCAGAGCAAGCGCGGCGATAATGACAGAGGCGTGTTTCATCCCGTTTCCCTAACAAGTGCGGGCGTCATGTAGGCAGGTTTTGTGACCCTGTCGATTGTCCCGAACACTTGGCCGCATCCACAACCCATGCGAAACGACCGCATGGTCCTCCGCCTCGCCACCATCGGACGCAACGGCCAGACCGCACAGGCCATCGCCGCCGCATGCGCCAGCAATCCCGCCATCCACCTGGCACAGGCAGACCGCGCTCAGGCCGACCTGCGCGACCCCGCCAGCCTCGCCCGCTTCATCGACGCCGCAAAGCCTGACGCGATTATCAACGCCGGCGCCTATAACCTCGTGGACCGCGCGGAAAGCGAACCCGACGAAGCCATGCGCGTCAACGCGGATGGCCCATTCGCGCTAGCGCGCATCTGCAACACGCTCGGCATCCCCTTCATCCACATGTCCACCGACCTGGTGTTCGGCGGCGATGGCGATCAGGCCCATACCGAAGACGACGCGCCGAATCCGCTCTCCGTCTACGGCCGCTCCAAGCTCGCAGGCGAACGGGCCGTCGCCGCAGCCAACGCCTTCGCGATCACCGCGCGCGTCTGCTGGGTCTATTCCGAATACGCCGACAACTTCGTCTCGAAGATGATCGGCTTCGCGCGCATGCAGCCACGCCTCAAAGTCGTCTCCGACCAGGTCGGCCCGCCCACCTACGCGCCGGACATCGCACGCGCGCTCGTCGATCTTTCGCTACGTATGCATGGCGGCGCGCGAGATTTGCCACGCCTGATGCATCTGGCTGCGCCTTGGATGACCGACCGCGCCTCCATGGCGCGCGATATCATGGAAGAGTCCCGCCGTCAGGGCGGCCCCTTCGCGCCGGTCGATCCTGTCCCCACCTCCACTTTCAACGCGCCGGCCCGGCGTCCGCTCAACGCCCGCCTTTCTGGCGCGCGTGCAACGGCGCTGCTTGGACTCGCCTGGACCAGTTGGGACGAAGGTCTCGGACGGTCCGTGGCCGGAGTATTGTCGCGTCCATCCTGATTGCCTTCGGAGGGTTGTCACGCCGGATGAATCGCGTCCTCATTCACGGATCAGCAACAGATCGGGGAGAGGCGCACATGCGCGTGACAATCGCAGCCGCGGGCATTCTGGCATTGGCTGCATGTGGCGGGGAGCCTCCCACTCCCGCCGCCGCGTCCGACGTAGAACAACCCGTCGCCGCCGCCCCGGCCGCGCGTGACGGCTGCAAGGACATCGCCACCCTCGCCGCCGCAATGAACGAGACCGAGCCTTTCGCCTCGCTGCGCACCGGCAACGTCATGCTTGGCGACATGAAGGTCGACAACAGTTTCACCACCGATGTCGCCCCCGCCGGCGCCACCTGCAAGATGGGCAGGATGAGCGGCTTCAGCGACGACGCCGGTCAGATGCATGTGGTCAACTGCCAACTCTTTTCCTCCGGCATGCTCGATCGCGAAGAGAACGAAGTGAAGGCCATCGAGGCGTTCAACCGGGCGAAGGCCGAACTCGACAAATGCCTGCCTGCGGGATGGACTTCGCGCGATGGCGGCAATGACGGGGACGAAACCGACATGTCGCTGATCTACGAGACCGCCGCCGACATTGAGCGCGAGAAGGCATCCAGCTCCTACGTCTATCCAATCAGCCTCGGCAAGGAATGGTCGGATGGCGGCTTCGGCGGCCAGATGCCGGGCTGGAATGTGACGCTCAACTTCCAGAAGGAAACGCCCAAACCGGCGCCGGCCGTCCCCGCGCAATAGCGTCTATCCATCGGGTGCTTTCCGCACGACGCTCAGTCCCATACACTGAGTGTCGTATTTCGTTCGACACGCCGCCACGCGAGAAAGCCGATGACCGCACACTCACGCCTCGACACTGTCATCGAAACTCCGCGCCTGACCCTCAAAGTGCCCACACTGCAGGAATTCGAGCCCTGGTGCGCCTACATGGCGGACGAGGAATCCGCGCGCTACATCGGCAAGGTGCAGGCCCCCTCGCAGGTCTGGCGCGGCATCTGCACGATGATCGGCTCATGGCATGCGGCGGGCTTTGCCATGTTCTCCGTCTTCGAGAAATCGACCGGCCGCTGGGTCGGCCGCCTCGGGCCGTGGCAGCCGCATGACTGGCCCGGCTCCGAAGTCGGCTGGGGCGTCATTCGCGACGTGTGGGGCAAGGGCTATGCGCTCGAAGGCGCGCTTGCCTCGATGGACTTTGCTGTCGATGTGCTGGGCTGGACCGACATCATCCATTCCATCCACCCGGAGAACATCAACTCGCAGAAGCTTGCGATGCGGCTTGGCTCGGTCAATCGCGGTCCAGGCAAGATGCCTCCACCCTATCAGAACGATCCCGTCGATCTCTGGGGACAGACAGCCGACGAATGGCGCGCACGCCGCGCCGACCTCTGGCGCACATTCACGCGATGATCGTCAGTCGCTGATCAGTCCAGCCCCGCCATCGAGACGGTAGGGATGGATGAATCCCTGCGTGCTGTACACACGCCCGCCCCAGTGATTGCCTGGGATGTGCCACACGCGAACCTGCGACCAGTCGTTGTTTTCCGACACGTCGATCACCGGAACATTCAGGCTGGTCTCGCCCTGGCTCAACCAGTTGGCGTGATCCACACGGATCAATCGGTCCGACAGGATGGCCGACACGACGGCGACATGTCCGCGCCGCTCGTCATTGTAGCCGCGCATCACGAAGACCGAGCCCTCGGCCGGATGCGCCGAGCGAACATAGCGCCCCTCCGCCTGCCCCCACCACGTCACCGCGTCTCCCCAGATTTGCACGCCCGACTGGACGCGCGCGAACGGCACGCATTCGGATTCGGGAACACCCTCAAGGATCACCGGCGGATAGGCCGGATCATAAGGCATGCTTTCGGGATCAAACGGCACAGCGATCGGCGGACGCGGCGTCGACCGTGGCGCAGGCCCGCCCACGGGAACGCTGACGGAAGCGCCAGCATAGAGGATCGGCGCGGGTCGGGAGCTGGCGCAGGCGCTCGCCGCGAGGCTGGCAATCGCCGCCACCGCCACACGCGCCCACTTGTCCTGCATTCCGGCTGGCATGGTTTCCGAACATGCCCGGAAATAGATGAGCGCCCGGTGAACGTGCCCTTTAGGATTGGGGTAAACCGCCTGGCGCCGCGCCCACTATCACTTTTTGACTTCGACGAGTTCGATCTCGAAGATCAATGTAGCGCCGCGCGGCACGCCGCCAGCCGGCGCGCCTTCATCTCCATAGGCAAGCTCGGGCGGGCACACCAGCCTGGCCTTGCCGCCCGGCTTCATCATCTGCATCGCTTCGGCCCAGCACCGGATGACATCAGCCGGCCGCACCGACGCCGCTTGTCCCGGTGGCGAGCTATCGACCTCCCGGCCGTCCATCAGTTTGGCCCGGTAGTTCACCAACACGGTATCGGTCCGTTGCGGCGATGCGCCCGTTCCCTCCAGCAGCGATTTGTAGACAAATCCGGACGTCGTCTTCACGGCGCCCTCTTCCTGCGCGGCGCGATTGAGAAAACTCGCGGCTGCGGCGCTGCGCCTGTCGAGGGCAAGCTGCTGGAGCTGAACTGCGTACGAGTCCACGTCCACAACCGGCTGCGTGCTTTGGACACTCGCCCTCACGCCGGCCTCATAAATTGAGAGCTCTTCAGGCGACAGGTCGAAAATGCGGATCTGCCGCCCAGCGAGTGCGCCAAGCGCATAGATCATCTTGTGCTCTTCGGTCGTGAGCGTGACCGCTGGCGCGCCGACAGCCAGTGGCGCAGAAGCGGGTGCGTCCGCCGGGGTCGCAGCGGCGCTGCCGGGTTCGGCGACTGCGCCGGCTTCACCCTGAGCCAGCCCAGGAGCTGGCGGCGCACCGACATCGTTACCGGAATTCGCAGTCTGCGGACTGCAGGCAACCACAAGCGTCGTCGCCGCCATGAGCAGGAAAGTGCGCATCGATGAAAGTCCCCCGTGCCGTACCGGAGACCACCTTGTCACGCGCCTGGCCGGGACGCCACTGCGTTGCGCTGTTCCCGGTGCGCGGCAGCCCTACTCTGCGGCTTTTTCCGCCAGACCCCAGACCCGGCGATGGAAAGCCCAGGCCGTCGAAACAACCGTGTCGATGTCCGAAAAACGCGGCGTCCAGCCCAGCTCGGCGCGAACTTTCGTGGTGTCGGCATAAAGTGCGATGGCGTCGCCCGGCCGGCGCGGCGCGATTTCGACCGGGACCTTGCGCCCCGTCGCACGCTCGACCGCCTTCAGCACTTCCAGAACCGTACACGCATTGCCCGCGCCGAGGTTCAGCTGAAGGCTGCCGCTACCCGAAGCAATCTTGTCGGCGGCGAGCACATGCGCCTCGGCCAGATCGGTCACGTGCACGAAGTCGCGGATGCAGGTGCCATCCGGCGTCGGATAATCCGTGCCGAACAGCTTCATCGGCCCGCCCAGCCCCACTGCCGCCTTCAGCGCATTGGGGATCAGGTGCGTCTCGGGATCATGTTCTTCGCCAGTCTCGCCATCGGGATCGGCGCCGGCGGCGTTGAAGTAACGCAACGCCGCGAAGTTGAGCCCATGCGCGCGGCTAATGTCTTCCAGCATCTGCTCGGTCATCAGCTTGGAGCGGCCATAGGTCGAGACCGGACGCTTGGCCAGGTCCTCGGTCAGCGGCAGACGCTCCGGGTCGCCATAGATCGCACACGTCGACGAGAAGACCAGATTCTTGACGCCCTCCTCAAGCATGGTGCGGACAAGGTTCAGCGTGCCGGCGACGTTGTTGTCGTAGAAATGCGCCGGATTCTTCTCGCCCTCACCCACCTCGATGCGGGCGGCGAACTGCATCACGGCGTCCGGCTTGTATTGGCGGATCGCGGCGCGCACGGCGTCGGCGTTGCGCACATCGCCCTTCACCAGCGGGCCCCAGCGCACGGCATGCTCATGGCCAGATGTGAGGTCGTCGAACACGATGGGTTCGCGGCCCGCCTGCCGCAGGGCCTTGGCCGCATGCGAGCCGATATAGCCGGCTCCGCCACAGATCAGGATACGTTTCAGGGTCATCGCATTCCTCGTTGCAGGGCATGACATGCAAGGCATGTGCTGCCCAGCCCCGGGCGCAGCCTTCCGGGCATACGACAGTTGACATGCCAAGCCGGGACCGCGATGCCTCCAGCGGTTTTACGGTAAAGCTGTCATGAACTTCGCCCTCCCCACGCCCAGCGATTCCGAGCGCGACAGGCTGGCCCGCCTGTTCGGGCAGATCGCCTCCGACGCCGGGATGCCGGTCATGGAGGTTTACCAGAGCGAATTCGAGACCCGGACCAAGGCCGACTACAGCCCCGTATCCGACGCCGACGAACGCGCCGAGGAAGTGATCCTCGCGCGGCTGGCCCTGGACCTTCCAGGCGTTCCCGTGCTGGCCGAGGAGAAAGCCTCGCGCGAGGGTGTTGGCGACCGGATATGGGACACTTTCATCCTCGTTGATCCCGTCGATGGCACGAAGGAGTTCATTCAGCGCAAGGGCGACTTCACGGTTAACATCGCGCTGATCTGCGGCGGCCGGCCGGTCGCTGGCGCTGTCTTCGCGCCCGCCCGCCGCGAGATGTATATCGGCGGCGCCACGGCCGAACTGCTCGAAGGATTCGCCCCGGGCGATACGATGGCCCCAGGCCGCAAGCTGGTGACGCGCGCCTATCCCTCCGATGGCCTCACCGCCATCACATCTGCCTCGCACCTTGATGACCGCACCAAGGCCTTCCTCGCTGAACGGAACATCGCCGGCCAGACCGCCATCGGCTCATCGCTGAAATTCTGCTGGGTCGCCGCTGGCAAGGCGGACGTCTATCCGCGCTGGGGCCCAACGATGGAATGGGACACCGCCGCCGGCCACGCCGTGCTGGAAGGCGCGGGCGGTTCCGTGATCCGGCCCGACGGTTCGCCCCTCGTCTACGGCAAGGGCGCCGAGGGCTTTCGCAACGGCCCCTTCATCGCCTGGGGCCGCGAGCCGGTATAGACGTTCCGCCCAAGCTGGGGCACACCGCGCTCACAGCAGACGAGCCCATATTCAAGAACGGCATGCCAATGACCGACACGCCCCCCGACCGCCTCAGCCAGGACTCCAAGAGCCCCTATTACGACAAGGAGCTACTTGAGCGTGGCATCGGCATCCGCTTCAACGGCGCGGAAAAAACCAATGTCTGGGAATACTGCGTCAGCGAAGGCTGGGTCCGTGTCGTCGCCGGCGCCGCCCTCGACCGCAAGGGCAACCCGATGACGATGCTGCTCAAAGGCAAGGTCGAGCCGTATTTCGAGAACGCTGGCGAGTAAGCGCGCCTCAGGTCGTCTCAAGCGCCTGCTGAACCACGTCCGGCGCATAGGCGATCACGCGCAGAAGGCTCAGGGCCGCGCCCTCGGGCTTACGGCGATCCTGCTCCCAGTCACGCACCGTCCCGACCGGAACGCCAAAACGCCTTGCGAAATCGGCTTGCGACAACTCAAGCCGCTCGCGCAGTCGCCTCACGATCATGCCGGACGTCGTCACACGCGCCCCGGTCTTTTCGCCGCGCTTCATCGCTTCAGCCTCCGCGACTGCGGCAGCAAACCTGCTGGGCTTGGAAGTCTTTGCCTTGGCTTTCATCTATCGCTCCAATGTCGCGGTCAGCTTCTTCAGCGCGTTCAGTTCAGCCTTGTCGAGGTTGGCCTTGGCGTTCTTCGCAAAAACATCGATCAGGTAAACGCGCGCGGCGCCGGGATAGTAGGTGATGATCCGGTAGCCGCCGCTCTTGCCTTCGTTCCTTCGCGCCCAGCGAAACTTCCTCGCGCCACCCGAGCCTGCAATCAGATCGCCAATATCAGGCTGCAATGCGACGGTGTCGACGATCGCCTCCAACGCCGCTTCGTCCAGCCCCGCATCATCGGCTGCCGCCAGGTAGCTTGCGAGTTCGACAACGTCTTTCAGCAACCGTATATACGGCATACCCGTACATACGGCAACCCCGTATGCGGACCATATGGACGTCCAGCGCGCTAAAGCGCCCGATACGCCACGCCCCGCACCCGCGCGCTCCCACTCCCTGCGCAATACAACGCCGGCCGCAGGCTCAGGAAATCCCACGCGGTGTTGTGGTTGTAGCCGGACGTCTCGAACCGCACGCCGTACTGCGCCCACGCCCTTCCGGGCGTCCGCGTCCAGCATGTCACGATGTGCCGGTCATTCTGCACCCTGATCTGCATCCGCCGCCCGAAGTCCGCCGGCGCCGCCCCGCGCCGCTGCGTGCCCACGCGATGCATCACCAGACCACGTTCGCTGAACCCAAGCCCGCAATAGAGCTTCGGCGAATAGAACAGCAGCAGCCCCGCCTCCGTCTCGCCCTCAAGTTCGATATCGGCTTCGACCTCATAGCCAAGATCGCCGCAGATGAAGGTCAGCGGTCGGCTGTCCGTCGGCGTTGCGCCTGATCCCTTCAACACCAGCCCGTCGTCATCGCGCGACACACGCGCACTCTCGTTCGGCCCCGGCGCATGAAACGCCCAGTGCACGCCTATGCGGTCCCTCGAAAAATCATCCGACAGCGCCATGCCGTGCGCAGCGCCCGCAACATTCACCGGCTTCTTCAGCGGCGTCGACAAATCCCCGCCCGTGGGCCTGAACCAGCCGTCATCCGTCCACTCAACAGGATCCAGAAGACACTGCCGCCCCAGCGTCCAGAACCCGTTCTCATAGCCGTGATAGACCATCCACCACTTGCCGCCCGGCCCTTCGAACAACGTCGCATGCCCGCGTGACCACCATTTCTCCCGCGACGACCATGTCCGCACAATGGGGTTTTCCGGGTCATGCTCCCACGGCCCATGGATCGACCGCGAGCGCGCGACGATCACCATATGCCCCGTCGGCGGCCCCGCCGTGCCGCCCACCGCCGTGATCAGATAGAACCACTCTCCCCGTCGCAGGATCTTCGGCCCCTCCGGCGCAAAGCCCTCCACCACCCACTCATCCGGATAGCGCCACGGATCATAAACGTGCTCGACCTCGCTCACGGTCGAAAGGCCGTCGTCGCTCAACCGGATGCGATCCCCGCCCGACAGGAACAGCCAGCGCGATCCATCCTCCCCCAGCGCATGACCCGGATCGATATGGCGCGGCAGCTCAAGATCGATCGGCTCGCTCCACGGACCTTCAGGCTTCTCCGCGTGGATCACATAGATCGAGCGCTTGTCCGGAAACCGCGCCGGTATGTAGAGGAAGTACCGCCCGCCATGCTTGCACAGCTCCGGCGCCCAAACCGATCCGACATTCGTCTTCAGCGCTGCGACAAGCGGCGTCCAGTTCACCAGGTCGCGACTCTCCCAGATCACCAGCCCGGGATAGGATTCGAACGACGAGAACGTCATCAGCCACCGATCCCCATCGCGCAGAATGGTCGGATCAGGATGGTCGCCCGACAGGATCGGATTGAGAAACGTCCCGTCGCCATTGTCGGCGCGCCGCTGATTCTCGATCCCGCGCCGCCATTTCAGGTGCGCCCAGTCGAGCCCCGCAGGCGAGATTTCCTCCTCCCGGCGCGAAAGCGGCGACACAACAGCGCCCGGGCCGCCGGCGCATCCCGCCAGCGCCGGACCCAATGCAGGCAGGCCTGCTAGGACAATCCGCCGGGTCAAGTGCGCCATCGCGATCCTCCCATTGTATTCCGTCACGATTTCCCTTATTGTCACCGGTGTCAATGCTCGCCCGACCGAAAGTGGATATTGCCGCTCGGCCAGCCTTCATTGTCCGCCTTGACGGCCTGTCCGCCTCGCGCGCAAAGCATGGGACATGAAGAAGACAATGAAGCCCGGCCCATCCGAGCGCCCTGCACTTCCCGTCAACGAGCCGCGCCGCCGCCCGACGATCAACGATGTCGCGCGCCTCGCCAACGTGTCGAAGAAGACGGTCTCGCGCGTCATCAACCAGAGCCCGTTCGTGAACAAGGAAACGCGTGAGCGCATCGAGACGGTGATCAAGGATCTGGGCTACGCGCCCGATCCCGTCGCACGCGGCCTCGCCTCGCGTCGCTCCTATCTGGTCGGTCTCATCTACGACAATCCAAACCCGCAACACGTCATCGACACGCAGCAGGGCATCCTCGACATCATTCGCGGCTCGGGCCTCGAACTGGCGATCCATCCGTGCAACCGGCGCGACAAGGATTTCCTCAGCGGCGTGCGCGGGTTTATCGACCGCCAGAAACTCGCGGGCGTGATCCTGCCCTCGTCCGTGTCCGAGGACGAAGATCTCGTCGCCGTCCTGCGCGAACACGACACGCCCTACATCCGCATCGCATCGGTTCTGCTGGATGAACCCGAACACTCCATCGTCACCAACGACAGCGAAGGCGCGCGCCAGGCTGCCGAGCATCTCGCCGGCCTTGGCCACAGGATCATCGCCCACGTCTCGGGCCCCGACACTTTCCGCTCCTCGCACGAACGCCGCCGCGGCTTTGTCGAAGGCCTTAAGACTGCCGACCTCGCTCTCGACAAGAAGCTCGACCTGCGCGCCGGCTACACCTTCCAGTCCGGCGTCGAGGCCGGCCGCCGCCTGATGGCGATGCAGACGCGCCCCACCGCCGTGTTCTGTGGCAATGACGAGATGGCCGCCGGCGTCTGCCAGGCCATCCGCGAAACGGGACTCGATATCGGCAAGGACGTCTCTGTCGTTGGCTTCGACGACAGCCCGCTCGCCTCGCGCATGTGGCCCGCGCTCACCACGGTATTGCTGCCCATTCGCGCCTCGGGCCGGATGGCGTCTGTCCGCCTGATCGGCGACCGCCTCACGAAAGAACCGCAGGAAGAAGATCGCCAGGGCGAAGTCCACCCCACACTCGTCGTGCGCGCATCCAGCGGGCCCGTTAAGGCATGAGCTTCGCGACAGGACTTGACCGGCGCCCCTGTTCGCCTGTCTATGACACCGGTTTCCAAACGCACGCAGGCAGTGCGCCAAACGAATGTTCCAAAGGGAGGAACAGCGATGTTCGAGAAGACCTATCACGCCACCCATCCGGACATGATGGCCGGGGCCAGCAATGACGACCTGCGGGCGCGCTACCTGATCAGCGGCCTGTTTCAGCCCGACAAGGTCACGCTCAATTACTGTCATAACGAACGCATGGTCGTCGGCGGCGCAGCGCCCATCGCGCAAGCGATCGAACTCCCCGCTCAGACCGAGCCCGCCTCCGCCAAGGGCAAGCCCTTCCTCGAGCGCCGCGAGATCGGCGCAATCAACATCGGCGACGGCCCCGGCGTGATCGAAGTCGATGGCGTCTCGCACGACCTCGCCCAGCGCGACGGCCTCTACATTCCGATGGGTTCGGAGAAAGTCGTCTTCAAATCGAAGGACGCATCGAAGCCCGCGCGCTTCTACCTCGTCTCGACGCCCGCCCACGCGCGCTACGAAGTCGCCAAGATTTCCATTGAGACTGCAGTCCCGCTCGAACGCGGCGCGCCCGAAACATCGAACGAGCGCACGATCTATCAGTTCGTCGTGCCCGCAAAGGTGAAGTCGTGCCAGCTCCTGCTCGGCATGACGATCCTGAAGCAGGGCAGCGTGTGGAACACTATGCCGCCGCACCTGCATGACCGTCGCTCGGAAGTGTACCTCTATTTCGGTCTCGGCCCCAACGATCGCGTCTTCCACTTCATGGGTGAGCCCGAAGACAGCCGCTCCATCGTGATGGCGAACGAGGAAGCCGTCATGTCGCCGCCATGGTCGATCCACATGGGCGCCGGCACGGCCGCCTATACCTTCATCTGGGCCATGGGCGGCGAAAACCTCGACTACACCGACATGAACCAGCTCGATATCTGCCAGCTGAAATGAGCAGCCCCTTCTCCCTCGCTGGCAAGACCGCCATCGTCACCGGCGCCAACACCGGCATCGGCCAGGCCATCGCGGTCTCACTGGCTGAAGCCGGCGCGGATATCGCCGCAGTGGGCCGCACCGCGCCCACCGAAACCGGCGAGTTGGTGAAGCAGACGGGCCGCCGCTTCGTCTCGATCTCGGCTGACCTCTCCAGCACCGAACCGGTTGCGCGCATCGTCAGCGAAACCGTCAGCGCCCTCGACCATGCCGACATCCTCGTCAACAACGCCGGCATCATCCGCCGCGCCGACGCGGTCGACTTCACCGAGGAAGACTGGGACGCGGTCATCGACACCAACCTCAAGTCCGTCTTCTTCCTTTCCCAGGCGTTCGCGAAGCACTGCTTCGCCAACAGCCAAAAAGGAAAGATCGTCCAGATCGCCTCGCTGCTCTCCTTCCAGGGCGGCATCCGCGTGCCGAGCTACGCCGCCGCAAAAAGCGGTCTCGCCGGCATCACGCGCGCGATGGCCAACGAGTGGGCGGCCAAACGCGTCAACGTCAACGCCATCGCCCCCGGCTATATCGAGACCAACAACACCGAGGCCCTGCGCGCCGATCCGCAACGCAGCCGCGACATCCTCGCCCGCATCCCCGCTGGCCGCTGGGGCGATCCGAAGGACATCGGCGGCGCCGCGGCCTTCCTTGCCTCTACCGCTGCTGACTATATTCACGGCGCGATCATTCCCGTGGACGGAGGCTGGCTCGCGCGATGACGGCCAAGCTCGTCTGCTTCGGTGAAATGCTGGTGCGCCTCTCCGCTCCCCAGGGCGAGATGTTGCTGCAGACGCCACAACTCGCCGCCCATATCGGCGGCGCCGAAGCCAATGTCGCCATCTGCGTCTCCCGCCTCGGCGGACAAGCCGCAATGGCCACCGTCCTGCCTGACAATCCCCTCGGCCACGCCGCGCGCGATGAACTCCGCCGTCACGGCGTCGATGTCTCCGCCATCCGCGTCACCTCCGGCCGCATGGGCCTCTACTTCCTGACACCCGGCGCCGTGCTGCGCCCCTCCGAAATCGTCTACGACCGCGCCGGCTCCGCCTTCGCCGAACAGGCCGATGCGATTGTCTGGACCATAGCGCTCGCCGGCGCCGCCATGCTGCATGTCTCCGGCATCACCCCGGCCGTCAGCGCCACGGGAGGCGACGCCGCGCTCGCCGCCGTCGCCGCCGCCAACGCCGCGAACATCCCCATCTCGTTCGACGGCAACTACCGCGCCAAACTCTGGGAAGCCCGCAAGGAAACCGGCGCGCCGATCCTGCGCAAGCTTCTGGAATCCTCCACCCTCGCCTTCATCGACGAACGTGACATCGCCCTCGTGCTCGGCCAGAAGTTCGCAGACCGCAACGCCGCCGCCGCCGCCGCGTTCCAAGCGTTCCCCAAACTCCAGCGCATCGCGGCCACCAGGCGCACGACCCACGCTGTCGACGCCTTCTCGCTCGGCGCTACACTGCACCATCGCGATGGAACGCTGACGCAAGCGAAGCCCCTCGAACTCGGCAACGTCGTCGACCGCATCGGCGGCGGCGACGCCTTCGCCGGCGGCCTCATCCACGGCCTTCTCAAGGGCTGGCGCGCTGACGACGCCCTGAACTTCGCCCTCCACACCGCCGCCGCCAAACACGGCCAAGTGGGCGACTCCAGCCACGCCAGCGAATCCCAGATCCGCGCCCTGATGAGCTCTGGCGGGAAAGACGTGCGGCGTTAGGTTAATCGACCTGCTTCACTGCATCAGGTTCGAAGCGAACTTCCGCTTGGGTCCAGCAGTCGCTCCATTGAGTCGCAACGACTTGGCCACAGATGCATGACCGGTTTGGCCCGTCGCATCCGTCTGACCCGCAGCACCCATTATCAACTCCGCTCGACCGGAGCACGCCGTCAATAACGTCTTCCGGGCAAACCGAATAAGCTCCAGCCTGAGAGACACGTTGCACCTCCTGTTCGCCATTCGGCAACAGCAACGTGCGGGTTGCTTCAGCTTCCAGTCGAACAATCACGCCCGCCGGTACAACGGGCTCGGCGTCCGGCACATCTTCAATGCGATCAGAAGCCGCTCCGATCCGGCAGCGCCGCGTAAGCGGCGTATGGCACTTGGCGCAGATCAGGTGAATTTCAGTCATAAGCGAGCTTCTACGATTGTTGCTGGAAGACACCAAACGCACAATCGATGTTAGACAGCGCCCTATGGTCTTCGCCAAGCACATCCGCGAGAAAGTCATCGCCGGCGCAGTCACCTGCAGCATCCGCATCTGGCAGAGTCCGCGCGTGAAACCTGGCGGCCGCTACAAGGTCGGCCCCGGCTTCATCGACGTCACGTCGGTCAAACAGATCAGCCTCAGCGACATCACACCCGCGCTAGCCCGCAAGTCCGGGTTCGCCGGCGTTGTCGACCTGCTGAAAATCGCCAATCATGGTCCGGGTGAGAACGTGTATCTGGTGGAGTTCGTGTACGCCGACGCCTAGTACGTCCCCGGCTGGATGTACGGCGCGCGGCCGAAGAAGCGCCGTTCCTCGCCGCGCGGATCGGACTCTACCCGCGTCGTCACGTCGAACATCATCGTGTCGCGCTGCGCGAGATCATGTTGCGGCCACGCGGGTAACGCGCCGCCATTCGGATCGCCCTTCCGCGCAAACCTCAACAGCGCATCACTCATCGCAGCCGCCATCGCGCGCGCGGCTTCATCATCGCCCGTATCCGCGCCTTCCGCCGCCGTGTTCGCGAACACCAGCGGAATGTCGAGCATGTGATACGCGCCATACCGCCCGCCGCTCCCACGCGATGGATAGTCGAGCTGGTAGACCCATGTCGGCGCGCCCTGCCTTGCCCGCGCTTCCGCCTCGATCACCTGCGCCCGCCATGAACGCCCCGCGCTCGTTGCCCTGATGAACACCTGCGCCGGCGGCAGCTCCGGATAAAGCCGCCGGTACATCGCGATCGCCGCGTGCACATCGACATCGCTCACCATGTCGCGCTCCAGCCGCGCCGGCAGCGTGTCCCACGTCAGCTCAAAGATCGAAGGATCGCCGCGTGCGATGAGCGAGCCCGTCTCCTCGCGCGTATTCCCCATCACCATCGGAATGTGCGCCGACAACGCCGGCGCCTCCGGCCAGAACGGATGCACCGGCAACGCCGCATCCAGCACCGGCCCCCAGTAGACGCGCGCGCCCGCAATGGTCGGGTCCCTCGCCTGCAGCGCGCCCAGCAACTGCGCCACCGGCATCGTGCGCAGCGCATCGACGCCCATGCCCAGATGCTCCATCACCGCCTTCGCGCGCGCGCCCGCGCCGCGAGGCCCCTGCACGGTCACCTGCTGCCCGCTCATCGTCCACACGCGATGGAACAGGCCCTTCGCCGCCGGCATCGCCATCAGGCAAGCAATCTTCGCCCCGCCCCCCGACTGCCCGAACAGCGTGACATTGCCCGCGTCCCCGCCAAACGCCGCCGCATTGTCGCGCACCCATTCCAGCGCCAGAACAAGATCAAGCAAGCCTGCATTGCCCGACGCCGCATAGTCCGCGCCCGCGATCCCGCCCAGCGACAGATGCCCCAACACGTTGAGCCGGTGGTTCAGCGTCACCACCACGACATCGCCCCGCGCCGCCAGGTTCGCGCCATGCGTCAGCGGGCTCGCGCCCGACCCCGACGTGTACCCACCGCCATGAATATAGACGAGCACCGGCCGCTTCGCGTTGGCCACGTGTTCGCGCGCCCAGACATTGAGGACGAGGCAGTCCTCGCTCCTCGCCTCGCCCCGCGCATCGCCGCCCTGCGGACACGCCGCGCCATAAGCCGTCGCCTCGCGCACGCCCGTCCACCGCGTAACCGGCAGAGGCGGAAGAAACCGCCGCAGCGCGGTATCCGCGCCATAGGGAATACCGAGAAACTCCCGCACGGCCCCGGCCCACTGCCCGCGCACCCGTCCGGACGTCAGCTCCACCTCCGGCCGAGCCCCCGGCGCCGCCGAAGCCGGCGATACGCACCCTCCCAGCAGGGTGGCGCCGGCAAGAACGAGATGGCGACGGCTCAATTCCACGCTGCGGTCCCCGCTTCCAACACACTCACCGCCAACACCCTCACGGCCTGTCATCCCGGAAGCGCGAAGCGCTATCCGGGACCCATTGCGCCATCCCGACACCCTCACGATGGATCCCGGCTCTCCGCTTCGCTGCGGCCGGGATGACAAGCCGTGGGGCGCTCATTCAACCCGCAAGACCCTAGCTCCACGGAAACCGGTGTCAAAGCTCGGCCCTCTTCCGCCACCTCGTCAATGGTAAATGCCACGCAGATTCATGCCGGATTCCCGCGATCGGCGTTTGACAGGCCACCCCCCTCACGTCTATATGCCCGCTCCCTGCCCGCAGGCTCCTGCGGGTGGAATGCTATTTGGCCGCAAGGCCCCCTGAAAACAAACGAGAATTCCGATGTTCGCAGTCATCAAGACCGGCGGAAAACAGTACCGGGTCGCTGGCGACCAGGAAATCGTCGTCGGCAAGCTTGTCGGCGAAGCTGGCGACAAGGTCGAAATCGGCGAAGTGCTGATGATCGCCGACGGCGACAAGATGAACATCGGCGCGCCGATGATCTCGGGCGCGAAGGTGACGGCGGAAATCGTCGAGCAGCGCCGCGCGCCGAAAGTCATCACGATCAAGAAGAAGCCGCGCAACACCTACCGCCGCAAGATCGGTCACCGTCAGCACGAGACGGTCATCAAGATCACCGGCATCAGCGCCCAATAGTTCTGGGCCAAGTAATTTCGGTTGAACCTGCGGCCCCGGCCGCAGCTTAAGGGAGGCCACTTTGGCCCACAAAAAAGCAGGCGGCTCTACGCGTAACGGCCGCGATTCGAACTCCAAGCGCCTCGGCGTGAAGCGTTTCGGCGGCGAGCAGGTCCTGGCAGGCAACATCATCGTGCGCCAGCGCGGCACCCAGTTCCACCCGGGAACGAATGTCGGCCTCGGCCGCGATCACACGCTCTTCGCCACGGAAACCGGAACGGTCCAGTTCCGCGAGACCAAAGGCAAGACGTTCGTGTCGATCCTCCCGGGCGAAAAAGCCTGACAGGTGTCCACGACAGCGGACCGCCTGCCAGCAAGGTAGCGGTCCGAACCTGAAAGATGATCAGGGGAGGCGGACCGCCTCCCCTTCTTCTTTTCTACTTCCCCTGATCTGCGGCTCGAGAAGAGCGCGTGGGGAAGGCCATGCAACTGACGATAACAACGCAGAGACTGACATTGCGCCCGTTCGAGGAAGCCGATGCCCGCCGCGTCGCCTATCTCGCGGGCGAATACGATGTCGCGAAGATGTGCGGACGCATACCCCACCCCTACACGATGGCGAGCGCCTTCGACTTCTTCGGTATCGCCGCGCGCGGCCGTGAATCGGGAAGCGAATTTGCCTTCGCCGTCACCGCCCCTATCGACGGCCTGATCGGCTCGTGCGGCGTCATGCGCGCGGGCGAGACCGGCAACACATGGGAAGTCGGCTACTGGTTCGGCACGCCCTATTGGGGCCTCGGCTACGCTTCGGAAGCGGCCCGCGCCGTCATGGACTGGGCGCGCGGCCAGTTGGGCGCAGAAGCCTTCGTAGCTGGCCATTTTGCAGACAACCCGGCGTCGGGAAACGTCCTGCGCAAGCTGGGCTTCGTGCCCACGGGCGAGCAGGACCTGTTCGGCCTCGCCCGCCAGCGCACATCGCTTGCACAGCGTTATGTGTGGCCCGAAGGCGCGACCCCGGCTAAACTCCCCAACCACGACCCGCACGCTGCGCGGGCGCACTAGGCCAACCAAGATGAAGTTCCTCGACCAGTGCAAGGTCTACGTGAAATCCGGCGCCGGCGGCGACGGATGCGTCTCCTTTCGGCGCGAGAAATTCATCCCCTTCGGCGGCCCCGATGGCGGCGATGGCGGCCGCGGCGCGGATGTCTATATCGAGGCGGTCGATGGCCTCAACACGCTGATCGATTACCGCTACCTGCAGCACTACAAGGGCGATCGCGGCGTCCACGGCATGGGCGCAAACCGCACCGGCGCAGATGCTGAAACGCTCGTCCTAAAAGTCCCCGTCGGCACGCAGGTGTTCGAGGAGGACCAGGAAACGCTGATCGCGGATCTCGACAGGCTGGGGGACCGCGTGCTGCTCGCCAAGGGCGGGACCGGCGGCTGGGGCAACACCCGCTTCAAGTCCTCCACCAACCAGGCGCCGCGCCGCTTCAACCCGGGCCACGATGGCGAAGAGCGCTGGATCTGGCTGCGCCTCAAGCTGATCGCGGACGCTGGCCTGCTCGGCATGCCCAACGCAGGCAAGTCCACTTTCCTCGGCGCCGTCTCGGCCGCCAAGCCGAAGATCGCGGACTATCCCTTCACCACGCTCGTCCCCAACCTCGGCGTCGTCTCCCTCGGCATCGGAGCCAGCTTTGTGCTGGCCGACATTCCCGGCCTCATCGAAGGCGCCGCTGAAGGCGCCGGCGTCGGCACGCGCTTCCTCGGCCACGTGGAGCGCTGCTCGGTCCTGCTCCACCTTGTCGACGGCACGCAGGACGATGTCGCCGGCGCCTACAAGACCATCCGCAAGGAACTGAAGAAGTACGGCGGCGGCCTCTACGAGAAGAAAGAGATCGTCGCCCTCAACAAGATTGACGCCCTCAGCGAAGAAGAGATCGCCGAAAAATCCGCAGCCCTGAAGAAGGCCTGCAAGAAAACCCCGCTCCTCCTCTCCGGCGCCACCGGCAAGGGCGTCCCCGAGACAGTGAAGAAGCTCTACCAGATCGTCTCCGAAGATCGCCGCGCCCAACGCGAAGCCCAGATCGAAGCCGAGAAGACCCCCGAACAGAAAGAAGAAGGCTGGTCTCCTTGATCTCCTCGATTGGCCGGCGCTCCCACACGCAACGTTGTCATTCCAGACGCGCCGAAGGTGCGAGCCGGAACCCAGGGGCGGCACACACCGGTCTCTCCGGCCCCTGGCTTCCCGCTCTCCGCCCTTCGGGCTGCGGCGGGAATGACAACCGGGGCGCCGAGGGCATAGTGACTTTCGGTAACACCCAATGAGCCCCCTCTCCACCGCACGCCGCGTCGTCATCAAGGTCGGCTCTTCGCTCCTGATCGATCAGGAGTCCGGCAAGCCGCACGAAGCGCGTTTCGCCGCCATCGCCGCCGACGCCGCAAAGCTCCGCGCCGAGGGGAAAGCCATCGTCATCGTCTCCTCCGGCGCGGTCGCGCTGGGCCGCCGCGCGCTCGGCCTCAAGGCCGGCAAGCTGCGCCTTGAGGAAAAACAGGCCGCCGCGGCCGCGGGCCAACCCAAACTCATGCGCGCATGGGAAGACGCACTCGGCAGATATGACGCCCCCGTCGCGCAGGCCCTCCTCACCTTCTACGACACCGAACAGCGCCGCCGCTGGCTCAACGCCCGCGCCACGATGGAAACGCTGCTCGAGCGCGGTGCGGTCACCATCGTCAACGAGAACGACACCGTCGCCACCGATGAGATCCGCTATGGCGACAACGACCGCCTAGCCGCCCGCGTCGCCCAGATGCTCGGCGCGGACGTGCTGGTGCTCCTCTCCGACATCGACGGCCTCTACGACGCCGATCCGCGCTCCAACCCGAACGCCAGACACATCCCCGAAGTCCGCAAGCTCACGCCCGACATCGTCGCCATGGCTGGCGGCGTGAACACGGCAGCGGGCGTCGGCTCCGGCGGCATGGCCACCAAGCTCGACGCCGCCCGCATCGGCATGACAGCCGGCTGCTCCACCCTCATCACGCTCGGCACGCACACCAGCGACGCCGGTCCCATCGCCGCCGTCACATCCGGCGCAAAGGGCACCTGGTTCATCGCAGACCTCACACCCGAAACCGCCCGCCGCCAATGGCTCGCCGGCGCACTGCGCCCAACCGGCTCCGTCCGCGTCGATGCCGGCGCCGCCCGCGCGCTCAAATCCGGCAAGTCGCTTCTTGCTGCGGGGGTCACCGCCGTGACGGGCCGCTTCGAGCGCGGCGATGCGGTCGACGTCGTCGACGCCGACGGCGCCACCATCGCGCGCGGCGTCTCGGCCTATTCATCGGAAGACGCCACCCGCCTCATCGGCCGCAAGTCGGACGAGTTCGAAGCCATCCTCGGCTATCGCGGCCGCCCCGCCCTCATCCATGTCGACGACATGGTGATCGTGAGCTGATCCCTACTGTCGGTCCCGCGCCTGCTTGGCCCGGCCCACATAGCCGCCCCCGGTCGAACGCGGCGCAGCGGGGGCCGCTGCCGCCAGATCGTCGGCATAAAGGCCAAAACCCTCATAGATCTCGCCCATGGTCGGATCGAGATCGAGCGCGTAGGCGATGTCCTCCTCCGCGTCGTCGATCCGCCCAAGGCCCAGCGCTGCAAGCCCGCGGCCATAGAGCGCCGAGGGAAAGTCCGGCGACAGCGCAAGCGCATCGTCATAGTCGTTCCACGCGTCCTGCCAGCGCTCCTGCCTCAGGCCGACCATGCCGCGACTGTCGTAGACATTCGCCTCTTCGGGCGCGAGGCGAATCGCCAGCGTGCAGGCCTGCCGCGCAATCTCGAGTTCGACATTGCCCACCGCCCGCGACCAGCACCGCGCATTCTGAACCGAGTAGTCCTGTCCGTGATGTTCAGCCGCGCTATCTGCGTCCTCGATGGCGCCGTCGACATCGCCATCCTCAAGCCGGCTGATCGAACGCGCCCACAGGGCAAGCGTCAGCTCAGCACCCTCAACCTTGCCGTTGATGGCCGCCGTGCAGGCGTCGACCCGCTTGCGCGCGGGCAGTTCGAGATTGCCGCAATCACGCACGGCGACGCGCACGTCGGGTCCCGGCTTGGCCGGAGGTTTTGGCGCAGGCGGTTTCGGCGCCGCAGGCTTTGGCGTTGTCGGCGCGCCATCCAGACTGTCCGTCCCTGCCGGCGCCGGCGCCGCGCCATATGTCTGCGTCAGGCTGCGAACCATCCCGTCGAACGCCTCGGGAGTCACCTTCAGAAAGTTTCCCTCCTGCGGGGAGATACGAACACCCGCCAGCGACTGCCCGCTCTTGAACAGCTTGCCGACCCAAAGCCCCGACAGACAGTGATAGACCACGGGCATATAGGCATAGCCGTCCATGTGATCCTTCTTCAGCGCCGGCGCGGCGGGCCTTGCGCTCGCAGCCTTCACCACGATGACGGGGACGGCGGCGCGGAAGGCCGGATCGACGAACTCGTCGATCATCCGGTCCTCAACGCAATCCTCGCAATCGGCCGGCGCGTCCATCATGAAGTCGGCCGGCGACATCGCCTGCCAGTCATTGTACCAGTCCTTCAGCAACGTACAGAGCTCCGCATCCTTCGCGTTGCAGGCCTTGTCCCGGTCCACCGCCACCGACGACAGCCACCGCGTCTGGAACTGTTTCAGCGTGTCCGTGCAGGGCCCCAGATCGCCCTTCGCCAGGCTCACCCACGGCATCGTCTGCGCCAGCGCTGTCCCCGTCAGCGCCAGCGCCGTCGCCGCTCCCAGCACCAATCCCCTCACCATCCCCAGCTCCTACTTGCAGAATCCGTCCAGCCCCTTGGCCGTGTCGTAAGTCAGCACCGGACCCGCCGGGTTGCGGCAAGCGAAATGCTGGACTTCCTTGCCGAACACCGCCGGCGTCGCGCTGTTTGCCGGGATCACGTCCATCGCGAGCGAGGCCTTGACCCCGCACCTGAACATGTCAGCCCACGAGCCGTTCACTGGCGAGACGTTGCAGTAAGCCACGGTCACTGCAAACGCGCACGAATTGCGTAGCGCCGTCGATCCCGTCGTGTTGCGCGGATCGGTGGGGATCATCGGCTCGACACAGTCGATGGCGTCAGGCGATGTTTCGCTGGGGGACGTGTAGGCGCTCGCCGCCGATGCAGCGGAGATCGCGATCAGGCGTTCGGCGTCAGCCACAAGGCTCGCCGCCTGCGCATGGCCCGCACACCGTCCATTGAAGAGCGTGCGCTGGATCAGGCCCAGACGCAGAGACTTCTCCTCCTGCGTGCCCTTCCAGGTCTGCGAGTCTGCCTGCGCGGCGCGCATCGCCTCGTCGCATTCAGTCAAACGCGCACCCACCAGCGGCGCCTGCTGCCCGCGCGGTGAATCGGGCGCGAACGGGATGACGCCGGCGCGCGGGCTCGATGGCGTTGCACGCGGCGCTGTGGGCGCGGGTGCAGGCTCAGGTGCGGGCGCGCTGGCGCGCGGCGGCGGCGTCGGAGCAGCAGGGTCGGCCGGCGGCGGGTCGCTCGCCCGCTGGCGGCCGCGCTGGCTCTTGCTGCTTGCCATGGTCCCGCCGGACTTCGCCGTCTGCCGGGGCGGCGGAACGCCGTCATGCTTGGCGACCCACGCCTGCGCGAGGCAGCGATCCCCGATCGGCGCCGCGCTCATGAAATCCATGCCCGCCTCGATGCGCGCCGGCAGCGCGGCGTCCTCGCGGATCGCGGCAATCACACGCTGGGCCTCACGCCCCGTGCGCGGCGTATTGAAGAAGGAGGCGCCATAGCAAGGATAGGGCGAGCCATCGTCGCAATTGTCATTGCCGCTCATGAACCAGTCGACATCGTCGAGCTCGCGCGTCGACTCCAGCAGGTCGCGCGCCACGTCGCACACGTCGGCATTGTAGGTGCTGGTCCCGCGCGCGCAGGAGGCGTCGATCTCGTCGAGCAGGAATTCCTGCTCGAGACGATGGATTTCCGCAAAAACCGGACGGCAGATCTGCACATCGGTGACGTCCACCGTCACCCAGGTCCCTTGCGCGATCGCAAGACCCGCCGCGGCCACGGCGCCCACTGCGCCGGTCACCACAGCCGCCAAACGCCACTTCATGTCCCGCCCCTGCTTTCCGGGTCCGAACCCGGAAGCAGAAAATGCCTGCAAAACGTCCGCTCGCGCAAGGCGGCCGACGCAGGCCAGCGACGTTTAGTTGGCTCTTGCCTCCGTTCAGACGACGAGTTCGCGATACTCCGGGCTGCGCCGCAGCCAGGCCGCCGCATACCCGCACACAGGCACAACGCGCCAGCGCTTCTCCGCCGCTTCCTGCGCCACCAGCTTCATCAGCCGCCCCGCCGCGCCTGTCCCGCGCAGACCCGGCGGCGCCTCCACCCACAGGATCGTCAGCACGCCGTCCTCGCGCCGATACCGGGCGAAAACAGTCTGCCCGTCAATGTCCAGTTCGTACTGGCCAACATGCGTATTGTCGTGGAGGCGATCCATCGATGGCTCCAATCAGCGCCCGTCATCCGGCACTCTTACCGGGTGAACGGCACAAGCAAAGAGGGGTTCCGCGCTAGGCGGCCTTCTCCGCTGCCTTTACGCCATAGCGCGCCGCCGGCGTGTTGCGTGAAAGGTTGGGCAGCAGTTTCACGCGCGCCGACTCCAACGCCTGCCAGTCAGCCACATCCGGCAGCGAGGGGATGGTCACCGTCTCGCCCGCGTCGAACCCGGCCAGCGCCGCATCGACCAGATCATGCACATCCATCAGTATCGCCGGATCGAGCGCCGCAACACTGCCGCCCGACCGGTCCCAGATTTCGGTCCGCGTCGCACCCGGCAGCACAGCCTGAACCCGCACGCCATGCGCCACGCCTTCCTGGTGCAGCGCCCGGCTGAAGTTCAGGACGAAAGCTTTCGAGCCGCCATAGACCCCGCCGCTAATCTCATGCGCGATGCCCAGCACAGAAGACAGGTTGATGATGGCTCCGCCGCCGCGCTTGGCAAACGCATTCGCCGCCGCAATGCCGAGCCGCGTCGCGGCCGTCACATTGAGGTCGATCATTTGCTGGAAATCATCCGGCGTCGATCCGATGATCGGCTTCGACACCGCCATGCCGGCATTGTTCACCAGCACGCCGATATGCTTGTCGCTTGCGATCAGTTGCTCGATCCGCTCGAGCTCCGAACGGTTGGTCAGGTCCGCCGCTTCGACAGCGACATTCACTCCGTACTGCTCCCACAGCCGGTTCGCGAGGTTTTCGAGGCGCTGGAAGTCCCGCGCAACAAGCACAAGGTTGTGTCCGCGTCTGGCGAAGCGCTCGGCATAAACCGCGCCGATGCCGGTCGAGGCGCCGGTTACGAGAACGGTAGGTTTCGAGGAGGTCGTGGTCATGGCTGGTTTCCCCTGCCTTGTGAATCCTGATGCAAGGAAGGTTGGTCCGCTCATTGAATGATACAAGTCATACCAAGATATGCCCGCCTCATCCGAAAGGAGAGATTTGCTGAACCTTCCTCTCGCGTGGGAGAGGAGGACATTCGCGCCGCCCGGTGATAAAGGCGCGCCCATGTCCACGCCTTTCTTCACCCGCCCCATCGACCCCGTCGCCGACGGCCCCGCCCTTCACGCCATCTTCGGCGACGAGGAAAGCTGCCGCTACATGACCCGCCCGGCCATGCCGAGCGTCGAAGCCACCATCGCGATGATGACCGAATGGGCGGGCGACGGGTCTGACATCAACTGGGTGATCTCAGAGACGCCAGACGGGCCCGCCCTTGGCCGCGTCTCCATCTATTCACACGGCAAGAACAATGTCTGGGAAGCCGCCTGCATGATCGCGCCCGCCGCACGCGGAAAGAATCTCGCAGCCCGCGCCCTCGCCCGCGCGCTGGACGAGGCGTTCGCAAATCTCGGCGCCCGCCGCATCATGGCCGACATTGATCCCGACAACACCGCCTCCATCCGCGTCTTCGAGAAACTCGGCTTCACCCTCGAAGGCCGCTTGCGCGGCGAATGGGAAATGCACATCGGCATCCGCGACAGCCTGATCTACGGCCTGCTGAGAGATGATCCCCGGCCGTGGCGCGAGTGGAGAGAGTCTTAGTCGCGGCAAGAGACCCCCACCTGTCCTCCCCCTTGCAGGGGCACTAATATACTTGATTCAGTGACCTATTGCCCCTAGATTGAGGGCATGAAACGCGAACCCGCCACTCTTTCCGAAGCCATCCGCTACTTCAGCGACCCCGACACAGCGCTCAACACGATGGTTGAATTGCGCTGGCCCAACGGCGTCCATTGCCCGCGCTGCGGCTCGGTCAACGTTGGCTTCATCAAGACGCGCCGCATGTGGGAGTGCAAAGAGAAGCACGAGAAGCGCCAGTTCTCCGCGAAAGTTGGAACGGTGTTTGAGGACAGCGCGCTCGGCCTCGACAAGTGGTTCACCGCGATCTGGATGATTGCCAACTGCAAGAACGGCGTTTCGTCTTACGAACTCGCTCGCGCCATTGGCGTTACACAGAAGTCTGCTTGGTTCATGCTCCACCGCATTCGCCTTGCGATGAAAGCCGGTTCGTTCGACCGCATGGACGGAACGCTTGAAGTCGATGAGACCTATGTGGGCGGCGTCAAAAAGAACATGCACAAGCATAAGCAGAAAGGCGTCGGTGTGGGCGGCGCTGGCAAGGCAATCGTCGCTGGCGTTCTGAAGCGTGGCGACGCCAAATCCGCCAGCCGCGTTCGCGCCATGCTGATCCCAGACACGACGCTTCGCACTATGGACAACATTGTCCGCGAAAACGTGAAAGCGGGATCAGCCGTGATGACGGACGCCCATGGCGGCTATCGCTATCTGTCCCTCCATTATCAGCATGAGTTCGTGAACCACACGACCGAGTACGTCCGTGGCCACGTCCACACGAACGGGATTGAGAACTTCTGGTCGCTTCTAAAGCGCGCCCTCAAGGGAACCTACGTGTCAGTCGATCCGGCCCACCTGCTTGCCTATTGCGACGAACAGGCGTTCCGTTTCAATGAGCGTAAGCTTACCGATGGCGAGCGGTTCCGTTCGGTGACAGGATCGGTTGTTGGCAAGCGGCTGACCTACAAGGATCTAGTTGGCTATGACGAAAAAGCCCTCCCAGCCTGACTCAAAGTCCACCTCCCCGACGGGAGACGACAAGGCAGAGGCAAGAGAGGTAACAGGCCCGGAGGCAATGAAGCGCTTTAAGGCGCTCGCCAAAACCGTGATCCGCACGAGCCCAAAAGCGGTTCAGACTCCAAAATCTACAATCCGCTCAACCGGTGTTCGAAAGAAGAAATCCGGCGCTTAGAAATGGATGCCGCGGCCCTTGCCCTTGATCATGTCGGTTATGCCGGCCGCCATCTCGGGGCTATCCAAGAGTTCCAATAGCCGCCAGCCGGGGATAACCAAAGATAACCCCGTGTTGGCATGCACATACATTTGGGTCTCACGGCCACCACCGTCATGAACAAATTCGGTCTGGGCTGAATGTCCCCAGTCAACCCCCAGAAGCGCCGGTCCCCAATACTTGGTATCCACGTCCTTCCGCGACGGACGCCAATCAAACGGTTGCTTGTGCACCAATACCGGCGAGCCGCTATATCCGCCGATTGATCGCGTTTCGATGAGGAAGCTTTCATTGCGTCTTCCAGAATCGGGGTCCTCAACAATGCTTGGCATCTGAGCGATGTGACCGAACCGAACGGTAGGGACATTTGTCTGCCCTCCGTCCCGGTGGATAAACCGCCCGACCAAAAAAGTATCGTCGCCCGGACCAAGCTCCCACTCCTTGGCCTTCTCCCGCGTCATGATGGAGTCTTTGCCGATGAGAGCATACTTTTGGTTGGTCTCGTTGACTCTGATGGGACAGGCGGCGAGGTCTTGATCCTTGTGAAAGACCCAGTCCGTTTCCGCGAAATCGTAATAGTAGGTCTTCCCGTCCTTGCTGTTCGTTCTAACGACGGGATTTCCATGTTCGATCACATGGCGGTTTGTGACTGCGATTACCCACGATCTTCCTGGTTCATTTTCGGCGGGCAACGAAACGAGAAAGCCGCTTCCACCAATGTTCTCACCCGTCTGAGCGTCGTGTGGTGATGGGTAGAGGTAGATGCTTACGTCCAACAAGTTGTCGGCTATCCGCGGCAACGATGCGCTCCTCATCTTGAGAGAGCCGCTCCGCCTCGCGTTTGCACTCAGCAGATTATATCGGACTCGGCGGCATACCATCGCTAGCCCCCTCCTGAGTCAAGTACGTTGTTGCCCTTGCAGGGGGAGGGACCACGCTGAGAGACCTGACCTCACTTTAATGGGCGGTAGTTCAGCAGGGTTCCTCCCCCTGCAAGGGGAAGGACAGGTGGGGGTCTGCCTCCGCGCACACGATTGTCGCGACAGTGCTCGAACGCTTCCCCCGAACCTCACTTTGTCCTAAAGCACCCACCATGACGATCCAGCTCCCCCTCGCCGCTCACGACGCAGCTCTTGCGGGCATCATGCTCGCCATGGGCGAAGGCGCGCGCGCCGCGTCCGCCGCCGTCGCGAAGGCTGGCCCGCAGAAACGCACCGAAGCCCTGAACGCGATGGCCGCCCGCGTCCGCGCTGCCGCGCCCGCCATCCTCGCCGCCAACGCCGTCGACATGGGCGCCGCCCGCACCAAGGGCATTTCCGGCTCGATGCTCGACCGCCTCGAACTCACGCCCGCCCGCATCGAAGCGATGGCGAAGGGCGTCGAGGAAGTCGCCGCCATGCCTGATCCCGTCGGCACGGTTCTAGAAACCTGGGAGCGTCCCAACGGCCTCACTTTCTCCAGGGTCCGCGTCCCCATCGGCGTCATCGGCATCATCTACGAAAGCCGCCCGAACGTGACAGCCGACGCCGGCGCCCTCTGCCTCCGCGCCGCCAACGCCGTCATCCTGCGCGGCGGCTCGGAAAGCCTCAACTCCTCGCGCGTCATCGCCGACGCCCTGCGCGCCGGTCTCAGCGACGCCGGTCTGCCCGCCGACGCGATCCAGCTCGTGCAGACGTCCGACCGCGCCGCCGTCGGCCACATCCTCTCCGGCTTGAACGGCAGGCTCGACGTCGTCGTCCCCCGAGGCGGCAAGTCGCTCGTCGCCCGGGTGCAGGACGAAGCGCGCGTGCCCGTCATCGGCCATCTCGAAGGCCTCTGCCACACCTATATCCACGCGAAGGCGGACCCCGCCAAAGCCGAAGCCATCATCGTCAACGCCAAGCTGCGCCGCACTGGCGTCTGCGGCTCGACCGAGACGATGCTGATCGACGCCAGCATCGCGGCAACGCTCCTGCCCCGCCTCGCTGGGGCGCTCGAAGCCGCCGGCTGCGAACTGCGCGGCGATGAACGCGCCCGCGCCATCCATCCGATGACCGCCGCGACCGAAGCCGACTGGACCACCGAATACCTCGCCCCCATCCTCTCCATCGCCGTCGTCGACAATATCGACGGCGCCATGGCCCACATCGCGCGTTACGGCTCGCAACACACCGAAAGCATCATCACTGAAGACAATGCGGCTGCGGAACATTTCCTCGCCGAAGTGGATTCTGCCATCGTGATGCACAACGCCTCGACACAATTTGCCGATGGCGGCGAGTTCGGCTTCGGCGGCGAAATCGGCATCGCCACCGGCCGCCTGCATGCGCGTGGGCCCGTCGGCGCGGAACAACTGACGATCTTCAAATACGTGGTCCGCGGCACGGGCCAGACGCGGCCGTAACGCCCACCCGCACTTAACTCACATCAACCAAAATCGTTTCGCTATCGATCATGGAGTCGAAGTAATTTCGTGCGCCACATTCGCGCCCCATCGCGCCGACCAACTTCGCCCGGGTGACTTGGCGGGGCCTTGGTATTTCCAGCTGAAGGGCTCGGCGTGGATCAATCTCTCGAACAGGCGGCGGGCGCTCCCTCCGCTGGTGAAGGCTCGTTCTTCGGTATCCCGTACGGATGGCCGCTGATCCTCGCGATCATCGGCCTCATCCTCGTCATGTGGATGGCGCGCGAACCTTTGCGCCGCGTCGTCTGGCAGGTGTTCTTCATCACCGGCCGCGTCTTCGGTCGCTGGGGCCTCTGGCTCTCCGAGCATGGCCGCAACGCGCGCACCAACTGCAACGAGAAAATCGCCGCGCATCGTGCGGATGAACTGCAGGATCGCATGCTCATGCTTGAAGACCGCATGGGCCGCCGCGCCGAAAAGCTGGCGAAGGAAACCGGCCCCGTCATCGCGCGCCTCGACAAGAGCACGCACCAGCTCGCCACTGCTGCCGGTGAACTCACCGACATCAACCTCGAAGACGCCGCCGAACGCGCCTTCCGCGCCGCCCTTCCCTCGATGGAATCCGGCCGCGGCCTCAATAAGCTCGAAAGGAACATCGCGCAGAGCACCGCCCGCGCGATGAACGAGCGGCTCGTGCCCGTGCGCCCCGCCCTGCAGATCATCAAGGCCGAGGCGCCCCGCGTTCGCGAACTGGCCGAAAAGCTCACCAAGACTCAGAACGAATTCAACCAGCACGTCGACGAGGTCAACAAGACATTCGAAGAGTTCGAGATGATTATGCGCTCGGAGGATCGCTCGAAGATCGCGGCCCGCGCCTCCATCGTCATTCCGTGGCTGATCGCCGTCATCATCACCGCCATCGCGCTCTCGGGCGTGTTCCTCAACTTCTTCCTGATCGAGCGCCCGATGGCAGAAATCGTCGGCGAGGGCGCGCGTATCGGCGGCATCGGCCTGCCCACTTTCGCGGCCATCATAGTCATTTTCCTCGAATTCGTCGCCGGCGTCGTGCTGATGGACGCGGCTGGGTTCACCCGCCTGATCCCCGCCTTTCATTCCATGTCGGATGGCTCGCGGAAGATCATGTTCTGGGTCGCCTTCGCCTTCCTCGCCCTCTTCTCTGTGCTCGAGATGACGCTCTCCATCGTGCGCGAGCAGATCATCGAACAGCAGCAGGAAACACGCGACCTTGCGAACCAGGCCCTCATCGCGCCCTCATTCGCCCCGCCCCCTGTGGCAGACGCACCGGCCGACGCCGCAGCGTCGCCTGAGGCGCCCGCCGAAGAAGGCCTCGCCCTCTCCACCGTCGCCCAGTTGATCCTCGCCGGCATCATCCCCTGGCTGCTCGCCGCCGCCGCCCTGCCGCTCGAGACCATCGTGCGCAACAGCGTCTTCATGCTGTCCATCGTCGGCAGCTTCCTGATGCTGATGCTCGCCTTCATCTGCAAGACGCTGGCGGTCGCCTTCAAGAATGTCGGCCTATTCGCGCTCACCGTCTACGACGCGATCATCTTTGCCCCGCTCTGGGTCGAACGCCGGATCAAGGGCACGGCCCGCAATCGACGATCAGGCGGAGACGGCGCCGACAGAGAGGACGCAGACGACATCATGGTCCTCGACCGCAAGTCGCCATCACCGCCCCAGAAAGAGCCGAAACAGAACCGCGAGAGAAACCGCGAGCCGGAGCTGCAAAAAGCATGATCGGCCGTACAATTTTCAGCGCAGGCTTGGCGCTAGCGATAGCAGCGCTCGCCGGATGCGGACTGGTGACCTCCACCAACCGCTCGGTCTTCTTCATCTTCGACGTCTCGGGGACCTATGTGAAAGCTGTTCCCGACGCGGCCAAGCTCGCCAACATCACCATCGCCGACCTCCAACCCGGCGACTGGATCGGCGCCAGCCAGATCAGCGCCTGCTCCTTTTCGGAAAAGGAGATCATCCTCCAGCGTCAGCTGCCCACCACACCCAGTCTCGCCGCCTCCGCCAAGCGCGAGTTGTTCGACGCGTTCAACACCTATGCCGGCAGCGTCAAATCTGCGAAGTTCACCGACATCCGCGGCGCCCTCGCCCAGGCGGCCGACGAGCTGAAACGCCGCCCGGAAGCTGCGCGCTTCATCGTCCTGTTCTCCGACATGATCGCCGATTATTCCAAGTCGTGCGACACGGCGAAACTCAAGCTTGACCTTGCCGGCGTCCACGTCATCGCCGCCAACGTCATCAAGACGACGCCGGGCGACCCCGAAAAATACTTCTCCGTGCTCGCGGAATGGGAAGCGCAGGTTGTCGCCGCTGGCGGGACATGGTCACTTGTCTCCTCGCCCGATCAGCTGCCAAAGCTGGTCAACGACCTGTGAGACACCCATGCGCTTTCGAACCGCTTCCGCAATCACCCTCCTGATCGCCGCTCTCGCGGCTGCGGCCTGTTCAAAGCCCACCGAGCTCGCCTCCGAAGCCAACGCCAAAGGGCGCATCACGGCCAAGGCTGCGCCTGCGCAGACCGCGCCGCCGGAAGTCCCACCTGAATTGCTGCTCGAAGAGCCGCAGCTCGATCCCAACGCACCGCAGGATCCCAACGCGCCGGTTGATCCAAACGCCATCATCCCGCTCGGCCGCGCTGTGACCGTCAGCGACTATCGCAGCAGCGTCTCGGGCGACATCGCCGCCCTGCCGCCCGTCAGCGATCCCGCCGCCCTCGCTGCCGCCTTCGCCGATTGGCGCGGCCGCGCCGCCGCCTCGCCCGGCGCCATGGAAGACGGCGCCATCCCGCTCGGCGCCGATCCGCAGGAATACCGTCCGTCAGACGCCGAACTCGTCGCCGCCGAAGCCGGCGACCGCCTCGCCGCCGCCCTCTCCGGCGCCGACGACGCCACCAAGGCGGCCGTCTCTACCGCGCTCGGCGGCGACGCCTCGTACAAGCGCTTCGACTACCGCGTCGTCGACGTCATGGGCTCCGGCCGCTATTTCTACGCCTCCAGCCCGAAGAGCGCGTCGCTGCCTTTGTAAGCCCCAGGCGGAGTCATTCTCGGGTAAGGGCCAACGGCCCGCATCCCGAGAATCTCGGTTGGCGCATCTGAGGCAGTGTTTCTTCTACTCACAAATCGAGATGCTCGGGACAAGCCCGCGCATGACCGGTGACGGGATCACGAACACCCCCTACAACCCTCACCATGAACCGCCGCCGCCCCGCTCGCATGCGCCTGCCATCGCCGCCCGGCGAGCTTGTCATCGGCATCATGGGCGGCTCGTTCGACCCCGCCCATTCGGGCCACGCCCATGTCATCGAAACCGCGCGCCGCGCCGCCGGCCTCGATCGCGTCTGGGTCCTCGTCTCGCCCGGCAATCCGCTGAAGAAAACGCAGACCGCGTTCGTCGACCGGCTCGCCGCCGCCCGCCGCCGCCTTGGCTCGCGCACCACCATCGTCAGCGACATCGAAGCCCGCCTCGGCACGCGCTACACCATCCACACGCTGCGCCGCCTGATGAAGCTCGCGCCCCGCGCCCGCTTCGTCTGGATCATGGGCGCCGACAACCTGCGCGACTTCCACAAGTGGAAGAACTGGCGCGAGATCGCCCGCCTCGTCCCCATCATCGTGATCGCCCGCCCCGGCGCCATGCCCAAGGCCGGGCTCTCAAGATTCGCCCGCCAGTTCAGCTCCCACCGCCTCCCCGAATCCGCGGCGCGCAGCATAGCCAGACACAGCGCCCCCGCCTGGGTCTACATCACCGCCCCCCTCGACCCGGTCTCCTCCACCGAACTGCGCGCGAAGATGATCGGCGCAGTTGTATTGCCGGTGTGAGGCCAGCGCCCTAAACCGGCGACACCACCGCCCAGGTCACGCCGAACGGGTCGCGCATCACGCCATACATGTCGCCCCAGAACTCCTTCTTGTAAGGCGACACCACCGTGCACCCCGCGGCAATTGCGCGGTCCCACCACACATGCCCGTCGGCGACCACCAACTGCATCGTGTACGTGCCGTCGGTCTTCGCTGCGTGGCCGTATTCGGGAAAGCCGTCGCAGAACATGAACGTTCCGCCGTTCACTTCCATCTGGCAATGCATCAGCCGCTTGCCGTCCTCCGCCGGCTGCCGCCGGACCTCCTTCGCGCCGAACGCCTTGGCGTAGAACTCGGAAGCCTTCATCGCCCCATCGACGGCAAAGTGCGCGATCACACCGGGCAATGGCGTGGTGATCGATTTCACGTCGGGCATGTCACGTCCTCCTGATCCGGTTGAAGTCAAAGCGTCTGAGCCAGCGCTTCCATCTGCCTGGCGCAGATTGTCCAGCCGGGGATGAACCCCATCTGCTCGTGCTGCTGCTTGCCTTCGGCCGTCCAGTGCCGCGCCCGGGCCGTGTATTTCGTCTTGCCATCGCCCGCGTCCTCGAACGTCAGCACGGCGGTGAAGAACGGCGCGTTCTCGCTGGGAACCCAGTCGCCTATGAAGGCGTCGGTGAACACCAGCTTCTTGCCCGGAACCACTTCCAGATACTGGCCCTTGTTCGGAAACTCCTGCCCCTCGGGCGAGCGCATGGTGATCTCGCTGCCGCCGCCCGGCCGCACATCCACTTTCGCAGACGGAGTCGTCCACGGCTTCGGCGCGAACGCCTGCTTGATCAGCTCCGGCTCGGTCCAGCAGCGATAGAGATCGCCCGGCTCGCAATCGAGGATCAGCTCGAGAACCAGTTCGTGTTTCGCGGTCGTCATGGTCGATTCCTGTCCTGTGTCCGTTGCGCGCCAGCGCTTGAAATCAGCTCGGTTGAACGAAGGTCGGGTCCATGTGGAGGATCGACCAGGCATGCCCGTCGAGATCATGGAATGAACGGGTGATCATGAAGCCGTAGTCCTGCATCGGCTCCGGCTCGCTCGCGCCGGCCTTCACCGCCGCATCCACCAGCCTGTGCACGTCATCCTTCGAATCGACCGACAGCGAGACCAAAACCTCCTGCGTCTTCGCGGTGTCGGCGACCTTCTTGCCATGGCTGAAGGATTCGAACTTCTCGTGCGTCAGCAGCATCGCATAGACGGTATCAGAAATGACGATGCACGCCGCTGTCTCGTCGGTGAACTGCGGATTGTTCTTCCAGCCGAGCCTGGCGAAAAATTCCATGGACCGCTTCAGGTCCTTCACCGGCAGGTTCGCAAAAATGCTCATGGCCATGGCGGTTCCTCCTCGTCTGTCCTGTCCCGTTACGCCCTTAGGACGTGGCCGCGGACGGCAATCCGACAAGATCAGATAGATTATTTCGGGCAGAAGGGCTCCTACCCGACCAGTGTCATTCCCGACGCGCGAAGCGCGAGCGGGAACCCAGGGGCCACACACACCACGCTCGCAGCCCCTGGGTTCCCGCGCTTCGCGGCTACGCCGCTCCGGCGGGAATGACACCGTGGCAAATGCGCAAGCAAGAAGCGCTCACCGCCCGCCCTCACTCGCCGCCACTCTCCGCAATCAGCCGATCAATATGCTTGCGGATATGCGCCGCTTCCGCCGCCGTCCCGGCCAGCGCGATAGCGCGATCAAAGCTCTCCCGCGCCTCGCTCTTCCGGTCGAGCTGCATCAGCAACCCGCCCCTTGCGCCATGAAAATAGAAATACCCCGCCAGCCGCTCGCCCAGCGGCTCGATCATGTCGAGCGCCGCCTGCGGACCTTTCGTCTTCGATACCGCCACCGCCCGGTTCAGCGTCACCACCGGCGACGGTTGCAGCTGCTCCAGCGTCGCATACAGCGCATCGATCCCAGCCCAGTCCGTATCCGCAAACCGCGACGCGCGCGCGTGCAGCGCCGCAATCGCCGCCTGCACCAGATAGATCCCCGTCCGCCGGTGACGCATCGCCTTGTCAATCAGCGCCAGCCCCTCCTGGATCAGCTTTGTCCGCCACAACCTGCGATCCTGGTCTTCGAGCAGCACCGTATCGCCGCTCGCATCGAACCGGGCCGGCAGTCTTGAATGCTGCAGCAGCATCAGCGCCAGCAACCCCATCGCCTCGGGCTCGGCCGGAAACATCCGCAACAGCAGCCGCCCGAGCCGGATCGCCTCATCCGCCAGCGTCGCGCGATCATCATCCTTCGGTCCCGCCGAATATCCCTCGTTGAACACGAGATAGACCATCTGCATCACGGCCGCGAAGCGCTCGGCCCGCTCCACCGGCCCCGGTGTCTCGAACGGAACGCCCGCCCCGGCCACCTTCGCCTTCGCCCGCGTGATGCGCTGCTCCATCGCAGCCTCGCCGACCAGAAACGCACGCGCGATCTGCTTCACCGACAGCCCCGACACGATGCGCAGCGCCAGCGGAATCTGCTGTGTCGCCGGCAGGTCGGGATGACAGCAGATGAACATCAGCCGCAGCACGTCGTCGCGATACTGGCTCTCGTCCAGCCGCTCCACCATCGGCGTCTCGACGTCTTCAAGATCGGAGACCTGTTCCTCATCCGGCATCGCCGTCAGGCGCGAAGTCTTGCGCTTCTGATCCAACGCCGCATTGCGCCCCACCATGATGAGCCACGCCGTCGGATTGCGCGGCGGGCCGTTCGCCGTCCAGTTGCGCAGCGCCCGCAGGCACGCCTCCTGGAAAGCCTCCTCGGCCAGACCAAGATCGCGGAAATAGCGCAGCAGGGCCGCTATGGCCTGGGGCCGCGCCGTCGTCAGCGCCGCCTCGATCCAGGCCGCGTCGGTCACTTCGCCCCAACCTTGTCGGCAATGACCTTGTCGCCCGCATACGCGCGCTCGCTGGCATAGACGTCCGTCACGGGCGCGCCGGGAATGTAGAGATTGATCGGCCGCAACTCATACGCCCCGCCCGGATTGGCCGCCGCCAGCTCGCGCGCGAACTGCAGCGCCTCGTCAAGCCCGCTCACATCCACGATGTAGAAGCCGAGCAGCGCTTCCTTCGTTTCGGCATAGGGCCCGTCGATCACCATGTCCTTGGACTTGTGCAACGTCGTCGCCGCCGATGTCGGCAGCAGCCGGATCGAAGGCTTCAGTTTGCCCGCCGCCTCCCACTTGTCGTGAACCCGGGACAGAGCCGCCATCACGGCGTCGTCCTGCTCCTTGGTCCAGCCACAGACCATTTCCTCGGTGTTGTAGCAAAGCACGGCGTACATCATGGGGGCGTCTCTCATATGCCTAGGACGCGCGAGAATAGCCCGTTCCGACACGCTTCTGCAAAGAATTGGCGCGCGCGGAACAGTTGGCCGCTTCAGCCTTTGTCAGCCAGGAGCCGGTCGATGTCCCGACGCAGGTTGTCGAGCGAGGGCCGGTCAATCGGCACGCAGCTTTCCAGCGGCCCGCTCGAAAAGCACAGATGCGGGCGGGCCCCGGCGGCGTCCGGCGGCTCCAGCGCCACCTCGCCTTCAACTACAACACGCCGGCCCTTCTTGAACCGGCCCTTCATCAGCAGCGCCATGAATTCCATCGACGACGCCTGCTCCAGCAGCCAGGTGTGTTCCTCTCCGTGGGACTCATAGACCAGCATGATGCCGTTCGGCCCCGCCGGTTCGGTTCTCACCAGAGTCAGTGTCGGCTTCTTTGGCGCTTTGGTTGGCACGATCATGCACCCCCAGGTCAGGGAAGGATGCTGCCCCTCGAACGCGTGCGTCGCAAGAACGGCCGCGAGAAATATTGGTCAGGCTTGACCGAGACTGCGCAGCTCACTCATGCGTAAGGCGCGCGCACGCAGCGCACAAAACCATGCGTGGTGCGAGTGTAATCCGATCGCATCAAGCGCTAGAATGATCCTGAGATGCGAATGGAGAAAACCTGAGTTCCCTCGGGTCCGCCTTTCTGTTTGCGTTCCTCAACGCGGCTCACAATGCCGGTCGACCTGGCGGGAGCCAGCGGCGCAAGCGGGTTGGCGGCGTAGAATGTCCGCGTACGGTACTCCTCCGGATGCGAAATGTTGGACGCGGACAACCGAACCGTAATCCCGGTTATCATCGTCGAGTCGACAAAAAGGTCGAACCGCGCACCCGGCCGGTCGTTGAGAATATCCTCCGCCGCCTTGAACTCCTGCCGGTCCGACTGGCCCAGCACGCTGGCGCCCCACGCCAGCTTGTGCTCCGGCAAGTCATGGCGGAACGAGACGTTGTAGTTCCAATCCCTCTCGCCCGAGAAGCGCCGGCTCTCGCCAGTGATCGGATCTGAAACATCCGTCTCCTGCCAGAGTCCGGAAAACCGCACCTCCGCATTCGGCAACAGTGCGCCAAGCGGCAGCGCGCCGCGCAACTCGACGCCCGTGCGCGTCCCGTCGCCGATATTCCCCGGCGCATCGAACGTGCCCAGCGCCACGGTGCGTGGAATGAAATCCTGCACATCCTCCACCTGGTCGTGGAACACGGCGACCGTCACCGCCGCACGCGCGCCGAACTTGTGCTCCCACTCGGCCCGCGCCTTCCACGCCTTCTCTGGCTCGAGATTCGGATTGCCGATCAGGCTGGATGCATCCACCACATTGATCGAGGAGGCGAACTCCGCGAACTCGAGCTGCGCCACCTCGCGTGTGATGGATGTGCGCAACTGGTCGCTCTCGCCCGCCTGCCAGGTCAGGATCGCGCGCGGCTTGGGATAGGAGAACTCCCGCTCCTTCACCTCGTCGCCCGTCTGCTTGATCGTGGACGCCTCGAAGATGAACCCCGTCTCCAGCGTCAGCTCCGGCGACAGCTTCCACACATCGGTGACGAACGGCTCGATGCGTGTCTCCTCCACCCGCGTGTCCGAAACCGGCAATGCCTGCGGAACCGGCCCCGCACCGAGATTGTTGAAGATATCGAGTGTGGTATCGCGGAAGTTGAACGCGCCCTCGATGCCGATGTCGATCGTGTGCGCCGGATCAGGCCGCCACGTCAGGAATCCACGCCCCACTCGCTCGCCCGCTTCCGTCGTCCGCGCAAATGTCTGCGTGTTGAACAGGCCGCCCGGCCCTGCCGTCCCCGTTGGCGTATAGATCCGGAAGATGTCGTCCTGGTCGATATTGGTGAACGTCGCGAGCGCAATGCCCTTCACCGACAGCTCCGGCGAGAAGCGATGCTCCCAGTCCCCGCCCAGCTCCGCCGTGTAGTTGGTTGGATAATCGATCTCCCCCGCCAGCCCCTGCACGAACGCCCCCGAAGGCGCATAGCTGAACGAGGCCAGGTTGGTGGTGTTCCAGGTCGGCGCCACCTGCGCGTTGAAACTCACCGTGTCCTGCGCACTCGGCCGCCATTTCAGCACGCCCGAACCCTGAATGCCCATATTGTTCGGCTGGCCGATCTGCTCGCGATAGAGCGTCAGGTTGCCCGCCGCATTGCGCACGGTCTCGAAACTCTCCGTCCGCCCGCGCAGGTTCGGCAGCTGGAAGTCGAGCGTCAGGTCGGCATCCTCGCCCAGCGAAAACGTCTTGGTCAGCTGCACGCCCCAGCCTACCCGCTCGGAATACTGGATGTCGCGCAGGTCGAACACGAACGTCGTTGGCGAGCCGCCCGCCTTGGACTGCTTCAGCACGACGTTCACAAGTTGCGTCTGTCCGCGCGCATCCATGTTCGACGCGCTGCCCGAAACCAGCTCCACACGCAGCACGCTGTCCGCCGGAATGCGCTTGAGCTGCTCCGAGATCAGAACCTTCGACGATGGCCGCTCGCCATTGACCAGCACATTCCCCGCCGTAGCCCCAAACCCGCGCAGCGCCTCGCCGTCATCGATATCGAACCCCGGCACACGGTTCACGATGTCCGCCGCCGTCACGGGATTGTACTGCTTGAAGAACGCAGCCTCGAACACCTGCACGCCTTCGGCCGCTCCGGCCTTGGCGCCCGCCACAGCGACAGCATCAGGTGTGGCCGGGGGAGTCGCCGGCGCCTGCTGGGCGAACGCAACGGGCGCGAGACCCGCCGCGAGGGCGACCAGGCCCACCGCGCGCTTGACGCTGTCCATTGAGGTCCTCCCCGACCTGTGTAAGTCTGTTTTCTGAACTAACCCTCGTATGCTTCTCCGAACGGGTCAATCGCGGCAAAGACACACGCCGCGCACGAAATCGGGAGCGGTCTGATGCGCTGGAGCGAGATCGACACGATCCCCTGTCCCGTCGCGCAGGCGATGTCGGCCATCGGCGATACGTGGAGCATGCTGATCCTGCGCGACGCGCTGCGCGGCGCCACGAAGTTCGAGGAATTCCAGCGCGCCACCGGCGCCTCCCGCGCCATCGTCGCGGATCGTCTCTCACATCTCGTCGAACACGGCGTCTTCACGCGCGAAAAATACGAAGACCACCCCCCGCGCTACGCTTACCGCCTCACACCCCGCGGCCGCGATCTGCAGCCCGTCCTGATGATGCTGTCGCACTGGGCGGAGGAACACCTGCGCAAGTCCCCCTCGGACAAACCTCTCCGCCTGTCCGGCCGCCGCCACACCACCTGCGACCACGCCTTCACCCCCGTGATCACCTGCTCCCATTGCGGCGAGGCGGCGACGCCCGACACGATCATCTATGATGTACCGCGCCACGTGGCGGTGAAGCGCTAACATCCGCAAGCACGTCCCCATCCTTCGAGACGCGCACTGCGTGCGCCCTCAGGATGGGGGCGTGCTCACCAACACCAAACTGGTCGAGGGGCGGACCGCGGGAGGACATAGGCGGCGCCTGCGCGAATGATCCCATTCCGGACGGGGGCCGGGATCGGCAGGCCGCGCGCGTGCAGCCCGCCCCTCTATCGACACACACCGGGGAGGCGCGGTCGAGTTCGTATCTTCAGAAATCTCCTCTCAGCGTGACGCCATAGGTGCGCGGATCACCCAGCAGGCCAGCGTAATAGCCAGAGCTCGATCCACCCGCGTTGAGCATCTCGAAGTATTCCTCGTCGAGAATGTTGCGGCCCCATGCGAAGATATCCCAGCCATCCTCGCCACGGAAACCGATGCGCGCATTCACCAGCGAATAGCCGTCAATGTTGAGATAGTCCGACTCCGTCGGGCTCGAGGAGAACTCGGAGCGATAGCTCACATCCACGGCGCCGAAGAACTCGCCCGCACGTCCGCTGAACTGTCCCGGCTGCGTGTACTCGCCACCGAATGACGCCGCCCATTCCGAAACGCCCGGCAACCGCGTGCCCGAGGCATCCACCACAAGCACGGCTCCGCCCGAGTCTTCCAGAGCGGGAGGCGCGCCCGTGAAGGTCTCGTACTTCGCGTCCGTCCAGGCGACGTTGCCATAGAAGTTCAGCTGGTCGTTCAGCCGCCACGACCCATCGAACTCCACGCCTTGCACGATCACCTGCTCCGCATTGGCCAGATAGCCGCGCAGCGTCCCAGCCTGGTTGCTCACGACGCTCACCTGATAGTCGTCGATCGTGGTATGATAGGCCGTGATGTTCGCCACCACGCCGGGAAGCGGCTCGGTCTTCAACCCGATCTCGATATGCTTGGTGTCTTCCGGCTTGATCGAGGCGAGGCTCAGGATCGGGTTGTTCGACCCATCGACCGGAATGCCGTTGTTGTTGAGGCCGAACGTCTTGAACGCGGTCGCATAGGTCGCATACGCATTCACATTGTCCGCGAACTCATACGCCACCGTCAGCTGGCCCGACACGTTGTCGTCCTCGCCTTCCGATGCATAAGACAGCGGCTGCAGGATCGAGAGCTCCAGCGCCCGCAGCGCTGTCACCTGCGCCGGCGTCAGCCCCAGCCCCGTCACATCAAGCTGGCCATAGGGCACGGCGTTATAGAAACCATCCTTCTCGTCGAAGTTCACGCGCAGGCCCGGCAGGATGCGCAGCTGGTCCGTCACCTGCCACTCCAGCTGCCCGAACAGAGCCTTGCTGGTGTGGTTCGACCGGATCTGCACGCGCTGGCCATAACCATCAAGCGCGCCAAGGCTGCCGAAGAGCGTATTCGCCGCGTTCGGGTTGGTGAGCCAGCGCCACGCCGCCGCGCCCTGCTCCTCGCGTCCCAGCGTCTTGGTCACCTGGTTGAACCAGAACGCACCGACGACGAAGCTGAGGTTCTCGCTGAAGTCGCCCGCATAACGCAGCTCCTGCGACCACTGATAGGATTTCGACGGGTTCTGCGACAGCGTGCGGATCGGCAGGCCAAGGAAGTCGCGATCGTTCGCCGGATCCCAGATCCAGTAACGCCACGCCGAGATCGCCGACAGCGTACCATTCCCGAGATCCCAGTCGACGTTGAGCGACACCCCGCCAATGTCCGAGTTGGAACGGTGCGGCGTATCGAGATCGGTCACGCGATCAAACGGATTGAGACTCGGCGGCGCGTAATTGTAGTACGCCGCCTGCGCCGCATACTGCCGGTTCAGCGGCCGCTGCGTCGGCACGACGCCGGCGAACACCTGCGCGTAACCTTCCGGCCTCTGCACCGTATTGTCCGCCGACAGCCTCACATCCAGCGTGTCGCTCGGCGTCCACAGCAGCTGCAGCCGCCCGCCGATATTGTTGAGGTCGTTGAGATCGTCCTGGTCGGTGACGTTCCACAACGTGCCATCGCGCTGCGTGCCCGAGAACGACGCCCGATAGGCCAGCGTATCCGTCAGCGGACCGGTCGTCGTCGCCTTGGCCTGAACGAAACCGAGATTGCCATAGCTCACCTCGACTTCCGTCGACGGCGCGAAAGACGGCGCCTTCGTCGTCACGTTGATCGCGCCCGCCGTCGTGTTCTTGCCGTAGAGTGTGCCCTGCGGCCCGCGCAGCACCTCGACGCGCTCGACATCGATGAAGTCCAGCACGGCCGACGCTGGCCGCGCGAAATAGACGCCGTCGATATAAAGCCCGACGCCCTGCTCGATCCCGTCATTGGTCAGGCCGAATGGAGAGCCAAGCCCGCGAATGTTGATCGCCGTGTTGCGCGGGTTGGTCGAATAGAACTGAACCGAGGGCACGATCTGGGTCAGCTTGCCGGCGTTGTACGCGCCCGTGTCCGCCAGGAATCCCTCACCGATCACGGCCACCGGGATCGGCACGTCCTGCATGTCCTCCTCGACCCGCCGCGCGGTCACCACCACCCGGTCGCCGCCCGGCGTCGTCTGGACGGTCTGCGCCGGCGGCTGCGGCTCCTCGGCCGAAGGACCCGCCTGGTCCACCCCCGCAACATCGGCAGCGGTCACGCCCTGGGCGAGGGCGGGGGTGGACAAGGCAACGGCCAAAACGACTGCAGAAACGCCAGTCAGAATACGGTTACCCGACTTATCGAGTATTGAATTACGCGTGGTCATTTCGGCCTAATCCCTATGTATCCGGAGCAAATGGCTATCGCGGAGAGAATGGGAGACCTAAAGCCGACTAACTTGGTAGTATTAGTAGGGTTGAGATTTTCTCACTGAATGACGTACCGTTCGGTAGCGCCTGAGGCATCGGCAACGAGCCGCCCTTCCGACTCGCGGCTCCTGCCCCCACGTGGTAAGCTTCAACCCAGTTCAACAGTTCGAAGGTCAAAGCCCTGTCTCTCAGCAAGACTCCCCGGAGCCGGAAGAAGGCGGATGCCGCCCCGGGCGCCGACACACCCGCCGCCGCAGCTCCAAAGCCGGCGCGCAAGCCCACGGCCCAATCAGCCGCCAAGACCTCAGCCGCTCCAAAGCCCGCGCCCGTTGAACCTGCCGCGCCCGCCCACGATCCGATGGAGCTCGCCCGCCTGGTCGAAAAGCAGCTCGACGACGACAAGGCCGAGAACATCCTCTCGATTCCGCTCGCCGGAAAATCGCCGATGGCGGATGCGATGATCGTCGCCTCCGGCCGCTCGGCCCGCCACGTCTCGGCGCTCGCCGATCACGTCGCGCGCAAGCTCAAGGACGCCGGCGTGCAGCAGATCCGTGTCGAAGGCCTGCCGAACGCCGACTGGGTCCTGATCGATGCAGGCGACCTGATCGTCCACATCTTCCGCCCCGAAGTGCGCGAGTTCTACAATCTCGAACGCATCTGGTCGGCGGACGTCGGAACCGGCCACGCCCGCGCCGCGTCCTGACGCGCTAGCCGCCCTTGCGCATCCGCATCCTCTGCATCGGCCGCATGAAGGACGGACCCGAACGCACGCTCGTGGACGACTACATCGCGCGCGCGCAGAAGACGGGAAAATCCCTCGGCTACCGCGCCGTCGAGGAGATCGAGCTCAACTCATCTTCCAAGGATGACGAGGGCCAGCGCCTGCTGGCCAAACACGACAAGGGCATCCTCATCCGTCTCGACGAACGCGGCGAAGCCTGGACCTCGCAGGATCTCTCCAGACGCCTCGCCCGCTGGCGCGACGCTGGCGAAGACGCCGTCAGCTTCGTCATCGGCGGCGCAGACGGCACCTCCCCGCTTGTCGCCGCCGCCGCCCGCCACACCATCTCCTTCGGCGTCCAGACCTGGCCCCACAAACTCGTCCGCGCCATGATCGCAGAGCAAGTCTACCGGGCCCTTTCGATCGAAGCCGGATCACCTTACCACCGTGAGTGATGGGCAGGTTTTCGCACCTCGAACCTCTCGATCCGCTCGTCCCGACGAAAGTCGGGACCCAGGGCGAACCCGTCGTCTTGTCCCGGCCTGAAGCTTCAAGCCCGCACCCGTTTCGCCGGCATTCCTGGATCCCGACTTTCGTCGGGATGAGCGGCGCCCTGCTCGCGCTTCTCGCAGGAACTCTCGCCCTCGCCCAACCCAAACCCGCGCCCAAGCGCTTCACCATCGAAGATCTCCGCGCCGCCGAGGCCGCGCGTGACGCCGCCCTCGCCCGCCTCAGCGCGCTGGAGGAAAAATCCGCCGCCGCCGCCCGCGCCCTCTCCGAAATCGACGCCGACCTCATCGCCGCCGGCGCCGACGCCACCGCGCGCGAGGAAGCCGCCTACGCAGCAGAGGAACAGCTGATGATCCTCGCCGACGAAACCCAGGCCGCCACTCTCGCCCTCACCGCAGACCAGGCCGCGCTCGAGGATCTGCTCGCCGCCCTGATGGCGTTCGGCGGCCGCCGCCCGCCTGCGCTCGCCGCCAGCCCCGAAGACGCGGGCACAGCCATCCGCTCCGCCATCCTGATGACCGACGCCGCCCCCGCCCTCGTCGAACGCGGCGATGAACTGCGCCTGCGCCTCTTCGACTTCAACGCGCTCGCCGAAGAGACGCGCGCCGAACAGGCCAACTACGAATTCGCCACCGGCGCCCTCGGCGCCCGCCGCGCGGAGATCGCCGCCCTCGCCGAGGAAAAGCGCATCGCCTCCGCAGCCCTCGATGCCGAAGCCGAAGCCGCCCGCCGCGCGGCCAATGCGCTTGCCGCCGAAGCAGCTACACTGAAGGACCTGCTCGACGGTCTCGCGAAAACGGCTCCGCCCGCCCCCTCGCTGAAACCGCAGACCGCCGCAAAGCCACCCGCAAAACCGCCGGCCAGCTCCCCGCCAAAACCCTCCGCAGCACCGGCCCCCGCTCCCGCCGCGCCATCCGCCTACGCCGCAGGCACGCCCGTCCCGCCCGCCATCGGCACGCGCTTGCGCGGCTTTGGCCAGACCATCAACGACCTCAAGCAGGAGGGCCTCACCCTCGCGACCCGGCCAGCCGCCACCGTGGTCGCCCCGCTCGATGCGCGCGTGCAGTATTCCGGTCCGTTCCGCACCTACGGCCTGATGGTCATCCTCGATGTCGGCGGCGACGTCCTGGTCGTGATCTCGGGCATGGACAGCCTCTATCCGGAGGCCGGCAATCTGGTGCTGGCCGGCGAACCCATAGGCCGCATGGCCGACAGGAAATCGCCCTCTCCTGAACTTTATCTGGAAGTAAGACGAAAGGGTCAGCCTGTAGACCCGGAGAAGTGGCTGGCCGCCAAAAGATAGAAAACGGCGGCTGCTCGCGAAAACATTAGGGATTCAGGCGCCAAAACTGTCTCGCGCGGCGTCTCGCACTGTTGAGTTTCGCGCAGATGACGGCAAAGTAAGCCGTCGGGTCGAGGTCATAGGAGCAGCGCAGCATGCGCAAGTGGATGTTGGCGCCGGTTATTGGTGCGGGCCTGGCGGTTGCCGCCGTCGGGGTCACGGCCTTCGCGCTGCCGAACAGTGCAACCACCCGAAAGGCCGAGGTGCTGCAGCATCTCGACCTGTTCGCCGACATTCTCTCCAAGGCCCAGGCCAACTACGTCACCGAATTCGACACCGGCGAAGCCATCGAAGCCGCCATCAACGGCATGCTGGCCTCGCTCGACCCGCACTCGAGCTACCTTGACCCCGAAGACTTCAAGGACATGCAGACGACCACGTCCGGCGAGTACGGCGGCCTCGGCATCGAGGTCACCGGCCAGGACGGCTTCGTGAAGGTCGTGTCCCCGATGGACGGCACGCCCGCCTTCCGCGCCGGCATCAAGTCCGGCGACTTCCTCACCGCCATCGACGGCAAGTCGATCGTCGGCATGCCGCTCAACGACGCGGTCAAGCAGATGCGCGGTCAGGTCGGTCAGCCCATCACCGTCACCGTCGTCCGCGAGAATGTCGAACCCTTCGACGTCTCGATCACGCGCGAGGTCATCCGTCCCGAAGTGGTCAAGGTGAAAGCCATCGAGGATGTCGGCTACATCCGCATCACCACCTTCAACGAGCAGACCGTGAAAGCGCTCGACAGCGCCATCGAGAAGGTCCGCAAGGATACGCGCGGCATGAAGGGCCTCGTGCTCGACCTGCGCGACAACCCCGGCGGCCTGCTCGAAGCTTCGATCGAAGTCTCCTCGCGCTTCCTCAATGGCGGCGAGATCGTCTCCACGCGCGGCCGCCGCGCCAACGACTCCAAGCGCTACAACGGCGTTCGCGCCACGCGCTTCCCGGATGAACTGCCCATCGTCGTGCTGGTCAATGGCGGTTCGGCCTCCGCGGCCGAAATCGTCGCCGGCGCGCTGCAGGACCGTGATCGCGCCGTCGTCATGGGCACGACCTCGTTCGGCAAGGGCTCGGTTCAGACCGTCCTGCCGCTCGGCGAAGGCAAGGGCGCGATGCGCCTCACAACCTCGCGCTACTACACGCCCTCGGGCCGCTCCATCCAGGGCGCCGGCATCTCGCCGGACTTCGAAGTGGGCGCTGTCTATCTCTCGCCCGAAGACGTCGCCGCGATGAATGCCCGCGCGCAACGCTTCAGCGAGGCCAGCCTCCCGAACGCGCTCGAGAACGACCAGGGCGCCGAACGCGCCCCGCCCCACGCCCCGGCCGACATGCCGTCCGCCGACTACAAGGGCGAAGACTACCAGCTCGATCAGGCCGTCGCCCTCATCCGCGCCGGCAAGGCCATCCCGGGGGCCGGCAACGCCATGGCCACCGCCCCCGTCGCGCCGAAACCAGCGACGCCATAGGATCGTCAAAGACCACAACAAAAGGCCCGCTCCACCGAGCGGGCCTTTTCGTTTTGGATCAGCCCAACTCGATCAGTCGGTCACCGACAACACGAAGTCGAATCTCGACCTCAGGCCAAATCTGCTCAACGCGTGCAATCAGCACGCCTGCAGGGCAATTGCCTATCAGCAGTCGAATAACCGTCCCCTCTCCCGCCCGACGCGCAATCTCGATGAAATCAGAATCCCGCGTGACTATGGCGGCATCGCGCTCACGGGCTGCGCGCCAGATCACCTCATCAGACGCACCAAGCATGGCCAGATCGGAAACATGATCAGCTTGATACCCCGCCCGTCTAAGCCAATCGGCAAGACGGCGCGGCAGGTTCTCGTCGATGACGAAATTCATTCAGCTGCGACCGGAGGGCGAACCAGCGAGGACGCAAACGCTAGTGAAGCGCGAATATCCTCAGCGGTTAGCTGCGGATAATCGGCCAGAATCTCGGCTTCGGTCATCCCGACGGCGAGCCAGCCGAGAATGTGAGATACCCTGATCCGGGTACCCTCGATCCGCGGATGGCCCGAACAGGTGTCCGGATCGGCTACAATGCGGTCAGCCAGTTTCATATGACCATATTAGCAGCTGGCCGCCCGGATTACATCCGGCAAGCTCCGCCTGCGCCCAAACGCACTCCACCCGCCACAATTCCCCAGCATTTACAGCTGATTTACCGCACCCGGCTTCGCTGTCCGTTTCCGCGTTCTTAACGATCCGGCCCCAAGAGTCGGTTGTTGGGCGGGGTATATGAGAGGACGAGCATGTCAGCGTCGCGTATCGCCGACGGATCGGTATTGCGGACAGGTCTCAGCCACGCCGCGCTGAGCCTGGCCACCTTCGGAACCCTGGGCGTCGGAGCCTTCGGCGCCGCCATGCTGTTCGGCAGCGAGGACGCCGGCGGCCCCCGCATCGAACTGGCTCTCTACTCCGAACAGAACGGCCCGCCGCCGCCGCTCAAGAACCGCCTCGGCCCCGAAGCGCTCGACGCCCACACCGCCGCCGCGCCCGACCTCGGCATCGAATACGAAGAGCTGAGCGACAGCCTGGCCGAAGGCGAAGGCGGCCCGGTCACCATCACCGTCACCGAGATTTCCTCCAACCCCGGCGCCGCCGCAATCGGCCTGCCGCGCGCGCCCATCGCCGGCTTCTACGAGCGCACCAGCGCGGGCGACCTGCCGAAAATCGGCCCCGATGGCCGTACGCCCGCACAGGCCTACGCCCGCCCCTTCGCCGGCGCCGCCGGCACGCCCAAGATCGCCCTCATCGTGGGCGGCCTCGGCATGACGCAGAAACACACCAACGCCGCCATCGAGGAACTGCCGCCGGAAGTCACGCTGTCCTTCGTGCCCTACGCGCCGAACCTGCAGACGTGGATCAACAAGGCGCGCGCCGCCGGCCACGAAGTCCTGCTCGAACTGCCGATGGAAGCCTACGACTATCCCAACGTCGACACCGGCCCCCTTACGCTCGTCACCAGCGCCAAGCCGGAAGAGAACGTCCGCCGCCTGCAGGTCCTGCTCGGCAAGGCCACCGGCTATTTCGGCGTCACCAACTATCAGGGCGCGAAGTTCGCCACCGACGGCGCGGCCGCCGGCCCGGTGATGAAGGCGCTCAAAGACCGCGGCCTCGTCTTCGTGCACGATGGCGGCGCCGCGCGTTCCGCCCTGCCGCAGACCGCCAACCAGACCGGCCTCGACTTCAGCGTCGCCGACCGCATCGTCGACGCTGAACTCACCGCCGACTCGATCGACCGCCAGCTCCTCGCCCTTGAAGCGCTCGCCATCCAGAACGGTAGCGCCATCGGCGTGGGCTTTGCCTACCCGGTCACCATCGAGCAGTTCCGCCTGTGGGCTGAAGGCCTGAAAGCCAAGGGCTACCAGCTCGCGCCGGCCTCCGCTGCTGCAGGCGTCCAGGCACGGCCGTGAGCGACACCCCAACGGCCGATCCCAGCCAGGGCGGCCGCGATCCGTCGCTCTATCGGCCAAACGTCGGCCTCGCCATCTTCTCCCGCAAGGGCCATGTCTGGCTCGGTCGCCGCGTCGGCCTGCGCAAGGACGATGTGCGCTATGCCTGGCAGATGCCGCAGGGCGGTATCGATCGCGGCGAGACGCCCGCTGAAGCGGCCCTGCGCGAACTCGGCGAGGAAACCGGCCTCGAACCCAATCAGGTCGAACTCCTCGAAGAGCTCGAACCCTGGCTGTTCTACGACTTCCCGCCTGCCCTGAAAGCGCGTCTCACCGGCCCCTATTTCGGCCAGCGCCAGAAATGGTTCGCCTACCGCTTCACCGGCTCCGACACCGACTTCCGCCTCGACAAACACACCGTCGAATTCGACGCCTGGAAATGGGCCGACCTGAAAGACGCGCCGGATCTCGTCATCCCGTTCAAGGCAGCGGTGTATGAGGAAGTCGCCAGGCACTTCGCGAAGTGGTGCGCACCGGTCTAGTGCAAGTCAGTTTGGGATGAAGGCCGCGCTACATCCCCGCTCGTCCCGATGAAAATCGGGACCCAGGGCTGGCAAGGAGCCTTGTTCCGCCTTGCAGCTTCAAGCCTGTTCACGCAGCCAAACCGTTCCTGGATTCCGCCACCCGATCGCTCTGCGATCGGGCAACTGAAAAAATACAGGATCGCAAGCGATCCTGTGGCGTCGGAATGTGCGGAACAGGGTAAGCCGTCCTGATCGAGAGTACGCTAGTGCGCTTTCGCGCCGCCGCTGACGGCAGCCTTCAGCGCTTCAAGATACGCCAGCCGCTCCGCCGCGCGCGACTTGCGGGCTTCGTCGCCCGGGTCCGTCGCATCCGAACGCACCTTGGCGATCTCGGCGTCCAGTGCGCCAGCATCCACGTCCGACAGGCGCACGGCTTCTTCAGCGAGGATGGTGAGACCCGCCGGCGTCACGTCGGCAAAGCCGCCGCGCACGAACACAGGCGTCACGCCCGAGGCTTCATAGATGCGCACAACGCCCGGCTTCAGCACGGTCATGAACGGCGCGTGGCTCGGCAGCACGCCGAACTCGCCCTCGACGCCGGGTGCATCGACCTGTTTCACGTCGCCGGAAAACAGCTCGCGCTCGGGCGAAACCAGTGAAAAGCTGAGCGTATCGGCCATGGCAGTCCCTTTGTACCGGGCGACGGTCTACCAGTCCTGAAACCCCTGTAAAGGCGGCAGTTTGGCTAACGCTGGCGAAGCGTAACCACAGCGATTTCAGGCGGTTGGCCGAACCTCACCGGCATCACCGACACCCCCACCCCGCCCGAAACGTAAAGCCTGCGCCCGCGCTCCTCGTAAAGCCCGCACGGCCAGCGCCGCGAGCCCTCCGAGACCGCCACAGGCCGGCCCACCACCGGAAGGTTCACCTGCCCACAGTGCGAATGCCCCGCCAGCGTCAGCGCCACCCTGTCGGGCGCCACCGCGAACGCATCCGGCCAGTGGCTCAGCACGATCACCGGCTCGCCCTCGGGAACCGGAGGATCATCGTCCGCCTGCTGGCCCAGCACCACCCCATAGGAAGGCTGCGACCGCTTCGACTCATAGTCCGCCAGCCCGCCAACCCAGAACGCTCCGCCCTCGCGCGAAATGCGCATCCGGCCGTTGTCCATCACGTTAACGCCCGCCAGCGTCAGCGCCGCCTCGACCGTGGGCCCGTCATACCACCAGTCGTGATTGCCCAGCACCGCGTGAACGCCCAGCGGCGCTTTCAGCCGCGCGAACGCCGCCAGCCCGTCCGCGATCTCCTTGCGCTCGCCTTCGCCGCGTTCGCCTATCGCCTTGCTGCCGCCGACGAAATCGCCGAGCAGCACCACGATGTCCGGCTGTTCCGCATTCATCGTGTCGATGATGCCGTTCAGCCGCCCGATCCCCATATGCGGCCCGTCCGTGTGCGTGTCCGAGATCACCCCGATCCTCAGCGGCGCCCCGCTCCACGCCGCACTCGTCGCCTCGACGCGGCGGATCACCAGCTGCTGCGGCTCCCACAGCACCGCCCACACGCCGAGAAACCACGCGCAGCTCACCACGCCGATCAGCGACCAGCCGAACCATCCTGGCCCGCGCCCGCGCTTCAGCCCACGCCACAGCGCAAACCCCAACAACAGCGGCCACGCAATCGCGCCGATCCAGGCAAGCCAGACGATGATGTCGCTCATGCAGCTACGGCAGACCTATTGAGCGAGGGAAACAGTCGCTGTGACCACACTGAAGCGCGATTGATGGCCTGGCGTACCGGGCTCAACACCAATCACCGATATCTTCAGCTTCTTGCCTTGCAGCTCGCCTTCCAGAAACGTTGAATGGCTGACCGGAATGCCAGCTCCGGGTGACATGTACATCGACCTCTTGAAGCCCACCTCAGTATCAGCTCGCTCAAGAGCTTCAAAAGTCGGCAGCACTTCCGCGCCATAAACGGAAACGACACACCGCCCCGCCTTCTCGCGCACGGTCACAACGCCACGCGCCTCGGCCACATCCCACACCGTCTCATCCGCCTCGGCGCCCGCCTGCCTGCGCATCACCGCATCCTGTGTCGGCGACACCTTCCCCTCACGCGCAGCCCCCAGCGAACTCACCCCACTCCCCGCCACCGCCGGCACGCACACATCCATCACCGCCCGCGAAAACGCCGCCCCCGCCATCTCCGGCGAAAGCTCGGCCGACACGGCGGAGCGCTGCGCCTGCGCAGGCAGCGCGGCGAGCATCAAAGCGGCAATCGCAAGCGTTCTCATGCGCATCCCTCCCGAGGACGACCCCAGCCTAACCGCGACCACGTCAGGCCGCCAGCCAGACCGGCAGATCCGTCCGCTTCGCAGACGGCCCCTTCCGTCATGCTACGCATGCCACCTTCCCCAGCTTCGCTGGGGCAGGACCACAAACCGCACGGCCTGTGGTCCTCCCTCGCCGAAGGCGGGGGAGGTGGCGCGGCGCGAAGCGTCGTGACGGAGGGGGCTGCCCGCGAAGCGGGCGGACACGCCCCAAACGAAAACAGGCGCGGATCGCTCCGCGCCTGATCGTAATTTCAACCAGCCAGAAGGATCAGGCCGCTTCGGCCGCCATTTTCTGCGCCTTGGCGATCACGTCGTCGATCTTGCCGCACATCAGGAACGCCTGTTCCGGGATGTCATCGTGCTTGCCGTCGAGGATTTCCTTGAAGCCCTTCACGGTGTCTTCCACCGCGACGAACTGGCCCGGCAGGTTGGTGAAGGCTTCGGCCACGTGGAAGGGCTGCGAAAGGAAACGCTCGATCTTGCGCGCGCGCGAGACGACGAGTTTGTCCTCTTCCGAAAGCTCGTCCATGCCGAGAATGGCGATGATGTCCTGCAGCGACTTGTACTTCTGCAGGATCTCCTGAACGCCGCGGGCGACGTCATAGTGCTCCTGACCCACAACGTTCGGGTCGAGAATGCGCGAGGACGAGTCGAGCGGGTCGACGGCCGGGTAGATGCCCTTTTCCGAGATCGCGCGGTTGAGAACGGTCTGCGCGTCAAGGTGCGCGAACGACGTCGCCGGCGCCGGGTCGGTCAGGTCGTCGGCGGGCACGTAGATGGCCTGCACCGAGGTGATCGAGCCCTTGGTCGTCGAGGTGATGCGCTCCTGCAGCGCGCCCATGTCGGTCGCGAGCGTCGGCTG
>DLHI01000003.1 GCA_002483135.1 Hyphomonadaceae bacterium UBA7672 | reverse complement strand
CGGGCGCCGCAGTCGGCGCGGGCCGAGCCGCCGCGAACGGAACAGCAAGCTCCGCCGGCGGTCTTCGCGCTGCAACCGCGCTCGGCTCGCTTCGCACAGGTCTCAATGGTCCCCTCGCCGCACCGCTCAACGCTGCCGTTGGCCTCGGCGCGTCCGCGGTCGGCGGACTCCGTCAGGGCGCCGGCCGCGTTGCCGATCACTTCCGGGCGCGTGGAGCGACTGGCGCCCGCACCGTGGCAGGTGCCGCCGGGGCCATCACGCCCGCGCCCGTCCCCTCCACCGCCTCGGCTTCTCCTTCCGGCCAGCCAGCTTGGGCTAAACGTTTTCGCCGCCATCAGGCGATGCACCAGGGCGTCATGGTCGCCGCGCACACGATGAATGCGGGCGATGGCGGCGGCGCATCCGAGGGCCCCAATCTGAAGCAAAGGGAATAGATCATGTTTACGCGCGCGCGATCCTCGCGCTTTCAAAAAACGCCTGAACCGGAGACGCCTTACCGGCAGGCACAGCAGCTCTGGGACAAACGGATGGGATCATCTCTCGCCCATGCCCGGACCTGGCGTACGGCGACGTTCTGCAGCCTCGGCCTCTCCGCTGCGATGGCCGCCGGCGTCGTTGCGCTAACTCTTCGACCTGCTGCGGTCCCGTTCGTGATCGAAGCGAACGCGACAGGCGAAGCGCGGCTCGTAGGCCCCGCCACGTCGGCCTACGAGCCAAGCGACGCCCAGCTGTCCTGGCATCTGGCCCTGTTCATCGAAATGATCCGTGGCCTACCGTCGGATCCGATCGTGGTGCGCCAGAACTGGCTCAGAGCGTATGATTGGGCAACGCAGGGCGGCGCGCAGGTGCTCAACGCCATGGCGGCGGACGATGATCCATTCAGCAAGGTCGGCAAGACCACGGTCGCGGTCGAAGTACTTTCTGTCGTGCGCGCCAGTCCGACCAGCTTCCAGCTGCGCTGGCGTGAGTCTTCCTACAATGCCGGCACGCTGGTGCATGTCGAGCGCTACACCGGCGTCGCCACCATCGTGATCGACCCTCCCTCCTCTCCCGAACGGCTTCAGAAGAATCCTCTCGGGCTCTACGTCCACTCACTCACCTGGTCGCGGGACTTGCAACAATGACACGCTCTCTCCTTCTCGCCGCAATGCTTGCGGCGCTCAGCCTCGGCTCGCCTGCTCTGGCTCAAACGAAACCGCCCCCGGTCGCTCAGACTAACCAGGCGGCGATGCGTGGACCTGGCGACGCCTCTCTTGTCGGCGCGCTGCACGAGTTCGCCTATGAGCGCGGGGCGCTCTACGCGATCCAAGCCTCGCCTCAGCGCATCACCGACATCGCGCTGGAGCCAGGCGAAGCGCTGCTCTCTGTCTCGGCGGGGGACACCACGCGGTGGATTGTGAGCGACGCCCGCTCCGGATCTGGTCCTTCCACGCAGGCGCACGTTCTAGTGAAGCCGAATGCGGCGAACCTCTCGACCAACCTTATCGTCATGACAGATCGGCGCATCTATCATCTCGATCTCAAGAGCGTCTCCGGCACCGCGATGGCGGCGGTGTCCTGGCGCTATCCCGCCGATATGATGCTGGCGAACAACCCGCTGCCGCCCGCCCCGCAGTCACCGCCAACGTTCGCGCCGGACCGGCTCAACCTTCGCTACCGTATCGACGGCGACAAGCCGGACTGGCGCCCGCTGGCGGCCTTCGATGACGGGCAGCAAGTCTTCATCGAGATGCCCGAGAAGATCAGGACGATGGAGGCCCCGCCCCTGTTCGTGGTCGGCGATGAAGGCGCCGAGTTGGTCAACTATCGCGTCCAGGGCAAGTACTACGTCGTCGACCGGTTGTTCAACAAAGCCGAACTACGTCTGGGTTCGGGCTGGGGTCAGAAGAAGGTTCAGATCTACCGCCAGACGCCGATCGCATCTTCAACCAACAATGGGGGCGCCCGTGGCTGACGGTCTCCCTCCCCGTCCCGACGCTGGCGCGGATGAACCGCCGCGTCCGGAGCCTGGCGCCGAACCGCCACCGCTTGATGCAATCCGCGTCAAGGGACCGGGCGCCAAAGGTCTCAACAAGCCGGCGATTCTTGCGGCCGCCGGCGGAGGCGTGGCGATCGTCCTGGTGCTGGCGTCAGGCGCATTCTCGTCAGACCCATCACGCAAGCCGGCCGAAACGAAGCCGATGATGTCCGACCCGGTGCGGCCGGAAGTGGCGCAAGGCGCAGTGCGCAACCTGCCGGCGGACTACACGGAGGCCGCCGCCCAACAGGAGACGCTGCAACCTGCGCAACCTCCGCAACTGGGCCCGCCGCTTCCGGGAGACATCGCTGCGTTTGCGCCCCCCGAACGAGACCTGCGTGGCTATTCGTCGGCTCAGGATGATTGGAGCACGAGCGCGGCTGAGCCGTATCGCTCGGCTGAACCAATCGACCCGTCCTTGGTAGAAGCTGAGCAAGCTGAACGCTCCGGCCTGTTCTTCGCGCTTCGGGAGGAGCCCGGTAAGAGCGTTGCGCCCAATGTCCAACCTGCGCCCGCGATTCAGGCGCCGCCCCGCTCTCCCCTTACTGTCATGGCGCCGCATGCGCCGGACAGGCAGGCTACCGACCGACAGACTGAACGCTCTCTCTTTCCCGGCGCGATCATCCCAGCAAGCTTGGTGACGGAGCTGAACTCGGAGTCACCCGGCCCCGTCATCGCGCAGGTCACGCAATCGATCTATGACAGCGCAACCGGTCGCAAGCTTCTTATACCGCAGGGAACCCGGCTGATTGGCGACTACAAATCCTCAGCCCGCTACGGGCAGAGCCGCGTCGCGATCATCTGGTCGCGGCTGATCATGCCGAATGGAGATGAGGTCGCGCTTGACGAAGCCGCCATCGATCCTTCCGGCGCGGCCGGCGTTTCTGGCCAAGTCGATAACCATTGGGGAGATGTGTTCGGCGCCGCCTTGTTGGGAACGCTGATCAATATCGGGGTTGCCACTACGGAAGATCCACAGCTGACCTATGGAGGCGTTGGGATTGTCTCACGCGATCCGGTCGACGCGGCAATCGCAGACGGTGTGCAACGGACGGCCAGCACGGTGACAAACCGTGTTGTCGACCGAAGCCTAGCGATGCCGCCAACGATCCGGGTGGAGGCGGGGGCAAGGATCTCCGTTATCGTCACACGGCGCAGTGTATTCTGAGGCGGCGTTGCAGCGAGGGGTGCTGCCCGGACGGTGCTTGGTGTTGGATACGAAAGCCCATCTCAGCTCAGTCGCGAATACGCCAGACTATTTGGCTTCGCTCCGTCGAAGGACGCAGCGCGAATGCGCGCTGCGTCCTTCGACGGAGCGCCTCAGCATGCTGAACAACGCGACAGGGTGAAAGCGCGGGCCTGTTGCGTAGGCAGGCTGGCGCCGAAGTCGACAGCCGGGTCCCTGCGGAGGCTAGTGAACCTGCTTGAGGTCACTCCGCGTGGGCTTCGAAGCGCGGGGAAACCGCGCCCGCAGCCGCCTCGCGACGTCGCCGATCGCATCTTCTCTTGGCAATGCGGCTTCGACGAGCAGAGCTGCGGTGTGGCGAGCGCCGCCCTTTGCCGAGAGACTTGCCGCCCAGCCTGTTTCCGCCGGGGCACAATCCACCGCCGACAAAACACGATGCAAACTGGCTGGAGCGATGTCACGTAGGGCACGTATGCAAAGCGCAGCTTCGCGATACCAGCTGCGGTCCTTTTGTGAGAGCACCTTGCCGGCTTGCGCTTCGAACGGCGTTAAAAGCCGATCGATGAGGTCGGGCCGTTCCTGGCCAAAACGACCTAGCAGGACAGCGGTCCATTCCCACTCATAGTGCGAGTGTGCACCAAGCCCGATTTGCTTGCCGTTTTCCAGATGCAGGTAGGCCGCGGCCGGCGCCATGTAGGCCAGGCGCGGTGGCAGCACGTCGATCCGGCTTAGATTGCGCTCGATCAACTGTTGCAGGACAGAGGCGGATGCCGCCGAGTGGCAGACCCCCAGAAAGACCTCGGCGTCATGAAAAAGATGCTCCCAGTCCGCCCCGATCGTCGCCTCGATGGCCGCCCAATCAAAGGCGCCAACAATCGAAGCGTATTTTCGCGGCGACGCGGCCTTGAGAAAAATCAGAAAATGTGACGCACGCTGAAAGTCCCGTTTCCGGACAGCGCTTATCTGGCGGGCGGCTGTCTCCGGATCAATGGATGCGCACAACTGACGTGAGATCGCGCGTTGCCGGGGCGTTGGCGCCAGCTTGCCGACATACACGCCGAGCGGGTCGAACATGCGAAGGACCGAACTGATAATCGCATCCAGATCGACAATGCCTTCCAGCGGGTCAATTGCCAGCGTTGCCGCGGCTATCGGAGCGAACCGCTCGGCCGCATCCAGCGCAAGCGTGTCGTCGCACCAGGAGAGCGCTCTGCAGAAGTTCGCGAAACTGAATGTCGCCTGATCCTTTGGCCACTTCGCAGCGAGCTGCAGGATACGTTCGCGGCTGAGCTTTTGCCTCAGCACGTCCAGCCATTCAGGGCTCGCGCCCTGGCCGACGCCTGCCACCAACTCGCCAAGCGAATAAGCCGTCTCCGGCGTTACTGCTGACACCGCCGCTGCAACCGCTGCGGGATCGGCCGCGTCCACGATCTCTTGCGTGAGCGCTTTGTCAGGGCGTTCCACAACGTTTATCAGATGGCGGGCGCCGTACCCCAGGGAATCTTGCGGATTGGAAATCCACCTTCCCAGCTCGATGACGTGTCGCGAAAGCAGGGCGCGGGGCCAACCGGGCACAAGGTCTTCGATGTCCGAAAAGATCAGAAGCGAAAACAGCCGTTCGGGGCTTTCTGCTTTCCAGCAGCGCTCGATGAGGGCGGCCATGCGAGGGGGCGCGACGAGCCGTATCCACTGCCCATAGTCGCCCATGAAGCGCAGTTCGTACAGTAGTGAGCGCAAGCCCGCCAGCGGGAAAACACTGCTTTCAAAAGCTCTAGCGAATAGCTCGCCGACAGCCGCCCTGCCCTCTTCTGACTGCCCTGAAAGTATGTGCGCAAGACCAACGCTGCCGAAGCGCTGATGCGGGCATCTGAGATCGTCGAATGAAAGAAGCAGGCGCTCTTCAACCAGCCACTTAAAGGCCCGCTCTGAAAGATGTTCGCGGAGAGTCTGGTTGTCTGCGAGAGCATGAATGTCTTGCAACCGCGCACGTTCATCGCGTGATGCGATCTGACGAATTGCAGCAGCGGCCAAGGCGATGTCGGCCCCTGCGGCGCGGGCGCTGTCCGCCGACTGCCTGGCGCGCCGCCATCCTCCACCCAGGACAAAGCAGAACTGCCAGGGCCGATCGGACACCTTCTCAGCGTGCTCGAGGCGCGTTTCAAGCCATTCATCATGAGGCCGGTCGCCAACGCGGTCGTCGAGGCGGCTAACAACACGGAGCGTGGCAGGCATATCCGCCCGCAGTGCGGCGGCGATCTTTTGGACTGCGCGCCGGGCGTCCAGTCTGATTGCACCGCGTCCGGCATCTGTATGAGGGTGGGCGGTATGGATACTGAGAAGCAGTCTCTTCGGTCCTGCGGTCTCTTCGGCTGCGCGAAGGGCGACAGGCGAAGCGAGGTGCGCATCGTCAATCAGATAAAGAGTTGCATGGGCGTTCGGCTCCAGCGTGATGTTCCGCACGCCTGCGTGTTGCAGGCGCGCGACGTGAAAGCCCCGGTCCGAGAAAGCGCGGGCGACCTGCAGCGCGCAAACCGACTTCCCCGAGCCTGACTCGCCGATCAACCGCGCCACAAATGCACGCTGGAGTTCAGCGACGATCGTTTCGACCTCTGGAAGGATGGGACATGCGAACACATCGGCGGGCCCCAGGGCGCGCCCCATAAGCGCCGGGCCCAGGTCCCGGGTCTGGTCGAATGTCACGGCGACCCAGTCTTGAGACTCGCCTCCCAGGGCGCCGGGGGCGGGCTGGCCAACGCTGTCGAGGAGATCGCGGCGCAGCATCTCGAAGTCATGGCGGGAGGGAGCGCTCTGGATGGCGGCGATCAATGCATCCAGATCTAGGGCATGCTCAGGATAGTACTGCCGCAAGACACCGGGATGTTCGGCGAGGAGGTGCTGGATGTCCTCCCATCCCAGGACAGTTACCGGAAACCTGCCTTGCGCAACACGCGCAGCTGACAATTCCCTGGCCAAGCGTTGCAGCTTTCCGTCGACGGGCGATGTCGTTGCGAAAACCCAGCTGTTCAGCTCTGGCGAAAACTTCTCGGCCTTCGCAAGTTCTGCCTGCATCTCCCTTGCGTTGGCCGGTTGGCCATAGGCTTGATCCTTTCCCTTGCACTGCACGCCGTGAAAGGCGCTTTTGTCGTCCGCTTGCGATCCGAAGACATCGACACCGTGCTGCGGCTGTCCACGTCGGCCATTCTTCTGGGCCAGAGGATCGGCCCAGATCGCCTTGAAGAGGGACAGAGTTAGGTCCTCGAACTTCTCCCAGCTCTTGGGGGGAGCGATCTGCTTGTCACGAAATTCCATCGGCGACTTGCTCGATCCTTCTCGTGCTAAAGGCCCGCCAGAGCATCACGGAGGCTGTTCTCCATTCCCTCGAAGGCATAGGCGTTCAGGAACTGACGGCGCCAGAAGAAATCGCGGTCGGTCTGAGTAAGGCCAGCATCACTGCAGACGCGCAACCAATTCTCCCGGATGCAGCGTATCTGCGACGTCATGATCGCCACCGCCTCATCCTCCCGGACAAGAAAATTCGGCGCCCCGGCCAGGCAGGCTGCAAGCTGGCTCCGTCTCTCGGCGCCGTTTATCGCGATTGCCTGGTTGCGTTCGCGCCCGCTCCTCGGTTGGGGACAAATGTCGTAAGCCGGCGTCAGGGAAAGATGCTGGCCATCCCAGAAAGCTGCGTGATTGCGCGCGTGGTCATCGGTGTTGCCGACCAGAACATTGAACACCATCCGCCGATAGAATTCCTTCAGCGTAGCCGAGGGATTGGTGAAGCGGGTCCGGATAATCTGGGCGAGCGTGTCATAGCCCGCGTGATAGCCTGATAGTTCGTTGAGACCTTCCAGCGTCAGAGCCGAGACGATCGCACGACGCGACCAGCCAGCTTTCGTCATCACCCGATCGAACCGTTCAACCAGGAGAACATCCTTGCCGCTTGCGCGCTCCAGCTTCACGGGGGCGACATTGAGGCCCGCGAGTTCCGCGAGTTTCATCGCAACGAATTCTCCTTTCACCACGCTGTAGGTGTCGTTGCTCGCGGAGAACTTTGCGATGAGCTTCTTGTCGGCCGCCTGGATCAGCGCCTTCGGCCGCGCTCCGCCGATCGAACTGCCATGATTGAGTGCGCGGTCGAGATCAGGCGACAGGGGCACGCCCTGCTCAACGCGTTCGGCGGACTGAAGCAGTTCCGAAAGCGAGGCCTGTTCAGTCTGGCGTGGCGCATGTTTGGTTGCAGAGACCTGAAAATCGAGCGCACCGATGCGGTCTGACCCGGATTCGAGCATATAGGTGAGTTCATCGAGCTCGATTTCGTCGGCCGCCTGGCCCTTGCGCCCCGTCAGACGATTGATGATTACCCGCCGACCCCAGGCGTCGGGCGCGCCATCTCGCAGGCAACTCGCCATCATCAGCTGTCCGAGCGGCCGTATCTCGCCCCGACCCAGCGGCAGTTCAGGCAGATAGAGCGGAACAGCGTCTTGCCGATCCAGGTAGGTGCGGCCGTAGACAAAGTTATGGATCTCGCCGTCGCGGACAATCCGGCCAGCGACAACCGGGGACGTCGCCTGAGGCAGCCATGTCCAGACAAACGCCTCGCGCGGCAGTGCATCCTCAGAAGTCATCATTCACCTCTGTCCGGGGCTTGCGAATGGCCTTGGGAAGCAGGGCGAGCTTGTCCTGCGCGCGTTCGATCCTGCCAGCGAGGGTCGATCCCTCGATTTGAAAAAGAGGAACGCCAACCAGGAAGGCCGCCTCGAAGGCCAGCCCAATCTCGACAAAAGGATCGCCCTTCTCGATTTTCTGGAGCGTCGTGCGTGAGATGCCGACGCGCTCGGCCAGATCGGCTTCAGCCATGCGGAGCTGCTTGCGTCCTTGCTTGATATGCAAGCCTAGCAAGCTCAGGGCTTCGCGTGTCGCTTTGGAATGGGTTCGGGGCTTCTTCCGCATATGACCACTAAGATGAGCAAGAGGACCTATTTGACCATTTTAATAGCCATAGCACGCACCGCCACCATGTCAAGCATTTGGCTATTTAAATGGCCATAAACGTCTTTATGACCATTTAAATGGTCATCCTATGAATATTGTCAGCTAAAGCTACAAATCCCTCCGATGCGAACATGCGCCAAAGGGGCAGAGACGATTCCTGACGGCGCCGGGCGGGCCCTAGACGTCCTTGCCGTTCCTGCGGAGGAATTCCAGCTGTGTCTCCGACATGTAGGGCAGCAGCTGCCTCAGTTTCCAGTCAGCGAAATCCAGCAGTTGTTGCTGCTCGCGGCCGCGCCGGATGATCATACGGAAATCGCGAGGTTCATGTGCGATCCGGCGCACCGCCAGCCGCCAGCACAGCAAGGAGAGCTGGGACGGCGTAAACGCGCCGCGATCCTGCAGGTAGGTGATGAAGGACGCGATGTCGAACTCGCCTTCATCGGCATGGGCGAGCGCAACCAGCACGCGGACAACGCGGCGCTTGCGCGCTTCCTCGATCAGCTTGCGCCTGTCCTTCTCGACCCTCTTGCGGGTTTCGGTTGCGCCAAGCCTGCGCCCGTGCTCGTCGACCGCAGCAATGCCAAACCGGTGAATACACTCCGATCCAATGAGCAGGGTCTGGCGTATGCTCGTTCTCGATCTCGAACTGGTAGCGGATGTCGGGATGGTCACACAGCTCGCAGGTCTCGCTGGGCTCTTCGAGATCGTTGAACTCGCCAGTGTAGCGCCATTCAGCCAGAGCCCGCGCGAGATCGTGCCTTTCCCAGCTGAGGGGCAACAGGTTCTTCGCTGCCCGGCTGGCCCAGCTCACCGTCGCACCCGTCCTGCGATTGGACCTGAACCGCTCGCCCCGACCAGCGACACGGCTGCCGCCGCCGCTTCGCCGGGCCGCCACAGTCCGCTGGATGTCGTCGCCGCATGGCTCATTTGAGGTCAGCTATCCATATATCTCGATCAGCCCTAGCTCTGTGATGCGGATCAGGGAGAGGCTTTCACCTTCGCTGGTGGTCATGCTCTGCACGCGCACATCGAACTGCTCGACATGGCGGCGATCGAACCAGTAGCTGGCCGGCTCCTTGCGTTCATTCGTCAGCGCGTTTGTTGCGATGGCCGAGATCGCGCTGGAGCGAGGATCCACATCGTCGCGCACACGCAGACCGGCGGCCTTCAGGCTCGGCCACTGCCATTTTCTTCCCAACAGATTGTGAGCTACCAGAATCACTGGCTCCTTCGTCATCCGCATCGTCCTGATCGCGGTCGAGGTCACGCTGGCCCCGAACTCTCCGGCCAGCTCCCTGATGCTGTGTAGGTTCAGCGGCGACAACCGTTCGATCAGCGGCCCTATGATGTAGGGCGGAAGGAGCAGATCCGCCGAGTAGGCGTCCGCCAGCCTTTCCGCGTTTCGGGAAGCCTCGTCGACCGGACGGCCGATGTCATCTGGCCTGCAGACGAACGACTGGCCCCTATGGTGGTGCCAATGACCTAGCTCGTGGCCTACGCTGAAGCGTCGACGGGTCTTGCTGGCCTTGCGCTCGACATAAATGACGGCTCGATCGCGATAGCCGACAATCTGAGCTTCGCATCCGACAAGGGTCCTGTAGTCGACCTCGGCGCCGACGCAACGCGCGATGGCATCAACATCAATGTCGGCTGGCGAGGTGATCCCAAGGTCGGAGAGAAGAACTTCTGCTGGTCTCATGGTCAGTCAACAATTTCACCGGCCTCGTCGATCAAACCTAACCGGAGGCAGGCCTCGAGGAAGGAGTCCAGATCCTCGTCCGATTCAATCCGCTTGTTGCGTGCGGCGAGCGTCATTTCACCCGAGGCCTCGCTACGTTGCTTTATTCTCTCGAATATCGCTCGCTTGCGATCGAAATCAAAGGACAACAAGACCGCCGGATTCACCGTCTTGTTTGCCTTCAACTCCCGCTGGGCGTTCCGCAGGCGCGCCAATTTGGCTTCTGCGACTGCGCCTTTGCAAACAGCTTTGCCCGCTTCAAGGATCGCGCCGGGATCCTCGCCCAGCTCGCGTAGAAAGGCATCGAGGTCATTCGCATTGAGGCCATCAATCTCATCGATGATTTCGTCGATGACGGTCTCACGAAATGAAGGAGTACTACCTTGCTTCTTCATCACAGCTTTCCTTCCGCAATGAACTTTGCCGCCGCACGGGCGCGGCGCTTTTGAACGGCCTGATATTTCAGTTTGTCCCAGCCCAGCTCGGCCTGGATTTCGTCCGGGCTCGCACCATCCATGAATTTGAGGATGTACTCTTGGACTTCGAGGTCGTCGGCGAACAGATCAAACGCTTGTTGCACGACCTTGCTGTCTTCGACGGATGAATTTGGGGACGTAAGGAGCTCGGAAACGTCGCCGCCATCCTGGGATGGCTGCAGGCGCTCGCCGATCGCATGCTTCACAACGCCGGCGTGCCGGAGGGCGTTTGAGCGCAGACTCTTCATCGCATCCCGGATGAACGAATAGGTGCGGTCCGGATCTTCGACCGGTATGTCGGACTGGAGCCAGCGCAAGCAAGCGTCATGGAGCAAATCCTTCGGCTCCATGGGCGCGATCGCGAGAAGACGCGAAATTGCCGTCAGTTTCTTCATCTGGGCATCGTCGAGCGCGTCAAGCGCGGCTCCCCTTATCCCATCGCTGCCACCAACAAGCTTCTGCACGTACCCCTCCCCCACCCAATAGCTCGGATACATCACGGTCTCGGACAAAAAAAGTCTGCGGCGGGATGTCCGCGAGGCGGCGGGTCGCGAGCTTTAGGGCCAGGAAGGGGGTTCAACCAGTCGACAAGGGGGGCATTCGCCCATGTCTCGTCTACATGTTTCGCACAGCGATATCGTCCGGTTCGCCGAAGAAAAGGTGAACCTTCCCAAGGAGAAGGCCGACGAGTACCGCGCCCAGGCGCGGCGCCTGCGCGAGCGCCTCGAGACCTACCTGGATGAACACCCGGACTTCACCCTGCGCAAGATGCTTCTGTCCGGCAGCCTCGCCAAAGGCACGGCGCTCCGGACCATCAACGACATCGACGTGGCCTGCTACATCTCGGGCGCTGATGCCCCGAGCGATGTCCCCGCCCTGCTGAAATACCTGGCCGAGCGCCTGCGGAAAGCCTTTCCCAACTTCCAGCCGGATCAGGTGACGCCCCAGACCTATTCCGTCACCGTGTCGTTCCGCGGGACGGGGCTGGACGTGGATGTCGTGCCTATCCTCTACGCTGGCGACCCCAAGTGGTACGGGAATCTCGTCAGCCAGGATGACGGCTCTTTCCTCAAGACATCGATTCCGCTGCACCTCGATTTTGCCCGCAAGCGCAAGACCAACTCCCCGTCACACTTTGCCCAGGTCGTGCGGCTGCTGAAATTCTGGACGCGCCGGATGAAGGCGGAGCGCGACGGGTTCCGGTTCAAGTCATTCATGGTGGAGCTGATCCTCTCCCATCTCGCCGACCAGGGTCTCGACCTGTCCGACTATCCCGAAGCCCTGCAGCACTTCTTCACCTACCTCGCGCGCTCCAACCTCGCGAAGAAGATCGTGTTCACGGATTACTACCCCCTCTCGAAGGTCGGCTCGTTCTCCGAACCCGTCCAGATCATCGATCCGGTGAACGAACTGAACAACGTCAGCAAGCTCTACTCGCGCAGTGAGGCCGACATCATCGTCGAAGCCGCTCTCGATGCGGGCGATGCGATCGACGCCGCACTGGCCGCGCCCACCAAGGGCGAGACGGTGCGGTACTGGCAAAAAGTCTTTGGCCCTGCGTTCCAGGTGTAAGCCGACATGAGCAGCTATTCCGTCACCAGCACTGACACGTTCACCCTGACGCACGCCAAGCACATGGCAGCCAAGGTCGCGACAGATCTCAAGCGCATGCAGCGGCTCTACGGCTATCCGAGCGACGCCGACATTGCCGACTACGAGGCAGAATGCATCGCCCTGCTCAAGGCTGGATACTTCGGCGAGATGACTTACGGGTTCCGGCGCAATGGCGACTGGATCACCCCTACGCTGCGTCACAAGGCGCGGGACCTGGCCGGCGCCTCGGCTCCCGATGACGACCCTGGCCGGGTTCCGCCCGGCGCAGACATTTCCGGGGCCACCTTCTACAGTTACCATGTCCATGGCACCGGCTGGCACGCGGCGACCCAGAGCGAGCGCGATGCATTTCCGCACAAGCGCGTTGGCGCCCCGGCGCCCGGCGTCAACGGATACTTGGTCGACGACCGGACCTACTCGGCCGGGGGCAAGGCCCTCGGGCGGTCATCGGTAAGGAGCACGTGATGAGCACGACAACGCCCTTCGAGGGCCTCTTCGAACGCAAGATGACCTTCCCGGATATCCTGCCCCAGGAACGGCTGGGCAGGCTGGTCGGCCTAGACGGTCACAAGGCGCGCCTGTCCGGCGTCCTCTCCGTCCTGGTGAACCCAGCCGGGCTCGATGCTTGGGCGCGGCGTCATCATCCGTCGGCCGGCGCGGTGCTGAAGTTGATCCGGAACCGCCCGCCGCTGGTCATTCTCTCCGGCGACGTCGGCTCGGGAAAGACGGAGCTCGCCGAAACCATCGGCGATCAAGTCGCCCGTCAGGAAGGGATCGACATTACCCTCCTGCCCCTTAGTCTCGCGGCGCGCGGACAAGGGCGTGTCGGGGAAATGACCCAGCTCATTTCTGCAGCCTTTGACTACACCGCGGCCGAAGCATCGCGACTGGCGCGTTCATCGGGCAAAGCGGCTGGCGCAGTTATCCTTCTTGTCGACGAGGCCGACGCTCTCGCCCAGTCGCGCGAGGCGGCTCAGATGCACCACGAGGATCGCGCCGGCGTGAACGCCTTCATTCGCGGCGTTGACCGGCTCGGCAATGGCGGCCTCCCGGCTGCGGTGATCATGTGCACTAACAGGCTCACCGCGCTTGATCCCGCCGTTAAGCGAAGGGCGGCGGAGATCCTGACTTTTGGTCGCCCGGATCGCGAGCAGCGGCGAGCGGTCATCGCGCGTGCGTTCAGCGAGCTCGGGTTCTCGTCCGCCAACATCGACCAGCTCGTCGCAGTGACCGGCGAAGGGTCAGGACGCCCTTACGGCTTCACCTTCTCCGATCTGACGCAGAGGCTGATCCCGACCGTCGTCCTGGATGCTTATCCCCATCAGGGTGTCTCGCCAGCAAGAGCCATTGAGCTGGCGCGCACCATCGTTCCGACACCGCCGTTCCAGGAGAAAGCCTGATGACCAAATGGTCGCTCCAGACGCTTCTGTCAGGCCTGCATGACGACATCGAAATGCGGCTGAAGATGAGCCGGGCCACGATGGGTCACCCAGTCAGCAAGGGTGACGCTAGCGAGAAGGTATGGCTCGATATGCTCAGCAATTACCTGCCGGAGCGCTACCGCGCCGCGAAGGCCCATGTCGTCGATAGCGAAGGGAATTTCAGCGACCAGATCGACGTCGTCGTTTTCGACCGGCAATACACGCCCTTCATCTTCAAATTCGAGGGGCAAACGATCATCCCCGCCGAAGGCGTGTACGCGGTGTTCGAAACCAAGCAGGAGCTGACCGCTCAGCACGTCGACTACGCGCAAAAGAAAATCGCCAGCGTTCGCAACCTCCATCGAACCAGTCTTCCGATCCCGTACGCCAAAGGCACATATCCGCCGAAACCTCTGATTCCGATCTTGGGCGGCATCCTGACGTTCGAGAGCTCGTGGTCGCCGCCGATGGGTGCTCCGCTGGTGTCCGCGCTTTCCTCAGCGAGTAGCGGGGAGGAGCTGGATATTGGATGCGTCGCCGCGAGCGGTGAGTTCAGGCGAAATGCAGCAGGCGACTACACCGTCAACGAGGGCGGCAAGCCTGCGACCGCCTTCCTCTTCAACCTGATCGCCACGCTGCAGTTCAGCGGAACAGTGCCGATGATTGATGTCGGTGCTTACTCCGCGTGGCTGGCGAAATGATCATGGCTTTGGGGTGGCGCCGGCATCTGCACGCATCTGCACACATCGAAAAAAATCTGCAGCGGACGCAGCATGTGCCCCAATCCCACCCCAGAACGTAAAAACGGTTTCGCCTCGCACCGGAGTGCGAAGCTAACCGGTTGATTTTGTGGATCTACCTGGAGCGGGCGATGAGATTCGAACTCACGACCCCGACCTTGGCAAGATCGTCACTCAACTCGGCGAGAACACCATCGCCGACATCGGCGAGCCGCTTGGCCTCACGCCGGAACTCTCGATGAAGGCCGCCCGCGCGCTGGCCGAGAACTTCCACGGCAACACAGATGAAGCCATCGAAGCCGCGGCGAAGGAAACCGGCATCGGGAAGGAAGTGCTCGAGGCGATGGTTTCCAAGCTCGCCGAGGAAGCCCGCAGCAAGGCCGTCGATCACGTCAAGGAACAGGCTGCCAGCGCCGCGAAAGGTATGTTCGGCAAGTTCTTCGGTCGCTGACGCAGAAAGGCCCGCTGCTTCCAGCGGGCCTTTCCACACTCAGATCAGTTCGCGCCTAGTGAGGCAGCTGCGCCTCGCCCGGCGTTGCGCGAGCGCCGCCCAGGGTGGCGCGATAGGCGGCCTCTTCGGCCTCGCTCCACTGGATCGGCGTCAGCGGGCGAACCAGCGCGCGCGCCAGCACCTGTTCGATGGTGGAGACCGGCACGATGGTCAGGCCGTTCTTCACATTGTCCGGCAGGTCCGCGAGATCCTTCTCGTTCTCCTCCGGGATCAGCACCGTCTTGATGCCGCCGCGCAGGGCCGCGAGCAGTTTCTCCTTAAGCCCGCCAATCGGCAGCACCCGGCCGCGCAGCGTGATCTCGCCGGTCATGGCGATATCCTTGCGGATCGGATTGCCGGTCAGCAGCGAGGCGATCGCCGTCGTCATGGCGATACCCGCCGACGGGCCATCCTTGGGCGTCGCGCCATCGGGCACGTGCACGTGGATGTCCGTGTTGTCGAACACAGGCGGGCGGATGCCCATCTGGACCGAGCGCGAACGAACCAGCGATTGCGCAGCCGAGATCGACTCCTTCATCACGTCCCGCAGGCTGCCGGTGACCGTCATGCGGCCGCGGCCGGGCATCTGCACGGCTTCGATGGTGAGCAGGTCGCCGCCCACTTCCGTCCAGGCAAGGCCCGTGACGACGCCAATCTGGTCTTCGCGATCAGCCACACCGAAGCGGAACTTCCGCACGCCCGCGAACTTGTCGAGATTGTCGCCGTTGACCGTCACCGAAGTCGTCTTCTTCAGCTCGATGTCGCGGACGGCTTTGCGGGCGAGGCGCGCCATCTCGCGTTCCAGCGACCGCACGCCGCTCTCGCGGGTGTAGTAGCGGATGAGATCGCGGATCGCGCTGTCTTCGACGATCAGTTCGCCTTCGCGCAGCGAGTGGTTCTCGATCGTCTTGGGCAGCAGGTGCCGCTTGGCGATCTCGACCTTCTCGTCTTCCGTGTAGCCTTCGATGCGGATGATCTCCATCCGGTCGAGCAGCGGCTGCGGCATGTTGAGCGAGTTGGCCGTCGTGATGAACATCGTATCCGAAAGGTCGTAGTCGACCTCCAGATAGTGGTCGTTGAACGTCACGTTCTGCTCGGGGTCGAGAACCTCCAGCAGGGCGGAAGCCGGGTCGCCGCGATAGTCCTGGCCAAGCTTGTCAATCTCATCCAGCAGGAACAGAGGGTTGCCGCTCTTCGCCTTCTTCATCGACTGGATGATGCGGCCTGGCATCGAGCCGATATAGGTCCGGCGGTGGCCGCGGATCTCGGCCTCGTCACGTACGCCGCCCAGCGACACACGCACGAAGTCGCGGCCCGTCGCCTTCGCGATGGACTTGCCCAGCGACGTCTTGCCGACGCCCGGGGGGCCAACGAGGCACAGGATCGGCCCGCGCACCTTGTCCGCACGGGTCTGCACGGCAAGGTGTTCGAGGATGCGCTCCTTCACCTTTTCCAGGCCGTAGTGATCCTGGTTGAGGACATCTTCCGCGAACTGGAGATCGCGCACGACTTCCTTCTTGCGGCCCCAAGGCAGCGAGACCATCCAGTCAAGATAGTTGCGCACGACCGTGCTCTCGGCCGACATCGGCGACATCTGGCGCAGCTTCTTCACCTCGGCCTCGGCCTTGGCGCGCGCTTCCTCCGACATCGGGGTGTTGGCGATCTTCTCTTCGAGCTCGCCGATCTCGTCACGCTCGCCGCCGCCGCTGTCGCCGTCGCCAAGCTCGCGCTGGATCGCCTTCATCTGCTCGTTGAGATAGTACTCGCGCTGGGTCTTCTCCATCTGCCGCTTCACGCGGTTGCGGATCTTCCGCTCCATCTGGAGCATGCCGATCTCGCCTTCCATGAGGGAGAACACCTTTTCCAGCCGCTCGATCACGTCGACCAGTTCGAGCAGCGCTTCCTTGTCCTCGATCTTGATCGAGAGCTGGGCTGCGACCGCATCGGCCAGGTGGCCGGGGTCGGTGATGGCGCTGACCGTGCCGACAGTCTCGGCCGGGATCTTGCGGTTCAACTTCACATAGCCGTCGAACTGCTCGATCACGGCGCGCATCAGCGCGGCGGACTCCTGCGACTCCGAACGCTTCTCCTCGAGCGAGGAATGTTCGGCGGCGTAGTACTCGCCCTTGTCGATCAGCTTGTCGATGCGGGCGCGGTGCTTGCCCTCGACCAGCACCTTCACGGTGCCGTCCGGCAGCTTCAGCAGCTGCAGGATCGAGGCGACCACGCCGACATTGTAGAGGTCTTCTTCAGCCGGGTCGTCGACGCCGGCTTCCTTCTGCGCAACGAGCAGGATCTCGCCGCCGCCCTTCTCGACTTCCTCGAGGGCGCGGACAGACTTGTCACGCCCGACGAAGAGCGGGGCGACCATGCGCGGAAACACCACGATATCGCGCAGGGGCAGAACTGGGAGGATGTTCGTCATAACTCTTTTCTCCTTACTTCGCCGCCGGCGCCTTGCTTGAAGCTCACCGGTGGGAGGAAGGCCGGGACCATGCGGGGAAGATCGGTCCGGACATTCACTTGAGGATCAAAGTGGCCCGTCACGGGTCAGCATTCAACCCACGCACATGCGGCATGTTTTAACTGGATAAATTGGCCCACAGATCAGGCGATAGCTGCGACAGCCCGGCCGTCGCGCACCCTTCATTGCGACCCCGAGCTGAGTCGGCATGACTGGCCGGAATGGCAAACGGCCGCCCGGTGAGGGGCGGCCGCTGCGAATGTTGGTCAGTCCAGAGTGGCCGGAAGCTAGGCGCTGGCGGTCTTCTCTTCCTTGGCCGAGTGGACGTAGAGCGGCCGCGAACGGCCTTCCACGACTTCGGCGTTGATCGCCACCTCTTCCACGCCGCGCAGGTTGGGCAGTTCGAACATGGTGTCGAGCAGGATGCCCTCCATGATCGACCGCAGGCCACGCGCGCCCGTCTTGCGCTGGATCGCCCGGCGGGCGACAGCGGCCAGGGCGTCGTCCGTGAAGGTGAGCTTCACGCTCTCCATGTCGAACAGGCGCTGATACTGCTTCAGAAGCGCGTTCTTCGGCTCGGTCAGGATCTGGATCAGAGCCGTCTCGTCGAGATCTTCCAGCGTCGCGATGACCGGCAGGCGGCCGATGAATTCGGGGATGAGGCCGAACTTCACCAGATCTTCCGGTTCGCAATCCTGAAGGACCTTGCCCGTACGGCGATCTTCCGGATCGACGACATTGGCGCCGAAACCGATCGACGTGCCGCGGCCGCGATCGGAGATGACCTTATCCAGGCCCGCAAACGCGCCGCCGCAGATGAACAGCATGTTCGTGGTGTCGACCTGCAGGAATTCCTGCTGCGGATGCTTGCGGCCGCCCTGCGGCGGAACGCTGGCGACCGTGCCTTCCATGATCTTCAGCAGCGCCTGCTGCACGCCCTC
>DLHI01000028.1 GCA_002483135.1 Hyphomonadaceae bacterium UBA7672 | reverse complement strand
CAGGAAGCCTATTTCGAGCCCGTAGATTGGTATCGGACGAAGCTGCACGAACTGGGTCATAATGCCGAGCGCCGGATTATGCCGCACGGCGAGGCCAGTGCTTTCAGCACGCTGGCTCCAACCGCGCGGCGGGTCGGCATAATCCACCCGTATCTGCGACGCCACGAGGCGAAGGTGGAACGACGGCATTCCTTCAAGGGAGCTGTTCGCGAAGGCCGCGACGCCCGGCACACTTTTCCGGTGTGGACATAGCCAGGCAGCCCGGCAGCACTCCGCTACGTGAAGATGGCCCTTTCTCTTAATTGGAGGCGAACGGTTCGCCACTTCAAAAAGGAGCGTTGACAGATTAGGATGAACGTCCCAGATTACTCATACGATTGTCCTAGCGCAGTTTGGCGCGCACCAGCCTAAGGTGGAGTTTGATGTCAGCACCCATTGAGGTCTTCCTTTGGGCAACGCCCAACAGCTGGAAAATCACGATCGCGCTGGAAGAGATGGAGCTACCGTATGTCATCCGGCCCGTAGCAATCGGGAAAGGCGAACAGTTCAGTCCGGACTTTCTAGCGATCTCTCCAAACAATCGCGTGCCTGCGATTATTGATCCGGACGGCCCAAGGGCCGCGTCTGCCTCGGTGTTCGAGTCTGGCGCCATCCTGCAATATCTTGGGCGCAAGACTGGAAAGTTTTACCCGCACGCCGAGCCTAAGCGGCTTGAGGTTGAGCAGTGGCTATTTTGGCAGATGGCCGGCGTGGGGCCGATGTTTGGCCAGGCCAGTCACTTCATGATCTACGCACCGAATCTCGTCGATGATCCCGTCAAGCTTGAATACTCAACACAGCGCTACTCGCGAGAGGTGAATAGGCTGCTGGGCGTCCTCGATCAGAGGCTCCGCAGCCGATCGTACATTGCTGGCGATTACTCGATCGCCGACATGGCCGTCTACCCGTGGATTACCATGGCGAGCTACCTCGGCCAGGATCTCGGCAGATTCCCGCACGTCAGCGGCTGGCTCGACCTTCTTGCTGCGCGGCCGGCCGTTCAGCGGGGCATGGCAGTTGGTGCAGAATTGAGCCGGGCGCCGCCTCCTCGCGGAAGTTCGGAAGAAAGGGAGTTTGCAGTTGCTTTGTTTGGTCAAACCGCCGCAACGGTCGCCACAGCAGCATCAAGACAAAGCTGAGGTCCGATGACTAGCGTCAACACCCGCGAACGGATCGTGGAAGCAGCCGACCAACTGTTTTACAGGCAGGGGTTTGAGCACACCTCGTTCACGGACATCGCCGACGCGGTTCAAATTTCACGCGGCAATTTCTACCATCACTTCAAGTCGAAGGACGAGATACTTGACGCGGTAATCGGCATGCGCCTCGCCAACACCCGGACGATGTTGGACCGGTGGGAGGTCGAGGGCGAGAGTCCTGCAGATCGCATCCGCAGTTTTATCCATATCCTGATCGCAAATCGGGCCAAGATAAAACGATATGGCTGCCCCGTCGGCACGCTTTGCGCCGAGCTGGCGAAGCTGGTCCATCCGGCGCAGGGCGAAGCGAACGAGGTGTTTACGCTGTTCCGGATTTGGCTGCAAAGGCAGTTCGCACTGCTGGGCCGCGGAACGGACGCGGACGACATGGCGATGCATCTTCTCGCCCGCAGTCAAGGAGTCGCGACGTTGGCAAATGCATTCCACGACGAGAGCTTCATCCGAAAGGAAGTCGAGCAGATGTGCGTCTGGCTAGATGCGATCACGGATAGCTCCGCGTTGGGCCAGCAAAACAAGCGCGGGCGTCGCTGAAACTTGAGATGCAAGGGAAAAAGTCTGATGTTTGTCGTTCTGCTTAGGTTTTCCGGCAACAAAGGCCAGGCGAGCCAGTTTATGGAAGGCCACAAGGAGTGGATAAGACGCGGATTTGACGACGGCGTGTTTTTGGCCGTCGGCAATCTTCAACCCGGTTTGGGTGGAGGCATACTTGCGCACAACACATCTCTACCAGACCTTCAAGGCAGGCTGAGTAACGATCCGTTTGTCGCGGAGAATATCGTGAGCGCAGAAATCCTTGAAATCACGCCGTCAAAAGCCGACGAGCGGCTGGCGTTTCTGCTTGCCTGAGCCCCAACGCGACCGCTCGTACTAAATTGGCCGGACAGCCCTGGACCAGCGTCGCCGGCGCGCGATCTGCCGCGACGGCGCATCGGCTGTGGGCCAGACGTAACTCCTTCAACCCTGAAGGAGCGACGTCATGAATGACCAAACCGCAAGCCAGCGCGCCAGCCTGCGCCATGACTACGAAGACCATCTCCGCCGCCAGCGTGGCCTGAGCGAGCGCACCATCGGCCACTGCTGGCGCTTCGCCGACCGGTTCCTCGACTTCCGCTTTGGTCGGGGCGACATCGATCTCGCCGCGATCACCGCCAGCGACATCGTCGCCTTCCTCCAGAAACTGACAGCCAGCAAGGCGCCCTACCGCGACAAGACCCCACCGACCCATCTGCGCAACTTCTTCAGATATCTCTTCCGGTGCGGCCTGACGAAGGCCAACCTGGCGCTCTCGATCCCGAGCATCGCCCATCGGTACAACGCCCGGCTGCCGCGCCATCTGAGTCCCGAACAGGTGGAGGCCGTGCTGACAGAAGTGCGCGCCGACAAGCGGTCTGGCGCTCGCAACTATGCCATGGCGCTTCTGCTCGCCCGGCTGGGCTTGCGGGCGCACGAGGTGATCGCCATCCGGCTGGAGGATATCGACTGGCGCGCCGGGGAACTTATGGTGCGCGGCAAGGGCAAGAGCCACGACCGCGTTCCCATCCCGCCTGATGTTGGCGAGGCGATTACCGCCTACCTTCGGGATCGCGTCTCCGACGCGCGCCACCTGTTCGTCACCGAGCGGGCGCCGCACCGGCCGTTCAAGGACAGTCAGGTGCTCAATGCGGTTCTTCGCGAGGCCTTCGCGCGGGCGGGCGTCAAGCCGCCTGCGCCCTATGTCGGATCGCACGTCTTGCGGCACAGCCTGGCGACGCAGCTGGTTCGGAAAGGCGCCTCGCTGGAAGAGGTGGGCAACATGCTGCGCCACCGCTCACGCGCCTCCACCCTGATCTATGCCAGGCTCGACGTCGAAAGCCTTCGCTCCATCGCCCAGCCATGGCCGGTGGTGGGAGGCGCGCAATGAGCCCGCTTCGCCAGGAACTCGATCGCTATCTCGCCATCCGGCGCAGTCTTGGCTACGACCTCAGCACCACAGCCAGGGTGCTGCGCCGCTTCATCGCTTTCGCCGAAAGCCAGAACGCCAGCCACATCACGCCCGGCCTCTTCCTCCGCTGGCAGGCAAGCTTCGGCGTCGCAGGACGCCAGACATGGGCAGCCCGCCTGGGGATCGTCCGGCTGTTCGCCCAATGGCTACACGGGCTCGACCCGGCGCATGAGCCGCCGCCGGCCGGGCTGATCCCGCAACGAACCTTGCGCTCGCGGCCCTATATCTACAGCGAGGCTGAGATCGCTGGCATCCTCGCCGTCGCAGCGGACCTGCCTTCAGCTTACGGACTGCGCGGCCTGACCTACACAACGCTCTTCGGCCTGATCGCCGCCACGGGCCTGCGCATCAGCGAGGCGTTGGCGCTCGATATCGCCGACGTCGACCTTGAGACCGGCATTCTGGTCATCCAGCGCGGCAAGCTCGGAAAGGCGCGCCTCGTGCCGCTCGCCGACAGCGTGACGGGGCACCTGCGAGCGTACATCGCCGAGCGCGACAGGCTGCTGGGCTCTTCGCCTGAGGCCGTCTTCGTCAATGACGATGGCGGCCGCATCGGCGACTGCGCCGCCAGGTACACCTTCGCCCGGATCAGCCAGCAGATCGGAATGCGTCCCGCACAGCGCTATCTCCGGCATGGGCGCGGCCCGCGCATCCACGACCTGCGCCATACCTTCGCCGCCCGCACGCTGATCGGTTGGTATCGCTCGGGCAAGGATGCGGCGCAGGAGATGATCAAGCTCACGACCTATCTCGGCCATTCCCGCCCGGAGAACACCTACTGGTACATCGAGGCGGTCCCCGAGCTTCTGGAGCTGGCCGCCGCACGGCTCGAACATGCCGGGGAGGCGCGTTCATGACGGCCTCGACGTTCCCGGCACTGTTGCAACGCTTCTTCATCGAACGGCTTGGGACCCAGATGAACGCCAGCCCCAACACGATCGCGGGCTATCGCGACACCTTCCGTCTGCTGCTCCGTTACGCCGAACGACACCTGGGCAGGCCGCCAACCCGCTTGGCGGTGGAAGACATCGACGCGGATCTCGTCACGGACTTCCTGGTCCACATCGAGACGGAACGGCAGAACGGCGCCCGCAGCCGCAACACGCGGCTGGCCGCGATCAGGTCCTTCTTCCGGTTCGTGGCGATGAACGAACCTGCTTATCTGCTTCACTGCCAGCGCATTCTGACGATGCCCAGCAAGCGCCATGTAAAGAAGGCAGTGACCTTCCTCGACGGCGAGGAGATGGAAGCGTTCCTTGCCGCGCCCGACCGAACGACTTGGGTTGGCCGGCGGGATCACCTTATCCTGCTGGTCGCCCTGCAGGCTGGTCTTCGAGCGTCCGAGCTGATCGGACTGCGCCGGTGCGACGTCGTGCTGGGCACCGGCTCCCATATCCGTTGCGAGGGAAAGGGCCGCAAAGAGAGAAGCACGCCGTTGCGGCGAGAAACCGCCAGGCTGCTGGAAGCGTGGATCACGGAACGGAATGTGCGAGACGAAGCACCGCTGTTCCCCACGCTGCGCGGCGACCATCTCAGCCGGGATGCTCTCGAAAGCCTGGTTCGCCGCCACGGCGCAACCGCCGCGCGGTCGCGCCCATCGCTTGCCGGCCGAAAGGTAAGCCCGCACGTCCTACGGCACAGCACCGCCATGGAGTTGCTGAGGCATGGCGTTGATCAATCCGTGATCGCGCTGTGGCTGGGACACGAGTCGGTGGAGACGACCCAAGTCTACCTGCACGCCGACCTGAGGCTGAAGGAGACCGCGCTCGCCCGCATCGCCGCGCCTGAGCAGCCGCCGGGTCGATATCGACCGAACGATCAGCTCCTCGCCTTCCTCGAAGCGCTCTGATTATGCCGACCCGCCGCGCGGTTGGCGCCAGCTTTCTCAAAGCGCTGGCTGCGCCAAGCGGCATAATCCGGCGCTCGGCATTATGACCCTTATGCCGATATCGGCATAAGGGTCACTGGACGGGGCATGTCTCGCGTCTCGACCGCAATTTCTCGGGCCGCCATGGCGGCGAGGCCTATGCGCGGGAGGAACTCGTCGCGGAGCTTTGCTCCGCGTTCCTGTGCGCCGAACTGGGCGTCGCGCCGACCGTCCGACACCCGGACTACCTCGGCTCCTGGCTGCAGGTGCTGAAGGGCGACAACCGGGCAATCTTGCAGGCTGCGTCCATGGCGTCCAAGGCGGCTGACTTCGTCATGGGACGCCGGGATGCTGGCCGCGGCCAGCACGATGCTGGTGAAATCCGGCTGGAATCAGCGGCCTGAAGGAAAGCAGCCGATTGCAACGGACTTTTCGTCTTTCACATGGATAAGTGTCAGAAGATAAGCTATATATCTGACACTATGGAGACGTCAGATGACGGTGTCGAAGGCCATTCTTGAGTTCCTGAAGCCGCGCAAGCGGGGCGAGCCCGTCTGCGCCAAGCAGCTGCTCCACCTCGGCAATCGCGCCGCCGTGGATCAGGCGCTGGCGCGCCTTGTCCGACGGAAGAAGCTCGTGCGCGTGTCGCGGGGCTTTTACGCCATTCCCGTGGAAAGCCGGTTCGGTCTCCTGCCGCCCAATGCAGGGGAGGCGATGGAAGCTATCGCGCGTCAGAAGGGCGAGCAGATCGCGCCTGCAGGCGCTGCTGTCGCCAACGCCTTCGGTCTTACGACGCAGGTGCCTTTGCGCCGAACCTACGTGACAAGCGGACGGACTCGCACGCTTAAGGTGTCAGGCGAGACAATCGAGTTGCGCCATGCTCCGCCATTGGCCGAAAATGCGCGCCATGAGAGACTGCTGCGGGCGATCGAATGGTTGGGACCGGATGGTGTTGAACAAGCCAGAGCCATGCTTCTCACGCTCAAGCCAGCCGAGCGGCGGACTCTCGCGCGACGCGCGGCGGGCATGCCGACCTGGATGGCGGCGGCGGTAAGCGAAGCAGCCTATGCCGGACAGCATCTTCAGTCTCAGCGCGCATCGCAAAAGAAGCGATGAGGCTAGTTGGCAAGTAGGCGGTCCGTTGGCGCAACCCCGCGGTAGTCGCGTTTGCCTTTAGGGACGGGCCGCCGCGAATTTCGCTAGAGAGCGTCCTTCAACCGCTCCGCACGCGCGGCTACAAGATCCGCAAACTGTTGCATCGCGGGTTGGACAGCCGGCGCAAAGCCAGCGCGTTCGGCAGGGGCGCGGGCGATCACAGCATCCGCCAAGGCGGCGGCGCGACGTCGGATAAAAGGTTCGGTGAGGCCTGTCTCCTCCGCGAATCTTGCCCAGTCGCGCGCAACCAGATCCTCCAAGCGTGCCCGCCTCGCGATCTTCATGGCGAGGTTCGGACTGAGGTCAGGGTAAGAGACAGTCGACAGCAGATCATAGAGTGGCGCGAGCGTGATCTCGTCGCGTTCGTAGAGCAGGCTGAAGTTTTTGCCATGCGCGTCCGCATTTCCGATGATGAGGTTGAAAAGCGCAGCGTCGAGCAATTTGAGGACGTCGCGCGCCGGGCGCGTTGCCGCACGACGGAGTAGGGCAAAGCAGTCGCGGAAGACGGGGCCGCCATCGGCCGCATACTTCTGAGCGGACGTGTATCCCATAGCCTGACAGAAATCTTCCTGGTGAAGACGCTGGACGCGGCCCTCACTGTCCGTCTGCCGGTCATAGCGTTTGACAAGAAGGAAGGACCTGTCGCGCACGGTGACGATGTCGACATCCGCTGTGTCCAGACCAACGCCCTTGGCCAGCCGCATCGCAAAGCCTTCGTTTTCGGTCGTGTCAGCGAAGCGGGCGATTGGCGGTTTCAGAATATGGGTCGTCGGCTCGCCGGGCCGGGGCAGGGCCAGGCCAGCGCCTGTCAGAATCAGGGGGACTTTGGCCTGTGCGCCAGCCAGCGACAGTCGCAGTCCCTCCTCTCCTGCGAGCAGAGGGCGAGTCGGAAGCCGGTCCAGAAGGGCGATGAGGGCGTCTTCGGACAATGGCGTTGGAGGCGTGTCGTAAGAGGCGGCAGGCGGTGTTTGGCCTTCGGGCCATAGCGATAAAGCGCCGGCGACCTCTCCACCGATCTGCTCGAGCAAGCGGAATTCGTTCTGTTGCGAGACGCCGAGTGCGCGTGCGACGGCGATACGCTGGCTCTCTTCCGGCAGCAGCCCTTCGAAGAATGGCCGGGTTTCGCGACGAAGGTAAGGTTCGCCGCGGAGCGGGAGCGAAACGGAGATCGCTCGTGCGTGAGACGCGGTGCGCCACGATTCAGCATAGGTGAATTCGATATCGCCTTGCCGGTCGATGCGGAGCGCGCCGACCGTCTGATCGCCCCACCAGACAGTGAGAACGGCCGTCATCGTTTGGCATCCTCAGGCGTCGTAATGACAAGTTTGCACCCGAGCGCGTCGAGGACGGCGAGCGCTTTGCCGAGGTGAGACGTGCCTTTGCCCCCCTCCAGTTCGACCAGAAATCTAAGTCCGACGCCCGCGGCGCCGGCCAGCTGCGGCTGGGTGAGGCCCTGCCGTTTGCGGACTTTTCGAATGACTTCGCCGAGCTGCTCAGGTGACATTGTGTATTTCCCGCTCGGGAAAGTATCTTCGGTTTCTCTCGCTTTCAAGCCAAAATATCCCGATCAGGACATTTCACAGCTGCTTAGGCGACAATGGCCAAAAATATCCCGATCGGGATAGTCTTTTCACAGGCGGTCTGGGAGCCCGAAGACTGATGACCTGCGCTGTGAAGCTCCGCAAAACGCTTCACGGCGTCTCGGAAGCTTGCCGCCCACGCCGGAAGACTTGAGCGAAGGAGAGCGTCCGGCGGTCACGCTCGGTCCCGCCGCGCCTTGCGCGGCTCCTACGGGCGCGACCCTGCGGGCGCTTCGCGCCGCCAGCCGCTCGACGGCGCTTCCCGCCATGCAGCACCGGAAAGATCCGGTGCGCAGGCTCCTTGCAGCCTTCATTTTGGCGGGCCGCCCCCGACGGTCGGCGTGACGTGACTGTCCCTGCAGACCGTTTCCGATTTCGTGCGGAACGGGAATTGGTTGCTCAGTTCGTTTCAGTGTGCCGGGTGTGATGGACCGCCTCAAGGGACGACGGGGCCCC
>DLHI01000005.1 GCA_002483135.1 Hyphomonadaceae bacterium UBA7672 | reverse complement strand
ATCGGCAGGCGCTTCCTTGAGCGCAGGGAGGAAATAGCGGGAAAGGCGCATTGCGGATCCTGGGAAAGGGCAGTCGGTTCAGGCTGATACCCGCCCCATCACGCCCACGCAATGAGGCCAAAGCGGGGCTAGCCCCTTGAAATCATGAAATCCAGCCAGCGCATATGTAGCGCCAGCCCGAGAAGGAAAGTCGCGAAGGCTGCGCCAATTGTGGGGATCAGCAGCTTGACCAGCCACGACACCTGCGTTGGCGCGCCGCCTTCCGTCCCGGGGACCACGTCTCCCGCGTCCCGCTGGCTGGTTTGCCCAGCTGACAGGGTTGGCAGGAAGATCAGCCACCACGCTCCGGTGTAGACGACAATCGCTTCAAAAACGCCCATGGGCCCACCCTAGTGGTGGCCCTTCGGCGTTTCCATGAGTTCGATCAGCACACCATCGGAATCCTTGGGGTGGATGAAGATCACCAGCGTTCCGTGCGCCCCGATCCGCGGCTCGCCCAGCACTTTGGCTCCTTTGGCTTCCATCTCCGCTTTCGCAGCATGGATTTCCGGCACCTCGAAACAGACATGGTGTTGGCCGCCCTTGGGGTTCTTCTCGAGGAAGTTGATGATCGGCGACTTCTCGCCCAGCGGTTCGATGATTTCGAGCTGCGTGTTCGGCAGGTTCACGAAGCCCACGCGCACGCCCTGGGCTGGCATGTCGAAAGGCTGCACAAACTCCGTTGCCCCATAAAGCGTCCTGTACGTCTCGAACGCTTTCTCGATGGAGGGCACAGCGATCCCGATGTGATTGAGCCGTCCGATTGTCCCGGTCATCGCGTGTCTCCTGTCAGAGTCTGTGTATCGTCACATCGACCAGCGGCCGCTTGCCGAACTGCACTTCGGACGCCCGGCGCACCGCCTTGGTCAGAACCTTTTCGATCTTGTCGTCGTCGCCGAGATCGGATCGCTTCATGCCAGATATCGCCGCGTCCGCAGCATCGTCCAGAGGCTCCAGCGACTCGTCCGCCGGCCGTCCATCGGGCTCGGAAAAGCCGCGCGCGACAATCGTCGGGCCATCCTCGATCTTTCCCTTGGCGATTACCAGACTGACGCTGAGGTGGCCGTTGTAGGCCATCTTCTTGCGTTCCCACATGCCGCCAGCCTTGTCGGACGTCAGCACTTCACCGTCCACATGAAGGCGTCCGGCCGGAACCTGATCGATCACCATCACAGGTCCAGGCGCCAGCCGGACGACATCGCCATTGTCCGGCGTGATCGCCTCAGGCACCTGCAGAGAGCGCGCATAACGTGCGTGTTCCATGATGTGCCGGCGTTCGCCGTGCACGGGAATGGCGATACGTGGCTTGGCCCACAGGTACATCCGGCGAAGTTCATCGCGACAAGGGTGTCCAGACACGTGGATGTCGAACTGCTTGTCGGTCACAAGCTTGATGTTGCGCTCAGCCAGCATGTTCTGGATCTCGCCGATCGCGCGCTCATTCCCGGGAATGACGCGCGACGAGAAGATCACGGTATCGTCGGCGCCAAGCCTAACCGACGGATGGTCGCCCCGCGCCACCCGCGCGAGTGCCGCGTTCGGCTCACCCTGGCTGCCGGTGCACAGGTACAGCACATGTTGCGGCGGCAGATCGGCCGCGACGCTCGGATCAAGGAAGGTAAACTCCTTCAGAAGCCCTACGGACTGAGCCGCCCCGGCAATCCGGATCATCGAGCGTCCCAGAAGGCAGATCGAGCGATCATTTGCCCGCGCTGCCTCGCACGCAGATTGAACCCGCGCGACATTGGACGCAAACGCGGTGATGGCCACACGCCCCGTCTGCTCGGCCACGGCGCGCTTCAAGGCTTCGCGCGCAAGCGCTTCCGAACCCGCCTCGCCCTCTTCGAACACGTTGGTGGAGTCGCACACCATCGCGAGGATACCCTCGCGTCCCAGCTCCTCGATCTTCGCCTGGTCGAAATCCTCGCCAATGATCGGATCGGGATCGATCTTCCAGTCGCCGGTGTGAAGGATCAGGCCCAGCGGCGTACGGATCGCAAGACCGTTCGGTTCTGGGATTGAATGGGTCAGCGTCACCATCTCGACTTCGAACGGACCAAACGTGCGCTTCTCGCGCAGTTGCATGATGTGCAGAGGCGCTTCATCGCCCAGGCCGCGTTCGCGCAGCTTCTCGGCGACCAGATACGCGGTGAAGGGCGTCGCATAGATCGGCGCGCGCAACTTCGGCCACAGCCATCCGATCGCGCCGATATGATCTTCGTGCGCGTGCGTAAGGATAATTGCTTCGATATCGTCGGCATAGCTTTCGAGATAAACCGGGTCCGGCATGATCAGGTCGACGCCGGGCGTTGTGTCGTCGCCAAACGTCACGCCGACATCGACCACGATCCAGCGCCGGTTCTCGGGCGGACCATAGCCGTAGGCGTTGAGGTTCATGCCGATTTCGCGGCACCCGCCAAGCGGGGCAAAGACAAGTTCGGCATTCTTCATTTCAGCTCTCTGGCCGCCTGTGTGATGTTGCGGTCATAGAGGATACGCAAACCCTTGATTGTGATGTCGCTGTCGAAATGATCGATCCTGCACGCGGCGCCCTCGAACAGGGACGCGACGCCTCCGGTTGCAATTACGGTCATGGGTTTCCCGTACTCGCCCTTGATGCGTTCGACCAGCCCGTCGATCAGGTCGATATAGCCCCAGAAGACGCCCGACTGCATCGCCGCAACCGTATCCTTCCCGATGACCTGATCTGGCTTCTGGATCGCCACGCGCGGCAGCTTGGCGGCCGCTTCGTGCAGCGCCTTCATCGACAGGTTGATCCCCGGTGCGATAATTCCCCCTTCGAAAGAGCCGTCTTCACCGACGATGTCGAACGTCGTGGCGGTGCCGCTGTCAATCACGATCAGGGCGCCTTCATAGGTGCCATGCGCCCCCACTGCGTTCACAAGGCGGTCTGCTCCGACCTCGCTCGGCTTGGTGATGTGCACCGCGACGCCGAGTTCCACATTCTCTCCGACCACGAAGGGTTCAACCTTCAGATAGCGCCTCGCGAAATTGCGCTGGTTGAACAGCGACTGCGGAACCACCGTCGAGATGATGCAATCGTCGATCTGACCGAGATCCAGTCCGTTGATCTCCATCAACGTCGACAACCAGACGGCATAGTCATCCGCCGTCTTGGTCATGTCCGTCGAGGAACGCCATTGTGCGCGCCATTCCTTCCCGTCGTGGACGGCAAACAGCGTGTTGGTGTTGCCCGTGTCGATCGCCAGCAGCATCGGCGGCTCCCTTTGACCCTGATCTAACTCAATAGCGAGATTTCGCCCGCCCGAACATGGCTTTCCGAGCCATCCCCCAGGCGCACGATCAGCGCACCGTCGGCCGCCAGTCCGGTCATCACGCCTTCGATCCGGCCGCTCGCCGGTGTCAGCTCGACCCGCTGACCCAGATGCGCGGCCTGCTCCAGCCAGGCGACCCGTGTAGGTTCGAAGCCCTCAACCAGCAGGCTGCGCAGCCGCACGCGGAACGCCACATCCAGCGCCGCCAGCATGCGTGCGGCAGTCAGGCCCGCCCCACCCGGCAAATCCGCGAGGCACCTGGTAGGTCGATCCGGCCGCTCTGGCGCAACCTCGACGTTCACGCCAAAGCCCGCCGCCATCCAGAGGCGCCCATTGATCTGTCCCGTCTCGGTCAGGATACCGCAAAGCTTCGCCTGCCCCACCAGAACATCGTTGGGCCATTTCAACTTGACCTGCCCTACGTCCACGCCACAGCTCCGCGCTGCGTCCAGCACAGCGAGCCCGGCCGAAAAGCATGCCAACGCGGCTTCGGCAGCCGGCCGCGGATAGGGCAATAGCGCCGTCGCAAACAGATTGCCCTTCGGCGACGACCACGCGCGCCCAAGCCTGCCGCGCCCCGCTGTCTGTACCTCTGTCGTCAGCCAGCACGGGCCGACATCTCCATCAGAGGCGCGACGCCTTGCTTCCTCATTGGTGGAGTCGATCTCGCCAAACCTTGTGATGGGCCAGGCCTGCGAGAGCAGTTCGACGACCATCTCGCCCTAGCCGCCCGCGGCGCGCGCGGCCGCATCCAGCAGCAGCTGGATGAAGATCGTCAGCACCGGGAAGATGGCTATGCTGGTCACGGCGACCACGAGGCCGACAGACGCGTCCGTCTTGTCGAGTGCGTCGCCCGGAGGCTTCATGAACATCGCCCAGACAAGGCGCAGATAGTAGCCCAGCGACACCACACTCGCGAGCGCCCCCGCCAGCACGAGCCACAGCAGATCCGCCTGAATGCCTGCTGCGAACACCTGGAGCTTGCCCCAGAACCCGGCGGCCGGCGGAATGCCCGCGACCGAGAAGATCAGCACCATCAGCCCCAGCGCGATCCCCGGCTTCGACTTCACGAGACCGTTGAGGTCGGACACCTGATCGATCGCCTTGCCGCCCCGGCGCAGCGCAAGAATGCCGCCGAACATGCCCAGCGTCGCGAGAACATAGAGCGTCATGTAGACGAGTACGGACGCCGCCCCGTCTTTCGCGCCCGCCGCCACGCCGATCAGGGCAAAGCCCACGTTCGAGATCGATGAGTAGGCCAGAATCCGCTTGATGCTGTTCTGCAGGAGCGCGCCAAACGCACCGATCAGCATCGATAGTACCGAGATGATCGCGACGATCTGTTGCCAGGACTCTGCGTGCGGTCCGAATGCCGTGAACAGGATATGCGCCAGCAGGCCAACCGCGGCGATCTTCGGCGCGGTCGAGAAGAATGCGACGACGGGCGCTGGCGCGCCTTCATAAACATCCGGCGTCCAGATGTGGAAGGGCGCCGCAGACGCCTTGAATGCGAGACCGCAAATCACGAAGACCAGACCGAAGGTGAGCCCGATGGACTCAGGCGCCGCCGCGATTGCCGCATAGCCCGTACCGCCAGTGAAGCCATAGACCAGCGACGAGCCATAAAGCAGCAGGCCCGACGCCAGCGCGCCGAGCACAAAGTACTTCAGACCGGCTTCCGCCGATTTCAGGCTGTCACGCCGGAACGCCGCAAGCACATAGGACGACAGGCTGAGCGTCTCGATTCCAACATAGAGCGTCATCAGGTCGTTCGCCGACAGCATCATGCCCGCCCCAAGTGAAGCGAACACGACCAGCAGCGGATATTCGTACCGCTCCATCTGCGAGACTTTGAGCGCTCCACCGGACATTAGCAGCGCCGCCGCCGCCATTCCGTAGGTCACAACCTTTGCGAAGATCGTGAACATCGTCGCCTTGTAGAGACCATCAGGCGCCAGCGGATCACTGGCGAACGCGGAGATCGCCTCGCCACGGCCGAACTGCAGCACTGACGCCGCAGCAGCGGCGCCGAGCGCCACGACAGCCAGCAGGCGCAACAGGCCGGAGATTCGATCCCCGCCAATGGCGCCGATCAGCAGGCCCACAAGTCCGAACCCGGCAAGGATCGCTTCCGGGGCGGCGTTGGTGATGTCGGCGAGGAAATCCATGGCGCCTACCTACTGGCCGACCTGGCCGATCATGCGCAGCACTTCGTCCGTCGACCCAGCAGTCAGGTCAAAGACCAGTCCGGGGAAGACACCGAAGCCAAGCGCGCTGATCGCCAGCAAGCCGAGAATGAAGAATTCGAGCACCGTCACGTCCTTGATGCCCATGAGCTTGTCATTGGTCATCTCGCCGAACACGACGCGGCGGTAGAGCGTGAGCATGTAGACAGCCGAGAAGATGACCCCGAGCGCCGCGCCCGCCGCCGCCCAGGTCGACGCCTGGAAGCCGCCAACCATCGTCAGGATCTCGCCCACGAAGCCGCTGGTGCCCGGCAGGCCGACGTTGGCCATCGAGAACAGCATGAACAGCGCCGCATAGACAGGCATGCGATGGACGAGGCCGCCGTAGAACGAAATCTCGCGGGTGTGCATCCGGTCATAGATAACGCCGACGCAGAAGAAGAGCGCGCCGGAGATAATGCCGTGGCTGATCATCTGGAAGATGGCGCCCTGGATGCCCGCCTCGTTGAAGGCGAAGATTCCCAACGTCACGAAGCCCATATGCGCCACAGACGAATAGGCCACCAGCTTCTTGATGTCGGTCTGCCGAAAGGCGACGAGCGAAGCATAGACGATGGCGATGACCGACAGCGCGAACATCAACGGCTGGAACAACAGCGATGCGTCCGGGAAAATCGGGAGCGAAAACCGCAGGAAGCCGTATCCGCCCATCTTGAGCAGAACCGCCGCCAGTACGACCGAGCCCGCTGTAGGCGCCTCGACGTGCGCATCCGGCAGCCAGGTGTGCACCGGCCACATCGGCAGCTTCACAGCGAATGACGCGAAGAAAGCCAGCCACAGCCAGGTCTGAACCTCGGGCGGGAACAGCAGCGCGCCGGTGACCGGATGCAACCCTTCCTGGAGCGTCGGCACATCCGTCGTGCCGGCGACGGCCGCCATGTAGATCACCGCGATCAGCAGCAGCAGTGAGCCCAGCAGCGTATAGAGGAAGAACTTGAACGCCGCGTATAAACGGTTCTTGCCGCCCCATACCCCGATGATCAGGAACATCGGGATCAGGCCACCCTCGAAGAACACGTAGAACAGGATCAGGTCCATTGCGCAGAAGACGCCGATCATAAGCGCTTCAAGCACCAGGAAGCAGATCATGTATTCCGCCAGCCGATCCTCGATCGATTTCATCGACTGCAGGATACACAGCGGCGTCAGCGCGGTTGTGAGTACGACAAGCGCAATCGCCATGCCGTCGACGCCCATCTTGTACGATGAGCCGCCAAACCAGGGCGCATGATCAACCAGTTGGTAGCCGACCTTGCCCGGATCAAACTGCGCTAGCGCCATCAGCGAAACGCCCAGCGTGACCACCGAAGTCAGTAAGGCAATGCTCTTGGACGCACCGCCGGCCATGGACGCACCGCCCACGATGCGAAGCGCGAAAATGACGAGGGCCCCCGCCAGCGGCAGGAAGGTGGTGAGCGTAAGGATAAGCGGGCCCGTCATGTCAGCGTCCCTGCCCGGCCAGAACGAAGGCCACGAAAATCACAGCCGACACGAGGATCACGAGCGCGTAGTGGAAGATGTAGCCGGTGTGCAGTTTCGACAGCCCGCCGGCGCCTGCTTTCGCGATGCCGGTCACGCCATCCGGCCCCATACCGTCAATGATCTTCTTGTCGCCCACCTTCCAGAACAGGTCGCCCAGCGCTGCGGCGCCCTTCACGAACACGAAATGATAAATCTCGTCGAAATACCATTTATGCGACAGGAAGGAGTGCATCGGCCCGCCATTCTGCGCCATGCGTCGCGGTATGCCCGGCGCCAGCAGGTAGAAGATCACCGCCCCGAGGAAGCCCGTAACCGTCACGACGAACGGCGCCCAGATCACCCAGTCCGGCAGGTGGTGTCCGCCACCATGTTCACCTTCGGCGGCCGCTGCATGCTCATCAGCAGCGACAGCGCCATGAGCTTCTTCGGCGGCAGACGCGGGAGCATGCGCTTCAGCCGAACAACGTGATGCATCGCCATTGGGGTGAACACCGCAGGGGCCGTAAAGCGGATCAGCCTCGCGCACGATAGCGCCTTGCCAGAACCCATCGGCGTTCGAGGTAAGAAACTGGGGTTTGAAGAGGATGCCGGCGAAAACGGCGCCGGCAGCCAGCAGCAGCAGCGGGATCAACATCACGATCGGGGATTCATGCGCCGGGGCGCGGCCATCCTTGGGCTTGGCGTGCCCATGATCGTGAGCGTGATCGTCAGAATGGCCATGGTCGTCATGATGCGCATGCGGGTTCGGGCGGAACTTGCCCTCGAACGTCATGAACATCAGGCGCCATGAATAGAAGCTTGTCAGCAGAGCCGCCGCGATGGAGCACCAGAAGGCAAACGGACCGAACTGAGAATCCGATGCGAAGGCGCTCTCTATGATCGCGTCCTTCGAGAAGAAGCCGGCAAAGCCGATGTCCGTGCCAGGGATACCGAAGCCGATGAGCGCCAGCGTCCCGATCAGCATCATCGCCCAGGTGAACATCATGTTGGGACGGACTCCGCCCATGAAGCGCATGTCCTGCTCGTGGTGCATCCCGTGGATGACCGAACCGGCGCCAAGGAACAGCAGCGCCTTGAAGAAGGCGTGCGTGAACAGGTGGAACATCGCCGCGCCATACGCGCCGAGACCAGCCGCAAAGAACATGTAACCCAGCTGCGAGCAGGTCGAATACGCAACCACGCGCTTGATGTCATTTTGCGCAAGGCCAACCGTCGCTGCGAACAGGCAGGTCACGGCCCCGACAACCGTGATCATGTTTGAGGCGACTTCGGCCTCGGCATAGAGTGGCGACGCGCGGCAAACAAGGAACACCCCCGCGGTCACCATCGTCGCTGCGTGGATCAGCGCCGAGACCGGCGTCGGGCCTTCCATGGCGTCCGGCAGCCACGTGTGCAGGAAGAACTGCGCCGACTTGCCCATCGCGCCGATGAACAGAAGGATGCCCGCGATCTCGAGACCCCAGACGTGAACGTTGAGGAAGTCGAACGTCACCTGGCTGATCGGCATCGCGACCGTCTGCCCGACGACCTGAACCGGGGCGTCGTTGGCGATCACGGCGAACACTGTGTCGAACTTGATCGAGGAGAACTCGGTGATGCCGTACTGTGCGTAATCCACGCCAGCGACTGGCTGCACCATGAAGACGAGCGCCATGATCCCAAGCGCGAATCCGAAGTCACCCACGCGGTTGACCACAAACGCCTTGATTGCCGCATCGTTCGCCGATGGTTTCTTGTACCAGAACCCGATCAGCAAGTAGGAGGCGAGCCCAACGCCTTCCCAGCCGAAAAACAGCTGGATGAAGTTGTCCGCCGTCACCAGCATCAGCATCGCGAAGGTGAAAAGCGACAGGTATGAGAAGAACCGCGCGCGGTGCGGATCTTCCGCCATGTAGCCGATCGAATAGATGTGCACGAGCGCCGAGACGCTGGTCACCACGAACATCATGGTCACCGACAGCGCATCGATACGGATCGCCCAGTCGGCGATGAATGTGTCGACGTTGAACCAGCGCGAAAGCACGACGGTCTGCGCAGCTCCCGCCTGGCCGCCCAGCGACCACGAGAAGAACTGCCACGCCGCAAGGGCCGCGGCCGAGACGACGATCACAGTCGTCAGGCCCATGGCGCCCTTGTCGCCCAGCACGCGCTGGCCGAGGCCCGCCACCGCCGCGGCGATGCCAGGCGACAGCACGATCAAGATTGCGGCGACTTCCTGGAAGGTCAAAAGCCTTGCTCCCCTAGCCGCGCAGCACGTTGACGTCTTCCACGGCGATCTCGCCGCGGTTGCGGAAGTAGACGACCAGGATGGCCAGGCCGACTGCAGCCTCCGCCGCCGCGACCGTCAGGACCAGCATCGCGAAGACCTGGCCCATGATCGTTCCGTTGAAGACCGAGAACGCCACGAGATTGATGTTCACCGAGAGCAGAATGAGCTCGATGGACATCAGGATGACGATGATGTTCTTCCGGTTCACGAAGATGCCGAACACGCCGATGGTGAACAGCGCCGCTGACACGGCCATGTAATGGCCAAGACCGAGTTCCGCTCCAGCCATTACGGGATCCCCTGTCCAGGCCGCACGTCCTTGAGTTCGACGGCGTCCTTGCGTTTCCGCCCGGTCTGCTGGGCGATGTTCTGGCGTTTGACCGACGGCCGCGAACGCAGCGTCAGCACGATGGCGCCCATCATGGCGACCAGCAGCACGATCCCGCACATCTGGAACAGCAGCAGGTAGTCGTCATAGAGCACGTTGGAGAGCGCTTCCGCGTTGGTCGGCCCGCCCGGGTTGGGATTGAACGTCTCGCCACCACCGAACGTCGCCGCCGCCACCACGATCCCGATCTCGGCCAACAGCGTCAGCGCGAGCAGGATTCCGATCACGAGATAATTCTGGAAGCCCTGCTTCAGCGCGACGAAGTCGATGTCGAGCATCATGACCACGAAGAGGAACAGCACGGCCACCGCGCCAACATAGACCACCACCAGCAACATCGCGAGGAACTCCGCCCCGATCAGCACAAGCAGTCCGGCGGAGGTGAAGAAGGCAAGGATCAGCCACAGGACCGAATGCACGGGGTTTCGCGCCGCGACGACAAACAGCGCCGACGCGACCACGATGCTCGAGAGGATGTAGAAAGCGATCAGCGTCATAGCTCCAGCCTCCCTCTTCCTTTGGTCCAGATCGCCCCGGACGGGGCCGTTGAAAGTCTAGTCCCGTGCCCGACTCGCCCCCGCGAGCCGCGCCCTTCTATCTGTAGCGCGCGTCAAGTTCCAGATTGCGGGCGATTTCGCGTTCCCAGCGGTCGCCGTTCTCCAGAAGTCGTTCCTTGTCGTAGTAGAGTTCTTCACGCGTTTCCGTGGCGAACTCGAAATTCGGGCCTTCCACGATGGCGTCCACCGGGCAGGCTTCCTGGCAGAAGCCGCAATAGATGCACTTCACCATGTCGATGTCATAGCGCGTCGTGCGGCGCGAACCGTCTTCGCGCGGCTCGGCCTCGATGGTGATGGCCTGCGCCGGGCAGATCGCTTCACACAGCTTGCACGCGATGCAACGCTCTTCGCCATTGGCATAGCGACGCAGCGCGTGCTCGCCGCGGAAGCGCGGGCTCAGCGGCCCCTTCTCGAACGGGTAGTTCACGGTCGCCTTGCGGGTGAAGAACTGCCGCATGGACAGGAAGAAGGCGGACACGAAGTCCGTCAACATCGCTCCCCGAATGGCCTGGCCGATCGACATGACGTCTCCTAATTCACCGCGCCAGCGTTGCGGCGATATTCGTTCCAGCTGATGACGCCGTCCTTGTCGCGATCCATGCCCGAAGGAAGCGTGACGGCAGTAAGTTCCGGCGCCTCAAGCGCCCCGCTCTTGTTGGTGTCGAGTTGCTCGAAGCCGGGGCGTGTCTGCGCGTTGGTGAAGGTCGCATAAGCAGCTACGATCACCACCGCGACCAGTGAGGTCGGCAGGAATATCTTCCAGCCCAGCCGCATCAGTTGGTCATAGCGGTAGCGCGGCACAATCGCCTTCACCATCGCAAACAGGAAGAAGAAGAACGTCACCTTGCCCATGAAGACGAACAGGCCGCCCAGGCTCAGCAGCCATTCCGGGAGGTTTTCGACGCCCGGGATCGGCACCGGCATGTGCCAGCCGCCGAAGAACAGCAGCGAGAGCATTGCGCACATAAGCACGATCGATACGTATTCGCCGATCATGAACATCAGGTACGGCGAGGACGAGTACTCGACCTGATAGCCGGCCACGAGCTCGGATTCCGCTTCCGGCAAGTCGAACGGAGGGCGGTTCGTTTCCGCCAACGCCGAGATGAAGAAGATCACGAACATCGGGAACATGACGAAGATCGTTGGAAAGGCAAACGCGTGCCAGTTCCAGAAGCCGCCTTCCTGATTGTGCACCACGTCCGAGATGTTCAGCGAGCCGACCAGCAGCAGCACCGTCACGATCACGAAGCCGATTGAGACTTCGTACGACACCATCTGCGCAGCAGAACGAAGGCCGCCAAGGAACGGATACTTCGAGTTCGAAGCCCAGCCGCCCATGATGATGCCATAGACGCCCAGCGAGGAGATCGCGAACAGGTAGAGGATGCCAACATTGAGGTTGGCCACCACCCAGCCCGGCGCCACGGGGATCACCGCCCAGCCGACCAGAGCCAGAGTGAGGGTAATGATCGGCGCCAGCAAGAACACCGTCTTGTTGGCGCCCGCCGGGATAACGACTTCCTTCAGCACGAACTTGATCAGGTCCGCGAACGACTGGAGCAGGCCGAACGGGCCCACCACGTTCGGTCCCTTGCGCAACTGCACAGCCGCCCAGACCTTGCGGTCGAACAGCAGCAGGAACGCGATGCAGACCAGCAGGATTACAACCAGCGCAAGGATCTGCAGAACAGCGAGGCCGATGCCGCCCCACATTCCACCGCCCCAGGTAAAGAGGTTCTCCATCGCGCCCTCCTATTCCGCAGCCACGGCGGGTTTAAGCCCCGCAGCGAGTTCGGCGCACTCGGCCATGGTGCGCGAGGCGCGCGCGATCGGGTTGGTCAGGTGGAACGTAGTCACCGCACTACGGAATGGTGCCGACTGCATCGCTGCCGCCGTCCCATAGGGCGGCGCAACGCTTCCCCCATGCCGACCCGGCGCGAAGTCGAGACCAAGGAAGATCGGATGGTCCTTGCCCAGCTTCTCGCGCAGCTGCGTGAGGCTGTCATATGGCAATGTCTTGCCGACGTAAGCCGACAACGCGCGGATGATCGCCCAATCCTCACGCGCTTCGCCCTTCGGCGCCACGGCGCGCTGCGTGCGCTGGACCCGGCCTTCAGTGTTCACATACGTGGCCGACTTCTCCGTATAGGCCGCAGCCGGCAGGATAACGTCGGCGCGGTGCGCGCCGTTGTCGCCATGGCTTCCGATGTAGATCACCTTTGCAGAGCCGAGCCTCGACGTATCGATCTCGTCCGCTCCAAGCAGGAGCACGGTCTTGATCTCACCCGACTGCGCACCGGCCACGATACCAGCAACATCCTTGCCGCCCGCCGCCGGCAGGAAGCCAAGATCGAGCCCGCCGACACGCCCGGCCGCAGTATGCAGCACGTTGAAGCCGTTCCAGTCGTCCTTGAACGCGCCGACATTCGCCGCCAGCGCGGACACGGCATTCAGCACAGCCGCGCCATCGCCGCGCGATAGTGCGCCCTGCCCGACGATGATCAGCGGGCGCTTCGCCTTGCTGAGTTCTTCGAATACCGGATGTCCGGCCTTCAGCTCGCCCAGCGAGTCCGGCCCGGCGCCGACATACTTGTAGTCATACGTAAGATCGACACGCTCGCCGATCAGCGAAACCGGAACCATGCGCAGCCAAGCCTTGCGGATGCGCGCGTTCAGCACAGCCGCTTCCTTGCGCGGGTTCACGCCTACAAGCAGGATCGCATCCGCCTCGTCGATCCCCATGATAGTCGAGTTGAAGAGATAGCTTTCACGCGGCAGCTTCGCGCCATCCGCCGCCACGCCCAGCTTGGCGCCATCCTGCCGGCAGTCGATCGATTTCACGCCAAGCGACGTCGCCAGATCCAGCGCCGCCTTCATGCTCTCCGCATCGGCCAGATCGCCCGCGATCACGCCAATCTGGTCGCCAGACACCGTCAGCGCTTCAGCCGCAGCCTTCAGAGCTTCATCCCACGTCGCCGCCTTCAGCGCGCCATTCGCGCGAACATACGGTTTGTCGAGACGCTGGCGACCAAGACCGTCCCACACGAAGCGCGTCTTGTCCGAAATCCACTCTTCGTTGATTTCCTCGCTCACGCGGGGAAGGATGCGCATTACGGTCGGCCCACGCGCGTCCACGCGGATAGCTGCGCCCATCGCATCCATCACGTCGATGCTCTCGGTCTTGCGCAGCTCCCAAGGGCGCGCATTGAACGCGTACGGTTTCGACGTCAGCGCACCCACCGGGCATAGGTCAATCACATTGCCCGACAGCTCAGACGTCAGCGACTTTTCGAGATACGTCGTGATCTCGGCATCCTCACCGCGATTGGCCAGACCGATCTCGTCCACGCCCGCCACTTCCGCCGCAAAGCGCACGCAGCGGGTGCACTGAATGCAGCGCGTCATGATCGTCTTGACCAGCGGGCCCATATTCTTGTCGTCAACCGCGCGCTTGTTCTCCTGATAGCGCGAGGCGGCGCGGCCATAGCCCATTGCCTGGTCCTGCAGGTCGCACTCGCCGCCCTGGTCGCAGATCGGGCAATCGAGCGGGTGGTTGATCAGCAGGAATTCCATGACGCCGTTGCGCGCCTTGATGGCGCGCGGCGACTTGGTCGAGATCTCGTGCGGCGTGCCGTCCTTCTTGGGCGCCATATCACCCACCGTCTGCGCACAAGACGCAATTGGCTTCGGCGCGCCAACCCAATCCACCAGACACATGCGGCAGTTGCCGGCGATTGACAGGCGCTCGTGATAGCAGAAGCGCGGGATCTCCGCGCCCGCGGCCTCGCACGCCTGCAGCATGGTGTAGTTCCGCGGAACTTCCACCGTGACGCCATCGACGATCAGTTTGACGGTGTCGGTCATGCCCTACTCCGCCGCCAGCGTGTGACCCGCCACGTGCGGCCGGCCCTGACGGTAGTTCGTGATGCGGTCTTCGATTTCCTGACGGAAGTGGCGGATCAGCCCTTGAATCGGCCACGCGGCTGCATCGCCCAGCGCGCAGATCGTGTGCCCCTCGACCTGGGACGCCACATCAAGCAGTGTATCGATCTCGGAGGTCTCAGCCTCGCCCTTCACCATCCGCTCCAGCACGCGCCACATCCAGCCGGTGCCTTCGCGGCACGGCGTGCACTGACCGCAGCTCTCGTGCTTGTAGAAGTAGGCGATCCGCGCAATCGCCCGGACGAGGTCCGTCGACTTGTCCATAACGATGACGGCCGCTGTACCCAAGCCCGACTTCACATCGCGCAGCGCATCAAAATCCATCAACACAGTGTCGCAGATATCCTTCGGGATCATCGGCACGGACGAACCGCCCGGGATGATCGCCTTCAGGTTACCCCAGCCGCCCCGCACGCCGCCGCAATGTTCTTCGATCAGCGTCTTCAGCGGGATCGACATCTCTTCTTCGACGTTGCACGGCCGCTCGACGTGGCCGGAGATGCAGAACACCTTCGTGCCCGTGTTGTTCGGACGGCCAAAGCCCGCAAACCAGCCCGCGCCACGGCGCAGGATCGTCGGCGCCACAGCGATCGATTCAACGTTGTTCACCGTCGTCGGGCAGCCATAGAGACCAGCGTTCGCCGGGAATGGCGGTTTCAGGCGCGGCTGGCCCTTCTTGCCCTCAAGGCTTTCGAGCAGCGCGGTTTCTTCACCGCAGATATAAGCGCCGGCGCCGTGGTGGATGTAGATGTCGAAATCCCAGCCCGACCCGCAGGCATTCTTGCCGACAAGACCAGCCTGGTAGGCTTCAGCGACAGCCTTCTCCAGCGTCTCACGCTCGAAGATGTATTCGCCCCGCAGGTAGATGTAGCATTTGTTGGCGCGCATCGCGAAAGACGCGATCAGGCAGCCCTCGATCAGCAGGTGCGGATCGTGACGCATGATATCCCGGTCCTTGCAGGTGCCCGGTTCGGATTCATCCGCGTTGACGACGAGATAGTGCGGACGGTCCTTCACCACCTTCGGCATGAACGTCCATTTGAGACCCGTCGGGAAGCCCGCGCCGCCGCGCCCACGAAGGCCCGAGGCCTTGATCTGGTCGCAGATCCACTCCGGGCCGAACTGCATCAGCTCCTTGGTCGAATTCCACGCGCCGCGCTTCTTCGCGGCCTCAAGACGCCAGTCGTGCCGGCCATACAGGTTGGTGAAGATGCGATCCTTATCGAGAAGCATGATCGTTATCCTTTGCTTCTCTCACCAGCTTGATCACGGCCGGCAGGCTGAAACCCAGCCCACCAACAATCCCGCAGGCCAACCACACCCAGTTTCCCGTCACGTAGAACGCAATCCCGCCAGCCGCCCAGCAGCCAAGCTCCAGCAGCGCCGCGCGGACCAGCTCGGCCTTCAGCTTCTTGCTGGGTTTGAACTCCATCGCGCTTCTCATGTCTGCGCCGGCTCCGGCGGCTTGGGAGCGTTCGGAATGCTGGCCAGCGGTTTGGCCTTGGAGCCGTCGTAAAGCGCCTCGTCCGTCAACGATGTTGGCGGCCCCTCTGGCGCACTCGTCTGCCGCTTCACATACGGCCCCGGCGCGGGCTCTTTTCCGGCGGCGAAGTCGTCGATGATCTTCTCGAGCGCTTCGATGCTCAGGTCTTCGTAGTAGTAGTCGTTGATCTGGATCATGGGTGCATTCACGCAGGCGCCCAGGCATTCGACTTCGACCCACGAGAACTTCCCGCCGCCCGACACGTGGCCTTTTGGTCCGATCTTGCGCTCGCAGAATTCCTTCAGGCGGTCCGCGCCGCGCAGCATGCACGGCGTCGTGCCGCACACCTGGAAGTGGTACTTCCCGACCGGCTCCAGGTTGAACATCGTGTAGAACGTCGCGATCTCGTAGACGCGGATATATGTCATGCCGAGCCTGTCAGCGACCGCACGCAGCGCCGGTTCCGACAGCCAGCCATTGTTCTGTTTCTGCGTGATCCACAGCGCCGGAATGACAGTCGAAGCGCGGCGCTCGGCAGGATATTTCCTCTCCCACCACGCAATGGTGTCTTCGCTCTCCTTCGTAAAGGCGAACGGCTCGTGGTTCTCGGGATGGTGGAAACGCCGGTGACTCAACGATCAATCTCCCCGAACACGATGTCGAGCGAGCCAAGAATAGCCGAAACGTCCGCCAGCATATGTCCGCGGCAGATATGATCCATCGCATGAAGATGCGCGAAGCCCGGCGCCTTCACCTTCAGGCGATACGGACGATTGCCGCCATCCGTCACCAGATACACTCCGAACTCTCCCTTGGGCGCCTCAACACAGGCGTAGGTCTCACCAGCGGGAACATGGAATCCCTCGGTGTAGAGTTTGAAGTGATGGATTAGCGCTTCCATCGACGCCTTCATCTCGCCCCGGCGCGGCGGCACAAACTTGGAATGTTCGGGAAGCACGGGCCCAACCGGCATCTTGTCGATACACTGCTTGATGATCTTGATGCTCTCGCGCATCTCCTCGACGCGGCAGAGATAGCGGTCCCAGCAATCGCCGTTCTTCCCAATCGGAATCTTGAAGTCCAGTTCCGAATAAACCTCATACGGCTCCGCACGGCGCAGATCCCACGCCAGGCCTGAGCCGCGAACCATAACGCCAGAGAAGCCCCACTCGAGCGCTTCCTGCACCGACACCACGCCGATATCGACGTTGCGCTGCTTGAAAATCCGGTTCTCGGTAACGAGGGTCTCGATATCGTCCAGCGTCTTGAGGAACGGATCGCAGAACTTGTGGATGTCCTCCACGAGTTCCGGGGGCAGGTCCTGGTGAACGCCACCAGGCCGGAAATACGCAGCATGCATGCGCGAACCGGACGCGCGCTCATAGAAAACCATCAGCTGTTCACGCGGCTCGAAGCCCCAGAGCGGCGGCGTCAGGGCGCCGACATCCAGGGCCTGTGTCGTCACGTTGAGCAGGTGAGACAGGATGCGGCCGATTTCGGAGTAGATCACGCGGATGAATTGCGCGCGGCGCGGAACTTCGATGCCAGCCAGCTTCTCGACGGCAAGACAGTAGGCATGTTCCTGGTTCATCGGCGCGACGTAGTCGAGCCGGTCGAAGTAGGGCAGCGCCTGCAGGAAAGTCTTGTACTCGATCAGCTTCTCAGTGCCGCGATGCAGCAGCCCGATATGAGGATCGACGCGATCGACGATCTCGCCATCAAGATCGAGGACGAGCCGCAACACGCCGTGCGCGGCCGGATGCTGCGGCCCGAAATTGATCGTGAACTTGCGGTCATCGAGGTCGACGTTCGCGGTAGGGGAAAGATCGTCAGCCATGGCTATTTCTGGCCCCCCGCCTTCTCATCGCCCGGGATCACCGCCTGCATGCCTTCCCACGGAGAGAGGAAGTCGAAGTTGCGGTATTCCTGGATCAGCTTCACGGGCTCGTTCACAACGCGCTTCTGCTCTTCGTCGTAGCGCACCTGAACGCGGCCCGAGAGCGGGAAGTCCTTGCGCAGCGGATAACCCTCGAAGCCGTAATCCGTAAGGATACGGCGCAGGTCCGGGTGCCCCGAGAAGATGATCCCGTACATGTCGAACGCCTCGCGCTCGTACCAGTTTGCGACCGGGAACACCCCCGACACGCTCGGCACGGCCGTTGCCTCGTCAGTACGAACCTTCACGCGGATACGCTGGTTCAGCCGCATAGACAGCAGGTGATAGACCACCTCGAAACGCTCGGCGTCGGTCGGATAATCGGCGCCGCAGAGATCAACCAGCGTCTCGAAGCGGCACTGGCTATCTTCACGCAGCAGCTCCAGCACCTTCACGATGCTGTCGCGCTCGAGCGTGATCGTCAGCTGGCCGCCCGAAACCTTCGCAGCCTTCAGCGATTTCAGCGTCGCTTCCAGGTGAAGCTTCAGCTCCGCAACCATCGTATCCTTCGTGGGGACGCTCATCTTTCGATGCTCCCCTCGCGACGGATTTTCTTCTGCAGCTGCAGCAGTCCGTAGATCAGCGCTTCAGCCGTCGGCGGGCAGCCCGGAATGTAGATGTCCACCGGCACGATGCGATCGCACCCGCGCACGACAGCGTACGAGTAGTGATAGTAGCCGCCGCCATTGGCGCACGATCCCATCGAGATCACGTAACGCGGCTCGGGCATCTGGTCGTAGACCTTGCGCAGCGCGGGAGCCATCTTGTTGGTCAGCGTGCCGGCCACGATCATCACGTCCGACTGACGCGGCGAGGCGCGCGGCGCAGCGCCGAAGCGCTCCATGTCATAGCGCGGCATCGACGCCTGCATCATCTCGACCGCGCAGCACGCCAAACCGAACGTCATCCACATCAGCGAGCCCGTCCGGGCCCACGTGATCAGGTCGTCGGCGGCGGCGACGATAAAGCCCTTGTCGGCCAGTTCGTCCGACAGCCCCTGAAAGAACGGATCGTTCGGTTTCACGATTGCCCCGCCCTCGGGACGCAGAACCCGGCCAGCAGACCCGGCGGCAACCTTCTGCTCGGCCATCACTGCCACTCCAGCGCGCCGCGGCGCCATTCATAGACGAAACCAACCGTCAGCACGCCGAGGAAGGCCATCATCGACCAGAACGCCACGATCTGCCCCTGCGCCACCTGGAACACCCAGGGGAACAGGAAGGCGACTTCGAGGTCGAAGATGATGAAGAGGATGGAGACGAGATAGAACCGCACGTCGAACTTCATGCGCGCATCGTCGAATGCGTTGAACCCGCACTCATAAGCCGACAGCTTCTCAGCATCGGGCTTCTTCGGCGCCAGTAGCGTCGAAGCCACGAGAAAGAGACAGCTCAGCACGATGGCGATCGCAAGGAAGATCACGACCGGCAGATACTCGACGACCAGCGTCTGTACGCCTTCCATATGAACCCTCGGTCATATTTTGGCGCTGGCCTAGTCCGCTTTGACGCGAGAGGCAATAGAGCCCTATCCCGTCCCGCCCAATCTGTCGGGGACGATGACTTTCCGGCCTCAAACAAGGGCATAAAGCGACTCGGCGCGCCTGCGATTGAAGGTCGCAAGGCCCGCCCTAGACGATGGGCTGCACCCGATCGCGCACCCACTGCGACAACAGCCATTTCCGCCCGCTCGTGACGGGAAGCCCGGCATGCAGGGTCGTTCCATCCGGCTGGCGGTCCATCTTGCGGACATTGAGGAAAAGCATGGCGTCGCCCTGCTTGCCTTTGTGCTTCCAGTCGATCTTCAGAAACGCTGTTTCACCGCCGTTATAGTCATCGTTTAGCCACGTCAGGCACGTCGCCACGCGTTGGCCCATTGTATCGAGGATGAGCTTGAAGTTAGGCGTTTCGGGCACCAGGAAATCGTAGTGAGCCTTGTACTCCTGTCCTGGCTGATAGCTCAGAATCTGCGGCGCCTCCTGCTGGTGCACATGAAGACCGGACGCGAGTTCGAGTCGCTTCTGGGTCAGCGCGAGAATCACATCGGTATCGGCAAGGCCAAATCCGGTTGCTTCCCCAGTTCGCACCGGATCTTCCACCCATTCTCCGGTGGAATAGTCGCCGATCTTCGCACGTGAGACGCGCCCCTCCGCCCGCGCCATCAACCACTCGCACATCAAAGGCGTGGCAAGGCCGGAAATCAGCGCGATCGAAGGCTTTTCACGTACTGCCTGAAGCGTCGGCGCCCGCAGCAGTCCCTTGAGATCGATCCGGCGAGCCAGAGTTTTCCACAGTTCCGGACCGACCTCGCCGCCGCCCGCGAGACGTTCGCCCGCCAGCACCGCCAGCTGCCCCTGCGCAGGCCGGTGGCCCCGCTCGGCGGCCATCACCAGCAGGTTGATCGCCTCCACCCAATTGGAGGACCGCGCCACGCCGATGGCGGCCAGCACCGCGAGTCGCTCTGTCGCGCCGCCAGACCCGTCGGCCATGGCCGCCATAAGCATCTGGATCGCGCGCGCCGGGTCCCCTGGCTGGCCGGCCCCTCCAATCAGTACGGCGCTGGCCTCGGACACCTTCGCATCCGACACACCACGCACAAAATCGTTTGGAAACTTGGTAGTAGCGCTCATCGTGCCAGCGCCCACCTGCCGCTGCCTGCGACTTTCGACACCTGGCGCGAGTGACGGGGCTCGAACCCGCGACCTCCGGCGTGACAGGCCGGCACTCTAACCAACTGAGCTACACCCGCATCCGCCGGTGTCGAAGGATGGAGCGTTTATGCGCGCTCGCCCCCGGGGTCAACTGGAAACCTGTCTATTCCGACCCCAATCCCTGACGAAGCGTGAGCGTGCCGCCCTCGTCCACGAAGCCCAGCTGCGTGAGGGCGTGCGCCGCCCCCGGGCTGGCGCCCGAAACAGTCGCTGTCATGTCCATGTCGAGGCTCGGCGAAATGTTCAGGACGGCCAGCACATCCTCGCCCGTCGCGGCCTTGCCCGACGCCTGCACCAGCAGCTTGCCACCCTGGCATGTAACAGGTCCGCGCAATTCCGGTCCGACCCATCCCTGCACGTCCACCCGCGTCAGGGCATCCGTCCAGACTTCGCCCGTAGCGGACTCACACACCGCGTTATCGAACTTCAGGTCGCTGATCTGCAGCGTGAACTTCCCATCCGCCTGAGCCGCCGCAGGCGGCATTCCCGGAACAAGCCCCGTAGTACCGTCGATCTTGAGGTTCTTTATGTCTAGGCTTCCGCTTCCCAGCCCATAAGCAAGGTCAGCTTGGCCCGCAAAGCCCTCACGGATCAGCCCCAGAGCCCCTGTGGCCTTGCCGCTCAGTAGGTCGAACAGGTTTGCCTTCACCGAAAGGTCGCCGATTTTCTGCCCCGAGAAATGGACGCCGGTCAGCTTGCCGTCCCAGACGCTCCCCGACGCTTCCGAATACTTGAAACCCGGCATCTGCTTGGATGCCATCTCCGCCGCCATCGACATTGGAAAGAAGGCGACCACGCCGCCCACAAGTGCGACTACGCCAAGCACGACGAAGATCACGATGCGCAACATGGTTGTCCCCTTGGCGTCTCGATCCCGAGCGAGCGTTCTACCGCGCCCGCACAGCCGTTAGCCAGCATGGACTTGCAGCAGAGGCCTTACAGCAACCCCTCGGCCTTCTTCACACCGTCACCGCCTGAAAACAGAAGCGTCCGCGTCCGCTGCGCCAGCTTCACATTCACAAGGTTGGTCTGGTTCTCGAACACATCGCGCAGGATGCGGTTGTCGATCGCGAGATTCTGCGGCGGAGCGGTCAGCTTGCACTCCTGGTACATCAGCACCGCCTCACCCTGCATCTCCGCGCCCAGCGGCTCAAGCGCCAGCCTCCGCGTCCCGTCGGTGAGAGCGAATGTCTCCTCGATATAGAGCATCAGCTGCGCCTGCGTGCGCAGCACGGTGATATCCGTCTGCGGCACGCCCGCCTTCAGGGCGAGGCAGAGCTCCGCATCATGCCCATGTAGCCGGTGCATCACATCAAGCGTGGAAGTCGCCTCATTCCACGTCACCGTGGACAACACAGTCTGCGCCCGGTGCGCTAGCGCCGGCGGGGCCCAGAACATTCCCGCGCCAAACACGCCGCAGGCCGTGATGGCCATGCGGCGCGTCATGCTGGCGCGCGGCTGCGTCATTGCGTAGGCGCCGGAGTAGCCGGCGTTGCGGTCGGGGTCAGCGGCGCAGTGGGGCTCACAGGTTGGGGCTGCTTGGCGCGCAGCTCAACCATGGCGTCCGCCATCTGGTTACGCCCACCTCCGCCGCTTGATACGCCGCGAAAGACGTCGATGCGGTTCGGCTCGCTCTGCTGCGGGAACGCGTTATTCGCGCGCACCGCGTCCGCCGTCTGGTGACGCGCATCCAGCTCCACAGACACCACACGCTTGGTCTCCACGAACACCTTGCTGACCTTCTGGCCATTATACCGCCAGATCTCGGCCGGGATCAGGATATCCTTCGTGGAGCCATCTTCAAACGTGAAGCGCAGCGGCAGCGGGGACACCAGGCCGCCCACATTCTCGAAGTCCATGAAGTAGATGTATGGATTTTCGCGCAGCGCCCGCTCGTACGCCGATTTGTCCGGTTCCTTAAGCCCCTCAAGGAACGTCTGGTAATCGTTGCGGTCCTTGTTGGTTGGCTCGAAAGCATCGTTCTCGCTGTAGAAGTCTCGCGCATCCGGGTGTCGATCCATGTAGCTCTGGATGCCGGCGTCGCGGTTTTGCTGCACGGTCACCGGCGGCGCGGTGATGTCGGCAGCCCGCTGGCGCTGCAGATCATTCTCGACGTCCGGATTCTTCGTCGACAGTCGGTATTCGCGCACGCCGTTCACCGCGATATCGACGTGATCGGTGGTGTAGAACCAGCCGCGCCAGAACCAATCGAGATCAACCCCCGATGCGTCTTCCATCGTACGGAAGAAATCCGACGGCGTCGGCCGCTTGAAGCGCCAGCGCTGCGAATACTGCTTGAACGCAAAGTCGAACAGTTCCGGCCCCATCACCGTCTCGCGTAGCACGATGAGTGCGGACGCGGGCTTGTTGTAGGCATTGTTGCCGAACTGGAGCACTGAATCCGACTGCGTCATGATCGGAACCTGATCTTCCGACATCATGTAGGCGCCGATCTCGTCGAGCGCGTTCGGGTTGTTTCCCAGAACCGGGAATTTCTCGTCCCAGCGCAACTCCGCCATCCATTCGAGGAAGGAGTTGATGCCCTCGTCCATCCACGTCCACTGACGCTCGTCCGAGTTGACGATCATCGGGAAGTAGTTGTGGCCCACCTCATGGATCACGACGCCGATCAGGCCGTTGCGCGCCTGCCGCGTATAGGTCTTCACACCCTTGTCGTCCTTCACCGGCCGATAGCCGTTGAAGGAGATCATCGGATACTCCATCCCGCCGCCCAGCCACGTGTTGACCGAAATCGCATTCGGGTAGGGATAGGGGAAGGAGAAATCCGAATAGACGTCGATCGTGTGCGCTACCGCACGCGTAGAATACAGCGACCACAGCGGATCAGCCTCGTTCGGGAAGAAGGACTGCGCGAGCACGTCATCGCCTTCCTCCTGGTCGACCGCCATCGCATCCCAGATGAACTTGCGCGAGGACGCCCATGCAAAATCCCTTACATTCTGGGCCTTCCAGCGCCACGTCTTGGTGGTGGTGACGCCTTCCTTCTCGTTCGCCAGAGCCTCTTCCGGCGTCACGATATAGATCGGCTTGTCATAGACCTTGCGCGCCTGCGACAGGCGATTGCGCTGTTCTGGCGACAGCACCTCGTTGGGGTTCTGCAGCACGCCCGTCGACGTCAGGATGTGGTCCGACGGCACAGTGATCGACACGTCGTAGTTACCGAACTCAAGCGTAAACTCGCCCGAGCCGAGGAACTGCTTGTGCTGCCAGCCGGTGTAGTCCGTGTACGCCACTAGCCGCGGAAACCACTGCGCCTGGAAGAACACGAACGTGTCGTTGTCGAGGAAATGCTCGTATCCGGCGCGCCCGCCAAACAGGTTGTTGTCGACGATGTTGAAGGCCCAGTTGATTTTCAGCGACACAACAGCCTTCGGCTCGATCGCCTTTGGGAAATCGATGCGCATCATGGTGTCGTTGATGGTGTAGGACAGCGCCTTGCCGCCGCCATCGGTAACCGTCTGGATCTCGAAGCCATGCGGCGTCTCTGTGTAGGATTGCAGCTGCCTAAGCGTTCCGATCCCAAGCGTATCCACGCCCGCCGTAGCCTGGCGCGCCGTCAGCCGCGCAGCGGAGTTCTGCTTGAAAATGTTCTGGTCCAGCTGCAGCCAGATATAGTTCAGCGCATGCGGCGAATTGTTGCGATAGGTGATGGCGCCGCTTGCCGTGATGCGCTTCGCGTTCTCGTCCAGCGTGGCGCTGATCACATAGTCGGCCTGCTGCTGCCAGTAAGATTCGCCCGGGGCGCCCGACGCAGTGCGGTAGGTGTTGGGAGTCGGCAGATCGACCTCGAGCTGCCTGAACTTGTCCGCCCAATTTCCCTTGGTCTGCTGGTTGGCGTCTTCATCCGCCATGGCTGGCGCCGCCAGCGCCATCACAGCCAGAACTGCAGCAAACAATGCCCGCATGAGTAGTCGCTCCCGGAAGCCCTGCCGCCGTCATAGCGATTATCGATCAAAAGTCACCGTAATATTATAACGCAGACAAAGGGGTCTGACCTTGGCGCGCCGCAAAAGAGAAGGGCCGGCTCTTGGGGAGCCGGCCCAGGTGCACAGGAACAGAACCGTCGGGAACCATCGAGGGACATCAAGGCGTCCCGGCGGTATGTGCTCGGTATAGGTGAGTGAGTCTGAACAGCGATTGAGGCGGACGTTGTCCGTCATTCAGGCGAAACAAATACAGGCAAGCTACTGGTTTCACGCCGTATTTCAGACCGAATCCGACACTAGAGCGCCGTACCTCAGGCTTGGACGACGGCCCCGGCGGACAGGAAACCCTCGGCCCGTTCAGCCTCGATCCCCCAGCTTTCCAGCACGCTTCTCGACTGCTTGCCCGCAATCGTAGGCGCACCGTTCACCGCTCCCGCCGTACGCGAAAAACGCGGCGCCGGCCCCGGCTGGGTCACGCCAAAGGCCTCCACGAAAGTTGAGCGCTCTGCATTGTGCGGATGCTTGGGCGCCTCTTCCATGCTCAGAACCGGCGCCACGCAGGCATCCGTCCCGTCGAAGATCGTCATCCACTGGTCGCGCGTCCGCGTCTTTACGACCTCGGCGATGCGCACCGAGAACTCCGGCCACTTCGTCCGGTCCATGTACATGCCGAACGTATCCGCCGGCAGGCCAAGCCCTTTCACCAACTCCGCATGAAATTGCGGTTCGATCGCGCCAATGGCCAGCCATTGGCCGTCCGCGCATTCATACGTGTCATAGAAGTGCGCGCCGCCATCCAGCAGGTTCGAATCCCGCTCCGGCGTCCACATCCCCACCGTCTTCATGTTGAAGAACATCGTCATCAGGGACGCTGCGCCATCGATCATCGCGCAGTCGATCACCTGCCCCTTGCCGGACGTGCGCGCCTCGATGATCCCCGCCAGCAGCCCCATCGCGAGATAGAGCGCCCCACCGCCAAAGTCGCCGACGAGGTTTAGCGGCGGCGCAGGCGGCTCGCCCTTGCGCCCCATCGTGTGAAGCGCGCCTGTTAGCGCGATATAGTCAATGTCGTGCCCCGCCATGCTCGACCATGGGCCCGTCTGCCCCCAGCCTGTCATGCGGCCGTACACCAGCTTCGGGTTCCGCTTCAGCGCCACGTCAGGCCCGACGCCAAGCCGTTCCATCACGCCCGGCCGGAATCCCTCGATCAGCCCATCGGCCTTCGCCATCAGGCTCAGCGCCGCCTCGATGCCCTCGGGCTTCTTGAGATCGATGGCGATGGACCGCTTTCCGCGATTGGCCAGATCCGGATGCCCACGCCCCGCGCTCTCGGCCCGATCGATCCGCACCACATCCGCGCCCATGTCAGCCAGCAGCATGCCGCAGAACGGTCCCGGCCCGATCCCCGCAAACTCCACGATCTTCACGCCAACAAGCGGACCAGATGCCATCACACGTCTCCACGGCGCCGGATGTCTTCCCGGCAGCTCTGACGGAAAGCGATGCCTGACGGGCGCGTCAAGTCTGTCGTGGGGGCAGCCCTCAACGGATGAGTGATTGATCGGCAGCCCCCGTGCCCGCATCCTGTGGGGAGCAAAGGAACACATACGGACAACACTCATGAAACTGACGGAAAGAGCCCTCGCCGGCTGGCAACGCGTCTACGCGATGAGCTTCGCGAGCCTCTATCCGATGTACATCGCCAAGGCCGAGAAGAAAGGTCGTACCAAAGCCGAAGTCGATCAGGTCATCCGTTGGCTCACCGGCTATACGCAGAAAGGCATCGAGAGCCAGATCGCGAAAAAGACCAGCCTGCAGGCGTTCTTCGAGAAAGCGCCCAGGCCCAACCCGGCGCGCAAACAGATCACCGGCGTCATCTGCGGCTATCGCGTCGAAGAGATCGAGGAACCGCTGATGCAGGATATCCGCTACCTCGACAAACTCATCGACGAACTCGCCAAGGGCCGGCCAATGGAGAAAGTGCTGCGCAACGCGCCGTAAATCTTCGCTGATCGGCCGTCGGCGGCGCAACCGAAAGTGCCGATACCAGAGCCTCGTCGCTTTGGTTTGGGACAGACGCCGGTCCGTGGTAAAGGCCATGGTTACGCGGGAGGGGCTAATGACAGATCTGGCTATCGACTCATCGCGGCCGGATGATCGCAAGTTTGTGCGAAATCTGATCGTCACCATGGCGCTGGTTATCGTCGCCGGATTTGCAACGCAGTTCGCGATGGGCCGGTCGAGTTTTTCCTCGCCACTTATCGTCCACATACACGCTGTCGCCTTCATGGGCTGGGTCGCTATCACGGTGACGCAGGCTTGGCTCGCCGCAAGCGGGCAAATGGCGCACCACCGAAAGCTTGGTTGGATTGCCGTCATCTGGGCGATCAGTCTCTTCATTCTTGGACCAGCCGTGACGGTGGCAACGGTCCAGTCCGGTCGGACCCCATTCTTCTTCCAGCCCCAGCACTTCCTCATCGCCAACCCGGTGACGTTGATCGGTTTTGCCGCACTATTCTGGGCCGCGATCGCGATGCGCCGCCGAGCCGACTGGCACGCTCGCCTTCACGCCGGCGCCTTTGTCATGTTGCTTGGACCGGGCTTTGGTCGCCTCCTGCCCATGCCCTTCCTGTCGCCCTACGCCTTTGAGACGGCTGGCTTGGTTGCGTTGATTTTTCCGATCATAGGCATGCTGCGCGACTGGCGTGTACACGGCCGACCGCATTCCGCGTGGCTGTGGACCATTGCCGCTGTCGTTGCCGTAATGCTGGTATCCCGGCTCGTTGCATTCTCACCGGCAGGCGAAGCTATCTACGATGCAGTCACCGCGGGCGGCGCGCTGTCCGGCACAGACGGCCTCGCCTTCCCGCCGCCGCCGCCGATGCCGATCTAGACAGCGGGTTACCGCGCTTCAGTGCATGCTCTGGCCGTCATCGACCAGCACATCGGTGCCGGTGACGTACTTCGCCGCGTCCGAGCACAGGAACAACAGCGACTCATCCAGCGACGTTTCATCCATGATCCGTCGGCGCGGGGACTTGCCGATGGTCTTCTGGCCACCCTCGCCATTGAGCCATTCTTCCGTCAGCTCGGTTGCGACATAGCCCGGTGACAGCGCATTGACGTTGATCCCATACCGCGCCCATTCCCGCGCCAGCGATCGTGTGAGATGCGCGCAAGCCGCTTTCGACGTGTTGTACGCTGTCACGTTCGGGATCACGATCCGCCCGGCCATCGAGGCGATGTTTACGATGCGCCCATGCGCCGACTTCTCCGGCCCCGCCTTGATCAGCCGCCGCGCCGCCTCCCGCGCCACGCACCAGACTGACGTCACGTTGAGGTCCATGATCTTGCGGAACTCGGCGATGTCCTGCGTCACCGCATTGCTCGCATGCGTCATCCCTGCATTGTTGATCACCGTATCAACGAGACCGAACTTCGCCTCGGCCGCATCAAACATGGCGACAACCTGCGCCTCATCCGTCACATCGCACTGAACCGCGAGCGCATTCACGCCGATCTCCTTCACCAGATCGTCCAGCCGCTCCTTCCGCCGCGCCGCGACAATCACCTTGGCGCCCTCCGCCGCCAGCACCTGTGCGAACCGCCTGCCCAACCCGGAAGACGCGCCTGTCACCAGCGCCACACGTCCTGCAACACGACCGCTCATAATCCGCTCCTACAACAACCCGCTCATATCTCGCAGCAAGCTCTTCACGCCCGCAAGCCGCGCCGGCGCATCGACCCAGGCGCCGCTCAGCACCAGCTTCATGTCCGGCCGCAGCTTGAGCCGGTTTGGCTGCTTCTGCACATAGGCGATCAGCTTGGCGCCATCCAGCGGAGCATTGTCGCGGAAGCCCAGCAGCGCCCCCTTTGGTCCCGCCGACACCTTCGCGACGCCCAGTCGCTTGCACAGGATCTTCACCGCCGTGATCTCCAGCAGCTGCTTGGTCTCATCCGGCAGCGGTCCGAACCGGTCGATCAGTTCAGCCGCAAACGCCTCGCGTTCCTGATCTGTCTGCAGATCCGCAAGCCGCCGGTACAGCGACAGGCGCGTCGACAGGTCCTCGACATAGCCTTCCGGGATCAGCACCGCCGCGCCAATGTCGATCTGCGGCGACCACTCATCCGCCACCTCATGCGTGTCGAGGCTCTCGCCCGAACGCAGCGCCTTCACCGCATCCTCCAGCATCTGCTGGTAAAGTTCGACGCCCACCTCACGGATATGCCCGCTCTGCTCGTCACCCAGCAAATTGCCCCCACCGCGCATATCCAGATCGTGGCTTGCCAGCATGAAGCCCGCGCCAAGGCTGTCGAGCGATTGTAGAACCTTCAGCCGCTTGTCCGCCCCATCCGTCAGCTTCTCTTCCGTCGGCGTCGTCAGATAGGCATAGGCCCGCATCTTCGCCCGCCCCACGCGGCCGCGCAGCTGGTAAAGCTGCGCCAACCCGAACATGTCCGCGCGATGGATAACCATCGTGTTGGCGCGCGGGATGTCGATGCCGGACTCGACGATGGTGGTCGAGAGCAGGACGTCCGCCTTGCCCTCGTAGAATTCCACCATCCGGTCTTCCAGTTCCGTCGCGGCCATCTGTCCATGCGCCGTCAGGAACGACACCTCCGGCACCTGCTCGCGCAGATATCGCTCCAGGAACGGAAGGTCTGCCACGCGCGGCGCAACGAAATAACTTTGCCCCCCGCGATAGCGCTCACGCAGCAGCGCCTCGCGGATCGTCACCGGGTCGAACTCGACCACATAGGTCCGCACAGCCAAGCGGTCGACCGGCGGCGTCGCGATGATCGAGAGATCGCGAATGCCCGTCAGCGCCATCTGCAGCGTCCGCGGAATCGGGGTGGCAGAAAGCGTCAGCACATGCACATCCGCCTTCAACTCTTTCAGGCGCTCCTTGTGCTTCACGCCAAAGCGCTGCTCCTCGTCGATGACGATCATGCCCAGCCGCTTGAAGTCGATCCCCTTGCCCAGCAGCGCGTGCGTGCCCACGACCACATCGCACTCGCCCTTGTTGATCATGTCCTTGGTCTCGGCCGCCTCCTTCGAGGTCACGAAGCGCGAGAGATGGCGCACCTTGATCGGCCAGCCGGAAAAACGCTCCGAGAATGTCTGGAAATGCTGCCGCGCCAGCAATGTCGTCGGCGCAATCACGGCGACCTGCATGCCGCTCATCGCCACCAGGAATGCCGCTCGCAGCGCCACTTCCGTCTTGCCGAAGCCAACATCGCCGCAGATCAGCCTGTCCATCGGCTTGCCTGATGTCAGATCCTTGATGACATCTTCGATCGCCGAAAGCTGGTCGTCCGTCTCTTCATACGGGAAGCGCGCTGCAAACTCCCTGAACACGCCGTCGGCTGAATCCGTCTTCGGCGCCGTCTTCATCTCGCGCTCGGCGGCAAGGCGGATCAGCTCGTCCGCCATATCCATGATCTTCTTCTTGGCCCGCGCCTTGCGCGACTGCCACCCGGCCCCACCCAGCTTGTCGAGCGCGCCCTCGCCGCTCTCCGCGCCATAGCGCGAGATCAGTTCCACGTTCTCGACTGGCAGAAGGATCTTGTCCCCGCCCGCATAAATCAGCTCGAGACAATCATGTGGCGCCTCGTGAACAGTAACTGTCTTCAGCCCCTCATAACGCCCCACGCCATGATCGACGTGCACGATCAAGTCGCCCGCCGAAAGCGCCGCCGCCTCCGCGATCACCGCCGCCGACGATTTGCGCTTGCGCGGCCGCGCCAGCTTGTCGCCCAACATGTCCTGTTCGGAGATGATGACGAGATCATCGTCTTCAAATCCGCTCTCGACCGCGATCTCGGCAACCGCGACTTGTCCCTTCACGACTTCCGGCCACGAACCCACGGACTTTGCGTTGGGAATGCCGTGATCGTCGAGAATGCCAACCAGCCTGCTCGCCGATCCGGGGCTCCACGCCGCCACGATGACCTTCTTGCCGGTCGCCTGCCGCTCGCGAACATGGCGCACCACCGCGTCAAACAGATTGGTGTCCGGGTTTGCCCGCTCGAGGACGAAACTCCTCCCGGGCTTTGCTCGTCCGATCAGCCCCTCGGCCTTCTCAGGAGCGTTCTGCGATGTAAAGGTGACCGTTGCGCGGGCGCCCATAAGATCGCCCAGCTCCTTCGGGGTCAGGTACAGCCGATCCGGCAACAGCACATGTTGTATCGTGCCGCTTGCCACCGCCGCCTGCTTGCGCGCCTCGTAATAGTCTGCCGCCTGCGCCAGCCGCTCGCTCGTCGCCTCCGCCGCCGCCGTATCCAGCGCGATCAGCCCATCCGGCCCCACATAGTCGAACAGCGTCTCCAGCTTCTCGTAGAACAGCGGCAACCACTGCTCCACGCCCTGCCTCCGGATGCGCTCACGCGCCGCCTCATAAGTCGGATCACCACCCGGCGAGCCAAACTCCGCGAGAAAATTCTTCCGTAGAAGCGACAGCGCATCATCCGAAAAGTCGATCTCGCTCACCGGCGCAAGCACGATCTCCTTCAGCGTCGCTGTAGAAATCTGCGTCTCCGGATCGAAATACTTCGCCGCCTCCAGCTCGTCGCCAAAGAAATCGAGACGCACCGGCTCAGGCAGGCCCGCAGGGAAGATGTCCACGATCCCGCCCCGGATTGAATACTCCCCTGGCTCGCGCACCGTCGACGCCCGCGAATAGCCGTTGATGTCGAGATAGGCCCGCACCCGATCCGGCGCGACCTGCTCGCCCACGCGCGCCACGAACGCAGCAACGCCCATGTGTTTGCGCGGCGGCACGCGCTGCACAAGCGCCGACGCGGTCGTAACCACCAGAGCCGGCGGTGATCCGACATTGCGGCTGGCGATCCGCGCCAGCGCTGCACACCGCGCCGCTGCAATCGCCGGGCTCGGGCTCACGCGATCATAAGGCAGGCAATCCCACGCCGGCAGATGGATAACTTCCAGCAGCGGCGCGAAAAACCTCGCGGCCGCCACGGCCATCAGCGCATGACGGTCATCCTTTGCGACATAGAGCGACGCCCCCCGCCGCTTCTGCGCTGCTTCCGCGACCAGCCGCACGTCCGCGATGAACGGAGTCTCATAGACCCGCACCGGTTGTTTCTGGCCCGCAAGGGTATCCCAGACGCGCATCAGTCACTCACGCACAAATAGCTCGAAGGCCCGGACGCCTCGCTGAGCGTCAGGTTCGCACGATCGATCAACGACGTTCGGGTCGCCCCAGGGCGGCCCCTCATCTATCTAGGCGCGGCATACCGGAATGAAAGCAGCAGGTCGAGAACTTCCGACTTCTGTTCCGGCGCCGGTTCGCCACGTCCCATGATCCAGTCGAAAACGAACTGGTCCGGGATATCGAGAACCCGCTCGAATTCATCCAGCTGGCGCGCGTCGAACCTCTGCAGGTGCGCATCTGTGAACTGCTGCATATAAAGGTCCAGCTCTCGGAATCCACGCCGGTCCGACCTGAACTTCAGCTTTCGCCGTCGCGTCTCAATATCGCTCATGCGGGGGGTCTACCTCCCAGCCATGGGTCGCGCCAGTGTCCGCCATGTCTATTGCGCTTCCAGCAAACCGGTTAACATCGAAACTGCATGCGCGATCCGGTCCTCTATCCCTTCTACGCCGACATAGGCAGCCTGCCCGGCGTCGGCCCGAAAGTACGTCCCCTCCTCGCCCGGCTGATCGACGGCGAGACGATCCTCGACCTCCTCTTCCACCTGCCCACAAGCTGGATCGACCGCCGTAACCGCGCCACCTTCGACTCCGTCCAGGTCGGCGAGATCGCCACCATCACTGGCGTCGTCGATAAGCTGGAACACGCCCGCGCGAAGTTTCCGGCCAAGGTCCGCCTGCGCGACGACACGGGCTTCATCACGCTCTCCTACTTCCACGCAAACCGTCAGTGGCTGGAAAAGACCTTCAAGATCGGAGAGACGATTATCGCGTCCGGCAAGATCGGCGACTATCAGGGAGGTCGCCAGATTGTTCACCCCGACCACGTCGTCACGCCGGACAAGGACGACGAGCTCCCCGAGGTCGAACCAGTCTATCCGATGACGGCCAACATCACGGCTAAGCAGCTGCGCAAGTTCATGGCCGCTGCTCTCGACGGTGTTCCCGAACTCGACGAGTGGATTGATCCCCATCTTCTCGCCAGGAACCGCTGGCCCGCCTTCAAGCAGGCCCTGCTGCGACTCCACCAACCCAAGGTTTACGACCCCGACGGCTTCGAAGTGGCGCGCCAGCGCCTGGCCTACGACGAAGCCCTCGCGCGCGAACTCGCCATGGGTCAGGCCCGCCTCGCCCGCGAACGCCGCCGCGCGTGGCCCATCCCCCGTGCTGTCGGCGTGGAGAAGACAATCGTCGAGGCGCTGCCCTTCACGCCGACGCGTGGCCAGATGGACGCCTACAAGGATGTGGCCATCGACATGGGCCGTCCCGCCCCGATGCGCCGGATGATCCAGGGCGATGTCGGTTCGGGCAAAACGCTGGTCGCCGCCCTCGCCGCCGCGCAGGCCGCCGCCACAGGCGGCATCACCGCCCTGATGTCGCCAACCGAAGTGCTCGCGCGCCAGCAGGCGGACGCCATCGGCCGTTTCCTCGCCCCGGCTGGTATCCGCACTGTCGCACTGACCGGCCGCGACAAGGGCGCCGGCCGCGAGGCGATCCTGGCCGATATCCGATCAGGCAAAGTCCAGGTCATCTCCGGTACGCAGGCGCTCTACCAGTCCGACGTTGATCTACCCGACCTCGCCCTCGTGGTGATCGACGAGCAACACCGCTTCGGCGTCGCGGACCGCCTGCGCCTGACATCGAAAGGCGCAAGCCCCCACATGCTGGTGATGAGCGCCACGCCCATTCCGCGCACCATGGCGCTGGCCGTCCATGGCGACCTCGATATCTCCGTCATTCGCGAAAAGCCCGCCAACCGCCAGGAAGTCGTCACCGCTGCCGTTCCCGACACGCGCATCGACGAAGTCATCAACGCCGTTTCGCGCGCTGTCGATCGCGGGGAGCGCGCCTTCTGGATCTGTCCGGCAGTCGATTCCGAAGACGCCGGCGACGCCTCCGCGATTGCTCGCCGCGATATTCTCGCCGGCTTCGTGAAAGCGCCGGTCGAACTGGTCCACGGTCGCATGCCCGGTCCGGATCGCGACACCGCGCTGGAAAAACTGCGCAATGGCGACGCACGCGTGCTTGTCGCCACCACCGTTATCGAAGTCGGCGTCGACGTTCCCGAAGCCACCATCATTGTGATCGAGCATGCCGAACGCTTTGGCCTGGCGCAGCTTCATCAGCTGCGTGGACGCGTCGGCCGCGGCGAGAAGGCCTCAAGCTGCCTCCTGGTTTACCAGGCCCCGCTTACCGAAGGCGCCAAGGAACGCCTCGATACGCTACGCAAGACCACCGACGGTTTCGAGATTGCTGAAGCCGACTATCGCCTGCGTGGCCCTGGCGACGTGCTTGGCCTGCGCCAGTCGGGACTGCCTACCTTCCGCGTGCTTGATCTCACGCAGGACTCGAACCTGATCGAGATCGCTCGCACGGATGCCAAATCAGTTCTGACGGGAGATCCAACGCTCGCCGGTCCGCGTGGCAAGGCCGTACTGCTCGCGCGCGACTTGTTCGCACCCCGCATCGCCACCCAGATCAGCGAGCCAGAAGATAGCTAACACTACTTGCCGCTCATGCCCGCCTCGATCTGGTCCGCGCTCCGTATGCCGAACGAGATCACAAGCTTGGCAGCCTTCTCGACCGACATCTCCAACGGCCGAATGCGCTCAGGCGTAACGAACACCAGCTGCCCCATCGCCGGGTTGGGTGAACTTGGCACCAGCACGCCAATCACGTCAGGCAGGCCCCGCGCAATTTCCGGATCTGGGTTGCTGCTGGTCACAAAACCGATCACCCACAGTCCCTTGCCAGGATACTCCACCAGCACAGCCTGCTTGAACGAGGATGAATCATTCGAGGCCAGCGTCTCGACCACCTGCTTGATCACGGAATAGATCGACCGCACCAGCGGCACGCGCGCGAGAATCAACTCCCCGACCCGCACCATCGTCCGGCCGAACAGGTTCGCGACGATGGCGCCCAGCAGGGTCAGACCCACCACGACGATAATGATGCCCAGGCCTGGCAGTGGGAAACCAAGCCAGTTCTCGGGATCCCACGCGGTCGGCAGCCATGGCGTCACAGCGCCATCAACGAAGACGACAAAGCTCCACACCAGCCAGAACGTGATGCCAATCGGCGCCGCCACCACCAGTCCCGCGAAGAACCAGTTTCGCAATGCCGTCAGCAACCCGGACTTTGGCCGGATCACGACAGGTTTTTCGATGGGGCGTCTGGTCATCGGCGACCTGCAGCAGAATCGCAACTCGGCTCTGCGTTACCGCACAAACACCGGTTGGGCCAGTTGAGCCGCCCGCGACTTTCAGACGTCGGCTGCGACCTTCGCAGAGATAATCTTGCCCGGCTTCTTCGGCGGCTCGCCTTTCGGCAGGGCGTCGACTGCGTCCATACCGCTGATGACCTTGCCCCACGCGGTGTACTTGCGATCGAGGAAGGACGCGTCATCAAGGCAGATGAAGAACTGGCTGTTGGCCGAGTTCGGATCGTTCGAGCGCGCCATGGAGCAAATGCCGCGCTGGTGGCTCACATCGTTGAACTCCGCACGCAGGTTCGACTTCTTGGAGCCGCCCATGCCCGTGCCAGTCGGATCGCCGCCCTGCGCCATGAACCCATCGATCACGCGGTGGAACACCACGCCATCATAGAACCCTTCCCGCGCCAGTTCCTTGATACGCTCGACATGGCCCGGCGCCTTGTCCGCCAGTAGCTCAATCGTCACCGCCCCCGTGTCGAGATTGAGGATGAGAGTGTTCTCTTTGTCGGAGCTCATGGGGTCGGCCTTTCTACAATGACGTCTACGGGAGGGAGCGCGCACGCTTGGATCGGATCGTTGATCGCAATGGCGGCGAGCGTTGCGGCAAACTCGGGCCCGTCCGTCCGCCTTACATAGACGGTAGGACGCTTGGCCTCAGGAATGTCGGCGGCGATCATCGCCTTGGTCAGCTTGTCGGCCTGATTGTTGTTCACGAACCGGCCATCATTTTCAGGCGGACCCAGCTTGATGCCGAGGATCGTATCCAACCCGGTCAGCGCGCGGCCCCACACGGTGTAGTTCTTGTCGAGTGGAGAGTCGGGACCCACGCGCGGCGCGCGCATCAGGTAGAACTCGGTCGAGGCGCTGTCCGGCGAACGCGAACGCGCCATCGAGGCAATGCCCTGGCAATGGATGGCCCAGGTCCTCGCGACAGGCGGATCGGAAATCATCGCGACTTCATCCGGCTGGCCCTGGACAATGAAGCCGTCCAGATAGCCGATCTTGTCGCCCTGCGGCGTCAACCCGAACCACTGCACCTTCTGCACGGACGGATCGCGCTGCCAGTTGAACTCGCCCGGCATGTTCGGATAGCGCGGATAAACCTGATACACGGAATAGACGTCGCCACCCTGCGCCATGAACTTGTCGATCACGCGATGGAACGGCGTCTTGTCGTAGTTCCCATCACGCACGATCTTGCGCACCTGCGCCACATGCACCGGCGCGATATCCGGGCGCAGCTCGATCAGGATCTCCTTGCCGTTCACCGTGAACTGCAGGAGATTTTCGGCGTCGACTTTACGCCAGTTGGCGGGGTCGTCCGCCGGCCCCGCTTGCGCTGGCCCCGATAGCGCCGCTGCCGACAGCACAAGGGCCGTCGTTGCCATCACCAACCTACGAAGCATAGTGCCTGCCTTGCTGCCATCCCCACCGTGGGATCCAGGGCATTGATCGACCGATCCTGCGGTTGGTGCAATCACTTTCCCCAGCGGCCCTGTCAACTGCCGGTCAGGCTTTGTTTCACGGCAATCACTATGTCCTGGTCCTGCCGGCCGGAACTGTCCCAGTTCCCCCGGATCAGCTCCAAGATTCGCATCCCGGACGCTTCGTACAGCTGTTCGACGATACGCCGCTCGAATGCGATCGCCGCTTCCGGCAAGTCCGGAAAAGCGCACCAGCAGCCGTCCAGCGCTGTGTCGAACCGCAGCGCCGATCCGGGCGCCGCCGGCTGCTGGCGCCTCGCCACGTCCAGTAGGTAGTAGCTTATCACACACGTCCCGCCGGGCTTCATCACTCGCACGATCTCGGAAAAATAGTTCCGCATGTCGGGCGCATACATGTGAGTGAACACAGATCCCAGGAACACAAAATCGAACGTTTCGTCCGCAAACGGAAAGACATAGCTGCTGGCGGGCGTCCGCCCGGCGGGATTGTAGCGGTCGTTTCGCACATCCGCCCTATGGAAGCGGAACGTCGGACAGGCAGACGTGATCACGCGCTGGCACCAACTCACGGCCTCGGGGATGATCTCGACACCATCGAATCCGCCGGGCGCTTTCAGGTACTGCGTCAGCGGCGACGCCAAACGCCCGATGCCCGAACCCACGTCCAGCACCTGGTGATACGGCTGCAACCCGTGCGCCTTCAGCAGCTTCACCTGGCTCTGGCCTAGCGAGTGGAAATCTGCATCCCCGCCACCGACCAGTTCCCACATCCTTCGTGGCGGCGTCAGCGGCTGCGCCCGGCCGGACAACTTTTCCCGCAGGTCGGCGACATCGCATGCAACGCGCCGGCCAAACCCTTTCGCGCCGCGCAGGAAGCGAACCACGCGACGTGGCGCATGCTTGCGGATTGCGCTGGCCAGCGTGGTCACGTCTATCGCTCGTCCTGTTGTCTGCGGAGCTCCGCGCTACTTGCGCTTGTACTTTGCCATCAGCTTTTCGTGCACGGCTGCCGGCACGAAAAGCTGGGACTGGCCGCCCAGACGCGCAATCTCTTTTACCAGTCGGGACGACACGGCCTGGTGATGTGGATCCGCCATCAGGAACACGGTCTCGATTTCGTTGTTCATCCGCTGGTTCATGGCGACCATCTGGAACTCGTACTCGAAATCCGACACGGCCCGCAGACCGCGTATGATCATCTGCGCCCCGCATTCCTCAGCAAAATGCATCAGCAGGGTGTCGAATGGCCGCGCCTCGATCTCGGTCGAGCCGGCCAGCTTGCGCGCCTCGGCCAGAACCATCTGCGTTCGCTCTTCAAGCGAGAAAAGCGGGCCTTTCCCCTCATTGATCGCGACGCCAATAATCAACTTGTCGACCAGCTTCACGGCCCGGCCGATAATGTCGAGGTGACCATTTGTGATGGGATCGAACGTGCCGGGATAAAGCCCGATACGCTTTATCGCCCGGCCGACAGTGGCAGCCCGTCCTGCAGCCGCCCCGCGCACTGGACGCGGTTCACCCGCCGCCCGTCTTTCCGGCCGTCTCGTCACCGCTCTGGTCCTCCAGCCTCTCAACGGAAACGACCCGCTCGCCTGCCGCCACCCTCAGCACGCGAACACCCTGCGTCGCCCGACCCGCAATGCGGATCTGATCTACGGCGCAGCGTATCAACTGCCCCGCATCTGTCACCACCATGATTTCGTCCGCTTCGCCTACGGGGAAGGAAGCAACCAGCTTTCCGTCCTTAGGCAGGCGGTGCGCGATGAGACCCTTTCCACCCCGCCCGGTGCGACGATAGTCGAACGCGGTCGCACGCTTGCCCATACCTTCTTCCGTCAGCGTAAGGATGAACTGTTCGGCCTTCTGCAGTTGCGCGAAACGCTCGTCGCTCAGCTCCACTTCGCCATTACCTTCGGCGTCGACGGCTGGCGCGGCTTCATCGCCTTCGTCGCTATCGACCTCTTCGGCCGCTTCCTCGCCCTCCGCGCGCCGCATCGCATTCGCCCGCTTGAGATAGGCGCGCGCCTCTGCCGGCGTCACGTCGATCTGTCCAAGCACGCTCATTGCGATCAGCGAGTCGCCAGCCCCCAGCCGAATACCGCGAACGCCTGTAGATGTCCGGCCAGTGAACACGCGCACATCATCGACAGAGAAACGAATGCACTGGCCCAGGGCCGTCGTCAGCAGCACATCGTCTTCTGGTGCGCACAGTTGCACGTCGACAATGGCGTCGGCCTCGTCTTCCAGTTTCATGGCAATCTTGCCGGCGCGGTTCACCGACAGGAAGTCCGTCAGCAGGTTGCGCCGCACACCGCCCGACTTGGTTGCGAACATGATGTTGAGCTTGGCCCGCGCTTCCTCATCCTGCGGCAGCGGCATGACGGACGTGATCCGCTCGCCTTCCTTCAGCGGCAGGATGTTGATCAGCGCCTTGCCACGCGCATTGGGCGCGCCCAGCGGCAGACGCCAGACCTTCTGCTTGTAGGCCATGCCCGTCGAGGAGAAGAACAGGATCTCGGTGTGCGTGTCGGCTGCGAACAGGCGGACGACAAAATCGTGCTCCTTGGTTTCCATACCCCCGCGCCCCTTCCCGCCCCTGTTCTGGGTGCGATAGGCCGAAAGCGCCGTACGCTTCACATAGCCGCCATGGGTGACCATGACGACCATGTCTTCCTTCTCGATGAAGGCTTCGTCTTCAAGATCGAGGTCTGCCTCGATGAACTCCGAACGGCGCGGCTTGCCGAACTTCTCGCGCACTTCGGTCAGTTCACCCTTGATGATGTCGAGCACGCGGGCGCGCGACGCCAGGATGGCGAGCAGGTCCTTGATCTTCTCGGCGAGGCCCGACGCCTCCTTGCCGATCTCATCGCGGCCGAGATTGGTCAGGCGGGACAGCTGCAGCGCGAGTATGGCGCGCGCCTGCTCGTCCGACAGCTTGATCTCGCCCTTGTCGTTGAACACCGTGCGACGGTCGGCGATCAGGCCGATCAACGGAGCCATGTCCATCGCCGGCCAGGGCTTCTCGAGCAATGCGATGCGGGCCGATTCCGGGTCCGCCGAATATCTGATTATCCGGATGATCTCGTCGATGTTGGCGACAGCAAGCGCGAGGCCGATCAATACGTGAGCACGGTCGCGCGCCTTGTTCAGCTCGAACTTGGTGCGCCGCGCCACCACTTCCTCGCGGAAGCGGATGAACGCCTGCAACATACCACGCAGCGTCATCAGTTCCGGTCGGCCGCCATTAAGCGCCAGCATGTTAACGCCGAACGATGTCTGCATCGGCGTCAGGCGGAACAGGTTGTTGAGCACGATGTCGGCAGAGGAGTCGCGCTTGATCTCGATCACGACGCGAATCCCGTTGCGGTCGCTTTCGTCGCGCAGGTCCGAAATGCCCTCGATCCGCTTCTCGCGCACCAGTTCGGCGATCTTCTCGACCATCGTGGCCTTGTTCACCTGGTAGGGTACCTCGGTGACGATGATCGCCTCGCGCCCGGCCTTGGTCGTCTCGATATCCGTCCTCGAGCGCATGATGACAGAGCCGCGCCCCGTCATCAGGCCATTGCGCGAACCCGCCCGGCCGATGATCAGCGCGCCTGTAGGGAAGTCAGGCCCCGGCACGATGTCGAGCAGCGCCATGTCATCAATGGCGGGATTGTCGATCAGCGCAGTGGTCGCGTCGATGATCTCGGTCAGGTTGTGCGGCGGAATGTTGGTCGCCATGCCGACCGCGATGCCGCCCGCGCCGTTGACCAGCAGGTTCGGGAACTTCGCCGGCAGCACCGTCGGCTCCTGGCGGGAGCCGTCATAGTTGTCCTCGAAATTGACCGTGTCCTTGTCGATGTCGTCCAGCAGGTTCGCCGTCACCCGCGCCATGCGGCTTTCGGTGTAACGCATGGCCGCCGGCGGGTCGCCGTCGATCGAGCCGAAGTTTCCCTGTCCATCGATCAGCGGCACACTCATCGCGAACGGCTGCGCCATGCGCACGAGGGCGTCATAGATCGACTGGTCGCCGTGCGGATGCCAGCGGCCGATCACATCACCGACGATGTTGGCCGACTTCCGGAACGGCTTGTCGTGCGTGTAACCGCCTTCATAGGCGGCAAACAGGATGCGGCGGTGAACCGGCTTCAAGCCATCGCGAACATCCGGCAGCGCACGGCTGACGATGACGCTCATCGCATAGTCGAGATACGACTTCTTCAGTTCCGCGGTGATGGAAATGGGCGCAATGTCGCCGGCGCCATTGCCACCGTCCGGCGCAGTTTGATCAGGCGTATCGCTCAAGCAGAAATCGTCCGGAAAATGGGCGGCGCGGCCGCCGGGATTCGAGATGATCTTCTAGACCATTTGTGCGCCGCGATACAAACGAATATGGCGTTTGATCCACAGGCCTGAGTTATTGATTTCACGCCGATTTTCGCCCCCACGCGGATTGGCGCATCCGCCAGCCTCGAAGCCACTCACGCGTGGGCCCGATCAGAGCCGGAATCCCCTTCGCAGACCTCTTCTGCCGCGCCGCAGCGTGACTGGCCGACTGCAATGCGCCTTCTATGCGTCCGGCACGCCGCGCCGGATGTGGGGACAAGCATGAAACTCTCAACCGTATCGCTTATGACCCTGGCGCTGGGTCTCGCCAGCTGCACGTCCACCGCCCCTCCGCCTGAAGCCGCCGCAACCGAGATGCCTGCTCCTACGCTGGAGGCAGCAGCCGGACAGGCTGTCTACGACCGCTTCTGCGCCGCTTGCCACAATGGCGGAGACGAGACTGCTCCCGAACTCGACGAACTCCACACGCTCGGCGCCGCGCGCGTCTCTGCAGCCCTCTCCCCGGATGGACTGATGGCGCTCCAGTCCGGCATGCTGCAGCCTGACCAGCGTGAGCACGTCATCGCCTTCCTCGCCTCGGCGGCGGCCACACCCCAGTTCGCCAACGCCGATCTGAGCACCGACCCCACCGGCCGCAACCGCAGCGCCTACGTCGACGGCATCCCCTATCCCGCTCGCCGCATCCGCGCCGAGCGCGATACGGCAGACGCGCCACGTCCCGAGGCATGGCCCGCGCCCGCCCTCGCCGACGGCCCCTTCGCCTTCGAGTCGTGGGAAGCCCGCCACATCAGCGTCTCCGTCGTCACACGCGGCCTCACCTCGCCCCGCGCCATCGAATTCCTGCCGACCGGTGATGTCCTCATCGCCGAACGCGCCGGCACGCTCCGCATCGTCCGCAGCGGCGAGCTTGATCCCACGCCTATCGCCGGCGTTCCCACAGTCGCTGTCCTCGGTACCGCCACCGGCTTTATGGACGTGAAGCTGCACCCCGACTTTGCCAGCAACGGGCTGATCTACCTCGCCTACCACAAGCCCGCCCATGGCGAGTACGGCAACAACGCCATCTTCCGCGGCCGCTGGAATGGTAAGGAGATCGTGGACGGCAAGGATATCTTCGTCGGCGACGATGTCGACGCGCTCTACATGAAGATGATGTTCGGCCCCGACGGGAAACTCTACTTCACCATCGGCTGCCCCGGCGTTGGCACCGACGAATCCATCGGCCGCGCGCAGAAGCCCGACGACTATGCCGGCAAGACCCTGCGCCTGAACGACGACGGCACGATCCCGAAGGACAACCCGTTCGCGGACAAGACTGGATACAACCCCGAAATCTTCACGCTCGGCCACCGCGTCAATCTCGGCTTGGCGCTCAATCCCTGGACCAACGAGTTCTGGGTCTCCGAGCACGGGCCCCAGGGCGGCGACGAAATCAACATCCTCCGCCCCGGCCAGAACTATGGCTGGCCCATCGTCAGCGACGGCCGCTACTACGCCGGCCAGAAGGTCAACGCGCAGCCTGTAAGCAACGCAGGCATGGTCCGCCCGCACATCTCCTACGTCCCGTCCATCGCGCCGGGGGGCATGGTCTTCTACACCGGCGACAAATTCCCCGGCTGGCAGCGAAACCTGTTTGTCGGCGCCATGCGCATGAGCAACGCCCCGCGCACCGGTCACCTGCAGCGCATCGTCTTCAACGAGAACTGGGAGGTCGTCCGGAGCGAGATGCTGCTGTTCGATCTCCACCAGCGCATCCGCGACGTCGAGCAAGGTCCCGACGGCTACCTCTACGTGATCACCGACGAAGGCGCCGAAAGCGTCCTGATGCGCATCACACCGGGGTGAGTCGCCTTCAGCCTGACATCAATTGAACGTCCACCGAGCGCTCAGCATGCCCATCACCTGCGAATTCCGGCGCTCCGTCTCAATCGTCTCAAGCGGGAACTGGTCACGGCGGCCAGCATAGATCGAACGCTCGATATTGAAGCTGTACGGATCGAAGTTGTTCAGCTCCGCGCGCAGCGTGAAGCCTGGATCCGGTTTCCATTCGATGAACGAGTGATAGAAGTCCTTCAGCCTCAGGTTCTCGATATTGTCGACCTGATAATAGCTCTCGCGCCAGCCCGAGAACCAGCCGACGCCGAAGGTAAGGTGCAGGTCGGGCAAATCCTGACGGAAGTTCACATTCACATCGTCTGGCCGCTGCCCGGAGATCCGGCGCGTCTCTCCCGTCAGAGGATCGGTAACTTCGCTGTTCTCCCACTCCGTCTCGATTTTCAGCTCCGCGCCCTTCAGGCCCAGATTGGCCAGCGGCAGCGTCAGGTTGAAGCTGATCTCGTCATTCTTGCCATTGCCGATATTGCCCGGGCCGACCAGAAGCACGCTCGTGTCGGGAATGTTGTCGTTGTCCGTGTCGATCATGACATCGCGCGGGAAGAGGTCCACAACGTCCGAGATATCTTCGTGGCGAAAGGTCAGCACGGCGGCCGCGCCATCCCAGAAGCGCTTTTCGTAGGTGGCTTCGTAAACCCACGTCTTGTCCGGCTCGAGTTCGGAGTTGCCAGTGCTCTGCTGGCCGGAATTGAGATCCACTTCCGAAGCAAAGTCCTGGAAGTCGAGCTGACCCACTTCGCGCTCCGCCCGCAAGCGCAGCTGGTCGTCCTTTGACGGCGACCAGGTCAGCACAAGACGCGGCTTGGGATAGGTGAACGAACGCTCCCGGTCCGTGTCGCCCGATTGCGTGATCGTTGAACGCTCGACGCGAACGCCTCCCTCGATCGTCCATTCGGGCAACGGCCGCCAGTTCGCCTGCACGAACGCTTCGCCGCGCGTCTCCTCGACCAACACGTCCGACGCCGGCAACGGGACTGGCGCGCCGTTCCGCGTCAACGCCACCTGCTGTTCGCGATAGTTGTAGGCGATTTCGCCACCGCCCTCGAAGGACAACTCCGGCGAATACGCATAGCGCAACACGGAGCGCGCAATCCGCTCACCAGCCTCGGCCTCGATCTCGAACAGTTGCGAGCCGCCCGCCGTCACACCCGTTGCATCGAACGAACCAACCGCGAGCTTGAGCAGGCCCAGCGTCTCCCACTCCAGTTCAGGCGTAAGGTCGGTCGTGTAGTTGATGCCGATCTCGCCACGATCGTTGGCCGAACGGCTGACATACGCTTCGCTTGTGGAAGGCGTCGTGAAGTAGGACTCGTTCTTGAATTCGTCCGTACCGATCACGCCATTGAGGCTCAGCGTGCCGCCGAACTGCGGTCCCTTGTATCCACCGCGAAGCGTGTGCACCGCGCCATCGCCTTCGGTGCGCGCATTTTCGAACAACAACAGATCGCCGTCCGGATCAGTCGTCGTGCGCCAGCCCCGTCCGACCGAGTCATCCATAGAGATGCCGCGCCCCGCCGAGAAGTCGAACTGGTGTTCGCCGACGCGTCGCGTCGCCTGATAGTTCCATCCCGGGATGGTCTTGCCGGTATCGGCGAACAGGAAGCTCCGAACTGAAAAGACCTGCTGGAACGTGTCCGCCTTCTTGCGGATCACGTTGGCCACCACCGTCTGGCCTTGCATGTCGATGCCCGGCGCGCCGCCCCGGATGACGTCGATGCGCTCCACCTGGTCAATGGGAATGCGTCCAAGCGTATCGCCCAGTCCGTCCGTCTTGCTGGTGGGACGCGCGCCGTCGATCAGCACGTTTCCGGCGGCGCCGGCGAAGCCACGAACATTGTCACCGCCGTCAAAGCTGAAGCCGGGAATGCGGTTGATCATCTCCAGTGCCGTGTTCGGACGGGCGGCGGCGAAATCGACGGGCGTGTAGCTGATGACGCCTTCTGCGTCCGCAGCGCCGGTCGCCACGGGGACAGTCTGGATATCCTGGGCAAACGCCGGGACAGCCACCGACGCCATCAGTATTGCCGTGAAACTAAAAGTATAATACTTGCGCATGGACCTGTCCCACTGACTTGGCGGAATCACGTCCGCCTGACCTTGGTTTATCGATAAACGATAATCCTTAGGTCCGCAATGGTTCAATCAGGGCATTTTCGGGGCAGCCAGTCATCTTCCGGACAGCGCGCCATCCGCGCACCAGCACCCCAGCTAGTCCAGGTCTTCCACAACCGTTTCAGGTCCCAGCTTGTGGCTCAGTGACGCCTGCAGGAACGCGTCGAGATCGCCATCCAGCACCCCGCCGGTATCCGACGTCTCCACGCCCGTCCGCAGGTCTTTTACCATCTGATACGGCTGCAGAACGTAGGAGCGGATCTGCCGGCCCCAGCCGATCTCCGTCTTCGAATCGGCTTCGGCCTGCGCCGCCGCCTCGCGCTTCTTCAGTTCCATCTCGTAGATACGCGCGCGCAGCATGTCCCATGCCTTGGCGCGGTTCTTGTGCTGCGAGCGTTCAGCCTGCACCGCAACCACGATACCTGTCGGCGCGTGCGTGAGGCGTACAGCCGAGTCCGTCTTGTTGATGTGCTGGCCGCCCGAACCCGACGCGCGATACGTATCAGTCCGAACATCGCTCTCCTTGATATCGACCACGATCGTGTCGTCGATCACCGGATAGACCCAGACGGAAGCAAAACTCGTATGCCGCCGGGCATTCGAGTCATATGGCGATATGCGAACGAGTCGATGCACGCCGCTCTCGCTCTTCAGCCAGCCATAGGCGTATTCGCCCTTGATCAGCATGGTGGCCGACTTGATGCCCGCCGCCTCGCCCGGATGGTCGTCGATCTCCTCGATCTTCCAGCCCTTGGCATTGGCGTAGCGCACATACATGCGGCGCAACATCGAGGCCCAGTCCTGGCTCTCCGTGCCGCCCGCGCCTGCGTTGATCTCGATATAGCAGTCGTTGGCGTCCACCTCGCCAGACAGCAGCGCCTTCAATTCGGCGTCCTTGGCCTTGCCCAGCGCCGCGCGGATGCTGGCTTCCACCTCGGCAAGTGCGCCCTTGTCGCCCTCTGCCTGCGCCATGTCCCACAGTTCGACCGCGTCGTCCGCTTCGCGCTCGAGCATGCGGATGTCAGTCATCGCAGACTCGATGCGCGTGCGCTCGCGCATCATCGGCTGGGCTTTCTGAGGATCGTTCCAGAAGTCAGGGCGCTCGGACAGCGCGTTCAGTTCGGCGAGGCGTTTTTCGGCGACGCCCCAGTCAAAGACGCCTCCGCAGAAGAGCCACCGACTGCCGGATGGTGTCGATCATCGATTCAAGTTCGGGCGTCATGGCGGTCTCATCTAGGACGGCGATTGGGAACGGAAGGCTCCTAGAGCAGTGCGGCGCGGGACGGAAGGGGCAGCCTCCCGCCTCGCGCGCCCTGGCTCAGAAAGTGCCGTCGTCGAAGGTCAGGTCTTCGTCGCTCGGCGGCGTAACCGGCGGCGTCAGGGGAGCGGTCGGGTCGAACGGAACATTCGGGTCAACGGGGATGTTCGGTTGGCTGCCGTCCGCCGGTTGGGACACCACCTGCCCGTCGCGTGTGGACGAAGCCACCTCGTCACCCGCCGCCATGCTGCTGAAGTCGACACGATAGCCATCAGCACCCACTGACGGTTCGCAGACATCCGTCGGCCCGGAACCCGACCGGAAAGCCTCCACGATCACCAGCCGCGTCCCCGCATCCGGCAGGCAACCCGTGTCCGCATCGATGTCGATCAACTCGACGCCGCCGGGAATCCTGAAACCGACATCAGGCTTGTCCTTCAGCGCAGCCAGCATGAAGTCGCGGAAGATCGGCGCCGCGACCCGGCCGCCGGATTCGCCCGTGCCCATGTCGCGCGGCGTGTCGAAGCCAACCCAGACCGCGGCCACAAGGTTCGGGCTGAAGCCGACCGTCCACGCATCGAACTGGTCGTTAGTAGTGCCAGTCTTCGCCGCGATGGACTTGCCGACTGAACGGATCGTCGTGCCCGTTCCGCGCTGCACAGCGCCTTCCAGAATGGAGACGACCTGATAGGCCGTTACCGGGTCCATCACCTGCTTGCGCTGGTCGGCCAGAACAGGCGGCGTCAGTCCCCGCGTCCATTCGGCCGAGCATCCGGCGCACTCGCGCGTGTCCGTCTTGTAGATCGTCTCGCCATAGCGATTCTGAATGCGATCGAACATGACGGGCTGAACCTGCTTGCCGCCATTGACCAGCCCGGCATAAGCGATCGCCATCCGCATTGGCGTCGTCTCGCCGGCGCCAAGCGACATGGCTTCGTATGCCGGCAGCTTGTCGTAAATTCCCATCCGCTCGCCGATCTCGGACACCTTGTCGAAACCGATCTCGCTGGCGAGGCGCACAGTGATAGCGTTGTACGATTTCTCCACCCCGATGCGCAGGGGCGTGAGACCATAGAACTTCTCGGAGTAGTTGGCAGGCTTGTAGCACTTCTCTTCGCCGCCAACGACCGTGCAGGAGACGTAGGGAATGTCCGGCAGGCGCGAGCCGGGCGTCCACTTGTAGCCCTGTGTCTCAGGCCGTTCGGCCAGCAACTGCTGATCGACCGTCTCGAAGGCGGCGGCATAGACGAACGGCTTGAATGATGAGCCGGGCTGCCGCTGCGCCTGGATCACCCGGTTGTACGAGCTGAGTTGGAAGGAATAGCCGCCCGCCATGGCAAGCACGCGGCCGGTGTGCGGGTCCATCGCGATCAGCGCGCCCTGCACGGCAGGCACCTGGCGCAGCCGCCACGGCGCGTTGGCCGCCGTCTTCTTCGGTACGCCATAGTCGGTGATCAGCTGGCTTGTGACATCGGGTGTCGGTTGGCGCGAAACGAAGATCACGTCGCCGGCCTTCAGGCCCGTCCCGCCTTCGCGCTTGAACGGCGCCGCCCATTTCACGTCGTCGGGATGCAGCGTGCCCGTCTCGCCGCTGGAAAGGCCAAGCCGTACTGCATCCTTGTTTACCGACCGCACCAGCGCAAGCTGCCAGTCATTACCACCCACGGAGACCTTGGCCTTGGTATCCTTGGCGTTCGCATAGTCGGTAAGCGCCTTGCCGAACTCCTCATCGACTTTCATCGTGTGGATCGGGCCGCGCCACCCATGGCGACGGTCATAGCTTTCAAGCCCGGCGCGTAGCGCGGTCTGAGCAATCAGCTGCAGGTTCGAGTCGAGCGTGGAGCGGATCGACAGCCCGCCCTCGTTGAGCGCCTTCGACGCCTCAACTTCAAACTGCTCGCGCAGCGACTTCTGTTCACTCGCCGGGAGAGCCTTGAAGGTCGCCGGCGTTGCTTCCTTGGGCATCTTGCCCGCTTCAGCCGCCAGCCGCACGATTTCCATGATCAGCAATTCGCGACGAAGCTGCTCGACATAGTAACCCGACGCCTGGTTTTCGGCCGTGTTCAGGCGATCGACCACGACGAGCTCTTCTGCCATCGCCTTGTCGGCGTCGGCTTGCGAGATGTAACCGTTGACGACCATGCGGCCGATCACCCAGTTGCGGCGCTCGATGGCTGCTTCCCGATTCAGATACGGATTCACGCGTCCTGGCGCCTGCGGCAGCGCGGCGAGCATGGCGCATTCGGCGATGGTCAGGTCGCCCAGCGACTTGCCGAAATAGTTCAGCGACGCTGCGCCCACGCCATAAGACCTGCCACCAAGATAGATCTCGTTCAGGTAGAGCTCGAGAATCTGCTCCTTCGTCAGCATCTTCTCGAGACGCATCGCGAGCACCGCCTCGCGAACCTTGCGCTCGATCGACTTCGTGGCGTCGAGCAGCATGTTCTTCACGACCTGCTGCGTGATCGTCGATCCGCCCGCCTGGTCGCGTCCCATCAGCGGATTGAGGATCGCGCCGCGGAACATACCCCACAGGTCGATGCCCGAATGATTGAAGAAGTCCTTGTCCTCGGCCGAGGTGAAGGCCTGCACCAGAAGGTCAGGCAGGTCTTCAGAAGGAACGTAGACGCGGTGCTGCGTCGCGAATTCAGCAACAAGCGCGCCATCGCCGGCATGCACGCGGCTCATGATGCGCGGCTCGTAATTGGCAAGCTGCTCTTCGGAGGGCAGGTCCTGCGTAACGACAAAGAACCAGATAAGTCCCGAGATGGCCACAAGGCCGATCACGCCCGCGATCGACAGCAGGATAACCTTCCAGTTCCAACGGGGCATAGTCAGCTGCATCTTTCACCAGGCAAGATCAAACCGGACCCTTGTTCGAGTTAGCGGGGGCCGGGTGTAGGTCGGGGTCCACAGTCAGCCATGGTCCCTTCGACCATGATAACTCCGGCGCACCGAATGGCCGCCTCTTAACAGCAGTCCGGAATCACCGAGGTTTGCGGTGACTTTAAGGCGCATACCGGCCCGGCGACAGGCCTCATTTGCGTTAAATACAGCCCATTTTGACAGCATCGCGCGCCTCGGCGATACGCCATTCCGGCGCCGCAACGCCGCCAGGTCTACCGCCCTGCGACCATCATGGTCTGGTTATCGAAATACGTGTCGATGGCATGGCTCACCGCCGCCACCAGCTTCTGGCGCTTCGCCTCGGACTGCAGCGCAGTTACGTCTTCGTCATTGGTCAGGAACCCCATTTCCAGCAGCGCTGCAGGAGTATCCGGGCTCAGCAGCACGTAGAGGCTCTTGCGCCTGAGGGTGTTCTCCAGAGTCGGCCAACCCGAAGCTGTGAGCGCCTCGGCTAGCCCCGAAGCAAATCGCGCCGACTGGTTCTTGGTCTCCCGCTGCACAAGATCCCGCAGGATCTGGTTCACCTCGTCCGGGCGATCGGAGTCGATCTCGACATCGAGAAGCCAGTCATGCTGCTTGCTGACCCCGTCGATCCGCTTCTCGCCATCGGGAGACAGTGTGTACACGGACGCTCCACGCGTGGTCGGTTTGCCGCCTGCGTCCGCATGCAGCGCTATGAACAGATCGGCGCCAAGATTCCGCGCCTTCGTCACGCGGTCTTCCAGCTCGATGAAAATGTCTGTCGAGCGGGTCAGCGCCACATCGTATCGGCCCGAAGCGACCAGCACATCGCGGACCTGCAGCGCAATGGCGAGCGTGACATCCTTTTCCTTCACCCCTCCGCGTGACAGCGCTCCCGGATCCTTACCGCCATGGCCCGGATCGATAACAATCAATGGCTTGCGTGAAACCTGCCGCGCCACCGGCTGGGGGCCGCCCATGTCGCCGGTCGCGGCGTCTGCAAACACCTGAGGCGTCACCGGATCAAGATCGATGACGATACGGTGCGGCTCGTCCTTGTCCTTGCCTGCCAGCACAAACTCGCGCGCAACCGTCGCCGGTTGCGCCAGGTCCAGCACCAGCCGTGACGTTGTCGCCGTGTTGTGGGCGTAGCGATAACCCGCCACCACACCCGTCCCTTTTCCGGAGCCGGACTCGGTCGTCAGCCCACCGATCGACCAGCGCACACGCGGCAGGTCAACGACCACCCGGCTCGTTCCCGTCGCCAGCAGGAATACGTGATATTGCAGAGGGCTGTCGCTCTCGATGACGATGCGCGTCGCCTGCCCTTCGCCGCCAAAGCGCACCGATGTCACCCGGCCGGTTGGCGGGTCGGCAACGGCGCTCGACGCGGCCATACACAGCACGCCAAGTAACAACGCGATTTTCGCAACCAGTGCGCGCACGCGGCCTCGCCCTTCAGGACATTCCACAAGGACCTTCTGATCCCTGCCCGACCCTTACCCGCACGTCGTTAACTGTTCGTTGGGAACGCTGATCGCGCTCGACATTTGGCCCTGGCTGTACTGTTCTGGCCGGGCTGCTGGCGGGGCGCTTCGAACGAGTTCGACGCCATGCACATTGCCCGCCTCTCCGTCCTGGCCGCCATCCTCGCCGCCGCCGGCTGCGCCTCCGGCCCCCTGACACTCGACGACGACCTGATCGTGTCCGGACAGCGCGTCGGCGAGGTTCAGATCGGCATGCCGTTGGCCACCCTGCTCGCCGTGAAGGGGACGCCCCTGCGCACCGCGCCGATCCCCAATTCGAACGCCACCACCTACACTTTCCCCGACGGGCTGACCGTCGGCGCCCATGACGAGGTCTACTGGATCATCGTCGAGGACGCCCGATTCCACACTGCGGACGGCGTCCGTCCTGGCGCCGAGCAGATTCACGCCCGCGCCTCCCTCGGCAAACCTCGTTGCGTCGAAACACGCAATGAAACAACGCTCTACGACTACGGCAAACTCTATTTCGACGTCGCCAACGACACCGGACGCGTCACGCGAGTGGGCGTCGTAGGGCAGGAACGCAGGTGCGAGGGGTGAATTTACGCAGGGTAAATATACGGTACGGAACGTACCCTATCTCCGCTCTTTCCCTTTTAACACAATCCGTGCATAGGTGAGTCACGAGGCGAGCCGAGATGGCCCGCCTTGTCGCCCTGCTGACGGCCTTCCGAAAAAGCCATTTTGCTCAGGGCGTTAGGGTTCCGCGCGTAGTGGAGGCCTGCGGTTACGCAGCTTCCTTGGCCAGGGCAATTATGAACGCGATCACGCGAGATTCAGTCAGCCCGACCGGACGCCGAGACCTCTCGTCCCTCATCCATTCCGTACACTTGCGGGCTCTGGCCGCGCTCACGCGCGCCGCCCGCCTCCCAGCCAAAGAGGTTCTACGACATGAGCAAACTCATGCTGATCGACGCGACCCACCCGGAGGAGACCCGGGTGGCCGTCGTCAACAACGGGCAGATCGAAGACTTTGATTTCGAAGCCCGCAACAAGCGCCAGCTTCGCGGCAACATCTATCTCGCCAAGGTAACCCGGGTCGAACCGTCGCTGCAGGCGGCGTTCGTCGACTACGGTGGCAATCGCCACGGCTTCCTCGCCTTCTCTGAAATACATCCCGACTACTACCAGATCCCCAAAGAGGATCGCGAAGCCCTGCTCGCCGAGGCTGACGAGGAAATCGCAAAGGACGACGCCGAGGACGGCGAAGAGCCCACAGGCGCGCTTGAGAATGGCGGCGCAGACGAGGAAGAAGAAGCCGACGAAGTCGAGGAACGCAAGAAGGCGCGCCGCACCGCTCTCTTCCAGCGCAAGTACAAGATTCAGGAAGTCATCCGTCGCCGCCAGGTGATGCTGGTCCAGGTCGTCAAGGAAGAGCGCGGCAACAAGGGCGCGGCCCTCACCACCTATCTTTCGCTCGCCGGCCGCTACTGCGTCTTGATGCCCAACACCTCGCGCGGCGGCGGCATCTCCCGCAAGATCACCAACGTCTCGGACCGCAAGCGCCTGAAGGCGATCACCTCCGAGTTCGAAATTCCGTCAGGCGCAGGCCTCATCGTCCGCACCGCAGGCGCCAAGCGCACCAAGACCGAAGTGCGCCGCGACTTCGAATACCTCACCAAGCTCTGGCAGCAGATCGTCGGCAAGACGATGGAATCGATGGCGCCAGCCCTCATCCACGAGGAAGGCCACCTTGTTCTCCGCGCCGTGCGCGACCTCTACGACAAGGATGTCGAGCGCATCATCGTCGAAGGCGACGAGGCCTACAACGAAGCGCGCACCTTCGTGAAAATGCTTATGCCGTCCCACACCCGCAAAGTGGTGGAGCATGAAGGCGGCGGTCCCCTCTTCGTCGTCACCGGCGTCGAAGACCAGCTCGAGGGCATCTACTCGCCCACCGTCCACCTGCCCTCCGGCGGCTACATCGTCATCAACCAGACCGAAGCCCTCGTCGCGATCGACGTGAACTCCGGCAAGGCCACGCGCGAGCGCAACGTCGAGGCCACCGCACTGAAGACCAACCTGGAAGCCGCTGCGGAAGCCAGCCGCCAGATGCGCCTGCGCGACCTCGCTGGCCTTATCGTCATCGACTTCATCGACATGGAAGACGGCAAGAACAACCGCGCCGTCGAAAAGAAGATGAAGGACTGCCTGAAGATCGACCGCGCCCGCGTTCAGACGGGCCGCATCTCTCAGTTCGGCCTGTTCGAAATCTCGCGCCAGCGCCGCCGCGCCGGCGTGCTGGAACTGTCTTCCGAGCCCTGCGATCATTGCGCCGGCACCGGCCGCGTTCGCTCCATCGAGAGCGCCGCGATCCAGCTCCTGCGCACCATCGAGGCTCGCGCCGCCGATGATCGCGTCCAGACGGTACATGTCCAGGCCGCGCCCGAAGTTGCGCTCTATCTCCTCAATGAGAAGCGCGCTCCGATCGCCGATATCGAGCGCGAATGCCACGTCGTCGTGCGCATCGAGGCGGATGAGGACCTCAAGACCGGTTCGTTCAACATCGAAGGACGCGCCGACGGCAACGTCATTCAGGCGCGCCCGATGCAGCCTATCGACCTGCGCAAGCTCAAGCCGCTTCCTCCGCCGGCTCCCGACGAGATCGAGGAAGAGGACGAGGAGATCATCGACGACGGCTCCTCCGACGACGAGGATCACGACGGACACAACCACGATCACGACGACGACGGCGAGGACGAATCCAGCTCCGACGCCGAAGACGATGGTGATGAAGACAACCGCCGCGGCAAACGCGGCCGTCGCGGTGGACGCCGCCGTCGTCCGGGCCGTGACCGCCCGCGCGATCAGTCGGATGCTGATGGCGCCGAGATCAGCGAAGAAGCCCAGCCTGTCGCTGCACGCGATGACGAAGAGCGCGACGACGGCCGGGGCCGGGGCGGCCGCCGCCGCCGCCGTGGCGGTCGAGATCGCGACCGGGGCGCAGACCGTGGCGAACGCAACCGCATCCCGGACATCGCCTTCGACGGCGGCGAGATGCTGGACGCCATCGCCTCCGCACCCTTCCTGGTCGCCACCGCTGCAGAACCTGAACCGGAAGTTGCGGCGCCGGCTGCCCCCATCGAAGCGGCCCCTATCGCTGCCGCGCCGGTGTTCGCAGCTCCCGCCGATGCAGAGGCAGACGTCGCCCCCGAGGTGACCCCCGCCGCGCAACCGGCCCCGCCGCGCATGCCGGAACCGGAGCCGGAACCCGCCCCAGCAGCTGCCACTCCGGCCGACCATGAAATCGCCGCATCTGCATCCGACCGTGAATCGCAACAGAAGGCAGACGCTGCTGCCGAAGCACGCTGGCACGCAATTCACGGCGCGCCATCGACGGATGAGCCGGCGGCGGACAAGGCCCCGCGCAAGTCAGGGTGGTGGAACCGCCGCAAGACCGGCTGATTCCCCTCGCGCTGACCTGCGCCAGGCTGGACTAGTCACGGCGTCGGCGCCTTTGCTTGCCCTGTCCATCTGGATAGGGTGCGAACGGTCGGGTTTGCCGTGGGCTGGGCGGTTGATCGATGGAGTGCCGGAATGGGCTTGCTGAAAAACGTCCTGCCCGCGCTGGCCACGGCCATGCTCGCGCTCACCGCGCCACTGACCGCGTCCGCTCAGGGCCTGATCCGCGACGCCGAGATCGAGCAGATCCTGCGCGGCTACGCTGACCCGCTATTTGAAGCCGCTGGCCTGAAGCCGTCCGACGTCAACATCTACATCGTGCAGGATGACACGTTGAACGCTTTCGTGGCGGCGGGGCAGAACATGTTCCTGCACACCGGCCTCATCATGGAGTCGCGTACACCTGAAGAACTCAAGGGCGTTATCGCGCACGAGACGGGTCACATCGCAGGCGGCCACAGCGTGACACGCGAGGCCGCCATGGGCGCCGCGTCGGGCACCTCGCTGATCACCATGGGCCTTGGCGCGCTCGCTCTCTTCGCCGGCGCGCCCGACGCGGCCCTCGCCCTCTTCGGCTCGGCCCCGCAGTTCGGCCTGATGACCATTTTCAAATTTACGCGCGTGGAAGAAAGCGCCGCCGACCAGTACGGCCTCACCTTCCTCGAGAAGACCGGCCAGTCAGCCGACGGCCTCGTCTCGTTCATGGAAAACTTTCGGTATCAGGAACTGATGTCGGAATCTCGCCGTGACCCGTATTTCCGTTCCCACCCGATTTCGAGCGATCGCATCGCCGCTCTTTCGCGGCGCGCCAAGGAAGTCACCGCCAAATCTCATCCGCAGAGCGAGCATGACATCGAGCAGCTGGCGATGATGAAGGCCAAGCTGGTCGGCTTCATCGGACCTGCCAACCGCGTCGCTTCGCGGTATCCGGCAACTGATCAAAGTCTGCCCGCCAAGTATGCCCGCGCCATCGCCGCCTATCGCGCCGTCGACATCAAGCTCTCGCTCACGCTCACCGACGAGCTGATCTCGATCCAGCCGGACAACCCCTACTTCCACGAACTCAAGGGGCAGATCCTGTTCGAGAGCGGCCGCGCGGCCGAGTCGGTTCCCGATCACCGCCGGTCGGTCGAACTGGCGCCACAGCACGCCCTCCTGAAGGTTAACCTCGCCCGTTCGCTTATCGGCACGAAGGACGACGCGGACCTTGAGGAGGCCGAGGGCTTGCTGCAGGACGCGCTCCATCTGGAGCATGACAACTCCTTCGCCTGGAACCAGCTGGCCGTCGTCTATGCACGCCAGGGCCGCATCGGCGACGCCGACCTCGCAACCGCCGAGGAGGCCTATTATCGCGGCGACCTGTCGCGCGCCTTCGTCTTCGCCACGCGCGCACGCGACAAGCTGACCCTCGAGACCCCCAACGGCCAGCGCGCCGACGACATCATGGCCCTGTCCGACCCGCGTAATCGCCCGCGCGGCAGCAGCCGCGGCGGGTTCTCGGGCATGGCGCTCCAAACGCAATAGTGATGCTGGATTCCGGACAGCGCACGCCTTATGTCGGGCTTAACGGTTCGGCCAGCATCGGCTGACAGGATGATTTCCATGCGTGCTTTCCTGCTTTCCCTCTCGGCCGCCGTCGGCCTTGCCGCCTGCAGCCCCGCCGGGAGCTCCGCACCGGACTCCATCGACAAGATGGCGAAAGCCGACGTCGAAGCGATCGTCCGCGAATACCTGCTGCGCGAACCCGAAATCCTGTTCGAGATGCAGAGCGCCTATCAGGTAAAAGCCGCCATGGAGCAGGCTGTGAAGGTGGAAGCGGCCTGGGACAAGCTCCTCGCATCCGCCAAGGACGACCCCTACATCGGGCGCAAGGACGCGCCGATCACCATCATCGAGTTCACCGACTACGATTGCGGTTTCTGCAAACGCGCGCTTCCCACGGTCGTCGAACTGGCCGACGATCGTCGCGGCGACACGCGCGTGGTGTTCAAGGAACTGCACTGGCAGGGCAATGCTGACGGCGCTCCTTCTCGCGCGGCGCTCGCCGCCCAGCGCCAAGGCAAATACCGCGAGATGCATCTTGCGCTGATGGCCGCGCCCGCGAATGCCCGCACGCCCGAATACGTGGAGTCCGTTGCCCGCACGCTCGGCCTGGATATCGCGCGCTGGAAAAAGGACATGGCGAGCCCCGAGGTCGCCGCTCAGATCGCGCGCTACGAAGCGGAGGCGCGCGAGTCCGGCGTCAATGGCACCCCCGCCTTGCTCGTCAACGGCACCTATGTTCCCGGCGGCGCTGACGTGGAGGCTTTGAAGTCCCTCGTCGAAGCCAAGCGCGCCGAACTGAAGGACAAGAAGTAGCCGCTAGATCAGCCCCCCCAGCGGGCTGGACGGATCGGCATACATCTTCTTCGCCATGCGCCCGGCGAGATAAGCTTCGCGCCCCGCGATCACTGCGTGCTTCATCGCGCGCGCCATGCCGATCGGGTCTTTCGCCGCCGCAATCGCCGTATTCGCGATCACTGCATCGCAGCCCAACTCCATCGCAATGGTGGCATCCGACGCCGTGCCCACGCCCGCATCGACCAGCACCGGGACTTTGGCTTGTTCGACAATAAGCCTGATATTCACGCGGTTCTGGATGCCCAGTCCCGACCCAATCGGCGACGCCGCCGGCATGATCGCCGCCGCCCCCGCCTCTTCCAGCCGCTTCGCAAACACGACGTCATCGGTGCAATACACCATCACGTCGAAACCATCCTTCACCAGCATCTCGGTCGCGCGCAGCGTCTCGATCATGTCCGGATAAAGGTGCGCCGTGTTGGACAGCACCTCCAGCTTCACGAGGCTCCACCCGCCCGCCTCACGCGCCAGCCGCAACGTGCGCACCGCATCCTCGCCCGTGAAGCACCCCGCCGTATTCGGCAGGTAGGTGAACTTCTTCGGATCAAGGTGATCGATCAGCCGATCCGATCCCTTGTCCGCCACATTCACCCGCCGCAACGCCACCGTCACGATCTCGGCGCCCGCAGCCTCTGCGGCCTCCGCGTTCTGCGCGTAAGTGGCGTACTTGCCCGTGCCCACGATGAGGCGGGAATTGTATGCCTTGCCGGCGATGATCAGTTGGTCAGACATCCTACTCACTTCGAAATCGTTTCATCGACGCCGGGCTATTAGCTCATCCGTTGTCGGAGGTATGCAAACATGGCTGCTTCAATTTCCTCCCTCCCATCGAAGGCCGAGGAAATTTCACAAAGCGCAGCCTCCAGATCGTCCCACTCCTTGTTGGCCTCCAACGCCTGCCTCAAGTCCTTTGCGTAGCGATCCAATCCGAGCGTTTCGAAAGCGCTGACGGTCTCGTATGTTTCGCTATCGCTTCCGGGATCAACCAGTCCGTAGATCCCGCCGGTCTCCATCTGAACCACATAGTCGATTGCGCGAAACCCGATCCACTCGTCCGGTGAGAGTGGCCGGGCGGAAGGCGTCGTCATGCGTTCTATCCAGTCGCTATAAAGCTCTGCGACCAGCTGGGTGTTCTGGAACCATGCTTCCTGCTCGCGTCCCATCACCCACCCCCCACGAACTGCACGATCTCGATCCGGTCGCCCTCGGCCAGCCGGGTCTCCCAATAGGCCGACTTTGGAACGATCTCACGGTTCCGCTCCACGGCCACGCCCTTTTGCGGCAGGCCAAGCTGTTCCAGCAACGCGGCAACTGTCGCGCCTTCAGGCATTTCGGCCGCCTCGCCGTTCACAAAGAGCTTCATGGCCAAACTCGCGCCAAATCCCGGGTATTTCATCGTCTCAGGCATTTGATCCCGCTCGGGATTCGCCTATTCATTCCTCGCCGCGCGGAGGGGGATCGCGTTGCGAACCGATCTCAACTAGGCATCACGTATGAGCCTGACCATCTACGTCCTGAACGGCCCCAACCTCAACCTCCTGGGCGAGCGCGAGCCGGCCATCTACGGCACGGCCACCCTCGCCGACCTCGAAAAACTGGCGCAGGCAGCAGCGGCGCCCCTCGGGGCAACCGTGGTTTTCCGCCAGTCCAACCACGAGGGCGAGCTTGTGGATTGGGTGCAGGAAGCACGTAGACAGGCTACCGCCGTGGTCATAAACGCGGGCGGCTATACACACACCTCGGTCGCGCTCCACGACGCGCTCAAGGTGTTGACCATTCCTGTCGTGGAAGTGCATCTCAGCAATCCCGGGAACCGGGAAGATTTCAGGCACAAGAGCCTGGTGTCCCCTGCCGCTTCCGGCGTCATCGCCGGCTTCGGTCCCTTGGGCTACCGCCTCGCCATCGAGGCAGCGGTCGCTCTTGCTACAAAGAAGAAAGTCTGACGCCCATGGCCGACAAGCCTTCCGAAAAGAATGGCCGGTTCGACACCGGTTTGATCCGGGAACTCGCCGCCATCCTGCGTGAAGCTGATCTCGGAGAGATCGAGATCGAACAAGGCGGCACGCGCATCAAGGTCGTGAAGCCGGCCGTCGCCGCTGCGCACGTCGCTTATGCGCCCGCTCCTGTCGCCGCCGCTGCAGCTCCTGCGGCGACTGCAGCCGCTGCTGCTCCCACCGCCAAGGGGTCGCTGCGTGATCATCCGGGCGCCGTGAAGTCTCCCATGGTGGGCACCGTCTATCTCCAGGCCGAGGAAGGCGCGAAGAAGTTCATCGCGGTCGGCGACAACGTGTCCGGCGGCCAGACGCTCCTGCTGATCGAAGCGATGAAGACCTTCAACCCCGTCACCGCCCCGCGCGCCGGCAAAGTCACGCAGATCCTGATCGACAACCAGCAGCCGGTCGAGTTCGGCGAGCCCCTCGTCATCATCGAGTAGCCAACCGATGTTCGAGAAAATCCTCATTGCGAACCGCGGCGAGATCGCTCTCCGCGTCCACCGCGCGTGCAAGGAGATGGGCATCTCCACGGTCGCCATCCATTCGGAAGCAGACCGCAACGCCATGCACGTCCGCCTCGCGGATGAAAGCGTCTGCGTCGGCCCGGCGCCGTCGCCCAAGTCTTATCTCAACATCCCCGCAATCATCACCGCCGCCAAGATCACCGGCGCGCAGGCGATCCACCCCGGCTACGGCTTCCTCTCCGAGAACGCCAAGTTCGCCGAGATCGTCGAAAAGTCCGGCATCACCTTCATCGGTCCCAAGCCCGAACACATCCGGATGATGGGCGACAAGATCACGGCGAAGGATGCAATCCAGACCGCTGGCGTCCCCGTCGTCCCCGGCTCCGACGGCGAAGTGCCCGGTCTCGAAAGCGCCAAGGCCAATGCCGAACGCATCGGCTATCCCGTGCTCATCAAGGCGACCGCCGGCGGCGGCGGACGCGGCATGAAGGTCGCGCTGACGCCTGACGATCTCGAACTCGCCTTCATGTCCGCCCGCACGGAGGCGAAGACTGCCTTCGGCAACGATGCCGTCTACATGGAGAAATATCTCCAGAAGCCGCGTCATATCGAGATCCAGGTCGTCGCCGACAGCCACGGTAACGTCATCCATCTCGGTGAACGCGACTGCTCGCTGCAGCGCCGCCACCAGAAGGTATTCGAGGAAGCCCCCTCGCCCGTCATCAACGATGCCGCCCGCGCCGCCATCGGCAAGACAGTTACCACGGCCATCAAGAAGCTCGGCTATCTCGGCGTCGGCACGATCGAATTCCTCTACGAGAATGGCGAGTTCTACTTCATCGAAATGAACACACGCCTTCAGGTCGAACACCCCGTCACCGAGATGATCACCGATGTCGATCTCGTGCAGGAACAGATCCGCATCGCCGCCGGCGAGAAGCTCTCGCTGACGCAGAAGGACGTCATCTTCCACGGCCACGCCATCGAATGCCGCATCAACGCCGAGAACCCGGAAACCTTCGCGCCGTCCCCCGGCCTGATCTCCGATTTCCACGCGCCCGGCGGCCTGGGCGTCCGTCTCGATAGCGCGGCCTACGCCGGCTATCGCGTGCCGCCGCACTACGACAGCCTGATCGGCAAGCTCATCGTCCACGCACCGACCCGCAAGGAAGCCCTCGCCCGCCTGCGCCGCGCCCTCGATGAAACCGTCGTCGCCGGCGTCGAGACCACCCTGCCGCTGCATCGCCGCCTCGCCAGCAATGAAGACGTCGCCAAGGGCGACTACGACATCCACTGGCTCGAGAAATTCCTCGGGATGAAGAAGTAGCGCCCGGGGCGCGCCCATCACCACCTCACGAATATGAATCACCTGGCCAAGACATGATCCGCACTTCCGTATTGCTGGCGCCACTGGCGCTTATGGCTTGCGAGCCTCAGACCTCGACCCCAGCCAGCTCGGACGCAGAGGCCAGCGTTCAGTGCGTGACCATGCTGAGCCTCCACGCAATCGAGCTCAGGAAGGCGAACCCTTCAGCCGATGACGGGCAGGTGAAGGCGGCCATAGCGGCCTACCGCGCGCAGGCTGAAAAGGAGTTCACTCCCGACGAACTTGCTCAGTTCCTGGCCAGCAACATCGCTGTCTTCGATGACACGCCCGCGGACAAGGTCGCCGCCGAGGCGGAGGCCTGCCTGAAAAACGCTCCCGGGTCACGCTAGGACGATCCGGGAACTGGCGGTTCACGGCAAGGCGCTTGCCTAGGACAGCTCTTGTCGCAACAATCGCGGCATGTCCCGCGTCTTCGGCCCCGCTGAACTGCTCGACTGCTACCGCCGTGGGGTCTTCCCCATGGCGGATGCACACGACGACCCGCGCCTTTTTCTCGTCGACCCAGACCTCCGCGGCGTCCTGCCCCTCGACCGGCTCCACATCTCGCGCAGCCTCAGGAAGACAGTCCGCAAGGACGTCTTCGAAATCCGCGCCAACACAGCTTTCTCCCGCGTGATGCAGCTCTGCGCTGAAGCCGCGCCTGATCGTCCCAACACGTGGATCAACTCCCCGATCCTCAATCTCTACAGCGCCCTCCATCGCCTCGGCCACGCGCACAGCGTCGAAGCCTGGCGCGACGGCCAGCTCGTCGGCGGCCTCTACGGCGTCAGCCTACACGGCGCCTTCTTCGGAGAGAGCATGTTCTCGCGCGAGACCGACGCCTCGAAGGTCGCGCTGGTCAATCTCGTCGCTCGCCTGCGGCGGGGCGGCTTCACGCTACTGGATACGCAGTTCGTGACCGCTCACCTGCAGACATTCGGCGTGGAAGAAATCGCACGGGAGGACTTCCACGTCCTCCTGCGCAACGCCATGCAGGTCAAGGCGGTCTTCCCCGTTGAACCGATATCAGGTCAGGAAGCGCTGCAGCTGATAACCCAGACATCGTAGGTCGGGTGTTCCAGCGCATTGAGACCCGGGCTCGATGCATACATCCAGCCCGAGAACAGAAGACCATCCGGCCCGATCGGCTGCGGACCCTTGTTCATGCGCGAGGTGTTGGCTGGCTTGTCCGCCACCGGCTGCTTCTCCGTCGGCGTCGTCGAGCGGATCTCCAGGAAGGCCGCCGACTCCGGCGTTTCGCGAGGGTCGGCCTGATAGCACGCGCGCACCGTCACGCGCAGGCGGCCAAAGCTCAGCGAGTCGCCAACCTTGGCGCTAAGATCCCTGGAGTTGCCGGTGATCTTGTCCAGCGCACGCAACTTCACCGCCGAGTACGACTGCATCGGCGCAGCGCCCGTGTCCTGAGCAACGGCGCAGGGCGCAATCGCGAGCGCGCCCAGCACAACAGCTCCAACGATGGACCGGATCATGGCGTAGCTCCTTCGGTGCTCGCGCCACTGTCGTTGACGCCGTCGCCCCCGCCGCCTGCAGCACTCACCGCATCGATCAGCAGGCGAAGGATATCCACGCTGCCGCTCGTGTACTCGAACACACCCGTACCATCGGTCGGCATGTTGTCCGGATCACCACCCGGCTCGATGAACACATAGTTACCGCCAAGCAGGCCATCGGCCTGGATCTTCGCCGTCGAATCCAGCGGCATCGCGAGCGAGCGGCTCACCGTCAGCTTCACCTCGGCTCGCAGCGTCTCAGGGTTCACCTTCACATCGGTCACCGAGCCAACCTTCACGCCGGCCACGCGCACATCCGTGCCCGGCGCAATCGCGTCCGCGCGCGGGAATTTTGCCAGCAGCTGGTAACTATCGCCCGTCGCCGCGTCAGACCGTTGCGACAGCGAGTAGACGAGGAAGAACCCCGCCACGATCACGACCGCCAGGCCAACCAGCGTTTCGAAAAGCGATTCGCGCATCAGGGTGTCCAGGACTCGTAATCGCCGGTGCTCTTGGCGCGCTGTCCGCCCTCGGCAAGGCTGCCGGGCGGCCGATAGGCATCGGGCGTTCCGGTCAGATTGGGCTTGTGGGCTTTCTCCCACGCCTTGCGCGGCAGCGGATCGGTGGTCGGCGGCTTGTCGAAGGTGTGGTGAATCCAGCCATGCCAATCCGCCGGGATCTTCGAAGGCTCTGCATAGCCCTCATAGATCACATAGCGCCGCTTGCGGCCCTCAAGGCTGGGCTTCTTCTCTTCGTAGTATTTGTTGCCCGTATCGTCCTTGCCGACATACGTGGCGCGGCGGCCAATGTCGAAACGTGCGCCAATCGTGGCGCCGTTCCACCAGGTGAAGATCGACTTCAGCATCAAGGTCCCCACATGGCCTGCAGATAGGCGGGATTTCAGATAGATAGTTATCAATACGGCGGCGCGAATATGGCGCCCGCGAACAAATGGGTCCAGCGCCCCGACTGCCTTGGCTGTGCGACAATTTCCTGTGGGCAGGCAAGCCCGAAACACACCATGATGTGGCCGATTCGTGCGCGAATCCGATTTGGCTGGTTCCCAGCCAGCCCAGCCGGAGGCCCCTATGGCCGAAACCAGAACAAGATCCACCAACCGCCATCTGGCGAAGGCGCTGGAAACCGGTGCAAGCCTGCTCGCGCATCCCGATGGCGACGCGCCACCTGCTAGACTTCTCAACGCCCACCTCGCCGCGCTGAAGGTTCTGGGTGGGGAATCCGAAGCCGCCGAAACGCTCTGCGAAGCCATCCGCGCCCACCGCATCACGCCGCTCGCCCCCGCCTCCTGCCTCCTGCAGACCCAGACCGCTAACGTCGAACCCTCCCAGCTTCTCTCCGCAATCAGCGACGCCGCCTCGCTTGCGTCCGCCCGCGCAGTCGCCACGCAGGCCTTCGTCGCCGTCGCCGACGCGCTGGAAGCCCTCACCATCGAAACTGACGAGCAGGGCCGCCCCACCACGTCCGCGCTGATCGACGCCTTCCGCGCCGGGGCCGATGCCGAACTCGTCGAGATCGCGCTCTGCACGCCCGGCGGCCCCCGCGCCGCCGCCATCACGCTGCGCCGTCAGGCCACTGGCGCGCGCGAGCCGGGCCGCCAGTCCTACTCCATACCCGCCTGGACGGGCGTCGACGCCAACGAAGTCGCCGTCGCCATTGAACGCGTCAGCCGCACCCGCCTTGGCGTCCAGGTCTCGCTCGGCGAACCGCTGGCCCAGCCTACGACGCCATGCGCGGCCATCAATCTCGCCCGCTACGCCGCCGCCCACGACCGCGATCTCCTGCGCGCCGACCTCACCGCCCTGCGCACCGTCGCGCCCGACTGTGTCATCCAGCTCGCGGGTCTTGCCGCCGCCATCATGTCGCTCGGCCTCGCCTATGACAGCGAGGAAGGCACAAAAGCCGCCGCCGAACTCTGCACCATTGCGCGCCAGTCTGCCGGCGCCGTCGCCACCGAACACACTTTACCTGCCGCCATCCGCTGGCTCGCTGCCGAAAGCAGCGGGGCTGATCCGGTTGACCTGCTCCTTGCGCAGGAAGACGAACAGACGCCGCAACTGTCCGAATGCGTAAACGCCGCCCTCGGCGCCGTCGCCAGCAAGACCGAGGCGGAAGACGTCCGGCTGCGGATCCTCGGCGCCCGCACGCTCGACCAGATCGACGGTCTCGAACGCAATCGCCTGGAATCCCGCGGCCTGCCCGAGGACGCGATGGACCGGATCGAACAGGCGCTCAAGGAAGGGCTCAGTCTCGCCGCCGCCTTCTCCCGCTGGGTCGTCGGCGACGACGTCATCCGCAAGCGCCTTGGCCTTGACCCCGAAGCCTACGACACCGACGGCGAAGCCCTTCTGCGCGCGCTGGGCATCTCCGCCCGCGAGGTCGACGAGGCGCGCGTGGCCGTGCAGGGCCGCCGCCGCCCCGTCTCCAATCCGAAGTCGCCGCTCGCCCGCATCCTCGCCCGCGCCGATGGCGTCACCCCCGAGGCCCGCGTCCGCCTCGCCAAAGCCATCGCGCCCATGCTGGCCCGCCCGCCCGTTGTGACGGTCACGCCGGGCGACCAGGGCGACGCCAGCCGCATGGTCGTCCACGCCTCCACCCGCGCCGCGATGAGCGCTGGCCTCGGCGTCCGTATCGAACCCGGCCGACCCGCGGTTGACGCCGAACTCCAGCAACGCATTGCCGAGGCCCGCCGCCGCGCGCGGGCGCCACTGCCCAACGAAATGCAGGCGCAAAGCTTCGAACGCTTTACGCCCCCGCCGCTCGCAGCCGAGCCTCCCGAGGAGTTCGTATTCGCCGAGCGCCGCCGGCTGCCGGATCGCCGAAAGGGCTACATCCAGAAAGCCACCGTCGGCGGCCATAAAGTCTATCTCCACACCGGCGAATTCGACGACGGCGAACTCGGCGAGATATTCATCGACATGCACAAGGAAGGCGCTGCCTTCCGCTCGCTCATGAACAACTTCGCCATCGCGATTTCGATCGGCCTGCAATACGGCGTGCCGCTGGAAGAGTTCGTCGACGCCTTCGTCTTCACTCGCTTCGAGCCCGCCGGCGAAGTCACCGGCAACGACTCGATCCGCAAGGCGACCTCCATCCTCGACTACATCTTCCGCGAGCTTGCCGTGTCCTATCTTGGCCGCGACGACCTCTCCGAAGTCGACAATGTAAGCCATGACGGCCTCGGCGGCGGCACCAGCGAGGGCGAGGAGCCAACCGTGCCGGTCGTCCAGCCCATGCGCCCCGAGCAGCTGATCTCGAAAGGCTTCAGTCGTGGCGTGATGCCGGACAACATCGTTCCATTTACCGCCCGCCGCGTCGCCGAACGTCTCGAGGGCGCGGAAGGTCCGCCAACCACACCCCAGCGTGGCGCCGACTACCTGTCCGACGCCTGCCCCGCCTGCGGACACTTCACGCTGCGCCCCGATGACGGCGTGGCTATCTGCGAAGCCTGCGGCGCCACCGTCCAGACGGCCTGACCAGCGCGCGACATCTCCGTCGCGCATTGCGTTGCGGACCGGTAATCTGGCATCCGCGGCCGATTGGTCGTTTCGCAGATCGGCAGTTTTTGCCCACTTGGCGTGGGCGCCGGACTGTATTATTTCGCCGCGCCTGAACCCCACGCACCCGCGTTTGGAATTCAGTAACGGGATTTCGCAATCCTTACCTTTCGATCATCTGACCACCTTCAGTCGCACAGATTGCCGCCCGCAATCCGCCGCGATTGAACCTTTTGTAGACGAGCACGTTGTTGAGGCCGCGGGGGACTGAACGCCCGCATCGGACATGGAACAGGACTTGTATGGCACAGCGTATCTTCATCGCCGTGGTCGCTATTGGCCTGATGAGCTTGTCTGCCTTGGCTTAAATGATCGCTCGCATTCTGATTGCTGTCGCCGCCATCGGGGCCATGAGCCTCACAGCGTTTGCGCAGACCCCTGAACAGAATGCGGCCTCCCGACAGGCCAACGCCCAACGACTCATCGCGGGCGAGAAGGCCTGCACAGGATGCGACATCTTCCAGGTCGACCTGTCCTACCAGGAGCTGACCGACAGGGACCTCTCCGGCGCCCGCATCCGCCAGGCGGACCTCAGCCTCTCTACCGTCGACCGAACAAACTTTACCGGCGCTGATATGTCGATCGTGAACGCCTTCGGCATCCGCGCGGAAGATGCGGACTTCTCCAACGTCAATTTCCAGGACGCTGTCCTCGTCGGCGGATGGTTTGGCCGCTCGCGCTTTGCTGGGGCGAAACTCTCAAACGCCAATCTCTCGGGCGCGGATTTCTCGACCGCGCGCGACCTGACGCAGAACCAACTCAACACCGCCTGCGGCGACGCCGCCACGAAACTCCCGCCGGGCCTCACCATCGTCCCGTGCAAAGTGGAAGCGCTGGCGGGCTGATTTACGCCACCCGCCTCGCCCCCTGAATCTCAGCTCAAACTTGTCATCCCGGAAGCGCGCAGCGCTATCCGGGAACCATTTCCCCACCACGACACCAGCGCGATGGATCCCGGCTCTCCGCTTCGCTGCGGCCGGGATGACAATTTCTGAGATCCGTTGCCGTTAGTGGGGCCCAAGCCCTAATAAGCCAGCGGCAACTCAGCCGGCGGCTCGGGGGTCTTCAGGCCCTCCATAACCACCTTGAAGCACGTGCAGGCCGACAGGTCTGAGCACGCAATCGCTTCCAGACGGCCCAACAGGCCTGCCGTCAGGATTTCCTGCTGCGGCCGGTCCAGCAGCAGCGCCGCCAGCTTTACCGCCCTCACCTGCGCATGCGTCAGGCGAATGGTCGTCTTGATCGGCGTGTTGGGATTCACCGGCGTCGCCGGCTGCGCATCGCGCGCCGGCTGCCACTCGCCGGTGTCCACCTCAACCGTCTGGGCGATCTTGGGCGGGGGCGAGGGCCACACCGAAGCAACTTCGCTCAGCTTCACCTTGGCTTCCACCGGCGCCATCGCGGCGCTCGTCAAAGCTGCTGGCATCGAAGCCGCGGCGGCCGGCGATGGCGCGACGGGGGGCCGGGGCTGAGGCTGTTGCGCCGGAACCACCGGCGGCTGCCACGGCTTCGATCCGAATACGGGTTCCTGCGACGGTTTCGCCTCGCCCTTCCGGGCAAGCAGGCTGGCGCTCAGGGAAGCAAAATGATTGGCCATGGGCGGTCGCCTCAGTGCGTCGGCCGCCGGCCGAACACGCGGGCCTGGCGCCTGTCAGGCTGGCCCGGAGGCGGCCCCCGATCGCCACGCCGGCGTTCCAGCTGGTTGCGCTCTTCTGGTGGATCGAGAACCGCTGTCGCCGCCTTGTGCGCCGCCGCCACGCCAATGCCGCGCGGAGCGCCATCGGATGCACGACGCCTGACGCTCGGCTGGGCGCCGCCAGTCGCATTAGCAACCGCAAGGCTTGCCCACGCAGGCAGATCGGCATCCCAGTCCTCATCTTCCTCGGCGCTCGCAGCCGCCGCCGGCAGCAACGGCCCTTCCGGCGTCAGCACAGCCGTGGAGAAGTCAGCGCGCGCCTTCTCGGCCCAGTGTGCGTCCATCCCGCCATACAGCTTGGCCAGCCGCCCGCGCAGATACATCCAAAGCGCGGCAATCTCCTGAGCCGATTTGGACTCAGGCATGATGTCGCCCACCGTCCGCCCGTCGATCATCGAGGCCGCAAAATCCACGCGATGGTGCAGCGTCACCGGCGCCACCACGCCATGCTGCGACAGCGCCACCGCCGTCTCCGACGTGATCCGCGCCCGCGCGGTGGCGGAGTTCACAACGAACACCAGCGGCTTGTTCAGCGTGTCGGCAATATCCACCGTCGGGCCAACCGCGCGCAGGTCATGCGGGCTCGGCCGCGTCGGCACCACCACCAGGTCCGCCCGCTTCACTACATGCGCAATCGTCTGCGTCACCGCTGGCGGCGTATCGATCACGATCAGCTTGAACCCAACCGCCTTCAGATGATCGAGACACGCATCCAGCTCATCAAGCGATGCCTGCGCAAAGGCCGGCGTCGATGCTGCCCGCGCATTCCACCATTTTGCCAGCGATCCCTGCGGGTCCGTGTCGATCAGAGCCACGGGCCCATCACCATGTCGCTCCGCCTCGACTGCGATGTGCCCAGACAGGGTCGTCTTCCCCGAACCGCCCTTCTGGGACGCAAACACCAGAACGCGCACGCCGTCCGTCATAGCCCTCTCCCGGCCTGCTCCCGCCAGCCCTGATGCGGCGCAGTCAGGGGAAAGGTGCGCGTGGCGATTTTATGCAGGCTTAGACAGGTCGGTTGAATTTCACCGATCGCGTTGAGGTCAATGAACGTGAATCAAGGTTCGGCTGTGCACGACGAAAACCCGTGCCGCACAAGCATCCGCGAAGGTTTACGGCTGCCACTTCGCTATCGTTACCGCGCATCCGCAGCGCCAGACATTTACGTACCTAACTACGCATCAACCGTAATGATCACCGCATAATGCACCGCCCCATCTCCGCTCGTCCTGACGAAAGTCAGGACCCATGAACGGTCGCGACACACGCATGGAATTGAAGCCTCAAGCCGGCACAAGGCGCGAAGTCAGCCCTGGATCCCGACCTTCGTCAGGATAAGCGGAACGTTGAGCCGCTACGCGTGCTAAGGCGCCACGCACGTATAGAAATGCTCGTCGAACTGCTTGCCGTCTCGCGTCACGGTCGTGGAGCCTAGCTCGGCCGTCTTGCCCTCCGCCTGGCAACGCGCCTCGCCCTCTTCGATCGCCGTCCCCATCACATCGGGCTCGGGCAGCTCGCCGGCGGGCACGGTGGCATACAGATACCGCCCATCCGCCAGCTGCGTCACATCCACGTCCGGCCCTCCCGTACACGCGGCCAGCGCCAGCATCAGTCCACCGGCAGCCAGTCGTTTCATGCGGGTCCCCTTGGGTATAGGCCTCCGGCGCTAGGCCTTCGGCTTCTCGTGGATACGAATGCCCAGTTCGCGCAGCTGCTTCAGGCTCGCCTCGCTCGGCGCGTTCATCAGAAGATCCTGCGCTTGCTGGTTCATCGGGAACAGCGTGATCTCGCGCAGGTTCTGCACTCCGCAGACAAGCATGACGATGCGGTCAACGCCAGCGGCCATGCCACCATGCGGCGGCGCGCCGAACTGGAACGCCCGGTACATGCCGCCAAACTGCGCTTCCACGTCCGCCTTGGATAGACCCGTGATCTCGAACGCCCGCACCATTGTCTCCGGGCTCGCGTTCCGGATCGAGCCGGAAGCAATCTCGTAGCCGTTGCAGACCATGTCGTACTGGAACGCCTTGAGGCTCAGCGGATCAACGCCCGAGTTCAGCGCCTCCAGCCCGCCCTGCGGCATCGAGAAGGGGTTGTGCGCGAAGTCCACCTTCTTGTCGTCCTCGTTCCATTCATAGAACGGGAAGTCGACAATCCAGCAGCAAGCGAACTGATCCGGCTGCGTCAGCCCCAGCTCCGTCCCCACGCGGTTCCGCGCCTCGCCCGCGAACTTGTAGAACGCAGACGGCAGGCCCGCCGTGAAGAACACGGCATCGCCCACCGCAAGCCCGAACTGCTTGCGGATCGCCTCAGTGCGCTCCGGCCCGATGTTCTTCGCAACCGGACCCGCGCCGCCTTCTTCGCCCTCGCGCCAGAAGATGTAGCCTAGGCCCGGCTGGCCCTGCTGCTGCGCCCACGAATTCATCTTGTCGCAGAACGCACGGCTCCCGCCGCCCTTGGCCGGGATGCCCCACACCTCGTTCTTGGCGTCCTTCTCGAGCATGCCCGCGAACACCTTGAAGCCCGAGCCGCGGAAGTGCTCCGAGACATTGTCCATCTCGATCGGGTTGCGCAGGTCCGGCTTATCCGAGCCGTACTTGCGGATCGCCGTGTCATACGGAATGCGCGGGAATTTCTGCGTCACCGGCTTGCCGCCGCCGAACTCCTCGAACACGCCGCGCAGCACGGGCTCCATCGTGTCCCACACATCTTCCTGCGTGACGAAGCTCATCTCCAGATCGAGCTGATAGAACTCGCCCGGCAGACGGTCGGCGCGCGGGTCCTCGTCGCGGAAGCAGGGCGCGATCTGGAAGTAGCGGTCGAAGCCCGCCACCATCAGCAGCTGCTTGTACTGCTGCGGCGCCTGCGGCAGCGCGAAGAACTTGCCCTGGTGAATCCGGCTCGGCACCAGGAAGTCCCGCGCGCCCTCGGGCGAAGACGCCGTCAGGATCGGCGTCGAGTATTCCGTGAACCCCGTCTCGTGCATCCGGCGCCGCATCGACGCGATCACCTTCGTGCGCGTCACGATGTTCGCATGCAGCGTCTCCCGCCGCAGGTCGAGGAAGCGATATTTCAGGCGCACGTCCTCGGGATATTCCGGCTCGGCGAACACCGGCAGCGGCAGTTCCTCGTTCACCTCGGATAAAACGGCCATGTCCACGACCTTGAGGTCGATCTCGCCCGTCGCCAGCGCCGGGTTTACCGTTCCGGCATCCCGCTTCACTACCTCGCCCGTAACCGAAATGACCGACTCGACCCGGATACGCTCCAGCTTGGCAAAATGCGGGTTGGAGGGCGTCACCACGCACTGGGTGATCCCGTAATGGTCGCGCAGGTCGATGAACAGCAGGCCGCCAAGGTCCCGTTTCCGGTGCACCCAACCCGACAGGCGGACGGTATTGCCGACATGGCTCCCGCGCAGCTGGCCGCAGGTATGCGTCCTATAGGCATGCATCGGGGCGAAACTCCTGTTGTTCCGGCAAAACTGGCGGGAAATTGCTTGATCGTTGGGGCGGACAAGCGCATGTCGCCAACGAACTTGTCAATATCGGGGAGTGACCCGATTCCGGAGCCCCGTTCCGTTGCCAGATCCACGCCCCTCGCCTGACGACCAGCCCTCCGAGCTCCGACTGGTCAGCGACACGGCCGCCCTCGAAGTCGCCTGTGTCGAGCTCGCCCGGGGCGATTTCATCGCCGTCGACACCGAATTCCATCGCGAATCGACCTACTGGCCCCAGGTCTGCCTGATCCAGCTCGCCACCGACGATTTCGACTGCATGGTCGACCCGCTGGCCCCCGGCATCGACCTCAAGCCCCTGCTCGATCTCCTGGCCGACACCAGCCGCGTGAAGGTCTTCCACGCCGCCCGGCAGGATCTCGAAATCTTCACCCGACTGATGGGCAAGACCCCGGCTCCCGTCTTCGACACCCAGATCGCCGCCATGGCCGCCGGCCTCGGCGACTCGATCTCCTACGAAAACCTCGTCGCTCGCGTCGTGAAGGGCACGGTCGACAAGTCCTCACAGTTCACAGACTGGGCCCGCCGCCCGCTGTCCACCAAACAGCTCGAATACGCGCGCGGCGACGTCACCTTCCTCCGCCGCATCTACCGCATCCTGCACGACAAGCTGCAGAAGCAGGATCGGCTCGACTGGATCGCAGACGAACACGCCGCCCTCGTCGATCCGGAGAACTACTCCTTCGATCCGGCCGATGCGTGGAAGCGCCAGAAGATCCGCAAGTACCGGAACGACTATCTCGCGGTCCTCGCCAACGTCTCGGCCTGGCGCGAGCGCGTGGCGCAGGAAACAGACAAGCCCCGCGGCCGCATCCTGAAAGACGACGCCATCCAGGAAATCGCGCAGCAGAAACCACGCACCCTCGATGCGCTGGATCGCATGCGCGGCGTGCAGCAGGGCTTCGCCAAGTCTCGCCACGGCGCCGGCCTCATGGTGGCCATCAACGAAGCGCTCGACAACCCGGACAAATACGCCCCCGTCGTCGAACGCCCCGAGTCCAGCGGCCCGCCCCCCGGCGCCATCGTCGAACTTCTGAAAGTTCTGCTGAAGCAGGTCTCCGACGACGCCGGCGTCGCCACCCGCCTCATCGCGAACGCCGCCGACATCGAAACCCTCGCCCGCGAAACCAACCCGGATATCCCCGCCCTCAAAGGCTGGCGCCGCGAAGTCTTCGGCGAAAAGGCGCTCAAGCTGAAAACCGGCAAGATCGCCCTGGCCGCCTCGCCCAAAGGCGTCAAGATCGTCGAGGTCTAATCTGGGACCGCTGGGCGCCTGCCCGGCATTCGCTGCGAAGCAGCGACCTGCGACCCTCGCCCAAGCTTGTCATCCCGGAAGCGCGCAGCGCTATCCGGGACCCATTCCTCCTCCTCGACGCCCTCCCGATGGGTCCCGGGTCTCGCTACGCTCGCCCGGGATGACAACCGTTGGGCTTGGCAGAACCGGACTCGAACCACCCACCAAATGAAAAACGCCGGGTCCGCTCTCACGGACCCGGCGCTTCAAACTCAAAACCAAGTAAGCCCTAAGAAGCCGACAACTCCGTATACCGGCGCAGGTGCCAGTCCGTATTCCCGAACTGGCTCTCGATCATCGTCACGCGCTTGAAGAAGTGGCCGACGTTGAGTTCGTCCGTCATGCCCATACCGCCGTGGATCTGCACCGCGTCCTGGCTGATCAGCTTGCCGGCCTTGCCGATCTGCACCTTCGCAGCAGACGCCGCCATCTTGCGCGCCTTGTCGGCCTCGTCGAGCTTCAGCGTCACCATGTAGGTCATCGACGCCGCCTGCTCGGCCGCCATGAACATGTCGACCATGCGGTGCTGCAGAACCTGGAAGTTCGCGATCGGCTGGCCGAACTGCTTGCGCTGCTTGGCGTAGGAAATCGTCGCCTCATTGAGAACCTTGAAGCAACCCACCGCCTCGGCGCACAGCGCCGCGATCGCGTTGTCGACCACCTTCTCGGTCAGCGACAGGCCGTTGTCAGCCTGGCCCACCAGCGCGTCCGCGCCCACGGCGACATTCTCGAAATACACTTCCGAAGCGCGCAGGCCGTCGACCGTCGGATAGTCGCGCGTCGTCACGCCCTTGGCGCCCTTCGGCACAATGAACACCGACACGCCCTTCGCGTCGCGCTGCCCGCCGGACGTGCGTGCGGTGACGATCAGGTGCGTCGCAAACGGTCCGCCCAGCACGACAGCCTTGTGCCCGTTCAGCACATATCCGGCGCCGTCCTTCTTCGCGGTGGTCGAGACATCGTTGAGGTCGAAGCGCGACTTCGGCTCCGAATAAGCGAACGCGAAGATCGTCTCGCCGCCGATCAGCGACGGGATCAGCTCTTCCTTCTGCGCCGCAGTGCCGCCATGACGCAGGAAGTTGCCGCCGATCACCACGGTCTGCAGGTAAGGCTCGATCACCAGCCCCTTGCCGAACTCCTCCATCACGATCATCGCTTCGATCGGACCGTTGCCGAACCCACCCTCGGCCTCGCTGAAGGCGGCCCCAAGCAGGCCCAGTTCCGCGAACTGCGACCACATCTCCGGCCGCCAGCCGGCGTCCGACTTGGCGACCTTACGGCGCGTGTCGAAGTCGTACTGCTGCGCGACCAGCTTCGCGACCGTATCGCGCAGCATGTCCTGTTCGGAGGTGAAGCTGAAATCCATGGAAAGTCTCCTCGAACCCCTTCTAGGGGCAGGTTTCGGGGTGGCGCAACAGAGTCAGGCTACACTTGCCCCTGGCGCGACCTTGGGTCGCTTGGGCTTGCGTGAAGTGGCGATAAGAAGTTCAGCGACGATCAGGTTGGGGACCCACGCCAGCCAGGCGATCCAGACATAGGCGGCGAGGAAATCCCCGCCCGTCAGCATCGGTCCAATGGGCAGGTAGAGCCGCAGGGTCACCGCGCCCAGCGTCAGTGCGAACGAGCGGATCATCCACCTTTCGTGCGCCACAAAGTCCCGCCGCACCGCCGCAAACCAGCCGAGCGACGTGAACGCCAGCCACAGCACGCCAAGGATGAAGAAGCCCCATCCCGCGATAGGCCCGGCGGTCGAGGAAAGCGCGATAGTGGCGCCCGCTGCCCCGCCTGAAAGACAGGCCAGAACATAACCTCGACCCATCCACCGATGCACCCGCGGCGCCTTCTGGCGCAGCGGCTTCAGGAACTGGAAGCAGCCGAAGATCAGAGCAAACCCGGACGCCGCGATGTGAGCCCTGAGCCCCCACGGATCGAACATCGGATTGGTCAGCGGCAGGTGAGAAAAGCCGGTCGCCACGTGGTAGAGTGCATAGCCACCCACGCCCACCGACAGGAACGCCATCAGTCCCCACGTCAGTCCGCCCGCCACCCGTCCGGCGCTCATCCGTCCCTCCCCGTTCTTCCTCATGCGAGGACGCCCCTCTTGCGGGGGCTAAGCGCCGGAACCTAGCACGCGGCGCGGCTGTGTCAGAGCCCCAGCACCATCTTGGCGATGATGTTGTGCTGGATCTCGTTCGAGCCGCCATAGATCGATGTCTTGCGCATGTTTGCATACATCGGCGCCGCCAGGTGCGCGTAGTCCGGCCCGATGGGGAACATGTTGTCGCCGTCCTTGGGGAAGCCGCGGAAATAGGGCGCGCCATAAACGCCCACGGCTTCCAGCGTCAGCTCCGTGATGCGCTGCTGGATCTCGGTGCCCTTGATCTTCAGGATCGAGCTTTCCGGCCCGGGGCCCTTGCCCTGGCTCTCACGCGCCAGCGTGCGAAGCTCGGTGTACTCGAGCGCGGTCAGGTCAATCTCGAGCTCCGAGATCTTCTTCGCGAACTCCGGATTGCGGATGATCGGCTGGCCCTGGTCGAGCTCAACCGAGGCGATCTCGCGCAGCCGCTCGATCCCCTTCTTGGAGCGCGCCACGCCCGCAATGCCCGTGCGCTCGTGCGCCAGCAGGTATTTCGCGTACGTCCAGCCCTCATTCTCCTTGCCGACAAGGTTGGCCACCGGAACCTTCACGTCCGTGAACCACGTCTCGTTGACCTCGTGACCGCCATCCATCGTGATGATCGGGCGCACTTCCACGCCCGGGGTCTTCATGTCGACCAGGATGAAGCTGATGCCTTCCTGCGGCTTCTTCGCGGTCGGGTCCGTGCGGCACAGCACGAAGATCCAGTCCGCGAAATGGCCCAGCGTCGTCCACGTCTTCTGGCCGTTGATGATGTAGTGGTCGCCTTCGCGCACCGCCTTCGTCTTCAGCGAGGCAAGGTCAGATCCCGCGCCCGGCTCGGAATAGCCCTGGCACCAGAAGTCCACGCCCTGGATGATGCGCGGCAGGTAATAGTTCTTCTGCTCATCGCTCGCGAACGCCATCAGCACCGGCGCCAGCATGCTCATGCCGAAGGGGGGAATCGGCAGCGTCTCGGCGCGCGCGCACTCTTCCTGGAAGATGTACTTCTGCGTCGCGTTCCAGCCCGTGCCGCCATACTGCTTGGGCCAGGCGGGGGCGCCCCAGCCGCGCTTGTAGAGCGTCCGCTGCCACAGGAGGAAATCCTCCTTGGAATACTCGTCGCGCGAGTACTTGCCGCGCAGCTCGGCGGGGTATTCGTTTTCCAGGAAGGTCCGCACCTCTTCGCGGAAGGCGATCTCTTCAGGCGTGAACTGGACGTCCATGGGCGGCTCCGCGAGTCGATAGTTTCCGTTACGTAATGCCGTTGTCTGCGCTTTACGTTCTAGGCCATGCTCCGGTTTACGTGAGGTACGTCAAGGCTTTTCAGCCCTTGGACGCTAGGTCGCATTGCCGCTAGGGAAGCCTGCCACTCCGCCCGAAACCACTGTATAATCAACCCATGCATCAGCCCATCAAGACCCCCTGCATCAAGGTCTGCGTCGTCGATGGCCAGACCAATAACTGCCTCGGCTGTGGTCGCACGCTTGGGGAAATCGCGCGCTGGGCGAGGTTTTCAGACGCCGAACGCGACAACGTACTGGCCCTCCTGCCCGCTCGGATCGACGCCCTGAAAGCCGCCGGCAAGCTCGGCTGAGTCCAATCCGGAACCCGCCTGCACGAGCCTTGTTCTTTGCTGAACGGATTTCTGCTACGAGGGTGCCGTAACGCACTCAGCAAGGACCCAGGCTGCGGCGATGAAGGCGATCTTACCCGGTCTGGCACTGTTCGGCGCAGCAGCCCTCGCGCTAGTCGCCTTGCGCGAAACCATGGTCAGCGAGACGGCGGCCAAACCGGCCGTCGTCCAGATTTCCGAAGCAGACGCCGCCATCCCCGTGATCAGCTCCAGCCAGATCCGCACCGCCTCCCTGCGCAAGGAAGGCGACGGCCACTACTGGGCCACCGCCCGCGTCAACGGCGTCACCGTGAAATTCCTGGTCGACACTGGCGCCAGCCTCGTCTCGCTCAACCAGCGCGACGCCCGCCGCGTCGGCCTCGACCTCGACAACCTCCAGCGCAACGTCAACGTCAGCACCGCCTCAGGCCGCACCAGGGGCTCGGCGGCCGTCATCGAGGAAATTTCCATCGACGGCGTCGAACTGGAAGACGTGAGCGCCGTGGTCATCGACGACGGCCTCGAATACTCGCTCCTCGGCATGAGCTTCCTCAACCGCCTCGACAGCTGGGCCGTCACCCCCAACGCGATCATCATCCACGAATGAGCGTGTCCGCCCGCGTCGTCACCGCCGCCAGCGCCTCGTCATAAACCGCCAGCGCGCCAACACCCCGCGCTCCCGGCGCCTTCTCCGACAAGACACGCCGCCACAGCCGCGCGCCTGGCCGTCCGTGGAACAGCCCCAGCATGTGCCGCGTGATGGAATGCAGCCCCAAGCCCTGCGCCAGCCGCCTCTCGATCCACGGCCGGAACGCATAAGCCGCATCCTCGGCGCTCGCAAAAGCCTGCCCCGCGCCGAACAGCTTGGCGTCGACCTGCAGCAGCAGCGCCGGATCATGATAAGCCGCCCGCCCCAGCATCACGCCATCAACGTGCGCCAGCTCACGCTCGCACGTTGCGATGTCCGCGATCCCGCCATTGAGGATGATCGTAAGCTGTGGCCACATCCGCTTCAGCTCGGCCACGATCTCATAGTCGAGCGGCGGTATCTCCCGGTTCTCCTTCGGCGACAGCCCCTTCAGCAGCGCCTTGCGCGCATGCACGATAAACACCGTCGTCCCCGCCTTCGCCAGCGTCTCCACAAACGGGAACAGACGCTCGCGCGGCTCATCGTCGTCCACGCCCAGCCGGTGCTTCACCGTCACCGGCACATCCACCACCGCGCGCATCGCGCCAAGGCACTCCGCCACAAGGTCCGCCTCGCGCATCAGGCACCCGCCAAACGCTCCCGACTGCACTCGCTCCGAGGGACACCCCACATTGAGATTGATCTCGCAGTAGCCATAGTCCGCGCCAATGCGCGCCGCCTTCGCCAGCTTGTCAGGCTCCGACCCGCCCAGCTGCAGCGCCACCGGCTGTTCGATCTCATCGAACCCAAGCAGCCGCTCGCGATCGCCATGGATCACCGCATCCGCCGTCACCATCTCGGTATAAAGCAACGCACGCCGCGACAGATGCCGATGGAACGCCCGGCAATTCCGGTCGGTCCAATCCATCATCGGGGCGACTGAGAACCTGTGCATGGGGACTTAGGACGCGAACGCGGCAGTCATGGCAAGACCCCTACCCCCGCATCAGACGGCCCATCGCCCGATATCGCGCTCCCGCCCGATCAGCGAGAGACCGTACGCGATCGACACCAGCTGGTCCCCCGTCTCGATCCTGCCTGCTCCGAACCGGTCCTCGAACCGCGCCCGCACCGCCGGCACGAACGACGAACCGCCCGTCAGGAACACCCGGTCCACCTCTCCCTCCGCAAGGCCCGCCGCACGCAGCACGCGATCGACACAGCCGTCGATCTCCTGCAGCTCCGGGGCGATCCACGCATCGAACTCCGCGCGCGCAATCGTCCGCTCGATATCGACGCCCGCCACATGCAGAGACAGCACGCCCTCGTCCGCCTGCGACAGCTGCATCTTCGCCGCCGACACGGCGCGATACATCGCATACCCCGCATCCGCATCGAGAAACGCGAGGAACGCGCGCAACCGGTCCGGATCAAGACTTGACCGCGCCAGTTCCTGCAACTCGCGATAGTCCCGCGAGTGCCGCATCACCGACAGCTCGTTCCACCGGCTGAACTTCTTGAAGTATGAATTGGGAATGGGCAGCGCCTTGCCCCAGCTCATGAACTCCGAGCCTTTCCCGAACGCATGCGCCACCACCGCGTCGATGATGCGATAGTCGAACGCATCGCCCGCCACACCGACGCCTGCATGCGCCAGCGGCCTGTACTCCAGCCCCGCCGCCCCCTTGGCAAACCGCACGACCGAGAAATCGCTCGTGCCCCCGCCGAAGTCCGCCACCAGAATGGTCGCGTCCGCGTTCAGCCGCTGCGCAAAGAAGTACGCCGCCGCCACCGGCTCATAAACGTGATGGATCTCCTCGAACCCCACAGCCCGCAGCGCAGTCTCATACCGCGTCCGCGCCAGCGCCTCATCCGGCTCGGCGCCCGCAAAGCTCACCGGCCGCCCGATCACGATACGCTTGGGAAACGCGATCCCCGCATGCAGCCGCACCTGCCGCAGGAATGTCGCCAGCAGGTCCTCGAACTTCATGCGCCGGTTATAGATCAGCGTGTCGGTGAAATGCGGGCTCGCCGCAAACGTCTTGAACGACTGGATGAAGCGGCATTCCCCCGCCATCTCGACAAACCGCTCGATCGCCCATGGCCCGGCGTCGACCGTCGGCCCGCGCCCCGCCCCGTCGTCGGCCTCCGAGAAACACAGCACAGACCGGAACGCATCGAACGCCTCGCCGCCATGCGCAAAATGCACGGCCTCGACCTGGCCCTCGCCATTGACCATCGTCGCAACAGTGTTCGTCGTTCCGAAATCGACGCCTATCGACAGCGACATCACACGGGCTCCCGGCGCACCACCATATGCGCCATCCAGCAGACAGGGTCCGGCGGGGGCCGCTTGGTCGTGCCCGGACCACATAATGTCAAGGTTCCAATTGGGGTCATGGCTGGACAAATCCCCTTCGCCGCGCTCCCCCTCGTTTGGCCACGGTCGAGCTCCCACACGTGCACAGAATGTCGGAAACAGACGTTGCACATCCGTCGGAAACTCAAAAATCTTTGCCCGCGTTTTCAACGCCCTGCGCTTGGAATTTGTAGGATGGAGCAAGTTTGAATCGGCCGAGGAAAAATCAAGCGCACTATCCTCCCCATGACCTGGCTCTGGATCCTCCTGCGCTGTCTCTTCCCCGGCGATCCCCTTCGCCAGGGCGCCGAAGCCATACGCCATCGCGTCGTCCAGCTCGTCGACATGGCGAACGACGACAACTGGCTCCCGCAGCTCCTGAGCGACCCCGCCTTCCGTCTCCACCTCGAACTCATCATCCTCGACGCCGAGGACTGCCTGCGTCTCTGGATCGCGATGCGCGGCTGCCAGATCGCCGGCATCCGTCCTGGCATTCCACACGAACGTGCGACGCCAAACCTCACACGCGCGAAAGACTTCCCCGAACTCCTCGCCCGCATCCACGAACTGCTGGAAGCCTGCGAGAAGATGGAGCAACGCGCACAAGCGCACGCTGACAAGCTCAGCCGCCTGCGCGAGGCCGATCCCCTTGGCATCCGCACGTCGTGCGGCTCCCTCGGTCATGCTTCGCATGCCACCTCCCCCAGCTTCGCTGGTGGAGGACAGTCCTCCCTCGCCGAAGGCGGGGGAGGTGGCGCGATGCGAAGCATCGTGACGGAGGGGGCCGCACGCAGTGCGGATGCCGCCCCAACGCGAGCACCCCCACACTCGATTGCAGCAACTCACCCGCAACCCGCCTCGCAGGTTTCACCTGCGAGAACGAGAACCCGTGCCCAATCCGCCGCCCGGCGGCCGACCTTGGCTGTCCGCCGTCCCGCCCGGGCCTGCCCGCTCGCCCACGCACGCCACGCGCCTCACGCGTCACGCGCACGCTGCGCACGCGATACGCGCGTCAGTTACCTGGAAAGGCCCCAGCCCATTGCTTGCGCCTCATGAACCATTCCCCTTCCGCCTTGCCACCTGCGGCTGTCCATCGCAGAACCGCGGGCGAAGCATGAGGGACTCATGGCCCAGACCATCTACAAGATCCTCACAGCCGCCCAGCTCGCGGAAGTCGAAGCCGGCGGCATCATGCAGGCGCCCGTCGATATCGCAGACGGCTATGTCCACTTCTCGACCTCGCGTCAGGTTCAGGAAACCCTCTCGAAATGGTTCCGCGGCCAGACCGGCTGCGCCCTCGTGGCGGTCAACGGCGAAGACTTCGGGCCAGACCTCAAATGGGAAGTCTCGCGTGGCGGCGACTACTTCCCCCACGTCTACACCGAGGTGCGCGAACACCACATCCGCGCCATGTGGCCGCTCGACGAATTCGACGCCGATGGAGCGCCTCTCGCGCCCGATGACGTCACCCGCTCGCCCGAGCCCACCTCCAAGCCGGTGCACAAGTCGTGAGCCTCTTCGATATAGCCACCCGCGCCGTCCGGATGCTTCCCGCCGAAAGCGCGCACCTCTTCACCATCGACGCACTGAAGACCGGCCTGGGGCGCCCCAGCCCGCAGCTCGATGACCCGCGCCTCGCCGTCACCCTGCGCCGCTCCGGTCTCAAACTCCCCAACCCTATCGGTCTCGCCGCCGGCTTCGACAAGAACGCCGAAGTCTGCGCCCAGATGCTGGCTTTCGGCTTCGGCTTCGTCGAATGCGGCACGGTCACGCCGCGCCCACAGCCCGGCAATCCGCGCCCGCGCCTGTTCCGCCTCAGCGAGGACCGGGCCGTCATCAACCGCATGGGCTTCAACAATCTAGGTCTCGGCCTGTTCGTCCGTCGCCTCTCCGCGATGGACCGGCGCGCCGGAATCGTCGGCGCCAACATCGGCGCCAACAAGGACTCGGAAGACCGCATCGCCGACTATGTGGCGGGCGTGAAAGCGGTCTGGCCTTACTCGGCCTACATCACGATCAACATCTCCTCGCCCAACACGCCAGGCCTGCGCGGCCTGCAGGATCGCGGCGCGCTCGAGGAACTGCTCGGTCGCATCGGCGCAGCGGCCCGCGAGATGGAGGCGGTAGTGAAGAACCGTCCGCTCTTCCTCAAAGTCGCGCCCGACCTCGACGACAAGGCCATCGCCGATATCGCCGATGTCGCCCTCGCGCAGGACTGGCTCTCCGGCCTCATCGTCTCGAACACCACGATCGCGCGGCCCGACACGCTCGTCTCGAAGCACAAGGGCGAGACCGGCGGCCTGTCCGGCGCGCCGCTCATGGAAAGCTCCACCCGCGTCCTCGCTGATTTCCACGCCATCGTGAGAGACAGGCTCGACCTTATCGGCGCCGGCGGCATCGCCTCGGCCGACGATGTGATCGCCAAACTCCGCGCCGGCGCCCAGGCCGTCCAGCTCTACTCCGCCCTGGTCTTCCACGGGCCCATGCTGGTCCAGCGCATCAAGGCCGACCTCGTCGCGCGCATGGACGCAACGGGCGCACTGAATGTCGCGGAACTTGCCCGCCTCTGAGCGTCGCAAACTTTTCTGCCGACCCATGTAACCAACTCCGCCCCTCCTGCGGATTGATGGATACGCGGCCGATGCGCCGCCCTCGCGCCCCGCTCCCGGCGGCGCGAGCCCATCGAGGAGTTCTCAAATGTCTGTTGCCCGTTCCGCCGTCTCCGCCGCCCTTCTCGGCGCCTTCGCCGCCGCCGGCGCCTTTGCCGCCAGCGCCCAGCAGCCGATGGCTCCCAAGAAGCCGCCCACCGCCGCCCAGGAAATGGGTATGGAAAAATGCTACGGCGTCGCCAAGGCGCACCAGAACGACTGCAAGGCCGGCGCGGGTACGTCGTGCGCCGGCTCCTCCACGGTCGACTACCAGGGCAACGCCTGGTCGCTCGTGAAAGCCGGCACCTGCACCACGATCAAGACGCCGAACGGTATGGGCTCGCTCACGCCGAAGGCCATGTAATCATGACGAACCAACCCGCCGCCGGACTCGGCCTGAAGCCTCAGCACTACGCCGATGCGCTCAGCGACCCGGCAGCGGGCGCCTGGTTCGAAGTTCACCCCGAGAACTATTTCTGCGCGGGCGGTCCGCGTCACTCACATCTCACGGCGATCCGCGAGCGCCACCCGCTGTCCCTCCACGGCGTCGGCCTCTCCCTCGCCGGTGATGAACGACCGGACCGTCCGCACCTTCTCGCGCTGCGCCACCTCGTCGATCGCTACGAACCCTTCGTCGTGTCCGAACACCTCGCCTGGTCGCGCCGCGGCGGAACGTGGCGACCGGATCTCCTGCCCTTTCCCCGCACTCGGGCCGCCCTCATGCGCATCGTCAGCCATATCGATGAAACGCAGGAGGAGCTCGGCCGCCGCATCCTGATCGAGAACCCGTCGCTCTATCTCGCGCTGCAGGGCCACGATTATCCCGAGACGGCCTTTCTCACCGAACTCTGCGCCCGCACCGGCTGCGGCCTGCTGCTCGATGTGAACAACGTCGTCGTCAGCGCCAACAATCTCGGCTTCAGCGCGGAAGACTATCTCGACAGCATTCCGTCCCACCTGATCGGCGAAATCCACCTTGCCGGCCACTCGCCCGATCCCCATCTCGGCGATGCCTTGCTGGTGGACACGCACGGCGCGCCGGTCTCCGACGATGTGTGGAAGCTCTACCAGCGCCTGATCACCCGCATTGGCGCGCGCCCCACGTTGATCGAACGAGACGACAACATTCCCGCCTACGTCGATCTGCAGCTGGAACGCGACCGCGCCGCCCACATCCTCTCCGCTGCAGGATCTCACCGGCAGGCCGCCCATGCTGCATGATGATCGCGCCTTCTTCGACGCCTTCGACGCAGCCCTGACGGCAGACGAGCGCGAGCTTTCAGCCTGGCTCGCTCCAGGCTCGCCACCCGGCCTGTCCGTCTATCGCAACACCATCGCAAGCGGCGCAGTCGATGCACTCGTTGCAACCTTCGCCACCGTCATGATGATGACGGGCGAGGAGTGGTTCCGCGCCGCCGCCGGTGAATACGTTCAGGCCCATCCGCCGTGCGAGCCGGCCTTGCTGGCCTATGGCGAAAGCTTCCCCACATGGCTCGCCACTTTCCCACCAGCCGCAGACGCGCCTTACCTTTCCGGCATTGCGCAACTCGACTGGCTCTGGTGGCAATCATGGTCCGCAGCCGACGCCGAACTGCTCGATGGCGCCGCGCTGGCAGGTCTTCCTCCCGAACGGCTTTCCGATGTCACGCTCGCGCTTCACCCCAGCGTGCGCATCGCCTCCTTCAATGCTGGCATCCCTTCGCTCTGGCTGGCCCACCAGTCGCCAACGCGCGGCGCCGAGCAGGTGCTCGAGGCAGAACCGGAGCACATGCTTTTCGTCCGCACAGGCGCGCAGGTTGAGGGGCGCGTAATCGCGCCTGGTCCGCTGGCCTTCATCGCTTCACTCGCGAAGGGTGCGTCTCTAATCGAGGCCGCAGAATCCGCCCTCGCCGCAGACCCCGCCTGCGCCCTCCATCAGGTTCTCGTCACAGGCCTCGCCCTCGGCCTCTTCACCCACCTTTCGCCCATCGAACGGAACCCCCGCCATGACGACTGAGACACTGACGCCCAACACGATGACCGCCACAGCCCGACCCAATCCCCTGCTCGCCCTCATGCGGGCTCCGGATACGCTCGTGCCCACATGGCTGATCGCCTTGCTGTGTCGCTTCGGCATCGCAGGCGTCTTCTTCCTGTCTGCCCGCACCAAGGTCGACGGCGTCATCACGCTGAGGGAAGAGACTTTCACGCTCTTCACATACGAATACCATGTGCCCCTGCTGCCCCCCGAGGTCGCAGCCTATCTCGCCACCTATGCCGAGCACGCCCTGTCGATTACGCTCGCCCTTGGCCTGCTGACGCGACTCTCTGCGCTCGGCCTGCTGTTCATGACGCTGGTCATCCAACTCTTCGTCTATCCCGACGCATGGCCGACACACCTCGTCTGGGCCGGTCCGCTGGTTTATCTGCTCGGCCGGGGCGGCGGCGCATTCTCCCTCGACAGGCTGCTGCGGATACCGTGATCGCTGCAAGGTCATATGCTTGCCACATCGCGCAGGCGCCCAGGCGTCCTCCGTCACTTCCCCGTGGCGGCGGGCGCCTGAGCCAGCTAAGCTTTGCGACTAGCAGCGGCCCTAGGAATCGGCGGCCGCTGAATCGGGGAGCGATGTTGGAGGCTTTCGATGGCCCCCTCAAGGCGTTGATGCTGAAGGGCCTCGGCGGCGACGCCGCGGCCCATGCCGAACTGCTGTCGCGCATGGCGACCCTGCTGCGCCGCTACTTCGCCCGCAAACTCGGCCCAACCGATCAGGACGTCGAGGATCTGGTGCAGGAGACCCTGCTGGCGATCCATCTCAAGCGCGAAACGTGGGACGCCGCCCAGCCCTTCACGGCGTGGGCCTACGCTATCGCCCGCTATCGCCTGATCGACATCTACCGGCGTCGCCGCGTTCGGCGCAGCGAACCCATCGAGTCGGCCGAGGCGCTCTTTGCAGAGGAGCCGTCCGACGGCTCGGCCCGCACAGATGTCGAACGCCTGCTATCCGAATTGCCCGAGCGTCAGCGCGCGGTCATCAAGGCGGTGAAGCTCGACGAACTCTCGACCGCCGAGGCGGCCGCGCGTACCGGCATGTCGGAAAGCGCTGTAAAGGTCAGCGTGCATCGGTCGCTAAAGGCCCTGATGAGGAGGGTTCGCGATGAAGACTGACGACCTGATCGCGATGATGGCGAGCGATGCGAAGCCGGCCGCTCGCTTCTCAATTCCGCGTCGCCTCGCACTGGTGGGCGCCGCCACCGCCCTTGTTGCACTGGCGATCCTCGTCCCGTGGCTGGGCCTGCGCGATATGGGCGAGGCCGTGGGCGCGGCCTCTTACTGGATGAAAACAATGTACACGGCCGTTCTGGCTGTCGGCGGTTTCCTGCTGGCCGAAAGGCTGGCGCGGCCAGGCGTGTCGTCCCGCCGTGGCCTGATGGTCGCGATCGCAGGCATTGCAGCGCTGGGCGCCATCGCGATTGCGCAACTGGCAACGATGCCCGCCGAGCAGGTCTCTGCCGCCCTGCTTGGCTCGACCTGGGATGAATGCCCATGGCGGATCAGCCTGCTTGCGTTGCCGGGCCTGCTCGGCGTGCTGCTGGTGATGAGGAAGTTTGCACCTACGCGCCCCGCGCTCGCCGGCGCCGGCGCTGGCCTCTTCGTCGGCGGCGTGGCTGCAACGGTCTACGGTCTGCACTGCGGCGAGACTTCGGCCGCCTTCACGCTGATCTGGTACACGGCCGGCATCGCCATCAGCACGATCGCGGGCACGCTGGCTGGATGGCGCATTCTGAGGTGGTAGGCTGCAAGCAATCGGCGCGTTTGCGCCAGACGCCTTCCGTGTCCGCCCGCGGCTGGTTTGGGATCAGGCTGCGGGCGTCCGTCGGGGCGATGCGTCCTGGTGAAATGGCGAGGCGGTCGTGCCCGCTCATTTCCGCTCGGCCCCTCCGGATCGCGGGGATGGACCCGCGAGACAAGAGGAAGGGGATCGTCGGGTGGTCAAGTAATCGAGGCCGGGCTTGTCGGATGGCCCGGCCTCGCCTGCGCTGCACAGAATCGGGGGGGATCAGCCGTCAGCGCGGGATTGGAATGCCTGGGCGACGGCGGGGGACCCGAACTTCGCGATCGAGTCCTTCATCGTCGTGTCGATGCACGTTTCGACAAAGCGACGCTCGTCGATCGACATCTTGCGGTTGCCGCCGCAATGACGGCGAACGTCCTGCTCGAGCCGCACGAGAAGCGACTCAGCCTGAGGAACCGTGGCCAGTTCGCTCGGGGAGTAGGAGAACTGGAATTCAAACGGGGCGTCGCGGTCGACCTGGGCAAAAGCCGGCCCCGACGCGAAGCCCACGGTGAAAGCGCCGACGATGACGGCGCATGCGATCAGGTTGGTGGAGGTAGTTGTTTTCATTGTTATTCTCCAAGTGGACACGGCTGTTGCTCTCTCGTCCCTCTCGGTGCGGCTCCTGACCGCCAGCATCGAAAGTCGATGATGTTTTATCGAATAGCAATATGTCCTGTCAAGGGAGCAAATGGGGCATCTTCGCGGCGTTCGGCTGGTTCGCCCGCGAAATCAAAGCAAAACGCCCGAGGCAGGGCCCCGGGCGTTCGCAATAATGGTCGTATGAGCCGTCTACTTCGCCGCGACCAGGACGGCGGCCTTCGATTCGCCGCCGGCATACAGCCCTGTCGGATCCAGCTTCGCCACCTCTGCGCGGGTATCTTTCAGGCAGGCGAGATAGCTGTAATAACCGACGCCAACCACAGGGGCGGCGGCCTTACGGCAAACCTGCTTCACCGCCCGGTCGAGGCTGGCGACATACGACGCCGCGTCTTCTGCAGAAACCGGCGCTTTCGGCGTCGACACCGTCACGGGATCGGCATGCGCCACCGAGGCTGCGGACAGGATGGCGGCAAAAATCATGATACGTTTCATTGGTCTATTTCTCCGGGTTGTCGTTTGAACGTGCCTACTCAACCGACCCTGGAGCGTTTCCCTCTGCACGATTCGCTTGTTTTTGTGCAGTTGCGAACAGGTTATGCTGCGCCGCACTCACGTCAATTGCCCTAGCGTAAAGTTTGCTTAATCGGATGACCCCCGCCACCTCCCGAGGCAGCATCGCCCAATGATCAACCGGACCATGCAAGCTGTCGTCTGCGAGGCCCTTTCGGCCGATTTTTCCAAAGTCGCCCTGCGGCCGGTGCCCCTGCCCGAGCCAGGCCCTGGCGAGGTCCGCGTCCGCGTCGAGGCGGCCAGCCTCAACTTCCCAGACCTCCTGATGCTGAAAGGCGAATACCAGTTCAAACCCGAACCGCCCTTCACCGTCGGCATGGACCTCGCCGGCGTGGTCGACGCGCTCGGACCCGGCGTGAGCGACTTACTCGTCGGCCAGCGCGTGGCGGGCGGGGCCAAGACCGGCGCGTTTGCCGAGTTCGCCGTCTGCCCCGCGAGCAACCTGCACCCCATACCCGACGCGATGCCGGCGCCGATGGCCGCCGCCTATCCCGCCGCCTACACGACAGCGTACGTCTCGCTGATCGAACGCGGCCAACTGAAAGCAGGCGAGACGCTGCTCGTGCACGGCGCATCGGGCGGCGTCGGCATGGCGGCGATGGATGTGGGGCTGCTGCTCGGCGCCCACGTGATCGCCACAACCGCATCGGCGGAAAAGGCGAACGCTCTCCGCCTCGCCGGCGCCGACGAGGTGATCGTACTCGGCCCAAAGCCGGGCGACGCCTTCCGCGAAGAAGTGAAGCGCCTCACCCACGATCGCGGCGCGGACGTCATCTACGATCCCGTCGGCGGCGATGTGTTCGATGAATCGACGCGCTGTATCGCCTTCAACGGCCGCCTGCTCGTCATCGGCTTTGCCGGCGGGCGCATCGCCAGCATCAACACCAACATCCCATTGATCAAGGGCTTCTCGGTGATCGGCGTACGTGCGGGCGAATACGGACGCCGCCTGCCGGAACGCGGCCGCATTGTCCGCGACCTCATCTGGCAATGGGCGGCGGAGGGGAAGACGCGCCCGACGGTGTTTGCAGAGCTGCCGCTAACGCGCTGGCGCGAAGCGTTCGAACTGATGCGCGATCGCCGCTTGGTTGGGAAGGTCGTGCTGAGACCGTGATCCCGAGACTACTCAGAAGTCTACTTGATCCAACCCGCCAGCACGCTGTCCGCCGCAGCATCGAGTTCGGCGTCTGTCCACTTACGGCCCTTGATCTCGGCCTTAAGCAGATAGGCCACCGGCGCCATGAACAGACCGCCGAGAAGATCCGGCGGCAGGTTCTTGAAATCGCCGGAGGCGATGCCCGCCTTACGCAGGTCGTTCACCATGCGTCCGACTGCGCGGCCGGCCTCGCCGCCTTCACGCTCCGCCAGCGCGCTCTCGGCAAAGCGCTGGCCAAAGGCGAAAGCGTCCTTGTTGGCGCGATAGGCAAGGTAAATGGCTTTCCAGGCCCGCTTCAGCCGTTCCGGCGGCGCCATCGACGTATCAAGCTGGGCCCCCGCATCAAGGAAGACTTCCTGCTTCATCTGGCGATACGCCGCGATCAGCAGGTCATCCTTGCTCTCGAAATGGCGATAGAGCGTGCCCTCGGCCACGCCCGCCTCGGCCGCGATTGCCGCCGTGGTGGCCGCAGCCATGCCATCGCGCGACACGATGCGGGCTGCGGCCTGCATCAGTTTCGCGCGCGTGGCGGCGCCGGGGGCTGTAACCGTGTTCATCCCTGCAAAGCGCCTGCAATGCCCGGGCCTGTCAAGTTTTCATGGCGACCTGCGGCCTCACATCCCTGCGGCATTGGCGGCAGACCCTTTCGCGTTCACCCTCTCGCCATGAGTGAGGCGCGATACCTTGGAATCGATTTTTCGGGCGCAGCCGCCCCCTGGCGGCCGGCTTGCGCGCACCCGACCGTCTGGATCGCCTCCATCGATGGGCCACGCCTGGTTGAACTCCTTCCGGTTCAGCGCCTTCCGGGCCCGGGCGACCCCTTTGATCGGCTGGTCGCCCTGCTGGCCGAAGGCCGCTATCGTGCCGCCGGCATCGACGCACCCTTCGCTCTGCCCGAGCGTCACATGCCTCCAGGCGGACATGCCGCCTTGCTGGCCGACATGGCCGCGATGCCGCCCGCAGATGACCGGCCTTTCCCGCGCGGAGCCACGCTTGTGGAATACGCCCGTCGCCGCGCCGCCCTGGTCTCGCCGAAGCCAGCGCGAGAAACCGAACGCATGCACGGCGCGACGCGCTCGACCCTGTGGAACGGCGCACGCCCCGGAGCTCCCTTTGCCGCGGCCTGCTTCGCCCTGCTCGCGCGCGCAGGCCGGCCCGTGTGGCCCTGGAAGGATGCCCAGGGAATGTTGGTGGAGGTGTTCCCGGCAGCGCAGCTGCGCGCCTGGGGACTTCCATGGACGAACTATGCCTCGCCCGAAGACCGCAGGACGCGCGCGCAGATCGTGGGTCACATCGAGGAAACGCGACGCCTGATCATCGAGCCCGCGGAGCGCCGACAGATGCTTGCGTCAGCCGACGCGCTGGATGCTGTTGTCGCCGCGTTTGGCGCCCGCGCCGCCGCCAACCGGACCCTGCTTCATCCAAGGCCGACCAACTGGCAAATCGAGGGCGCAATCGCGGTACATGCATGATCGTCAAACCAGACTGGAAGAACTCCGCATGAGCATATCCGTTCGCGCTCTCGCTGCGGCTGACCGTGAGCAGTGGCTGGCATTGTGGCGCGGCTATCTCGAATTCTACGAGACGACGCTTTCACAGGACATCACCGACCTCACCTGGGCGCGAATCCTCGATCCCGAAGCGCCAATCCATGGGCTCTGCGCCATTGATAGCGACGGCAAGCTTCTTGGCATCGTCCACTATCTCTTCCATCCGGTGACATGGGCGGTGGGGCCGCGCTGTTATCTTGAGGACCTGTTCACATCACACGAGGCACGCGGACGCGGCGTCGGACGCGCCCTTATCGAAGCGGTCTACGACGCCGCCGATGCGCGCGGCGCCGACCAGGTCTACTGGCTCACACAGGAATTCAACGCCACCGCCCGTCGGCTCTACGACCAGGTGGCGCGCTCCACCCCCTTCATCAAATACCGGCGATGACTCAGCGAAATCCGCAACGACAGAACGCAATTGCAACTTGCAGTTGCATTTGCGCAAGAGCGGTAACATACTGACAGCGTCTAATGATCGGGAAGGCGGGGCGGCGAAACGGGCCACGCCGCCAGGGTGGGAAAGCCGTCATGATCCACGCCGTCACGTTGGCGAACCAGCATCTCTATGCCCGTCAGTTGGACCAGATGTTTCGCATGCGACACACCTTCTACGTCGAAGGCCATGGCTGGTCAGGGCTGACATCGCGAGAGGGCAAGGAGACGGACGAGTTCGACGACGAGAACGCCGTCTATCTCATGAGCCTCGACCCCTTCGGCGCCGTAGCAGCTTCGGTCAGACTCAATCCTACCACGGGCCCGACGCTCCTAAAGAAGTTCGCCGCCTGGTCTGACGAGACGCTGCCGGAACTGGACAGCGTGTGGGACATTTCGCGATGGATCGCAGCGCCCCAGCATCGTCGCGCCAATAATCCGCGCTGGCCATCCAATCACCAGCGCGAACTGATGATCGGGATTCTGGAATTCTGCCTGTCGCGCGGACTCACCCATCTCACCATGCTGGCTGAAAGCAGGCTGGCAGAACGCATCGCCGCCTACGGCTGGCCTCTGCGCTATCTTGGCGCGCCGCGCGAATACGAAGGCGGCAAAGGTATCGCCGTTGCAGCGGAAATCACGGTCGGTTGGCACGTGCTCGCCCTCACGCGGATGAAGACCGGAGTTGCGGGCGCCGTACTTTGCGAAATCGGTTCCGATCCCGAAGCCGCGCAGGCGCCGGCCGCCCTGCCGCTGCCGACATCAGGCGAGTTGCGGGATCTTGTCGCCGAGATCGGGTTTGATCGCTTGCGCCGTTTTACCCGGGCGCTGGCCAGCGGTATCGCCGGCGCCGAAGACCGCCCCAGCGCCATCGAGCTCTTTGGCGCCATAAACCGCTTGGTCGAAGCAGCAGGCCTGTCGCTTGAAGGTCAGACAGGCGCGCAAAGCGCTGCCACGTCACCACAGCTTGGGGCGGGCGCCCAGCCGGCCATCGCCAACTAACGCGGACGTCTTGCCCGGCCGCACCGATCTCTGTCCCAACCCGAGGTGACAAAAGGAAACAGCCCGGTCTTTCGACCGGGCTGCCCCTTTGTTCGCGTCGATTGACCAGTATTAGCGGCCGATCGTGATCTGCACTTCCGCGCGGCGGTTGAGCGGCTCGCGGGTACCGTCCGGACGCGGCTCAGCCGGTTCGGATTCGCCTTTCGCAGCGGTCGTGATCGCCGATTCAGGTACGCCAGCGGCGACCATCGCGGCTTTCACGCTGTCGGCGCGGCGCGTCGACAGGCGCTCGTTGTAGGCAGCGCCACCCGACGAGTCGGTGTGACCCTCGATGGTCGTGACCGTGACCTTGCACCCGCCGGTGCGCGCGCGCGCCACGGCAGCGTTGATCGTGTCCACGTTGACCGAGGTGAGATCCGAACGATCCCACTCGAAGTAAACCACGAACGGAGCCGGCTGTGCCGAGCACGTCTGAGCCTGCTGCTGCTCCTGGGTCGGCGGCGGCGGTTGAACCGGCGGCGGCGGAGGAGGCGGCGGGGGCGGAGGCGGAGGAGGCGGCGGAGGCGGCGGAGGCGGCGGCGGAGCCGGCGGCGGAGGCGCCGCAAACTGCCAACGCAGACCAGCCGTGATCGTGTGATCGTTGTAGGAGCTCTCATAGGTCGCGCCGGCGAGACCGCCATAGGCGAGTTCAGGCGCGTCGAGATAGGTGTAGCCGAGGTCGAGTGTCAGTTGCTCGCCCATCTTGATGCCGAAGCCGGCGAGGACGTTGTATGCCCACGTCGTGTCGCTGTCGTCGAAGCCGTTAGCCTGGAGGCCCGTGCCAGTCGCATAGAGCGTGGCGACGCGGCTGTCGACGCGAGCAGCGCCGAAGCCGATTCCGAGGTAGGGCTGGATCGAGCCTTCACGGTTGAAGTCCTGAATGACGTTGAACATCAGGTTCGTGACGCGCGTGGAGCCGGCGCCGTTCGGGCCGACCGTTCCGACCGGCTGGAGGCCGATAAAGGAGTCCGGAACTTCGAGTTTGATGTTGCGGTAGCTGGCAACGCCTTCGAGGCGGATGCCGTTGTCTAGGCCGTAGCCGAGGCCGAGGCCGAAAACCGGATCAACTTCCGGAGCAGCGCGGACATCGACCACGCCGTTGCCGCCCGACGACGCATCAACGTCCTGGATGCCGTCGACGACGAGACCGGCCTTCGCGGTGCCGTACCAACCATCCTGTGCATATGCAGTCGCGCCTGCCGACGCCATGGTGGCGGCCGCGGTGGCGCACAATAGTGCTCTTTTCATTACCGTTCCCCTTATCAAAGGTATTCCCCGGCGGCCGTGGGCCGGCGCCGAAGTAACAACGCGGTCGCCCCGCATTCTGATCCCCGGTTACACGTTTTTTTTTGGATTGGCGATACGAACGGGAACTCAGAGCCCCTCTTCGCCTGCATTTTCGGCCCGGTAGGGGCCGTTTGGCAACAACGTTTCCTGTTTGCAATCTAGGGATTGGGTTTTCCGGGCCCTCAAGCACCTCCAGCGCTCCCCCGCGGCCCATTTCGATTCGCGAGACCTCGCGTCCGAGGGGGGAATCGAATCCGAAACGCAACAGTCGTGTAACAGTGGAATCGTCCGTGGACAGATCCCCCAAGGGCAACGGCGCACGCCCCAGCCCCGAGCGCGCGACGCTGGGTGGGTTTCCGGCTCTAGCCTGCCCTGCGCCTGGCCCGCGTGATTGCGGCATCCAGAGCGGAGAGGAAGGCAGATCGGTCTTTCGGCAAGAAGGGCTTCGGACCCGCCGTTATCTCGCCGAATGACCGCAGATGCTCCATTAGGCCGCGGGTCGCCAATGCTGAGCCGATCATATCGGCAGTGAACACCTTGGCCGTCGGCGAAATCGCCTCGGCCCCCTTCTCCAGCGCGCGAGCGGCAAGTGGTATGTCGTTCGTGACGACTACGTCTCCGGGTACGGCCCGCTCCGCGATCCAGTCGTCGGCGGCGTCTGCGCCGGCATCCACGAGCACAAAGCAAATACGCGGTTCGGCGGGCGTGCGGATGAAGGAATTGGCGACGACAAAGACATCCCATCCGACACGGCGGGCGACCTTGTAGACCTCTTCCTTCACGGGACAGGCGTCCGCATCGACATAGATGGCCATGCCGGAATTAGGAGCCCCAACCTGCGCTTGTCCAGCCGCCTAAGGCTTCGGCAGCAATTCGCCCTGCTTCACCTCGTCCGAGCCCGCCGGCAGGTCGATGCGAAGGCCGTCCCAGCCGATCACCCATTTGTCGACAGGACGGACCGCGGCGACGCCTGCGAAGTACGGAGGCAGGTTCACCTGCGCCGACGGGATATGGTGGGTGTAGACTAGTAGTTTCACCCCGGCCTCGTTGGCCGTCTGCGCCGCTTCAAGCGGGCTGATGTGATAATCAGGGATGTCCCCCATGATCTGGGCGCCGCGTTCATTGCCAGCGGCCTTCATCTGCTGTTGGCCCATGGAGATCAGATTGCCGGCAAGCGATTCCGTCACCAGCACGTCCGCGCCCGTCGCGTTCTCGGTAAAATTCGTCGACGGGGCAGTGTCGCCCGAAAAGACGACCGACCTGCCCTTCCAGTCGAAGCGATAGCCGACCGCCGGGCGGATAGGATCGTGATCGACTTCAAACGCTGTCACGGTGAGATCGCCATCGCGCAGAATGACTTCTTCCGCATCGAGGTTGCCGATGAACGCGCTGCCGAACTCTCTTGCAACAAGCGGAGAGGCTGCAAGATTGATGAGGGATGAACCGTGATGGGCGAAGCGCAGGCGTGCGTCCTCCTCATAGGCGAGGTTAAATCCCGCGACGAGGTTCTTGACGCCGCGCGCGCCGTAGACCGGCAGCATTTGCGAGCGGCCAGCCACCATCGTCTGCATACGGAATTCGCCGAGGTCGCCGATGTGGTCGGAGTGATAATGGGTAATGAATATTCCGGCGATCCGGATGCCGGGGAACTGCATGCGCTGCAGCTGTTCCCAGCTCTCGGGACCCGTGTCGATCACATATGCCTTGTCGCCCACGACGACGATCGCGCAGGCTTTGGCGCGATCCGGATCAGGCAGGGGCGACGACGTTCCGCAGAGAATAACCCGCATGGCCTTGCCATCGAACACCTCCGTCATCGCCGCATTCATCGGCATGGGGCCCAGCGGAGCGGCGTTGGGGTCACGCATTACGGGCGGAGCGACAGTTGGGACAGCGGCGCAGCCAGACAGGATGAGCAAGGCCCCTGCCGTCACCAGAAATGAAGCTGATTTCACCCGCGTTACCTCCCGAACCACTTTGTTGCTGTCTGGTATCAAGCGAACCGTGCTGCGGAAAGCCCGGCGTGACGCAATCGCTGGTGATATGCGCCTGTTCGGTGGATCTGCCCTTCAGGCCAAGGAAGCAGCTGCCCCCAATCGGAGCCCGACCGGAAGTACGTTAGCGTAGCTGCGTCAATGCTTACCCGCTTGGGCAGCCTTAGGCTGACGCCGGGCGATCATGACCAGCCGCTAGGCGAATTCGACCAGCACTTCGTCGGCGGCGACGCTCGCCCCGGCCGCGGCGTTAACCGCCTTCACGACGCCGTCGGCCTCAGCGCGAATGATGTTCTGCATCTTCATCGCCTCGACGATGCAGACCGCTTCGCCCGTCTTCACTTCCTGGCCAGCCACAACCGCCACCGAGACCACGAGGCCCGGCATCGGGCTCATGATCAGCTTCGAAGTGTCAGGCTTTTCCTTCTCCGGCAGGTTCGAATGCAGGATGGCCTGGAAGGGCGTGCAGATCTTCACATGAGATTCCACCCCAAGGCGGCGAATGATGAAGCCTTCTTCGGCCTGCGCCAGTGAGAGAGCGTAGGTCTGGTTGTCGAACACGATCTCCATCAGGCCAAAGCCAGGGCGCCACATAGTTGTTAGCGCATGAGTCTCGCCTTCATCGGTGAAGGTGATTTCAGCCTCGCCAGTCTGGAACTTCACGGTAATGGGTGTTTGTTTGCGACCAACGATAGCAACCCAATCCGCGCGAGGCGTCTTGGCCGGTTCGGCGCGACCGCTGGTCATTTGCGCGCGCCGGTTCAGGAGTGCATTGGCGTATGCGGCGGCAGCGATGAATACGCGCTCGACTTCGGGAGAAATGTCGGCGCCGTGAAAGCCGTCCGGGAATTCTTCCTTGATGTAGCCGGTGGTGATCTTGCCCGACTGGAAGCGCTTCTGGTCCAGCACCGCCGCGAGGAAGGGTGAGTTGTCCTGGATTCCTTTGACCTCAAGGCGTTCCAGCGCTTTCACGTGCGTGGCGATGGCGGCGTCGCGATCCTTGCCATGGGTGATCAGCTTGGCGATCATCGGATCGTAGAACATCGAGATCTCGTCGCCCTCGCGCACGCCTGTATCGATGCGAACCGTGCCTTCGGCCAGCTTGCCTTCGACCGGGAAGCGCATGCGCTTGAGGCGGCCGATGCTGGGCAGGAAGCCGCGATAGGGATCTTCGGCATAGATGCGCGATTCAAGCGCCCAGCCGTTGATCTTCACGTCCTTCTGCTTGATCGCCAGCTTCTCGCCATAGGCGACGCGGATCATCTGCTCGACAAGGTCGTAACCGGTGATCAGTTCGGTTACCGGATGTTCGACCTGCAGGCGCGTGTTCATTTCGAGGAAATAGAAATTGCGCTGGCCGTCGACGATAAACTCGACCGTCCCGGCGCTGTCATACTGCACCGCCTTGGCGAGAGCCACGGCCTGCTCGCCCATCGCCTTGCGCGTCTCGGGCGTCAGGAAGGGCGATGGCGCCTCTTCGAAGACCTTCTGGTTACGACGCTGGATCGAGCATTCGCGCTCGTTCAGGTAGACAATGTTTCCATGCTTGTCGCCGAGCACCTGGATCTCGATGTGGCGCGGCTGATCGACGAACTTCTCGATGAAGATGCGATCATCTCCAAACGATGAGATCGCTTCGGCGCGGGCGCCTTCAAAACCTTCCCTCGCTTCGGCGGAGTTAAAGGCAATGCGAAGGCCCTTGCCGCCGCCGCCTGCCGACGCCTTGATCATGACGGGATAACCGATGGAGTCCGCGATCTTCACCGCTTCCTTCGTGTCCGCGATCAGCCCCATGTGCCCGGGCACGGTGCTGACGCCTGCTTCGGCCGCAAACTTCTTCGACGTGATCTTGTCGCCCATGGCTTCGATCGCGTGCGGATTGGGGCCAATGAAGACGATCTTTTCGTCCTGCAGCCGTTTGGCGAAACCGGCGTTCTCCGACAGGAAGCCGAAGCCTGGGTGGACAGCCTCTGCGCCTGACTGACGCACGGCGGCCACGATCTTGTCCTGGACGAGATAGCTCTGGGCGGCGGGCGAGCCGCCGATATGAATGGCCTCGTCAGCCATCTCGACAGCCATCGAACCTGCATCAGCGTCCGAATAGACAACCACGGTCTTGATGCCCATGCGCCGCGCCGTCTTGATCACCCGGCAGGCGATTTCACCGCGGTTGGCGATAAGAATTTTAGAGAACATCCACTTCCCCGGCAGACCCAGCTTTCGTGACGGCAAAGTGACCATATGGGCCGGACGGTCAAGGCGAATCTGCCCCTACGGAGGGCGGCGGCTCGTCGCTGTGTTTCAGGCGAGCTTCCAGAAGGCCCATCCGGTTGGTTACCGACACCAGGAAGGCAGTCGACCACCCGATCAACAGGAAGCCGTTTATGCCCTCGATCGCACCCACCATGCGGTGGTCGTGGCTAAGCGTAACGTCGCCATAGCCCAGCGTAGAAAAGCTCGTGGTCGAGAAGTAGAGGGCGGACTCGAGGTCGGAAAACTCGCCCAGGACCAGATAGACGCCCGCATAGGCCCATATCTCAACCGTATGCATGGCGACGAGCCCGAAGACGGTAAATAGTATCTTCAGTGCTTTCTGGAGCCCAGTACCCGTTCGGAGACGACGCGGAAGCCGCGTGTTCAGGACCGCGATAAGTCCGGCAAGACCGATGAAATGAAAGACGACCGTGGCGCTCACCATGCCGGCCGCCAGCACCAGATTTTCAGCCAGCATGACCTCGCACCTCCGCTTGAAGCATTCCGATACCGCCTCAGGACGTGACATGCACGGCGCCAGATCAAGCTGCCGCCCCGAAAGTTCCCACTTTCAGACCTCGTTAACCGACGACGGGAACACTCGCTCCGTACTTTCAGACGGGACGGTGCGGATGTTCTTCTTCGGCAGGCACGGATGGACGGGCGAATCCGGCCGCACCTACACGTTCAAGTGCGCGCTGACCAAGCATGGCATCCCCGACGATTCTGGCGGCATCTATGTCTTCGTGCGCCGGCGCTTTGGCTTCTTCCTCCAGGCGCTTTATGTCGGCAAGGCTGCGAACCTGCGCGGGCGCCTGGTTGGCCATGAAAAATGGGGCAAGGCGTGGTGGATACTCGGTGCAACCGAGCGTCATGTCATGCGTGTATCGACCGAGACCGAGCGTCGCGTGATCGAGGAAGACCTTATTCGCGGCCTGAAGCCGAGGATGAATGACGTGCAGATGCCGCGTCACGAGAACGACGCACCCAACTCGCCACAACTACGTCGATGGTGGCAGTTCCGCCGCTCCATCGCGAACTGGTTCAAGTCGCTGATCGGCAAGAGCGACAAAAACGGCGCGGTGAAGGGCTAGACCTTCACGACGTTTTCAGGCTCCCGCCCCGACAGCACGGCTGCGATCCCGTTGATGGCCATCTCGGCCATCGCGGTCCGGGTCTCCACTGTAGCGCTGCCAATGTGCGGAAGCAGGAAAGTGTTGTCGAATGCGTTGAGCCGGGCGTCGAAGTTCGGCTCTTTCTGAAAGACGTCGAGGCCGGCCGATCCGAGATGGCCCGACGCCAGAGCATCCAGCAGCGCATCCTCATCTACCAGCGAACCGCGCGCCGAGTTCACGAAGATCGCGCCCTTGGGCAGCAGAGCGAAGCGCTCGGCAGTCATCAGCACGCCCTGCCCGCCTGGCAGGTTGAGGCTCAGCACCTGACAGTGCGGCAGCATCTCCTCCAGCGACGCGAAATAGCGCGCATCGCCTTCCAGATCCGGAGCGAGACGGCTGCGGTTGTGATAAAGGATGGGCATGCGGAAGCCGCGCGCGCGGTCCGCCACGGCACGGCCGATGCGACCCATGCCGACAATGCCCATCGTCTTCCCGGTCACGTCGACGCCGAGGCCCTGGAAGAAGGCGTTCCGGATCTTCCAGCCGCCGTCCATGTTACGCACGTGTTCTTTCGCCCGACGCGCCGCTCCCAGCAGAAGCAGCATGTGGGTGTCGGCAGTCGCATCCGTCAACACGTCGGGCGTGTTGCAGACCGTGATGCCGCGCGCGTTGGCGGCGGCGACGTCGATATGGTCATAGCCGACGCTGGTCGTCGCGATCACGCGCACGGAGGTTGGCAGCTGCGCAATGTGCTCGGCCCGCATAGGCATGCCCAGCGACATAAGTATTCCATCTGCCTTGTGGTCGGTCGCAAGAGCGATGAGTTCGTCCGTCTTCAGGTGGCGATCAGGCGCCACCAGATCGAAAGCCGCCTCCACCCGTTCCAGCAGAAATGCGGGCATCGGGAGAGACGCAGCAAGGCGACCGAACTTTGCCATCAGGGCCCCTCGCGATCGCCTTCGGGCTCGTCGTGACGGATATTGCGCTTGTAGGTTTCCGGCAGGAAGAAGAAGCCCACCACAAGCGTCATTGCCGCGATGATCACAGGATACATGATGCCCGCATAGATATCGCCCGTCGCCGCCACGATCATGAAAGCAGTTGTAGGCAGCAGGCCGCCGAACCAGCCATTGCCGATATGGTAGGGCAGCGACATCGACGTATAGCGGATGCGGGCCGGGAACAACTCGACCAGTGTGGCCGCCATCGGGCCGTAGATCATGGCGGTGAAGAGCTGGGTCAACACAATTACCAGGATCACCGTGAATCTGTCGATCTGCGCCGTGTCGGCCGACGTTGGATAACCGGCGTCCGCCAGAGCCGTGGTGACTTCGGACTGGAAGGCGGCGATGGCGGCGGCCCGCTCTGCGCCCGTCACCTTCGCCGGATCGGGGGCGGTGATGGTCCGCTCGCCAACTGCGATGGTAGCGATGGACCCGGCTGGGGCCGTTTCCGTCTTGTAACTGACACCCGCCTTGGACAGGTGGGACTTCACGATGTCGCACGACTTCTCGTCGAACTTCGTGCGCCCGACCGGGTCGAACTGCAACGAGCATTGCGAAGTATCAGCCGTCACGACGATCGGCGAGGATATCTGGGCCGCATCGAGCGCAGGGTTGGCCGCCTTCGTCAGCATGTGGAAGAGCGGGAAGAAGGTAATGACCGCCAGCGCAAGACCGCCAAGCGCGAGATAGCGCCGGCCGATCCTGTCGGACAGCCAGCCCATGAAGACGTAGATTGGCGTGCCGATGGCAAGGGAGATGGCGACGAGAAGATTGGCTTCGAAGCCATCGACCTTGAGCACCTTTTCAAGGAAGAACAGGCTGTAGAATGTGCCCGTGTACCAGATCACAGCCTGACCGGCCACGAGACCGAACAGGGCGACGAGCACGAACTTCGCGTTGCTCCATTTGCCGAAAGACTCCACCCAGGGCTTCTTCGAAGTTTTCTGCTCGTCCTTCATCTTCTGGAAGACGGGGCTTTCGGAAAGCTGGACACGTATCCAGATCGAGACACAAAGAAGAACGATCGAGACGAGGAAGGGGACGCGCCAGCCCCAGGCCGCGAATTCTTCCGGTGTCATCGCCTGGCGGATGATCATGATGATCAGCAACGAGAGGAACAGGCCGATGGTGGCCGTGATCTGGATCCAGCTGGTATAGAAGCCGCGCCTGTTGGCCGGCGCATGCTCGGCGACATAGATCGCAGCCCCGCCATACTCCCCGCCAATCGCGAGCCCCTGAAGCACGCGAAGCGCGACCAGAAGGAACGGCGCCATGATGCCGATCTGCTCATACCCCGGCAGGAGGCCCACCGCGAAGGTCGCCGCCCCCATGATGATCATGGTGACGAGAAAGGTGTTCTTGCGGCCCACAATGTCGCCGACCCGGCCGAACACCAGCGCGCCGAACGGACGTACGATGAAGCCAGCCGCAAATGTGGCAAGCGCAAGGATGAACCCCGTCGTCTCGTTCACGCCGCTGAAAAAGTGCATGTTGATGTAGGTGACGAGGGACCCATACAGGAAGAAGTCGTACCATTCGAACATGGTCCCGACGCTGGACGCGCTGATCACCAGCAACTCGTTTTGCTTCTTTTCAGGCGCAGCAGCACCCGCGGTGGGCGATTCCATGGCGTATGTCTCCCCTGGCGGGCTGCCGTAGCGCCCTCCGTGTTTGTTGCGGGCAAGCTGCAACGCCCTACCGCGAAGGGCAAGATGAAACGGGGTCGCCCCCTCGCTCAAGTTCTTGTGGTTGAGCGCCTTTTCGAGGAACGGTGATCGACGCTTGCAGCCGTAAGCGGCAGGGCTCAAACTGAACGATGCAATTCGGGAGGGACCCCATGGTCAAATCGCTCGCAGTCATCCCCGCACTCGGCATTCTCGCCCTCGCCGCCTGCCAGCCAGAGCCGACGCCTGAGCAGAAGGCGGCCGCAGCCTTCCAGCAGGCCGCGAAGGACATGGCTGGCGCTATGGGACTGGACCCCAACACGGTCCCGCAGATCGACCCCAACGCCCTGGGTGCAGCAATGGCGCAAGCCGGAGCGATGGCAGGCGCGATGAACCCGGACATGACCCCCGAGGATCGCGCCGCTCTCAACGCCGCGATGGGGTCGCTGCAAGGAGCGCCGGCGCATCCGGCCGCGGCAGCCTATGCTGCCGGGCTGGACAAGACCTTTACGGTACTCGCGACGGTCAAGGATGATGCGAGCCTTGAAGCAGCACGTCCGAAACTTGCCGCCATCTATGCGGAGATGGCGGCCCCCGCCGCCGCCCTCAAAGCCATGAACGAGAATGACCGGCAGGTCGCGTTCGGTTCGGCCTGGGCGCAGATGGCCGGGTTCGGGTTGAAGGCGGCAGGATTAATGATGCCGCTGGCAAGCAAGCCCGAGCTCGCCGAAAAACTCAGCGACCTGATGGATCAGATGCCTCAGCCGCAATAACCGAATGACACACATGCGCTTTGCGGCAGTGTGCCTTGCGGCCACGGTGGTCGTGGCTTGCGGTCCGCCCGATCGCCGGACGCTGCTTGCCCAAACGTGGACTTGCGAGATGACAACCGTGACGGGCGATCTCAAAAGCGACTATCGCGAGATCGTCACTTTCCGCCCAAGCGGTGAGTATCAGACCAAGGCCACAATCGTGGCGACCAAGCCGAACCTGCGGGCGACCATGAACATGGAATGGAGTGGCCGTTGGCAACTGTCCGAGGATACCTTCGTGCGCGACTTCGTTGGCATCAAGGCCGTCTCGGGCGACTATAGCGGCATACCAATGACACAGGATCGCCTCGACGCAGCGGCCGACGCTTTCCGCAACGCGCCGGCGTCGGAACGCGGCAAGATCATCACGCTCACCGCGACGCAATTTGCGATCGAAACGGGCACGACGCCGCTCAGCTGCACGCGCTGACGGCCGCCCAGACCTACAGCGGAATGTTGTCGTGCTTCTTGGGCGGGTTCGACAGCTGCTTGTTCTTCAACGTCCGAAGGGCACGGACAATGCGCTTGCGCGTGTTGTGCGGCATGATCACGTCGTCGATGAAGCCGCGTGAGGCGGCGACATACGGGTTGGCGAAGCGATCCTGGTATTCCTTGGTGCGCGCAGCCAGTTTCTCTGCGTCGCCGGCGTCCGCACGGAAGATGATCTCGACCGCACCCTTCGCACCCATCACCGCAATCTCTGCGGTGGGCCACGCGAAGTTCACGTCGCCACGCAGGTGCTTGGAGCTCATGACGTCATAGGCGCCGCCATAGGCCTTACGCGTAATGACCGTCACCTTTGGAACCGTCGCTTCGGCATAGGCAAACAGCAGCTTCGCGCCGTGCTTGATAAGACCGCCATACTCCTGCTTGGTGCCCGGCATGAAGCCCGGCACGTCGACGAAGGTCACGATCGGAATGTTGAAACAATCGCAGAAGCGGACGAAGCGCGCGGCCTTGCGACTGGAATCGATGTCGAGCACGCCAGCGAGGCTCATCGGCTGGTTGGCGACGAACCCGACGGTCGAACCTTCCATGCGGCCAAATCCGGTCAGGATGTTCTTTCCGAAGTCCTTGCCGATCTCGAAGAAGTCGCCTTCGTCGGCAACTTTCTGGATTAGTTCCTTCATATCATAGGGCGTGTTCGGATTGGCCGGGACAAGCGTGTCCAGCGAGGGCTCTGCGCGCTCGGGATCGTCGAACGTTGGAAGCACCGGAGGCTTCTCGCGATTGCTGAGCGGCAGGTAACCGACAAGCCGACGCATCTGCGTCAGTGTCTCGATATCGTTCTCGTAGGCGCCATCGACGACGCCGGACTTCTGCGCGTGCACGCGGGCGCCGCCAAGTTCCTCGTGCGTGACGATCTCATTGGTGACGGTCTTCACCACGTCGGGACCGGTCACGTACATGTAGGACGTGTCCTTCACCATGAAGATGAAGTCGGTCATCGCCGGCGAATAGACGTCGCCGCCAGCGCACGGTCCCATGATCACGCTGATCTGCGGAATAACGCCGGACGCGAGGACGTTCTCGAGGAAGATGTCGGCATAGCCGCCCAGCGCCTCGACGCCTTCCTGAATCCTCGCTCCGCCCGCATCGAAAAGACCGATCACTGGAGCGCCGTTCTTCATGGCGGCCTGCTGCACCTTCACGATCTTCTCGGCGTGCGCGCGCGAGAGCGAACCGCCAAACACCGTGAAGTCCTTCGAAAAAACGTAGACGACCCGACCGTTGATCGTTCCCCAGCCGGTGACGACGCCATCGCCAGGGATGCGCTGATTCTCCATGCCGAAATCGTGGGAGCGGTGTTCGACGAACATGTCCCATTCTTCGAACGAACCTTCGTCGAGCAGGAGGGCAATCCGTTCGCGGGCCGTCAGCTTGCCTTTGGCGTGCTGGCTGTCGATGCGCTTCTGGCCGCCGCCCATCCGGGCATACTCACGCTTCTTCTCAAGCGCCTCGACGATGTCTTTCATGGTTTCGCCCCAAATTGTGCGGAGGCGAGATAAGCTGGGGACGCCTCCTTACGCAAGCGCTGACACGGTCCCGCGCGAAGGCAAAGGTCACCTGCACGAAAACCCGCAGTCCCGGGGATTAACCACGCCCCGTGGGACAGAACGCCGCCCGGTCCCTAGTTCCGGACACGGACGCCGAAAGTGACGTTCAGCGGCTCGCCGGGGAAGTAGCGGTCCTGCCCTTGCGCAAAATCGGCTCGGTCGGCGTAACGTTCGTCCGTGATGTTCCGCACGATGGCGAAGGCTTCCATCTTGTCCGAGAACCGCCAGCCGCCGCGAAGGTGTGCAATCAGATGCCCGTCATAGAGCGCCGTGTTGGCCGCGTTCGTGTAGTACTCGCCGACATACTCGGTCGAAAGGCCGAGCGAGAACACAGGGGTTTCCCAGGCCAGGCCGGCATCGACCAACCAATCCGGCGCGGTGTCGATCTTGTCATCGCGCAAGATATCTTCGGCGGCGACAGCGACATTGCGAGTGAAGTCATAGCGTTGATCAGCCCACGCAAGGTTGGCGTTCCAGCTGACAGCGCCGCCGGCCAGTTCACCCATGTCGCCGCGCAATGCAGCCTCAACACCGAAATGGCGCGTCTTTCCATCCGGCACGTTGAGGCCATCGGAGTCGCGAAAGAAGAAGTTGTCCTTGTTCATGCGGTAGATTGCGACATCGTATTCGAAGCCCGCTCCATTGCCGCGCGCGCCGATCTCATAGCTGTCGAGTGTTTCCACATCTAGGCGCTGGATCGTCTGCAGGCTTTGCAGACGGTACTGGTCGGACGTCTGCGGTGCACGCTCGCCACGCGCATAGTTCGCGTAGAAAGCGACACCTTCGACGCCCGTGTAGACGACGCCAAGCTTGGGGGTGAGCAGATCGAACTCGTCTGTGCGGCTTGGCGCAACCCGGAAGCGACCGCGCGTGCCCGGAGCGACGTTGGTGGTGTAGTCCCACTGGTGCGCTTCACCGCGCAGGCCGGCAAGCAGGCTCCAGCCGGGTGCGAAATCCCAGTCGACTTCAGCATAAAGGCCCGTGGCCCATGTGCCGACGTCGTAGTCGTAGTGAACACCCTGCGGAAATGTGGGGTTCAGGGGGGAGCCGCCGAAACTGGGCCTGCTCTGGATTTCGGTGAGGAAGCCGTCGGCCAGCTGGATATCCGCGCCGATCGCCCAGCGGAATTCGGCGGGGCCGAACTCATAGCGCGTCAGCACGCCAAGCGTGTCGTGGCCGTTCTCTTCCGTCGACTGGTCGGGCAGAAAGTGCTGGATGAACTTCATACGCTGCACTGTTCCAAACGGCGTGATTGTCAGGCGGTCAGCTCCGATATTCGTCTCGAAACGCATGCTGGCGCGCGCGGCCCACGCATCGCGATAGGCTTCGGGGTTCGGGTTGGTCGTCGCGAGGTCCCCATCCTTGTAGGCCTCGGGCCCCTGGATGAAGCCCGCCGTCTCCTGGTTGAGGTTCACGGCCGCAAGCGTCGTCACGATGTTCCAGGTTTCCCCACCGAACTTGGAGCGCAACGTGAGCTTCTGCTGATCCACGCCCGAATAGTCCCGCCAGCCACCATCTTTCATCACCGACAGGCCGGCCCAGTTGGCGACGCCGTTGGTGGTGAAGTTGGCGGTTGCATCCGCACGATAGCGCTGCAGCGAGTTGGCGCTCAGCGACAGCGTCTGGCCCTGCTGTGCGCCGGGCTCGGGGTCGATGAAGTTGGTGAGGCCGTGAACCGCGTTGGAACCGTAGCGGACCGACGCGGGTCCACGCACGACTTCGATCGCCTCGGCGGTCTCGTGGTGCACCTCAAACAGCGCATTGACGTTGCCGAAGCCTGACGCACGAGTCGGCACGCCATTCTCCAGGATCAGGAACGACCCCTGCCCCGCGCCCGCCGGGAGAACTGGCGAGCGGATCGCGATCAGCAATTCCTGTCCCGAGTTCATCTGGACGTTGACGCCCGGAACGGTGTTCAGGATTTCCGCCGGATGGTTGGCGCCGACGCTCGCGATCGTCTCGGCATCGATCACCGAGTATGCGCCCGGGTCTGTGTCGAGCCGGTCGCCATAGACAACCACGACGTCGCCGTCGGCGGGCGCCGGGTCTGCCTTCGGAGCTTCCTGGCCAAATGCGGGGCCGGCGAACGCCGTGATAGTCATGGCGAGTGCCGACCAGCTGGCCGTTGAGAAACGCTTGCTCACGCTAACCTCCCGCAGTCCCTGGGCGACTGTCTGCGCCCTTTCAACGGCCGCGGTAGAGCGATCCGCCTCAGCCAGCAAATAAACTTGCCGGCAGCAGGCCGACAATGGCGCCAGAGAGACAGGTGGCAAAAGTGCCTGCAATCAGCGTCTTCCACGCGAGGGACAGGAACACTTCTCGCTTTTCTGGGGCGATGATCGTCAATCCGCCGATCAGGATGCCCACCGAGCCGAAGTTGGCGAAGCCGCAGACCGCGTTGGCGACAATCCGCCGCGTGCGGTCCGACATCTCATCGACCGGGATAGCCGAAAGATCGATGAAAGCCACAAACTCGGTAAGGACTGTCTTCACGCCGAGGATCGAGCCAGCCTTGGCGGCTTCGTCCATCGGCACGCCCATCATGTACATCAGCGGCGCAAACATCCAGCCGAGGATGCGCTGAAGCGACAGGGGCTCGCCCCACACGGCAGGGAAGGCGCCGAGGATCGCGTTCACGATATAGAGCAGCGCGAGGGCCGCGATCAGCATCGTCGCGATATTGAGCACGATCTTCATGCCATCGCTGGCGCCCGTCGCGAAGGCGTCCATGGTCGAGTGATACTCGAAGTCGGGCTCGCTTGCCCGCTCACGAATGTCGATTGTCTCCGGCACGATGGTCATCGCCACCGCAACGGCGGCAGGCGCGGCCATCAGCGAGGCGACCAGAAGCTGCGGCAGCGGATTGGCCATCACGGGCGCGAGGAAGGTGACGTAGATGACCAGCACCGACCCGGCGATCGTTGCGAAGCCGGCCGTCATCACGATGAAGACTTCCGATCGTGTCATGCGCGGGATGTAGGGCTTGATAAGGACCGGAGCCTCGGTCATGCCCATGAAGACGTTAGCTGAAACCGCAAGGCTGGTCGCGCCGCCAAGACCCATCGTGCGCGAGAAGATGAAGGCGAATGCCTTCGTGACCCAGCGCAGCACATGCCAATGCCAAAGGATCGCCGAAAGGGCCGCGACGACAATGATGAGCGGCAGGATCTGGAAGAAGAACAGCGGCGGCAGGAATTTGGGTTGACCGGTGGCCGGATCGAGCTGCGTCACGATGGTGGAGTTGGCGGCCGTATTGTTGCCAATCCAGCCGAACACGAAATCGGTGCCGGCGCGGGAGGCGGCCTGCAACTGGTCTACGATACCGCCGGCCGAGGCAAGCCCATCGCGCAGGAAAGGTACGCCGTAAAGCGACAGCGCAAATCCGATCTGGATGGCAGTTGCGCCGAGTATGACCCGCCAAGGTAACCGCCGCTTGGACTCTGATAGAAGCCAGCAGATGCCATAGATCAGCAGTATCCCGAGCAAGGCCCGGCCGTTGTCCCAGCCCCATTCCATGTTTTTGCCCCGCCTGCCCCTGTTACGCTACTTAACCAGTTCATCCGCCAATGCGTTGGCCCCGTAAACCCCACGCAGCGCGGCGACGATCATTTCGCTCGACAAGGACACAGTCCGATTGAGCACTGGATCGTATCCGAATGAGCCGCCAGTGGAATGGATGTTGCCGTCAAAGGCCAGCCCGATGATGCGTCCGGAACGGTTGAGCACCGGTGAGCCCGAATTTCCGCCGATGATGTCGTTCGTCGAGACGAAATTGAACTGGGTACCGGCGGGAATGGCGCTTTCCTTGCCCACCCAGCTCGCCGCCAGGTTGAAGGGATAGGCGCCTGTCGCCCGGGTCCAAAGGCCTGATGCATAGGTGAAGGGTGGAACTTCGCCCTGAACGGGATCGTTCCACCCCTGCACCACGCCGTAGGAAAGCCGCAGGGTGAAGGTGGCGTCGGGATAAATCCCCTCGCCCAAAACCTCGAACCTCAACGCCGCCAACTTTTCAGCCGCGATAGCAGTCGGCCCGGTTACGCCCTGCTCATAAGCCTCGCGCGCCGCTCTCGCAGCTTCATCCATGCTGCGAACCAACGCGATTGCCGGGTCGTCAGACGCAAGCGCCAGCGAGGGGTCGTTCCACAGACGCTTGCGGAATTCAGGATCAGTAATCTGGGACGAGGCCACAATCTCGGCCGCGATCTGTCCCGAAGTCCGCGAGCCGAACACAGCCTTGATGGCGGGATGATCGGGCCCAAGATACTCGCGCGTCTTCTCGAGCCAGTAGGCGATCTCCAGTTTCTCGAGGAACGGCAGAACGGGCGCCTCTGCCATGACACGGCGTTCGACTGCGGCAAGACGCGCGGGAGCGTACTCTGGCAGCCGATCGGCCTCAGGCTTGCTGATCTCCGTCGCGGCGCGGAACAGCGAACGTGCGTCCGCCAGCAGGACAGACCCCGCGCCGAAACGCACTTCGAGCATCTGGTAAGGCAGGAAGGCGCGCTTCTGGACTGCGAGCAGGCCCTCGATGTCAGCAAAGGGGTCGCCGAACTTCGCCCGCAGTCCAGCATCCCCGGCTAATGCGTCGCGCAGGCGCTTCTCTTCGGCCACCTTGGACGAGAAGAATGAAGGCTCGACAAGCGCAGCCCGTTGCCCCTTGAACACCTTCAGGCTGTTCTCGATGCCGAGCAGCGCATCGTTTACTTGGCGCGCCTCTTCCTCGCCCTTCGTGCCTTCATTTAGCAGCGCGCCTCGCAGCTGGGCCATGTACTCAATGCGCCAGGGCAGGAACTGGTCGCGCTGGAATTCCAGCTGGGAGATGGTCAGCAACCTCTCAGTCGAACCGGGGTGACCCGACACGAAGACCAGATCGCCCGCCTTTGGGCCAACGGGATCAATCCGCAGCGGATCGACAAACCTGACGGGCTTGCCGTCCCGATAGAGACGCAGCAGCGCCATATCGAGCGCATAGCGGGGAAAGTTGAAATTGTCCGGGTCGCCGCCGAAGAAGCCGGCCTGCTGTTCCGGCGCAAACGCCAGGCGCACGTCGTCATACCGTTCGTAGACATGCAGCTTGTATTGACCGCCCCGATAGAGGTTCACGACCTGGCAGCGCAGACGTTGATTGTCGCCACAAGACTCACGCTCGATCTTGGCGATTTCGGCAGCCCGGGCGGTGCTTGCCGCAGCTGGCGCCAAGTCCGCCGTGACCGCCTTCACGCGGGAGGTGACATCGACGATGGACGTCAGGATCGAGGCCTCGCTGCCCGGGCAAATGCGCTCCTCGGTTCGCGCGCCGGTGATGAAACCATCCGCGACATAGTCCTTACCTGGGCTCGACAGCGCAGTGACACAGCTATCGACGCAATGGTGGTTGGTGAGGACGAGACCTTCCTTCGAGACAACGGACCCCGAACAACCGTTTTCAAGACGAACGGAGCCAAGCCGCACACGGTCGAGCCATTTCTGATCCGGCGCGAAGCCATAAGTCTCCTTGACCCTCGCAGCCGGGAAGTTGTCAAACGTCCACATGCCTTCTTCGGCGATGGCGCCGATGGAAATCGCCACTGTGGCGCACGCAGCCGCGACAGCGCCGAGAGCGGTCCCAATTCTCATAGCTAGACCTCACCTGATCACTAGACCCTGAACGCTCGACCGTATCAGCGAACGACGGGGGCTCAAGCGCCCATGCTGCGGCCCTCGGCCGCCATCCGCTGGCGATGGCAGGTAGCCATCAAGACAGGAAACTGCTTCGAAGTGGAGGCGCGGCTACCAGGCGTTCTCGCCATCCTTCTTGAGATACATCGAGCGCTTGGGCCGTTCCATGACGCGGCGCATCATGGGGATGAATGCATCGATCGGCATCGACTCGTAGGTCGCGTCGAACGCCGGCTGGTCGTAGAGGTGACAGAACTGGGCCGTGTACTCGAAAGCCTCGTGGCCGCGGAACTGGTCGCGCGCATTCCGATCGAGGCCGATGTGGTGCCAGAAGTAATAGCCCTGGAAGATGCCGTGGTTTTCCACCATCCAGAGGTTCTTGTCCGAAACGAAGGGCTTGAGGATCGCGGCCGCAATGTCGGGATGGTTGAAGACGCCCAGCGTGTCGCCGATGTCGTGCAGCAGGGCGCAGACAACATACTCCTCGTCCATGCCGGCCTTGTGGGCGCGCGTGGCCGTCTGCAGCGAATGCTCTAGCCGGTCAATGGGAAAGCCCCCGCAGTCGCCCTTCAGCAGGTTGAGGTGGGTCACGATCCGGTCGACATGGCCCTTCGAGAAGACGGCGTTGGCGGCGACGATCTTCTGCCAGTCTTCCGGGGTTGCGTTGGTGAACGCCGAAAAGGTGGCGCGGCCCAGGGGCTCGTGCTCGTCATGCGGGGCGGGGACTGTCTTGAGGTCGTCGGCCATGGGCGGAATCCTGCGTTAGCGGGCACAGCCTAGCTCAGACAGCTACGTTGGCAAATTCCCCGGCTGGCGGACGACTCACACGTAGCGGATCCAAGCCTTCAGCAGCACTTTAAAGGCCGGAATGTTGGCTTTCAGCATCGCGCCGGAGCCGAGCGACGCCATCGCCCTGTCCTTCCCTAGCCATTTCAGCAACCCCTTCGGGTCGGGGATGGCGTCCGTGGTCGCGATCTGCCTTGGCTTCGCGCCGAGATGAAGGACCAGTTGTACCTGATCCTTCGCGCGCCAATTCCAGGTCGCAAACCACTCGGTCGTGCGGAAGGAGAGCGAGTTCCACTTCACGCCATCGCTGATCGACCTGTCTGCCCATAGGATGGCCTTGCGGACCAGCGCCACGTCGGCCTCCAGCGGATGATTGATGGCCGCCAGCACATCATCGACCGATGGCCCGGCCTTCTTCGTGCTGATCACAGCCTTTGATGCCACGCATCAACCCGCCAAGATCATCTGCGCCATGATGTTGCGCTGGATCTCGTTGGAGCCGGCGTAGATCGACGTCTTCCGGTTGTTGAAGTACGAACCAGCCGACGTGATCAGGTGTTCCGGCGCCGGCAGCGGCTCGTTCGAGCGGCCTTCGAGATGCGCGTAGGTATCCTGCACGAAGGGGGTGCCGTAGACGCCTGCCGCTTCCAGCACAATCTCGGTCACCTTCTGGCCGATCTCGGAGCCGCGCGTCTTCATCAGCGACGACATGGCGCCGACCGACTGGCCGGAGGACAGCTTGTCGAAGATGCGGCGCTCGGTTGCGTCGAGCGCCTCGATCTGGATTTCGAGATCCGCGAGTTTGCGGGCGAAATCGGGATCGTCGAGCAGCGGGCGGCCGCCGGCGGTTTCCATCTTGGCGATCTCGCGCGCCTTGCGGATGGCGTTCTTGTTGCCCGGCGCATAGGCCGAACCGCGCTCGAACGTCAGCAGGTATTTGGCGCAGGTCCAGCCCTCGCCTTCCTTGCCGATCAGGTTGTCGACCGGGACCTTCACATTGTCGAAGAAGACCGAGTTGATTTCCTGGTCGCCGACCGGCGTGTCATCCAGCGTGTTGATCGGCGTGATCGTGATGCCCGGCGACTTCATGTCTACGAGAATGAAGGAAATGCCGTTCTGCTTCTTCTCCTCCTTCGAGGTGCGGACGAGGCAGAAGATCCAGTCGGCCCACTGGGCGTAAGTCGTCCACGTCTTCGAGCCGTTGAGGATGTAATAGTCGCCCTCGCGTTTCGCGCTCATCGAGAGGCTGGCGAGGTCGGAACCCGAACCCGGCTCAGAATAGCCCTGACACCACCAGACTTCGGAGTTGCGGATCGGCGGCAGGAATTTTTTCTTCTGCTCTTCCGTACCGAACTTCATGATGACGGGGGCGCACATGCGCACGCCCATCGAACTCATGCGCGGGGCGCCCGCGAGCGCCATCTCCATCTCGTAGATGTATTTCTGCGTCTGGTTCCAGCCGGGGCCGCCATGCTCGACCGGCCAGTTGGTGACCAGCCAACCTTTTTCGGCCAGTTTCTTCTGCCAGGCCTTCTGGTGCTTTTCATCCAGCGACCCGTTCTTGGTGAGCGCCATGCGCTTCTTGAGGTCGTCGGTATAGTTCTCCGCGATCCAGGCGCGGACCTCGTCGCGGAACTTCAGTTCTTCGGCGGTGAATTCCAGATCCATGGCGTGTCTCCCGAACCCTAGCTGACTTTGTCCATGCGCGTGATCGTGGGCGCGCCCTCAAGGAACGGGCCCATGGCGCGACCGAGACGCTTGAAATGCTCGGCGGCGCGATGCGCGTCCACGGCGGCGGCGGCGGCATACTGCTCCATGAAGATATACTTGTTCGAGGCATCGCGCACCTTGAACAGCTTGTAGAAGATGATGCCCGGTTCGTTCGCGTTGACGGCGGCCTCCAGGTCCAGCGCCACCTTTTCGAACTCGGCCTGCGAGCCTTCCTTCACCGTAAGTTCTGCGACTGCCCCGATCATGCGTGTCCTCCGTCTTTGAGGCGGAGAATAGGGGTTACAGCGCGCTTGTCATCTGCCAGCTTGCCGCCGCGCGATCTGACCGGAAAGGTCCCCCAATGACTAGTGACCTTGCATGCAGGCGTATCGAGACCGTGAAGCGTCACATGGCGCTTGAAATCACGCACGAATGGGACGAGGTGATCGCTACCTTCGATCACCCCCGTTACGAAATGTATGGCTCGGGTCAGGTATTCGATGGCGAAGAGGCCGTGCGGGCCTATTTCGCGGCGTCACGCACGCCTTTCCCCGACCAGGGGAATGAGATCATCGCCATCGCCCATGCAGGCGAAACCGTGCTGGTCGAGTTCTGGCTGACGGGCACCCATCTCGGCCCCCTGAAGGTAGGCAAGGAGACGATCGATCCCACAGGTCGCACCTTCAGGGTCCGCATGGCGGCGACGTTCGAGTTCAAGCCCGCTTCGGACAGGATCGTCTGCGAACGCCCCTATTTCGACCAGGGCATGGTTCTGCGCGCGATCGGGCTCGCCTGAAACTCACTCGCCCTCGTCCGCGTAGTTCGCCTTGCCCAGTTCGTCGTTCTTGCGGGCGCCGGCGAGAATACCTGGCATCGAGTGGTTGCCTTCGTGACAGGCGTATTCATAGGCCGGCTGAGGCGAGGCGTTGAATACCATCTCTGCGCTCCACGGAGCCGAGAACAACTTGGGATCGGTGACTGTGAACTTGTAGAGAATTTCGGTGTCGCTCACGCGCGAGAAGCGCTCGACCACCGTCGCGTCGTTTGAGAGCATGTAAGAGTTCTGGAAGAAGGTGCGCAGGCTCTCGCCGGGATTGAAGTTCGTCGTCTCGACAACCAGCGTATCGCCCTCCCAGCGCCCTTTCGAGCGCCCGAGCCACTGCGGCAGCTCCATGTTGGCGTCGCCCAGCGGGATGATGCGCGCATCGTGGTTCATCTCCACGACGATGACGACATAGTCCTTCGTCTGCACGAACTGGTAGGTGTTGTTGTACATCACGTTGATCATCGGCGGGCCGCCGGTCGAGCCGAAGCCGACCAGGCAGCGTTCGGCCATAGGACGCGTCTCGGGTCCGTCGAATGTGTTGCGGACGAAATTGAGCGCCTCCTCAAACGCCTTACGGCCCTCGGGGTGATAAGGAATCTTGCCGCTGGGCGGGTCAACGATCCAGGACGAACGGACTTCACCGTTGATCTTGCCGAAGTGCGTGCCGGCGTCGACGTAGAAATTATTGTAGCCGCCCACGTCCTGACCCGCCTTCGGCGCGCCCGAGTTGGGATCGGTTGGCTCACCAGCGCGAACGTTGGCGGCGGCGCGCTGTTGCTCGATCCGCTTCGCCTCCTCCGGAGGGATAACCAGCGACTTGAACTGGCCGGAGCGCTCAAGACTGGTGAGCGAGACGTTGCTCCAGAACCCCTGCAGGTCCGGCTTGCCGTCAGCAGCGCGCGGCGGCTGGTAATCGGCCGATTGGGCCATCGCAGAGGGGGCAAGGGCGGCAGGCGCCAGCATCAGCGCTATGGCCAAGGCTGCGGTCGAGCAACGGGCGGTCTTCATGGTGTCTCCTCCGGAAAGTCCTGCGCATTCAGCGTCGTTTGGCCAAAGGATAGACCCCGTAGCGCAAATGTCACCGGTCCGGCCGGTAACGGTCGCGGGAACTATCGTCGCGCCTCGAAGTTGTTGCTGGGAAATCGGAGCCCCAGCCATGAACATTTTCGACCGGATCAAGCAGGATCACGACGAAGCTCGCGAAGTGATCGAAAAGCTGAAAGCGAGCACGCCCCGCGCCGAAAAGACGCGACGCCAGCTGTTTGATGAACTCAAGCTGGAAATGTGGGTGCACCACAAAGTGGAGGAAGCCGTGTTCTACTCATTCCTTCGGGAAACGAAGGACATGCATGGAGAGGCGATGGAGGCGTACAACGAGCACCACATGGCCAACGGCGTCTTCGAAGAGCTCGACACCTTCCCCGTTGATTCGGAAGAATGGGGCATGAAGTTCAAGGCCCTGTCCGAACTCGTCACGCACCACATGGACGAGGAAGAGAAGGACTTCTTTCCGTTGGCGAAGAAGCTCATCAAGCCGGACATGGCAAAGCTGATGGGCGAACGGTTCGACGCTCGCAAGCGCGTGGTGCTGGCGGCGCTGCAGCCGCTGGATGTGAAGGCGGAGATGGAGAAGGCTTAGAAGCGCAGCCCAGACTTGCCGCGTGAGTCTGACATTCAAGAGCCGGGACCAACCGCTCCCTAGCCGTCTTGGTGGTTATCAGCAGACAGGGGCAGCAAGCATAAGCAGATTCATCGAGATTTATGCTTGCTATTTCCAGCAAGCATGCGATCGTCGCGCTTTAGCAAGCATGGCTTCTCGATGACCCAACAATCTGCACAGAGCAAAGGCGGGCGCGCTCGCGCGAAGACATTGTCTAAGGAACAACGGCGCGAAATCGCACTGAGAGCGGCCAAAGCACGCTGGGACCGCGTGACTGATCCCTCAAGGCTACCAGAAGCAGAAACTGCTGGTATTCTGACAATCGGCGAGGTCGATCTTGATGTGTACGTCCTTCATGATCGCCGCCGAGTAATTGCCAAGAAGGCGATGGCTAAGGCGTTGCTGTTGAAGTCCGAAGGCGGCAACGCGTTTATGCGGACAATGTCGAGATCTGGAATACGATCCGTACTTCCGCCAGAAACGCTTAAAAAGATAGAAAACCCCATATCTTTCAAGCCCCCCAGAGGGGATTTGGCAGATGGGTACGAAGCGGTCGTGCTTATCGAGGTTTGTGACGCGCTGATACAGGCGCGAAACCTAGGCAAACTTTCGTCAACGCAGGCATTTCTTGCAGCGCAGGCAGAAGTCATCGTTCGATCCGCCGCTAAGGTTGGCATCATTGCGCTGGTCGATGAAGCGACGGGATACACGGACAAACTGAAGGATGAATACCGTCAACTGTTTGCCTCGTTCATCAAAGATGAAGTGGGCCAGTGGGAGAAAGAGTTTCCAGACAAGTTTTTCGACGTGATCTATCGCATCTATGGTCTGAAGCGACAGAAGCCAGACTCGACGAAGCACCCGAAGTTCTTCAGCGGCTTCATTCGTAAGTATGTTTACTTCCCGCTTGCCAATAGTCACGGCGCGGTGCTCGAAGGTTTGGAAGGCAAGAATCCGATCGTCTACGTCCATGGCGGAAGACGCCACAAGCTTTTTCAATTCCTATCGGATGAAATTGGTCTTCCTGCTCTTCGCCAACATCTTTGGCAGGTGACCGGCATTGGGAGCGTATCGTCCAATCGGGATTCGTTTCGCCGCAACTTCTATAAAGCATTCCCCGAGGCAACACCTCTTGGGCATCAATGGGGGTTGCTTGATGAGTTGGAAGATGCCGCAGAGAGGACTTGACGGCGAAGCGCAGCCTTACTCCCCCGTGAACTTCGGCTCACGCTTTTCGAGAATGGCGGCGACACCCTCTTCGTGATCCTTGGTGTGGTGCATCAGGCCCTGCGCAGCGGCCGACATTTCCATGATCGTGTCATAGGTCGCCTGCGTGCCGTGGCGTAGTAGCTGTTTTGCGACGCGCAGAGAATGCGGCGGCTGTTTCGCGATCGATTGCGCAAGCGCCATCGCCTCGCCCATCAACTGGTCGCCCGGCACAACTTTGGACACGAGGCCCCACTCAAGCGCGGTCTTCGCGTCGATCAGGTTGCCCGTGAACAGAAGCTCGCAGGCGCGGCTCATGCCGATCACGCGCGGCAACAGCCAGGCGCCGCCATCACCCGGGATGAGACCGAGCTTGAGGAAGGTGACGCCATACTTGGCGTTGTCCGACGAGATACGGATATCGGCCATGCAGGCGACATCACACCCCAGACCAACAGCCGCGCCGTTCACAGCGGCGATCAGCGGAATTTCCAGATTGTAGAGCGCGCGAACGATCATGTGGACGCCGGTCTTGTAGTTGTCGCGCACCTCGGCCGGGTTGCCGGCGAACGAGCCGACGCGGGCCTGCATTGCCTTGACGTTTCCGCCCGCGGAAAATCCCTTGCCCGCCCCGGTCAGGATCGCGCAGCGCAGCGACTTGTCAGCGTTGATCTGGTCGCAAACGTCCTTCACAGCCTGTCCATCGCCTGGCTCGCCCAGAGCGTTCATGGCGTCCGGACGGTTGAGCGTCAGGATCGCGATGGGACCTTGTTTCTCGAACTTGATCATGGGCGTCTTCCCCGGAGTTTCAGCTAAGCTGGCAGCGGCTTAACGCAGGCGACCGCCGGAGGCCAGTGATCCGAACGCCGCGCTCGCAGATTTGTGCGGATCAACCGCCAGAGTCGCCGCAAGGCCGATCAGACACGCTGAAGGCGAGCGACGTGTTGACCAGCTCCCCGCCGCCGGGGACATCGATGATATCGCCACTATCCTGCTCCACCATGAAGGGCGGAACGAAGTTCCCCTGGATCGCGATGATCACCGTGTGTGTATCGTCGCAGGCGATGCGCATACCCGACTGGACGTAGTCTCTCGTTTCGTCCTGGAACCCGCGTTCGCGGAGCGCGCGGACGTAGTGCACGAGGCTTTGCTCGAGTGCATCCTGAGGCGGGTAGACACACGTGACGCTGGCGTTGAATTCGGTCTGCTCGTCGATGGTCATTTCAGGGAGGGTGTAGGCATAGGCTTGGGCGCAGTTGGCGATAACGCGGTCGCCGGAGCGTAGCGGCGAATCGATACCGGCCAGGATGGTGGCGGGGCTTGGCGTCACGTACGACGCTATGAACATCTCGGCAAAACTGTCTGCCGTTAGCGGCTCTCGTGGCGGCGGCGCAGATGTGCAGGCTGTCGCGAAGATAAGCAGACCGAAGCCGAGGCGCATCCTGTCCCCCCTCCAAGTCACCGGCGTCAGGACGTCAGCGCGTAGTCCATGTCCAGCTCATCTGCCGCATGCTGGAGACGGCGCTCAACCGACTCGGAAACCAGCGCACGATATGGCGCGGCGACCTTCAGTGTCAGTGTATCACCATCGCATGTAAGTCGCGAGTGCTTCAGCAGCGCCGCCGACCGGCCGGAAAAATCCGCCGCGAGGCGCATCAGGGCTCCCAGCGCCCTCGCCCGCCCAGCGAGGTTCGCATCAAGCAATTTGTCACTGACGTCGTTCCGAACGCCGCGCTTGAATCTAGAGGAAACAGCCAGCGCAAGCGCAGCACGGTCGCGATGGTTCAGCCCCGGCAGCGGGGCGCGCGCGACGAGATCGAAGGCAAGATCCGCGCGATGATCCGGATGCAGCAGCGCACCGATATCGACGAGGCGGCAAGCCGCCGACGTCAGGCGTGCGTGCAGCGTATAGGGCGCAGCTTCCGCCGCCCAGTCCGCCAGCGCGCGGCCAAACTCTGCCGCCTGTTCGTCGACGATCAACGCATCAAGTCCCGCATCCAGCGGGTCTTCAAGGCGTTCAGCGGGGTCGAGACTGTCGAAGATGATCCCCTCCCGGACGCCATAGGACGAGATCATCACCGTCTTGAACTTGCCAGCCTCGATAACCGCTTTCAGCACAGCGGCTGCATAGGGGATGGTGGAGGCCCGGCGCTTGGCGATCTCCTGCAGGACATCGCCATACTTCTTGCCGTTCATGATGTCGGACAACAGCGGCACGAGCTTCTGCGCGTCCATCTCGTAGTTCTGCAGCATGTGCAGCGGGGCGCGGGTCAGCTCCATGTGAAGCGTGCCAATCGTGCGCCAGGCGCCGCCGACGGCGAAGAACAAGTCGCCTGATTTCTTCAGTTCGGGCGCAGAGGACATGAGATCGCGCGCGCGCGCGGAAACCTTTTCCTCGTTGAAAGCGCCGCCGGTGTCGAGAGCAAGAGGACCAAGCGGATAGGTCGATCCGCCTTCATAACGGCCGCCGACCAAGCGCGCGAGTTCGAGACTCGTTCCACCAAGATCGCCCACAACGCCGTCGACACCCGGTGTTCCGGCCAGCACGCCCTCGGCCGCGAAGCGCGCTTCGTCAACACCGGTCAGGACCCGCAGGGCAACGCCCGTTTCCTTCTTCACCCGATCGACGAACTCTTTCCCGTCGGCCGCCTCGCGCACGGCGGCAGTTGCGAACGCAAAAAGATTCTCGACTTTCTGCGCGCGCGTAATCGAGGCGAAGCGAGCGAGCGCCGAGACAGCCATCTCGACGCCCTCAGGATTCAGCTTGCCGGTCGCGCCAAGACCGCGGCCGAGGCCCGCCAGAACCTTTTCGTTGAAGCGCGGCTGCATCGCGCGCCCACGTACATCATAGACGACCAGGCGCACCGAGTTGGAGCCGACGTCCATCACGCCGATCCTGCGCCAGCGCATGGCCTTGCCGGCGGATCGCGTCTTGCTGGCGGCGGTGGCGCTCATCAGCCGGCTTCAGCTCCGTATCCGTGGAGGCCAAAACCGGGAAATCCGGCGTCAGCCCCTTGGCTTGAGCTGCGGAGGCGTCGCCAGCCGCAGCGCGCTTCCCCTGCCCGACAGGCTGGGGTTTTCGAGGAAGTAGTCGTGCGCCGAGAAGGGCTGGCGGCCCTTGCCCGTAGCGTTACGCACATAGCGTCCCTCGGGGCGCAACGTCCAGCTTTGCGCGCGATCATTCAGATTCGCCAGCATGATCTGGTCGAGAACCTGGTTATGCACAGTGGGGTTGCGGATCGGCGTCAGGGCCTCGACGCGGCGGTCGAGATTGCGCTGCATCCAGTCCGCAGATGTAATGAATACCTTGGCCTCGTCGGACGGCAGGCCGTGGCCGGCGCCGAAGCAGACGATGCGCGAGTGCTCAAGGAAGCGCCCGACAATGGATCGGACCTCGATGTTTTCGGACAGGCCCGGGACACCAGGTCGCAGGCAGCAGATGCCGCGTACAACCAGCTGGATCTGAACGCCGGCCTGGCTCGCGCGGTAGAGAGTGTCGATTACATTCTCGTCCACTAGCGCATTGAGCTTCGCCCAGATCTGCGCAGGGCGGCCCGCCTTCGCGTGGCCGATCTCTTCCTCGATCAGGCCAACCAGCGTCTGGCGCAGGTTGATAGGCGAGATCGCCATAGCCTCCATCGCCTTGGGTTTCGAATAGCTAGTCACGTAATTGAACAGGCGGCCGGCGTCGCGGCCAATCACATCATTGGCCGTGAATAGCGAGAGGTCGTCATAGATGCGCGCAGTGATCGGGTGGTAGTTGCCGGTGCCCACGTGGGTGTAGGCGCGCAGGCTTCCCTGCTCGCGACGTACGACAAGGCTCACCTTCGCATGTGTCTTCAGTTCGATGAAGCCATAGACCACCTGCACGCCAGCGCGCTCAAGATCACGTGCGAGGCGCAGGTTAGCCTCCTCGTCGAAGCGCGCCTTGATCTCGACGAGCGCCGTAACGTTCTTGCCGGCCTCGGCCGCTTCGATCAGCGCAGCGACGATCGGCGAGTTCTTGGACGTGCGATACAGCGTCTGCTTGATCGCGACCACTTCGGGGTCGCGCGCGGCCTGGCGCAGGAACTGGGCGACGACGTCGAACGACTCGTAGGGGTGGTGAACGAGGATGTCCTTCACGCGAATGGCGGCGAAGATATCGCCATTGTGCTCGCGGACACGCTCGGGGAAACGCGGCTCGAAAGGCTCGAACACCAGGTCGGGCCGGCCGTCGACGATCAGCTCGCGCAGCTGGTTCATGCCCATGATGCCGTCGACCTCGACAACGTCCATGGGCTCTGCTTCGATCTCGGCGATGAAGAAAGCCTTGAGGTCTTCGGGCGCGCCCCGGTCGATCTTCAGGCGCACGATACGTCCACGACGGCGCTGCTTCAGCAGAATCTCGAACTCGCGCACGAGATCTTCGGCTTCTTCCTCGATCTCGATGTCGCTGTCCCGAATGACGCGCAGGATGCACCGACCCTTGGAGACGCAGTCGGGGAAAAGCGTATCGAGGAAAAGCGTGATGACGTCTTCCAGCGTGATGAAGCGGCGCCCTTTGGGGCCCGGCGGCAGTTCCATGAACCGGCCAACGTGTGTGGGGATCGGAACCAGCGCGCGCAGCTTCACGTGATCCGTCTGACGCAGCAGGGTGAAGCCTACGGCGAAGCCTTGGTTCGGCAGGAATGGGAACGGGTGGGACGGATCGATGGCGAGCGGCGTTAGCACCGGGAAGACGCGCTCAAGGAAGAGCTGGCGCAGCCACTCGCAATCGCCGTCGCTGAGATCATCGGCATTGACCACGGCGAGACCCGCTCGCTTCATCTCCGTGCGGATTTCTTTCCAGATGCGCTGCTGTTCGGCCATCAGCTGACCGGCTTCGGCGGCGATGCGATCAAGCTGCTGCGCCGGCGTCAGGCCATCCGAGCTGGGACGCGTAATACCCGCGCGGACTTGCTGGCGCAGACCGGCGACGCGCACCGAATAGAATTCGTCGAGGTTGCTGGCCGAGATCGAGATGAAGCGCAGGCGCTCCAGCAGCGGATGGCGGCGGTTCTCCGCCTCTTCCAGCACGCGCATGTTGAACTTGAGCCAGCTGATTTCGCGGTTGAAGAAACGCTCAGGCGTGTTCCACAGCGGCGATGTAACCGCGCCGCCTGCTACATCCTTGCGGGATGAAGAGGAACTGCTCGCTTCACGCGTCTTTTCACTGCGGTCCGCCATTTCGGCCCGGTCCACCATAACCATCAAGTCCCAGCTTGGGCCGATCTTTTGCCGACCCTGAAGAACCTGACTACCATCAATCTGTTACGGATGTTTTGTCCGTGGGCGAAGTTTAACCCGGGTCCATGCCCAATGCGACCAACACCGCGCGGGCGGATCGAAGCCCTTCTGCGCGGCGGGGTGTGCGTTCGATCTGGTCGGCGACGCGGGAGACGGCCGTCCACGACCGCTCCATCCGGTTGGCGAGGTACACCACGGATTCTTCGGGCAAATTGAGGTGTCGGAGAGATGAATCCTCACGCAGGCGGGCTGCCAGGGTCTCATCGTCGGGAGGCTCGATATGGGCAACCGGCATGGCCGCGAGCCTGGAACGAAGATCGGGTGGCTGATCGAACCAGCCGGCGGGTTCCGTAACGCCGGAGAGCAGAACCGGGGCGTCCCGGCCACGGCAGAGGTTCAGGGCCGCCAGCAGGGCCGAGCCCGCACCGGGATGGCTGGCGTCGTCTATGGCCAGGGCGGAAACCGACAATCGAGCGATTTCGTCCATGGAAGCCTGAGAGAGCGCCTCGCCGCTGACGAGCGCCGCGCCCGATTGCCCGGCCCACCAGCGCAGCAGGCGCGATTTGCCCGACGCCGCTTCGCCGATCAGCGCGAGTTGTGCGCCGGGCCAGAGTTTCCAGCGACGCAGCGCGCCCACGGCGGCGGCATATGAGCCGGTCTCTATGAGCGGGCGCGCGTCCGCATCGGCACGCGGGAAATCAAGGTGGAGCTGCCGGCCAGCGTCGTCGCCAGCACGGGACGGCGGCGTCATGGCGATCCAACAGCCCTGACCAGCCAACCGCCGGATCCGTTGGCGATGTCGACGCCGCGCGCACGCAGGTCTGACGTCAGCTGGTCGGGACGGCCGGCATAGCTAAATGAGATGTCGGCCCCGACGGTGGTGAGCGCGTCGATCTTGAGGTCGCTGATCAGGCGCGAACCTTCGAGACCCTTCTTGATCTTAACCCACTCCTGGAGGTCGCGGAACGTGGCCACAAGCGACAGGCTGGTCGAACCGGTCGAGCGAACAATCGAGGCGACCTTCCAGGCACGCTCAAGCGCAGCAACTGCTCCAGTCTGCGCCGATGGCAGGCTGACGAACGGGCCCGCCGTGGTAATGTCGGGCTTGGGCGAATTCGTCCGCATATCGATCAGCCGAACATAATATTGAGCGCCCTGCTGGAACACTTCGGCGATGACGCCATGATCTGCACGGGCAGACTGGACCTCTGAAAGGACCTCGTCTGCCGCCGGCCGCCGCGACCAGCCCTGGGCCGAGGCGACATAGGGCGTAAGCACGGTGTCATCCGCCTTGCCTGCCCACTCGCTGGCCCACGCGGACGCGTCGACCCCTCCGATGGCCACAGGCACGATCAGCGCCAAAGCAGCTTGCGCGTCGACATAGGGCACACCGCGCTGTTCGAGATACTCGCGCACGGCGTCGGCGCGGAAGGACCAGGTGATCACGCCGGTCGAATGAACGCCGCCAGAGACGGCCGTCGACTTGATCTGGCCCTGCGTCTCCGAGCTGCGATAGAGGCGTGAGACGGCGGAGGCCTCGATCGGGGAACGCGCGGCTGCGCGATCTTCCGGCAGGGTCAGCCGATCGATCAGGCGGGCCGCGCCAGTGAGCCTGGCTTCGTCCCGGCCCTGCTGAGCTGCCTGGGCGCTGGTGGGGGCGACCTTGTCGATCACCAGGTCCTTGACCCTGTAGGGGTCGGCCAGCGCGGTCGCGCAGAGGGATACGGCGGCGACGAAAAGCGTTGCGAATCTGATCACTTGTCTCATAGCGACGGACCATAGCGGCGGCTTCCGGCCATTGTAAGGCGGCTTGTGCATGAATGCCGCGTAAGGCGGGGCGGAGTCTGGCCTGCACCCGGCGCACATGTTACTGGCGCGGCATGTCAAAGCCGGATTCTTCAAAGCCCCTCACCTATCGCGATGCAGGCGTCGATATCGATGCGGGCGAAGAACTTGTGGATGCCATCAAGCCGATGGCCGCCTCGACCCGGCGGCCCGGCGCAGCCGGCGACCTGGGCGGCTTCGGCGGGCTGTTCGACCTGAAGGCTGCCGGCTTCAAGGATCCGATCCTCGTTTCGGGCACAGACGGGGTTGGAACAAAGCTGATGCTGGCGTTCGCCACAGGGCGGCACGAAACCATCGGCATAGATCTGGTCGCCATGTGCGCCAACGATGTGTTGGCCCAGGGCGCCGAACCACTCTTTTTCCTGGATTATTTCGCCACCGGAAAGCTGGAGACCGGGACCGCGGCGAAAGTCGTTTCGGGAATCGCCGAAGGCTGCCGTCAGGCCGGGTGTACGCTGGTGGGTGGGGAAACCGCCGAAATGCCGGGCATGTATGCGCCGGGCCATTACGATCTGGCCGGATTCGTCGTGGGCGCGGTAGAGCGCACGGACGTCCTTCCTAAGACGGATGAAATGAAGGCGGGCGATGTTCTGGTCGCCCTACCCTCGTCGGGTCCTCACTCGAACGGCTTTTCGCTTATCCGCCGTATCGTGGAGCGTAGCGGTCTCGCGCTGACTGACGCCGCACCATTCGACGCGAGCAAGACGCTGGGCGAGGCTCTGCTGGCCCCCACGCGTATCTACGTGAAGTCCGTGCTGCCGCTGATCCGCATGAAGCGCATCAAGGGGCTTGCGCATATCACCGGCGGCGGACTCACCGAGAACGCGCCGCGCATGTGCCCGGATCATCTTGTGCCGAAGATCGACTACAAGGCCGTGACCCTGCCGCCTGTATTCGACTGGTTGCAGCGTGCAGGCTCGGTTTCGGATGAGGAGATGCGCCGCACGTTCAACTGCGGCGTCGGCCTTGTGATGGCGGTTGATCCGCAAGTCGCCAATCCGCTGATGGAGCGGTTGGCGAACGAGGGCGAAGCGCCCTTTGTGATTGGCGAGCTGGCCCGCGCGTGAGTGCGAAACGGCTCGGCATTCTGATCTCCGGACGCGGCTCCAATATGGAAGCGCTGCTGAAGGCGTCACAGACGCCGGACTGCCCCTACCAACCGGTGATCGTCATTGCGAACAAGTTGGATGCAGGCGGCCTCGAGAAGGCGCGAGGCTATGGCGTGGCGACTGAAACCGTCGACCACAAGCCGTTCGGCAAGGATCGAGAAGCATTCGAGCGGGCGGTGGATGCGCGGCTGAAGGCAGCTGGCGTCGAGTTGGTCGCGCTGGCCGGGTTCATGCGTGTGCTGACGCCATGGTTTGTAAATGAATGGGCTGGTCGGCTGATCAACATTCACCCATCCCTGCTGCCGAAATATCCGGGCGTGGACACGCACAAGCGTTGCCTCGAAGCTGGCGACACTGTGCATGGTTGCACGGTTCACCAGGTGACTGCAGGTGTGGATGAGGGTCCGATGATCGGGCAGGCCGAGATCGATGTGATCGAGGGCGACACACCCGAAACGCTGGCAGCACGCGTGCTCAGGGCGGAGCATGCGCTCTATCCACGCTGCCTCGCGGCGGTGGCGCGCAAAGCCGGCACGCGGATTGCGGAGACGGTTGTGGTCGACGGCGTAGAGATTCGGCTCTACGCGCCTGCCGGCTAGACGTGCTGCACGAGGTCAATCCTCACCGATAACTTCGGCGGCTTCCTTGTTTAGAGCCTCGCCTTCTTTCCGGGGAACGACGAGGGGCGCGGGCTGTGTGGTGGCGATGTTGCCGCGCATCAGCGTCAGTCCGGCGCGCAACCCGCCGGCGATCTGCATCTCAAGACGCTGTTCGTCGCGACGGCGGACTTCGCCAATTATCTCGTCCGCCTCCTCTTCCTCGACGCCAAGATCGATCAACACGCGGCGGCCGAAGACCACCGCGGATTCCAGCACCTCGCGAAGCTGGTAATCGACGCCGGCATTTATGAGACGGATGGCGTGGCCGCGATCAAAGGCCCGAACGAACAGCTTGGCGTGCGGGAATTCAGCCTTGCAGAGCTCCACGATCTTGTCTGCGGCTTCCTGCTTGTCGACGCAGACTAGGATCGCCTCGGCCGTATGGGCGCCAGACGCATGCAGCACGTCGAGGCGCGTGCCGTCGCCATAATAGACCTTGAAGCCGAACTGGCCGGCGGCGCGGATCATCTCCACATCGACCTCAATGATCGACACGTCGATCCCCTTTGCCAGGAGCGGCTGCGAGACTACCTGCGCGAATCGGCCAAAGCCGATGAAGAGGACGCGTCCGTGCAGGTCGGTCGCTTCCTCGATGCCTGCCATCGACTCCTTTTCCTTGGGCAGAAGGCGCTCAAGCAGGATGACGACCAGCGGGGTGAGCGCCATGGAGAGAATGACGATCGCCGTCATGCTGGCCGAGGCGTTGTCCGACATGACTCCCGCGCGTAACGCTTCTGCAAAGAGCACGAAAGCAAACTCGCCGCCCTGGGCGAACAATGCGGCGCGGCGCAGCGACTCGCGATTGCTGGCGCCAAAGAGGCGCGCGACAACGTAGATGCCCAGCGACTTCACCAGCATGAACGCCAGAACGCCGCCGATAATCAGCTGCCACTGTGACACCACCAGCGGCAGATTGAGCGACATACCGACGCCCAGGAAGAACAGGCCGAGCAGGATGCCCCGGAAGGGCTCCACGTCTGCTTCGAGCTGGTGGCGGAAGGTGGATTCGGAAAGCAGGACGCCCGCGAGGAATGCGCCCATGCCCATCGACAGGCCGCCCCAGTCGAGGAAGTAGGCCGCGCCAAGCACAACAAGGAGGGCGGCGGCGGTCATCACCTCGCGCGCGCCCGAGCGAGCCAGGATTCCGAAGATCGGGTTCATCAGCCACTTTCCGGCGATGAATACCAACGCCACGGAGCCAACGGCAATGCCAAGCGCTTGCCACCAGGGCTGTCCCGAGCCGGTTTCAGGCGTTGCGGGATTGAGGCTCGCGAGCACGGCGACAAGAGCGAGCAGCGGGATAATCGCGAGATCTTCAAGTAGCAGGATAGCGACGGAGCGCTGTCCGCTGGGAGCTGCGGTCTCGCCACGATCGTCCATCATTTTCATGATCACGGCGGTCGACGACAGGACAAAGCCCATGGCGCCAATGACGGCGGCCGCAGGCGGCAATCCAAACAGGATAGCGACGCCGGAGAGCAGCGCGCCGCAGGTGAGGACCTGCGTGGCTCCTAGCCCGAAGATATCCCGCCGCATGGCCCACAACTTGGCCGGGCGCATTTCGAGTCCGATGAGAAACAGGAACATCACCACGCCCAGTTCGGCGACATGGATGATTGTTTCGGGGTCGCTGAACAAACCGAGCGAGGCAAGCGGGCCGAAGGGGCCGATGAAGAGGCCAGCCGCCAGATAACCAAGCACCGCGCCAAGCCCGAGTCGGCGGAAGATCGGCACTGCGACAACGCCGGCCGCCAGCAGGATCACCGCATGACCAAGGTCCATCCCGCCTGCAGCTTCAGTCGCCATGCCGTATCCCTGGTCAGCGTTTCAACACCCGTACGCGATAGGTGACGATGGCTGCAAGCAGGAGCACACCGATACCGACGATCACTCCGACTACCGCCGCGATCAGCGGCCCCTCGCCATAGGCGTATGTCTCTCATCGTCCCCTTTTCACGGCGTTATCGGAGGCGCTTTTCAAATTCGGGGAAGAAGGCGTCGGCCTCCTCAGTAAGCCGCTTCTCCATACGGCGGAAAAGTTCGAGGACTTCCTCACCAGCCTTTGTCAGAACCGCGCCACCGCCCCTCCTGCCGCCCGTGCTGGCTTCGACCAGCGGCTTGCGAAAAGCAGTGTTCATCGCCTCGACCAGTTGCCAGGCGCGCGAATAGCTCATGTCCATCGCCTTGGCGGCCTTCGAGATCGAGCCCTCGGCGGCGATGTGCTCGAGCAAGTCGGCCTTGCCGGGACCGAAGGCGCGTTCGCCCTTGGCTATGATGCGCGCTGTGATGCGAATGGCCGCCATTCGGATTCTCTCCCTGCAGTCGAACGAAACAGTGCGGGGCGGAAAGCGCAAGGGCCCTAACCGGATACGGGACGGAATGGGCGAACATGCGCCAGCGAGGGAATCTTCCCTCGCGCCTCGTCGACCTGGGCAAGATCAAGCGTCGCCATGATGACGCCAGGATCGACGCCAGCCTCGGCAAGGATTTTCCCCCACGGATCGATGATGAGGGAATGGCCAAAGGTCTCCCGGCCGTCCTGATGCTTTCCGCCTTGCGCGGGAGCGATGACGAAGCAGCCCGTCTCGATGGCGCGGGAGCGCAGAAGGACATGCCAGTGCGCTTCGCCCGTTATGCGCGTGAACGCGGCGGGAACGGCGATGATGCGGGCGCCGGCGACTGCGAGCTGGCGATAGAGTTCTGGAAAGCGGACATCATAGCAGACTGTCATTCCCAGCGCGACGCCAGGCGCGTGGGCGAGAACGGCGGCGCCTCCGGGGGCGTAGCTGTCTGACTCGCGGTAGATGTTTCCGGCATTCAGCTGCACGTCGAACATGTGAATCTTGTCGTATCGGGCCAGCACACCGCCGTCGGGACCGATGAGGAAGCTGCGATTGGCGCACTTGCCGTCGGCGACACGGATGGCCAGCGAACCGATGAGCAACGTGACCTTGAGATCGCCTGCCAGCCCGCGGAAGGCGGCAAGACCCGGATCGGCGTTCTCGGTCGTGGACTTCTCCCAGGATGCTCCGGGCTTGCGATCCAACAGAGTCGTCATCTCCGGCGTGGCGATAAGCTGCGCACCCTGCCCGGCGGCCTGGCGGATGGCAGCGCTGGCCGATGCGATGTTCTCTGCAATGTCAGTTCCCGACCGCATCTGGATACAGGCGACCTTGATCTGGGACATCGGCGCAACACCCTTTCCGGCCATTAACCGTGGCGCGTCCCGTCATAAACCAGAACGAGCCGCCAAGTCGCGCCCTTTCGGGCTCCATGGGCCGCGGTTGTGGTAAATGCGCTTGTTTCGCGTAAGAGGGGGCCTCGGGATGACAAGCTCCCCTGCTGGTACGCAGATTGCTCCGCTCCTGCCCGAGGTGTGTTCCATCCCGTGATCCCGCGGGGACGGGGCGCGACCCTCGTTAACCGCGGGATCGGTTTTTCATGCGACCACCAGCCATGGGCGCTCCTCATGATGCGGCAGTACCACCGGCAGCCATGACCTATTCGGTCAGGGCCAAGTCGCTGCTGCGCCATATGAGCTGGCTCGACATGGTGATGCTGTTTGCGTGGGTGCTGTCCACGGCCCTGCCGCTGACCTGGGCGCAGCCGCTGCGCTTCCTGGGCGCCGCCTATTTCTGCGCCTCCATGATCCTCTTCGCGCCACAGACGATGCCGACCATCATGCGCGCATTGCCAACCTTCATCCTGCCTGTGATGTGCCTGATCTCCGCTACGTGGGCCCCGGCTCCCACCGACGCGATCCGCAAGGGCATCCTTCTCGCGCTGACAGCCATCCCGGCGATCTACGCCGCAAGCCGCCTCAGTGGCCGCCAGATCCTGCTGGTGTTCTTCCTCGTGGAATCCATCGCGGCGATCATGACCGTGATCAAGCCAAACCCTGTGGGTGGGGCTTGGACAGGGATGTTCGGCCAGAAGAACTTCCTCGCGGTCAACATCTTCATCCTGTTCGCGTGCGCCATGGCGCTGGTTCTCGACAAGGGTTCGAACCGGTGGGTCCGCCTCGCGGCGCTGGCTATGCTGCCGGTTTCCGTCTTCACGATCCTGATGGCCAAATCGGCAACGACGACATTGCTGCTGCTCGGCGCTGGCGCCGCGATGCTGGGGCACTCGTTTCTCTGGAAGCCAGCCGCGCGGGTGCGGCACATGCGGATACTACTGCTGCTCGCCGTGGCGACCTTGGTGATCGGGGCAGTGCTGCTGCTTTTCGGCCTGATGCAGTTCGACGCCATGGGCCAGTTGCTTGACGCACTCGGCAAGGACTCGACGCTGACCGGCCGCACCTATCTCTGGCAGACGGCTGAACGCCTGATGGCGGAACACCCGCTGACCGGAGTTGGCGCGGAAGGATTTTGGCGACCGGAGTTCGGCGCAGCCAACTCGATCACCGAGTACTTCTTCTACGAACGCTATGTCCGCTTCTCGTTCCACAGCTCCTATCTCGAGAACGGCGTCTCGTTCGGCTATCCTGGATACTGGGCGACTGTCTTCATCGCGATCTGGGCGATCGTGCGCATGTTCCTCAACTGGGCGCGGAACCAGACCATCATCAACGGCGCCTTCCTGGTTCTGGGCGTGATGATCATCATTCGATCAACCGCCGAGATCGACCTCGCACAGGAATTCGCGGGAACGGCCGTGCTTCTGTTCATCGGCGCGCTGCGGTGGGAAAAACTCGAGCCCAAGCCCGGCCCACCCAGACCGGCGCGAGCACTCGTGGCGCGAAAACAGTCGTCAAGGCAGGCTCCATCGTGACCCGGCCTGATGTGAGCGTCATCATCGCGGCATGGAAGGCCGAGCGGTTTCTCGACAAGGCCGTAGCCTCCGCTCTTGCCTCCAGTGACGTAAGCGTCGAGGTCGTCATCGTCGACGATGCCTCGCCGGATGGCACGATGGCAGCTGCGCTACGCATGGCTGCACGGGACAGCAGGGTGATCGCCAGTCGGCTCGAAGGGAATGGCGGCCCCTCAGCCGCCCGCAATCGCGCCATCGGCCTCGCAAGCGGACGCTACATCGCGGTGCTTGATGCTGACGATGCAATGTCGCCGGAAAGGCTGGCGCGGCTTGTCCGCCATGCCGAGACAACCGGCGCAGACATCGTCGCGGACAACATGATCGAAGTGGACGAGGCCGGCGCGCGACTGAGCGGGACAGGATTCCTGACGTCAGAGACATTCTCTCGGGATCGCGCTATCGATCTTGCGACCTGGATCGCTTTCAACGCGCCGATGAAGCGCGGCGACTGTATCGGCTATCTGAAACCACTGTTCCGGCGGGATGCGCTGCCGGTCTCCGGCGCGGTCTATGACACGGCGCTCCGCAACAGCGAGGACTACTATCTGGTTGCGGGGCTCCTCGCCCAGGGGCGCAAGATGGCCTACCTGGCGCAGCCGGGATATTTCTACACACGCTCTGCCGGATCGATATCGCACCGGTTGAAGCCGGAGCATACGCAGGCGTGGCTGGATGCCGAGCGGCGCTTTGCTGACGCAAACGGGGGGCGGCTGTCAGACTCCGACAGGCGGGCGATCGCGCATCGCCGCCGCACGCTGCGGAATGTTCATCAACTGGTGGTGACGACAGAAGCAGTGAAGTCGCGCAAGCTCGGAAACGCACTGGGCACGCTTGCGTCTGACTTGCGCGGGGCGATCTATACGCTTGGCTTCTTCAGCAGGATCGCGCTGGGCAAGGTCCTGCGGCGAAAGCTGGTCTAGCGAGCAGGCGGCGTGAAGCTGTCGCTGCACTGCGGACCCGAGCGGCCTTCCGGAACGTGCGACATGCAGCGATAGAGCGCGCTGCTGCCTGGGCCTTCGGCCTCGCCCACCCATTCAACGGCGTGTTCGTTGGCGGCCCAGATATTAGCCATGACGCGGGCGCTGGTCTGAGGGATGGGCGCGGCGGCGGACTCTGCATCCACCCGTCGAATCTGGATGCCGTCGACATACCAGGTGATCGAGTCGGGCAACCATTCGAAAGCATAGAGATGCAAGTCCTTCGATGCATCGAACCACAGCTGCACGTCGAGGGCGTCGCTCTTGCCGTCCCAGAAATAATCTGTGTGGACCTCGGTTGTTCGGCTTCCGACAAATTCGAAGTCGACTTCGGAATGCTTGTCGCCGAAATATTCGCTCGTGTGAGTAAAGAAGGACGAGACGACGCCTTGCGCCTCCGCCGTGCGCATGACGACCTCGTAACGCCCGAACCCATAGAACCCGTTGCGCTGGAATTCGGCGCCGACATAGGGAGTCGGTCCGCCTTTGCGACGCGCGACGGTGAGCGTCATTCCAGCCTGATCGAAGCGGACATTGTGTGGACTGAAATCGGCTTTCAGCCAGCCGGCGTCCATGAACCAGTCGGACAGAACCTGTGACCTGTTATCGAAGCCGCGCGTGAAGTCGATGATGAACCCCGGATCGGGCGCGCGGCCACCGATCGCGCGCATCGGAGGCGCGGTGGACAACTGGTCGAACACCGCCATTTCGGTCCAGCCAGCATAGGTCGAGGCAACCGGGGTCTCGGCGCAACCGGCGACAACGCAGCCAGACGCCGACAACAGCGCTACGCCAATATGCTGCCCCCATGAGGATGGCATTTGCCCGCTTCCCTCGCCCTCACGACAAGATGAACGCAGTAAGCGCACCAGTTCAACTCATTACATCTTGTGAGCGAGCGCAGCACGCGTCACGGATTGCCAGCAGACGGATGGGGGCTAAACCCTGTCACACAAGGGACCCGCCACAGAGTCGGGCCCGCTCGGGAGGAGAGCCAGCATGATTAACCGCAAATGGGCGGGCGGCGCGGCGATGTGCGCGGTCGCGGCTCTTCTGGCTTTCGCCTGCACTCTTCCAGGCGATCCGGCTTCGACGTCCGCGAGCGCGGTGTCCGACGTCGCCGCAACATATGACGCGACGCGCTGGACCTACTGGGGCGGAGACGCGGGTCAGACACGCTATGCGCCGCTGAATCAGGTTAATCGCGAGAATGTCGGGCGTCTGCAGATCGCGTGGCGGTGGAGCGCGGACACCTCGGGCGATCCTTCCTCGGGCAACTACAAGTCGACGCCGCTGCTGGACGATGGCGTGCTTTACATGCCGTGGCTGAACCATGGCATTGCGGCCGTCGACGCCGGCACAGGCAAGACACTGTGGACGTTCGAGCCACAGCCCGTCGACATCGGCGGGCGTGGCGCATCGTTAGCCCCGCGTTCGCTGGCCTATTGGACAGATGGCGTTGAGAAGCGGCTCTTCCACAACTCGGCCGACGGCCGGCTGATCGCAGTCGATGCCAAGACCGGTAAGCCCGCGACGGGGTTCGGCCGCAATGGCTGGATCAACCTGCGCGAGGGCGTGATCGAGGGCACACAGGTGACCGATGTGAGTTCGGTCTCCCCCGCACTTGTGGTCGGCGACATTGTGGTCGCACAGGTGATCGTGGCGGGCGGTCGCAACAAGGAAAGCGCGCCGGGCTACATTCGCGGCTACGACGTGCGCACGGGCAAGGAAGTCTGGAAGTTCGATCCCGTGCCGAAGCCGGGACAGGTTGGCGCGGAAACGTGGGAGGAAGGCTCGAACCTCTACACCGGCGCGGCCGGCGCCTGGGCGATGATGAGCGCGGACCCCGAGCTCGGTTATGTCTACATCCCGCACGAAACGCCGACGAACGAGTTCTATGGCGGGCAACGCCCTGGCAACGGACTATTCGGCGAGAGCATCGTCTGCCTGAATGCCAAGACCGGAGAGCTGGTGTGGTACTACCAGATCGTCCACCACGGCATCTGGGATTACGACCTGCCGGCGGCCCCGATCCTTCACGACATCCGCAAGGACGGGAAGACGATCAAGGCAGTGACGGTCCTCACCAAGCAGGGCCTCACCTTCGTGTTCGACCGCGTGACGGGAAAACCCGTATGGCCGATCGAGGAGCGGCAGGTTCCGAAATCGCCGATCCCAGGCGAGCGCGCCTCTCCGACGCAGCCCTTCCCCACCCTGCCCGAACCGTTCCTGCGGCTTGGCTACAGCGAAGACGACTTGATCGACTTCACTCCGGCCCTGCGCGCCGAGGGCAAAGCGCTGGCCGACCAGTACACGAAGGGCGATCTCTACACGGCGCCCACCGAGATCACGCCAACCAACAAGGGCACATGGCTGTTCCCCGGAACGGGCGGCGGGCCGAACTGGAACGGCGCAGCGTTCGATCCCGACACCAACATGCTCTACACGCCGCTGCGCCTGAAGCCGCAGTTCGCAGGCCTGCGCAAGGGCGATCCGACGACGACCAACATGCACTATTACGGCGGCGGCGGCGGCGCACCGATCACCGGGCCGCAAGGCCTGCCGATCATGAAGCCGCCCTACTCCGTCGTCGTGGCCACCGATATGGCCAGCGGCAAGCATCAGTGGCGCATTCCGATTGGCGATGCCGACGACAGCGTGCGTAACCATCCTGCACTGCAGGGGCTGGGCCTCGACTTCGAGAGCATGGGCAAGTTCGACGTGCGCCCGAGTCCGCTGCTCACGAAGGAACTGCTGTTCCTCGGCGAGTCCGGAAACATCGGCGGCGGTTCGGGCGGACCGATGTTCCGCGCCTATGACAAGCGCGATGGCAAGCAGCTGTGGGAATACGAGATGCCCACGCTCGTGACCGGCGCGCCGATGACCTACGAGTTGAACGGGCGCCAATACATCGTGGTCGCCGTGTCCAAGCGCGGCGAACCGGCGGAGATGGTTGCGCTGACGCTTGATGGCGCAAGCGAGAATGGTGCTGCGCCTGCCGGCGGCGTGCCGCTGGCGGTGGCGCCGACATCGACGCGGCTTGCGGCGCAGACTTTCACCGCGACGACGGAAGAGCTGGCGCTCGGCAAGACGATGTTCGACCAGACCTGCGCAATCTGCCACGGACCGGGCGGCACAGGATTCCCGGGCGGCAACGCCCCGCCACTGACCAACCGCACGGACTATGAAAACATCGTCCGCGTCATCTCACAGGGCCAGGGCGAGATGCCCTCACTCGCCGCCGCGCTTAAGCCCGAGCAAATCGAGGCGGTGGCGAAGTACACGGTGAGGACGCTGGGACCGAAGCCAACAGTGCCGCCGGGACGGGCGCCACAGCAGGATGGGGGCTAGTTGTTAGCCCGCCAGAATCTCATGGAATATGGCGATTCGGATGGCCTGGCCGTCTGGCTGATCGGGAGCAAACTCTGCGAGAGCTGACATGACATGCAAGGCATCGGAACATGGTTCCGTGCCGGTCCCACGGCGCATCCGTTCAAACAGGTTTCCCTCGCCAGTACTTTCCATCAAGTAGGCATCGAAAGCTTGGAGAGCTTGCTGCGAAGGTGGGTCGATCGGCGCGGCGCCGCCGTCGCGCTGGCGGCGCCCCTCCAGCAACAGATCCATGGTGATGATACCGAGGCGCTGCATGGGTTTCATGTATCGATCTTCGCGCCCGCTCAAAGCGATAGGTCCCTGCAGCACCATCGCCCCGCACAGCGCATCGCCGTTCTCCGCGCGGATGTCACGCAACAAGTCACGATAATTGGAGAAATACTCCCGAAGGCCTGCATCAGCTGCAAGATAAGCATTGGAGGCGTTCGCGCGTCGGATGCCGGCGGTGAAGTCGAAACCCCTCTGCTGCGCCTCGGCGCCGTCTATCCTGCCGTGCCGAGATACAATGTCTTCCAGAAATGCTTGGTACTCGGATGGCCATCCGTCGGCGATCTTTCCAAAAAGCAGATCAGAGCGGAAGAAGCGGTCATACTCGGCGAGAGTGTCGCTTGCCGGCGCCACGGACGTCCGCGCCTCGTCGAAGATGACGTCCCGGATCGCGGGCGTGATGACGATCGCCGTGACGACCCCGACGATCGAAAAAGCTTGAGCAACTGTCTTTGCTTTGCTTGGGAACTGCTGACCGACCAGCCAGCCAATAAAGCCGCCGACACCGCCCAGCACGCCGCCGACAATCGCAGACAAGAAGACAAGACCCCAGTCCATCCGCCCACCTACAAGATATTGTCGACCTGACTGCCGGAAAGTGGTGGGCGGTGACGGGATCGAACCGCCGACATCCTGCGTGTAAAGCAGGCGCTCTGCCAGCTGAGCTAACCGCCCGAATTGCAGACTATGGCCAATCTTCCTGACAGTGAGGATTGGCCTGAAATGGTCGGAGCGGCGGGATTCGAACCCACGACCCCTAGTCCCCCAGACTAGTGCGCTAACCGGGCTGCGCCACGCTCCGCCAATTCAGGAGCGCCCTTATAGGCGCCTCGCCCCCTGGGAGCAACCGTGCGTTTCCGGCTGTTTTCGCGGCAATTTCGCCGTAGACAGCGCTCAGGCTGCCGTGCGGACGGCGTCGAGGCGGGACTTGAGGTTGGTCAGGTCGACCAGCAGGGTTTCGAGGCGGGTGCGGGCCGGCGTGCTGGCCGTCAGTTCGGGCGCACGGAAATCGCCACGCTCGACCGCTTCGCGGACAGCGTCCTGCAGATCGCGCACCGAGGCGCCGGCGTCGGCTTCGACCGTCATCACTTCAGCCCCTGTTTCCTCGATAACGGCAGCCGCCCCCGGCTGTTCCCCGTCATCGCCATTCAGGGCCTTTACAGCGCCCCGAATGGTCAGTCCCTGCACGTGCAGGAGATTCTGGAGCTTGCGCAACAGTTCCATGTCGTCGGGCCGGTAGTAGCGACGGCCATCGGCGCGCTTCATCGGCTTCAGGTTGTCAAACTTGGTTTCCCAGAAACGCAGCACATGCGTCTTGAGGCCGAGTTCCGAAGCGGCCTCACCGATCGTGCGGAAGGCGTCAGCGCTCTTCGCGAAAACTTCGTCGGATTGCGCGACCACGCAGGCTTCATCGGACGAATCCGGGATCGACTCCGACTCAAGCGGCAGTCCGGCCTGCGATGTTCTGGTCATCAGTCTCTCCGGGTCAGCGCAGCTTCCACCCTCTGCCGCAACAGCGGAGAAGGCTTGAACGACACCACCCGTCTTGCAGAGATCGGGGCCTCTTCGCCGGTCTTGGGATTGCGACCGACGCGGGCCTTCTTCCGGCGCACGACGAAATTGCCGAAACGCGCGAACTTCACATCGACATCGTTTTCAAGTTCCGAGCAGACCAGCTCAAGCACCCGCTCAAGGAAGTTGCTGGAATCCTGCTTGGTCAGCCCGACCTTCTGGACGAGCCGGTCAACGATATCCGCACGTGTCAGCGTGTTCTCGGGCACTTCGACGTCTCCGGTATTAAGCCAACCCTACTCCCCGTGTCCGCCCTTGTTAAGGGGGATGCGGCGAAATCCCGAACAATGTCATCCGTTTACGAGTTGTTAGCAAGTCGGAATGGCGCCGCGCGGCCAGCCTACATCCGGATCAGCGCGGAACCCCAGGTGAGGCCACCGCCGATGGCTTCGATCAGGATGAGGTCGCCTTGCTTGATGCGACCGTCATTCGTGGCGGCTGCGAGGGCGAGCGGCACGGAGGCGGCCGAGGTGTTGCCGTGATCGGCGACGGTGGAGATCAACTTGTGATCGTCCACCCCCAGGCGCTCGGCGACGGCCGATAGGATGCGCTGGTTCGCCTGGTGGGGCACGAACCAGTCGATGTCCTGAATGCCTAGACCGGCGTCAGCAGCGGCCGCCTTCACGCTTTCGGAGATCTTGCCGACGGCGTGCTTGAAGACCTGATTGCCGACCATGCGAACGTGACCCACGGTCTGCGTGGTGGAGGGGCCGCCGTCGACATAGAGGAGATCCTTGTAGCGCCCATCGGAGCGCAGGTGGATTCCCTTCACGCCGCGGTCTCCGGCCTGCTGCTTTGTCTGGCGCTCCAGCACGACCGCGCCGGCGCCATCGCCGAACAGGACGCAGGTAGAGCGATCCGACCAGTCGAGGATGCGGGAGAAGGTTTCCGCGCCGATGACGAGCGCGCGCTCGAACTGGCCTCGCGACAGAAAGTTGTCGGCGGTGGCGATGGCATAGACGAAGCCGGAGCAGACGGCCTGCAGGTCGAAAGCTGCGCCGCGCGTGATGCCCAGCTTGTCTTGCACGACGGTGGCGGTCGCCGGGAAAGTATAGTCAGGGGTGGCGGTGGCGACGATGATGAGGTCGATCTCGTCGGGACCGACGCCGGCCGCCTCCATGGCGCGGCGCGCAGCTTCAGAGCCAAGATCGGATGTGGTCTGGCCATCGGCGGCGATATGGCGTCTGCGGATGCCGGTGCGGGCGGTGATCCACTCGTCGGTGGTGTCGACCATCTTCGACAGATCTTCGTTGGTCAGCACCCTTTCCGGCAGGTAGCCGCCAACGCCGCGTATCACTGATGCGAATTCACTCATGACAACGCCTCGTCACTCTTCCACCAACCCGGCACGCACGACGTTATTTGGCGGGCAGCTGCACAGGGGCAACGGTGGCCGCAACAGGCGCAAGGCGCCTGAGATTTTCTTCAACTTCCGTGCGGAAATTGCTTCCGCCCATGCTCGCGGCGACGTGTATCGCATGGGCGAAGCCCACGTCATCGGTGCCGCCATGACTTTTGACTACGACCCCGTTGAGACCCAGGAAGACGCCGCCATTAACCTTGCGCGGATCCATCTTGTTCCTGAAACCCTTCAGGGCGGGCAGGACCAGCAGGGCGCCAAGCATGGCGATGGGACCTGACTTGAAGGCGTCCTTCAGCATGTCCGAGATCATGCGCGCGATACCTTCGGCGGTCTTCAGGGCCACGTTGCCGGTGAAGCCGTCGGTGACGATAACGTCGATGTCTCCGTTGCCGATCTTGTCAGGCTCGATGAAGCCCCGGAAATCGATCGTGAGGTTGGCGGCGCGCATCAGTCGTGCGCCCTCGCGGATCGATTCATGGCCCTTGAGTTCCTCCTCGCCGATGTTGAGGAGAGCCACGCGCGGATTCTGCACGCCATGGACGGCGCGTGCGAAGGCGGCGCCCATGATGGCGAACTCGACAAGCTGAGCCGCGTCGGCGGCGATGTCGGCGCCCAGATCGAGCATTGCGCAGACGCCCTTGCGCGTCGGCCAGCTGCCGACCAGTGCGGGGCGGTGAACGCCTTCGACCTTGCGAAGGATGAACATGGACAGGGCCATCAGCGCGCCTGTGTTGCCGGCCGAGACCGCGGCGACAGCCTCACCTGATTTCACGGCTTCGATGGCGTTCCACATCGACGTGCCCTTGCCCTGGCGCAGCATCTGGCTCGGCTTGGCGTCCATCGCGACGCTTTTGTCGGTGTGGCGGACGGTGGTGCGCGGGGCGGCGGTGGGCGCCTTCTCCAGCAGCGGCTTCAGCGCAACTTCGTCGCCGTGCAGCAGGAAGTTGAAGCCGGGATTGTCGCGGGCGAAGCGCTCAAGCCCTTCGACCACGATGCGGGGCGCATGGTCTCCGCCCATCGCGTCGATGGATATGATCTTCGGGGCGGACATGTGAGGCGAATGAACTCCCGATGGCGACCCCGAGTCGGACTGACCCGGACCGGCCACGATTCAGGGGGTCTAATAGCACGTGCGCCGTGGGGGAACAGACCCCGCCTGCCCCTGCGACGCCAGCGCCCGATGTCTCGGCAATGCCATGGAATCAGCGGGTTGGCCGTTCAGGGCAAGCGCGGCCAGTTGACCTCGCCCTGCAGGAGCTGCTCGTCCTGGTGGCGGCTGAGCGTGTCCTCGACCAGGCGGACATAGCGGACAAACCTGGCGACTTCGGGTTCCGAAACGCCAAGATTGCGCTTCAGGGCGGTGGTTAGTTCGCTCTCGCCCGCGTCCTCGGCCAGCGCTTCGTCATAGGCTTTTGCCCGTCCATAGAAGGCCTCGCCCATCTTGCGGATCTTCTTGCCGACGCTGAGATCGCCGGTGCCGATGTCGCGCAGGGCCTCGTCAAACCCTTCAAAAAGAGCGTCGAAAACGTCCTGGGAGAGCGCCTTTCCCGCCGCCCCGGCCTTGCGCAGGCGGCGGAATACCAGCGTTCCATGCAGGCAGGTCATCTCGAAGCGGCCCGAGAAATTGTCCCGAGCGCCGCCCTCGTAATAAAAATCGGGGCGCAGGGCGTGGGCCTGGATGGACTGATGCAGTTTGTCCACCGCCCAGCGGTTCTTCTTAGACTGGAACCAGTTTCCGAGCGCCATGCCTGCCCTGCTGCCTGAGCGTTTTCGTGAGGTCGGGCGGGACACTAGCAGGCTTCGCGCGCCGGGAAAGGTATAGGAAAATCCAAGAAATTCGTGATTCCGGGGCAATCGGGGCCGACCGCCACACTGGCGCCCACAAGCCTTGCCAATCGGCCCACGAGGCTTGTAGCTAGCCCGAAGTACCGGAGTATTTGATGGCTTTCCGTCGTCTCGTCCTTGCCGCCGCCAGCCTTGCCGTTCTGGGCGCCTGCACCGCCACGCGCGACTTCCACGGTTTCGTGCCCGACCAGGCGCTGGCGACCGATGTGAAACCGGCTGTCGACACGCGCTCGACCGTATTGGCGCGGCTGGGCACACCGTCCACCACTTCGATCTTCGACAAATCCGGCGAGGCCAAATACGTGGCGGGCAAGGAGAATCTCTGGGTCTACATGTCCTCGACCCGCGAACTTCTGACCTTCTACTATCCCAAGGTCGTGCAGCGCGAGATCGTGGCGATCCAGTTCGACGAGGACGACGTGGTGTCCGACGTGCTGGTCTATGACGTCGATGACGGGCGCGTGCTGGAGTACAATTCGCGCATCACGCCGACGCGTGGCCGCGAACTGGGCATCCTTGAACAACTGTTCGGCACGCTGGGAAGCCTGCAGAACCAGATTCCGGGCATGGAACGCGACGACCGTCAGCCCGGCGACAATCCGGGCGGGCGTCAGTAGCGCCCTTACAGGCTGTGGCGGACGATCAGGTCTGACTGGCGATCTGGGTGAACGTCATCTGGACGAGCGCGTCAGGCTCTCCGACGATTTGGTTGGCCACCTTGATGCACTCGGCGGCCGCGAGAGCTTCGTCGAGCTTCCGGAAATTTCCGTTGACGTGGAAACTCTTCTTGTGGGCGGCGCGAAGGATGGCGTCGCGAATGAAGTGCTGCTGGTCGCGATACTTCCAGACATCCTTGCCGGGACCGACCAGCATGCGGGCGCTGATGAAGAGGTAGTTCTTCAGCTTCAGCTTCTCGTCAAACACCGGGAAGACAAGGCCGCCAAGCTCAAGCGAGCGGGCGACTTCCGCCTCTGAAGGCGCGCCCTCGGCGCCATGCTCTGCTCCGCCGGCGGGTGGCGCAAAGGCTGCGGCTGCTGGCGCCAGCACGGCGGCGAGCGAGGCGGAAACGATGACGTCGCGACGGGTAAAGCGCATCACGTCAGCATGCGCAGGAATGGTTTAGGTCGCGTTTACGCTTGTGAGCATGCTCAGAAATGGCGGAAGCCGGGCCGCTCAAACGCAATGGGCCCACCTGAAGCATCCAGCACGGTTACGCCCTGCCCGGCCGAGACTTCGCCAATGCGGGTGGCCCCCGTGATTGCGGCGCGGGCCGATGGCGGGGCGGTGAACAGGGTCTGGTAATCGTCCCCGCCCGTCAGCAGCTGCGCGAGCGAGACGCGGGCATTGTCGACATAGGACTGGCCGGCGGGGCTGAGCGGCACGTCAGCAGCGCGTATGCGAATGGCGACATCGGACGCCTTTGCCACATGGCCCGCATCAGCCACCAGTCCATCGGACACGTCGATGGACGCCGTGGCGTGAGTGGCGATGACATTGGCGAAAGACAGACGAGGAGGCTCCGGCACGCGGTACTTCGAGACCAGCAGGTTCGCCGCCTCGGCCATCAGCGGACCAAGCGCGCCAGTTGCCGCCTGAAGACCCAGCCAGCCATCGCCGATGGCGCCGGTAACCCAGACATCATCGCCAGGCTTCGCGCCGGAGCGACGGACCGGACCGCGCGCGCCGACCTTGCCCGTCAGCGTGAGGGTGAGTGTGAGCGGGCCGTCCGTGGATGTCGTGTCGCCGCCGACGAGGTGCGCACCCCAGCGGTCGAGGTCCTTGCGGAGGCCGCGCGCGAAGCCTTCGAGTTGTTCATGCGGGCGGCTCTTCGGCCAGATCAGCGCCAGCAGCGCGGCGTCGGGCTCCCCGCCCTTGGCGATGATGTCGGAGACATTCACGCGCACAAGTTTCTGCGCGACGGTTTCGAGCGGATCGTCGGACAGGAAATGGACGCCCTCGACGATGGCATCCTTGGTCGCAATCAGGCCCATCCCGTTTTCAAGGCGCGCGATTTCAGCGACATCATCATTGAGCCCGTCAGCGCCCGGCGACGTTGCGAGCGGCGCGAAGTAGCGGCGGATGAGGTCAAACTCATCCATCGCCTCTACCCCCGAACATCCCGCGAGACGGCATCAAGCAGGCCATTGATGAACTTCGGCTCGGCGCCTTCGAAGAAAGCGTGGGCAAGCGAGACGTATTCGTCGAGGATGATCTGCGATGGCAGGCTGATCTCGGCAATGAGCTCGTACACGCCGCCGCGCAGGATGGCGCGCGAGGTGGCGTCGAGCCGTTCGATCTTCCAGCCTTCGGCGAGGCGTTTCATGATCGCTGCGTCGACCGCTTCCTGCTTTTCGACCACGCCATCGACTATGGACTTGAAGAGATCGGGATCGGCCTCCTCCACCGGCTCGCCCTCGTCGTTGAGGCCGAGACGGTCTTCCATGAAGTCGGCGATCACGGAGCGGGCCGATTGGCCCGTCTGCTCCATCTGATAGAGCGCCTGGACGGCGGCAAGGCGCGCGCCGGCGCGACGCGCGGCTAGCAGCCTGCGTTCAGCCTCGGCGGACGGCGCGGTTGTCATTCGCCCAGCTCGTCCAGCTTGTTGAAGCGGTAGGACAGGCCGACCATCCTCAGGACAGCAGCGACGACTTCAGCGCCCTTGTTCTTCTGCTTGCGATCGGCGCGAACGCGGGCCTGGCCCTCATTGTCCACCGTGAGCACGCCGAAGCCGAGCGGGATGCCGGAGATCGACAGCTCCATCAGCGCGCGGGCGACATGATTGGTGATGAGGTCGTAGTGCGAGGTCTCGCCGCGAATGACGCAGCCAAGAGCCACGAAGCCGTCCCACTCGCCGGTGGAGGCCGCCATGGCGATGGCCGCCGGGATTTCGAAGGCGCCGGGGACTTCGAGAAATTCATAAGTCGCGCCGACCTTCTCGAGGCCATCGGTCACGCCGGCTTCAAGCTCGGTCATGATGTGGGCGTAGTAGCGCGAGGTGACGATCAGGATGCGGGGGGCTTCGGCCACGTTTAGTCTCCGTCGATGCGGCGCCAGCCCTCGACCGTCAGCCCGTATCCGTCAAGCCCCGGCAGCACGTTGGGCCGCGTATTGCTCATGTGGATCATGCGGCGGACGCCAAGATCCTTCAGGATTTGCGCGCCGACGCCATACTCGCGCAATGGGTGAGCTGGCTCGGCCCCCGGCGCGGCATACTGACCGCCGAGCGCGCGGGCGATCTCCTCGCCCATGCCCATGCGGACGAAGACCGCAACGCCGGGCTCTTCGGCGGCAGAGAGTTTTTCCATCGCGCGGCGGATCAGACCTTCGCGCTTGCCGGCCTCGCCCAACACGTCGGACAGGAAGTCCACGCGGTGGACGCGGACGAGCGTGGGTTGGTCGCCCTGGACCCGGCCTTTGACGAGGGCGACATGCTCGGAGCCGTCCAGCGTGTTGCGGAAAACGATGATGCGGAACTTGCCGCCCCAAGCGCTTTCGAAATCGCTTTCGATGCGACGCTCCAGAAAGCGGTCATGCCGGCGACGCCAGGCGATGAGATCCGCGATGGTGCCGATCTTGAGGCCGTGCAACTGGGCGAAGGTCACCAGCTCCGGCAGGCGCGCCATCGTGCCATCGTCATTCATGATCTCGCAGATGACGGCGGCGGGATAGAGACCCGCAAGCCGCGAGATATCGACCGAGGCTTCCGTGTGGCCGGCGCGGACCAGCACGCCGCCATCCTTGGCGACCAGCGGGAAGACGTGGCCGGGCGAGACGATATCGTCCGGGCCTTTTGTCGGATCAATCGCCACCGCGATCGTGTGGGCCCTGTCATGCGCAGAGATGCCGGTGGTGACGCCTTCTTTCGCCTCGATGGAAACGGTGAACGCGGTTTTCATGCTTTCGCGGTTCTCGCGCGCCATCATATCGAGCTGCAGGAGTTTCGCGCGGTCGGGCGACAGCGTGAGGCAGATGAGACCACGGCCATGCTTGGCCATGAAGTTGACAGCGGCAGGCGTGGCAAACTGCGCCGGGATGATCAGGTCTCCCTCGTTCTCGCGATCCTCAGCGTCGACGAGAATGTACATGCGCCCGTTGCGCGCCTCCTCCACGATCTCCTCGATGGGGGAGATGGCGGCGGAGAAATCGTACTTTTCGGTGTGGTCTTTCATTTCGGGCGCCATTCAAGCATGCGGGCCACATAGCGCGCCAGCATGTCCACTTCCAGATTGACCTTGTCGCCGGCCTTGAGCTGGCCAAGCGTCGTAACCTGCCATGTATGCGGGATGATGGCGACCTCGAACCAGTCGCCATCGGCGTCGCGGCCAACGGCAGAGACAGTGAGCGAGACGCCATCAACGCAGATGGATCCCTTTTCCGCGAGATAGCGGCCAAGATCGCCCGGCAGCGCCACGCGGATACGCCTGCTGTCGCCATCCGGCGTGACTGACTTCACCGTGCCGAGGCCGTCGACGTGGCCGTAGACGAGGTGCCCGCCCAGTTCGTCGCCGATCTTGAGCGAGAGTTCGAGGTTGATGAAATCATCCACCTTCCACGCGCCCAGCGTGGTGCGTGACAGGGTCTCGGGGATTGCTTCGATATCCCACCAGGCGCCTTCATCGTCCGGTCCAAAGTCCACGACCGTCAGGCAGACGCCGGAATGCTGGATCGAGGCGCCGAACTGGATGTGCTCGGGCCGGTAGTTGCGGCTGCGAATGGAGATACGGCGGATGCCGTTGCGCTCCTCGATCGCCCCGACGCGGCCCATGTCAGTGACGAGTCCGGTGAACATGCTCAGGCTTTCCGCTCGTAGCTTTCCAACAGGTCGGGGCCGATTTCCCTGACGCTTATCCGCTCGTAGGTGGGCGCTGAAGCGAGGTTCGCCAAGCCCAGTCCGGCGAGACATGGGCGCGCATCGCCACCAAGGACGATAGGCGCGCGGAACCATTCGATGCGGTCGACGAGCCCTGCCCGCACGAACGCGGCGGCAAGCTGTCCTCCGCCCTCGACCATCAGGCTGGAGACGCCAGCGCGCTGAGCCGAATTCAGGAGTTCGGAGAGCGAGACGCTGCCGCCTTCGCCGGCGGGGAGCATCCAGAACTGGAGGCCCTGTGCAGACGGCCAGTGGTCGAGGTTCTGGGTCTCAAGCGTGGCGACGGCGACGGGGCCCATCTCGAGCGTGGAGAACAGTTTTGCGGTGGCGGGCACGCGGGCGCGGCTGTCGGCGACGACGCGCAGGGGCTGGCGTTCGGGCGGCGGGTCCAGTCGCGCGGTGAGGAGCGGATCGTCGGCGATCACCGTCTCGGAGCCGACGATCACTGCGTCATGATTGGCGCGCAGGTGGTGAACTTCGGCGCGCGCCGCTTCGCCTGTGATCCACTTGCTCTCGCCGCTGGCCAGCGCGATGCGGCCATCGAGAGACGTCGCGAGCTTGAGCGTTACCGACGGCCGGGCTGCTGGCGCCGTGCTCATTCGGGATTGCTTTCCGCGTCCTTCGCCATTTGCGCGGCGACGAAGGCGGCGAAATCGGCGGGTGTCTTGAAGTCCTTGTAGACGGAGGCGTAGCGGACGAAGGCGACGGGATCGAGATCGCCCAGGCTTTCCATCACCATCTCGCCAATCGTGCTGGTCTGGATCTCCGCCTCGCCCATGTTCTCCAGCCGGCGCACGATGCCGGAGATCATCTGGTCGAGCTTCTCCTCGCTGACCGGGCGCTTCTGCAGCGCGATGGAAACAGAGCGGCGCAGCTTGTCTCGGTCGAACGGCGCGCGGCGGTTGTCGCGCTTTACGACAATGAGGTCGCGCAGCTGGACACGCTCGAAAGTGGTGAAGCGACCGCCGCAATTGGTGCAACTGCGGCGGCGGCGCACAGCCGTATCCTCTTCGGCAGGCCGGCTGTCCTTGACGACCGAGTCAGCAGAGCCGCAATACGGACAGCGCAAACATCACCCCTTGATCGTCAGCCCCACGGCGCCGCGTAGAGCGGGAAGCGATCCGTGAGCGCTTTCACTTCCCTGCGGACTTTCTCTTCGACGGCCGATGTGTCGCCGCCCTTGGCCAGCGCGTCGATAACCTCGATCATCCAGTGGCCAACCTGCTTGAATTCGGCCGTGCCGAAGCCGCGCGTGGTGGCGGCGGGCGAGCCGACGCGGACGCCCGACGTGACCATCGGCTTTTCCGGATCGAACGGCACGCCGTTCTTGTTGCAGGTGATCCAGGCCCGCTCGAGCGCCTTTTCAGTGTCGTTGCCCTTCACGCCTTTGGGGCGCAGGTCGACCAGCATCAGGTGGGTGTCTGTGCCGCCGGAGACAATGTCGAGACCGCCGACCTTAAGCGTTTCGGCAAGCTGGCGGGCATTGTCGATCACGGCTTGCGCGTAGGCCTTGAAGGAGGGCTTCAGCGCCTCGCCGAACGCCACGGCCTTGCCGGCGATGACATGCATCAACGGGCCGCCCTGGATACCGGGGAACACGGCCGAGTTGACCTTCTTGGCGATAGCTTCGTCATTTGTCAGCACCATGCCCCCGCGCGGGCCGCGCAACGTCTTGTGGGTCGTGGTGGTGACGACGTGGGCGTGTTGCAGCGGGCTGGGGATCAGGCCAGCGGCGACCAGACCCGCAAAGTGCGCCATGTCGACCATGAAAAAGGCGCCCACTTCGTCCGCGATCTGGCGGAAGGCGGCGAAGTCGATGGTGCGCGAATAGGCCGAGCCGCCCGCGATGATGATCTTCGGCGAGGACTCTTTGGCGACCTTGCGAACGTCGTCGAAATCGATGCGGCCATCCTGCAGGCGGACGCCGTAGGAATGCGCCTGGAACCACTTGCCCGACTGGTTGGCCTTTGCGCCGTGCGTAAGGTGGCCGCCGGCGTCGAGGCTCATGCCGAGGATCGAGTCGCCCGGCTTGATCAGGGCGTTGAACACCGCCTGGTTGGCCTGACTGCCTGAAGAGGGCTGCACGTTGGCGAACTGGCATCCGAAGAGCTGTTTGGCGCGCTCGATCGCCAGCGTCTCGATCTCGTCAACATATTCGCAGCCGCCATAGTAGCGCTTGCCCGGATAGCCTTCGGCGTACTTGTTGGTGAGGAGCGAACCCTGTGCCTGCAGCACGGCTCGCGAGACGATGTTCTCGGATGCAATCAGCTCGATCTCGTGGCCCTGGCGGCCATGTTCCTCGCCGATCCATTTGGCGACGGCGGGGTCAGCATCGGCAAGACCGGTCGAAAAGAACCCTTCCGTTGGGGCTTTCGACTGGCTCATCGGCGCGACTCCACATGTTTCGGGGCGGATTTGACGGGCGATACGGGCTGGTCGCCGCGTTGGCAAGGCCGCGCCGGCGCAGACAATTGTGTGCGCACCTAATATTCTCGGGCGATAGATGAGAATGAGTATTCCGGCTTAAGGTCTGGTCAGTGACTTGATTGTTTCTTGAATTCCACTTGGGGAGCAGCGCATTTTGCGCGGCGCGGGCTGTTGTGGGCAGAATTGATGACTGAATCATCAGGCAATCAAGGACTTGCGAACGAAAGTCTGCTCCGGATGACTTCGGAGATCGTGTCTTCCTTTGTGTCCCACAACCCCGTCACCACGGAAAACCTGCCCGATGTTATCCGGTCTGTTTACAGGACGGTCGCTTCGCTTGGGGGGACGGGGGAGACCCGGGTGGACGAGCGGCCGCGGCCTGCGGTGCCCGTGTCGCGTTCGGTGACCAACGAGCACATTGTCTGCCTCGAGGACGGGCGGAAGCTGAAGATGCTGAAACGCTATCTGCGCTCGCGCTATGACATGAGCCCGGATGAGTACCGCAAGCGCTGGGGGCTGCCGGCGGATTACCCTATGGTGGCGCCTGCCTATACCGAGCGGCGTTCCGAGTTCGCCAAGAAGATCGGGCTGGGCAAGGGCGTGCGCAAGAGCCGCTAGGCGATCCAGCCGCCCTTCCCGTCTGGCTTCTTGCCGGCGCCCTCGCCTGCAGCCTTGCGGCGGACATAAGCCAGCTTGGATCGTGCGAGGCGCTGGATATCCGACTGCGCCGCATTCGCCGGGGCGGAGAAGCTGACCTCAAGTCCATCGCCTGCGGAAATTGCGCGCACTTCCATGGCGCCGCCGATGCGGTTCATCTCGATCAGGATTTCGCTGTCGGGATCGTCTGGCATGGCCGTCAGTTTATCGCGCATCGTCCGTCAATAGAAGTCGATGGAGTTGGAGGTGATCTTGTACGTCCAGCTGGGCGCCTGGTCCTGCTGGACGCGCCTGGCGATGAAGTCGATGATCTCGTCGCGTTCGGACAGGGGCGCGCCGGTGCGGCTTTCCCAGTGCTCGACGGGCGGGATGTCGATGGTGAACTTCATGTCGCCGCCACACATCTCATGCCAGAACGAGATGCGGCGCTCGCCGTCGATCAGGTGGATCGTGCCGGCGCGGTAGTTTCCTTCGTATTCCAGCCGGCGGCCGAACTTGCGTGCGATGTCGCCAAGGACTTTCTCGCGCAGGTCGAGATCGGCGTTCGGGATCAAGTTGCCGAAGCCGTCGCGGTAGACGATGGGCGGGTTATCGACTGGCGGCGGGGGTGGCGGGGGCGGCGGCGGTTTCGGCTCCTTGCCGGGGTCGTATTTTGTGACGCTGACGGTGTGGCGCCAGCCTTCCTTGTGGGTGATGGAGATGGTGTAGGCGCCGGGGGGCCAGTCGAGGGTGCGGAAGAGGATCTGAACGCTGCCGTTCATGCGGTCATTCACCGGACCGCGTTCGATGTCGGCGCCGTCGCGGACGACGGAGAGTTCGGCGTAGCCCTGATACGCCGGCTTTGGCAGCCAGAGGATCAGCTGCTGCGCGCCGGGATAGTGGACGAACTTCACCGTCGGCGGCGCAAGGTCGGCGGGGGCATCGGGCGATGCGATGTCGCCGATGATGATCTGGCCTTCGTGGGCTTGGCTGTCCTCGCTCATGACGCCAGCCTTATCCGACCTGCGGCGGAGGACCAATGGCGCAAGCCCGCTATCGCACGGGCGCGCTCGCCCTGCGGGATGCCGGTAGACTCGCCCCTGCAAAGCGAGGGGCCGGGGCGCGCGAGCCGCGCCGTGGGTTAGTTCCTGTTGCCAGTCT
>DLHI01000035.1:474084-476966 GCA_002483135.1 Hyphomonadaceae bacterium UBA7672 | reverse complement strand
GACGACGCCGCGATACTTCATGCGCTTGTATTTGCCGCGGAGGCATTCGTAGTCCTTGATCGGCCCGAAGATGCGGGCGCAGAACAGGCCGTCACGCTCCGGCTTGAACGTGCGATAGTTGATCGTCTCCGGCTTCTTGATCTCGCCGGACGACCACTTCCGGATCTCCTCCGGGCTGGCGATCGCGATGCGGATCGACTCGAAGGTCGGAACCGGTGCGTTGGGGCTGAACAGGTTGGTGACTTCCTGGCTCATCCTGTAGTCTCCCTCTTGGGGTGACCGGGGGCCGCAGCCCCCGGATATTCAATTGCGAAAAGGCGCGAACGCAGACCGGGTACGGGGTCTAGGTTGGCGCGTCCTCCGCCGCAGGCTCAGCCTCGGCTTCCTGAAGCTCGACGTTCAGGCCAAGCGAACGCATTTCCTTGACCAGCACGTTGAACGATTCCGGAATGCCGGCCTCGAAGTTGTCGTCGCCGCGGACGATAGCCTCGTAGACCTTGGCGCGGCCGGCGGTGTCGTCCGACTTCACGGTCAGCATTTCCTGCAGCGTGTAGGCGGCGCCGTAGGCTTCGAGCGCCCACACCTCCATCTCGCCGAAGCGCTGTCCGCCGAACTGCGCCTTGCCGCCCAGCGGTTGCTGGGTGACGAGCGAGTACGGGCCGGTCGAACGCGCGTGGATCTTCTCGTCCACCAGGTGGTGGAGCTTGAGGAGATACTTGTAGCCCACCGTGACCTTGCGGGTGAAACGCTCGCCCGTGCGGCCGTCATGCAGGTAAACTTGGCCCGACGTGTCGAGGCCCGCCTTCGTCAGCATGGCCGCGATGTCGTCCTCGTCGGCGCCGTCGAACACAGGCGTCGCAATCGGAACGCCCTTCGTCAGGTTCGAAGCGAGCTCTTCGAGTTCGTCCATCGACTTGGGCAGTTCCTCGTCCTCGCCATACGCATCGCGCAGGGCCTTGGTGAGAGGCTTGCCATCCTTCGAGTGACGATACTCCTTCAGCGCCGCGTCGATCATCTTGCCGATGCCAGCACAGGCCCAGCCCATGTGGGTCTCGAGAATCTGTCCGACGTTCATGCGCGAAGGCACGCCCAGCGGGTTCAGAACGATGTCGACCGGCGTGCCGTCGTCCAGGTACGGCATGTCTTCGAGCGGGTTGATCTTGGAGATCACGCCCTTGTTGCCGTGACGGCCGGCCATCTTGTCGCCAGGCTGCAGCTTGCGCTTCACCGCGACGAAAACCTTGACGACCTTCATCACGCCCGGCGGCAGATCATCGCCGCGCTGGACCTTCTCGATCTTGTCAGCGATCCTTGCCTCGATCAGGGCGACCGAGTCCTCGTAGGAGCCGCGCAGCGCCTTCACCTGGGCGTCCACCGCATCATCATCGACGCCGATCTTCCAGAGGTCGGCTGGCGCCTGCTCTGCGAAGAACTCCTCGGTGATGTCGGTCTTCTTGCCGCCGCGCGCGACAGCCTTCTGGCCAACCAGCAGGCCTTTGAGACGCGTGAGCGCATCGCGCTCGATGATCGCCATCTCGTCAGCCTTGTCGGTCATCAGCTGTTCGATCTGCTCGCGCTCGATCTGCAGCGCGCGTTGATCCTTGTCGACGCCATGACGGTTGAACACGCGAACTTCGACCACAGTGCCGGTCGCGCCCGGAGGCATGCGCAGCGATGTGTCGCGAACGTCCGAAGCCTTCTCACCGAAGATGGCGCGAAGCAGCTTCTCTTCCGGCGTCATCGGGCTCTCGCCTTTCGGCGTCACCTTGCCGACCAGGATATCCCCGGCCTGCACTTCGGCGCCGACGGCCACGATGCCCGCCTCGTCGAGGTTGCGCAGGGCCTCCTCGCCGACGTTCGGGATGTCGCGCGTGATCTCTTCCGGCCCGAGCTTGGTGTCACGGGCGGCAATCTCGAACTCCTCGATGTGGATCGACGTGAACACGTCGTCCTTCACGATACGCTCGGAGATCAGGATCGAGTCCTCGAAGTTGTAGCCATTCCACGGCATGAACGCGACGAGCACGTTGCGGCCGAGCGCCAGTTCGCCGAGATCGGTCGAGGGACCGTCCGCGATGATGTCGCCCTTCGTCACCTTGTCGCCGACCTTAACGATCGGACGCTGGTTGATGCACGAGTTCTGGTTCGAACGCTGGTACTTCGACAGGCGATAGATATCGACGCCCGACTTCGAGTTATCGAGGTCGTCAGTCGCGCGCACGACGATACGCGTGGCGTCCACCTGCTCCACCATGCCGCCGCGCTTGGCGGCCACGGCGGCGCGGCTGTCGCGCGCAACGGTCGCTTCAAGCCCGGTGCCGACCAGCGGGGCTTCCGTCTGGATCAGCGGCACGGCCTGACGCTGCATGTTCGAACCCATGAGCGCGCGGTTAGCGTCGTCGTTCTCCAGGAACGGGATCAGCGCCGCGGCGACGGAGACGACCTGCTTGGGCGACACGTCGATGTATTCGATGCCTTCCTTGGCGACGAGCATGGCGTCGCGCGCCGGACCGACGCGGGCGTTGACGAAGTCGTTCGTCAGCAGACCCTTGTTGTCCATCTTCGCGTTCGCCTGGGCGATTGCGTAGCGCTGCTCTTCCATGGCCGAGAGGTACTTCACCTCAGCCGTCAGCTTGCCGTCCTTCACCTTCCGGTACGGGCTCTCGATGAAACCGTACTTGTTGATCCGGGCGTGCGTGGCCAGCGAGTTGATGAGGCCGATGTTCGGACCTTCCGGCGTTTCGATTGGGCAGATCCGGCCATAGTGGGTCGGGTGCACGTCGCGCACTTCGAAGCCCGCGCGTTCGCGCGTGAGGCCGCCCGGTCCAAGCGCCGAGAGACGGCGCTTGTGGGTGATCTCGGACAGCGGGTTGGTCTGGTCC
>DLHI01000035.1:60447-474057 GCA_002483135.1 Hyphomonadaceae bacterium UBA7672 | reverse complement strand
CATGAACTGCGACAGCTGCGAGGAGCCGAAGAACTCGCGGACAGCCGCCACCACCGGTTTCGCGTTGATCAGGTCGTGCGGCATGACGGTGTCGATATCGACCGACGACATGCGCTCCTTGATCGCGCGCTCCATGCGGACGAGGCCGACGCGGAACGAGTTCTCGAGCAGTTCGCCCACCGAACGGACGCGGCGGTTGCCGAGGTTGTCGATGTCGTCGACTTCGCCCTTGCCGTCCTTGAGGTCGAGCACGGTGCGCATTACGGCGACGATGTCTTCCTCGCGCAGCGTGCGCTGCGTGTCGGGAGCGTCGAGGCCAAGACGCATGTTCATCTTCACCCGGCCGACGGCCGAGAGGTCATAGCGCTCGCGATCGAAGAACAGCTGGCTGAACAGCGCCTCGCCGGCTTCCAGCGTCGGCGGTTCGCCGGGGCGCATCACACGGTAGATGTCCGACAGCGCATCGACGCGCGAGGTCGCCTTGTCCACCTTCAGCGTGTTGCGGATCCACGGGCCGCGCGCGTTGTCGCCGTCCGTGTCGAGCAGCTGAATCGACTTGACCTTGGCGTCGCGCAGCGCCGCCACGGTCTCCTCGGTCAGCTCGTCGCCGGCCTCGGCGTAGATTTCGCCCGTTGCGGCGTTGACCACGTCCTCGCCGATGAACTTGCCTTCGAGGAAGCTCGACGGAACCAGGATGTCCTGCAGGCCATCGGCTTCGGCCTTCTTGGCCTTGACCGGCGTGATCTTCTTGCCGGCCGGGAAGACGACCTTGCCGGTTTTCTTGTCGACCAGTTCGAACTCGGGGCGCGCGCCCTTCCAGCGGTCAGCCGAGAAGCCCGTGACCCAGCCGGCTTTGTCGAGCTTGTACGTCACCTTGTTGTAGAAGGTGTCGAGAATCTTGGTGCCGCTATAGCCCAGCGCCTGCAGCAGCACAGTCGCCGGCAGCTTGCGCTTGCGGTCGATGCGGACGTGCAGGATGTCCTTGGCGTCGAATTCGAAGTCCAGCCACGAGCCGCGATACGGAATCACGCGCGCCGCAAACAGCAGCTTGCCCGACGCGTGGGTCTTGCCCTTGTCGTGGTCGAAGAACACGCCGGGCGAGCGGTGCATCTGGGAGACGATGACGCGCTCGGTGCCGTTGATGATGAACGTGCCCTTGTCCGTCATCAGCGGGATGTCGCCGAGATAGACGTCCTGTTCCTTGATGTCCTTGATCGACTTGGCGCCAGTCTCTTCGTCCGTCTCGAACACGATGAGGCGCAGCTTCACCTTGAGCGGCGCAGCGTAGTTCAGGTCGCGCTGCATGCACTCCTGAACGTCGAATTTCGGCTGTTCGAATTCGAACGAGATGTATTCGAGCGTGGCGCGATCGGAGAAGTCCTTGATCGGGAACACCGACTTGAACACGGCTTCCAGGCCATCCGCCTCACGCTTGTCAGCGGGCGTATGCATCTGGAGGAACTGTTCGTAGGAGGCGCGCTGAACCTCGATCAGGTTCGGCATCTGCACTGTTTCAGGGATCTCGCCGTAGGACTTCCGAATACGCTTCTTCGCCGTGAAGGACAGAGCCATGTGCTGGTCAGCTCGCTTTTTTCTGGCCGCAGCGTTCGCCCGTGATGGCCGGGCGGCGCCGTTGGACCGTTAGTATCCGGTGCGCGGGGACGGCTCGAACTCGAACCGCCGGGATAACTCTACCACCACCGTCAACCCCCTCCTGCGCATTGGGGATCGAAGGCAGTACGCGCCGCCGGAGAGCCCTGCCCTCCGGCGACGCGAACAAGGCCTTACTTGATCTCGACCTTGGCGCCGGTCTCTTCCAGCTTCTTCTTGATGGTCTCGGCTTCTTCCTTCGACACGCCTTCCTTGACGGGCTTGGGAGCAGCTTCGACGAGGTCTTTCGCTTCTTTCAGGCCGAGGGCCGGAACGATTTCGCGAACGACTTTGATCACGTTGATCTTCTTGTCGCCGGCGTCTTTCAGAACGACGGTGAACTCGGTCTGGGCTTCAGCAGCCGGGGCAGCAGCGCCGCCAGCGGCGGGGCCAGCAGCGACGGCGACCGGAGCGGCAGCCGAAACGCCCCACTTCTCTTCGAGAAGCTTGGCGAGGTCGGCGGCTTCGAGGACCGTCAGCGACGACAGGTCTTCGACGATTTTATCAAGTTTGGACATTTGAGGTTCCTGTTGAGTTCGGGTGTGTGACTACGGATTGATGGTTCGGGAGCAGGTCTCAGGCAGCGTCCTTGTTGGCGTAAGCGCCAATGACGCGAGCGAGCTGACCGCCCGGCGCCGCCAGAACGCCAGCGATCTTGGTCGCCGGAGCCTGGATGAGGCCGATGATCTTGCCGCGGAGCTGATCCAGCGACGGAAGCGAAGCGAGCTGCTTCACGCCGTTCTGGTCGAGCACCTGGTCGCCCATGAGAGCGCCGATGAGAACGAGTTTCTCGTTCCCCTTGGCGAACTCCGCCACGACTTTCGAAGCCGCGACCGGATCAGCAGAGAAGGCAACCGCGACCGGACCCACAAACATGGCTCCGGCGGCATCGCCACCCTTTCCGTCCAGCGCGATTTTCGCGAGCCGGTTCTTGATGACCTTCAGATTTGCGCCTTCAGCCTTAAGCTTGCCGCGCAGATCCGTGAGCTCACGTACGGTCAATCCGGAATATTGCGTGACGACGATCACGCCAGCGTCGGCGAAGACCTGTTTATAGGTCTCGAGCGCCGCTGCTTTTCCAGCTTTATCCATATGCGGTCTCCAGGTTGGACGACCGGACAATTCCAGCCGCCCCAGGAAGCGCACGCAGGACAAGCGGTCGTTTCACCCCTTCCAGCCAGCCCGCAGCCATGAGAGGCTACCGGCCAGTACGGAGAGGGCTCGCGGTCGCCTGACCAACGTGCCCCCGTCCCAGGGCGGAAACGAACTCAAGGGCGACGTCGTTGACGATTAAGCCAACTACGCACCCTGTCCCGTCACACCCCGTCTCATGCAGGAAATTGAGGAGCAAAACCAGTTAGTTAGCTGGTCTTGAAGTGTTGCTCCACCTGCAATCTCGGACGAGAAACAAAGGACCGAATTAACGAATCCTCTGTTCAGCCGGCGTCTATAGCCCCCCTCCCCGGCTTTTGGCAAGCACCCTCTTGCTTTTTTCCCGAAAGCTGATCCGGGCCGTCAAATATGGGGAAATTGGAGGGCTCCGCCGGCTCCAGCCCAGATGTGGTCGGCCCATTCCGGCCGCAAGGGCTACCCCTCGCCCGCCCGCGCCCGGAACACCTCGGAGTGCTTCTTGAGCACCTTCGCGCCGTTATCCTGCTCGATCAGGTATGCAGGATTGTCCACTTCGCCATTGCGCACGATCCGCGCGCCCTTGATCGTCTGCTCCACCCGTCCAACGAACACCTCCCGGACCACACCTTCCGCCATGTAGCCGCCCCAGCGCCAGCACACGCGATCTCCGACGCGAAAGGGATCGAGCGAACGCTCCAGCGGAAACGCCTCCATGCCAGCGCGGCAATTCTCCCCGCCATACGCGCGACGATGCCGACTTGGATTACTTGCGTCCTGAAATGAAGCCATTGGCTCCAACGAAGCTTGGGTCCCCTTTAGCTACAGCAAGCAGAGCCAGACTTTGGCGATATTCCTCGGCCTCCGGGACTTCATGAAATTCAAGGAGCTCCCCCGCCAATTCCGCCAGATGAGCTTTGGCCTCAAGCGGCGTCACGTTGAAAAACTCTCGACGTCGATTCACGACATTTACGCGGAATGCCGACAGACGCTCGTGCATCGCTGTCTCAATCCCCACTGCATCCTTGGAGAAGAACAACGCGTGCACATCGAAGTTGAACGGAACTGAAGCGTCGCCAAGCTCCCTTACCCGATCGAGCGGATCGAGGCGCCGCGTCATGCCGACCTTTATCATCCGCTCGCCGAAGGATCCGATATTTGAGATCAGATAAACGTAGCCAGCGCGGATGTTTGCAGCTCGATAGTCAACATCCGCGATTGCCTTGTCGACATCGCCGAGCTGGTCGCGGATACGGGCCGCACCCTCGTCGTCTCCTTTGGCGATCAGCGCTGCGAGCGCGTTCTCGTAGTGCTTGCGTTCCTTCTCGAGGCGAGCTTTCTCGCGCTCAATTTCTTGTTGCGCCCTCCGCTCCTCCTTCAGACGCTCACGCTCTTGGCGCTCGGCCTCCTTCTCTGCCGCAAGCTTGTGGAGGTAGTCTGCGGTAAGCTTCAGCTCTTGTGCGCGAAGTTCGAAGTACGAACCCGACACTCGAATACTCATTGTCGCACCGAGTTTTGCGATTGTATCTGCAACCTTGCGAAGCCGTTCCAATGCATTCTGCAGCTTGAAGGGCTTCAAACCTTGAACCAAGGTGTCCGCCTCAGCATTGAATGCACGCAGCATAAGTTTGGAGAAATCGCGCACCATTGCCCGCCCTTCCGTCTGCGAGCCGTTTACCGTCCAGGCGGTTGTCGAGAGGATCGCTCCGCCGTCTTTTCGGCTCATGGCCTTGATGTCTTCTTGGATGGACTTCAAGCGGGCTTGGTAAGCGACCGCATCGCTCAAAATATGCTGGTATTGATACACACCTGCTTCCTGAAGGAGCGCGAGATCCTCAGTCGCGACAATCGTTGCGCGAACTTGATCCAGTTGCGCCGTGGAAGCGGCAATGTCCGCGCGAACCTGCGCTAGCTCGGACTTCATCTGGGCGACCTCCGCGGACGCCTGCTTTCGCGCCTTCTCGACACGGGCCTGGATTTCGAGGATCGGTAAAGCGCCAAGCTCTTGAAGCTTGTTCATAGCCACGTCTCGTTCGCGTGCCGCGTCGGCGAGTTGCCCGCGAAGCGCCCTGACTTCATCTGCAAGTTGACGCGCAGCCTTCTGGGCGCTGAAGAACGTGATCGGCTGATCTTCAGGTAGTTTGGACTTGTTCATTGCTTCCCCCAACTCCGCGCAGATCGCGCTAGCCTGTCAGAGTCCTCTGCGGGGATAAATGCCGGGTTATCCCTTGCGTCCCGCCCATGTGCCCACAAAGCAAAGGGCCAGCGGATAGCTCTGCGGACTTTCCCGATTTCAGCGGTCCGTCCAGGCTACTATGCCGGCGATTGCAAGGTGTCCGACATAGCGATGGAAGCACCTGGCAGGTACAGTCTGACTGGCCGCAACTCATACACGGCAGATGGATTGACCTTCTGAAGCGCCTGGGCCGCCGCCACCGCCTCGTCCATCGAGGCGCAATCGAGAACATAGAAACCCAGCAGGGCTTCCTTCGTTTCCGCAAATGGCCCGTCGATCACCGCCCCCGGCCGCACCGTCTTGGCGGCGTGCGTATCCCCGAGCCGCGCCGCCGGTCCCAGCACCCCGTCCTCCGTCCACCGGCCATGAAGACGATGCAGCCCCTCCATCAGGGCGTCGTCTTCCTCCGGCGTCATCGCTGTGATCACGCCTTCGACGTGGTAGGCCAGCATGGCGTAGAGCATCTCACCCCTCGTGCGACTGAAATCGTGCGCCCCGCCTGCCTCAAACGTAGGTCAGCTTAACGACACTCTCGCCAATGCGCTCGGTCGCCACAAGCCGCAGCTTCGGCTGGATCCCGTCAAAGAACGGGCGGCCCTGCCCCATCACCACCGGTCGCAGGAAGATGTGGTATTCGTCGATCAGCCCCAGCTTTGCGAGGCTCGCCGCAAGCTTCGGCCCGCCAATCTCGATCTGCCCATCATGCTCCACCTTGAGCCGTCGCGCTTCCGCCTCAAGGTCGTCGCCAAGCAGTGTCGCGTTTGGGCCCACTTCCTTCAACGAGCGCGAGGCAACCCATTTCGGCATCGCCCGCCAAGCCTCGGCGAACGCGCGCAGATCGCCCTGTGCCGGATCGTCCTGGTCCCAGACATCGCCATCCCAGTACCGCATCAGTTCGTAGAGTCCGCGTCCGTAAAGGCTGCCGGTCGTCTCGCGGGTCTGCTCGATGAAATATCTGAACAGCACGGGATCGGGCATGAACGCCTCGTGGTCATGGTTCACGAACCCGTCGAGCGACATGTTCATGCCGAAAACAAGCTTGGCCATGCGTTCTCCCCTGATGCGGCTATTGAGGCGAATTTCAGCGCCCGCATCAAGGACGCGCCAACCGGGCCAAATCCGACACTTCCAAAGCAAAAAGGCCGGCGGATCACTCCGCCGGCCTTCGCAATCCAATCCGTCAGTCGCGGCTTACTGGGCCGGCGTCTGCGAGATGTCCGACACGTCGATCGTGACGCCCGGTCCCATCGTCGAGGAGATCGCGATCTTCTTGACATAGGTGCCTTTGGCGCCCGACGGACGGGCCTTCACCAGCGCGCCGACGAAGGCGCGAACGTTCTTCTCAAGATCAGCTTCCGTGAACGAGGCCTTGCCCACGCCAGCGTGGATGATGCCCGTCTTCTCGGCGCGGAACTCGACCGATCCACCCTTGGCGTCTTTGACTGCTTGCGCAACGTTCGGGGTCACCGTGCCAACCTTCGGGTTCGGCATCAGGCCCTTGGGGCCCAGCACCTTACCGAGGCGGCCGACGAGGCCCATCATGTCGGGCGTGGCGATGACGCGGTCGAAATCGACCTTGCCGCCGTTCACCGTCTCGAAGAGGTCTTCGGCGCCGACGATGTCTGCGCCGGCGGCGCGGGCTTCGTCAGCTTTCTTGTCGCGCGCGAACACGGCCACGCGGACGGTGCGGCCCGTTCCGGCCGGCAGGTTCACGACGCCACGGACGTTCTGGTCCGCCTGTTTCGGATCGATGCCCAGGTTGACGGCGATCTCGATCGTTTCGTCGAACTTGGCCTTCGCATTGCCCTTCACGATCTTGACCGCATCCGTGACCTTGTAGGTCTTGGTCGGGTCAACGTTCTTGCGGGCTGCGGTGGTGCGTTTTCCGAGTGCCATGTGATCAGGCTCCCGTCACTTGAAGGCCCATCGCGCGAGCGGAGCCGGCGATGATCTTGGCGCCCTGATCCACGTCATCCGTGTTCAGGTCCTTGAGCTTCTTCTTCGCGATCTCGCGGCACTGGTCCATCGTGACCGTACCGGCAGAGTCGCGGCCCGGCAGTTTCGAGCCAGACTGAATCTTCGCCGCCTGCTTCAGGAGGTAGGACGCCGGCGGCGTCTTGATCTCGAAGATGAACGACTTGTCCTGATAATAGTGGATTACAACGGGAAGGGGCATGCCCTTCTGTTCCTGCGCGGTCCTTGCGTTGAAGGCCTTGCAGAATTCCATGATGTTGATGCCGCGCTGACCAAGAGCGGGGCCGATCGGGGGAGACGGGTTTGCCGCTCCGGCGGGAACCTGAAGTTTCAGGCTCCCCAACAGTTTCTTCGCCATGTTTCCCTCACTTGTGGCAGCCCGAAGGGTATTTCACCTTCAGGCGGGCCCCTCCGGACCATCCGGAAAGGCGGGGGTTGCGTGGTACGGCTGGCTAGAGCCTCCCACGCGAACGCGGGCCGATAAGGGCTTTTGGCCCGGAAGGCAAGCGTTATTGGATAACCGGCAGGTCCGGAGACCTAGACCTTCACAACCTGGCCATATTCCAGGTCAACCGGCGTGGAGCGGCCGAAAATCGTGACGGTGACCTTGAGACGGCCGGCATCCTCGTCGATGGAGTCCACCGCGCCCTCGAACGAGGCGAACGGGCCGTCGGTCACCTTGACCTTCTCGCCGATCTCGAACTGCATCTTAGGGCGCGCGCGCTCGATCGTGCCGGCCTCGACCTTGCCGAGGATCTGGTCCACTTCCTTCTGCGACACCGGCAGGGGCTTCTTGCCGCCCTCGGCGCCCAGGAAGCCCGTGACCTTCGGCGTGTTCTTCACGAGGTGGTAGGCCTCGTCGGACATCCGCATCTTGACCAGCACATAGCCCGGCATGTGGCGGCGCTCGACCGTGCGCTTGCGGCCGCGGACGACCTCAACGACTTCCTCGGTCGGCACTTCTATCTCTTCGATCAGGTCCGACAGGCCCTGCATTTCCGCCTGTTCGCGAATGGTCGAGGCGACCTTCTTCTCGAAGTTCGAATAGGCGTGGACGATATACCAGCGTGCATCAGCCATTGGTGGGGTTCCGCCGCTCTAAATGCCAGTCAGAAAGCTGACAAGCACACGGATGATCGAATCCGAGACGTAGAAGAAGACCGCAGCCACGACGACCATCACCGCCACCATGATCGACGCGACCATGGTCTCGCGCCGCGACGTCCACGTCACCTTGCGGGCTTCCGCGCGCACCTGGCTGATGAACGTGATCGGGCCAACCCGCTTTTTCGGCGGGGCAGCATTGGTTTCGGAGGCGCCGGTGGGGCTTTTCATGACATTCCGATGTACTTGAAGGCGGATCGTCTAAGACGGCAGGTGGCAATAGGCAAGAGATAATGGGCCGCTTGGGTCAGAACAGTAGGCTGGCAAACTGGGACTGCAGGCAATTGGTTGCCGGCATTATGGGCATTTGCCCCGCCCTGCGGCCCCTGCTGCCGGCTGTCCGGACCCACTGCCTCAGATCGGGATCCACTTCGGCCGGAAGGTTTTCAGCCACATTGCCATGATCCAGCGCGCCACGATGACGGCCGTGAAGATCGAAGTCAGAACCCCAATCGCCAGCGTCAGGGCGAAGCCGCGGACAGGCCCTTCGCCCAGGTTGAACATGACCAGCGCGGCCACAAGGTGGGTCACGTTGGCGTCGACGATGGTCGCCATGGCCATTTCATAGCCCGCCTCAACCGACGTGATCGGCGACCGCCCCGCCCGCTTCTCCTCACGTATCCGCTCGAAGATCAGCACGTTGTAGTCGACCGCCATACCCATGGTCAGCAGGATGCCGGCGATGCCCGGCAGCGTCAGCGTCGCCCCGAACAGCGACAGCACGCCAATCATCATGAACACGTTGCAGCCCAGTGCGATGACCGCGAACACGCCCAGCAGCCCGTAGGCCAGCAGCATGAATACGGCAACCAGCAGGATGCCCACCACCGACGCTGTCACGCCCGCCCGGATCGAATCCGCGCCAAGACTGGGGTCCACGGTCCGGCGCTCGACCACCTGAAGCTTCGCCGGCAGCTGGCCGGATTTCAGCACGATCGCCAGCTGGTCGGCCTCGTCGGCCGTGAACGAGCCGGTGATCTGGCCGCTGCCGCCGGTGATCGGCGAATTGATCACAGGCGCCGAGACGATGGTGTTGTCCAGCACGATGGCGAACGGACGCCCCACATTCTGGCTGGTGGTGCGGCCGAATTTCTGCGCGCCGGAGCTGTGCAGCTGGAAGGAGATGCTCGGGCGGCCGTATTCGTCGTTGGCCGGGAAGGCGTTCGAAAGGTCAGAGCCGGAAATGATCGCATCGAGCATCACGACCTGCGGCGCGCCGCCCATGCTCTGGTTTGGCAGTGCAATCCGGTTGTTGCGCGGGACCCCAACCTGATAGTCGGCCGGATTCGCCTGCGTATCGACAAGGTTGAACGTCAACACGCCAGCCGTCGTCAACGTGTTGACGAGCGTATCGACCTCAGCCGGTTTCAGGCCGGGAACCTCGACGAGAACCCGGTTGTCGCCCTGCCGTGTGATATACGGCTCCACGAGACCCGAACCGTCCGCCCGGCGTTGCACCGCCTCGCGCGAGGCCTCGACGGCGTTCGACTGCAGCGTCGCAAAATAGCTGTCCGTGAACCTGATCTCGATGGCGCCGTCCGGTCGCTCGGTGATCGCGTAAGTGCCAACTGCGCCCAGTGTTTTCAGGCGTTCCAGCGCTTTCGGCGTATCCTGCGCATTGGCGACCCGGACCACCACCGCGTCCCCACGCGGCGCCCGTTCGCGCACGGGAATCAGAGGCGTCTCGCGCAGCTTGTCGCCCACCATGCGGTTGACGTTCAGCAGCTCGTTGGCGCGCAGTTCGGCTGGATCGATCTGCAGCGAGATCGACGCCCCGCCCTTCAGGTCGAGGCCCAGCTTCAGTGGCTGCACCGGGAGCCAGCCCAGATAGGCTGCACGCTGCTGCTCAGTCAGCAGGTTCGGCACGGAGCAGATCAGCCCCGCGAACAGCGTGAAGAACAGAAGCGCGACCTTCCAGGCCGGAAAACGCAGCAACATCGAAGGATCAGCTTTCCTTGGTGTCGTTGGCCGGCGTGTCGGTCTTCTTCACGTCCATGATCATGCCGCGCATGATGCGGAGCTTGCCGCCCTCGCCCGTGTCGATGGTGACTTCTTCCTCGGTCAGCTTGAACACGCGGCCGATGATGCCGCCCTGAGTGATGACCTTGTCGCCCTTCTTGATGTTGGCGATCAGTTCGCGGTGCTTCTTCATCCGGTTGTTCTGCGGACGGATCAGCAGGAAATAGAAGATAACGATCATGCCGACCGGCAGGAGCAGCATCTCCAGCAGGCCGCCGCCCGGCGGCGCTGCCGTGGCGGGGACAGCCGTCGACATCAGAAGGGGGATCGGAAGCATCGGGTCTCCGTGGGAATCTCTGTTTGATCCCGCCAACAGGGGGAACTCTTGGGCCGCGGACTATATCGGGAGGGGGGTCCTTGGCAATGCGCTGAAATAGTCGGCGATTTCCACTAGGTGTTCGCCTGCAGGGTTTCCTCCTCCGACCAAAGGCCAAGGGAGGACAGGGGCTCTGCCTACAACCCCGGCAGATGCCCGGCTGGGTCCACCGGCTCCTTGCCCTTGCGCAGCTCGAAATGCACTTGCGGAGCGCTGGCGTTGCCCGTCGTCCCCACTGTGCCGATGCGCTGGCCCTGTTTCACCAGGTCGCCCTCTTTCACGACCATTGTGTCGGCATGGGCATAGGCCGTCACCCACCCACCCGGATGCCGGATCAGGATCAGGTTGCCAAAGCCCACCAGCTCGCTACCGGCATAGACCACCTCGCCCGTCGCCGACGCCTTGATCTCGGTCCCGCGCGGCGCGCCGATATTCACCCCGTCATTGCGAACCCCGTCCGCAGACGGCCCGAAACCCTTCAGAACACTGCCCGATACCGGCCAGATGAATTCGCGCGCGCCGGGAGCTGCCGCCGGCTTGGGCGCAACCGGAGCCGGAACCACTGCGGCCTGCGGCGGCTTCGGCGTGGCGACAGGCGGCTTTGATGCCGGCGGCGCAGGCGTCGGCTTCGCGGCTGGCGTCACCGGCTTGGCGACCGGCGACGCAGCTGATCCGGAAGGCGGCGCCAGCTGGATCGGCTTGTTGCTCGCGGCGGGCAGCGGCGGCGCCTGCGGCGGCACAAGTACGCCCGTCGGCGGCGTCACCATCGCAACCACTACAGGCGCCGCATCCATCGCGCGCGGATCGCGCGCCTGGTCCCGCGCCAGCGGCGGCAGCAGCAGCTCATCACCTGGATAAACCGTCCACGGACGCACCAGCCCGTTCAGCAGCGCCAGCGAGCGCGTGTCGACATTGTAGCGCCGCGACACCGAGTACAGCGTCTCGCCACGGCTCACGACATGCACATTCGGCGGCGGCAGCTGGATCGTCGACCCGACATTCAGCGCATATGGCGCCTGCAGCCGGTTGGTCTCGATCAGCGCTCGCATGTTCACGTTGTAGCGGCGCGAGATGTCATACAGCGTGTCGCCCGACATCACCGTGACCATGCGCGCCGACGCGTCGTCCGGTCCAAGCCGCCGCGATCCGCCCGGGCGTCCGCCCGCCTCTGGCGCCATCGCGCGCGCTTCATCCGTCGCGGAAAGCCCGACACCCGGCCCGAGATCAGCCACCAGCTGCAACGGCGGAGGTTCATCCGACACCGGCGGCGGCGCGGCAGGCGCAGACGGGCTGAACCGGGGCTGCTGCGCCGAAGGCGGCACAACCGACGCCATCACCGACCCCGGCGCAGGTCCGCGCGCAACTGGCGCTGACCCGCGAAAATCGATGGGGGCCGCTCCATGCTCGGGATTGGACGCGCACGCGCTCAGCGCCGCGAAGGCCGACACGAACAAGCTGGCGCGCAGGGCCATGCCCATCGCAATCCTCCCGAAATCAGGAGGCACCCTGCCACACGGGGTTTACTGGAAGCTGAACTCCGCTGCGCTTCAGAGCTCGCGCGCCACGCCCGGCTGGAGCGGAGAAAACCTAGCTTTTCCAACGACAATCTCGCTGAAACCGCCATCCGCCAGCTTCGTCAGCCGCACGATCAGCCCCTCCCCGTCGCGCTCCACGGGCATCACCACGACGCCCCCCGGCGCCAGCTGCCGCGCCAGGTCCTCCGGCAAGCTCGCCACCGCCCCCATCAGCAGGATCCGGTCGAACGGCGCCGCCTCGGCCCAGCCGGAAAGCCCGTCCCCCAGCCGCAACTCCACGCGCGAGGACACCCCCAGCGGCTCCACCGCCGCCTTCGCCCGCTCCACCAGCGTGCGGTAACGGTCGATCGAATACACCCGCCGCGCCAGCCGCGACATCGCCGCCGCCACATAGCCAGACCCCGTCCCGATCTCGAGAACCGTATGCTCCCGCTGCAGGTCCAGCGCCTGAAGCATCATCCCGACGGTCACCGGCCGCGTCATCGTCTGCCCGCAATCGATCGGCAGCTCCACATTCTCCCAAGCATCCTCAGCGAATGCGCGGGGAGCGAAATGATCGCGCGGCGTCCGCTCCAGCGCCTCGGTCACGCGCTGGTCGGTCACGCCCGCCTGGCGCAACGCCAGAACGAGACGGGCAGCCTGGAATCTGGGATCAGTATCGCTCATGGCCTCAGGCGCTGGATCGCAGGAGACCCTGCCTGTCGCGTCCAGCCCGCGAAGTCAAATCGCACGCCCCTTCACCCCGCCGCGAACAACCGCTCCAGAACCGTGAACGGCTCGATGTCGTCATCGAACCCCAGTTCGTCATGCCGGAAGCCGGTGATCTCCGCCGCGAGATCGAGCGGAATGTCGAACACGAAGTCCACCCCGCCGCCTTCCTTCTCGGACTCCGCCTGCGCCGCCGTCGCCTCGGCCTTCAGTTCCTCGAACACCTCGGGCAGCTGGCCTTCAACGTCCAGCCTGTCGCCGCCTTCGCTGCCGTCATGCGAGACCGACCACACCTGTTTCCCGTCGCGCCATTCCGTCGCCAGCGCGTTCATCGAGCCTTCGTGGATCGCGGCCGCCACCAGCCGGCAGCCCAACGACCATTTCGCCAGCTTCGCCGGCTCCAGCAGCCCCATCTCGCTCGACATCACGACATACCATCCGTCCGGCAGCTCCCCGCCCGCATGGTCGTGCTCGAAATACTCGTCGACCTCGCCCGTATCCTCGAACTGCGCGCGCTCGAGAAACGCGTCCTTGTCGATGCCCTGCGCTGCAAACCAGACCAGCGAAAAACCCATCGCCTTCCCCAGATCAATCTGCGCAAAGCGGATAACCCGCCTTGCCGTCCTCGACTTCCTGGAAACATCCGCACGGATCATTCGTCGGCGCACAGACGCCCTTGGTCGCCTTCTCCGGCTCAACGCCCATGCCATCCGTCCGGCAGCGCCCTGAGTCACACTCCGACCCATCCGAGCATGCCTCGCCCGCATCCTTGAACGTCACCACGCACAGCGGATTGCCCATCAGGCACACCTTGCGGATCTCACCGCCCGCCTTCGTGCATGCCGCCGGATCATCCGTCAGCGCCTGCGCCACCACATTGTCCATGATGCCCTCGCGCGAAACCAGCGGCTTGCCGTTGATGCCGACGAACGGCTGCCCCGCGTCGGGATTGGACTCCAGTCCACCCACTGGCGTCGGCGCACAAGCGGCTGCGATGACAACAACGACGGCGAGCAAGGCGCGGATCATGTCGTCAACTCCAACCAACCGATCAGGCCTTTCTGTGGCGCCATTCGCGATTTGTGGAAAGCAGCCCACAGTGATGGTGCGCCCCACCGAAACGGCGGCGCACGCTGAACCAGACCCCCACCTGTCCTCCCCCTGCAAGGGGGAGGACAGGTGGGGGTCTGTCTCGCCGGGTCGCGCTGGTTCGCAACCGCCTACCCAATCACCTCAAGCCCGCCCATGTAAGGGCGCAGCACTTCCGGCACATCAACCTTGCCATCCTCGCGCTGATAGTTCTCCAGCACAGCCACCAGCGTACGCCCCACCGCAAGGCCAGAGCCGTTCAGCGTATGCACGAACTCCGGCTTGCCCGCCTTCTCGGCGCCGACAGGTGCGCGGCGGAATTTCGCGTCCATCCGGCGCGCCTGGAAATCCCCGCAGTTCGAGCACGAGGAAATCTCGCGATACGTGTTCTGCGACGGCAGCCACACTTCGAGATCGTAAGTCTTGATCGCGCCAAACCCCATGTCGCCCGTGCACAGCAGCACCGTACGATAAGGCAGCTCCAGCCGCTCCAGAATTCCCTCGGCGCACTTCGTCATGCGCTCATGTTCGGCTTCCGAGTCTTCCGGCTTCGTGATCGACACCAGCTCCACCTTGATGAACTGGTGCTGCCGGATCATCCCCTTCGTATCGCGCCCAGCACTCCCCGCTTCCGAACGGAAGCAAGGCGTCGCCGCCGTCATCCGAACCGGCAGCGCATCCGCCTCAACGATCTGCTCGCGATAGATGTTGGTGAGCGACACTTCGGCGGTGGGGATTAGAAAACGATTCTGTCCGACAATTGCTTGGGCACCCACTACATCAATCACGTAGCGCGGAACTCCGTTGGGTCCCGGCAGTATTTGAATCTGAGTTGTTGCTCGTTGAATGATTCCGGTCGGCGGATCGCCGTCGGCCGTGGCCGCACCTCCGGCCACGGAGTTTGCAAAAAAGAGGTCCTGTTCGAACTTCGGGAGCTGCCCGGTCCCGAACATCGCATGCTCTTTGACCAACAACGGCGTCGCGTGCTCGACATACCCATTCTCCCCCGTCTGCACGTCCAGCATGAACTGCGTCAGCGCGCGCTCCAGCCGCGCCAGCTGGCCCTTCAGCACAACGAACCGCGCGCCGCTCATTCGCGCTGCCGCTTCGAAGTCCATCATGCCGAGCTTCTCGCCGATGTCGGCGTGATCCTTCGGCGCGTAGTTGAACTTGCGAGGCTCGCCCTTGCGGCGCACCTCGACATTGCCATGCTCGTCCACTCCCGCCGGCACGCCGGCATGCGGAACGTTGGGCAGGCGCGCGAGCAGATCGTCCCGCGCTTTCAGCGCCTCGGCCTCCTCCGCCCCGGCGCTCTCGATCGTCGCCTTGGCCTCCGCCACCTCGGCCATCAGGGATGCCGCCAGCGCCTCGTCCTTCGACGCCTTCGCCTTGCCGATCTCCTTCGACTTGGCGTTGCGCGCCTGCTCGGCCGCTTCCTTCTTCAGGATCGCCGCGCGCACCTTCCCGTCCAGCTCCATGATCTTCGCGATCTCGGACGCGCCATCCACCGACGGCCGGCGCGACAGCGCGGCGGCGTATGCATCGGCGTTTTCACGGATGGCGCGGATATCGTGCATGGTCGTTCCCAGACAACAAAAGGCTGCTTCCGGCGCGGGTCTAACGCGATGCGCGGACATTCCCAAGGGGTGGATTTGGGGAAGAAATCCGGGACCGCCGGGCGCCTGCCCGGCACTCGCTGCAAAGCAGCGACCCTACCTCCAAAACCACCAGCATACGCCTGCGGCGCATCTGCCGGGCAGGCGCCCGGTGGTCCCAGCTACCCTATTCCCCCGCCGGCAACGTCCCCTGCGGCGTCGTCACAGACGCCACAGCCGCCCGGCGCCGCGCCTCTTCGGCCGCCTCGCGTCGCTCTTCCTCTTCCTCGCGCTTGGCGTCTTCCGCATCGCGCCGCTTGCGACCGCGCTCGATGATGCTGGCGACGATGATCCCGGATTCATAGAGCATGTAGAGCGGGATGCCGAGGATGAACTGGCTGAACGGGTCCGGCGGCGTCACGACTGCCGCGATCACGAAGATCGCCAGCAATGCAAACTTCCGTCCCTTGCGCAGGAAGGACGACTGGATAACCCCCGCCATCGACAGCAGCGACATTACGATCGGCAGCTGGAAGGCGAAACCGAAGCACATCAGCAGCGATATGATGAGCTCGTAATACTCCTTCACCTTCGGAACATAGACCGCCTTCACGTTCGTGCCGACCAGCTCCTGGCTGAACGACAGGTCCATGAAAGCCGGCATCACGAAGGTGTAGACCAGCGTCGCCCCCGCCGCGAACAGCAGCGGCATGACGAACAGGAATGGCATGATCGCCGACCGCTCGTTCTTGTAGAGCCCCGGCGCCACGAACGAATAGGCCTGGTAGGCGACGTAGGGAAACCCGATCGCCAGCGCCATCACGAACGCCAGCTTCAGCTTGACGAACAGCATCTCCAGCGGCGCCGTTGTCTGCGCCACGAACAGCTCATCCAGCGGTCGTCCCGCGCGATGCGCCGCATCGCCCAGCGGCGTCAGCAGGAAGCTAAGCACCGTGTCGGTCACGAACCACAGGCCGCAGAACAGTACGACGATCACGATCAGGATGCGCATCAACCGATCGCGCAGCTCGAGAAGGTGATCCATCAACGGCGCGCGGCTCGCTTCAACCTCGTCGATCTCGGGCTGGTCGGCGGCGGCAGGTTTTTTCTTGTCGGCTTTCTTGGCCATCAGGCGGACGCATCCTGCTTGGCTGGCGTGACGACAGGCGCCGGCGGGCGCACCTCGTCATCGGGGATCACATGCACGCCGTTGCTCTCCGCAACCTGCGGCGCAGGATCTTCGGGCGCGGCCTCGGCTGCAGCGGGGGCAACGGGTGCTGCGCCATCGATACGGAAATCCTCTCCCGCGTCATATCCGGGATGGTCCGCTGACAGTCCCGCATAGGGCAGCGGCTTCGGCGCCGCCGGATGCGTCCCGCTCGCCACTCCGGGCGCGACCGGCGCTGTCGCCGGCGCCGTGTCCGCCATCGCTGAGTGTACGTCCTTCTCGAGATCGATACGGTCCTGCTCGAGCTCGCGCTTGATGTCGGTGATCTCTTGTAGACCAGTATGGGATTTCAGCGCCGCCACTTCCTTGCGCAGCTCTTCCAGCTCCGCCTGCCGGCCCAGCTCGTCGATGCCCTGTTTGAACTCGAACGCCATCGCGCGCATCTTGCCCGTAAAGCGCCCGAACTTGCGCATCATCAAAGGCAGGTCCTTGGGGCCGATCACGATGATCGCCACAATTACCAGCAGGATCATTTCCTCGAAGCCGACACCCGGCATCATGGCGATGGCGCTCCTTTCGGAGGCGAGAGTTCACGCACGCCCGCTAGGCTGCCGAAGCGCAGACGGGCAGCCAACATCAGACCTTCGACTTTTCCTTCTCGGGGGTCACGTTGATCGGCTCGTTGATCATCGCGCCCGACGTCGTCTGGCTCGTGTCCACGTCCGGCTCCTTCATGCCGCGCCGGAAGCTTTTGATGCCCTTGGCGACATCGCCCATCATTGCGGAAATCTTGCCGCGACCGCCGAAGATCATCAGCACAAGCGCGCCGATGACCACGATTTCGACCCAACCGAGTTTGCCGAACATATTCTGTGCTCCGTGCGCCATTCCTGGCGGATTGGTCTGGCGTCCCTTGGTCCGCTTCTAGAACAGGCCGATGGCGTAAGCCACCGCCGCTGTCTTCACGTACGCAGGCGCTGGCGAAAGCGCCATGCCCACGAACAGGATGGCCATCTCGACAATGCCGACCCTTCCCATCATCAAAGCGGGTTCCTCCTGACAATAACGTAACCCTGACGGAGCGTCAGCGCAAATGCGCCCGCCCGGCGAGTCAGGAGCGTTCCTCGGCCCCTTCGAGGAAATCCGCCTGAAACTCCGAATCCTCCAGCGCATCCTCGCCCAGAAGCTCGCCCGTTTCCGGGTCCCGCGGCGTGCCCGCGAACTCGAAATCCCGTGGAATCTCTGCACTCAGCAGGCCCGAGGCCTTCAGCTCGTCCCTGCCCGGCAGGCTGTCGATCGAATCCAGCCCGAAATGCACCAGGAACGCATCCGTGACGCCAAATGTCACAGGCCGGCCCGGCGTCCGCCGCCGCCCGCGCGGCCGGATCCACCCCGCCTCCATGAGAATGTCGATCGTCCCCGACGACACCGCCACCCCCCGCACATCCTCGATCTCCGCCCGCGTCACCGGCTGGCAGTAGGCAATGATCGCCAGCGTCTCCAGCGCCGCCCGCGACAGCGCCCGCGGTTGTTCTCTCGTTTCCTCAAAAAGGAAGGCCAGGTCCGGCGCCGTCTGGAACCGCCACTTCCCCGCCAGCTCCACCAGCTGCACGCCGCGCTTGGCATAGTCCGCCTTCAGCCGCAGCAGCACATCCCCCGCCTCGACTCCCTGCGGCAGCGCCTCCGTCAGCGTCGTTGCATCCACCGGCTCGTTCGACGCAAACAGCACCGCCTCCGCCCGCCGTATCGCATTGCTCAGCTTCTCGGGATCAGGCTCAACACGCGAAGGCTTGGCCGCCTGCTCCGGCTCCGCCATAGGCGCAGCCTTGCCCTTCCCCTGCTTCGCCAGCTTGGCGACCGCATCGCGCATGGCATTCAGGTCTGGCTTGTCCTCGCCGCTCATTCCGCCGCCTTCAGTTCATCAGCCGGCGTCTTGCGCACGAACACTTCCGAGAACAGCTGATCCTGCCGGATATCCACCACCCGGTTCTTCGTCAGCTCCAGCGCCGCCGAGAAGAAGCTCGCCACCTCCGACCTGCGCGGCGCGTCCTTCGACTCTTCATCCATCACATGCATCTGCTGGATCGACGCCCAGTCGATCAGTTCGGGCACAAGCGCCGCCAGCCTCTGTCGCGCCGCCTCCAGCGGCACCACCGGCTGCCGCCTGATGACATGCGACTTCAGTTTCACCTTGCGCACATTGATATCCCCGAACGCCTTTAGGATATCGTGCAGCGTCGAATTCCAGATCGGCTTGCGGATGATCTTGGCCAGCTGCGGATCGCCGCGCGCAAACACATCGCGCCCATCAATGTGCCCGGCGTACAGCTCCTCCACCGCATTGCGCATCGCCTCAAGCCTGCGCAACCGGAACGCCAGCCGCCCGGCCAGCGCATCGGGATCAGTCTCGTCCTCGTCCTTCTTCTCGGACGGCAGCAGCAGTTTCGACTTGAGGAACGCCAGCCATGCGGCCATCAAGAGATAATCAGCCGCGATGTCCATGCGCTTGTCGCGCGCCTCACGGATCCAGATCAGGTACTGATCCGCCAGCTGCAGGATCGACACCTTCACCAGGTCGATCTTGTGCCGCCGCGCCAGGTCCAGCAGTAGGTGCAGCGGCCCTTCATACCCGTCGAGATCGACAGAAAAAGCATCCGCCGCGTCGGCGGCTTCAGCCGCCGCCTGCGTCAGCATGCTCTCGTCGGAACCGGGTAGTGCGGTCATGTCCCCGCTGTAGACGGGCGGGCCCCGCCAGACAACAGCAACTCCAGCCGCTCCCTGCCTTCGGCCTTGTCGAAATGCCCGACATGCCCGGTTGCAGCATCCGCCGCCTCCGCCCGGCGCAGCGACTCGCCTGACAGGGGTGGGCAAACAGCCGCCACCTCCTCCATCTCGCGCAGCACGGCGTCCGGCTCGCGCAGCACCTTGCCCCACGCATCCAGACCCGCGCAGTGCAGGATCACATCGCATCCCGCCCTGAGCGCCCGCTCCGCCCGCGAGGCCAGCGACCCGCCCAGCGCCTTCATGCCAAGGTCGTCGGTCATCAGCAGGCCGTCGAACCCGATCTCACCGCGAATGACTTCGCTGATGATCTTCGTCGACAACGTCGCTGGCGTCCGCTCATCGTCCAGAACCGCAAATGCAAGGTGCGCCGTCATGCCCATCGTCGCATGCCGCACCTCCCTGAATGGCGCGATGTCCATCGCCACCTGCTCGCGAGACGCGCGCACCACAGGCATGGTCTCATGGCTGTCCACTTCCGCGCGGCCATGACCTGGCATGTGCTTGATCACGCCCGCAACGCCGCCCGCGCCCAGCCCATCCAGCGCCGCCTGCGCCAGCTCGGCAACCATCGCGGGCTCGGCGCCGAATGAACGATCGCCGACGATCTTGTGCATTCCCACATGATGGATATCGACCACAGGCGCGCAGTCCGCGCGGATGCCCATCGGCTCCAGCTCCGCCGCCATCAGCCGGTGATGCAGCCACACCGCCGCAAACGCCGCCTCGGGATCGGTCTTGTAGAGTTCGCCGTAGACGCCCGGCGCCGGAAAGTCCGGCCACACCGGCGGCTTCAGGCGCCGCACGCGCCCACCTTCCTGGTCGATGAAGATCAGCGTCTGGCGGCCCGTCGCATCACAGATGCTGTCCGTGAGCGCCTTCACCTGCTCGGGACTCTCGCACGAGCGCCCCATCAGGATCACGCCCCACGGATTGGCCGACGACAGGAGTTTCCGTTCTCCGTCCGTGAGCTTCAGCCCCGAGACGGACAGGATACACGCTCTGGGTTCGGCCATTCGAGTTCCGGTTATCGTTGCGCCGGAAGACAGTTGCCGCCACGCGCCTTCACTTCAGCGCAGTAAGCCGTCGCATCCGCCTTCGACGCGAAGGCTCCAACGCGCAGACGGTAGCGGGTTTGCCCGTTCACGTCTGCCGTCTGGATCGACCTTTCCGCAGCCGAGAACAGATCCGGCCACACCTTGGCGCGGCGGCCCCACTCCTCAAGCGCGCCGGCTTCGCTGCCGGTCGACGCGATCTGTGCGAACCACGGGCCGCCAGCTGAGAAAGACGGAATGGCGCCAGCCGGAACCGGCGGCGCAGCCGTCACAACCGGCTTGGGCGCGGGAACCGGCGCAGCAGCGGGCGGCTTGGTTGCGGGCGGCGGCACAAGCGCAACTGGACCCGGCTGGGTCACGGCGGTCGCCGCGCGAACAGGGGAAGACGCTGGCGGGCTCAACGGAGCAGGCGGCTTCGCTTCAGGCTGCGGCTGACGTTTCACCGGAGCAGGCGCGGGCGCGGGCGCAGCAGCCGCTGGCGGCGGCGTCGCCGGCCTCACTTCGCCGGAGACAACCGGGTTCGAGGGCGCGCCATCGAGCGCCTCAAGCACTTCGGCCTCTTCCGCGATGGAGGGCGACGGCGTTTCAGTCGTATCGATGTAGGGACGCTTGAACGGACCCGACTCGCCCAGTTCGGCGACTTCGGTCGGCTCTCCGGCCGCGCCGTCTTCGCGATAAGCGTTCCACACCACGACGCCGAACACGGCGACGATCATCAGCGCGCCGACGAGAAGGATCGGGCCGCGCTTGCTGTCATCGCCCGCGCGATAGCCGCCCTGCTCGCGCAGGGGCGCATAGTCCGAAGTCTTGCGCCCAGCTGCGCGGCGCTCGCCGCCCTGCTTGCGGCGGTCCTCATTGCTGCGCCTGTCGATATTGGATCGGCTAACCAGCAGGTCAGCCTCGTCGTCTTCGACCGGGGGCAGGAAATCGGGTTCGGCCTCGTCGTTGGCCGCCGTCGGCCCCCGTTTCTTGCCGGGTGAGCCGAACACCATGCTGTCGATCGCGGCCTTCTCGCCGCCCTCGCCGTGCGGCCGCCCGGGGATCACAGATCTTGAATAGCGCGTCATGGGCCCGTCCATGCATCATGGGCCCGCTGACGCAGGCTCCCGTCGGTATCCTGCCGGGTGGGGCTTAATGAACTGAAAAAATGGGAACCCTGATTGAACTCAGGCGGCCCGCAAGACCTGGCACAGGTCTGTGGCAGACAGTGGCTTGTTCAGGATCGCCTTGACGCCAAGACCCCGGAACCGCTCCAGCAGCATCGCCATCGGATCGGACGAGACCACAACAACCTCGGGCGCTTTCGCCACGTGCCGGCGGATCCACGACAGCACCTCGACCCCGTCCATGCCCGGGAGCCGGTAATCCAGCACCACCGCACCATAGTTTCGGTCTCGAAACCTTATGATCGCTTCAAATCCGTCGCGCGCGTGTTCAACGGTCCAGCCAGACGCCTCCAGCAGGGCGCCGCTGATTGCGGCCGCTGCAGGGTTGTCGTCGACGACCAACGCAAAGCGCGCCTCGGACGGCGTGCCTGTGGGCATCTTTTTACTCCGAAAATGACGACGAACGTGCCCGGGCGCTGAAGCAAGCTCCTGCGCCCGGGCACTTCGCGTCGTGCAGCGGCCCTCGTGGGTTGGGGGGGACGGAAGACCACCGCACTGCGACCGGTGACATGATGGAGTTAGCCGGTCAGCTGAAGGCTAAATCGGCAGCTAAGCGACCCCGTAACAGCTACACGAACGTTACATGCAGCAAGTCCCTGATCTGTCAGGGGAAAATCAAAAGTTAAACGCGGGTCGATATGTTCTTTACAATGCAGCTGGCTCGGCCAGTATGCTCGTAGCTCACAAAACGGGGCGGCAAATGGACTTTTCTCGTCCGCCCGGTGGGGACGGAGAGGGTCTGGACTCCATGGGGGGCTCCGACTCAAGCACGCCAACGCACGCCGAAATCGGCGCGGCGGTTGCCGCGATCAAGGCGTCGCGCGCGTTCGCCAGCTCACCCCGTCTGCAGTCCCTGCTCGATTATATCGTTGACGAAACGCTCAAGGGCGCTGGTGAGCGACTAAAGGAATATTCCATTGCGGTAGACGTGTTTGACAGGTCGTCCACTTTCGACCCGCGTGTGGATTCCATCGTCCGCGTTCAGGCCAGCCGCCTGCGCGGCCAGCTCGCCGCCTTCTACAAGAAGCCGCCCCCCGGCGTCAGCGTCCGCATCGAGGTGCCGCCCGGGGGCTACCAGCCGACCTTCACCCGGATCGAGCCTGGCCTTCCCGCTCTGCCCCGCTCCCCGCCCGAACCCATCATCGGTGGTGAAGAGCCGCCCCTGCCTGCGGTGAGCCAGTCTGCGTCCTCCCCGTCGATCACCGGCCCAGCCTGGGCCGCCCGCCCCTGGGTGATGCCGGCGATTCTGATCGCGGCCTCCATCGCGCTGATCGCCGTCTTCGCCTTCATGCTCACCGCGCCCAGGCCGGCCACTGACGATCCTGCCCGCGGTTTCGTCGGAACGCGCCCAGCCGGCCCCGTCATCTTTGTCGCCCGCTACCAGCTCATCGATGGCCCGGACTACGCCGGCTCCCTCCGCGACGGCCTGCAGATCGACCTGATCGATAGCCTCTCGCGCTTCCCCGAACTCACCGTGCTCGGCTACGACACCGTTATCGGCGCGACTGCTGAGTCCGCCAAGCAGGATCCGCGCGGCGCGGACTTCATCGTCACCGGCTCCATCCAGGCCACCGGCAGCGAACTCCGCATTACCAGCCAGCTCGTCCACGCCGTCGACAGCCGCGTCGTCTGGTCCGATGTCGACATCATCCCCCTCGACGACGCCGGCGGCATGCTCGCCCTGCAGACCGAACTCGCCGGCAAGGTGGCGGGCCAGTTGGGACAGCCCCACGGCGTCATCCAGGAACGCCTGAAGGAAGATCTCACCGCAGACCGCGCCATTTCGATGCGCGACTATCTCTGCGTTCTCGATTCTTACGAATACTCCCGCTCCAAGTCGCCCGCGCGCCACGCCGAAGTCCGCAAATGCCTTGAGGACGTCACCACGCGCTCCCCGCGCTACGCCCCCGCCTGGGCCAAGCTGTCGTGGATGTATGGCGACGAAGTCCGCTACAACTTCAACCCGGTGCCCAATTCAAAAGCCCGCGCCCTCGCCGCCGCCCAGCGCGCCGTCGAAGCCAACTCCTCCTCCGCCATGGCGCACCAGTACCTCGCCATCGCGCAGTTCCAGTCAGGCGACATCGAGGGCTTCCGCCGCTCGATCGCGATGGCGCTGGAGCTCAACCCCAACAACGCCGAGATCCTCTCCGACGCCGCGCAGATGTACATACTCTCCGGCGATCCCGAGAATGGCCGCGCGCTCGCCGAGAAAGCCATCGCCTTCAACCCCGGCCACCCGCCCTGGTATCACCAGCCGCTGGCGATCTATCACATCATGAAGGGCGACAAGGCCAAGGCGCTGGAGGAAGCCCGCGAAGCCGCCCCCGACGGCGCGCCCATCGGCTCCTACATCCTCGCCGCCGCCCTGCGCCTCAACGGCCTCGATGCCGAAGCCGACAGCGTGATCGCCGACATGGGCCGCCGCTTCCCGAACGAGATCGTCGACGCATCGCGCCTGTCCGAACTGAAAGCCGCCACGATGCTGCCGGCCGAAGTCACCGACCTGATCTTCGCGAAGTAGCGCTCAAACCCAGCGTTCAAGATTGAACAGCCGCCTGTGCTCCTCGATCGCGTAGGTGTCCGTCATCCCGGCAATGTAGTCGCACACCACGCGCGCCCGCCGCGTCATGTCCGTCCCAGCCCCCTTCGCCAGGCCGCTCCACGGCGGCGGCAGCGTCTCCGGCTCCGCCAGGAACAGCCCGAACAGCTCGCCGACAATGCGCCGCGCCTGGCTCATCATCCGGTTCACCTTGTGATGACGGTACATCCGCTCGAACAGGAACGCGCGGAGCGGTTTCTGCCGCTCTGCAATATCCTCCGAGAACGCCGCCAGCGGCGCATCCAGCCCGCGCACATCCTCAACCGACTTCGGCCGCGCCGCCGCCGCGCGCCGCCCGAACTCCGCGATCAGGTCCTGCACCCACACGCCGATCAGCCGCCGCACCGATTCCGAAATCAGACGGTCCCGCTCTATCCCCGGAAACTGCGCCAACACCTCGGCAAACACCTCGCCCGCCAGCGGCACATCCCTCAGGTCGTCCACGCCAAACAGCCCAGCCCGCAGCCCATCCTGGATATCGTGATTGTTGTACGCGATATCATCCGCCAGCGCCGCCACCTGCGCCTCCGGCCCCGCAAACGTGTCAAGCTCCAGAGACTGCAACGCCTCATACTCACGAAACGCTACCGGCAGGCCCGCGAGCGGCTTGTCCGCTCGGACAAGAGGCCCATTGTGCTTGATGACGCCCTCCAGCGTCTCCCACGTCAGGTTCAACCCGTCGAACTGCGGATAGCGATGCTCCAGCTTCGTGAGGACACGCAGCGCCTGCGCGTTGTGATCGAACCCGCCATACGGCTCCATCGCAGCATTGAGCGCGGTCTCCCCCGCATGCCCGAACGGCGGATGCCCGATGTCGTGCGCCAGAGACAGCGTCTCGGCCAGATCCTCGTCCAGCCCCAGCACCCGCGCCACCGTCCGCGCAATCTGCGACACCTCCAGCGAGTGCGTCAGCCGCGTGCGATAATGATCGCCCTCATGCGCCACGAAAACCTGCGTCTTCTGCTTCAGCCGCCGGAACGCATCCGAATGAACAATCCGGTCCTTGTCCCGCTGAAACTCCGTCCGCGTCGCCGAAGGCGATTCCAGATAAAGCCGCCCCCGCGACCGCGAAGGATCACTCGCAAACACCGCTCTGGGAGGAGGAACAAAAGCCTTGGCCATAGCCCAGCTAAGGCGATGGTTTGGGCAGAAGGTCAAGACTTCGTCCTCCCTCGCCGAAGGCGGGGGAGGTGGATCGCGACGTCTTCGTCGCGAGACGGAGGGGGCCGTCCGCAAAGCGGGCGGATGCCACCGCCAAGGCGAGTGCTCCGGCCGACAGCGCGAGGCGCAACCGCTACGCTCGGTCGAGTTCAACCATCCTGTCGCGGTGCTTGCTCAAGCAGCTCAGATCAGGACGGAAGCGATGCGGTAACGAAAGCCGCTTACCTTCGAAGAACGGCTTGTTTTCGCCGGTGACCTTCAATCGCTTTGACAAGATCATTTCCCCGCTGTCCTCGAATGAGACCAGATGGCGATCAAACGCGCGATCATGCAGCGCATTGAGGCAGATGCCGTTAGTCGGCTGCAACCGCAACTCGGTATCCTGCGCCCACCCCACGATGTGGCTTGCCACAAGAAGCTCCGGCTGCGCGATGCCTGTCACGGCACACTTGCCGTTGTACGCCGCGAGGATCATGTCGCGAAAGAAGGACTGATTGCGCCGCGCTTTCACCGTACGCTCAACATCGACGCCTTCGCGCACTTCGTGCAACGCGAAGCGGGCAAGCGGATCGGGGAGACCGAACTCGGTCTGACGGATGCCCTCAACACGGTCCAGAAACGCGGCGGGCGCCGCAAAGAATTCCGACCAGATTTCACGATCCGCTTTGCTGACGTTGGACATGCCCTTCTGCTCGATGGTCTCGTCGAGTGCGGCGAAGTTGACCATCTTCAGCCCGACCGAGCCGGGCGTGCGCCCCAACGCATCTGCAAGCTTGATGATGTCGGGATTGCCCTGATGTATTCGGCCGAACGGCGTCCGGCAGTACAGCTCCACCGCCAGCATCAACTCGGGCCGTGTCCACAACTTCCCGGCGGCCAAAGGCCCTTCCCCCTACTCGATCGGCGTCAAGACACCACGCCCGGCGTCGATGTGGATGAGATCGTACTTCTCACCGAACCACGCGACATACTCCAACGGCGTTTCGCCTCGCTCCCAAGCGGCCTTCAGCCGCTCATCCTCATGCGCGCCCAAATCCTGAAGAGTCACGGAATAACTCTTGACCATGATCTCATTCGTGCGGCGAAGCCAGGCGGCAAAGGTCATGGTTACCCCGAGTATCTCCGCCAGTCTCTTCAAGACCTAAGCTCAATGCAAGCGGCCTAAGGGGAAGTAGTCCCGCGCCCCCACCTTCCCATCCCGCCCCATCCCCCCTATCTCTCCGGCCATGACCGACCTCGCCGAGCATACGGGCGTCAGCCTGTCCGCGTCCGCCGCCAGGCGGATTGCGAAGATCGTGGCGGGGCAGCCGCCGGGAACCATGCTGCGGGTCGAGGTTATCGGCGGGGGCTGTTCGGGCTTTTCCTATCGGTTCGGCTTTGCCGGGGGCGTCAACGCCGACGACACGGTGATCGAGCGCGATGGCGCGAAGGCCGTGGTGGATCAGGCCAGCCTGCCCTTCCTCGCCGGGTCGGAAATCGACTTCGTCGACGAGATCATCGGGGCGTCATTCCGCATCCACAATCCGAACGCCACCGCGTCCTGCGGCTGCGGAACCAGCTTCTCGGTCTAGGCGCGATTATCTAGTTGTCGTCGCGCTGATGGCGGTCGCCGCGTCCGCGATTGCCGTCGCGGTCTCCACCGCGATCATCGCCCCGGCCGTCACCCCGACCATCACCACGTGAGCCCGGCTGGCCCTGACCTTGCCCCTGCCCGCGCGGTTGTTGCTGCGGCGGCGGAGGCTGCGCCTGCCCTCCAAACAGCGGCGGTGGCGGTCCATTGTCGACGCGGCCGCGGTCTCCACCCCGCCCACCACCGGGAGGACCGCCATCCAGTTCCGGCTGGCGATCGCGCGGTTGCGGCGGCGGAGGGGAGCCGCCGAACAGCGGCGGCGATCCGCCAGTGTCGCGGCCGCGCCCACGGTCATCGTCCCGGTCACGATCCCTGTCGCGCCCGCCGCCCTGCTGCGGCGGCGGCCCCGGATTCCCCCGCGGCGGTCCATTTCCGTCGCGGCCATCGCTCCACACAATCCCGTCATCACCCCGCCGGCCATCCCCGCGCCGATCGTCGCCGCGCCGGTCATCATCCCGCCGCCCGCCATCCTGCCCGGAGAACAGCGGCGGATAGGTGTTGCGGTCGCGATCCCGGTCGCCGCCATGATGTCCGCGATAATCCTGGTACCGGAACTGGCTCCCTCCATTGAACCGATCGCGCCGGAAATGCCGCCCGTGATCGCGCAGATAGGGCCCGCTGGAGTAGGACTGGTACCAGAAGTAACCGTCGGGATCCCAATAGCCGCCATGAACGGGGCCGTAGAAATTGTCGTAATACCCGTCATGCCAGACAACCGTCGCGCCCGACGAGCCATAGCCGCTGTAGCCATAGTCGTCGTAGCCGTAGCCATACCCGTAGTCGTCGTACCCGTAATACCCGTAGGTCGAGCAGGCGCCGAGGCTGAGGAAGGCGGCTGGCAAAGCCAGCAGGATGAGCTTTTTCATGCCGACAGCATGCGCGCGCCAACCTGAACGTGACACAACATTTCGTTGTGTAGCTGCGCTTGGCGCCGGCCCGGTTCCGTTGGGTTATCCCAGGTTCAGGCGCGCGGCGCCTGCCCGGCGGCGTCGTCCTTCGGAGGCGCGGGAAGCTCGGGATAATCCGGCAGCGTCATCTCGCGCGGACGCATCAGTCGCAACGCGCCCAGCAGCAACAGCACAACCACACCCGTGGCGATCAGCGCGGCGGTCAATTCTGGGGTCATCGCAGGACCTCTTCGGTGAGAAGATGAAGAGTTCAGACTCGCCGCTTGCATGCGGCCGGGTCAAACGAACAAATGGTCATGTTGCCAGCCATTATGTCGCCCGATTCCGATACCCCGCGCCACCCAAATCCGCCCCACCGATTTCAAGGACCCGCCGATGACCGTCACCGAAGCTGTCCGCCAGCGGATCTCCACGCGCGCTTTCCTGCCGACGCCGATCACCAAGGGGGACATCGCAGACCTGCTCACGACCGCACAGCGCTCGCCATCGGGTGGCAATCTGCAGCCTTGGAAAGTCATCGCGGTCGCGGGCGAAGAGAAGGACCAGATCGTTGCGATGGCGCAGCGGGTTCTCGCGGCCGATCCAACGGGCGCCATTCCCGGCGACCGACCCGTCTATCCCGACCTCAAGGCAATCGACCCGGTCTATGATGCGCGCCGCCGTCGCGTGGGCGAGATGATGTACGAGAAGGTCGGCATCCCGAAGGAGGATCGCGCCGGCCGCCTGATGTGGTTCGCCAACAATTATCGCTTCTTCGGCGCGCCCGTTGGCCTGTTCCTGATCATCGACAAGCGCATGGGCCATGGCCAGTGGGCGCACATGGGCATGTACATGCAAACCATCGCCCTCCTCGCCGAGGAACGTGGCTGGGGCACATGCATGCAGGAATGCTGGGCGCGACTGCGCGTTGAACTGCACGAGCATTTCGGGCTCGACGACAATCACATGGTTTATGCAGGCATGGCGATTGGCGTGCCTGATCCGAACGAGCCGGTGAACGACCTCTACGCCGAGCGCGCACCGCTCAGCGAAGTTGTCGAGTTCCGTGGGTTCTAGGAAAGGCGGCGGGGGGGACAGCGTGACGACGAAATGGGTGTTCCGCTTCGCGGTAGTCGCGGCCGCCTTGATGCTTGCCGTGATCCCGTTCATGGGCATCACGGCCCCGCCATGCAATCCGCTTCCAATGTCCACGCTCACCGCGTTCGAACTGGTGCGGACAACGGCGGAAGTTCAGCGCGTTCTTGGGCTCGCCGGTGAACCCTGCCGCGCCGCGCTGGCATCGCAACTGGACCATGCCAACCTCGTTGACACCTTTGCTTATGTTCCCGCTTACACAGCGTTCTATGGCCTGACGGCATGGGCGCTTGGCGCGCGCAATCGTCGACTCGGCGGGCTCACCGTGATCCTCGTCATCGCGTGCGCGGTCGCTGATGTGTTCGAGAATATCGGCATGTTCACGCTCAGCGCAGCTCCCGATGCGCCGACGCCATGGCTCTTGGGACTGGTCATCGCCACAAACATCAAATGGGTCGGGCTCGCTGTCGTCACGACGCTCTGCGGCGTCATGCTCGCGCAGCGCGGCGGCGCCTGGATTATCGCGCTGCCCTTCTGCGCGATCCCGCTCGCCTCGTCGCTCTGGGCCGTGGCCGCGCCAGACGCAGCGGGCCAGTATCTCCTGCCGGGCATGACGATCGCCAGCATCTTTCTCCTGCTGGTGGCGATCTGGGGCGCGATCAGGGATGACAGGCTGGCAGCGGCCCCTACATAGAACCGATGGCTCTTTCGTTCGATCAGATCGAAACGTTCATCGAGAGGGGCGCGGTGAAGCTGGAGAACGCCTTTGCGCGGGAAACGGCAGAGGCGTGCAGCAACATCATCTTTCGCGCGCTGGGCCCGTCGCCGGATGCACCCGAACATTGGAAGGAGCCTGTGCTGCGGATCATGGCCCCGCCGCTGCCGCCATTTCGTGAAGCTGCAGCTTCGCCACGCCTGGCTGCAGCGCTGGACCAACTCGTCGGCGCCGGCCGCTGGACCATGCCGGGCCAACTCGGAGCCATCGTCGCACGGTTCCCGTCGACGCAAAAACCCTGGGACGATGGCTGGCACATCGACGCCAGCTTCCCGCCGCCGGACGATCCGCAATCGCAGGACTACTTCCATTGGCGCGTGAACTTCCGCTCGCGCGACCGGTCGATGCTGATGCTGTTTCTTTTCACCGACTGCGGGCCAGACGACGCGCCAACGCGCGTGCGCCTTGGCTCGCATCTGCCCATGGCGCGGCAACTGACAAAGTACGGCGAGGCGGGCGTATCGCTGGCGAACCTTGCAAAGGAGGGCTTTGCCAGCAGCGATCACTGCGAGGTAACATTGGCGACTGGCGAGGCCGGCACGGTCTGGCTGCTGCACCCTTTCACCGTTCACGCCGCACAGGCGCACAACGGCACGCAAGCGCGCTTCATAGCCCAGCCGGGGCTAGGCTTCAGGGAACAGCTCAACCTCGATCGCTCTGACAATGCCTACTCGCCAGTGGAACGGGCTGTACAACTTGCGGTGGCCTAGGTCCCGCCGATCACACCGAATTTGCGTACCACTCCGGTCCGCTGTGCGACCGTCATTACAAATGCGATGTCCTCAAAGCGGGCGCCGGCATCGGGAGATATCATGACCTGCGGCTGCGGCTCCATTGCCGCAATGGCAGCAAACCGCACATCTAGATCCTCACGGCTTATGGCCATTCCGTCGACCATGATTCCGCCATCTGGATTGACCTGTACCATGATCGGCGTGGGTTCAGCTGGCGCCGTTGCCCCCGCGCTGCCGCTGTCCGGTGGCGCGACGCCCTCTACGCAAGACGATGTCGCCGCCAGGAGAATTCCGATGAACGCGAAGCCGGCGCTTTTCATACGAGAAATCTATCACCCCACACTCACAATTCCCATCCGCGTCACGCCCTCGCGTTGGGCCGCCGCCATCACGTGCGCGACCGCACCATACTTCGCATATCGGCTGACCTCGATGTGAAGCTCTGCCTGCTCGCTTCGTTGTGCCTCGGCGGCCAGGCGGGTCCGCAGGGTCGCGCGATTCACCGGCACACCATTCCACGTGATCACGCCGTCGCCCTCGATCGTCACGCGGATCGCCTCAGGCCGCGGGGGTGGCTGCTCACACGGGTCGCATGGAATGGGCGTATCCAGCTTCACCGCATGCTTCTGCTGCGGCAGCGTGATGATCAGCATCACGAGCAGAACAAGCATCACGTCGATCAGTGGCGTGGTGTTGATTTCAGCTACAGGTTCGCCGTCGCGGGCGGCGCCCACGTTGATGGCCATGTTGGCCTCCCATGTTGATTGCGATGCTGGCCCTCGCGGCCTCGTTTTGAATTACAGATGTAATCTTGTTTGGCGCCGGCCGCAAGCGCTTCCGTTTCCGGCCGCGTGGGCTAAGGAAGGCGGATGAAAATCGCCACCTGGAACGTGAACTCGGTCAATGCGCGCCTGCCCACGGTGCTGGAGGTGTTGAAGACCTGCGCGGTCGATGTCTGGTGCCTGCAGGAGATCAAGTGCGTCGACGAGAAGTTTCCGCGTGAGGAGCTGGAAGGCGCGGGCTTCAACTGCGCCGTGTTCGGTCAGAAGACCTACAACGGCGTCGCCATCCTGTCGAAATTCCCTATCTCGGACGAGGTGCGCCACCTGCCCGGCGAGCCGGAGGACGAACAGAGCCGATATCTGGAAGTTCTGGTCGAATGCCCGCGCCCGATCCGCGTCGCCTCGATCTACTTGCCGAACGGAAATCCGCGCCCCAGCGAGAAGTACGACTACAAGCTGCGCTGGATGGATCGGCTGAACGACCGAGCAAAGGCGTTGCTGGCCCACGAGGAGCCGGTAGTCCTCGCCGGGGATTTCAACTGCATCCCGCGCGACGAAGACTGCTGGGACCCGAAGGCCTGGGCCGAGGATGCGCTCGCCTGGCAGGACACGCGCGAGCGTTTCCGCAAGCTGCAGTGGATGGGCTACACCGACGCCTTCATGGCGCGGGACGGCCGCATCCAGAAATACACCTTCTGGGACTATCAGGCCGGCGCCTGGCAGAAGGACTGGGGCATCCGCATCGACCACCTGATGTGCAGCCCGCACGCGGCCGACCGCCTGAAGGCGATCTCAATCCATCGCATGGCCCGCGCGATGGAAAAACCCTCAGACCATGTGCCGGTGATCGCAACCTTCGCGGACTAAGCTTCCGTTTGGGCAGGCTGCGCCGCCCCATTTGCGCCGCAAAGTTTCTTCGCATCGCCGCTTTCCGGTCGATCCAGCGGCGCCTCCCGCACGTACACCATGAGCATTCTCTCCCCCGAGAATCACCCTCAAGCCCCGCTGACCCACGGTCGGCGGGGCTTTTCTCTTTCCGGGCGCGCGTGGATCAGCCCTTCTGGTGACCGGTCAGCCAGTCCATGAAGGCTAGCAGCACCCCCGAGACCACGAAGGTGATGTGGACAATCACCTGCCACATCAGGCTGCGCTCCATCGCCGGGGTCACCACCTCAGTCGTGCCCAGGTCCAGGAACGACTTCAGCAGCGCGATGCCCGAGATCGCGACGATGGACGCGACCAGCTTAAGCTTCAGGCCAGAGAAATCGACCGTACCCATCCAGTCGGGACGGTCCTTGTGATCGCCCACGTCCAGTTTCGAGATGAAGTTCTCATAGCCTGAGAAGATCACGATCAGCACGAGGTTGCCCGCCAGCGACAGGTCGATCAGCGAGAGCGCCAGCATGATCGCATCATCCGCCGTCATCATGTAGGCATGGGTCACGGGATCAAACGTCCACAGCATGGGCAGTTCGTGCGCCAGTTCCTGGAAGAACACGACCATCAGCGCGCCAAGCGCCGCGATAAGGCCGACATAGAAGGGCGCCATCAGCCAGCGTGAGGCGAACAGGCCGCTCTCGAGGACATTTTCGAGGAAGGGCTTCTTGGCCATGGTGATCCAGTCTCCGTCGCGCTAGCGGCCAGAGATCAAGAACGCCGATTCTGGGCAACAAGAATCAATCGCTGCGGGACTTGGGAAAGGCGCCAGACCGCGCCATCACGGCTGAATGCCGCTGCCCCCTTCCGGCGTTCGACTCGGCTGACTTACCCTTCGATCAGACCTCGGACGGCGGCACGCGCAGCGCATCCGGCGTGAGGCGCTGGCTCATCGCATCGATCAGCAGGAAGATCGCCGCGAAGTCGACAAGCATCTCGCGCACGCGGCCGAGATCATCCATGCGCCGGTACATGGAGCCGACTTCAAGGAGGTTCGCGCCCTCGCACGCAAGCAGCATCTGGCCGCCGGCAAATGCACAGCGCACCTGCTTTCCCTTGAACGTGCGCTCCAGGCCGACGAGGCGCTCCATGAAATCCGGCGTGAGCAGGAAGCGCGCCTCGATCTGGTCGGTCGAATAGACCTCGAACGCCTTTTCGAACACCGGGTCTTCCAGTTTCACCTTCTGCGCCTTGCCTTGACCCAGCTTGCCGAGGAAGTTGAACATGCCCTTGTCGCGGAACACCTTGGTGACGCCGTTGAACTCCTTGTGAAAGTTCACCACGAGACATTGCCCGCGAAACACGGTCACCCAAGTCGTGCGCGTTCGGCCCTTCCCGTCGGTCGTCGTGCGCTTCTCCTCTAGGTGCGCCTCGAAGAATTCGAACGGCGTATCGTTGCGCGACCCGGCGAGCCGGTCCTCGTATTTCGAACGATCCCAGCTTGGCACCAGGCCCAGCGAACGGAACGTATTGATTGCGCTCGGCTGCGCAGGGTTGAGCTGATAGGCCATGCCGAACTCGGACGTGACCGGCTCGACCAGCATCAGCTTGGTCTCCTTCGCCAGCTTGTTCAGCTGCATGCTGCCCCAGGCGATGAGGCCGATGGCGGTGAAAACGCCGATGAAGCCGCCGAAGATGAACCCGTCCTCCGGGACAAGCATGCCGCAGGCCGCGAAGATCACGATCGCAGCCAGCACGCCGCCGATGCCGAAATTGCGCTGGCGCGCCACCGCCTTCACCCGGTCGTTTTCACGCGCGGCGAGTTTCGGTTGAACGCTGGATCTGAAGTGATCAGCGAAGAACGCAAAGTCCTTCGGCAGGCCGGCCATGGCGTCGCTCAGCGACAGGATTTCCTGCTTCTTGGCCATGTCCGTCCCGAGTCGCTTACCCCACGCGCCTGTCTAGCACGCTCGCGGCGAGCCTGAAGTGGGAAACCTACTTCCGGATCTGCCCCAGATCACGCACCGCGCCGGTATCGGCAGATGTCACCAGCGCCGCATAAGCCTGCAGAGCCGCGGAAACCACGCGCTTGCGGGCCTTGGGCGTGTAGGCGTCCTTGCCCCTCGCTTCTTCAGCCTTGCGCCGCTGCGCCAGCACATCGTCCGCCACAGCCAGCCGGATCGACCGGTTCGGGATATCGATCTCGATCCGGTCGCCCTCTTCCACCAGCGCGATCAGTCCGCCAGCCGCCGCCTCAGGCGAGGCATGCCCGATCGAGAGGCCCGAAGTGCCGCCCGAGAAGCGTCCGTCAGTCAGCAGCGCACACACTTTCCCGAGGCCGCGCGATTTCAGGTAGGTCGTCGGATACAACATCTCCTGCATACCCGGCCCGCCCTTGGGTCCTTCATAGCGGATCACCACAACATCGCCCGCGACGATCTTGTTGTTCAGGATCGCGGCAGCCGCCTCATCCTGGCTCTCGAACACACGAGCTGTGCCGTTGAACTTCCAGATCTCTTCATCGACGCCGGCCGTCTTCACGATGCAGCCCTTCTCCGCGATGTTGCCGTACAGCACCGCGAGCCCGCCATCCTTCGTGAACGCATTCTCCTTCGACCGGATCACGCCCTTGACACGATCCTTGTCGAGTTCCGGCCAGCGCTTCTCCTGACTGAACGCCACCGTCGTGCGAACGCCGCCCGGCGCCGCCTTGAAGAAGGTCTCGACCTCTTCATCGTTCGACTGGCGAATGTCCCAGTAGGAAATCGCATGGCCAAGCGTCGGCGAATGCACCGTGCTCGTGCCCGTGTTCAGAAGCCCGCCACGCGCCAGCTCGCCCAGGATGCCCATGATCCCGCCGGCGCGATGCACGTCCTCAATGTGGACCGTCGACACCGCTGGCGCGACTTTGCAGATGCAGGGCGTTGCTCGCGAGATACGGTCGATGTCGTCCATCGTGAAATCGATGCCGCCTTCCTGCGCTGCCGCGAGGATGTGCAGCACAGTGTTGGTCGAGCCACCCATCGCCACATCGAGCGCCATGGCGTTTTCGAACGCCTGCTTGCTCGCCACGCTGCGCGGCAGGACGCTCATATCGTCCTTCTCGTAGTGCCGGCGCGTGATGTCCACGATCAGCCGGCCGGCGCGCTTGAACAGCCGCTCGCGATCCTTGTGCGTCGCGACCACTGTGCCATTGCCCGGCAACGACAGGCCCAACGCCTCGGTCAGGCAATTCATCGAGTTCGCCGTGAACATGCCCGAGCAAGATCCGCATGTCGGACAGGCCTCGGCCTCAACGGCCGCCACCTGCTCGTCCGAAATGCGATCATCGCCCGCCTGCATCATGGCGTCGATCAGGTCGAGCTTGTGTTCCTTCGAGACGCCTGTCTTCGCGTCCTTCCAGACAACCTTGCCCGCCTCCATCGGCCCGCCCGAAACGAACACCGCCGGAATGTTGAGCCGCATCGCCGCGTTGAGCATGCCCGGCGTGATCTTGTCGCAATTGGAGATGCAGACCATCGCATCCGCGCAATGCGCGTTGACCATGTACTCCACCGAGTCCGCGATCAGGTCGCGGCTGGGCAGCGAGTAGAGCATCCCGCCATGGCCCATCGCGATGCCGTCGTCGACAGCGATGGTGTTGAACTCCTTCGCGACGCCGCCCGCCGCCTCGATCTCGCGCGCGACCAGCTGGCCCATGTCCTTGAGGTGGACGTGGCCGGGCACGAACTGCGTGAACGAGTTCACGACCGCAATGATCGGCTTCGAGAAGTCGCCATCCTTCATGCCGGTGGCGCGCCAGAGAGCGCGTGCGCCGGCCATGTTGCGGCCAAAGGTGGTGGTACGTGAACGGTAAGCGGGCATGGCCCTAGCTAAAAAGGCAAAACCGACCTTTTCGCAAGGGAAAAGAGCCGACGCGCGGCAACCTGTGCCCCAAGTGGTCCCCGGCCCTACCGCGCCTGAACCGCCGAGCCGTTCGAGAACATGCGCAGGATCAGGATTTCCTCGCCGATACGCTGGCTCACCACGACATAGGGCGTGCCCTCGATATGCAGTTCGCGCACGCCCACCCGGCGCGTCTTGCGGCCAAGCTGGTCGAAGCGGATCAGCTGCTGGATGCGCGTCTCGACCAGGGACTTGTCGCGCGATGCGTGGGCGACATGGCCCGCGTTCGATGTCGTGATCAGCGCCTCGAAATCGTCCGCCGCGCGTGGCCGCCAGGTGATCTTCATCGGCCAAACCTCACGCGCATCCGGCCCATCACGTCGTTGTGCGACAGCCGCACTCCATCATCGGTGTCGATCTCGATCTCCACCTCGCGCCATTGAGCCGCCGTAAGCAGCGACGCAGGCTCCGTCAACAGGTCCTCGATCTCGCCGGCGAGCATCTCCTGCTCTGCTTCCGGCAGGGCGCGCAGGCGTTCGATCACAACTTCGATGCGAGTGGTCATCGAATAGCGTAGGCTGCGAAGTGCTAACAAGTTGGCCGGGGAACCCGCTTAATCAAGCCGAACCACGTGTCCATCGGCTGGATTGGCCGCGCCAGACGCAAGGTCAGCAAACACCTTGCCGGCCGCTTCCAGCCCGCGATGCTCGACCACACGCGTTGTTTTCGCGCTGGTCGGAAGGAACGCCGCCCAGGCAGCGCCGACACGCTGACCAAAGCCCGCCGGGCCCCAGTCGGCAATGCGCTTCTTCACTACATCCGGCGCAAAGAACATCGTTGGCTGCGGCCCGGGCAAGGTCTCGCCCGAACGCGGCGCATCCCAGTGTGTGGCGCCAACCAGGCAGCTGTATTTCAGGTTGGCTCCAAACTTCGCATGCATCGCCGCGCGCACCACGCTGTTGCCAGCAATGTCGACGAACACGCTGGGCACACTGCCATCCATGCTGCCCAAGGTATCGTACACCAGCACCTCGTCGTAGAAACCGAGCGCCTTCGTGTAGGCGACGTTTGATGGCGAGGTGAGCCCGACCACCTTCACTTCGCCTCGCGCTTTCAGCAGCATCGCCGCCGCATACGCAGTCTTCGCCGACGCGCTTGAGAAGATCACCTGCTTCGCGCCGAAGTAGCCCGCGTCCGCGATGAAATCGTCGATCAGGAATGACGTCGTGAACAACGGCCGGAACAGAACCTGCGCCGCCTCCGTCTCCTTCGCATAAAGCGGATCGCCTGCGTTGAAGACGTAGCTGTTGTAGACCGGCGCCAGCCCTTGCCGGTGCGCGCTCTGGTCGGCGAAGGCGCCATTCTTCTTCTCGCCAGGCTTCACCACGAACGTGTCCGACATCGGCAGATAGCCATAGACCCGCTCGCCCACCGAGACCGCAGGCGACTTGCTCTCCACGCAGGTTGCAAAGCCCCATACGGGCACGCGACCCCAAGCTTCTTCCGACGATGGATAGAACTGCCAGTACTTCAGGAAGTCTCCAGCGGCGCCATAAGTTACGTTGTTCGCGGTGAGCGAGAACAGGTTTACCTTGAGCCGCGCCTCGCCCTCACCCAGCGGGGCCTCCGGCGTGCCAACCAGCTTCGTCTGCGCCAGCGCGCCCTTGCGAACGAGAACATCCATGAGCTTCTCCTAGCCCGCGCTTCACCGCACCTGACGCACCGTCAGCGGCGTGGGGCGGGCCCGCGCCATTGTGAGCCGTAGAAGTTGATCTGAATCAACCCCTCGGATTTTGGCTCCGCAAACCTGCCCGCAAACAAGACCGTCAGGGCATTCTGGCGAGTCCCGAAGAATCTTGACGGAGGAAACCGAAATGAAGTTCGCCAGGACAGCAATCGCCGCCGCAACGCTCGTGTTCACCGCAGCCGTCGCGTGCCTCCCGCTTCAGGCGGCGATGGCGGACACGACGCCCAAGGCGTCCGCCAAGGTCGAGAACTTCACGCTGACCGACCAGGCCGGCGCCAAGCACGAACTGTACGGCCTATCCGAAGCACCCGCGATCGTGATCGTCACCCAGGTAAACGGCGATCCGCTGTCGCGCGAGGCCATCACGGCGATGGAAGGTTTCAAGGCGATCTTCAGCAAGGCGGAGTACTTCGTACTCAATTCAACGCCCGGAGCAACGCCGGCCTCCCTGGCCGAAGAAGCCAAGTCGCTGGGCACGACTATCCCGATCCTCCACGACAGCCAACAGACTGTCGCCCGCAACCTGGGCGTCACACAGGCCGCGGAAGCCTTCATCATCAACCCGATCGGCTGGAAAATCGTCTATCATGGCCCAGTCACGGCGTCGGCGGCTGAAGATCCGTCCGCCAGCTACCTGCTCTTCAACGCGCTGGTCCACGTTGTCGGGCATCGCGTTGTCGAAGAGTCCGATGTGGCCGTGAAGGGCGCCCCGATCAAGATTTCTGCAGGCGGCTAGCGGCAGCGACTCAATCGCGTAGGAGCGCCTTGTCTGCCGAGATCGGCCCCGCGCCATGGGTCGCCAGAAGCGCGCCGACGAAGATCAGGATCGCGGGCTCATAGATCTGGCGTTCTGTGTAGCCCGCGCCCATGAACAGAAATACCGCCACGGCGAAATTCCCGGCGAGCAATAATCCGGCCAGTCGCGTGAAGATGCCCGGGATCAGCACCACGCCGATCACCAGCTGTACCCACACCGAAAGCGGCGCGGCGATTTCAGGCTGCGGGCAGTTCAGCCCGCGGAGGAACGTCTCGAACTCCTTCATCCGCTCGGGTGAAGTGACATTGTCCCACACGCCCACGATCAGGAACCAGCCAAGGTAAAGACGGGTGGCCAGCAACGCGAGCGGGCGCAGCATGTCGAGTGCCTTGAACGCGAAGAAGCGAATGAACATCATATCGCGAGATCCTTCATGTCCTCGGCCGTCAGCTTCACGCTCACAGCTGGGGTCAGCTCTTTCAACTGTGCTACGCTGGTGGCCGAGGCGATCGGAGCCGTCACGCTCGGCCGCGCCATGAGCCACGCCAGCGCCACCTGCGCCAGCGTCGCCGCGTGCCGCGCCGCCACCACATCCATCGCCGCCAGCAGGGCCTGCGGCCGCCCTTGCATCAACTCCTTCATCCGCCCGCCGCGTGCAGACTTCTTCAGGTCATCTGCCGAGCGATACTTCCCGGTCAGAAAGCCGCTCGCCAGTGCGAAGTACGGAATCACCCCCATCCCTTCGCTAACGCACAGGTCTTCCAGCTTGCCCTCATACTGATCGCGCACCAGAAGATTGTAATGCGGCTGCAGAACGGAATAGCGCGCGTGTACGCCGCCCTCGCCAACGCTCATCGCCTCGATCAGGCCCGCGGCGTCGTAGTTCGAAGCGCCCACCGCGCGCACCTTGCCCGCCTTGATCAATCGCTCGTGCGCTTCCAACGTTTCCGCAATCGGCGTTTCCTTGTCCGGGAAGTGCGAGAAGTAGAGATCGATGTGATCGGTCTGCAGCCGCTTCAGCGAAGCCTCGCACGCGCTTTCGATGTAAGCCGCCTTGAGGCCCTTCCCCGCCGGCATCTCGCTGCCGACCTTGGTGATCAGCGTCACCTTGCTGCGATTGCCGCGTGCTTTCATCCACGCGCCGATGACCGTTTCGGATTCGCCACCCTGATGCCCCGGCGCCCAGCGCGAATAGACATCAGCCGTGTCGACGGCGCTGAAGCCTTCATCCAGAAACGCATCGAGCACGGCGAACGACGTGTCCTTGTCCGCCGTCCACCCGAACACATTCCCACCCAGCACCAGCGGCGCGATCTCCAGCCCGGACGTTCCAAGCTTGCGTTTGTGCATGATGACCTCCCGTGAAGACTGCACATTCGCGCTTTGCCAACGCGAAGGAAAGCTCAAATGAAGAGCCTGGCCGCGTCACCAAACGGGAGACTTCATGATCAGCCGGTGTAGCGCGTGCGCCGGATCTCGACCGTGAGATCGAACGTGCAGCCCGTCGCATATTGTGGCGCACCCATCCATTCATAGCGTGTGCTCTCCACCGTATCGGCGGCCGCCTTGATCACCTTCGCCTTCGTCGTGTGACGCGTATGCTCCGATGGGCCGGAATAGGCGATATTCACTGTCTCGCCATTCTGGTTGATGTCGTAGCGGATCTGCGCCTGGGCCATGCTGAACGTGCCCTGATTGGCAAAGACGAACGCCATTGCATCAGCGGGAAATTTCAGTTCTCCCTGCTGCACGACACGCAGCTGCGATGGATCACACGCAATCACATCCGCCGGCGGCGTCATGCGATTGGTTACCCCGCCCAGTTCAGCTGAATCTCCAACACACGCCGCCGCACCAAGCGCCGCAGCCAAGGCAATCAAAGTCCGCATACCCAACCCTCCTGGTGATCATTCGTCCGTATAGATACCCACTTCACGCACGCCCGTCGCGTCTGCGCGACCACGGAACATACCTTCCGTGTTCATCGAAAGCGCAACCGATCCATCATGCGACAGCACGATAACGCCGCCCGTGCCGCCCAGCGCCTTGACTTCGTCCAGCGTGACGCCCGCAGCCTGATCCGCGCTCATACCCTGCATCGCCACGCGTGCACAGATCATGCGGGCGACGCTCACCCGGATGAAATACTCCCCATCGCCCGTCGCCGATACCGCACATGACGCATTGTCAGCATAGGTGCCAGCCCCGATCACGGGGCTATCGCCCACGCGGCCCGGCGGCTTGGCGTTCATCCCGCCCGTTGATGTCGCCGCCGCGAGATTGCCCTGGCGGTCCATAGCCACGGCGCCCACGGTGCCATAGCGATCCATCGGGGTGACTTCTCCCGCCATGGCCCGCGCAAGCTGGTCCTTGCGGCGCGGCGTGATGAAGTAATCCGGCGGCACGATGTCGAGCCCGGCGGTCTTCGCCATCTCGTCCACATCCGGGCCAGCGAACATCACGCGGCCGGATTTTTCCATCACATACCGCGCCGCGCGGATCGGGTTCTTCACTGTACGCACTTGCGCCACCGCGCCCGCACTGCGATCCCGCCCATCCATGATCGACGCATCGAGTTCCGCCACGCCCTCGCGTGTCAGCACGGCGCCGCGCCCCGCATTGAAGTTCGGATTGTCCTCAAGCACACGCACCGACGCCTCGACAGCGTCGAGAGCGCTGCCGCCGCCGGCCAGCACGCGCGCGCCCGCATCCAGCGCTTCGTTGAGCCCGGCGCGATAAGCAGCATCCATTTCTGGCGTCATTTCGGCCCGCCGCATCACGCCTGCCCCGCCATGAATCAGCAGCGTCCATTCCGGCTTCGACACCTGTGTCTCCATGTTCGCACATGCGGAGAGGGCGATGACCAGCAGGCCGGTGACCAGAATCCTCATTGGGAACGCTCCTCCGCAAACAGGCGGAGGGTAGACTGCTCCGAAGGGCAGAACCATTCCATTTTCGAGCGAAATTCGCCGCCTGCCGAACGGGAAATGTCCCAACTCCGTCATCCCGGATCAGTTCGCTGCAAAATCTGCTGATCCGCTTTCCGGGCCGCCCGCGCTGTTACCTGCAGAAGGGCAACCTTGGAGGGACCAGACATGAAACGCACTGCACTCACCGCCGCAGCCGCCGCAATCGCGCTCGGCCTTACCGCCACCCCCGCCATCGCGCAGGGCGGCAACGCTCAGTTCCATGGCATGTGGAGCTGTAACTCGACCTATACGGAGCTGGACCAGCAGGGCAATCGCAAGTCTGGTTTCTCGCGCTTCTACCAGATCCAGATCAACGCCAACGGCACCTACCAGGCCCAGGGCTACACCCCCGGCGTTTATGGCAATGATCCATTCCAGAGCCAGGGACAGTGGAAGATCGATGGCGGCGCGCTGCTCGCGGACGGCCCGGAATACGGTCCGAACGTCCTGCCCGGCATGAAGTTCATCATGGTCGGCCAGTTGCAGGACGGTCAGCTGATGTCGCGTTACGACATGAAGGACCCGTCCGGCACGTGGATCATGAACCGCTCGCTGATGTCCTGCCAGCGCGCTTAGTCCATCACGCAGCAAGCGAAAGCGGCGGGCCTCAGCCCGCCGCTTTCAGCTGCACCAGCGCATCGCTCAGCTTCTCGACGCCCGTCACCGCAGCTGAGCGGCGCGTGTGTTGTTCCTCGATCACATCGGGCGGCGCCTTGGCGACGAACTGTTCATTCGCCAGCTTCTTGTCGATGCCCTCGATCTCGCCCTTCAGCCGTGCGACTTCCTTGTCCAGCCGCACGATCTCCGCCTTGAGGTCGATCAGCGCCGCCACATCGAGGCACGCCGTCGCCTCGTCGATCACGATGCGCACCGCGCCCTTGGGAGCTGCGCCGGCCAGTTGCACATTCTCGACCCGCGCGAGGCGTTCGATCAAGGCCTTGTAGGTCTCCAGCCGTTTCGCCGTCTCGGCATTTGCGCCCACCAGCGTCAGCGGCGCCTTCGCGCCCGCCGGCACGTTGAGGTCCGATCGCGTCGAGCGGATCGCGGTGATCAGGCGGATCACCCAATCCACCTCCGCCATCGCGGACTTGTCGACCAGCTTCTCGCCCAGCTCAGGCCATTTGCGCGAGATCAGCAGTCCACGATCGGCGCCTATGTTCATTGCGTCAAACAACGCCTCGGTGACGAATGGCATGAACGGATGCAGCAGGTGCACGATCACATCGAGCGCCCACGCCGTCGTCGCCCGCGTTTCGGCTTTCGCGGTTTCATCCGCGCCGTTCAGAACGGGCTTGGTGAGCTCGACATACCAGTCGCAGAACACGTTCCACACAAAGCGATAGGCCGCGCCTGCCGCCTCGTTGAAGCGATAGCCGCGAATGCCGGCTTCCACATCCGCCGCCGCCTTCGTCGCTTCCGAGATGATCCAGCGGTTGAGCGTGTGCTTCGCCGATGCCGGATCAAACGCCGCTTCGAACTTCGCGCCGTTGATCTCGGCAAAGCGGGCTGCGTTCCACAGTTTGGTCGAGAAGTTGCGATACCCCTCGACCGTCTTCATCGACAGCTTGATGTCGCGGCCCTGCGTCGCCAGCGCCGCCAGCGTGAAGCGCAGCGCGTCCGTGCCATAGCTCGGTATGCCCTCCGGATACTGACCGCGCGTATCCTTCTCGATACGCTGCGCGTCCTTCGGGTTCATCAGACCCGTCGTGCGCTTCTTCACCAGCGTCTCGATGTCCACGCCATCGATGATGTCGAGCGGATCCATGGTGTTGCCCTTGGACTTCGACATCTTCTGGCCCTTCTCGTCGCGGACCAGCGCGTGGATGTAGACATCCTTGAAGGGCACCTCGCCCATGAAATGCAGACCCTGCATCATCATGCGGGCCACCCAGAAGAAGATGATGTCGAACGCCGTGACCAGCACCGCGCCCGGATAGAACTCCTTCAACGCTGGATCGCTCTCGCCCGGCCAGCCAAGCGTCGAGAACGGCCACAGCGCAGATGAGAACCATGTGTCGAGGACGTCTTCGTCCTGCCACAGCCAGACTTCCTGCGCATGATCGCCGGTCAGCGAAGCCGCGCGCGCAGAATCGCGATCCACGGCAATGGCCACCTTGCGATCGCCGTAAAACGCCTTCGCCTTGGCCAGCGCTTCTTCCGCCGTGCTCGCCACGAAGTGTTTGGGGGGCAGATCGCCAAGCGTATCGAGGGCCGGAGCATGCCCGCCATTTCCGTCCGGCGCCGTGGTGATGTCCGGCCCATACCAGGCCGGAATCCGGTGTCCCCACCAGAGCTGGCGGCTGACGCACCACGGCTCGATGTTGCGCATCCATTCGTAATACGTCTTGTCCCAGTTGCCCGGCACGAACTTCGTCTTGCCGGTCTCCACCGCTTCGATGGCGGGCTTCGCCAGCGTGGCGGCGTCGACATACCACTGGTCCGTCAGATACGGCTCGATCACCACGTTCGAGCGATCACCGAACGGCTGCTGGATGACCGTGTCCTCGATCTTCACAAGGCAGCCTTCCGCCTCGATGTCGGCGACCACCATCTTGCGTGCCACGAAGCGCTCGTTGCCGCGATACTTCTCCGGCGCGTTCTCGTTGATATGCGCGGTGTCCGTGAAGATGTTGATCATCGGCAGGCCGGCGCGCTTGCCGACCTGATAGTCGTTGAAGTCATGCGCCGGCGTGATCTTCACCGCCCCCGTGCCCTTGGTCGGGTCGGCGTATTCGTCCGCCACGATGGGGATCAGCCGCCCCACGATGGGCAGCTTCACCTGTTTGCCGACGATCGACTTGAAACGCTCGTCATCAGGATGCACTGCAACGCCAGTATCGCCCAGCATCGTCTCCGGCCGCGTCGTGGCGACCACGATGTAGTCGCGCTCCTCGTCCACCGTGACATTGCCCTCGGCGTCCTTCTCGACATGGCGGTACGTCGCGCCATCGGCGAGCGGATATTTGAAGTGCCAGAAATGCCCCTTCACCTCACGCGTCTCGACCTCGAGATCGGAGATCGCCGTCTGGAAGTGCGGGTCCCAGTTCACCAGACGTTTGTCGCGATAGATCAACCCTTTCTTGTGAAGCTCGACGAACACCTTTGTCACCGCCTCGGAAAGGCCCGCGTCCATCGTGAAGCGCTCGCGGCTCCAGTCACAGCTGGCCCCAAGGCGCTTCAGCTGGTTCAGGATCGTGCCGCCGGATTGTTCCTTCCACGTCCAGACGCGTTCGAGGAATTTCTCGCGGCCAAGGTCACGCCGGCCGACATTCCCCTCCTGCGCCAGCTGGCGTTCCACCACCATCTGCGTGGCGATGCCGGCATGGTCCGTCCCCGGCTGCCACAGCGTGCGATAGCCCTTCATCCGGTGGAACCGGATCAGGATGTCCTGAAGCGTGTTATTGAGCGCGTGCCCCATATGCAGCACGCCGGTGACGTTTGGCGGCGGGATGACGATCGCATAAGGCTCGCCATCGCCCGAAGGCTTGAAAGCCCCAGACTTTTCCCAGCGGTCATAGATGGCCGGCTCAGCGGCTTTATGGTCGTAACGATCGTCAATCATGAGCAGCGATTAGCCCGCGATCCGGCCATTGTCACGGGCCTGAGGCCCGCCCCCCGGCCGGGGACCCGGCCGCCCAAAACACAAAAGGCGCACCTTGCGGGTGCGCCCTCTGCGTTTTGGCTCGTCTGGTCAGTCCGAAGTCCTTTGTGTGCCGCCCGGACGGCTTGTTCCTCGCGGCCCCTAGCGGGCCATGCGACGGATGCGGTCGATCTCCTTTGCCACTTCGGCTTCGACGATCTGCGGAAGGTTGGCGTCGAGCCACTGCTTCAGCATCGGCTTCAGCAACTCGCGCACGACATCGTCCAGCGTCGCGCCGGAGGAAACGAGCATCGAGCCCATGAGCTTCGAAAGGGCTCCGGCCGCTTGGCTGGCCACGGGTTCGCTGGTCAGCGTCTGTTGCTCCATCGGGCGCCACTCGGCCTGCGGTGCGGCAGGTGCGGGTTGCGGAGCAACCGGCGGCGGCGCGGCTGCGACCGTTGGCGCGGGAATTGGCGTCGGCGTCGGCGCCGGCCGGGCAAAGGGCGGCTCATCCTCAACGACCATCAGGTCGTCTTCCAGCGCGCGCGGCGGCGGCGTGAATTCTTCGGGTTCCTCGAACACGGCCGGGATCGGCTCGGGCTGTGTCACCGACTTGGGCGCGGGGGCCTTTACCTCGGCGACGGGCGCCGGCGGCGGCTGCAAGTCCAGCACGTCGCCGCCGCTTTCGGCCGGCTTGTCTTCTTCGGATATAATGCGGCGGATAGAGGCAAGGATTTCCTCCATCGTCGGCTCGCGTTGAGCTTGTTCCGCAGACATGGCGTCCTCATCCCTTGCTGGGTCGCGTGATGGCGCGATTCACCAGCGTTCGTCGTTAAGGACTAGACAGGTCTATGGTATCGAATTCGTTAACGGGGCCTGTAGGCCGCCAGCCTGCGCGGCGAATCAAGGACAGCCGCTTACTGGCCCTCCACCAGCTCCGGTTTCAGGTCGCCCATTGCCGCCAGAAGCTCGTGCGTGGCGACATACGCGGCTCGCTCTGCGGCGATCAGGCCAAGGCGCGCTTCCAGCAATTCCTGCTCCTGGTCCAACACATCCAGGGTGATGCGCTCGCCCACGGCGAGCTCCTGCTTAGCCCCCTCAAGCGCGATCTCGGCGGCGGCCACCTGGCTCATCGACGCGCGGATCTCCTCGCGCACCGCCACGACCTGGTGCCAGGCCGACGTCACCTGTGCGGTAGTCTGCCGCTCGATCGCCATGCGTTCATAGCGCGCCCGATCCGACTCCAGCTGCGCGCCGCGCGTGCGTGATTGCAGCAGGCCCGAATCGAACAGCGGCCAGCTCAGCTCCACGCCCGCCACCACATTGGTGTCCCGGAAACTGTCGTCCTGGTAGGTCTCAATCAGACCGGCGGTGCCGACGAGATCAAGCTTCGGCCCAAGCCTGCCCTTGGCCACATCGACGCTGCGCTCGCCCTGCACTTCGCGAGCCTTGGCCGCAACAATGTTGGGGTTTGCCGTCCGCGCAATCGCCAACGCCTGCTCCAGCGTGCCCGGCAGCGTCGGCGCCGGTGGCGGAGCGGCAAGCTGCACCGGCGGCAACCCGACGACCTGCTCGTACAGCGCTCGCACCCGTGCCAGTCGCGACCGCGCCGCAGCCAGCTCTGCTTGCGCCGCGGCCTCCCGCGCCTCGGCCTGCGCCACGTCGGTGCGCGTCACGTCGCCAACCTCGAAGCGATCGCGCGCCGCGCGCACCTGCTCCCGAAGAGCGTCAACATTCGTCTCGCGGATCGCCAGCTCGCTCTCGGCGTAGCGCACGTCCATGAACACCGTGACCACGTCGAGCACCAGTTCCTGCTCAACGCCGATCAGCCGCGCCTGCGATTCATCGACGCCTGCGCGCGCCAGGTCTCGCTGCGCCGTCAGCGATCCGCCGGACCACAGCGACTGGCGCGCCTCGATCCCGATGCTCGCGCGCTGCGATGACCCATCAAGCGGAAACGTGCCGATAGGCGTCGTGAACGTGCGGCCGAACTCCTGGTACTGCGTATTGACGCTGCCCTGCAGGCCGATCTGCGGCCCCAGGCCCGCTTCCGCCTGCGCCAGCGTTTCGTCCGCAGCCGCGCGCGTCTTGCGCTCGGCCATCAGCGACGGGTTGTTGGCGATCGCGGCAGCAACCGCATCGCCCAGCGTCTCCTGGCTCGCCTGCGCCAGCGCGGGCGCCGATACCGACCCCATCAATACGAGTGCCGCCAGAATTCTCATCTCAGGCTCCTACGAGCGCATCCGCGCCTTCGCCATCTCAGAATCAGTTTCGCAAGTCGCAAGGCCACAGGCCAGCGCCAGCAGCCCGAAGCAGACCGCCTAATCCTTGATTCGCCCTAAAGACGAAATTCTGCGGCCTTCTCAAAGCCCGGCAGCGTCGGCGGCGAGGCGTCGAACGGCGTCAGCCAGGCGGTCTTGCCGCCCGCGCGTGTATACAGACGCGCCCGGCGGACGCCGCCCTCGGCCACGGCCACCGCCAGGCGGCCGCCGTCGGCCAACTGGTCCAGCCACGCCTGCGGAACGACTTCGACCGCGCCATTCACGAAGATCGCGTCGAACGGGCCCTTGCCCGGCGCGCCGGCCTTCAGCGAGCCCGAAACGATGTCCACACCCGTCACGCCGGCGGCCGCCAGGCCCTCGCCCAACGCCTTGGTCGCGTCGCCCTCTTCCAGGGCAACCACATTGCCCAGTCGCGAAAGGATGGCGGACGAATATCCAGTACCCGGCGCGATATCGAGGATGCGCTCGCCCTCGCGAATCTGCAGAGCGTTGACCAGCTTGGAAAAGTCCCGCGCCGGCATCAGCCAGCGTCCCGGCGCCGTCTCGATCGGCAGTTCGGCATAGGCCACGGCGCGGCGACTGGCCGGCACGAACGCCTCGCGGGCAACCGTCGTCATGGCCGCGATCAGCCGCCGGTCGGTCACGTCATTGGGACGCACCTGGCTGTCGATCATCGCGGTGCGTGCGGCTTCCAGGTCCAAGGTCCAGCCCCTATTTCATGCACGGAATCGCCAGCCTGAGCCGGGGTCTTGTGCGCCCGGGGCTCTTAGCATACGCACCAAGCGGCGCAACGCGCCCCACCGTCGCTCCGCCAGCGCCGGTCGGCAGAGAGGCCTCGTGGCGGAGTGGTTACGCAGAGGACTGCAAATCCTTGCACCCCGGTTCGATTCCGGGCGAGGCCTCCAGAGTTCCCGGTTCCTAGTGCTTTCGCGGTGATTTTTCAGATCGCGTTAAGCGTTAACCTCTCGTTTACCGACACGGGCGATTGTGGGCCTGTCTTCCCTTGAAGACACCCCACCATCACCCAAACGCCTTTGCGGGAGCCCCTGGCTCCCGCCCTCTTCTTTTGGGTTTTCGGGACTGAGTTCACAGGCTTTTTGAGCAAGGCGATGGTCGGGCCGCGCGATTTCTCCGCGCCAGCCGCCCTGCGCTATTGAAGCCCGGACAGTCGGCGGTTATACCCCCGCCTCCAACCGTGCTCCCTGATAGCTCAGTTGGTAGAGCATTCGACTGTTAATCGAATGGTCGCTGGTTCGAGTCCAGCTCAGGGAGCCAGTTGCCTTTTCGAGTACGGTATTTCGCGGACCCGAAAGCGGCTTCAGTCCTTACAAATCAGGTGTTTCTCGCGCTTCTGGTGAACTCCACCGGACCCGCACACGATCTACCGTCGCCGGGGATACGGTAGTTCACGCGGTATCGGGCCCAATGCTTGCAAAGGGATACCGTAATGAAGCTCGAAGCGTCTGAAATCGCGCGCGTGAAGCCCAAGCCGAAGCCATTCAAAATGGCCGACGGTAGCGGGCTCTATCTCTATGTCGCTCCCGGTGGCGGGAAGCTCTGGCGACTGGATTACGCCTTCAACCGAAAGCGGAAGACCCTGAGCATTGGCGCGTATCCGGCCGTTACACTGGATGACGCCCGCAAAGCCGCAAAGGCCGCACGCGACCAGATCGCGCTAGGGACTGACCCCGCCGCTGAAAAGCAGGCCGCAAAGAAGACGGCTCACCTGCGAGCGCGAACCACGTTCGCCCATGTCGCGGCGGAGGTCATTCTCCGGCTGCGGCGGGAAGGGAAAAGCCGGACCACGATCCGCAAACGGCTCTGGATTTACCGCGTGCTGGCGAAAGACCTCCGGCGCCGGCCGATTGCCGACATTACGGCGCCCGAGGTTCTGGCCGTCATCCAGAAGGTGGAAAGCCGGGGCAAGCTGGAGTCAGCCCTCCGGCTGCGCTCCGCCGTCGGACAGGTCATGCGGCTGGCCGTCGCCACAGATCGCCGCGCCGTCGATCCTACGCCCTCCCTCAAGGGCCTGATCGCCACGCCGAAGGTGAAGCACCGCGCCGCTATCACGACGCCAGAGGAAGCTGGCAGGCTCATGGTCGCCATTGAAGGCTATCCCGCACCGGTCGTTCGCGCTGCCTTGCTCTTGTCGGCTTACACTTTCGTTCGCCCCGGCGAACTCCGGCTCGCGACGTGGGCCGAGGTGGACCTCCGCAATCGCATGTGGATCATCCCCAAGGATCGCACGAAGACTCGGCAGATCGACCACCGAGTCCCCTTGTCAGAGCAAGCCCTCAAGCAATTCCAGGCGCTCTGGCGCATCACGGGCCGCAACGGGGATGGCATGTGCTTCCCCGGCATGAGGTCCGGTCGCACGATCTCAGAGAACACGGTCAACATGGCGCTGCGAACTCTCGGCTTCAGCGCGGATGAGCATTGCGCGCACGGCTTCCGCGCGATGGCATCGACGATCCTAAACGAGCATTCCGACTTTTCGCCGGACGCCATCGAGAAGGCGCTAGGCCACAAAGAGCAGAACGCCGTTCGCGGCGCCTATCATCGCGGCCAGCATATGGCGGAGCGCGTGAAGCTCATGCAGTGGTATGGCGACTTTCTGGAAGAGCAGGCCGCCGTGATCCGCCGCGAAAAGCAGGACCGAAGATTCTTCGGCTAGCGCATCATCGAGAGCCGGGTTGCCGGTCGTAGAGGTACTAACGACTGGTAACCCAACGCGCGGAATCCTCCGGGATGCAGCTTCCTCGGCATTTACCGTAATGCGCTAAAGTGGCCCCAACTCACGTTTGGGGGCCGCCTTGGAAATCGTGATAATCATCCTGCTCGGAATCATCGCGCTCGCTGTAGCGCCAGAGCTTACTTTGCTGATCTTCATCGGCATTCCACTGCTCTGCGTCGTCGGCTTGCTTCTACTTATGTTCGTTCCGCCACTTATATCGGCCCTGCCTAGTCTTCTCTTGATGGGAGCCGTTCTGGTCGTGCTTGTGGGCGCACCCATGGCAATCATAATGTCCATGAACTCTAGGCTCCATCGTCGCTGGCGCGAGCGAATTGACCAGACTTGGAATGCAGGCGGGCGCGAGAAGCTAATGAAGCATCTTCGCGGGATGAGCGTTGAGCAGATCGGATCGCAACTGATGGTGTCGGACTGGCCTAACTGGCACATCGCCGTGGCAGCGGAGATGGCACGGCGCAAAACCAACGAAGAAAAGGCACGGGCAATGCGCGCTCGATTCTGGGCGCGGCTGACAGCGTGGATGGCGCGAGGCAAGGCTACATAACCCAGAGCTACGCGCCGAAGGATTCACCTGCTTCTTTACGGCCGCATGCAATTGTTCGCTCGAAGCAGCACCAGCGAGGTGACACCATGCGCAGACCGAAGGCTACTCGAAAGAAATTTAGTCAGTGCCCAGCCGCAGATTGCAGGGCAGCGAACCCGCCGATGTTCCGGGCCGACGACAAGTTGGCACGCGCCAACGTGACTGGGACTTGGGTCTCCGGTGCAATGCGCTGCGGGTATTGCGACACGGTTCATTCCGTGGGTCCGGCGCCAGGTCAGAAAATCGTTCGTGGCTACTTCGATGCCCAAGACGTGTGGCATCCAGCCAAAGAAGTCTTCTAGCCTGGAGCTCGCATCCAGTGGGGGATCGACTGCAACCCCGTGGGATGGTCCACGCGGAACACGCTGACGTTGCCGGGCTCAACAGCCGCGAGATGACAGAACCGATCTAGGTGACGCCGATCTTCCGGCCCCGCGTCTTTCAGGCGGAAGGTGCCATGAGGTCCAGCTTTCGCGACCTCTCGGCGAAGTTGTTCAAACGTCCGCATACGAACTCCATTGCTCAAGGTTTACTTTAGTTGGGTGGCACCCCCGTTCGTTACAAGCTCCAACCGCCGACGTTCCCGGTACACGCGAACAGCAGCCTTTTTCTTCTCCGGATCGAGCATGTAACGGTCACGGTCGGCTTGCCGTTGATAGTCCGGATTGCGGGCTAGCCATGCCTTGGTCATCTGCGCGCACTTCTCTTTGTGCCGCGCGTAATAGCGGCGTTGCTGGGCCCGTCTCAGTTCTTTTTTGCGTTCGATCTCTGCACGCTCGCGCTCCGCCTCAGCGGCCACCTTCGCGGCGCGGCGCTTCGCTTTGTGTCTCCGGCTTTGCTCCCTCACCTTGTCGCGGTTGAGCTCGCGCCAGGCACGCCCGTACTCGCGAAGATATGCCCTGACCTCCTCCCGATGCGCCGCGCGATAGGCGGCGCCGCGCTCACGCCTCTTCGCCAGCCGATCTTCGCGCTCCTCCGGCGTCTCGTTTTTGATCTTGAGGCGCCGCTTGCGATTGTAGGCCCAGCGCAGATCGCTATCGGAGTTTATCGCGGTCACGGCGCGGCCTCCCGCTGCGCTGCATATCGAGCGCGCTTCTGGGCATTGATGCGGTCGCGATTCTTCTCGGACCACGCCAGCCAAAGAGCGTTCTTTTTCGCCGGATCGCGGCGCCCGTTCTCCCGCGACTTCGCGCGACACTCTGCGAGATTGCGCCGGTAATAGACCTTGGACGCCGTGTTCGCCGTGGCCTTCCGGCGCGCGTGCGAACATTCATCGGAGCACGTGCGAGCGGCGCCCTTCGGAAACTCCGGAAGGAAGATGACGCCGCATTGCACGCATGGTCTAGGCTTCGCCATTAGCGGCCTCCTCGTGACATCCATTTCGAGTGAATCACGGTCGGAACCGTCGCGGGCTTGATGACCTGCCGGAGTTCGTTCTCTCGGCGCACCAGGTCAACGCTCACAAGCTGGCGCACGGCCATAGCCATGCACGTTGCGTCCAATGCCTCATTGCGCACGCCGGGAATTCTCTCCCAACGCTTCCGCACCTGCCCTGCCTTGTAGAACGTGACGCGCCGCTCCCCGCAAAGCTCTTCGAAGTATCGGCTCGGTAGATCGTGCGAGAAGCGGATGAGCTTGGGTTGGCCCAGCAAGCCATAGATGCGGCTCTTCGCAGTGTCGGCGCCCATGATGTAGAGGCCCTGCTTGCTCGACCGATCTATGATCGGCCGCGATCCGCCATCGCCCTTCAGGCTCACCACGCGGCGATTGAAGCGCGGCCGGGTGAAACGGTACACGATGTCAGTGTGCGAGCCGGACCCGGAGTCGACGCCTGCCGCGTCATAACCAATCGAGCCGCCTAGCGGATGCGCGAAACGCCGCTTCAATAGGTCATCCAGGTCCTGCCATGTCTCGTCCGCAGTCGGCGGCCCGTGGATGGTCTCATAGTCCAGCACGACGATGGCGCCGCTTGCTGTGTGGCCCAGCGTCACCACTTCGAGTCGATCATCCTGGCAGTCTATGCCGGCCGTCAGCACGAGCACGTCCGCCGGGATGGCCTCCAGACTGCAAGGCTCCGCGCGCGATTGCAGTTCGGAGTCGTCCAGCCCCTCGCCAGACTTGTCTATCCACGCCTCACCCATGAGCGTGTTGGTCCACACGCGGAGCAAGTCGGGGTCTTTGCGCGCGGCCAGAAACTCGCGAGCGATCTCAGACCATGACGCATTCATCAGCGTCGAGATGAGCGCCGAAGTCCGGAAGCCGGCGTGCCCCTTCACCTCCGGCTTTGTCGCGCGCCAGCGTCCGGCGTCCACCATGCCGGGCTTGCTCGACTCTTCGATCCGGCAATCGTTCGCCGGGCAGATCATGTGCGCAGTCTGCGGTTGATGTTCGCCGTTCGAGTCTTTCTCCCAATGCACATCGCGCCAGGTCGGCTCGAAAAACTCTCCGCAATGCGGACAGGGAAGCTCGAAGACTCTCTGGTCCGATGTCTCATAGGCTTTCAGGATGTTCGACGTTTCCGCATTGGTCGGAGTCGACGCCTGAAAAATGAGCCGGTTCGGGAAGCTCAGAGTCCGCTTCTCTGCCAGCGCGGTCGCGGAGCCTTCGGCGGACGGCTCATAGGCGTCCACCTCATCCATCACCAGGATTCGGACAGTGTGGCGCCGCAGGTTGCGCGGCGATGCGGCCGCAACGCATTTGAAGGAACCGCCGGGGAAGCGGCGTGAAAGGATGGTGTCGCGCTTCAGCTTCTCTCGATTGAACACGCCAGCCAGCGCCGGACTCGCCGCGAAGGTCGGCTCAATCGTTCCCGTCACATAGTCGCGGCAGTCATCCAGCGTCGGCTGAAGAGCGAGGATGTTGCAGGGATCATTCTTCACATAGGCGGCGATGATGCCAGTTATCAGCATCGTGGCGCCGATGCGGACAGGCTTCACGAATGACACGCGCGAGATGCTGGGATCGTCCACCGCTTCGCAGATGCCGCGCTGGTAGCTGAAGAGCGACATGGCGCCCGGCGTGGCGGAAACGTCGGACGGCAGCACGATGTTGGACTCGATCCAGTCCGCCAACGCGATGCGCGGCGGAGGCGCCCATTGCGAGAGGGTTTCGGCAATGGCTCGCTTCAACGGGGAAGCGGGCGCCCGGCGGCCCGTGGTGAGCCTCTTCGGCGGGAGGGTGTCGAGGTCATCCAGCATCGGACTCCCCTCCCTGCCCTGCCAGCGCGATCAGTACGGCACGGATTTCCGCGTCCATTGCCGCCACGGTCTGCCGGGGAAGTGCGAGCTTTGCGCCCAGACGACTCGGGATCGCCAGCAGGCGTTGCCGCGCGTCCGCCACGAGACCGGACCAGGTTGCAGCGACATCGCTAGCGGGGATGAGTTCGCCGCGCATCTTCGCGTTGCGCAACTCCACCTGTTCTGCCTGCGCCAGCACCAGCTTTTGCCGGTGATCCTCCACCGGGCGCCCGCGTCCACGTTTCGGCGGCGCCGGCTCGCCAATGAGATCGTGCAAAGAACGTCGATTGCGGGTCATCGGAATCCCCCGGCTGTAACTGAAAATGGGAATCGAATTGAAACTGAAAATTGGGGGCAGAGCTTTTTGTCGGGGCTCAGTGCACCCCCGGCGGCCCCCCAGCGGGAAGAACCTACCAATGCAGAGCGTTCGTTCGTTCGCTGCCCCCTAGAGAAACCGAACGGAACGAACGCTACGCTGCGCCTATGGCTGCGCTTGCGTGCGTCAGTGTTCGCGCGTTCGCCGTGTTCGATCCGAACGCACCGAACGGGGCGAACGCTAGTGCAGGTGGAGAACGTCATCATGGTCACCCATCTCCAGCTTGGCTTTCAGGTCATGGAAGGCGCGACGCCATGAACCGGGGTTTTCCGGCCCCCAATCAGCGCGCTTCAACGCCCGGCGGAATTGGTCGAGGCTTGCAGGTCCGGCGCGGCCCAGCTTGCGGTTGAGCGCGTCGAGAATGTCCGCTGCATCGCGCTCGCGACTACTGAGCTTGCGTGCTGGCGCCCCTGCCTCTTCCTCTGGCAGGTCGGGGAACGCCTCATGCTCCGCCACCGCAGGGCGCCGCAGCACATTCCCGCGCGCGTCTTGGAATGGCGTATCCTGAAGCGCCAAGGTGAAGTGGAATCGCTTCCCGCCTTCCCCGTCGCGCTGCTTCCGGATCACGGCGGAGCGCGGAGTCGCCAGCGTCACATCGGCCTCGATCACGCGGCTCTTGTTGCCGTCCGCCACCATTTCCTTGTTGTGGCAGACGATCTCAATCGTGGTGTCCACATTGCCTAGCTGCGAGCTATGGCCCCGGATGCCCGCCTTCTCATTCTTGCCCGTGTGCGCGATGGCGACCACGCAAGCGCCCGTCTCCCGCTTGATGCGGTGAAGCGCGTCGATCACGAGCGACATATGCTGGCCGCTGATCTCATCGAGTCCGGCCATCGCCAGCGATAGCGTGTCGATCACAAGGAACTCGATCTGGCGCCGCTTCATGTAGTCGATCAGGGCGGCAACGTCTTTTTCACCCTCGGTCCCGATGGAGAACTGGCCCAGCGCGTAGTCGATAGGGTTCGAGTCGACGCCATATTGCGCGCACCACGCCATCACACGGGCCTTGATGCCTGCCTCCCCTTCTAGTCCGACATACAGGCAATTCCGCTTCTCAGGCGTCAGGCCGAACACGGTTCGCCCTATGGCGGTGGAGCATTGCAGGTGCAGCGCAAAGAACGTCTTCCCGCTTCCCGGCGGGCCATAGATGATCGCCACGGTGGAGTCGTGGAGCAGGCCCGGCAGGAAGTCGAAAGCCGGTTGCAGGTCATCACACGCGCCAGCGCGAACGAACATGAGCCCGGCGACAGGCAGCTTATCCTTGCGGCGTGTCATGCGGGCCTCCGGCGTATGGGGCCGCGCCTGAGCGTGTGGAGCGATGGCCGGAAGGGTTTAGCGCTGGCGTCCGAGAACCGCTCCCGCGCTCGCAGAGGCGGCGCCGTGTAGATGACCTGCTCCCCAGCGCGGCGGCGGTAGAAGTCGATCTGGTGACAGGTGAACGCCTTCACCCGTGCGTCGCGAACGATTGCCCACGGCCTGCCGCGCATCGTGCCCCAGTGCATCCACATCGCATGGGCGGCCTCGATAGCGCGGTCTCGCTCCACACGCGGCAGCCGATGGAAGGCGCCCATGCGCGGCTCCGGCGCCGTGCTGCGGTGAACCATGCGGAGATAATCCCAGCGCAGCCAATCAAGGATTGCGCACCAGGCGTCCTCCAGGTCGTCCGGCATCTTGTGAAAGACGGAGTCGCCGGGCTCCAGTTGCGCCGTCCAGTCTTTCCAGCGGCGTTTCGCGACATCACACTTGAGCGTGTCGCGCCAGCAAGAGGGACGCACGTAATCGAGCGCCGGATTGTCATGCCCGATCAGGTCGCCAAGGCGACGTGTAAAAAACTTGTGTTGGAGGGGTTGTCTTAGCGAGGGCGCTAGCTCAGTCGTGGTCATATCGTATTCCTTTCTCAGGCGTGCGGTGTCTCGTGATCTTTGATCGGGTCCGGGGTTTGACAGCTTTCCTTTTCGGCGCCCGCCGGTTTCCGGTCTGGGCGCCGCTTCTTTTCAGGCCGCGCGGTTTTTCGCCTTGGCGTAAGCGCCCATGCTTCCCCAGAGTGATTGCTTGCTCGCGCGTGCTGCACGGATGCGCTGCGCCCGCGATTGCGCGAAGGTCACGGCAGGCGCGATGCTGGCGTCCAGGTCGTCCGCCTCGCGCTTGCTGATGGCCTTCACGGTGGCAGGGACGCGATGCAGCGGCACAAAGACGGCGCCCTTGGCGCCGCCTGTATGTTCGATCTCCAGCGCATCCAGAGGCGAGCCGGACACGCTCAGGGAAGTGACTCCCCGAACGCGCCCAGCCCTGCCCTGATACGCGACACGCTCGCCACGCTTGAACATGGCGTTAGACCAGCGCGGGAACGTAGCCGAGACGCACCGCCACTTTCGTAGCGCCGGCGCCGGCCGCCGCGACTGCAACCCCGATGGGGCCAACGGTCGAGGCGCCTGCCGAGTTCGAGTCGGAGTCGGCGTGTGTGTGAGCAACGCCCGCAACCGTGTCATAGAAGACGGGTTGGCCAAGGGTCACGACATCGCCGCTTCCCTTGTCGAGATTCCAGACGCCTTCCATGTGCAGATCAACGGACTCGCCGATCTCTGCCGATTGCGCGGCGATGCCGAACAACTGGCCTTCAAGGTGGCCCTTGCCTGCCGTGGCCGCAGCGCTCGCCGTCACAGTGACAACGTGGCCCGGCTGAATCATATTCGTAGCCATAACTTATTCTCCTTTGGTCGTGCGGAACCGCACTTGCTTGATGGTCGTGGACTGCAGTCGCGCGATCTCCGCCTCGACCGATGCGAGCGCACCGGCCATTTCGCGATCCGATTTGTAGGTGACGGTTTCGCCGTTCTGATCGCGAATCTCCCGCACCCCGTTGAGCCGCGCTCTTACGAGAGCGGCCCGCAGGGATTCGAGTTCAGTGAAGGTGAGCGCGGACATTGGCTTAGACCTGAGAGTTCGAGTCTTCGCCGTTCGCGAACTTGTAGGCTCCCCTCCACCCGATAGCCGCGGCGCCAACGTGGTGGATGCAACGGAAGCTCACGCCCCACGTCGTCCACGCCTGTTGCTGTTCGATCTGCGGCGCCTCGCGACCGGCCAGACGCGCAAGCGCCAGCACCGGAGCAAGAGCCGGATCGGCCCAGATGTGCCACTCGTAAGCGGCCAGACGCGGCTCCACGATCAGGGAGAGTTTACCCGCGAACGGGTTCACGTCTGCCGTAGTCGTGGCGTTGATGGTCGCCAGGAACTTCTCTGCGGCCGTCTCCAGTTCCTTGCTCACCACAAGGTACTTGGGAGTGATGCTGAGAAGGGTCTGCCCGTCGGCACCGACAATGCTGCGCATGGCAAGTCGCGCCTTGCTGACACTGGCGTCACCGATCAGAGCAACCGCCGTGTCGAGGTTGTCATGCGCGGCAGAGAAGAGCGCGTGGCCGTCATCCATCGTCGGGCCAGCGCCACCCGCCGCATTCAGGACGGCCATCACGACTTCCGCATCCTTCGCAGCGGCTTTCTGGCCGAACTGCGAGGTTGCATCCGTTAGGGCTCCCTGATCGTCGTTAATCATGGCGCGCATCGTGTAGTTCACGCCCTTGGCGTAGGTGTCGAGTTGGATGGACTCCTTCGACTCCGTGCGGGCCGTGTACTTGATCTCGCCATCTTCCGTTAGCAGGTCGAGACCATGATCGAACTCGCCAGCCCGCAGGAAGTGTGCGGGACGGAAGTCAGTCATGGTCTTGTTGACCGTCAGGGCCGCCACGATAGGCGATTGCGCGACCTGGTAGGCGGCCAGCAAAGTGCGGTTGCCGACTCCCGTCAGCAGTTCCGGAAGGTCGCCCGTGTTGATCGCACGCTGAATGCGTTGCTCCGGTGTCTGGCCGCGCGTGGCGATGCCCCGACGTTGGAGGGCAACGTCAATGTTTTCCACGATGGACAGATGCGCGAACTCGCGTTCGTTCTCGGCCGGCGCCTTGCCCAGAGCACGGGCCGTCAGCGCGCCGATCTGGCGTTGCATGAGAGCCGCCGGGTCGGTGTGATCGACTCCAACGGTCGCGCGGATCACGGGAGCGCGCCGTTGCAGTTCCGCGTTGATCGCAGCACGGCGCGCGATCATGTCGCCGTCGCCGTCGGTAAGACCGTCTATGAAGGTCTGATCGGTGATGCCGCTGGCCCGACAAAGAGCGCGGGTAGCTTGATTGAGCGCGGCGCGCTCAGTCATTTGCGCCGGTTGCTCCGGCGCGTTTTCAAGTTCGGGGTCCATGTTCTGGCTCCTCGTGGTTGCGCCGGGATCGGCAGGCACCGCGACGAACGAAATTTCGTGCGGCGTCCAACGCACTGCGGTTCTCACCCGTGCGCCGGATTTGGGATCGACGGAGTCGCGCCACGCGCTGACGTTCGCCGTAAAGCTGAGGTTGCGGATGCGGCCCTTAATGATCTCGCCAACTTCGGCGGCGACCTTCGGGCTTTCCGAGAGTTCGATTGTTGCTGTGCCGTCCTTGCGAGCGGCCACGACAACGCCAAGCACGTTGTCGATGCTGCTAGCGTTGTGGTCTTTCAGGACGTGGGCGCCGACGAGACGCGACAGATCGAGACCTTCTTGCGTCACGCGCTCGACGTAACCTCGCTGCTGGACATCAGCGAACGCCGAGAACGCCACTTCCATCGTGCGCTTCTCCGCATTCCACGTCGTAGGAGCGAGCGAGGCTCGGCGGGTGATGATGCTATTCAACATCGTTGGACTCCTCGTCTTGTTGGGAGGCTGGCGCGTCGAGGCCCAGCGCGGTTGCGCGTTGCGCGTCGGCGGCCCGTTCTGCGTCGAGGGCTTCCGGCGCATAGCCGCGTTCACGGATTGCCTGCGACCGACTCTTGAGGCCGTTGCTGATCTGCAAGGCGTCCGCTTGCGCGGCCTTGATCTCATCCGCGACCGGAGGCGCCGGCGGGAACCATTCGACGCCAAACCACGGCTCGGGATTCGACTCGAAGTCGGGCGCCTCGATAGCGCCGCGAAGAATCTCGGTCGTGATCCAGCGGCGCCAGATACGGTTGAGAAGCTGCGGAACCAGGATGGTGTGAACGATCTGGTCCAGCCGCGCGGCGTAGGTCACGAGGCTGGCGCGAAGCGAAGAGTAGTTCGCGCGCGAGTAGTCCGAGTCCACGCAATGAGGCGGGACACCGAAGGCAGACGCCACCGCGCGCAACTGACTTGCAAGGAACTCGACACCTTGCGCTGATTGGCCCGGCGTCGTGAAGGTGACTTTCTTCCCGGCGCCGAGATTGAGGAGCGTTCCCGGTTCGAGGCCGCTTGTAAGGGTCGAGCCGCTCTGCTCGCCATCGAACGGGAGTGGGCCGGATGCAAACTCATCCGTCACCACGCCGCAGAGCATGGCCGCCGTCTTGTTCCCGACAAGCAGCGCATCTTCCAACTGGTCGATTTCGCCCATCCGCTTCAGCGCGGAGGCTCCCCACGGAACGCCCCTGCACTGCCCCGGCCCGCGCGGCTCGAAGAGATGCAGGACATCTTCCACAGGGATTCGCACGGACTGGATGTGCGCAGCGAATGCGTTGGCCGGCGCCGCAGGGAATATCCAGAGAGCGACAATACCCTTTGAGTCGAACTCGACTCCGTTCTGGATGAAGGCGCCGCCGCCAAGGTCGCGGGTCTGCGAGTCGTCCAGCATCTCCGCTGCAAGACGCTGGATGCGAAGGCCGTTCGGCGTGTTGCGCATGATGGCAAGGCCGTCGCCATCGCGCACCATGTCAGCGACCAGAGCCGCTTCGAGGCCGCCCAGATTCGTGACGCCATCAAAGTCAGCACTGGCGCTGAATCGGGCCCATGCTTCCGCGAGGAGCTTTTGCGTGGCGGGATCGGGATGCGTACTGCCGGGAACAATCTCGGCGGCCACAAGGTCTTTCGCCAGCGTGCGGATCGCCGCAAGGAAATACGGGTTGTTCTCGGCCAGATAGCGCGACCGATTGCGGAGCAAGCCGGACTGCGAAGAGGTTTCTCCGGCGTAGGTCGTGAACCGCGCGTTGCGGTCGGACATGAGCCGCGCGCCATCGTATCGCCGGGAGATGTCCGGAGAGATGGCGCGAGCAAGAGCGCGGCGGAAATTGCGGAGGATCGAGGCGCGGGCCATGTCTTAGCCCTCCGCCCGGATCGGCCGGACGTTCGACTCGGTGCTGGCGAACCGCTCAAGCAGCTTGTGGAGTGAGACGATGTATTCGCCGACGGGCTCATGGTCTGCGGTCGGCGCCTCAATCGGCTTGTCGCCCTGATCCTCGAACCGGGTGCAGCACGTCGTCTTGAACTCGCCAGCGGCGGCGGCGCGCCAGAGCGTCAGGATCAGCCAGCACGCTTCGCCCTTCGCGATGGCGTCCAGGATGTGCGTGATGTGCGGATGGCAGCCGTCAGCGTGCGGCTGGGCCATGTAGTCCCACATGCCGCGAAGCTGGAGCTTGCCGGTAACGATTCCTGCGTCGAACAGGTCGCACATGACCGCGAAAATTGCGCCAGTGGATTGGTCATAGACATAGGCATGGCCGCCCGGTCCCCAGACCTGCTCATCGGTCGGGATGACTCCCGCTTCTCGCCAATGCGTGAATCGTGAACCGGCTTGCGCCTTCGTTCGGCCGGGCCGCGCTGCGAACGATGCAACGTCGGCGGTCTTGAGCTTGTCCTTCTCGGACATCGGGATGCCTCCGCACTACAGAGGCTTCCCAATATTCACATGATGAGGGGCAACGCCACACTATGGCGCGAGCTGAACGAGTCCTTGAGTTCCTTTTAGGCGAGCACAGTTACGTCAGTTTGCGGCCTAGTTCCCTCAATCGCGCGCGGCTCTTCGCGGGATCGCTCTTAGCCACTTTGCCCTTGGCAACGCCGCGCTTCGGCACAAACCGGATGTCGTCGGCCTCAGGGTATTCCTCCCGCAGAGCATCCTCCAAATCCGCAAGGTTGCCCGTGTCGGGGATTTCCATGTCGGTGACTAAATCCGTCACCACAACCAAGACATGCGTGACGGACGAATTCTTGCCGCGCGGGGGGCGGTGACTTACCCGCTCAAACCACAGATCGCTAACGTGCTTCATCGCGAATCATCTCCCCCAACAAAGGCATCGGAAACCTATCATGACAGACCCGGCTTGACCTCGGAATCCGGATCGCTACCGTCCGCGAATTGGCATCGAACCACGCCAGAATCGCCGTTTTTGCGGTAGACGGACGGTAGTTTAATGTGCGGGCATTCGCGAGAATGCTTGATTTGTAAGGGCTCTAGGACGCTTCGAGTCCAGCTCAGGAGCCATTCTTTCCTCGCGCCGGCGAGGCTGGAGGCGGGCTGTGACGAAGGCAACTCACGCCTCCATCGACATCCTCGACAAGGCCGACACGAAGCCGTCCGAGACAGACACCAGCCTCGGCCACTGGCGCAATCGCTGGCAGGTTCCCGATAAGCACGCCCACCTCGCCCGCGAACAAGGCGCTCTCTCCCTCGGCGATGGAACATGGCTCGGTTACCGCAAGTTCGAATCCGAGGTCCAGGCCGAGCGCCACGCGCGCAAGTATGTCGTCTACAACCTGCTGAACTTCGAGATCCGCTATCTCGGGCCGGAATTCTTCCCGGACTATTGAGGCGCGATCCGCAGCAGACATGAAAAACCCCGCCAGTCGCCTGGCGGGGTTTTCAGTTTCGGAAGGCGTTCAGCCTATTGAGACTGACCTGTCGCCTGGCCGACCATTGCATCGGCGCCCGCGTCCTTCTTGGGCGCGGCAGCTGCCGGAGCGCCGGGGCGGCCGCGCATCTGCTGCATGATGTTCATGGCGTTGGTCCATTCCTTCATGTCGAGCGAGCCGTTCTTGTTGGCGTCGACCACACCGATATAGCCCTTGAGCGGGGCGAACCGCGGATCATTGCGAAGTTCCACCGCTGTCACCTCTCCATTGCGGTCGTCGTCGAAGGCGCCGAACACGACCGAGGTCTGCAGGTCCTTCATCAGATCGTCGCGGCGGTGATCGACCGTCTCGTCCTTGAAGCGGAAGCGCATGAAGGTGAACAGCATCTCTTCCGATGTCTGCTCGCCGAACGTGACCGTGTGCTTCGAGTCAGGGTTGGCCGGGTTTGCGTCCGAGTTGTCGAACACATAGTCGGCAATCATCATCGAACCGGCCGGAACCTGCAGCATCGGCTCGAAGTGATACTCGCGCTGCCAGCCGAAGTCGTAACGCGGCTGGTTCAGCAGGATTTCTTCGCGACCGTCCGGATAACGGATGGTGAGCTTGGTGGAATAGCAGCGCGAGTGGCAGTGCGGCTGTGTCCCGAAGATTTCGGCGTCGCCCGGGAAGATCACGTACGCCGTCTCATGGTGACGCGCCTTGCCCGCAGGGATTTCCAGCGAGAAGTCCGTGATGCTGGTCTGGCGCAGCATCTTGGTCGGAGGCTCCTTGTAGAAGTAGTATCCGACCTTGGTCCGGTCGGTGATCTTCTTGCCGTTGCTCGTGTAGTGCATCTGGTAGGCGTATGAGCCGCCCGGAGGGATGTAGATGCCGGTGTCGTCCGGCGTGAGGTTCGCCTCGCCGCCCGGGCCGTAACCGCCGAGCGAGGTGTTCCACGAGAAACCCAGCCCGTCTGCGCGGACTTCCGGAATCCAGCCCGCGAGCGCGTGGTGGACGGCAGGCGAAGATCCGGCCCATGCCGTCGCTTTCAGCCATTTGCCTTCGGTTAGCTTGGAGTCGACCGAGCGCTCCTGGTAGTCGATGTAGCCGCTCTCGGGCACGTCGAACGCCGGAATTTCAATGATCACATCGGGTTGGCCGAGCGGCCATTCCGGCGGCACATACTTCTTCTCGGCGAGCGGATCGCTGCCCTCGCCGCGCGGCGCACCGGCTTCGACCCAGTTCACCACCGTCTTGATCTGGTCATTGGTGAGCAACATGTCGTTGCTCCAGTTGCCCCAGTGCGCATCCGAGTGAAACGGAGGCATCCGCTTGGTGCGCAGCGACTCGCGGATCATCGGCGCCATCGTCTTGACGATCTGGTAGTTGCTCATCGCGAACGGGCCCATGCCGCCTTCGGTATGGCAGGCCACGCACTTCGCCTGGAGGATCGGGGCGACGTCGTTGGCGTAGGAGATATTCTTCCACTCCGGCGCCTTGGCGCGGTCGGGGAAGCTGATCGCCTTGCCCTTCACCGCGACTTCTGTGACCGACGGCGCCTTGCCAGCGACCATCGCATCAAGCGCGGCGCGCAGGTTGCCGCCGGCGACCGGCTTCTCGGCCAGCGCTTCGCTGACCGGACCATGATAGGCGATGCGCCAGGTCTTCGGATCGACGATGAAGGCCTCACCGGTTTTCGTCACGCCCAGCGCGCGGCCGACGAGTTGCAGCCCGTCGTCCAGCATCGGCACGCCGGCCAGCTTGTCGGAGGCGGCGATGATCTCGTCGCGGTCGTCATCGAGCGAGGAGTTGAGCGCGACGAACAGCACACCCTTGGCTTCGTACTCGGCCTTGAGCGCGGCGATCTCGGACAGCGATTCGGCCGACACATCATCACCCAGCGTGGCCGACACGATCACTACGGCGGGGGCTTTCTTGTAGTAGAACAGCTCGTAACCCATGCCGGTCTGGTCAGGCAGCATGAAGTTGTCGACGCGTGTACCGACCAGCTTCACGGATTCAGGCGCAGCCGTCGCCGAAAGGGCGAGCACGGATGCCGCTCCAGCGATACCCAACGCAAACAGACCGATCTTGTGCAGGCGTTTCATTGGCGTTTCTCCAGCTGCAGTTTTTGGAAACTGCTTCGTTTTTTTGATCCTGATCAAACCTGACGCAAACGGCAATGGGGGCGCCGTAGCGGCGCCCGCTCGGGAACGTTCAGAAAGTGGGTCACAAAGGCGGGAGTTCGGCCTTGCTTGATGCAAGGCTATTGGGGCGACCCGAATCCCGCGGCTGTGAAAGCCTGCCTCGCGGGGTGTGATCCGAGGAAATCGAGAAAGGCGCCGGCTTCAGCGGCGTCTCCACCGATGACCTGAGCGGCGGGATAGACGATCGGCGCGTGCGAAGCCGACGGAAACCTTCCGACGATCACAACCTCGTCGCCTGCGGCGATGGCGTCCGTTTCATAGACAATCCCAGCCGCCGCCTCGCCAACCTCCACAAAGCGCAGCGCGGCGCGGACGTTCTCGGTCCTGGCGATGACGCCTTCCAGCGCATCCCAAGCGCCAAACGCTTGAAGGGCGTCGCGCGCGTACTTTCCCGCAGGGACGCCGTCCGGGTTGGCGATGGCGATACGTCCCTCTCCCAACGCCGCGCGCAAGTCCATTCCCGGACCCATCGTTATGTCGAAGCCGTGCTCGGCGGGAGCAATCAGCACCAGCGTGTTGGAAGCGACATTTCGGCGACTGCCCAACTCGATAAGCTTTTTCCCGGCTAGGTAGTCCATCCACTCGGTATCCGCGGAAACAAACACATCTACCTTCGCGCCCTGCTCGATCTGGCGCACCAGTTCAGATGTCGCTGCAAAGCTGAAGCGTGGTTCCGGATGTCCTTCGGCCGCATAGAGTGCGCCGATCTCTTCCATTACGTCCGTAAGGCTCGACGCGGCCGCGACCACAACCGGCTTGGGCGCGGCTCCTGCAGCCGGCTTCTGCTCAGCCTCGCCACAAGCAGCCACAGCCAGCGCGAGGCAGGCTGCGACGAGCCGGTACATCAACTTCATAGCCGCTTCCGTCCTAGAGCGCGTGAGCCTTGACGATCGCCCAAGCCTCACCGCCTTCCTCAAGCTTGAGGTCGGCGAGCGCCTCGGGCGTTATACGCGACAGGATATAACCCTTCGCTGTGTCGAGGGAAATGAGAATTGCGCCATCGGGCTCGCGCATGATGCCTGCAACCCTGCCCGGCCAGATATTGCGCGCCGAAATCCCGCGCGGTTCGGCAGACGCCAGCAGCACGCTATCGGCGCGCACCCAGACCCCATCGCCCGGCGCATGCCCAGAAGCCCCTTGCACCCACGCCCCACGATCTCGCGGGTCCAGCAGCGCAGCGAACTCCGGTCGCGTCATGATCTCCGCCGGCTGACCTGAGCAGACAACACGGCCCGCCCGCATGGCGACGATGTGGTTGGCGAGTTCGGCGGCTTCATCGATGAGGTGAGTCACCACGACGATCGGCACGCCCTGGTCGCGGCCGTACTCTTTCAGGAACCGCGCAAAGTCGCGCCGCCGCCGCCCGTCCAGCGCCGCGAACGGTTCATCCAGCAGCAGCATTTCGGGCGCAGAGACAATTGCGCGCGCCAGCGCCACGCGGCTGCGCTCGCCGCCCGACAGATTCTTCACCGGCCGGTCGAGCAGATCCTCGAACTCCAGCAGGCGCGATATCTCGACCGTGATCGGAGCGTTGCGTGCAGCGGGCCTGCGGCTTTCCGCATAGTGCAAATTCCCGCGCACGCTGAGATGCGGAAACAGACGTGCGTCCTGGAACACCAGACCGATAGCCCGCTCATGCGCCGGCACGCGCACACGGGCATCGACATTTTCAAGCACGCGGCCGTCGAATGTCAGGTTGCCAGCCGCGAGCCTGTGCAGACCCGCGATTGCCGACAGCAGCATCGACTTGCCCGCGCCCGATGGGCCGAACACGACAGTGATCCCGTCCGACGGGATGGAAAGCTCGGCCGACAGGCGGAAGGCTCCGCGCCTGACGACGGCGCCGCGCAGATCAAGGCTCACCCTTCAAGCCTCCTGCGCGCCCAACGCTGCAGCCCTTCGGCTGCAAGCAGACCCACGACAGCGGCGATCAGAGATATCACAGCCAGGCGGAACGCCACTTCGTCGCGCCCCGGCGTGTTGAGCGCTGCATTGATGGCCAGCGGCAGCGTCTGGGTTTCACCTTCGATGTTGGAAGCAAACGTGATCACCGCGCCGAATTCTCCAAGGCCTGCCGCAAACGCCACAACTGCGCCCGCCAGCACGCCGGGCCACGCCAGCGGCAGCGCCAGCGACCAGAACCGGTCCCATGGCGAAGCTCGCAACACCGCTGCCGCCTCGAACAATCCGCCATCCGTCGCCTCGAACGACAACCGGATCGCACGCACCATCAGCGGGAAAGCCATCACGGCGGTCGCCAGGGCGGCGCCTCCAGCCGTCAGCGCCAGCTGGATACCGAACGTCGCCTTAAGCCATCCGCCCAGCGGCCCGTTCACCCCAAACGCCAGCAACAGCATGTAACCTACCAGCACAGGCGGAAGCACGAGCGGCAGGTGCGCAATCGTGTTCAGAACGCCCTGTCCTGGAAAGCGCGGCCGCGACAGCGCCCACGCGAACAGGATCGCGACGGGGAGCGAAAAGACCACGGCCCGGCCAGCGACACCGAGACTGGTCGACAGGATCTGGAGTTCCTCGGCCGTCAACATGGCGCGCACCATGTCGCGCGACCCTTGTGGGCTCAAGCCGATAATTCTCCCACGCGTACTTTAACCTTCGCGCATCACGCGAAGCTGGCCATCCATCTTGGAAACTGCTTGAAGGCGCGCATGCCGACCGAACCGGTGCAGTTTCTTATCGAACGCCTTGGCGCGCAGGGCGATGGCATCGCCATGCATGACGGCCAGCAGGTCTTCGTGCCGTTCACCCTGCCCGGCGAAATCGTGCGCGCCGAGATCGACGGAGACCGCGCGCGCGTTGTCGAAATCGTGACCGTCGCGCCGGATCGGGCCGCCCCGCGCTGCAGCCAGTATGGTGAATGCGGCGGTTGCTCGCTTCAGCACCTCAGCGACGCGGCCTACGCCAGCTTCAAGCGCGATCATCTTGCCATGCACCTCAGCTATGCCGGGATCAAAGCGGAGATCGCGCCGACGATCATGGCTCCGCCCCACTCGCGCCGCCGCGCCATTTTCGCAGCGCACCGGACGCAGGGCCGCATCGTCATCGGTTTTCACGGCCGCCGCAGCCACCGCATTGTGCCCATCGCGGATTGCGCTGTAATCCGCCCCGCGCTTCAGAAGCTGCTGCCGGGCCTGCAGGCTATTGCCGCCATCGCAGCGCCGCCTCGCGATGCCCTCACGCTTGCCGCGACCGAAACGCTGACCGGGATTGACCTTGCCATCACAGGCGCCTCGCCGTCGCTGTCAGCCGATAGACGCGCCGCGCTGGCGCAGGCCGCAGACGAACTCAGCCTCGCGCGCCTCTCCATCAATGGCGAAGTCGCGATGGAGCGCACACCGCCGATCCTTCGCATGGGCGGGATAGATGTCGTACCACCCCCGGGCGGCTTCCTGCAGGCGACACAGGAATCTGAAACCGCGATGGTCAATCTCGTCTGCGAAGCGCTGGACGGAGCAAGCAAGGTCGTCGACCTGTTCTCGGGCGCGGGCACGTTCACGCTGCCCCTCGCCGCCCACGCCAGCGTCCATGCCGTCGAGGGCGAGGTGGCCGGTCTTCAGGCGCTGGGCCGGGCGATACGCAAGGTGCGGGGCATCAAGCCCATCACCACCGAGAAGCGCGACCTCTTCCGCCAGCCCCTGAGCCAGATCGACCTCTCGCGCTTCGACGGCGCAGTGATCGATCCTCCCCGGGCCGGGGCCGAAGCCCAGACACGCGAACTTGCCCGCTCGGGCATCCGCCAGATTGCCATGGTATCGTGCAACGCACAGACCTTCGCGCGCGACTTGAAGATCATGGTGGAGGCCGGTTTCCGCATCGAACGGCTGACGCCCATCGACCAGTTCCTCTGGTCGCCCCATGTCGAGATCGTCGCGGCTCTCAGGCGTTGAACCTGACCGCCGCGCCTGCTAACGCCGCCGCCATGTCGATCGCCCTCATACTTCTCGCATTTGGCCTCGCCGCAGACGCCTTCGCCGTCGCGCTGGGACAGGGTGCGGTTGCACGCCAGAATCCGCTGCGCAGCGCGCTGATCATCGCCCTTGCTTTCGGTCTTGCGCAGGCCATAGCCCCGCTGATCGGCTGGGCCCTGGGCCAGCTGTTCGTCGACATGATCGCCAGCATCGACCACTGGATCGCCTTCGTCCTGCTCGCCATCGTGGGCGGCAAGATGACCTATGAGGGATTCAAGAAGGAGCCACCCGACACGGAAAGCGATCCGGGAAAGGAAAGGCCCGCGCGTGGCTGGGTCCTCATCACGCTCGCCGTCGCGGTCAGCATCGACGCCGCCGCTGCGGGCATCACGCTGCCGGCGCTTGATGCGCCGGTTCTGGTCAGCGTCATCACCATTGGGCTTGTGACGTTCGCGATGTCATTCCTCGGCGTGATGATCGGCCGAGCGGGCGCGAGCGCCATCGGGTCGCAGGCCGAGATCGTCGGCGGCCTGATCCTGATCTTGATCGGGGCGAAGGTGCTGATCGACCATCGCGCCTTCGGCTGATAGGTCCGTGGCCATGCTCGCGCCAACCGATCTTCCCATCGAAGACGTTATCGAGCCGATCCGGGCTGAGCTGCGGACCGGCGTGCGCCTCGTCATCTCCGCCCCGCCCGGCGCGGGCAAGACGACACGGGTGCCGCTCGCCCTGCTCGACCAGCCCTGGCTGGACGGCCGCAAGCTCATCCTCGTCGAGCCCCGCCGTATCGCCGCGCGGGCCGCCGCAGAACGAATGGCCGCCAGCTTGGGCGAAAGAGTTGGTCAGACCATCGGTCTGCGCTCGCGCCTTGATGTTCGCACGTCGAAGGACAGCCGTGTCGAAGTCGTAACCGAAGGCGTGTTCAGCCGCATGATCCTGTCGGACCCGGCGCTCGAAGGCGTCGCCGGCGTGCTGTTCGACGAATTCCACGAACGCTCGCTCGACGCGGACGAAGGCCTCGCCTTCGCGCTCGATGCACAGGCGGTGCTGCGCGAGGACCTGCGCATCGTCCTCATGTCCGCGACGTTGCCGGCGGACCTGACGCGCGCCTTCTTCGATGGACCGCTGATCGAAAGCCTTGGCCGCGCCTGGCCAGTGGAGACACGCTATCTCGGCTATGACGCACGCGGCCGCCTCGACGAGCAGGTCGCCGCCGCCATCCGCAAGGCGTTGCAGGAAGAGGACGGCTCGATCCTCGCCTTCCTGCCGGGCGTTGCAGAGATCACGCGCACGGCCGACCGCATCGGCAACGTGCCGGACGATGTGCTGATCACGCCGCTCTACGGCGCGCTGACGCCTCAGGAGCAGAACGCCGCGATCTCGCCCGCACCGCCGGGCAAACGTAAGGTCGTGATCGCCACCGACATCGCAGAAAGCGCCATCACCATCGAAGGCGTACGCGTTGTCATCGACGCTGGCTTTGCACGCGTGCCGCGCTTCGATCCGGGTCTTGGCGTCTCGCGCCTCGAGACCATCCGCGTCTCGGTCGCCAACGCGGACCAGCGGCGCGGCCGCGCCGGCCGCACGGGTCCGGGCGTGTGCTACCGCCTCTGGCGCGAGGCCGAGATGCGCGGGTTCGCAGCCTCCCCCTCGCCCGAGATCGATAATGCGGACCTCTCAGGCCTTGCGCTCGACATCGCCCGCTGGGGCGCCAAATCGCCCGCCGATCTGCGCTGGCTGAACCCGCCGCGTGAGGCGCCATGGCGCGCGGCGCAGGCAGCGCTTGTTTCTGGCGGCGCACTTACCGCATCGGGCGAAATCTCGCCATTCGGCAAACGCATCGGCGAACTGCCGCTGCCGCCGCGCCTGGCGATGATGGTGCTGCAGGGCGCGGCCTCGGGGCATGCCCAACTCGCCGCCGACATTGCAGCGATCATGAGTGAGCGCGATCTTGGCGGGCGCTCCAGTGATCTCGACGACCGGTTGCGCCGCTTCAGAAGCGACAACGGTCCGCGCGGCAAGGCTATGCGCGATCTCGCGCAACGCTGGGCGCGCCTTGCAGGCGGCGCCACAAGCTCAACACCCGCTTCAAGCGCTTCCATCCTCGCGCGCGCCTTCCCCGAACGCATCGCGCGCTCGCGAGGACAAGCGCCGGGGCGCTTCGTCCTTTCCGGCGGACGCGGCGCCATGCTGGACGAGACCGACCCGCTCGCACGTGCCGAATGGCTCGCCGTCGCCGATATGACCGGCTCGGGGCCTGACCTGCGTATCACGCTCGCGGCGCAATTGACCGAAGATCAGGCGCTGGCCTCCGGCGCCGTCGAAACAACCGAGCGCGCCGAGTACGATCCGGAGTCGGGCCGAGTGCGCGCGCGCCGCACACGGCGGCTCGGCGCCATCATCCTGGAGGAAGCCCCGCTTCCCGCACCATCTCCCGATCTCGTGCGCGCCGCCCTGCTCGACGCGGTGAGGACGCGCGGCCTCGCCATCCTGCGCGGCGGTGATGCGCTCGACACGCTGGTCGCGCGCGTCGATCTGATGTCGCGCACATTCGGCGAGCCGTGGCCGGCGGACTTCCGCGCGATGATGCTCGACCGGATGGATGACTGGCTTGGGCCGCTGCTGAATGAGCCTGCCGCGCTCGAAAAGCTTGGCGGTGGGCAACTCGTGGATGCAGCTCTTACGCTGCTCGACTGGCCGCTGCCGCGCGACCTTGCGCGCCTCGCCCCGCTGCGCTGGACGCCGCCATCGGGCCAGACGCTCGACATCGACTACGTGTCCGAAGGCGGCCCAACGGTCTCGTGCAAGGTGCAGCAGGTGTACGGCGTGGCCGTCCATCCCACGATCGGCGACGGAAGGATTCCTTTAACCCTCTCGCTGCTCTCGCCCGCAATGCGCCCGGTCGCGACCACGCGCGACATACCTGCCTTCTGGCGCGGCGGTTACCACGACATGCGCAAGGATATGCGGGGGCGCTACCCCAAGCACGACTGGCCGGATGACCCAGCGTCCGCGAGCCCCACACATAGGGCAAAGCCGCGCGGAACGTGAGTACCAGACGTCAGAATAAGCCATTTGGACGCTGCGGAAGTTGCCGCTGGGGCGCTCATACCGATGATTCGAAACACACAAGTTTACGTCATTGTTGTGTGATGGCGGGCATTGCGCTCTCGCGGCAAAAAGCGTGTCTTTAAAGACAAAACGAGGAAATCTTTGCGTCTGCGACAGATATTCGAGTTGACGCTGAAGTAAGCAAACCGCAAATTCAGCATGCGATTCCGCGCTATCGTAGCGGAAACGTCGTCGCTCAAAAGCCTTAAAAATGAGAGCGCCGCGGGAGCACACGCACATTTGGAGGTAGGCGCGCATGGCGCAGTTGAATCGTATTTCATTGGTGAGCCTTGTCGCGCTTGGCATTGCCATGCCCGCCTTTGCTCAGGAGCCCGTCGCTGGTCCGCAAGACGATCAGGACACCGGCCGCGACGTCGTCGTCATCACCGCCAACAAGCGTGAAGAGACGGTCCAGGACACCGCCATCGCCGTGACGGCCGTCACGTCCGAGATGCGCGATGAGCTCGGCATCCGCTCGATCACCGACCTGACCAACCTCACGCCGGGCCTGTCCTACACCGCCGGCAACGAGCGCGTCACACTGCGCGGCATCGGCCGCAACACGAACAACTTCGGCGCCGAACCGGGCGTGGCCAACTACACCGACGGCATCTACCAGTCGTTCGCCTCCATCGCCGGCCGCGACAACCTGTTCGTCGACCGTATCGAAGTGCTGCGCGGCCCGCAGGGCACGCTCTACGGCCGCAACTCGATCGGCGGCGCGCTGAACATCGTTTCGAAGCGCCCGACGGATGACTTCCGTGGCGAATTCGTCATCGGCGCGGGCAACTACGAGCAGAACAAGGTCGGCTTCTCCCTGTCGGGCCCGATCATGGAAGACGCGCTGCGCGGTCGCGTGGTCGCCGTGAAGGAAGTGCGCGACGAAGGCGTCTTCTACAACTACGGCACCGGCGAAACCGAAGGCTACAACATCAACAACTGGAACGCCGAAATCCAGCTCGACGGCATGCTCGGCGACAACTTCTCCTGGTGGACGAAGTACACGACCGGCCGTTACGACAGCGCCGGCCCTCCGGGCGGTCGCACAACGCCGAACAACCTGGCGCCGTATGACGTCAACTCGTGGGGCGGCCTTGCCTCCACGGGCTCGACCGGCCCCAACCAGACTTGGGCCTTCGGCAATGGCATAGGCCCGGCTGGCGGCGGCGTTTCGCTGATCGGCTACACCCAGTGCGGCTCGACCACTCAGAACCCAGCGCTGACCGACCGGAACGCTGTTAACTCCTGCCAGGCTCGTAGCGCCAAGCTCGACGCTTATGACGATTTCGCGCTAGAGATGGTCTATGAAGCCCCGGGCTTCGACATCAAGTATCTGGGCGGGTACATTTACTACAATTATGTGCTGACGGACGATCAGGACGCCACACCGGTCACGTCCATCACCTATAACTCCACAGCTGGGGGCACGCCGGTTGGGATCGGAACGCCAGGTTCGGCGACTCGGACGATCTTCCCGTCGCAGACCCTGCGCTACAACGAGAACCGCGCCTTCTTCTCGAACGAGGTGAACTTCATCTCGACGCACGAAGGCCCGGTGCAGTGGATCGCTGGCATCTATGCCTACCAGGAGAACTTCAAGCAGCCCGTCACAACCTACTACAAGAACGAGCCGCTCGCGAACGCACCTGGCGTGATTGCCCTTGGCGCCGCCTACAACTTCATCGGTCTGGCTGCTCCGAACCCGGAGCGGATCTTCTCGTTCACCAACAACATCGGCAACAACAACTCGTACGGCGCCTATGCGCAGGCTGACTGGGAGATCAACGACCAGTTCAAGACCACCGTCGGCATCCGCTACTCGATCGACAACAAGCACATCCAGGAACAGGCTCGCCTGTTCTGTTACCTGCAGTGCGGCGCTCCGTATGCCGACGTGACCCGTGCCATCTGGAACGGCGCTTCGTCGGTTCCGGGGCCGCAGCCGGGCGTGACCAGCGCGACTGCGCTGAACCCTTCGGGCGTGACCTACAACGCCACGACCGGCAACGCCGAGCGTCTGCTGGAGAACGAGTGGGACGCTTGGACCGGCACGGCCGGCCTCGAATACCGCCCGTGGGACGACACGATGCTGTTCGCCAAGTACAGCCGCGGCTACAAGACGGGCGGCTTCAACGCCACCGACATGGCCCCGCTGCCAATGACGGACGCTGAAACGGTCGACGCCTACGAACTCGGCTGGAAACAGGAAGTTCCGGAGTGGGGCCTGACGGCCAACTTCGCGGCGTTCCTGTACGACTACAAGGACGTGCAGGTTCCGCTGTCGATCGACCCGGATGGTGAAGGCCCCGCGCTCGCCTACAGCGGCTTCGTCAACATGCCGAAAGTCCAGACGACCGGCTTCGAGGTCGAGTCGACCTGGAACCCGATCGACGACCTGACGATTCGCGCGACCTATGCGTGGCTGAAGCCGGAGATCACCGAGAGCGGCTTCTACGTGAACAACCTCTGCACGCCGCCGACGCAACCGGCCGGTCCGGACCAGCCCGCAAGCTGCCCGGCCGTTGGTTCGACGACCGCCGCGCAGAGCGTGGAAGGCAACGTCCTGCCGCAATCGCCGGAGAACAAGGTGGCGCTCAACGTCGCCTACATGTTCAACTTCGCCGACGGTTCGACCCTGATGCCGTCGCTCAGCTACTACTGGCGCGACAAGTTCACGACGACCATCTTCAACGACCCGCTCACCTTCACGCCGGACTTCGCGCAGACCGACGCGCGCCTGATCTGGAATGACGGCGAGGGCATGTTCACGGTCATCGGCTGGGTGCGTAACGCATTCGACGAGGAAGGCTACGACGCCGCCACGGCGTTCCGTCGCCGCTCGCTGGACGTGACGCAGAACAACCAGATCTACCAGGGCTACACGCCCACCCTGCCGCGCATGTACGGCGTGGAACTGCAGGTCCACTTCTAGTCCCTCGGACCGGAAGACCACATCAGCGCCGGCCCTTCACGGGGCCGGCGTTTTTGTTTTGGCAATGAAGATGGCGTGAGCACTCTGTCAGGCCGGCTCGGTGGCCGCCTGGGATGCTGTGGTCTGGCTCCAGGAAGAGATGGAGGCCGGGGACGCGGAACGATCCGCGTGTGTGGCGCAGCTTTTCAGGGCGACGCCGGGTAGCTCGTAGTCCGTAGTCCGTGGTGGGCGGATGTTCCGCGTCCCCGCGAACGTGTTTCCACGACCGCATCGCTCCCCGTCAGACAGGTGTACCGACTGGCCTCCGTGCGGAGCGACCAGACCATATTCGGTCAGGTTGCGGGGGACGGGGAAAACTATTTTTCGTGTCGCTGTGAATTCAAGGCGCTGGGCATCGCAGGTGTCGGAAAGTCTTCCGCTCACACGGCCAGGAAGCCGGCGAATACCGCGCGGACGAAGCGGGCGACGAGGTCTGGCTCCTGCGCCATCTTCAGCGCGCGGGCATCGGAGGCGATGTTGATGGCGGCGTGGATCATGGCCCCAGCCACCATGGGATCGACCGAACGGCCGGAGCCGTCGGTGATACCGTCGACAACCATGGACGCGAACTGCCGGCTGATACGGTAAGAGTGGCCGATGATCTCGGCCTTGTGCTCGGACGGCATCGAGGACAGCACGGACGTGCGCAGCAAGGGGCCCTCGGGTCCGAGCTGGAAGCGGATCAGGGTCTCCACGGCGGCCGCGAGCCGGCGCGCCTCGGACTCTGCGAGATCGCGGGCCTTCACCTGGGTATCGCGCATCATGGCGAACGAGCGGCGGAAGCAGGCGGCGACGAGATCGTCCTTCGCCTCGTTGTGATGATAGAAGGCGCCCTTGGTGAGGTTGAGGCTCGCCGAGATGCGATCCACTGACGCCCCGCGATAGCCATGCGCGTTGATCTGCAGCGTCGCCGCCTTGAGGAAGCTTTCCTTTGACTCATCGCGCTCCGCCGCCGCGCCCGGCGCATCCAGCGCCGGCAGCGGGGCATCAAGCGCAGACGGCGCCAGGCCATTGAGCGCGATGTCGGCCATGCGCGCGGCGAGGCGCGGATACTCCTCGATGTCGAAATCGCCCAGCCAACTCATCGCCCAGAACAACTGTTCGAGCAGGATCAGCGTACGAATGGTGCGGTCGACCTGGTCCATGGGCTCCAGTTCAGGGGACGCCAGCAGGTTGCGCACGCGGCGGAACATCCGGGTGTAGCCTTCGGCCACCCGGTCACGATGCTCCCCCTCCAGCGCGCGGATCGCGGCGAATGAGGCAAGCGGTACGGCCTTGCCCTGTCGGACGTCAGCATCACGGGCGACGAAGAGCGCGATCAGCCGCGTGATCCGAGCCCCGGCGTCGGCCTCGCGTTCTGCTTCGGCGGCCAGATCGTTGAGAATTGTAAATCCCGACTCAAGACAGGCGACGGCAAGCTCTTCCTTGCGGGGGAAATAATAGGTGACGCCCGTGGCGCGCAGGCCGATCAGCTCGGCGACCGCAGTGAGCCGCATCCCCTTGAAGCCCTGACCATTAAGAACCGGGATGGCGGCGGCAACGATATCGGCGCGCCGACGCTCGAACCGGTCGGACCCATGCGGCGCGGGGGCGTCCCGATTAGGAGCGTCGCGCGTTTCGATCTGGGTCTTCGGGTTCGACACGCGGGGAGCATGCCCCCAGCCACCCGTCACTGTGAAGCTGGATAAAGGGGAATTTTCGCGTCCGGAATCAGCGATCAGGCGAGTTTTCGCCAGGGTGAACTCAACATTAACGAAAAACTCAGGCTTCTGGCTTGAGGCTTGCGCCATGTTTCGTGGACCCATCAGGGATGGCCACCATGACTTCATATGAGCAGCTTGCCCGGCGTTACTGCGCGCTACTTGGAGAAGACGCCGACGAGCGCATCGACGGCGTGCCGGTGTGGCGGATCGCCCTCGCCGACCTCGAAGCGGCAATGAACGCGCTCGACACGTTCGGCCTCGACGTGCGCACCACGTTCCACGAAATCTCCGAAGCCGCCGAGACGCCAAGACCGAAGGGCTTCACGCTGCGCCGCGTGGCCTGAGGCCCTACCCGCGGTTGCGGTGACACCTCCAGCATCGTGCTCCACTATCCTTGCGAGCGATGGGGATGGAGTTGGCAGTCGTTCCCGTCTTTGTGTCGATGCCAAACCGGTTGAGCCCGGCACAAGCGGGCCTATGCGCCAGCGTTGAAAAATCGCTCCAGTAGATGCGACTTGAGCCGAGAACGGTTGGGCGCAGCGATTGTCCGCGCCAGTCGCCGCTCGGAGAAGTCTACCAGCTCGCGCGGCGTTGTTCCGGCGGGTTGATCCTGGGGTTCCGCCAGGCCAGCGCGAATGACACTGTTCTTTTCCCCGACAGCGAATGGCGTCGCACCCGGGTTGAGACGCATTGGCCCTCTGCCTGGAACCAGCTGGAAGCGGGTATCCTCTATTCCCTTGGCGTACCCATGCTGGTGTTTGCAGAGAGCGGCGTCGTCGGCGGGATTTTCGATCGTGGCGTCGGCAGCGTGTTCATCCATGAGTTTTCAACGACGCAGAACCTCGAGGCCGGTGCGGAGAGAATGACGACTCTCATCCACGAATGGTCGCGTCAGGTCCGCAATTTCCATATGACGACAGTATGAAGGCATGGCGCAAATTGCGCCTGTGCGGTCCGTGTACGTCCTCAGGCGCATCTCTGTGCGGGGGCGGAACCTGTCGTATGCAGAACGAATAAGACGTTGCGGAGCGGCTGGGATAAAATCGCCTCGCTGCCGCTCCAGCCGATGGCTTCTCGCTTGCCTTCGCAGATTGCCAGTCTAGCGTTCCGCCTGCAGGAGCGTTCTCGATGTCTGAAGCCAACACCGAGGTAAGGGGGCGGCCCGGAGGCGGACGCGGCAAGGTCGCGCTGCGGTTCGCGTGGACGATCGCCAGCGCTGCTGCGCTTGGCGCGCTGGGGCTGGCCTTCTGGGGCTGGGTTCGCCAGATCGACCCGTCGAGCTGGGACGACTGGGCGGACGTGACAGTGCGAACGGTCAAGGTGCTGCTGCTCTCCGACATCTACTTCGATGCCGACCATGTGGGCGCGGAGCCTATGTGGCAGTTTGTATGGGCGCGCGCACTTGGCGTGGTGGCGTCCGTGATCATCGCCACGCGACTTATCCTGCTCGGTATCGGCGCGCGTCTTTCAGAGTGGCTGTACCGCTTCTGGATCAACAAGCATGACGTGATCGTGGGCGATGGTCCTGCTGCGCGCGAGTATGCCAGCGCCCACAACCAGATGTTTCCCAAGCGCAAGGCGATCCATCTGGCGGAGGAGGATCAACCCGGCGCGCACCGGCTGGCCACGTATGAGCGGCGCGGCCCGCTGAAGGCGCAGCTGCGTCGCGCCGCTGGAAAAAAGGCGCGGCGTTTTGTGGTGGATGAAGCCGACGACGCCGACACATGGCAGACAGCGCAGGCTGCCGCGCGTCGCTATCCCAAGGCCGAAGTGCTGGCGCACATCTCCGATCCGTGGATGCGCGACCGGCTAAGCCGCGAGCGCGGCGCCCACAAGCTGACGGCGTTCTCGTATGCGAGCGGGGCCGCACGGCAGGTCATGCTGGCTCACCCGCCCTATCTGTTGGCGCGCAATCTCGCGGCGCCTGTGCAGCACATCCTGCTCGTTGGGTTTGGCCAGGTGGGCCAGGAGCTTGCGCGGGAGTTCATCGCCACCTCCGTCGTGCCGGGGGAACGCAAGCTGATGATCACCGTCATCGACCCGGAGGTGGAGCGCAAGCTGGCGCCTGACTTCATCAATCGCCATGAAACCCTGATGAAGCATGTCGACTTCAGGTTCATCGCCGGCGATATCCGGCTCGACCAGGAGAAACTGGCGGCGAGCCTAAAAGAGCGGACGCAGGTCTCGCCGGTCTGTGCGGCGTATGTGGCGATCGATCAGGATGCACGCCCGCTCGCCTTGGCCTATTCGTGGCGCGCTGCCGCGCTGCGGCACCAGCTCTTTGTTGCACCGATATTCCTGTGCGCCCAGCACGGCGCAGGATTGCCGCCTGTCCGTCATGGGTCGGGGATAGTCGGCGGCGATGAGGAACTGCAGGAGGAACGCGAGAAGCAGGCGGTCGCTCAGGGCCAACTCTGCAACCTGCGCGTGGTGTCGTTCGGGGCGTGGCCGGCGGCGTTCGATGGAGCAGGCCTGCTGGAGCCGCGCCATGACATGCTGGCAAGGCGATATCATGAGGAACACGAGCGCCTTCGGATCGATCGGGAGCGGCGCGAGGTGGGCGCGGTTAGCCAGGGGCAGATAGCGTGGGACGAACTACCGGATCAAGCGCGCACGTCAGTTCGGCGGGCAGTGGCGCACCTGAGAGCAAAGGCGCATGTGGCGGGGTTTGATCTCGACCGCTGGCTTTCATCTTCGGGCGCCCGTGCGACGCACGAGGCGCCCCCGGCGCACAACGATATCCGATTGGATGATGCTGATCAGGCAGACCTTCTGATGCGGCTTGAGCACCAGCGCTGGATGCTGGACCGGTTTCTCGACGGCTGGCGGCCAGGCAAACGAAGCGACTATCACCGGACGCGCGCGAGCCTGATTGCGTTCGACAATCTGGAGGCGTCCGACAGGAACAAGGACGCTTCGGTCGCGGCGACGGCCAAGACCGTGATGAAGGAATGGAATGGGAAGCGGAAGCCGCGCTGACTGCGCCTACTTCGACTTTGCCGCGTCCTTCGCGATCCGCTCGGCGTCAGCCTGCGAAAAGCCGAGTTCGATCAGCACGTCGACGGTGTGCTCTCCCAGCAGGGGCGGTTCGCGGCGGATGTCGGCGGGGGTGCCGGTGAAGTTTACGGGGTGTTCCATCGCGAGGTACGGGAAGCCGGCAGGATGCTGGCGTTCGTGGATGAAGCCCGTTTCGCGCAAGTGTGGATCCTCGAGCACCTCCTGCAGGCTGGCGCAGCGGGCGCAGGGAATGTCGGCCTTGCCGAGCAGGTCCAGCCATTCGTCGGTTGTCTTGGTGGCGGCGACTTCGCCGACGAGCTGATAGAGCGCGCCGATATTGGCCGTACGCGCATTGTAGGTGGAGAATCGGGGATCGGTGGTCATGATCTCGGGGCGGCCGCCGAGTTCGAAGAACGTCACCCACTGCTTGTCGCTGTAGGGCATGATTCCGATGTAGCCGTCCTTCGTGGGATACGGCATGCGGTTGGGGCTCGACGAGCGCGTATAGGCCATCTGCGCCAATGGCGGAACGAAGGTATGACCGTAGAGGTTCTCGACGAGGTTGAACGCCGTGAAGCTTTCCAGCATCGGCGCCTCGATGAACTGGCCCTTTCCTGTTGTCGCTTTCGCAAAGAGTCCGGCAATGGTGGCGTACGCGGCGTGGAGCCCCGACACCTTGTCGGCCATCAGCGCGGGCATGTAGCGCGGCGGGCCGCCGTCGCGGACGTGGAACAGGTCTGCGATGCCGGAGCCGGCCTGGATGAGATCGTCGTAAGCGGGCTTGCCCGCATAGGGGCCGTTCGCGCCATAGCCCGCGCAGTGGACATAGATGATGTCTTCGCGGATCGCCTTGAGGTCGTCATAGCCGAGACCGAGGCGCTTGAGCCCGTCCATGCGGACGTTGGTGAAGAACACGTCCGACTGCTTCACCAGGCGCTTGATCGCCTCAATGCCGTCAGCGGTCTTGAGATCGAGCAGGATGGCGCGCTTGTTGCGGTTGCAACCCATGTAGATCGCGCCCATGCCCGGCGCGGGCGAAGGGCCAGCGTGGCGCATGATGTCGCCCGTGCCGTTCTCGACCTTCACGACGTCCGCTCCCATGTCGCCCAAAAGCTGCGTGGCGTAGGGACCGAGGACGACGGTGGAGAGATCGAGGATCTTCACGCCCGCGAGAGGGCCGGTGGCAGGCTTGGTCACAGCGCGATTGCTCCCCGTCTTCTTGTTGCGCCTGCTATCGGGCGCGCGGTCAGATGGCGCAAGCGGGAGGCCAACGAGGTCACGCCGGCTTGATGCCGCAGCAACTCAAGCTGTTGTTTTTCCTCATTTTCGCACTGCGGCATGGCGACACTTGCATTCCGGGCAAACTAGAACCATTCTAGTGAAACTATGAGCATTACAAACCGCCTCCAATCTGTCGGCCTCCGCGCGACGCCCAAAAGGCTCGCCATTGGCGGCCTGTTGTTCGACGGGCATGACCGCCATGTGACGGCTGACGACGTCGCGGCCATGGCCCGCAAGGCTGGCGTCCGCGTGTCGCTGGCCACGGTCTACAACACGCTGAACCAGTTCGTGTCAGCCGGCCTCATGAAGCGCATCACGCTGGATACGGACCGCACCTATTTCGATACGAACGTTTCCGAGCACCACCACCTGTTCTTCGAACAGAATGGCGTGCTGCACGACATTCCCGGCGACTCGATCCGCGTCGAAGGCCTGCCGGAAATTCCCGCGGGCGCGAAAGTGCGCTCGGTCGAAGTCATCGTCCGGATGACGGGCGGCAAGTAGCGGCCAGGTCCGCGCTCGCCCTACTCCTCAATCGCTGCGTAGACCAATTGCTGGAATTGCGGGCGGATCGGGTATGCGCCTGAGGGCATGAGCTGCGTCATCTGAATTGCGATGATGTCTTCGACGGGATCGATCCAGAAGAAGGTCGACGCCATACCGCCCCACGAGAATGTGCCCACGGAGGCTGGCTGCGTCGTAGCGACGACGTCGGTGGTGACGGCCCAGCCGAGACCGAATCCCGATCCGTCCATACGCGATTCAGAGAACGTCTTGTCGCCCATGTCCTTCAGCGTCTTGTCGCCCGGCAGATGGTTCATCGTCATGAATTCGAGCGTCTTGGGCGAGAGGATCCGGACGCCATCCAGTTCGCCGCCATTGGCCAGCATCAGGCAGAAACGGAGATAGTCGCCGATTGTGGAGGCAAGGCCGCCGCCGCCGGAAAACACATTCGGCGGTTTCGCATAGGCGCTCGCCGCGCCGCCCGGATCAGCAAGCGAGATTTCGCCGCTTACCGGATCGCGGCGGTAGCAGGCCATGAGCCTGTCGATCTTGTCGGCCGGCACGTGGAAGCCGGTGTCCTTCATGCCCAGCGGGGCGAATATGCGGGTCTGGAAGAACTGATCGAGGCTCATGCCCGACGCCACTTCAACCACCCGCCCAAGCACGTCGGTTGAGTTGGAGTAGTTCCAGCGATCACCCGGCGAGAAGACCAGCGGCGCCTTGGCCAGCGCTTCGCAGAACGATTTCAGGTCGCCCTTCCAGCTTGAGTATTCCAGCTTGTTGTCGCGGTAGTACTTGTCGACCGGTCCCTGCATCAGGAACGAGTAGCTGAGGCCAGATGTGTGCGTGAACAGGTCGCGCACTGTCATGGGGCGCGCCGGCTTCACCAGCTTGCCATCCTCGCCCAGCACCATCGTGTCCTGGAATTCGGGGATGTAGCGAAATACTTCGTGGTCGAGCCTTAGCGCGCCTTCCTCAAACAGGATCATGGCCGCAACCGATGTGATCGGCTTGGTCATCGAATAGATCCGATAGATCGTGTTCTCGTCGATCGGTCGCGACCCACCCATTTCGGTGGCGCCACGGAATGAGAGGTGCGCGACCTGCCCGCCTCGCGCGACAAGGGCCGTGACGCAGGGAAGCTTGCCCTTGTCCACATAGCCTTCGAAGTAGGCCGGAATGCGCGCCAGCCGCTCTGTATTCATTCCTGCGTCTACTGGGTCGATCACTTCGATGGCCATGCTGTCTCCTGTCGTCGTTTGGACTTAGCGCGAGCGGCTGGAACGAAATAGCCCCCGGGCTCCTGGGAGTCCGGGGGCAGGTTCAGCTCGGGATGGTACAGCCCCAAGATCGGAGGCTGGGTAAGACTCCCGTCGGGGGCCGGGCCGTCGGCTTGGCCACAAGCTCAATGCGGGGAAAGCAGGATGCGGGGAGAAGCGCTTCCCAGCCCGGCCAGCCCCCACCGGGTCACCACTTGTGACAATACCGGCCAGCCGGCTTGTTTTCAAGGGTTTACGCGAGCATCATCTCGGTCGAGATACCGTCCGAAGTGTACGCGGAATTCTGCCGATCCAGAGCGGCGAGAAGGTGCTCGCAAGGTACTGTAATGGCTCAGAAATCACGACAGGAGCAGCCTGCGGCGGCGCCTGCCGCGCGAAGCCCCGGCCCCCTGCCACGGGCCGAAAGGCGCAAGAACTCCGAGCGTTCCGCCACGACGCGGCGCCTGATTCTGGACGCCACGATCGCCTGTCTCAATGCCTGGGGGTATGGCGGCGTCACCAACATCAAGGTGGCCGATGCGGCTGGCGTCTCGCGTGGCGCGATGATGCACCACTTCCCGACGCGCCAGGCGCTCATCATCGCAACCGTTGAGCATGCTTACCATTGTCTGAGGGATTTCCGCGCGGAAGAGATGGCGAAGATACCGCCCGGCCTGCCCCGCTTTCGCGCCATCCTCGATCAGTCGCTGACGACCCAGCGTATGCCCGAGGGCACCGCGCTTAACGAGGTGCGCATCGGGTCACGCAGCGATGCCGAAATCCGCGAGGCTGTAACGCCAATGATGAGCGCCATTTCGGAAGACTATGTGCGCGTGGTCAGCCGTATCGCGCGCGAGGCAGGCCTGAAGCCAAGCCACGAACTGTTTGGTTTGATCGGCACGGTCGCGATGGCGACGCGCGCGCTGGCGATCAACACCTTCACCTATCCGAGCGTCGGCGTGCGGGACAATGTCGTGTGGACGCTGCAGATGATGCGCGAGGACCTGATCGCACGGCAGCTTGGCGAACAGCACGCCGAGCGGCCTGCTCCGCTTCCGGATATACCACGCGTTCAGTAGATCAGGCGCTGCGCGCCAGCGGCAGGCCGGTGAGGCCCGCACGTAGCAGGGCCGCGAACTCTGCGGGCGGCAAGGGCCGGGCCATCAGGTAGCCCTGCGCTTCGTCGACGCCGAGATCGGCGAGAAACGACCACATCTCAACCGTCTCGACGCCCTCGGCGACAATCTTGAGGCCGGCTTCCTGCGCCAGCTTCACGCTCATCTCAACGCTGGTTCGGGCGAATCTGTCGGTCAGCGCATTACGCGTGAACGACTGGTCGATCTTCAGTTCGGTGAACGGAAACATCTGCAGCCGATCGATGTTCGATGCGCCCGTTCCGAAATCGTCGATCGAGAGGCCAAAACCCTTGAGACGCAAGCGCGCGAAGATGTCGAGAACGGCAGGGCTGTCGTCGAGCAGTCGGGTCTCGGTGACTTCCAGCGTCACCTGAGATGTGGGAACGCCAACGCCCTCGACAGCATGAGCCATCATGTCGGGGAAGGCCAGGTTCGTCAGCGACGCCGGCGAGATGTTGATCGAGACCGGCATGGGCTGGCCGTCGATCAAGAACGACCTGGTGTGAAGCGCCACGATGCGCGTCAGCACGAAAGTGAGATCGTCGATACGGTTCTTGCGTTCGGCAAGCTCAATGTAGGGAACGGGGCTGGCGAGTTCGCTCGGCGTCACGGCGATGCGGGCGAGCGCTTCCGCACCCGTGATCTGCCCTGTCGTCATCGAAACCTTGGCCTGGAAGAACGGGCGCAACGCGTCTCCATCGATGGCGGCGTCCAGCAGCATCGGCTGGACCGTCGCGAAGACCTGCTTCCTGGGCGCCAAGGGAGCTCCGCGCGACAAGACCTCGGCCAGGGTTTCCGGCGTCAGAGGCTTGCGGATCGTGCCGATGATGTTGAGGCTCTGCATCTTCGCGAGCTTGGCGACCGTATCGATGACCGCGTGAGCCTCGCCCGAGATGATCACAACCCTGCCGGCATAGCGGCGCTCGGCCAGCGAGCGGATCAGGCTGACGCCATCATGCGCCGGCATGTTGAGATCGCAGATCAGAAGATCGGGCTTCAATCCTGCGCTGAGCTTCGAGAGCGCCTCAAGACCGGATTCTGCCGTCTCGACGTGCTCGACACCCCAATCGAGGACGAGATCCTCGGCGAGCGCGCGGAAGATCGGATCATCATCGACCAGAAGTGCTTGTTTGTAGATCATGTTCTCCGACACGCTCACTCAACCTTCTGCATTTGCCACAACTGGCTGAGGAATTGGCTAACCGGCCGCCTGGATTCAGTCCGACGCGGCCAGTTTCACAACGGGGCGCGACTTGTTGCCAACGCCGTCGGGAACCGGGATCGGGCTGCTTTCGTAGTCGGTGTTGAGGACCAGTTCCGGTCCGTCCTTCATGTCGAACTTGCGGGCTATGATGACGGTATAGTCGGACTTGTCGGCGATGGGCTTCGTTGAATTGATCTCAAGCGTGTTCCCGGGAAGGTAGATCGTCCCCACCAGGTTTCGGGCATCGTTGCTGGCGATGATGTGGGGAAACTTGAAGATCACGTCCCGGTCCTCGAAGAACAGCATTCCCGCCATGTCGCCGGTCTTCGGCGCAGTGAGCGAAACGGTGGTCGACGGCGCGAACTGGACCGTCGACAGACCGAGCGCGCCGGTCAGGTAAAAACCGACATTCTCGCCGACCAGCCTACCGCCGTTCATGATGACGAGACCGCCATTGTTGAGGACGTAGGTGCCCGGTTTCAGCGTGACGTCACCGCCGAGGACATTGATGCCGCCGCAATAGACGCCGGGTTCCAGCGTGGTCTTGCCTGTCACGAGGAGCCCTGGCGCAAGATTGCCGACCAGATCGCCGCCAGCGACGCTCTGCAGGAGGTTCTTCTTCTTGAGCAGGTCGCCGCTCACAAGGCCGCCAACAAGACCGCCCTTGCCCAGCAGACCTTCCGGCGAAAGCAGCTTGCCGTCCTTGCCCAGAAGATCGCTGCCGAGGATGCTTCCCGACCCGAGGATGTTGTTGCATTCCAGCAGGCCGACATTCGGTTCCGGCCTGTCGCGCAGCGGATCGGCAAGCGGCGGGCAATCTTCGATGGGGGCGTTGGGCGACACCGCTGATGTGCTTCCCTGGACCCCGCCCGCGACGCATACGAGATCGGCCTTAACGCGCGCCGAGTTGTGAAGGCGAAGCGAAGACGGCGAGCGCGAGTTGGAATAGATCGCGCACGCCTCGGCCGTCACGCGCGCCTTGTCGTGCATCTCCAGGGTCGATGGCTCTGATGTCGACAGGCCGATCATGCAGACATAGCCCCCGCCTGAAATCTCCGCGACCGCGTTCACCTTGATCTCGCTGACGCCGCGCGCAACGGGACCGGGGAAATAGGTCTGCGGTTCGGCAACGATGGTGACCTCGACGGCCTTGCCTTCCTCAATGATGCGCGCAGTCGCCTTGCTTGGTTTCGCCGTGTAATTCACCGTGACAAAGCTCTGAGTGATCGCGTTGACACGCTTGTCCGAGCCCTTGAAGACGATGAGTTCCTGAGCGGCGGCAAGCGCTGCGCGATCAGCCACGCCCTGCAGCGCATGCTTCTGGTTGGACAGCGACATGTAGTCGACCACGCCGCCGACGATGAACGCGGCGACGAGCATGAGACCACCCATGAAGATGGTCATGTTGCCCTTCGAGTTGGACCCGAAGTTCCGCACGCAAACTCCCACCATGCCGCCGCGCCGCTGCTGCCGGAGCGCCCGGATGATTTTCATGCTAACGAAATTCACTAAATGAAGGGTTCAAGAGACCGTTAAATTCACGGGGCTGCCCCTTAGATTGTGCGACCGCCTTCGGTTAACCGGCCCTAGACACTGGGAAGCGTAGCCTGCGAACAGGAAATCGCGGGCGCACCACAAGATGTCGGGATTTGCAGTCCCTTTCCGGAGATCGATCCGCTTCAGGCTTTCGCTGGTTATCGCTGTCGTGATCTTTGCGGCGGTCATGACCACGTCGGCCGTGGGTGCATTCCGCGATCTCGATCAGGCGGCCGATGCGCGCGCCCAGTCTCTTGAGGCGGCAGCGTCCGCCTACTCCGCCGCACTGGCCGAACCGCTCGCGAACCGCGACCGGCCGCAAGCGTTCGACCACATGAAGGGGATGCAGCGCATCGGCTCCGTCATCTTCATGGCGTTGCTCGACAGGGATGGCCAGCCATTCGCGCAGCTTGGGGCGGGCGCATCGATACGCGGTCGCACGGCTGACCTGCGCGAGTTGTCGGGCTTAGACTTGCTGAACAGCGATCGCGGCTCTGTGACGTTGCCTGTGATCGAGGCCGGCGAACAGGTGGGGGAGCTTGTCGTTCTTGCCGACATCACCGACCTCCGCGCGGACCTCTACGCCACGCTGGGATGGACGGCGCTTGTTGCGCTTTTCGCGATCGCAGGCGGCGTCGCGATTGCGCAGGTGTCGATCTCGCACATGATCCGCCCGATCGGAAATCTGGCTGCGGCCATGTCGGAAGTCGGCGCCCGCCAGGACTTTGCCCGCCGCATGCCGCCATCGAAGCGCAAGGACGAGACCGCCATTCTGGGGGACGCGTTCAACGGCATGATCGACAATATCCGCGAACGTGATGATCGCATTGCTCGCCATATGGAAACGCTGGAGCAGACGGTCGAGGATCGCACGCGTGACTATCGCCTCGCGAAGGAAGAGGCCGAGAACGCCAACGCCGCGAAGTCCGACTTCCTCGCAACCATGAGCCACGAGATCCGCACGCCGATGAACGGCATGATGGTGATGGCGGAAATGCTGGCGTCGGCGGACCTTTCGACGCGCCACCGACGCTATGCCGAGATCATTTCGCGTTCCGGCGCCAGCCTGCTGACCATCATCAACGACATTCTCGATCTTTCGAAGATCGAGGCCGGCAAGCTGGACCTCGAAACTGTACCATTCTCTCCCGAACGCATGGTTGAAGACGTCGCCAGCCTGTTCTGGGAAAAGGCGCGCTCGAAGGGACTTGAACTGGCGATCCGCGTGGCGCCGGAAACACCGGAGCTTGTGCTGGGCGACCCCACGCGTCTCAACCAGGTGATCACCAACCTCGTCAACAATGCGCTGAAGTTCACCGACAAGGGCGGCGTCAGCGTTGATCTTTCAGCGAGCACCACAGGGGAGCGCGCATCGCTGCGCATCGCGGTCACCGACACCGGCGTTGGCATCGAGCAGCATCGCATCAACGCCATCTTCGAGGCGTTCAGCCAGGCTGACCAGTCCACGACTAGACGCTTCGGCGGAACCGGCCTTGGCTTGACAGTGTGCAAGCGCCTCGTCGATGCAATGGGTGGCGAAATCATCGTCACGTCCAGGATCGGCGAGGGCTCAACCTTTGCGGTCGCCGTGGACCTCGCCGTCGAACAGACCGCGCCCAAACAGCCCGATGTCGCCGGCCTCCGCCTCGCCATCGCTGTGCCGCAGCCACTGCTGGCCAGATCAATCGCCGCCGCCGCCCGCGACATTGGCCTTGAGGCGCGGATGATCGCCTCCCCCAGCGAGGCGACTGCAGGCGAAACGGTCATCAGCCTGTCGGATCACCTGGCTCACAACGGCGCAGCACCTGCAAGCTTCAACGCCTGCCTCACCGATGTCGGCGACAACCATGCGGATGCACTCATCCGCTCGGGAGTGGCGCAGGATCTTCTGCCGCTACCGCTGGGCCGCACGGCTTTCTGGGAGTTTGCCGCACGCGCCGCGCGCCGCGACTTCCGAGGCCTTGCCGCGCTTGCCTCGTCATCGGCCGCGCAGCAGAGCGAAACGTTCGGCCATCTCTCCATCCTGACTGTCGATGACAACGCCGTGAATCGCGAAGTCCTGCGTGAGGCCCTGCTGAGCCTCGGCGTCGAGGGTGATGTCGTCGTCAACGGCGTTGAGGCCGTTGAGGCGGCAGGCCGCAAGTCATACGACGTCATCTTCATGGATGGCTCGATGCCGGAGATGGACGGCTTCACGGCAACGCGCCTGATCCGGGACGCCGAAATACAATACGGCGGCAAGCGCGCCATGATTGTCGCCCTGACGGCGCAAGTGCGCGGTGTTGACGCCGACGCATGGGCCGAAGCCGGCGCAGATCGCCACATGACGAAGCCGTTCAACGCATCCCGCCTTGTGGAGGCGCTGAAGGCGGCGGGCGATGGAGCCCGGAACGTGGCCACCCGACCTGCCCCCGCACAAGCCGCGCCAGCGCCCGTTGCAGTTGTCGCGCCCATCGCTGTCGCCGCCACTCCGCCGTCTCTTGGCTCCGCTTCCCTGCTGGACGAGAAAGCCATCGAGACGATGCGTAAGGTCGGCGCACGCAACGGACGAGACGTGGTCGGCAAGGTCTGGCGACTGTTCCTGGGCCAGGGGCCCGACGCGGCCTTCAAGCTCGAAGTCCTGTCGCAAGCCGCTGACGCTCAGGCGTTCGGCGCTCAGGCCCACTTCCTGAAATCCATGGCGCTGTCGGCGGGGGCCGCGGCCGTCGCCGGCCTCGCGGAGGAGATCGAAGCCGCCTGCAAGGCTGGCAGCCTCGCTGAGGCAGTCGAGGCACTGCCACGGCTACGAGCTCTGCTGGACGAAACCTGCCAGGCCATGCGCGACAGGCTTAGCGCCCCGCCCGAGCAGGTCGCGGCAGGCTGACAGGTTCAACCTGTGCAAGAATTTGCCCGGATCCTTGCCATGATAACAAGGCGTAGCCGAACCACATTGACCACCGGACCGTGGCCATGTGAAGGCATCCGTGACGCCGACATGCTGCCCGGCATCGCAACAGCGTGAAGTCGTTCGCCAGAGACTCGGCATACATCGCTGGGCTACATTAGCGGTGATTTGTTGGACGTTACATGACCGTTACGCCTGCCTCCGCCACCGAACAGACCGCGCCGGACCTGGCAGCGGAAATCGCGCGCGTGCGCGAGTCGGGGGTGCTGGGAAGCAGTGGCCGGTTGCTTGAACTGTTCGACTTCCTCGTCGCCTGCTCTCTCGCAGGTCGCTCGCCGAAAGAGGCAGAAATCGCCCTCGCCGTTTTCGGCAAGGCCGATACAGAAGCGCTGAGGGATGACCCTGTCGCGCGCGTTTATGTCCACCGCCTGCGGAAGCGGTTCGATGAATTCTACCTGCGCAACGGTGTGAAGGACGGCGCAAGGCTCGATATTCCCAAGGGTGACTATCGTATAGTCTGTACCGGCCCGACGTCAGATGTTGCGCAAGCAACCGACGAGGCTCCAGCGGATACATCGACCTCTCCAGCGCAAGGGCGCCGCTGGCGCTGGGGCCTGGTCGCGGCCGCGCTTGTCGCGCTGGTTGCCGGAAATGTTGCCGCCTGGGCGATGCTTGCTGGTCGTCCCCCATCCGCCGCGGCCATGGAGACGGCGACGCCCTGGCGCGCGCTGGCAGAGGGCAAGCGCCCGCTCACGGTGGTGGTCGGTGACTATTACATGTTCGGCGAGTACGAGGATCAGGTCACACTGAAGCGCCTGATCCGCGACTTCACGATCAACAGCAAGGAAGACCTCGTCGAGAGCCAGTCGGGCATTCCTGGCGGCTTCGATCGCTTCTCTGACGTCGCACTGCAATACCTGCCCGCATCCACCGCCTATGCCCTCACCGACCTTGCGCCGCTGCTGGATGATGATCGCGATGTGCGTGTCGTCCTCGCCTCGAACCTCGAGCCGGGGCGTCTCAAGACGGATGACATCATCTATGTCGGGCTGCTTAGCGGGCTTGGCCCCCTGCGCGATCCGGTGTTTTCGCGCTCGCTGTTCGAGTTCGGCGCAAGCTATGATCAGCTGATCGATCGCAAGACCGGCAAAAGCTATCTGAGCGAAGCCTTCCTCTCGGCGCCCAGCGACCAGATGTATCGCGACTACGGATTCTTCGCGACGTTCGAAGGGCCTGCCGGCAACCGTATCGCCGTCCTGTCAGGCACGCGTGACACCGCCGTGATGGGCGTCGCCGAAGCGATGACCCAGCCCGACCGCGTCCGCCGTGTCGAGACGGCGACGGAGGGTCTGCGTGACTTCGAGGCTTTGTTCGAGGTCAAAGGGCAGAAGCACGTGAACCTCGAAGCGCAGATGATCGCGTCCTACCCACTCGACAGCGCCGCCATCTGGTCTGGCGGCCGCGCCAATATCGTCGTCTATCCCGCCAAGTAAGCCGCTACATTCCAATACATTCCAGCGCTTGCCAGCCTTTGCTCAGGAGGGAATGATACTGGCTTGTAACGGGAGGTGGCGATGAAACTGCTGGTAGGCCTGCTTGCCCTGATCGTGATGGCCGCTCCGCAGGCGGCTCACGCGCTCGATGGGCAGATCGTCCACCTCAAGGTCGAGACGACGCACGTGCCTGGACCGGTGGACGTCGCCGTCTACCTGCCTGCCGGCTACGACGCCAAGCGCGGCGAAGCTTTTCCGTTGATTGTCCAGCTGCACGGCGGCGGCGGATCGAGCGCCAACATGACCAGCATGGCGGATACGCTGGAAGCCGGGATCAAGGCGGGCCTCGTGCCTGCGTCCGTGTCGGTGATGCCTTCGGCTGGCCGGTCCTTCTACATGGACTATCGCGATGGTTCGCAGAAATGGGAGACGTTCGTCGTCGAGGATCTCCTTGCGTGGATGCGCGCCGGATACAACGTGCCCAAGGGGCGCGAGGGCACGCTGATCACCGGCATTTCCATGGGCGGGATGGGATCGCTGCGCATTGCCTTCAAGCATCCCGACAAGTTCCAGGCTGTCGCAAGCATGGAGCCCGGCATAGAGCCCGCCCTGGCCTTCAAGGACGTGAAGCTGCGCGACCGGTTCTGGCGCGATGACAATCTGCTGCAGTCGATCTATGGCAAGCCGGTGGACGAGGCCTACTGGGCCGCCAACAACCCCGCCACCATTGCAAGCACGAATCCCGAGACCCTGGTGGGCCTCGGCATCTATCTGGAAGCCGGCGACCAGGACATGTTCTTCCTGCACCACGGCACGGAATTCCTGCATCGCGTACTGTTCGACAACGGCCTTAGTCACGAATATCGACTCGTGAAGGGCGCCGAGCATGTCGGCCCATCGATCGCGCCGCGCTTCCTCGATGCGCTGGAGTTCTTCGGGCGCATCCTGAACCCGCCATCGAACTGGACCGAGGGGCCCGCGGTGAAGCAGGCGCGCCAGCGTGTAGACGGATTCAAGCGCGCAGCGGGCTATCCGGTAAAGGAGCCGGACGGGGACCGCCTTCGCACGGAGTAGCGGACTGCCGGGAGCCCGCGGCCCGAGTCCTACGCGGCCCGCTCGAAGATCGCCGCGATGCCCTGTCCGCCGCCGATGCACATCGTCTCAAGGCCGTAGCGCGCCTCGCGGCGTTTCATCTCGTTCAGCATCGTTGCAAGAATGCGGATGCCGGTCGCACCGATGGGATGGCCCAGCGAAATGCCCGAACCGTTGACGTTCAGCTTGTCGGCGTCGTTCCAGTTCCAGCCTTTCAGCACGGCGAGAACCTGAGGAGCGAACGCCTCGTTGAGTTCGACGAGGTCGATGTCCTTCCAGCCAAGGCCGGTGCGCTGGAACAGGCGCTCCACAGCCGGCACGGGGCCGATGCCCATGCGCGAAGGTTCGACCCCAGCAGCCGCCCAGCCGGTGAACCAACCAAGCGGCTCAAGCCCCAGCTTCTCGACCATGTCTTCCGCCACGACGAGGCAGGCGGCGGCGGCATCGTTCTGCTGCGAGGCGTTGCCGGCGGTGACCACACCGCCCTTCTCGATGGCCTTCAGGGCCGACAGCGATTGCGCGGTCGCATCGCCACGCACGCCTTCGTCAGACTTGAAGACGATGGGATCGCCCTTCTTCTGCGGGATCGTGACGGGCACGAGTTCGTTGTCGAACTTACCTTCCTTCCAGGCAGCGGCCGCGCGCTGGTGGCTGCGCGCGGCGTACTCGTCACAGGCCTCGCGCGGAATCTGGTAGTCCTTGGCCAGGTTTTCGGCCGTCTCGATCATGCCGCTGATCACGCCAAAGCGTTCGACCGGCTGACTCATCACGCGGCCGCGTGTCAGGCGGTCGTGAAACGCGACATCCCCCATGCGGGCGCCGTTGCGCATCGTGGTGGAGTAGTACTCGACATTGCTCATGCTCTCGACGCCGCCCGCGACCACGACATCAGCCGCGCCCGTCTGCACGAACATCGCAGCCTCGACGACCGCCTGCAGGCCCGAACCGCAGCGGCGATCGAGCTGGTAGCCCGGCACGGAGATCGGGAAACCGGCCGCCAGTGCGGACCAGCGACCAATGGCAGGCGCCTCGCCCGAGGGATAGCCCTGCGAGAAAATCACATCGTCGATGCGCTCAGGATCGATCTTCGTGCGCTCGACAAGCGCACGTAGCGCAATCGCCCCCAGCTCGCCCGCCTGTATGCCCGAGAGGGCGCCCTGGAACTTGCCCACACCCGTGCGGAGCGGGCTGACGATGGCGGCGCGGCGGAGCTTGGTCATGGACATGTCCTCTGGAAACGCGGCGCACCATAGCGGCCAATGCCGGGGAAACAACAGCCGGGACGTGCGTGCCGGCCTGGCGCTTCCGGCGGGAATGTTCGTATCGCGATCGCGAAGGCCGGAGGCGGATTCATGCGAACTCCGGGACTGTCCGCGATGCGCCAGCAGGCCCCGAAGGCAGTCTCAGATAGCAACCATGCCGACGACGCGCTCGACCACCCAGTAGGCCGACATGATGCCGATGGCGTAGACGGGCGCGCGCCAGGCGAGATCGCCAACGCGCGGCGTATTGATCGTAGCCGGCGCGAACCGGCGCCAGACGAACATCACGAGCAGAACGGCGGCAATGAATGATACCTGCCCGGCCTCGACGCCGAGGTTGAAGAACAGGAGCGCCAGCGGTGCGGCGTCTTCCGGCATGCCGATTTCACGTAGCGCTCCGGCAAAGCCGAAGCCGTGCAGCAGACCGAACGAGAACGAGGCCAGCCACGGCATCGTTGCAGTGAGACTGGATTGGCCCGCGCGCACGCGCATGATCTCGACCGCGACGAACATGATCGAGAGCGCGATCACCGCCTCGACCGGCGCGCTTGGCAGGCGCACCCATCCGAATGTCGTCGCCGCCAGCGTTATGGAATGCGCCACCGTGAACGCCGTGACTGCCCCGAACAACCGCCCTGGATTGCGCACCAGCAGCACCAGCGCGAGCACGAACAGCAGGTGATCGAAGCCGAAGATGATGTGCTCGACGCCAATGACGAAGTAGGTCCACGCCACGTCTTCCCACGGCTGCTTGTCCGGGATGACAGCGTACGGATCGTCCGGCTTCACGCGGAGCGTCTTGGGTGATCCTTCGACGGGCTCGAACCGCACGATGGCGTCAGTCAGTGTCTGGGACAGGTTCTCGATCTGGATGGGCTTGCCCACGATCCCGCCCGGACATCTTGCGCGCCAGCGTTCGATCACGGCGCCGGCCACCATCGTGCTGCGTGGTTCGGAAATATTGGCGCACTCAGCCGGCTGGATGATGTTCAGCGCCAGCCGCATCTCGCCGCGCGCCGGCGTCTTCCACAGGAAGTCATAGACCTGCGGCTCCACCTCGCGCACCTGCAGGAAGGCGGGTCTGATCTCGTGCGCGAACGCGGACGGGGCAAGGCCCGCCGCCATCGCAAGCCAGACGAGGATCAGGCCCGCAAGCCGCATCATTCGCCGATCTCGAGCGATGGTTTCGTCTTGGGGTTCGGGTCAGGCGTCGACGGCATGTCCTTCCACGGCTCGGGCCATTCGATGCGAATGTCATAGCGCTCACGCATGCGAGCGTGGAAATCATCACGCGCGGCGTTGCGGCGCGTCTCGACCCAGTCGGCATGGACCCGGTCGACCACCTCCGCCAGCGGCACGGCGCGGCCGGGCTCCACATCCACCAGCATCGCCACATGCTGGCCGAACGGAGAGGCGACCGGGCCGAACCACCCGCCCTCGCCGGCGGCAAAAGCGGCGGCGGCAAAGTCTGCGCCGAACAAGGCCGCGACGCCTTCCTGCGTTGTCAGTGGAATCGCAGCGGGCAGCATTGACCTGTCGCCCAAGTCTGCTGGATCTCCGCCGGCCTTCAGGGAGGCGAGCGCCGCCTCAGCGTCGGCCGCGGCGCGCGCGCCACGCTTGTCAGCGCTCAGCAAGACCTGCCGCAACGCCCGGCGCTCGGGCATGCGGAACTTCTCCGGGTGTGCATCCAGCCACGCCTGCAGATCGGATTCTGACGGCGTCTCGCTCGCTGCCCCGTCCTCGATCATGAACTCGATCTTCTGGCGCATGCGACGGCGCACGATGGTGTCGTCGGCATCCAGCCCCATGGCGATGGCCTCGCGATATCCCACCTCCTCGCTGACGAAATCATCGACCAGCGCTTGCAGTTCGGCCCGTGTCGGCGCCCGTCCCGAAAGCAGCACAAAGCTCTGCGCGATCTGCATCACTTGGCCCTGGCTGACCACCACAACCTCGCCTTCGGGCCCTTCGTCTGGGCCGTTGATCAGGCCGTTGACCACGAACAGGGCGGCGCCGATGGCCATGAAATGGACCAGCGGCTCACGCGCGGCGCGCCTGAGGAAAGCGACAACGTTGAACGTCATAGTCTGCTGGCCCTAGCTCGCCTTGGTCGGGATGAACCAGATCGGAGACGTGTAGGCCCGTTCCTGAATGGTTGTCTCGAGGTCGGGGTTCGGCTCGATCCCGAGACGGATCGCATCCCATGTCGACCAGCGGCAGGTCGGGTTCTCCAGTACGCGGACATAGTAGAGCGCGTTCAGTTTCGGATCGAATTCGGGGTCCGACCAGACGGCCGCCATTTCCCCGTCGCCCTTGTCCTGGCTGAACGAGCAAGTCTTCAGGTCCACCGTCGCGCCATTGTCGGCACAGCGATGCGTGCGGGTGTCGAGCGTCACGCCGTCGGAGCAGGCGACGTCGAACACCTTCTCCTGCGCCTTGCCGCTGGCATCGACCCAGCCTTTCACGATCTGCAGGCGTTGCAGCGGCGCCGAGTTGGCGTCGCGCATCGCCATGACGAGGAAGTCGGGCTTGCCAGTGGCCTGGCCGACGAGATCGCCACCCATCGCCACGCCGTTGGCGTAAGCGTTCTTGACGCCTGCATCGCTGGTCAGCGGCTGCGACCCGATGCCGTAACCGGCGAAGAACCGCACACGGATGCGCGGGCCGGATGTCGCGAAAGTCTCCTTGCGGCGGAGGGCCTCGTAGATTTCCTCGCGTGTATTCTCCGGCGCCCACACGCCAGTCAGGCCCGACGCACCCCAGGTCGCGTAGCGCGCGACGTTATCGTCGGGCTTGTAGTTGTCCCAGGTCTTGCCCGTCGGCGGCGCCGATCCGCGCTTCTCGGGCGTCGCGTCCTGGATGCCGACCTTGGAGTGATAGTTGTCTTCCTCGTACGAGCCCGCCGCGTTGTGTGTGTCCGACGCGCCAACGAAGCCGAATTTGTAGGGGTTGGCGCCGACCTGCGCCTCGATCTCCATCCCGTCCTTCAGCGCCTTGCGGACATAGCCGCCATCGAACTTGGTGATCGGCTGGGTCGAGCCGATATACCACTCCATGATCTCGAAGCCGGCGAATTCATCGTTCGGCGACAGGAGCGGGTGGGTTTCCGATGTGCCCTTCACCTGCGTGATCTCGGCCAGCGGCTCGTTGCGCACGCGCAGCTCCGCCCACTGGCGGTCCACGGGTTGCCCGTCCCACCGCGTCCGCTCGTACATCGTGCCGTTCGAGCCGTTGCCGTTGTGCGTGATGGCCAGAGACTCCATCCCGGCCGCGCGCTGCTGGTCCATCCACTTCCAGAGTTCTTCCGGGTTCTGCGACTCCAGCGCGGTGAACGGCAGCTCCGGCGCAGTATCTCCAGAGAAGATCACGTTGCGGTGCAGGTTGCGGCCTTCCGGCGCGGACGTGAATTCGTAGCCGATCAGCGTGGTGAACTTGCCCGGCTCGTAATTGCGGTTGGCTGAATCGATGATGTCGTGCCAGGCCGATTTCACGGTACGCTGGTCCGCAAACTCGGGCATCCTCTGGGCCGCGCGCAGCGAGTTGCTGAAGATGCGGAACGCGGCCATCACCTCGGTCGGATCAGTTGCAAACAGGTCCTTCGCGAACGGCACCTTCGAATAGGGGTCCCCGGGCGTATCAATGGCCGGAAGCACGCCAAGATACTCGGAGTGATCGGTGACCGCGAGGAAATCCAGCGGGCCCGAGTTCAGCTTCATCTCGAATCCGGTGGCGTGCTTGATCGTACCGCCCTTGGCGTAGGCGTACGCCTCGTCGGGCGACGCGCGCACGTTGAAGATGTAAGCGTCGAACGAGTTGCGGGTGTGCAGGTGGAGGTCGCCGAAATAGGCATTGTTCAGCGGATTGGGCGCCGGGCGCTCCGCCGTTCCCTGCTGTTCGGGAGGAGCCGCAGGCGCCTCGCCTCCGCATGCTGCGAGCAAAGCCGCCGCGCAAACAGCTCCACCAAGCGCCAGTGCAATACGTTTCATAGTCGCCTCCCCTAGAGACGTATTCTTGATACTATTTGGTACAGTTTGTACGAGAGTCGAGGCCGCGTCCAGCGACAATCGAGAGCAAATCTTCCAGGAGTTCTGTCCCGGCCGCCAGGCGAGATCATGCCCCTAACCCGCCGAGCGCCTTCACCAGCGTTGCGCCCGTCATGTAGATCAGGATCAGCGACCCAATCGTCCACAGCGTGGCGCGCACTTCGTGGATCTGCGCGGTCAGATACGCCAGAAAGTGAAGCAGGCGCGAGACGACATATCCATACAGCAGCCACTGTGCGATCGCGAGGTCCGGCCTCGTCGTCACATAGAGCAGCCCTGCGACCAGGAAGAACGGGATGTTCTCAAGGTCGTTGAGGTGGATGCGCCTGATACGGTCCACGCGCTCATTCGGCCCGACTTGGCCGGGTTGGGGATTGGGGTTCATCGGCGTCTTCTTGCCGTCCTCCGGATTCCGGAAGCCGGCATTCGCGCCCATCATGCGAACGACTGTGAGCCACGACATCGCCACGGCTTTCAGGATCATGATGCACGCGGCAGCGACATAGGTCGCAAACACGGGATTCTGCAGGCTGAAGTCTGTCATGGATGAAGCCTCCCCTCGTCTGACCCAACCTTGACCGCAATCCGCCTCCAAGCAAAGGCGTGACGTAAGGCCAGACGCGTTGCACACTGGCGCCATGAGCGAGACGCAGGCCCATCCCGAAATCCGTGACGCCGTGCGCAAGTTGTGCGCCCGGTTTCCTGGCCCATACTGGCGCGCCCTGGATCGCGAGCGCGCCTATCCAACCGAGTTCGTGAAGGCGCTTACCGAGGCGGGCTGGCTGTCAGTCCTGATACCGGACGAATATGGCGGCTCGGGCCTTGGCCTTTCGGCGGCCTGCGCCGTGCTGGAGGAAATCCACCGCTCCGGCGCGAACGGCGCGGCCTGCCACGCGCAGATGTACACGATGGGCACGCTGCTGCGTCACGGCTCGCAGGCGCAGAAGGACAAGTGGTTGCCCAAGATCGCGACCGGCGAAATCCGGCTGCAGGCGTTTGGCGTCACCGAACCGACCAGCGGCACGGACACCACGCGCATCCAGACCTTCGCGAAGAGAGTTGGCGACAGGTATGTGGTGAACGGCTCCAAGATCTGGATCAGCCGCGCCGAACATTCGGACCTGATGGTTCTCCTCTGCCGTACCAGCCCACGCGACGACAAGGGCAAGACATCTGACGGCATGAGCGTGCTTCTGGTCGACATGCGTGAAGCGAAGGGGCGCGGTCTGACAATCAAGCCCGTCCGCACCATGTTGAACCACGCAACGACCGAACTGTTCTTCGACAATCTCGAAGTCCCCGCCGAGAACCTGATCGGCAAAGAAGGCGCAGGCTTCAAGTATATCCTCGACGGCATGAACGCCGAACGCATCCTGATCGCGTCCGAATGCATCGGCGATGGGCGCTTCTTCATCGACCGTGCGGCTGCCTATGCCAGGGACCGTTCCGTCTTCGGCCGCGCGATCGGCGAGAACCAGGGCGTGCAATTCCCAATTGCCCGCGCGCATGTGCAGGTTACGGCCGCGTCACTGATGGTCGATCACGCGGCCCAGCTGTTTGAGGCGGGCAAGCCCTGCGGCTCGGAAGCGAACATGGCGAAGATGACGGCTTCCGAAGCGAGCTGGTACGCCGCCGATATGTGCGTGCAAACGCACGGCGGCTTCGGGTTCGCGGAGGAGTACGACATCGAACGCAAATTCCGCGAAACGCGGCTCTATCAGGTCGCGCCGATCTCCACGAACCTGATCCTCAGCCATGTGGCGACACATGTGCTGGGCCTGCCAAAGTCGTTTTAGGTGAAGCCCTCCGATGCACACCAACACGACAGACTGGATCGGCCGCAGCGAAACAGCGCACGATCTTGTCGCGCGCGAACCCTTCCAGCGCCTCGCTGCCCTGCTCAATCGTGCACCCGAGCGCGACGCCATCCCGCCGATGGGTCACCTGCTTTGCTTTCTGCCCCAGGGCCCGCAGTCCGAGATCGGGCCGGACGGCCACCCCCTGCGTGGCGGCATCGTTCCGCCCATCGACCTGCCCATGCGCATGGCCGCCGGCAGCCGCGTGACGTTCCACGCGCCTATCCCCTTCGGCGGCGCCATTCGCCGCGTGACCACCATCGCGAACGTCTCGGAGAAGACGGGACGCACTGGCCGCCTCGTTTTTCTGACCCTGCGCCACGACATCTTCGCTGGCGAAACATTATGCGTCACCGACGAGATGGACATCGTCTTCCGTGAGAGAAGCGGAAACGCCCAACCGCTTCCGCCCGGCGAGCGCCGCGAGGCGCAGGTCTCGCGCATGATTGATCCTACAGCTGCGCTGCTGTTCCGCTTTTCGGCGCTGACGTACAATTCCCACCGCATCCACTACGACCGCGACTATGCGATGCGCGAGGAGGGTTATCCCGGCCTTGTCGTTCACGGACCGCTGCTGGCAACCTTGCTGGTGGACCATTTCCGGCAGCACCGACCGCATGACAGAATTGCGTCTTTCGTATTCCGCGCACAAAGACCAGTATTTGACCTTGCGCCCTTCAGCGTGAATCTGGTCGATACGGCAAGCGGCGCAGATGTCTGGGCCGCGGACGCCGAGGGATACGTTGCCATGTCGGGACGGATCAGCGTCGGCTAGGGACTGGACAGGGGGAGTGCGACGTGACCACCGGCTGGCGTTCCATGCTCTTCGTTCCCGCCGCCGCGCCACAGCGCTGGCAGAAGGCGCATACGCGCGGCGCTGATGCGCTGATCATCGATCTGGAAGACTCCACCCAGCCCGAAGCCAAGGCTGCCGCACGCATGCTGGCGACTGATGCGATCACAACGCTGCACGGTCACGGCGCCATTGTGACCGCCCGCGTGAACAATGACGAGCACTACCTCGCGGACGATCTCGAAGCGGTCGTCCGTCCCGGCCTCACGGCTGTCGTCCTGCCGAAGGTGGAACAGGCCGCTGAACTCGACAGCCTTTCCGCGATGCTGGATGCGCTGGAATACGAGCAGGGACTTGATCGTGGTGCGATCGGCGTCGTCGCCGTAATTGAAAGTCCGCGCGCGCTCGAGCGGGTGACCGCGATCGCAGATGGCCCGCGCCTGATCGGCATCTCGCTCGGCAGCGAAGATTTCGCGCTGTCTCTCGGTCGCCCGCCGACGTCCCAGTCGTTGGGCCTCGCCGCACAGGCTATCGCCTATGCCGCCGCCGCGCGCGGCATCATGGGCATTGGCATGGCCAGTGGCATCGCCAACTTCACAGACCTTGACGCCTTCGCCGAGGAAGCCCGCCGCTCGCACGCTGCCGGCCTCACCGGCGCCATGTGCATCCACCCCAATCAGGTGCCGGTTCTGAACCAGTGTTTCGGCCACAGCGAGACGGACATCGCAGAGGCGCAGGCCATTCTCGCCGCATGGGAGCAGCGCGCCGATGGCGTCGTCTCGCACAATGGCCGCATGATCGACCAGCCGGTGGTCGAACGCGCGCGTCGACTTCTCAAGGCGGCCGGCGTCGCGTGAAGACTGCATCCATCCACGAGGTTCTCGGCAGCTTTCGGTCCGGCCAGCGAATCTTCTTCCAGGGCGGGCCCGGCGAGTGCCTGCACCTTCACGACGCCCTGCGCGATGATCCGGGCGTCGCCGCTGGCGTCGACTTCTGGTCGTGCCTGATCCCAGGCATCAACCGCCACGATTACGGCTCGCTTCCCGGCGACGTGCGCCTCACGACCTTCATGGCCTCGCCCGCGCTGGAGCCTTCGATCGCCACGGGCCGCACGCGGATCAATGCGATGCCCCATTCGCAGATCGGCGAAACGCTGGGGAACACAGATTTTGACGCAGCCATCCTTCATGTCTCGCCGCCAGACCGTCGCGGCCTCTGTTCCTTCGGAGTGGCATGCGACACTCCGGGGATCGTCGCACCCCGCTCCAGGCGATGCATAGCCTTCGTCAATTCCCGCATGCCATTCCTGCCAGGAGCCGAGGCCATCCCGGTCGATCGGATCGATCTCGCGATCGAGATAGGCGCGCCGCTGATCACCCCGCCGCCTGCACCCTCTTCCGCCAAGAACACCACGCTCGAGGCCATCGGCCGCAACGCCGCAGAACTGATCCCTGACGACTCAATAATTCAGTCTGGCATTGGCGATACGCCCGCCGCCATCGTCGCTGCGCTGCGCTTTCATCGCGGATTGCGGGTTCACAGCGGGATCATCACGCCGGAATTCCAAGCCCTGGCCGAGGCCGGTGCGCTGGACAGCGCGCCCGGCAATGTCACCGGCGTCGCCTGGGGCGGCCCTCCCTTTCACGACTGGCTCAAGCTCTCGAACTTCACGCTCGCCTCCATCGGCGCGACCCACGCGCACGCTGTCCTCGCCGCCTTGCCGCGCTTTGTTTCCATCGGCTCGGCAATCGAGGTGGACCTGGCCGGCAATCTCAACCTGGAATGGCGGATGAGCCGCAGGATCAGCAGCGTCGGCGGCGCGAGTGACTTCATGAGGGGAGCCGCCGCCGCGCCGAACGGTCTCTCGATCATTGCCCTTCAGGCCGCTGGCGGCGGCGCCTCGCGCATCGTGCCGACGATCGCCTCGCCCACCATCCCCGGCACGCTCGCCGATGCGATTGTCACCGAGTACGGTGTCGCGCGTCTCAAGGGCCGTTCGCCCCGCGAACGCGCCGAAGCGCTCATCGCCATCGCGGCGCCCGAACACCAGCCCTTCCTTTCGCGCGCTGCCGAGACAATACTGCCCTCATAAGAACAATACGGCGGAGGAAACCGGATATGTGGACCAGACGAAGCGCCCTTTTCCTTCCCCTCGCCGCCGGCGCTTGCGCGACGCTGCCGGGCGGACCGCCGCTTGATGCCCAGTTCACGAATATTGAAACGCTGAGCGAGTCCGTACATTCGGGCGTTTCGTCGGATGACGGCGAGCAACGCCTCACCATGCGGCTCTGCCGCTATCCGCAGCTCGACCTGGCATGGCTGTGGATGCACGCGCGCATCGACGGGCAGTTCTATTCCTTCGTGAATCACATTGCTCCCAGCGGAACCGACGCCACCGTCGTTGACGGCGACAGTGTTCGCTACGCAGACGCCGCGAACTCGCTGGTGTTCGAGCGCAAAGGGAAGGTCAGCGCGCCGACATCGGCAATGGTCAGCGGCGCCTGCCTGGCGCGCAAATCCGCCACTTCAGCCTTTGGCAATGGCGACCAGCGCATGGAGGCGACCATCGCATTCTCGCCTGAGCGCCTCTATTCCGGTCTCAACAAAGGCCGCACCGAAGTGTTCGGAAAGGGCCTTGCCACGGTGACGATAAACGGCAGGCGCGTCGAATTCTCGGGGCCAGCCCAGTTCCATGAACAGGGCCAGACCAATCCACGTTTCACCGCCGCCTTCTGCTATATGACGCTCTGGGGTGATGGCGCGGCCTCCACGATGTTGATCACCGCGCGTCGGCGCGAGGGCTATCTTCTCGAAGGGGACAAGGCGACCGAAGTCTCCGCCGTCGTCATCGACCCACCCGCGCCACATCGCGCCATAAGCGTGACTCTCGCCGACGGCCGCGAGCTTGGCGGCGAAGCGAGTGTCGTGCAGGCCTACACGCTGCCAATGGTCGGCAACACCTGGCGCGGCCACATGGTCAACGTCGAACTCGGCGGCCGCCGGTTTCGCGGTCATGTCAACGACTACATCATCGGCGACGGAGTGCCGTACCGCGGCACTATCCTGCCGGCTTCAGGGTGATCACGCGTCTTGCAGCTCGGTCGACCGCCTCGCGGCTGAACGGCAGCGGCGCGTAGCCGCCTTCGGCCCAGAGGGGGAATAGGTCGCGATAGTGCGAGCTGTTGGGGTCCGCCGATTGGCCCGGCGTGTTGATGAACATTGAATTGTCCCACGCGCCGACATCGAACACGAAACGCACCGAAGCTCCTGCTGTCACGGTAAAGTTCGCGGGATTCCAGGTCTGCGCACGCGGCGTCGAGGAAGACCCCGGCGTCGGCAACGGCCCTACCGTCATCTGCGCTTTCGCCTGCGGATCAGCGATCACACTGACGGCCGGCTCCCACTGCGCCACATGGAGCCGCCCCCACGCCCATGAATGGGGATCTGGTCCCAAACGCTGCTCCAGCTCTTCCGTCGCAGCCTTCAGTGACTGCAGCATGATTTCCGCCCGGGCCTCACGCGGATTGGCGCCGAGGCGTGTGTCCGGATTTTCGAGGTAGCGAACAATCGCTTCCAGATGTCCGGCGCCGACAAGCGCGCGCGCAGCTTCCGGCGTCACGCGCGCAACAACGGCCTTGCCCAGATACTTGTTAGCCCACGTCTCGTAGATCGCAGCAGCAGGGCTATCGATGGTGAGGTTGCCATCCCACGCCGTCAGCAACTTCAGCGCATGGTCGACATTCATCCCCATCGTTCCGCCCGGAACTTCCTTCATGACAGCAATCAGCCGGCGCGCCTGTGGGCTCACCGAATCCGTTTGCAGCCGCATGGAGTCGAGCAGGCTGACCTTCGGATCAGCGCGCAGCACTTCGTGTATTCGGCTAGATCGGGAAGGGTCGGTCCACTCGAACGCCACCTTGCGCTCTTCCGCCGGATAGTCCGCCGGCAGGTTGAACTCGTTGGCGGTGGCAAAGAAGCCTGCGTCGGGATTGAACGATGACGGCAGCAGGTCCTTCGCGAAGAAGCCCTGCCATTCGTAGCGCCCATCTCCCGGCACGGGCATCAGTCCGTCCCAGTTCTTGCGCACCGGCGTACGCCCGGACGCGGCCCAGCCGACATTCCCGTTGACGTCCGCATAGACAAGGTTCAGCGGCGGCGCTCCCCAATGATTGCTCGCATCCCTAAAATCCTCCCACGACTTCGCATGCGTCAGCCGCGTGGAACCGAAATAGCCGGCGACACCAGGCTCGAACCACACGCTGCGCATCGCGAAGGCCCGGCGCTTGCCTGAATCCTGCGACAGCACGGGTCCATGCCGTGTGAATTTCAGCTCAACCTCGCGCGGCGCCTCACCCTTCACCTCGATGGTTTCGCGCACCACGGTCATGGACTCCCACTTGCCCTTGTAGCGATAGCTGTCGGGATTGGCCGGGCCGGTCTCGTAGACGTAGAGGTCTTCCTGATCCATCGCGAAGATGGTGATGCCGAAGGCAACATCATTGTTGTGGCCCAGCGACACGCCCGGCAGGGCCGGTTCGCCAGCGCCGATGATGTTCATACCCGGCGCATTCAACCCCACGACATAGCGTAGCGATGGCACGCCCAGCTGTCGGTGGGGATCGTTCGCCAGGATCGCCCGCCCCGTCTCCGACTTCGACGGCGAGACGACCCAATTGTTCGACCCTTCATACAGCTGGGCCTCCATCAGGGCAGCAAGCTCGGCATTGGTATCCCGCGCGGCCTGCTTGCCCGGCAGCAGCGGACTGAAGTCGACCTGCTTGGTGCCCAGCACGTAATCGGCCAGCACATCCGCCGGTACATCGCACGGGTTCAGTCCTGCCGGCACGACGCGCTTGTGATCCACCGGATCGAGTTTCCGCCTCAGTTCGTCCGCCTCGACCCCCGCCGCGCAGGCAACCTGCGCCCGCGCCACTTCGGAAGTGACGTTCGACACCAGCGCATGGCTGCGTATGCGGATGATATCTTCCGCCTTCCAGACTTCGGGCTCGGAATCCGTTAGCCCGAATTCGACCGGCAGAGGCTTGCCTCCCGCCTTCACCTCTTCGACATAGGCATTGACCCCCGCCGCAAACGCCTCGGCAGACGCGCGTGCATCCGGCGCATAGGCGTTCCACTCAGCCTCCATGTCGCCGCGATAGAGGAACAGTCGCGCCGCGCGATCCTGGTCGACATAAGCTGGCCCGAACGATTTCGACAGCAGCCCCAGCCCGCGCTTTCTCCACAGGTCGATCTGCCAGAGGCGGTCGCGCGCCGCATTGTAACCCTGAAGGAAGAACGCATCGCGCTGGGACGCCGCATAGATATGCGCCACGCCCCAGTGATCGACTACGATCTCCGCCGGGGCCGCCAGCCCCTTCACCTGCCAATCGTCACGGATGATTGCCGTGGAGGCGGGAGCCTGCGCCGTCGCTGCAAGCGCTATCGTGAAGGCAAGAGCGATTCCCGCCGCCAGCTTCTGCGTCCGCTTCGTCATTGCGCCCTCCACGAGTTTCCCGACCATTGATCCGCCAGCCGGGCTTGTCAAAGGGCGAGGCGCAAACCAACAGTCGGGAAATGACTGGCTGGCAATTCTGGATCGACAGGGGCGGCACCTTCACCGACGTGGTCGCGCGCTCGCCCGCGGGTCGGCTGGTCGTACGCAAGCTGCTGTCGGAAAACCCAGACCGCTATGCCGATGCAGCAGTCGAGGCGGTCCGCACCATCCTCGCCGACCATGGCGGCGGCGGCATCGACGCCATCAAGATGGGCACTACCGTTGCGACCAATGCCCTGCTCGAACGAAAAGGCGCGCCGACACTTCTGGTTGTCACCGATGGTTTCGTCGACCTTCTCGAGATAGGCAATCAGGCGCGGCCAGACATTTTCGCGCTGCACATCGTGAAGCCCGACATGCTGTATTCGCAGGTGATCGAGGCCGACGAGCGCATCACGGCAGACGGCCAAATCGTCAAGCCACTCGACGAAGCCGCCATTCGCCGCAAACTGGAAACCGGCCGCAGCAAGGGCCTCACCAGCTGCGCCATCGCGCTGTTGCACGGCTGGGCGTATCCGGCCCACGAATCCCGGATCGCCGCCATCGCCCGCGAGGTCGGTTTTGACCACGTCTCCGTGAGCTCGGAAATCTCCGGACTTATCCGCTACGTTCCCCGGACAGACACCACGGTTGCGGATGCTTACCTATCGCCCGTACTGAACGCCTAAGTACAGCGCGTCTGCCGCGCATTTGACGCCGACACGCGTGTTCGCTTCATGCAATCGAACGGCGGCCTCGTTGGCGCGGGCGCGTTCCGTGGAAGCGACGCCGTGCTCTCCGGTCCCGCAGGCGGCGTTATCGGCATGGCGGAGGCCGCACGAAGGGCGGGCTTCACGAAAGTTCTGGGCTTCGACATGGGCGGCACGTCCACAGATGTCTCTCACTATTCGGGAAGCTATGAGCGCACCAACGACACTGTGGTCGCTGGCGTCCGCCTCACCACGCCGATGCTGCAGGTTCACACAGTCGCGGCCGGCGGCGGTTCAATCTGTCATTTCGACGGCTCGCGCCTGCGGGTGGGACCGAAGTCAGCGGGCGCCAATCCCGGGCCGGCTTGCTACAGGCGCGGCGGCCCGCTGACGGTCACGGATTGCAATGTTCTCCTCGGCCGCGTCCGGCCCGAGCACTTCCCGGCCATCTTCGGTCCCGCGGGCGACAAGCCGCTTGATACGAAGATCGTCAGCCAACGCTTTGCCGATCTCTGCTGGGAGGTGAAGCAGGCCACCGGCGCGGACATCACGCCGGAAGACGCAGCCGAAGGCTTTATCACGATCGCCAACCAGCACATGGCCGAAGCGATCCGCAAGATCTCGATCCAGCGCGGCTATGATCCGCGCGAATATGTGCTTTGCGCCTTCGGTGGGGCCGGCGGCCAGCATGCCTGCGCCGTCGCAGATGCGGTGGGTGCGCGGAGCGTTCTGCTTCATCCATTGGCGGGCGTCCTATCCGCCTGGGGTATCGGCCTCGCGGATCTCCGCATGATCCGCGAGACCTCCATCGAACGCCCGCTCGGACACGACGCGGCCGACGTCATAGCTTCGCTTCGCACTGCTGCCGAAACAGCTCTTGCGCAGCAGGGCGTTGATCCAACGGTCATCAGCACGATCATCACGGCTCACCTTCGCTATGATGGCGGGGAAGCCACCATTCCTGTCGAATGGTCAGACGCGGCGTCGCTCCAGGCCGCGTTTGAGTCCGCCCACCGCCAGCGTTTCGGCTTCATCGACCCCAACCGCCAGATCATCATTGCCCGCATCTCCGCCGAAACGATCGGTCGCGGCGCCGACGCGAACGACGCAGTCGCCGACCTTCCGACATCTGCACCCGCGCACGTTCCCACAGCCGCAGTCCGCATCGCAGGCGCCCTGCGAGATATCCCTGCCCTGCGCCGCGAAACTCTGCCTGCGGGCTTCGTCCTTCAGGGCCCCGCGCTTGTCCTTGAGACTGGCGCCACGACCTTTGTCGATGACGGTTGGCGATCGGCGATCATGCCACAGGGCGATCTCCTGCTGACACGCACCGACGCGCCCACAGCACGCGCGATTGGCGCTGACGCCGACCCGATCCTGCTGGAAATCTTCAACAATCGCTTCATGGCTGTGGCCGAGGAGATGGGCCTCGCCCTGCAGACTACCGCTGCCTCGGTCAACATCCGCGAGCGACTCGATTTTTCCTGCGCAGTGTTCGACGCCGCCGGCGGCCTCGTCGCCAACGCACCGCACATTCCCGTGCACCTCGGCTCGATGAGCGCTTCGATCCGCGCCATCATCTCGGCTCGCGCCAACGATGGCCGCGGCATGAGGCCGGGCGACATCTACATGCTCAACGCCCCGCACGCCGGCGGCACGCACCTGCCCGACATCACCGTCATCGCACCGGTGATCCTGCCCGGCGAAACAGTCCCTGCCTTCTTCGCCGCCGCACGTGGCCACCACGCAGACATCGGCGGCATAACTCCCGGTTCCATGCCACCCGACAGTCGCACGGTCGCCGACGAAGGTGTGCTGATCGAGAACTTCCTGCTCGTGGAGGCCGGCAAGCTGCGCGAGACCGAAACCCGCGCGCTGCTCGCCACCGGGCCGCATCCCGCTCGTGACATTGACCGCAACCTCGCAGACCTGAAAGCCCAGATCGCCGCCTGTTTGCGCGGCGGGAAAGAACTCGGCCGCCTCGTTGAGCACTATGGCCGCGAAGGTGTCGCCGCCTACATGCGCCACGTGCAGGACAACGCCGCCGAACACATCCGGCGGGTCATCGATACGCTGGAGCCAGGCCAGTTCGAAGCCCCGATGGACAACGGCGCGGTCATCCGCCTGACCGTAAAGCCCGACAAGTCGGCGCGCCGCGTCACGCTGAATTTCACAGGAACCTCGCCACAGAGCGAGGCCAACTTCAACGCCCCGCTCGGCATCACGCATGCAGCCGTGCTCTACGTTTTCCGAACGCTGGTCGACGACGCCATCCCGCTGAACGAAGGCTGCCTTGCGCCCATCGACATTATCGTGCCTGACGGTTGCCTGCTGAACCCGCGCCCAGGAGCGGCCGTGGTCGCCGGCAATGTCGAAACGTCGATGGTCGTGGTCGATGCGTTGTATGGCGCGCTGGGCCGCCTTGCCGCCTCGCAGGGCACAATGAACAATTTCACGTTCGGCGACGAGCGTTACCAGTATTACGAAACCATCTGCGGCGGCTCCGGCGCTGGCCCCAACTTTGACGGCGCATCCGCCGTGCAGACCCACATGACGAACTCGCGCCTCACCGATCCCGAGATTCTCGAGTCACGCTATCCGATCCTCATCGAATGTTTCGACATCCGTCGCAGTTCAGGCGGCCCTGGCAAACACAAGGGCGGAGACGGAGCCCTGCGCACGATCCGGTTCCTGCAACCGATGACCGCCGCGATACTCTCCAACCGACGCGCAACCGTGCCCTTCGGCCTCGCCGGTGGCGGCAGCGGAGCCCCGGGTCGCAATGCCGTCCGCCGCGCGAATGGCGAAATCGAGAACCTGCCCGCCACCGCACGCGCCGACATGCATGCGGGTGATGCCTTCATCATCGAAACCCCCGGCGGCGGCGGCTATGGGGAGCCCGTCAAGAAATGACCCGGCTCACCACCGACCTCGCCGATAAATTCGCCGCGCTCGCACTGAGCCATGTCAGCCGCGAGTATCCCAACAAGATGGATCACGTGATGGCCGGCGCGGAGGATGTGATCGGGCCACGCGCTGCGCATCCGATCTACTTCGGCTCGTTCGACTGGCACAGCTGCGTCCACGGCTACTGGCTGATGGCCCAGCTCATGCGCCGCCATCCGGATGTGGCGCAGGCTGGCGCCATCCACGCTTTGTTTGCGGAACGCTTCACGCCTGAAAATGTCGCCATGGAAGTCGCCTATCTCGAACGCCCGACATCGCGTGGCTTCGAACGGCCTTATGGCTGGGGCTGGCTGCTTGCGCTGCAGGCTGAGCTTGAGCTCCACGCAGAAGGTGAACTCACCAGCGCTGCGCAGATCCACCGCCCTCTGGCGGAAGCCTTTGCGCGCCGCTTCCGCGACTTCCTCCCGCTGTGCGACTATCCGGTGCGCACCGGCGTCCACACCTCCACCGCCTTTGCTATCCGCATGGCCGCAGACTGGGCGGAGGCGTTCGATCCCCGACTCTACGATCTCATGCGCGATAAATGTCTCGCCTGGTATGGCGGCGACCGCGATTGCCAGGCGTGGGAGCCTTCGCAGGATGATTTCCTTTCGCCCGCGCTGATCGAAGTCGAATGCATGCGGCGCATGTTGTCGCCGCCATCCTTTCGCGAGTGGCTCGGTCGCTTCCTGCCGCGCCTGGCGCAGGGCCACCCGACCCAGCTGTTCATTCCTCCAAAGGTAAGCGACCGCACGGACGGCAAGATCGCCCATCTGGATGGCCTCAACTTCTCACGTGCGTGGTGCTGGCGTTCTCTCGCGGCTCAACTCGGCGATCATCCGATCTCCCAGCGCGCGCGAGAAGCCGCCGATCGTCACATCGACGCCAGCCTGCCTCATGTTTCAGGAGACTACATGGGCGAACACTGGCTTGCGACATTCGCGATGCTCGCGCTCGACGCATGATCCGCAGCTCGCCTACCGACAGAGATTTTCCTGACGCTGTCGCACCATCTTGAACGATGCGTCCCGATCGAGCTGCGAGAGCAGCCCGCGCGTCTCCAGCCCCGTGAAAACGGTGACAGCCTTCGCATAGAGGGGGCACGCCTCACGTGCGACGCCATTGTCGGCGTAGAGATCCGCCAACATCGCCAACGTCACGGCTTGCGATCGCAACAACTCGGGTCGCGCGCCTGGCGCCTCGGCCGCGCGCGTGTTGATGTCCAGCTGCCCGCGCAGCAACGCAACGCCCTCCTCGAAGCGCCCTGCCGTGGCCAGCGCCTGCGCCCGCGCCGCCAGCACAATGCGCTCCGTGCGAATCGCGCCCTCGTCATCCGGCTCGAACGCCAGCAACGCCGGCAACAGAGCTGACGCGCGATCAAGCTCGGTCACCGCCTCATCCGCACGTCCGCCAACGCCAAGCAGCGTGGTTCCCAGCGCCCAGTGCGCCTCGATCGCCATGCGCCTGCCCAGCATGTCGTCCGGGTTCGCGTTCGCGAAGTCCGATGTCACGGCAACCAGCCTGCGATACTCCGGCTCGGAAGCCGCCTCGCCCACGCCATAGTAGATGGCCTCAGCCAACGCATCCTGTGATCGCGACGCGAGATACCAGTGCTCCCGCGCAGCGCGGTCCCGCTCCAACAGGTCGGTCGCCAGAGTCACTGCTTCCTCCGCGCGCGCACGCGCGGCGGCATAGTCGCCCTTCCAGTTGCCAAGGATCGCCTCCTCCAGCGCAATCCGCGTGGCCAACGGCAGCCGCGCAGGATCGCTCGCCTCAACCTGACCAAGGCGCTCTCGCGCAGTCTTCAGCAGGCTTCCCGCCGTGTTCAGATCTTGCGTCGAGTTCATCACCAGCGCCGCGCGCCGAACAGCAATCCCGGCACGAAGGCCCGCCACGCGCGCCTGATACTCACTATTCGAAAGCCGCGCAGCAATGGCATCTGCACTGTCGAGATTTTTCACCGCCTCGTCAAACTCACCCAAATTCGGCCGCGACCGCCCCGCCTGCAAATCAGCCACACGCACGAGCCCATCCGCCGCCTCCAGCAGAACATCCGCCGGAGCCGACGGCGCATTGGCCAACTGGTTGAGATAGCCCTGCGCCACACGCGCCACATCGCGGCGCATCGCCAGCGAGGTTGGTGTGCGCTCCAGCCGGTCATAGACATCATAGAGCAGGTATTTCGCGAGGCTGCGCACCTCTGTGAAGCGCTGCTCGGCCTGTTGCCGCGCCGCCTCGGCCTGCGTCCACAGCGCCGTCGTCACCGACAGGCCGATCACCAGCGCCAGGGCAGCCGCGATCCCGCCCACGACGCGCCAGCGCCGGCGCCGCAGGAACCGCCTGAACACGTGCAGCCTGTCGTGCGCCTTGGCCGCCAGCGGCCGGACTTCCAGCCAGGCGCGCAGGTCGGCCGCCAGCGCGATTGCGGCGGGATAGCGCTGTTCGGCCTTTGGCGCGCACGCCCTTGCGATGATCGCGTCAAGATCACCCTGCACCATCCGGCTTCGCCTGTGGCGCCATTCGGGTGGCTTGCCGGCGAACGCCTCGGAGGTCTCGATGGCATGCGAGGCGAGCGTCGTCGCATCCCCCATATCTGCCCGCTCGCCCGTCAGCAGCACGCGCAATACTACGCCCAGCGCAAAGACATCGTCCGCTGGCGTCGGCGATGCGCCAGCCGCGCGCTGCGGGCTGGCATAGCCGCGCGTCTGCGGATGCATGGCGTCGGTCTCTTCCTCGCGCAGAAGGCGCGCAACGCCAAAATCGACGATCTTCGGATCGCCGGCCTCGTTGACGAGAATGTTGGCCGGCTTGAGGTCGGCATGCACGATCAGGTTCTGGTGGGCGTGTTGAACGGCTTCGCAGACTTGGATCACTTTCTCCACGATCTGCCTTGGCGAAAGGTCCTGATCGACCACATATCGATCAATCGGCGCCCCGCGCACCAGTTCCATGATGAAGAACGGCGCGCCCGTCTCATCAACACCGCCGTCATACAGTTGCGCGATGTGCCGGTGGCTCAGCGTCGCCAGAGCGCGCCGCTCCCGATCGAACAGCGCTTGCGCCGTCGCGGGGAACAGGGATGGCCGCACGCGCTTGATCGCCACCACATGCTCGAACAGACCATCGTCGCGCGCAGCGGCGAACACATCGCCCATGCCGCCCTGGCCAACCCTGTCCACAATACGATAGTGCCCAATGCGAGTCGGCATCGGCGCATCATCTGGCTTGAGCCCGCCCGTCGGCATCGCCCGCTCGGCCAGTTCGTCCGCCGCCAGCAATCGCTTCACTTCCGCCAACAATGCCGGGTCGCCGCGGCACGCCTCGGCCAGCCACGGCGCGCGCTCATGCGGCGGCACGTCCAGAGCATCCTCGAATATGGCGAGCGAGCGCAGGGAAAGGCCAGCCTGCTTGCTGTCAGACTGCTCCATGCCGTCAGCCCGCGCCCAACTCCGCGACCAGCCACGCGCGAGCCGCGCGCCACTGCCGCTTTACGGTGCGCACCGACACGCCGTCGAGTTCGGCGATTTCTTCCAGCGTTAGGCCGGCAAAATAGCGACGGTCGACCAGCCGCGCATGATCGGGGGCCACCGCCTCCAGCTTGGTCAACGCGCGGTCAAGGTCTTCGAGGTCGATCGCTTGCGCGCCCATCTCCTGCGGCAGTTCGGTCGACACCGGCGGCGCCTGACGCTTCTGGGCCCGCATGCGCCTGATCTCGTCGATCAGGATCTGCCGCATCACCCGCGCAGACAGCGAGAGAAAGTGAGTACGGCCATTGAACTCGAGGCGATCCAGATTGGAGAGGCGGATAACCGCCTCATGGGCCAGATCCGTCGGCTGGATCTTCAGCGCGACTGCGTCGCCATTCAGGACACGACCAGCCACACGGCGAAATTCGTCATAGTGGGCCCGCAGCAATGCGTCCCGCGCCGCGCTCAATTCGCGCGCTTTATCGCCCTGGCCGTTCAACTCGGTCACGCGGCAACACCCCTGCGCGATCATTAACCACGCAGGGGCAGACCCTGCAATTCCCGGACCCCACACGCGTTAGGCGAGATCCTGGGTCGCCCGTCGAATCCGTGACCCGTTTTCCCACTCCATCGCGCTTACACCATGAAGGCTTCATCTGCGGGCGGCTGGCCTCCTACCAGCTACCTGTCGGGGGGCCAGTGTGGCGACGTGCGGACTCCGGGTGACACCCCTCTTCGGACCCACATGGCGTCGCATTGCGCGGGCTATCGTGCCGTGCGCGCGGCGGACCTGCTGTCCGGCTGGAACATCTCACCAAACCCTTCCAGCCAGACGAGCAGTTCCGCCGAGGCGGCCAGATCAGATGAAGGTGACAGCGCTGGCGGAGAGGAAGGGATTCGAACCCTCGATACCGTTACCGGTATACACCCTTAGCAGGGGTGCGCCTTCGACCACTCGGCCACCTCCCCGCGCGCAATCGCTCGAAGCTGCCGCCTCCAGCGAGCGGCCTTCCTAACCGGTTTCCGGCACGGTGCAAGCCTTGACTGCAACCCCGGCAGAAAGCCCGGAAACTCGTGGCTTTCGCGAGACTGCAGGTGGTGACGCCTACTTCTTCCAGCTCTGGATAAGTGTGTCGTAGTCCACCGTCTCGGGCGTCGGATCTTCATTCGCCAGCTTCGGCTTCGGCGCGCCGGGCCGGTCGAACCAGACCTGCGCCGCCTCTTCCGGATTGAGCTTGGGCCCGAGATCGCCCTGCTCGTTTGCCTGCTCCAGGCGTCCCATCACCTCTTCCTGCGCCTTGCAGAGGGCATCCATCGCCTGCTGCGGCGTCTTGGTGCCGGCAGCGGCGTCACCGATATTCTGCCACCACAGCTGGGACAGCTTCGGATAGTCGGGAACATTGGTGCCCGTGGGCGACCACTGCGTGCGCGCCGGCGAGCGATAGAACTCGACCAGACCGCCCAGCTTGGGCGCACGATCCGTGAAGGACTGGTGCTGGATCGTGCTCTCACGGATGAATGTGAGGCCTACGTGGCTCTTCTTCACGTCGACCGTCTTCGACGTGACGAACTGCGCATAGAGCCATGCCGCCTTCGCGCGATCGACAGGCGTGTTCGACATGATCGTCCACGATCCGGCGTCCTGATAGCCCAGCTTCTGGCCCTCTTCCCAGTAAGCGCCGTGCGGCGAGGGCGCGACGCGCCATTTCGGCGAGCCATCGGCGTTCACCACGGGCAGCCCTTCCTTCACCATGTCCGCGGTGAAGGTGGTGTACCAGAACATCTGCTGCGCAATCTCGCCCTGCGAGGGGATCGGGCCTGATTCCGAGAACGTCATGCCCTGCGCCGCAGGCGGGGCATACTTCTTCAGCCACTCGAGATACTTGGCGATCGCATACACTGACGCCGGGCCGTTGGTATCGCCGCCACGGGCGACGCACGATCCCACCGGGCGCGAATTTTCATCTACGCGGATGCCCCATTCGTCGACCGGGAAGCCGTTTGGATGGCCGTTGGTCTTGTCGCCATTGCCCGCCATCGACAGCCAGGAGTCGGTGAAGCGCCAGCCGAGCGAGGGGTCCTTCTTGCCGTAGTCCATGTGGCCGTAGACAGCTTTGCCGTCGATCTGCCGCCCCGTGAAGAACTCGGCGATGTCCTCATACGCCGACCAGTTCACCGGGACGCCGAGGTCGTAGCCATACTTGGCCTTGAAGTCGGCCTTGTTCTTGGCATCCGAGAACCAGTCATACCGGAACCAGTAGAGGTTCGCGAACTGCTGGTCGGGCAGCTGGTACAGTTTGCCATCCGGCCCCGTCGTGAAGCTTGCGCCGATGAAGTCGGCGAGATCCAGAGTGGGGCTGGTGACGTCCTTGCCTTCGCCGGCCATCCAGTCGGTGAGGTTGCGCACCTGCTGGTAGCGCCAGTGCGTACCGATGAGATCCGAGTCGTTGACATAGGCGTCGTAGGTATTCTCGCCCGACTGCATCTGCCGCTGCAGGCGATCGACCACGTCGCCCTCGCCAATCGTCAGGTGCGTGACCTTGATGCCTGTGATCGCGGTGAAGGCCGGCGCCAGCACTCGGGACTCATAGTCATGTGTCGCAATATTCTCGGAGACGACGCTGATTTCCATGCCCTGGAACGGCGCGGCAGCGTTGGCGAACCAGGTCAGCTCCGCTTCCTGCGCCGCGCGGTCGAGCGTGGACATCTCGCCAATCTCAGCATCGAGGAACTTGGCGATCTCGGCTGCGGCGTTGGGATTGGGGTCCTTGGACACCGTCTGGTTCGGTCCGCAGGCCGCAAGCGCCCCCGCTGCAACCATGGAAATGCCAAGCGCGCGCAGGCGCGTGTTGAACCGCATAAAACCCTCCCTGCCGGCGCGTCTACGGCGCCGAGTCGAGGTTCAACCAAATCGGAAAACGATCGCCGCGTAAACCACCGCCGCTACGGAAGCTGCCCAGAGCGGCCATTCCATCGGCGCAAGCGCGATCCAGGCCAAGTGAATGAAGGCAGCGCCCAGTAGGCTCAGGAAGAACCGGTCTCCCCTCTGTGTCGCCACGCCGAACATACCGACGCGCGGTTCGTTGTTGGGGGCAAGCTTCGCGAGGAAACCAAGGAGTACCAGCGCCAGCGCAATCCCGCCGAAGAACAGCGCGGTGGGCAGCGTCCATCCCATCCAGGCAAAGGTCATGCGCGACGCCTCACCACCGTTTGCACGACACCAGCAACCAAAGCCGATACGCCTGTCGCCACAAGCGCGAGAACCACAATACCCGTGACGACAACCACGGTCACGGGATGCAGTGGCAATGACCAGGTCACCAAAGCGAAAAGCGGTGTCAAAGCCAGCAGGACAAAGCCCAGCCACAAATGCTGACGTGCCGTCATTGCTTGGTGCTCTTGATCATCTTGGCGCCAGCGCCCTGGATGAACATGCCCACCAGTACCACGGCCGCGCCGGCGAGCCCCGCGAACATGCCGGGCGTACGTTGGCCCAGGAAGTAGAACACCATGGCGAGGCCGCCGCCGAAGATCATTCCGAACATCACGAGACCCGCGCCAATCATGAACTGGCGCTGGCCCTTCTTGAATCGTTCAGCCTGCTCGTCGGCGGCGTCTGTCATGCGTTCACCGCCGCGTCGCGCGCGCGTCGCGAATGGTGGTGAAGCCCCACCAGAACACGCCTGCGCCTACCAGCAGCGCCAGCCAGGACAGCGCGCCGATCGGCCCACCAAGAATGCCCAGCCACACGGCCTTGAGCACGGTCGAAAGAATGATTCCGATCCCGCCGAAGCCAACAAGCACGGCGCCGATGAGCGTCATCTGGCGGCCCTGGGCTTCCTTGCGGGCATTGGTGGCTTCGGGAGGGGTGTAACCGTATCTGGCCATTTGTTTTTCTCCTGGCTCTGGTTTTTGCGTTTCTACTCGTATCTGCCAGCCCGCCCTCTTGTGCCGTCTCGGGGCGTTGACCGGGGAAGGATAGCAGATTTGTGAGGGAATTACAGGGCCTCAGCCGCGTCGCGATTCCGACGAAACGTAGAGCACTGCCGCCACGATCAGGCACCAGACGGCCGCTCCGAACACCGCAAGGGCGAGTAGCATCGCGCCAATGATCATGATGGAACCGCTATCGGGACCAAGCAGACCCTCGACGAGCACGTGAATGTCTGTCGAAAGAAGCAGAAGTGGGCCGCCAAGCAGCGGGATGGATAGCAGCAGCAAACACCCAGCCAGAAGCCATCGCCCGGAAGACTTTTGCTCGCTTAGCTCTTCGGTTCTATCCATTTGGGCCGCGACGTCAGGAAACGATAGGCTTCAGCTGCGCCAGCGCATCGGCCGTGTCTTCAATCGTCCTGTCCCAGTACCCTATGATCACGTCGCGGTTCAGGTCGATCCACTGCTTCACCAGCCCCAGGTCGCCTGGGGAAAGGCTTCCAGCCACGACCTCCACCTCCGGCCGCACGCTTACTGAAGCCACGAAGGGCGGCGCCCGGGTTCCTTCCGCGACCTTCACGCGGACATCATGCTGCCCCTGCCGTTCGGAAATGTAGACGACAAACGGCAGACCGCTGCGCCGTGGATGCACGTTCGCCATCAGGTAGAGGTCCCCCACCTCAACTGTCGTATTGACGCTGGTATCGGCCATGGCCGGCTTTTCCATCACGCCGCGTGTCTGGCGCTCAACCCAACTATCACAGACCGCAACGCTTCACACTATAGGGGCTCCGCCTGATTGCGCACTGCAGCATTGCCCACACGTTCTGAGTCGTCCCCCAGTCGAAAGGACTGTGCCCCCCTTCCCCGGCGGCTACTCCCCGGCCATGTGGCGCGACATTGGGCACTTGCTAGTCAAAACCGCAGCGTGAGAGGGTTCCTTCCGCCAGGTTGGCGCCCGGCCTGCCAAAGCTCCTGACGCTTTTGCGCGCTTGGAGTCATGGTGCGCCGGCAATCGGGGATCAGGGACGGAACATGACCACCGAGGGAGAGTCGCAGCCGGTAAGGCTCGCGTCGATCGTTGCATTGGACATTGTCGGCTTCTCGACCATGTCCGAGAAGAACCAGCAGCTTGCCGCCGACAAGGTCGCAGGCGTGCGCAAGCGCGTGGAAGAGATCGTCGCCCGCAATGACGGCCGGATCTTCAACACGGCGGGCGATGGCTTCATGCTGGAGTTCGCGTCCGCTGGAAAAGCCGTGGCGGCCATCGACGAGTTGATCAATCGCAAGCCGAAGGGCGAGCCCGCAATCCGCGTTGGCGCGCATGTCGGCGATGTGATCGTCGCCGCCAACAACGACCTGCTTGGCCATGGCGTCAACGTCGCCGCCCGGCTGCAGTCGCTTGCCGCGCCCAACTCGGCGCTGGTGTCCGGCGAATTCCGCTCGATGGCGCGCACCAGCCCTCAGGCGGCGTTCAAATCGAAAGGCCGCCAGCCGCTGGAGAACATCAACCAGCGCGTCGCGACGTTCACCATCCTGTCGCGCAAGCAGCGCGTGTTCCGCACCATGGGCCGCCTCGCCTGGGGCCTCGCCCTTGTTGGCGCCGCCGTCGGCGGCACGCTCGCCGCCCCTACAGCGATGACCTACGCCAAAACGCAGGGCTGGCTTGCGTTCCTCGAACCGAAGGCGGTTGAAGTCGCCGCCGCACCTGCGCCCGTTGTGGAAACGCCGGTCGCGCCCGTGGCCGCTGCGCCGCTCGCGAACACGCTTCCGCCGGCTCCTGTCGGACCTGAAGCACCCATCCTCACTGAACCAACGCCCGCCACGCCACCACCGGAGGAAAGACTACAGCCCGGCCAGATCCTCCGCGACTGCGAGGCCTGTCCCGAACTGATCGTGCTGCCCGCCGGCGCCTTCATGATGGGGTCGCCAGACAAGGAAGCGGGACGCTCCGCCAGCGAAGGCCCCCAACGCGAAGTGACCCTCAAGCCCATCGCCATGGGAATGCACGAGATCACCTTCGCCGAGTGGGACGCATGCCTCGCCGATGGCGGCTGCAACGGCTTCTCGCCACAGGATCAGGCGTGGGGCCGTGGCCGCCGTCCGGTGATGGCGGTTTCTTGGGATGATGCTCAGGCCTATGTTGCGTGGCTCAATCGCAAGGCTGGACGCACCAGTTATCGCCTGCCGACCGAAGCCGAATGGGAATACGCCGCGCGCGCGGGAACGACGACACGCTATGCGTTCGGCAATACCATCAAGCGCGCGCAGGCCGTCTTCGGCGCGGCCAAGACCGACCCTGTCGGCTCCTACATCGCCAATGCGTTCGGCCTGTTCGACATGCACGGCAATGTCTGGGAATGGGTCGCGGACTGCCATGCGGCTGGCTATGCCGGCGCGCCTGTCGACGGCAGCGCGGTGGACGATCCCGCCTGCAAGATGCGCGTCTATCGCGGCGGCGGATACGAGGACAAGGCGGAGAATCTGCGCTCAGCCAATCGGCGCCGCGCAGCTCCCACCATGCGAAGTCCAGGAATAGGTTTCAGGGTCGTACGTGATGCAGGGTGACGGCGGCGGGACTCCGGACGCGGGGAACCCGATCAATGACTATCTGAGACGCCTGCACGAGCAGGTGAAGGGAATATCCGGCGGCGATATCGCGACCTACATTCCCGAACTCGCCAAGGCCAACCCGGCCCATTGCGCCATCGCAATCGCCACGGTCGACGGCAATGTCTACGTTGCCGGCGATGCCGATCAGCCTTTCACGATCCAGTCGATCTCGAAGCCTTTCCTCTATGGCCTCGCCCTGGAGCAGCATGGCCGCGAGAAGGTTCTCAAGCATGTCGGCGTCGAGCCGACGGGCGAGGCGTTCAACTCAACCGTTCTCGATGAGGACAACAACCGGCCCTACAACCCGATGGTGAACGCCGGCGCGATTGCTGTCTCCGCGCTTGTGAAGGGTAATGGCTACGCGGCCCGGCGTGAGGCCATGCGCGGGCTCTTCTCCCGCTTCGTCGGCCACGACGTGGACATCGACGAAGAGGTCTTCCGCTCTGAACGCGAGACGGGCGACCGCAACCGCGCCATCGCTGCCCTGATGGAACAGGCTGCGATGATGGAGGGCGACACCAGCGAGATTCTCGACCTCTATTTCAGCCAGTGTTCGGTGCTGGTCACCTGCCGCGACCTGTCGCTGATGGCTGCCACGCTGGCCAATGGCGGCGTGCACCCACAGACCGGCGAGCGCGCTCTCGCCAACGAATACGTCCACGACGTGCTGACCGTCATGAACTCGTGCGGCATGTACAACTATGCCGGGCAGTGGTCATACGAGGTCGGCATTCCGGCAAAGAGTGGCGTCTCTGGAGGCATCGCCGCCGTGATCCCAGGACAGGTCGGGATAGCCGCATGGTCCCCGCCGCTCGATCGCGTCGGCAACAGCGTCCGCGCAATCGCGGCCTGCAAGCAGATGGCAGAGGAATTCGGCCTTCACGTCTTCCGCACCCCGCCCAGCAGCGGCACGACCATTCGCGGCCGCCTCACAGGCGCCGAGGCGCGCTCCAAGCGCGTGCGCGGCCCAGCGGACCAGGCGATCCTCGCAGCTCATGGCGCCTCCATCCGCCTTGTCGAGATACAGGGCGCGTTGTTCTTCGGCTCGACGGAGCGTGTCGTCCGCGAGGTCGGCGCCATTCCCGACGACGCGGATTTCGTGATCCTTGACCTGCGAAGGGTTACCACGGCTGACAAGGCAGCCTGCGCCCTCTTCGTTCGCCTGCGCGATGACCTAGCCAACCGCGGCAAGCGCCTGCTGGTCGCGCACCTCGCGGCCACGGGCACGCTCGCCAATCTGCACGCGACTCTCGACGAAGGAAGGCCCGGTATCATCTTCGCGGATCGCGACACGGCGCTGGAGTTCGCCGAGAACGAGATTCTTGCGGCACAACGCAAGTTCACGCCCAACCCGCGCCACGAACTCGAGGACGTGGAGCTGTTCGCCGGACTTTCCCGGCAGGACCTCAGGATCATCAGCCGCGTGGCGCGCGAAGTGTCGTTCGAAGCTGGAGACATCATCCTGAAGGAAGGCGAGGCCGCGCAGGAGTTTTACGTTCTCGCCTCAGGCGCTGCGAGCGTGCGGCTCGGCATGCCCGGCGACGGCGGCGCCCGCTCAATCCGGATTGCAACGCTGGGGCCCGGGGCGACGACAGGCGAGATGGCGCTGCTGGATGGCGGGAAACGGTCAGCCGATGTCGTTGCGGACCAGATGACGCGCTGCCATGTCTTTTCGGTCGATGCTTTGCGGAAAGCGATGAAGCACCGGCCGTCCAGCCTCAGCGTCATCTACGCCAACCTCGCCCGCAACCTGTCCGAGCGCCTGCGCGCCGTGAACCGCGAGATCAGGGCGCTGGAACAGTAGCGCAACCAGCCGGCGCATTCACGGGGTTGCATCTTGCGGGCGCGTCTCCGGGTAGCCTCGCCGTATATCCCGTCCCAAACCGCGGGTCCGGCCAGATGTAGTCCGTGGTCACGTATTGAGCGCCAGATGCAAGAGCCTGATCGCGCCGGGACGTGTCGCCTGTGCGCGCCTCGCGCGTGTCGGCATCGGCCCGGGTTCGCACAATGAACCCAGCCGACACGCGCTGCTGGATCAGCGCGAAATCCGCCACCGGCTCATTGCTGACGAAGATCGCAGCCTCAGGCGCATCCGGGGCATTGTGCGCGTTCACAAACGCCACGCGACCTGCCAGCGAAGGATGCCCTTCCGCATACCCAGCCCAACGCTGCGGCGCATCGTCGATCACAAACATCACCTTGCCTCGTGACGCGCCCAGCTGCGGCCATCCACCCGCCATAGCGCCTTCGCGCAGGCTTGCGTGGGCGCCGCGAACCTCGTCTGGCGTGACGATCCGCTCGCGCGGAAACACCGAGAGTATGTCCGCTTCCATTTCGTTGAAAGCGGCCTTGCCGAACGGCTTTACCGGAGTCGCCCCGGCCCACGAAAGTGGCGTGTGCTTCGGGTTGATCATGATAAGGATCGGCGTGTGATCGCGGTTCGCATCCGACCACGCCTTCACTTGCTGCAGACACGCCACGAAGGTGAGGCAGCTTGAGCGGTAGTCGATATCGGTCTGGTGCAGCACCTTGATGCCCGGCTTTGCCATAACCGCCTTGTCGGAGACCGGCACGACAATCCCCTGCGCCGCCAGCAAGCGTGCAGCCATCGGATCGCCGAACGCGCCATCGGGATCGTACACGGGATCAAGCTCGACCTGCCGCGCGCCGGCGTCCAGCTGCTCGACAATCGGCCGGTGGAAATAGTCCAGAGTCAGCGCCGCATCGGCGTTGCGTTCCGCGATCATCTTCATGACAGGGTCGGGTATCTGCAGCTTGTAGGAGTTGTGCGTGCCGATCACCTGGATCTGGTTGATCCGCAGAGTGTCGCTCAGGCCATCACCGCGCGCCTTCGCGGCATCCATTCCAACGCAGGCCGTTGCAACAGCCAGCGCCGCGATTGCCGATCCCAAGATGAATCCCGGCTTCATAGCCAATCCCTCCGGCCGCTTGATCGTACGCAGCGCACACGCCGGTGTTTGACGCAACCCTGTTACAGGCCGGTGACACCCTAGCCGCCTTCACGCGCCGCCAGAAATTCCTTCACTGCTTTTTTCGGCGCTACTGTCGACCACGCGTCGGTAACATAGTCTGCCACCTCCGCCCGCGTCAGCTGCGCGATGTCGACATAGCTCCACAGCATCGCGCCCGCCCGATAGGGTTGGAACACCTCCGGCCGCGCCTCGAACAGCAATTCCTGCCGCAGCTTGGGAAGCTTGAAGATCCAGCGCGCACTCGGAAAGCCGAAGACCACGAACGTCTTCGTGCCGACATTGAACCAGTTGCCGCCATGATCGCTCAGCTCCACCGCCCCCGGCAGGGCGAGCGCAACGCGGCGGACATCGGTAAGCGTGGCCAATCACACCCTCCCCAGCGCGAACCCCTTGGCGATGTAGTTGCGCACGAACCAGATCACGATCGCGCCCGGTATCAGGGTCAGAGAGCCCGCGGCGGCCAACACGCCCCAGTCAGTCCCCGATGCCTGCGACAGTGCCTGCAATCGCGTGGTGATTGGCACCACTGCATTGCGTGAAAGCGCATCGGCAATCAGATATTCCACCCATGAGAACATGAAGCAGAAGAACGCCGCAACACCGATGCCGCTCGCGATCAGCGGCATGAAGATCTTCACGAAGAAGCTGGGGAAGGAATGGCCGTCGATGTAGGCGGTTTCATCAATTTCACGGGGTATCCCGCTCATGAACCCTTCAAGAATCCACACCGCCAGCGGCACGTTGAACAGGCAATGCGCCAGCGCGACGGCGATGTGCGTGTCGAACAGGCCGAAGGCTGAATAGAGCTGAAAGAAAGGCAGCGTGAACACCGCCACCGGCGCCATGCGGTTGGTGAGCAGCCAGAAGAAGAGATGCTTGTCGCCAAAGAAGCGATAACGCGAGAAGGCATACGCGGCCGGCAGCGCAACAAGGATCGAGATCACCGTGTTGAGCGAAACATACATCAGCGAATTGGCGAACACCGAACGCCAGCGCTCGTCGCCGAACACCTTCGTGTAGTTGTCCAGCGTGAACGCTTCCGGGAAAAGCGTGAAGCGCGTGGTGATCTCCACGTTCGTCTTGAAGCTCATCGCCACGAGCCAATAGATCGGCGTCATCAGGAAGAGGATGTAAAGCGCTGGAACGATCCAGGCGAAGCGGCCCTGTTTCATGTCCCGCCTCCCCGCGCCTTGTCGGCCGCGCTCGGCTCGCCGTCATTGCGGGTCATCACGGCATAGAACACCCAGCTGACGGCCAGGATGATCAAGAAGTAGATGATCGACATCGCGGCCTTTTTGCCAAGCTCCACCGTCTGCTTGAGCTCGGTCGACAGGAAAACAGGATCGCCGCCCGCGATCACGGCGAAGGGCTCGGTGAAGATCATGAACGAGTCCATGAACCTAAGCAGGATCGCGATGGTCAACACGCGCGCCAGCCGCGGCAGCTGGATGAATCGGAACACCGCCCATTTCGACGCACCATCGATGCGCGCCGCCTGATAATAGGCGTCCGGGATAGAGACTAGGCCGGCATAAGCCAGCAGCGCGACGAGGCTGGTCCAGTGCCACACGTCCATCAGGATCAGCGTGAACCACGCATCCATCGGATCGCCTTCATAGTTGTAGCCGAAATCGCGCAGCATCACGCCCATCAGCCCGATGTCGACGCGGCCGAACATCTGCCAGATCATGCCGACGACATACCATGGGATCAGCAGCGGCAGCGCCATCAGCACGAGGCACACCGGCACGCCCCACCCCTTGCGCGGCATGTTGAGCGCGATCAGCACGCCTAGTGGAATCTGGATCGCAAGGATGACGCCGGAGAAGACGAGGTTGCGCCAGAGCGCGTTCCAGAACTTCTCGTTGTGCAGCACCTCGCGATACCACTCGTCGCCTACCCAGCTGAAGCGGCCTGTCGAGCCGACATATTGAACCGAGTAGTTCACAACCGTCATCAGCGGGATGATGGCCGAGATCGCCACCAGGAGCAGGACCGGGGCTACGAGGAACCACGCCTTGTGATTGACAGGCTTCATGGCGCGACCTTCCCGCCAATCTCCACACGCCAGCTGTCGGCGTAGAGATGGACACCCTCTGGCTCAAAGAAGAGGTGTGGGTCCGCCGGGATTGGCTCATGCTCCTGCAGAAGGGCCGTCACTGCATGGCCGAGCATGCGCGTGCGCACGATGCGGTGCCGGCCAATATCCTCGACCCGCTCAATCGTGGCCGGGATGCCCTCACCGGTCAGCCGCACGAATTCGGGGCGAATTCCAAGCTCCAGCAGCGGGTTTCCCCGCAGCCGAGGCTCCGACGCGAGTGGTGCGAAGTATTCACCGATCCGCAGCGCGGCCCCGTCCACCTTCGTCGGCAGAACGTTCATGCCCGGTGAGCCGATGAAGTAGCCGACGAAGGTGTGCGCCGGCTTTTCGAACAGGTCCTTGGGCGAGCCAACCTGCAGCACCTGTCCTTCATGCATCACCACCACGCCAGACGCGAACGTCAGCGCTTCGGTCTGGTCGTGCGTGACATAGATCATGGTCATGCCCGAGCGGCGCTGCAGTTCCCGCAACTGTGTCCGCAGCGTCCATTTGACTTCGGGGTCGATCACGGTCAGCGGCTCATCGAACAGGATCGCGTTCACGTCCTCGCGCACCAGGCCGCGACCCAGCGAGACCTTCTGCTTCTCGTCGGCCGACAGCCCGCGCGCCCGCCGCATGGCCAGCGCGCCAAGACCGATCATCTCGACCACCTCATCGACGCGCCGCTTGATCTGCGCAGCAGCCACGCCCCGATTGCGCAACGGGAATTCGAGATTCTCACGCACCGTCATCGTGTCGTAGATCACGGGGAACTGGAACACCTGCGCGATATTGCGTTTCTCTGTCGGCTTGTCGGTCACGTCCACGCCATCGATGCGAACGCGTCCCTCGGACGGATGCACAAGGCCTGAGATGATGTTCAGCAGCGTGGTCTTGCCGCAGCCAGAAGGCCCAAGCAGCGCATAGGCGCCGCCATGTTCGAACGCCTGGTTCACATGCCGAAGCGCATATTGCGGCTCACCTTCCCCCGGTGGGCCATAGATGTGCCGGATGTTGGACAAATCAAGCCGCGCCATCGGTCAGGCCGCCTCGCTCGCTGGGCGGATAGCACGGCCGGCAGCGTCGAACTGCATCATGTCGTCGGGCTCGACATAGACGGTGAGCGCCGTCCCTGGCGCGAATGTTTGGATGCCGCGCGCCAGCATCACCCAGTGCTGCCCGCGCAGTTTCATGCGCACGAACGACTCCGAACCGTTGATCTCGATCGACTCCACCTCCGCGACGTAGACATCGGAGGCCGCTGAACGCGGCTGCAGGCGGACGTGGTGCGCGCGCAGGGCCAGCGTAGCCGCGCCGACAAAGCGCGCCGGGTTGATGGACGCCTCGACCGGCAGCGTGTTGATTGGTGGGTCGGAAAATATGCGCGCGGTCGTGAGATCATGCGGCGCGCGGTAGACTGTCTGCGTCGGACCCGACTGAACGGCCCTTCCCTCGTGCATGGCGACGGTGACGCCGTCGAGCAGAAGCGCTTCGGCCGGTTCTGTCGTTGCATAAACGACAACCGCCGCGGAATCAGCGAACAGGCGGGGCAGCTCGACTCTGAGATCCTCGCGCAGCTTGTAGTCGAGATTCGCCAGCGGCTCATCAAGCAGCACCAGTCCGGCCTTCTTCACGAGCGCCCGGGCAATGGCCACGCGCTGCTGCTGCCCGCCGGAAAGCTCCATCGGCCGCCTGTCCAGATAGTCCCGCAAGCGCAGCAGGTCGGCGACACGCTTCACTTCGCGCTCGATCTCCGCCGGCGCAGTACCGCGCACCTTCAGTGGCGAGGCGATATTCTCACGCACCGTCCAGCCGGGGTAGTTGACGAACTGCTGGTAGACCATCGCGACATTGCGCCTGGAGACAGGCCGGTCGGTAACGTCCTGGCCATCGAACAAGACCGAGCCCGCGGTTGGCCGGTCGAGCCCCGCCATCACGCGGATGAGGCTGGTCTTGCCCGCACGCGTCGGACCAAGCAACACGTTGAGCGCGCCCCGCTCCAGCCGGAGCGAAATGCCCGACAGGTGGTTAACGCCGCTTACGCGCCGGGAAACATCCCTCAACTCCAGCATACGTTGCGACCCGTGACACCCCTGACACGAGGCGAGTTACGCAGCGATCTCCGCGCACGTCAAACCGATGACCGCGCCACGCGACTTTGCTGCGCCGCATCACCTCGGGAGCGATGGGCAAGAGCGCGAAGCAGCAGCATCCCGGCGGAACCCTGCGAAGCCGATCGCTTAAAAGCCTGCAGTCCTGACGGTCTTCGCACTGACAGCAACACGCCAATGTGACCCAGCCTCTGTTGGTATCTACCGAGATCAAAGCAAATCAATGCTAGCCCGATCAACACCCGCACACGACGCGGGGCCATGCCAAGCTGCGTAAGCGGGTTGCGCCTTCCAGACCTGTCAGAAAACGCTGGAATTTCCGGTCTGTGCAGCCTGCAATTTCCTCACTTCTTGCCTATGGTTTTCCTTGGATTGAATTTCCCCTTACGTAACTTTACGTTGCGGCATTAAGACTTTGGGGCGCGCGCCTGACAATATCATTCGCGGAGTTCTCGGCCGGTATTGTATTTCTTTTCCGATGCAGCTTTCGTGTCACAAACGGGGCCGTAGCGCCGCTTAAAGGCGATCGGGCGCATGAAAATGCTCATGTTGATACACAACGCAGAGTGATCGCTGCCAAACACTCAGGCGTCGCCGTTTTCATCGCGATTGCAGCATCGCCGATACCGGGAAGTCGGCGGGGCACGCGTCATTGACGTGACGTTTCTTACAGTTCAACAATCTGAACATTGAGAGTCGCTAACAGACTCATACGGGGAGGTTACAGCTATGAAGTTCAAGCTCCGCGGCGCGTCCAGCGCTGCGATTTTGGTTGGTTTGGCCGGTGCGCTTCCGGCTTGGGCCCAAGACGTCCAGACCGTTTCGCAACCACCAGCCGAAGAAAAAACCGATGATCGCGACCGCGTTATCGTAACGGGTTCATTCATCCAAGGCTCGGCTGAAGACGCCGCGCTGCCCGTCGAAGTTTTCTCGCAGGAAGAGCTTGAAGAACAGGGCGCGCCGACGGCCCTCGAATTCGCCAAGAGCCTGACGATCTCCGGTCCGACGACGGGAGAGGCCTACTACTTCTCCGGCGCTCAGCTGACGGGTTCGGTCAACTACAACCTTCGCGGTCTCGGGGCTGACAAGACGCTGACCCTGCTCAACGGCCGGCGGATGAGCGCGAATACCTCAAATATCCCGTCCGCCGCGCTCGCGCGCACCGAGATCCTTAAGGACGGCGCGGCCGTCATTTACGGAGCTGACGCTACTGGCGGCGTCGTCAACTTCATCACACGCGACGATTTCGTCGGCCTCGAAGTCGGCGGCCAATACAAGTACATCGACGGTTCCGACGGCGACTACAGCCTCAGCATTCTTGGCGGCATAGGCGACGGGGATGTGAACTTTCTCTGGTCAGCGGAATACGAGCATCGCTCGCGCCTTGAATCTGAGGAACGCGATTGGGCTGCTGGCGAGTACGGCGTCAACCCTGCTCCGTGGTCGACACTCACCAACGTGGCGTCCTGGCTCCCTCTGCAAACACGCCCAGCCACGTTCAGCCGCGACACCTACAACGCAGGCGTGCTTGCGAGTCGCCCCTATGTTGGTGAATTCGGCGCCCCGGTTGCATTGATTCCCGGCATCGGGGCCGCCGGCCTGCAGCGCGACTTCACCCAGTCGAGCTGCGAGGCTGTCGGCGGTGTGTACAATCCGAACGGCGTCGCCGCAGGCGTCCCGGCTTGCGCCTATAACTACATTTCCTATTACAACCTGGTTGAAGAGAACGACATCTATCGTGGCTTCGCGCAGCTCAACGCGACCATAAATGAGAACATCGATTTCCACTTCGATGCCTCCTATGGTCAGGTGAAGTCACCGCAGGTGTTCGGCTCTCCCGCCCAACCCGTGATCCGGGGCCCCGCCGTGTCGACGGGAGCGACGTACCAGTTCTATGTGCCGTCCACGAACCCTTACGCATCGACTTTCCTCGACCAGCAGGTCCTGGCTGGCGCTCTGACGCCAGCCGCTCGGGCAGCCACTGCAGGCCTTGCTGCGCTGACCTATCGTGCGTTCGCTCATGGCGGCAACCCGTTCTTGGGCAACGGCAACGGCTATGGCGTGCCCTCGAAGATCGACAACCAGATCTGGCGCGTGAGCTCGGGCCTAAAAGGCAATCTGGGTGACTGGGCCGGAATCGCATCCGACGTCGGCTTCGATTTTGCCGTGACCTACAACCAAGCCATCTCTTATGCGGATTCGCCTGATATCATCGGCTATCGCTTGCAGGATGCTCTGGCTGGCTTCGGCGGTCCGAACTGCACGTTGACCGACCAAGATCCTAACCAGTTCGGGATCCAGAACACCTCGGTCGGCACCTCTGCCGCTGCCCGGTCCGCAGCAGGCTGTTACTACTGGAACCCGTTCGCGTCCTCCTTCGCGAACCAGCCGGAACTGGGTCTAGCCAACCCGCGCTATGTTGCTGGATCTGAGAATCGTGAGGATGTTGCCCGTTGGCTGTTTGATGATCGCGCTACCGAGACGATCAACTCCAGCCTCACGGCTGACCTCGTGTTCAACGGCATGTCAGGCATCCAGCTTCCCGGCGGGGAAATCGGCTGGGCGCTCGGCGGTCAGGTCCGCCAGCTTGAATTCCGTGAGGTGGTGAACAGCCCGTTTTACAATGGCAATCAGCCCTGCGATCAGCCGACTAGCCAGACCATCGGTATTATTCCGCCGGGCGGCACGACTGCACAGGCAACCACCGCCACGCCACGCAACACGACTGATCCGAGCTTTGCCGGTTGCACCCCGGACTCGCCGGGTCCGTTCGTCTTCTTCGGCACAAACGTTCCGGACTATGCAGACCAGCAGCAGTACTCGATCTTCGGGGAAATGCAGATCCCACTACTGGACAACGTGAACCTTCAGGCCGCTGTCCGCCGCGAAGAGTTCTCGGGCGGACTTGGGGCGACGGTCTACAAGGTCTCGGGCAAGTGGGACGTCTGGGGGCCTTTGTCGCTTCGCGGCTCCTACGGCACTAACTACCAGGCGCCTCCTGCCGGCCTGATCCCCGGCGACATCAACAACGGCGTCAACAGCTACACCAAGGTGGCTGGAGCCTGGCTTGGCGCGCAAACGGTAACCCGCACCGATGTGGTGCCGGAGACCGCAACGGCGTGGAACGTGGGCGCTATCTGGCAGTCGGAGGGCTTTGCGCCTGACCACGACCTATCGATCATCCTCGACTACTTCGATATCGAGACCGAAGACGAACTCGGCAACCTTGCGTCGGTCAACGATATTGCCGCCTCAATTTTCCCGGGGGTCAACACCGGGGCAGCGCTCGCCAACTGCTCGCACCCGCTCATCAGCCGGGTGACTTTCAACGGCGGCATATGCGTGCAGGGCGTTACAACCGCCCGCGACTTCTCGAACATCCGAACTGACTTCGGTAACGGACCTGGTCAGCACACGGCAGGCATCGATCTACAAGTGAACTACTCGATGCCGTTCGGCCCGGGCGATGTAACCCTCGCCGCCTCCGCAACCAAGGTGGAAATCGACGAAAACACCGCCACCATTCTTGACGGGTTCGAGGTCGCCCCGGCTGACGACCGCCTCGGCTTCCTGAACTTCGCGACGGTCGGCTTCGCCTCGCCGGAACTGCGTGCGAACTTCAGCATCAACTACGCGCTGGACCAGCACAACTTCCGTCTCGGCGCCAACTACGTCTCGTCGGTCACCGACGAGCGCGGCGCGATCACCCCCGGCGGCTTCCAGCCGGGCACGACGACGCCTTATGCGACGACGACCTATGGTGTCGAAAGCGGTGACTGGCTTGCCTTCGACTTCACCTACCTCTTCCGCGTCACGGAAGATCTGCGTCTCACGGCCACGATCCAGAACCTCACGGATGAGGATCCGCCGGAGTCCCGCCAGGAACTTGGCTACGATCCCCGCATGGGCAGCCCGCTGGGCCGCACGATCGAGATCGGCATCAAGAAGACCTTCTAGGGTCAGGCGTATACAAGGTTACGGGAACAGGCGGCTTCGGCCGCCTGTTTTCGTTTGTGGCCCGATCGCGGGGGGCGCTTGCATGCAGCCGAACCATCAAACCCGAACACAATCCGGTGCGGCGGCGCCCCAGTTGTTTGACGCTGTCAGGTCGATGCGGGATACTGTGCTACCCTGTCCGGACACAAAGGGCCGGATCCAATGGTTTGCGAACCCAAGGAGCAACTCCCCATGCTCACCCGCCTGATGATCGCCGCCTCTGCGCTGGTAATTGCGACCGGCTGCTCGAACGAGACCCCCGCCCCGGCCATGGGTGCGGACACGGCCAGCACGACACCGGCGGTTTCAGCCGCCGCGCCGCAGGCAGCGGATGCGTCCACGGAGGCCGCCAGCGCCACAGATAACCCGGCCACCACGACAACGGCGGCCGTGCCCGCTGTCGCCGATCATGGCGCGGACGCCCACACTGCGGCCATGCCCGCTCCGCCGGCGGTGGTCAGCGCCGCCAAGGCCCCCCCCACAGTGCCCTTCAAATCGAATGCGACCGTGACCAACTACGAGTTGCCCATCGCAAAAATCGCCAACTTCAAGCTCAAGGATCAGACCGGGAAAACGCACGAGCTCTACAAGATGACGGACGCCAAGGTCATCGTGCTGACGATGCACACCAAGGGCTGCCCCATCGGCCAACAGCTGATGCCGGACTTCAACCAGCTTCACGCAAAGTATGAGCCGCTGGGTGTCCGCTTCCTGATGTTGAACTCGAACACCTACGACACACCGGCGATGATTGCCGAGGAAGCCACCGATTTCGGCGTCAAGATTCCAATCCTCAAGGACACCGACCAATCTGTCGGTGAGCCGCTGGGCGTGGAGCGTTCGACGGAGACACTGATCATCGAACCAGGCACCTGGAAGATTCTCTATCAGGGTCCGATCAATGACCGTGTCACCTATGGCCGCGCGCGCGCCAAGGCGGATGTGCACTACGCTTCGGCCGTGCTGGACGCGATGCTGGCGGGACAGGCCGTGCTGCCGTCCTATGTCGCGCCAGAAGGTTGCATCCTGACCTTCGACAACCGGTCGTAGCTCTTCAGAGCACATTGCAGACACAACCTGGGGTTGTCCCCGATACATCCCCGGGCCGCGATCCGGCGCCATTGAGCCTCAGCCAGAACTGGCGCGAGGCCCATGACCCGACGACGCATTGTCCCCCTGATATCCGCAGTCACCCTCCTCGCGATGACGTGCGCGGCTGCGTGGTGGCTGGCGGACCAGCACGCATACGTCTCGACTTCGGACGCCCGCGTACGCGCACAGATGGTGTCGATCTCGGCTGACGTCTCCGGCCGAATTGACGATCTTCCCATCAGGCCGGGAGACCGCATCGCGCACGGGGATGTTCTGGCGCAGCTCGACGGGCGGCGTGCAAAGCTGGAATTGGCCAGTGCGAGCCTGGACCTCAAGGCGCTGGAAATCGCGATAGCGCGTCTACGCCTGGAAGCAGACGTTGATCGCGCACGGGGTAACAGTCAGATAGAGGCCGCCCTGTCCGGCCTTGATGGCGCACAGGCCGACATCGACGCTGCGCGCGCGTCCCTGATCGCCGCGCAGGCAGACCATGCGCGCAAGCAGTCGCTGCACGCGTCAGGCCTCATCGCGGATGCAGCCATGGACCGCGCCGCCGAAGCGCTGGAACTGGCGCGAGTAGGCGAAGTGCGTTCGCTGACACAGCTGGCCAGCCGCAAGGCCGGCCTGGCGGAAGCGCGCGCCGGGATGAGCGCGGCGAGGCTGGCCGATCAGGACGCCGAGCGGCTGGTGATGGAGGCGGCGGCCCTGCGCCAACGGATCGCTGCGCTTAAGCTCGATCTCGAACATCATGCAATCACCAGCCCCATCGACGGCGTCGTCGACGAAGTATTCGCTGACGCGGGCGAACACATCCAGGCCGGCGCGCGCATTGCGCTGGCGCACGCAACGATCGGTCTCTGGATCGAGGCCAATATCAAGGAGACGGACATTGGTCGCGTGACCGTCGGCGCCGGGGTCGAGATTCGGCTCGATGCAGCAACTCGCGCGTGCTCCGGGACGGTGGAGAGGATTGGGGCGGCCACCACTTCGGAATTCGCACTCGTCGCGAACGCCAATCCGGCGGGCGTCTTCACCAAGGTAACCCAGCGCGTGCCTGTGCGCGTGCGCATTGGTGGGGATTGCGAGCAGGTGCGCGCCGGCGCCATGGCGAACCTGCGTATCCGGGCAGGCTGACATGAGCGCGCACGCCGTCGCACGGTGGAGCATGATCAGCGTGCTCGCGCTGGGATCCATCGCCTGCATGACGACAGCGACCACGGTGAACGTGGCGCTGCCTTCGATCTCGGGCGCGTTCGGGCTGGGGCAGGAAGAGGCGCAATGGCTGTCGACCGCATTCCTGGCGTCCTCGACCGGCTTCATGTTGCTGAGTGGATGGGCAGTGGCGGCCGCCGGCATGCGGACGGCGTTCGCGATAGCGATGCTGGTGTTCGTGGCTGGCGGGCTTTGTGGCGCGGCGGCGCAGGAACCCGCCATGCTGATCGTGGGGCGCGCCATGCAGGGCGCGGGCGCGGGACTGATCCAGCCCATGGCAGTTCTCGTGATCTTCACCCGCTTTCCCGAAGGCGCGCGAGGCCTGGCGCTCGGCGTCTATTCGCTGTGCGTGATCGTGTCGCCAGCGTTCGGCCCGGCGGTCGGCGGCGTTCTGGTCGATGCGTTCGACTGGCGCGTAGTGTTCGTGGCGACAGCGCCGGCGGCGCTGGCGGCTATACCGTTGGCGGTGTCGATCCTACCACCGCGCGTAGCGGATGCGGGCAAGGCGAAGGCGGACTTGATCGGCATACTGCTCGTGATCGGCGCGATCGCGCTGATCATACAGGGACTGGCGCATGGCCGGCGCGAGGGATGGGACGACGCTGGCACGACGGCTCGGTTATGGCTGGCGCTTGGCTTTGGTGTGGCTTTCGTGGGCTGGGAGGCGCTGCACACGGCTCCAGCGCTGGACCCACGCCTGTTCCAGCGGCCAGGATTCAGTCTTGCGGGGGTGACGATTTTTGCGAGCGGGGCTGCGATCTATGCTTCCACATTCCTCGCGCCATTGTTCGTGCAAGCGGTGCAGCACTATTCGCCGACCGCGGCGGGCGAAGCCCTGATCCCGGCAGGAGTTGCGATGGCCGCGTGCTTCCCGCTGGCTGGGCGACTGAGCGATCATGCGGACGCGCGCCTGTTGCTGTGTGCGGGGCTGGCGCTGTTCGGCGCGTCGATGCTCATGATGGCGGAGGTCGCGGCGCAGACGGAGTTCGCAGCTATTGCGACAGCGCTGGCGCTGGGCCGGGCGGCGATCGGGCTCACCATGCCGCCTGCAAATGCGCTGGCGATGCGGCAAGCTGCGGGGTTGCTGGCGCAGGCGGCGCCGGCGGCGACCTTTCTGAGCCAAACCGGCGGTGCGCTGGGTGTGGCGCTGGCGTCTGTAATTCTGGAAGAGCGCACAGCGTTTCATGCTGATGCGCTGGCGCCGATGCTGAACGAGGCCAATGGGCAGCTGGGCGCGGCGGTGACTGATATCAGCGCGGCGCTGGCTGCGGGCGGGGTGCATTCCGGATGGGCGGAAGCGGCGGCCATGGCCCAGATCGGCGCGGCCACCCGGGCGAGCGCGCAATTGTTGGCTTTTCGCGACTGTTTCTTCGTTCTTGGCGCGGGATTCCTGGCGCTGGCCCCCATCGCGATCCTGCTGCCGGGACGGGCGCCGATGCGGCAGATCAGTTGAATTTCATCGAACCGATGAAGCAGACCTTGACCCTGATCCGCTAGGTTTCGGGCGATCGAGAGGGCCACTCGAGCACGCCCGGACCCGAAATGCGCGCAGAACGCCTTGCCTGGACGGAAAAACCTGTCGCGCCCGTCACCGGCCGGCGCGAAAGTGATCGCACGCATTCCGCGCCTGGACTGCTGATACGCCGTCGCCGGCTTCTGCATCGCGCCGGCATCCGCGTGGCGGCTCGGGTGCTGGATTTGGCTGGCGCCATTCTCGTAACCTTCGGCCTGTGCATCGGCGCGGGCGTCGATGTATGGGCGAGCCCTCTGGGCGCGGCCCTACCCTTCGTTGTGATGCCGCTCTCCGGGATGGCCGGCGTATGGCTGATGGGCGGATACCGGTTCCGCTATGCCGAGGCGGTGCATACGCATCTCGTGCGCGTGATCGCAGGGGCGACGGCGGGGCCGGCTCTGGTCGCGCTGCTGGCGAGCCTGGCTGGACCGTCCCATTCGGCGCTGTTGTGGAATTTATGCGCGACGAACGCGCTCGCTCTGTTCGCGCTGCATGCCAACTATCTGGGCTTCGTGCGGGCGGCGACACGCAAGGGGCTTCTCTCTGACAACGTCGTGATTGTCGGCGCGACGCGGGCGGCGGCCCAGATCATCTCGCGCAATGTGCGTGAGCGCGAATTGAACATTCTGGGGTACTTCGACGACCGCACGGTACGCACGGCCGCGACCATGATGGGCGATGCGCCTCATCTTGGCGGGGTCGATGACCTGCTCACCTGGAACGGCCTGCCCGAAGTCGACCGTATCGTGATCACCGTCACGTCGACGGCGCAGGCCCGCGTGCGCGAGCTGATCGACCGCATCCGCAACCTGCCTCAGGAAATCATCCTGGTGCTGGACCTGGATGGCTTCAACCCGGAACAGACGTCGCTGGCCCGCGTGGTGGACGCGCCTGCCGCCTATGTTTCCGGCGCGCCGCGCGACATTCGCCGCGCCGCCGTGAAGCGAATGTTCGATCTTGCCGTGGCGTCGGTCTCGCTGGTCTTGCTAGCCATTCCGATGGCGGTGATCGCGCTGCTGATCCGGATCGACAGCAAGGGACCCGTGCTGTTCCGCCAGAAGCGCCACGGTTTCAATAACGAGATCATCCGCGTGTGGAAATTTCGCACCATGCGGCAGCAGAGCGAAGCCGAAGTCCGGCGCGCTGAGGAAGGCATCATCCGCCAGACGGTCGCCAATGACCCGCGTGTAACGCGCATCGGCCGCTTCCTGCGCGCCAGCAGCCTCGATGAACTGCCACAGCTGGTGAACGTGCTGGCCGGCGAGATGTCCATCGTGGGCCCGCGTCCACATGCCGTGGGCATGACGGCCGGGTCGATCGAAGTGACGCGCACCGTCGGCGACTATGCCCATCGCCATCGCATGAAGCCCGGCATGACCGGCTGGGCCCAGATCAACGGCTCGCGCGGGCCGTGCGACACCCCCGAGGAAGTGCGCGAGCGCGTGCGGCTGGACATGGACTATGTCGGGCGCGCTTCCGTATGGCTTGATGCGTACATCGTTCTGATGACCGTGCCCCGCCTGCTGGGCGACAAGCAGAGGCGGCGCTGATGCATAGGCTGGCTGAGGCTTCACCCGCTCACGTTCCTGCTTCGGCTCTGCCCACAGAGCGTGTGCTCGACAATGTGTTCTGGCGCGGCGCCGCTCCGCGTATCTCAATCTGCATCCCAGCCTATCGCCATGACGTCACGGAGCTGATCGCGGCGCTGTCCGCTTGCGAGGACGCAGCCCTTGCAGAGATCATCGTACACGACGACGGCACGGCCGATCACGACATGCTGGCGCGCATGCAATACGAAGCCAGCCGCCAGCGCATCGCTGTGCGGCTGATCGCGGCGGACGCCAACCGCGGCCGCGCTTCGGCTCGCAACCGGGCGATTGCGCACACCCGCGCAGACTGGGTGCTTCTGCTGGATGCCGACATGCTGCCGGATCAGCCAGATTTTCTGACGCGCTATCTCGATACTGTCGAGGCATCCGTCGAGCCTGCAGTGATTGTTGGCGGCTATTCACTGCTGCAAACCCGCAGGCACGCCGCCAGGGCGCTGCACCGCTGGCAGGCGGAGGCTTCCGAATGCATCCCCGCGGCGAGGCGCCAGGAAGCGCCGGGCCGCTATGTATTCTCATCCAATGTGCTGGCCCATCGCACGATCCTCGGCATGATCCCGTTTGACGAGACCTTCTCCAGCTGGGGCTGGGAAGACACGGACTGGGGCATCCGCGCTTCGAAATTCTTCCCGGTTCTTCACATTGACAACACGGCGACGCATCTCGGGCTGGATACCGATGCAACTTTAATGGCGAAGTATGCGCAGTCGGGCGAAAACTTCGCGCGGCTGGTCAAGGCGCATCCGGACGAGGCGCGGACAATGCCGTTGTTCCGGATGGCGCGTCGCTTCCGCGCCCTGCCGCTGCGTGGCGCCGCGCGTGAGATTGCCCGCTGGGCGGCGCAGACGCGGCTTCTTCCGCTGGCTTTGCGCGGCCGCGCGCTGAAAGCCTGGCGCGCGCTGGTCTACGCGGAGGCGTTGTAGCCATGCAGTGGACCTATACGCCATCCCGCTCGCCAACCGCCAAGGTTCAGCGTCGCGTTGTGCAATGGCGCCGCGCCTGCACCGCTGAGGTCGCGCCCGACCGGCCCGTGATCACCTTTACATTCGACGATTTTCCGAAGGCCGCCCTCAACGGCGCCGACGTGCTGGAAAAGCATGGCGGGCGCGGGGGATTCTATGCCTGCACATCCATGATGGGCATGCGCAGCCCTGTGATGGGCGAGATGTTCGACGCGAACACGTTGGCGGAGCTGCGCCATCGCGGGCACGAAATCGGCGCGCATTCGCATACGCATCTGGACTGCGCCCGCGCGCGCCTTGAAAAAATCGAGCGCGATATCGGCGAAAACCTCGTTACGCTGTCCGAGGCCGGACACCACGAGACCGTCTCCGCCTTCGCCTTCCCCTATGGCGAGACGAGCTATCCGGCCAAGCGCTGGGTCGGCGATGTGTTCACCACCGGCCGTGGCATCCTTCCGGGCGTGAACGTGGGCGAAGTGGATCGCAGCCAGCTTCGCGCCGTCGAACTAGGTTCAAGCGCGATGCATCGCAGGCGCGCGCTTGCCGCGCTGAAATCCTGCATCGAGACACATGGCTGGCTGTTCTTTTTCACGCACGACGTTGGCCCATCGCCGTCGGCCTATGGCGCGCCGGTAGGCTTGATCGAGGAACTCGCCCAGCGCGCGGCTGACGCCGGGGCCGTGCTCGCCGGGCCGACGCTTGGCGCCGCGCTCTGCGGCGTCTGCGACTGAACGCTCGCGACCTCGCGACCCAACGCGAGTTTTGCCGACACGAAAGCGAAGGTGGCCCACAGGATGCTGTTCTGGGCGAGGATGATGCTTTCGGACATGGCGAAGAGCATGAATTGCGCAAGGAAGCCTATCGCGAAGACGCCGGCGGGCGAGCGCAAGGCTAACGCGACACTGCGCCAAACCGTGATCACAGCCTCGATGACGAAGATGGCGACGCCGACGAGACCGAGGGAAATTGCCAGATCGAGCCAGCCATTGTGGCCAGACGGAGCATTCCACGCGACGGCCTTCTCAAGCCAGTAGCGCGGCTCGCTGTCGAGACCCCAGAAGGCGAGATAGCCATAGCCGAGCGTCGGCTTCTGCTCGATCGCGCTTAGGAGCTCAACCCAGATATCTGTGCGCCCTGTCAGCGTTTCATCTTTTCCAATCAAGCCAAGCAGAATTCCCGGCGCAGTGGCGTAGATGAGCACGAGAAGCCCAAGCCCTGCGACACTCACGTAGACAAGCGCCAACGCATGGCGCCGACCCTTCAGCATCCACCAGGCCGCGACGATCACGCCTAGACCGAGCATCGCGCCGAGTAGAGATGTTGCCGAGCGTGACAACAGGACAAGCGCCAGCGCAACCGTAAGTCCGATCAACCACGCTCGACGATGATCCGGATCGCGCCATGCGAGGAACGCAAACAGGAACGATGCACGAGCGGCGTGCCCACCCAGCGCGTTCTTTTCGCCCCAACCGCCCATCCATGCGCCGGGATGAACTTCGCTCATGACGGCAAAGCCGGGCGCAGCGACGCCAGCGACGAAGCTTGCCAACATCAGACACAGCCATACCACCGCGAGCAGACGCAGCGCCGTCATCCAGTCGAAACGCGCAGCCATGTAGACGCCCATCGCCGTGGTGACGAGCACAGCGATGCCGCGCCGGAAGCTCAACTCGGGATCGATCGACCAGACGGTGGAGACGATGGCCAGAACGGCCAGCATCAGCAGCCAGGGTGAGCACAGCACAGCGCGCCAGCTCTGTCGCGCGACGAGAAGCAGGCCAAGCCCGATCAATCCGTAGAATGGCAGCCACATGAAACGCAGCAGCGTGCTTTCGGGAACGTCGCCCGGAATGCCGCTCGATGGCGGGGCCAATAGGCGCGGCAGGAATGCCTCCGCCAGCATGAAGAGCGTGACGCCGGCCGCGATCAGTTCAAAGCGCGAGATGCGCGGCGCCATCATTGGGCGAAGCGGTCCGCCACCCGCGCGTCGCCCCTGCGGCGGTTGAGCACGACGCCTGCCACCTGCCCGCCATGCGCTTCGACCTCACGACGAACGGCGTCCACATCGGTGGGCGTTGTCTCGTCCGCGCGAACGACGATGACGACGCGATCCATCTGCGAAGCAATGGCGAGGCCGGCGCCGGCAAGTTCGAGCGCGGGGGCGTCGATGACGGCCCAGTCGGTCGCGGCGCGAACGGCCTGCCAGTAGGCGGGCTGGGTACGGATGCGGATCGACTGGTTGGGCTTCAGCCGCGACTTGTCGAACTGCGTGACCATGAGACGGGACTCGCCGACACGGTGCGCCGTGAACAGGCCAAGCCCGGCGGCGGCCTCTGGGTCTTCCGGTTCGATAGAGAAGAAAGGTTGGGTTTTGAGCGCGGCGGAGTATGGCGGGCCGACGCCGCCGAAGGCTTCGGCGAACGGGCCAACCGCAAATGTGTTGAACAGGTGGTTGCGCTTGAGATCGACATCGATCAGCCAGACGGCGCGTCGTGCCTGTTCGGCTGCCAGCAGCGCGAAGGAAGCGGCCACGCTGGACGCACCCTCGCCCGAACGCGCCGACATGAACATGACTGTGCGGCCGCCTTCAGTGCCCGGGGTCTGGGCCATGGCGCGATAGAGATCGGCAAGATCAGGGCGCAGGTCTTTCATCAACGCTCCCGCGTGGCGGCAAGCGTGCGCAGGCCGAGCGTACGCTCGACCGAACCGGCGGTGGCGAAGGACATGACTGACCAGGCGCGAAGGAGGCCGATGGCGAGCGCGGTGATAAGGCCGAGCACGGCAGCGGCGATGGCGATGGTGCGCTTCATGCTGTCGCCGCGCGTGGGCGTGCGCGCGGCTTCATAGATCGAGATGTTCTCGACATTGCGCTGGGCAAGTTCGGTGCGGGCGCGTTCGGTCTGCTCGCGCGCGGCGAAGGTTCCAGCCGAGGATTCGAGCGCGTCGCGGTCGCGCTTCAGGCGGAGATAGTCCGGCTCGAGCGCGGCGAGACGGGCGATGCGCGCCTCAGCCGCTGTCTTCTGGCTGGCCAGAGCGGCGGCGCGGCCTTGAAGCGCCGCGATGGTGGCGGTCTGGACGGCGTGGTCGGCCTCCAGCGCCTGATAAGTCGGATTGGGCCCGATGCGGCGCAGGCCGGCGGCAGGGGCGGATGCGAGAAAGGCTTCCATCTGCGCAATGCGGCGGTCGATGTCCTGCACGGCGCGGCTGTCCGGAAGATAGCGCGTCAGCAGGTCCTCGCGCTCAAGGCGCAGTTTGACAAGATCCTGCTCCGACGTTGTCTCGACATAAAGATCGACCTCGCGCGGTGTGGTGGTCATCTGGCGCGCCAGACCGGCGGCCTTGGCTTCAGCCTCGCGCAACGAAGCATCGACGCGGGCCTGCTCGTCGGAGAGTTCGCTGAACAGGCGCGCGGCGGTCTGCGTCTCGGAGTCAAAGTCGCTGAGGCTGTTCCTGGCGAGATAGTCCTGTAGCGCCTTGTCGGCTTCGCTCAGCCTGCCCTCGATCACGCCGCGCTGCTCGGCCAGACCATCGGCCCCTTTGCCGGACAGAACCTCGCGGCGATACTTGAGATACTCTTCGACGAAGACGTTGAGCGTCTCGGCGGCAAGTTCTGGCTCCGGATGTGCAAACGTCATGCGAAGTATCGATGAACGCGGGGCGGAGGCTGCGGAAAAATCCTGAGCGAAGGCTTCCAGCGCCTCCTGGTCCACCTCGTAGGTCTGGCCCTCGCGAGCGCGTAGGCGCGCTTCGGCCAGCGATGGATAGAGACGGGAGAGGCCAATGCGCCGGATAGTGCGCTCGGCAATCACGGGGGAGTTGGCGAGTTCGGATTCCGCCTGCAGCACTTCTTCCTGCTGCGGGAAGGCGCCCTTGGCGGCGTCGCCGATCACCGGGTCGAAAACGTATTCCTGACCCAGTCGCACGAGCAGGCGCGTATTGGCGGCGTACTTGGTGGGCGTGATCAGCGCGACGGCGATCCCGATCAGAAGAATCGGCACGAAAACGAGCACCATCAACCACTTGGCCCGCCAGAATTGAAGCAGCAGATCGGCAAAACCGAGCCTCGGCCTGAGCGGCCCGGCGCGCACGGACGCTGGCGGTCCCCCGGGGGGGCCGCCTGCGGTGGCGCCTTGGGGGGCGCGCTCGGTCCAGCTGTCGACGCTCAAAGTGAGGCCAATCCACGGTTAACGGGCAAGCCTTCGCCCGCGCCGCTTAAGAACCGGTTATCCATTCTGGGCGACACGGAAGACATGTCGCTGCAGCGTCCATTCGCCCACGGTAAGGCAATGGCGGCCGGTCTGGCTGGCCTTCTGGCCCTGGGCGGCTGCATGGGCGACCCCATCCCTGCCCAATCCCCGGATTTTCCTATAGCCGCCTACCCCGACTGGCGGGCCGAGGACGCGTTCTATCGCTTCTATCCCGGCGACAAGTTCCGCGTGGACGTGCGCACCGCCCCGGAACTCTCAGCCGAACTGACGATTGCGCCTGACGGCCGCGTCAGCCTGCCGACGATCGGACCGATCATGGCCAGCGGCAAGACAGGCCGGGAACTGCAGACCGGGATCGAAGAAATCTACGCCAACGAACTGCGTGATCCGTCAGTCGTGATCACGCCGCTGGAGTTCGGATCGCAGAAGGTGTTCGTCGGCGGCGAGGTGAAACAGCCCGGCGTGTTCGAGATGCCAGGCGAGATCGACGTGCTGCAGGCCATCCTGCTCGCGGGCGGCTGGACCGAGGAAGGCAGCCCGACGCAGGTGATCGTGATGCGGCGCAAGCCGGGCGGCGAGATGATGACGCGCGTTGTCGATGTGCGGAACGGCCTCGCGCGGCAGGCGCTCTACGATATCGGACCGCTGCAGCGCTTCGATGTGGTCTACGTAACGCGCAGCGCGATCGCCGACCAGAACCAGTTCGTCAGTCAGTATATCCGGCAGGCCCTGCCAATTGATTTCTCGCTGTTCTATGACGTGGCGCGCTTCTAGCGCGTCCGCGCGACCCGCCCCATAGCCAGGGCGAAGGCCAAAACGCTGGCCACCGGATTCGCATTCCCCCGGGCACGGCCGCAGGCGGCATCCTTTGCCGGAAGGCTATCCGATGCCGCACGAAGCCGCTAGATCGGATCCATGAAACTCTCATCCCTGCCCCGCCGCCGCTACACGCCACACGCAACGCCGATCCAGAAGCTGGAGAGGCTGTCGCAACATCTCGGCGGCCCGCAGATATGGATCAAGCGCGACGACCTCACCGGCCTTGCCGGCGGCGGCAACAAGACGCGCAAGCTGGAATTCCTCGTGGCCGACGCGCTGGCGCAAGGCGCGGACACGCTGATCACAGTCGGCGCCGTGCAATCAAACCATTGCCGTCTGACGCTGGCCGCCGCCGCGCATGAAGGCCTGAAGTGCCGCCTCGTGCTGGAACAGCGGGTGCCCGGCAGCTATCGCAAGACCGCGAGCGGCAACAACTTCCTGTTCGACCTTCTCGGTGCAGAGACGATCACTGTTGTCGATGGCGGCAGCGACCTTTCCGGCGCGATGCAGGCCGAGGCCGACCAAGTGAAAGCGCTTGGCCGCAAGGGCTATGTCATTCCCGGCGGCGGATCGAACGCGCTGGGCGCCATGGGCTATGTCGTCTGCGCCCGCGAGATCATGGCCCAATCGCTCGATATGGGTGTGGCGTTCGACGAGATCGTGGTGGCGTCAGGCAGCGCGGGCACGCATGCCGGCCTGCTGATCGGCTTCACAGCGGCCAATGCGGGCGTACCGCTGACCGGTGTAAACGTGCGCCGCCCGCGCGCCGAGCAGGAGGGCAACGTCCATAAGCTCGGGGTGGAAGCAGCGGCTTTCGCCGGTCTGCCTGCGCCGTCGCGCGAGAGCGTTGTCGCGCTCGATCAATGGGTTGGGCCGGGATATTCACTGCCGACTGATGAGATGGTCGAGGCTGTGCGTCTTTTTGCGCAGCTCGAAGGCGTGCTTCTGGACCCGGTATACACCGGCAAGGCCGCGGCGGGCCTGATCGGGCTTGCGCGTCGCGGTCATTTCAGGCCGGGCGCCAACGTGCTGTTCGTTCATACGGGCGGCGCACCATCCCTTTTTGCCTATCAGGATGTTCTGGCCAGCGCATGAAACTGTTCGGACGACTCTGGCTTCTGGTGTTCGGGCTTTCGGGCGCCGTGGCGGTTCTGGGCCGCGATTACATTACGGGGATGCTTGGTCTACCGGCGCAGAACGGCCCCTGGATCGTCACAATGGCGGGTATCACCCTCATCGCGCTGGCCATCGCGCCGCGCTTTGTCTTCCGGAGATAGCCATGGCCGAAGCAACGCGCACCGTTGGCGTGATCGGCGGGCTCGGCCCGCTGGCGACGCTCGACTTCTTCGAGCGCGTCCTGAAGCGCACCCGCGCTCCGCGCGAACAGGATCACCTTCGGCTGATCATCGACAACAACACCAAGGTTCCCGACCGGAATGCGCACATGCGCGGCGATGGCCCGTCGCCCGGCCCCTCCCTGGCCGCATCCGCGCTGGGCCTGCAGAAGGCCGGCGCCGATTTCATTGTCATGGCTTGCAACACCACGCATGCGTGGGAGGCGGAAATCCGCGCAGCGGTCTCCGTTCCCTTCCTCAGCATCATCGACGTGACGGTGGATGCGGTGGCTGATTTGCGGCCAGAGGCCGTTGGCGTGCTGGCGGTCGACGCCTGCCTTGGCCACAAGCTTTACCAGAACGCGCTCGAGAAGGCGGGCATAAAGCCCATCCTTCTTAGCGCGGACTCTCAGCGCAGCTTCATGGACCTGATCTATCGCATCAAATCCGGCGACACGGGCGAGGTCGCAAGACGCGGGATGACAACGCTGGCGCGCAAGCTTGAGGCGCAGGGAGCCGAAGTGATCATCGCCGGTTGCACGGAAATTCCCATCGTGCTGACGGCGGACGATATCGAGGGCGAACTCATCAGCTCGACCGACGTCCTTGTGGAGAGGACGATCGTGTTTGCTGGCGGAGACCTGAAAGCCTAGTTGGCTTTCTTCATCCACTCGCGCGCGGCGCGCTGAGCCTTCAGCACTTCGCTCTGCGACATCATCTCGGCCATTTCCTGGCGGCACAGCTTCGCTTCGCGATGCCCGCGCGTGGCCGCGAGGTTGAAGAACTTGTGCGCGGACACAAGATCGACAACGACATCGAGACCTTCCGAATAGATCAGCCCGAGGCGATAGAGATCTTCTGCTGAAGCTTCTTTCGTGATGAAGGCTTCGGGCGCTTCGATCCGGATATCCGCGTACGCCATTCTGGCTGTCCTTCTACTCTCGGAAGCGGCGGCTTTGACTCTTCGGTCCTGGCCTGACTTCCACCCACCGCCGCATCTGCGGCTTGAGACCAAGTGAAGCGGAGAAGATTTGCGCTGTGGTTAATACTGCAGATTTTCGACAGTCTTCTTCGAATTATTTGTGTTTATTTCGATTCACGAGTCTGAATCGCAGCGACATCAGTATTAGCGCAGATTCACGCTTTCATCCGGTCGATCGTCCGCATACCGAGGGATTTGTAGAGCGTGATCGCGGGCGCATTGTCTTCGCGCACCTTGAGATCAACGTGTTCAGCGCCGCGCTGCGCAAACGTATGAAATGTCGTGAGCATCAACGCGCGGCCCCCCCCTCTTCGCCGCGTGCGCGAGGCGACGGCGAGATCCTTGATAAAGGCAGACGTCCAGCACTGGACGAGGCCGACGACGCCCTGATCGTCCCGCGCGATGAAGACGAGGGAAGGATCGAATTCGCTGTCCCTACGCAGCGCCTTCCACCATTGACGGAATATCGGCGCGCCGCCGCCGCCCTCCCAGTATCCGGGTTGCAGGACAGCGTGGGCGGCCTGAAGCAGTTTGCGCTCTGGCTTCTGTCCCAGCGTCTGCACGACAACGCCGCCCGGCCAGGCCGGCGCTTCGATGTGGCCTGCAAGATCGCGCCGCATCAGCAATATGGTAGTGTCGGGCATCAGCGGCCCGCGGCCGACGGGCTTGGCGAGCAGCTCGGACGATTTCCCGAGGGCTGATTGACAGGCGTCAAACCCCGCGCACGCTGGATTTCCATAAGTACAATGCTGATTTTGCGGTCATTCCATACTGGCCGCGGATACCTGTCGTTAGGGGCAATAGGGGCCATGGGCATATCGGACCGTCGCTATATACTAGCGCGTGTAGCGAGTTTGCCGCGGCCCGGCCAGACCAACGCCCGCGCGGCAAACCTTGGGATTTCTGCGAGACAGCCATGACAACAGCCACCGCAACCAGCCTGTTCGAACCGATTTCGTTCAAGCTCTGGACGACCGATCGCCAGGCCTTCGTGGACCGGCTGGGCCAGAGCTTCCGCGAGACGGGCTTTGCCGTGATCAGCGACCATCCGATCAGCCAGGCCGTGATCGACCGCGGCGTGAACGCCGGCAAACAGTTCTTCGCCCTGCCCGATGAGACGAAACGCAAGTACTTCATCCCCGGCGGCGGCGGCCAGCGCGCCTATACGCCGTTTGCCACCGAAGTGGCCAAGGGAGCCACGGCGAAGGACCTGAAGGAATTCTGGCACGTCGCCCGCGAGATCCCGCGCGACCACAAGTATGCCGACATCATGGGGGCGAACCTCTACGTCGCCGAAGTTCCCGGCTGGAAGGAAGCGACCAACGCGATGTTCTCGGCCCTCGACGCTTTTGGGCTCGAAGTGCTGTCGGCGATCGCCATGCACCTCAAACTCGATCCGCGCTTCTTCGACAAGACCGTGAACGATGGCAATTCGATCCTGCGCCTCCTGCACTATCCCCCGCAGCTCGAGCCGCCGCCGGAAGGCAGCGTCCGCGCGGGAGCGCACGAGGACATCAATGTGATCACGCTGCTGCTGGGGGCGGAAGAAGGCGGGCTGGAAGTGCTGCATCGCAACGGCAGCTGGCTGGCCGTGAACCCGCCGCCGGGATCACTGGTGATCAATGTCGGCGACATGCTACAGCGGCTGACCAACCACGTGCTTCCATCGACAACGCACCGCGTGGTGAACCCGAAGCCGGAACGGTCGCGCTTCCCACGCTATTCCACGCCGTTCTTCCTGCACTTCAATCCGGACTTCGAGATCAGGACACTGCCTGGCTGCATCTCTGCCGAGCGGCCCAATCGCTATCCCGAGCCCCTGCTCTCGCAGGACTTCCTGGAAATCCGTCTGAAGGAAATCGGCTTGCGGATGTAGGCTTGATCAGCCGACGGCGACTTCAGCCGCCACCGGCTCTACCGGCGCGGGTTCCGTTTTCGCGGTGCGCTGTTCGACCGTGGCCTTGGCGCGGCCGAAGTGAAAGCCCTGCGCCATGTCGCAGCCCATGCCTGCGAGCATACGCGCCTGGTCAGCGTTCTCGACACCCTCTGCCACAACCACCAGACCGAGCGCCCGCGCCATGGCGATAGCGGCTCGCACGAGCGCGGCGGCTTCGGCATCCGTCGTGATACGGCGGACGAAGGAACGGTCGATCTTCAGCTTGTCGAACGGCAGCAGGCGCAGCTGGGTCAGGCTGGCGTGACCGGTGCCAAAATTGTCGAGAGCGATACGAACACCATGCTCGCGCAGCGCCATCAGGATATTGCGGGCGGCGGCGATGTCTGTGACCAGTGCAGCCTCGGTCAGTTCGATTTCAAGACGCTGCGGCGCGAAGTTGTGCTCTTCCATAAAGCGCAACAGCTTCAGGGCGAGCTGCTCGTCGTGCAACATCAGTGGCGACACATTGAGCGAAAGATGCGGCGCGCCTTCAAGGTTTGCCGCCTCGCGGCAGGCCTTGCGGAACAGGTTCATCGTCATGTCGGAGATGGCGCCGCTGGCTTCGGCGACAGGGATGAACTGGTCGGGCGGGATCGGTCCACGCGTCGGGTGCGTCCAGCGCGCGAGGATTTCATAGCCGCGCGGCTTGCCGTCGCGAAGGTGAACCAGCGGCTGGAAATGGGGATTGATCTCGTCGTTGCGGATCGCGGTCCAGAGGTCGCTTTCGAACTGGGCCCGCTGGCGAACGATCTCGTCCATGCCGGTCTTGAAGAAGGCGAACCAGCCGCGGCTGGCGTCCTTGGCGCGACGCAAGGCGAGACTGGCGCGATGAAGCAGGGTTTCGGCGTCGCGGCCGTCCACCAGGCCAATTGCGGCGCCGGCCGTAACGCTGACGCTGTGTTCCTGCTGACCGATGATCATGGGCGCCTCAATGGCCGTCAGAGTGGCCGACAGCCAATCCATCAGCTCGTCCTCACCCATGCCGGGCATCAGGACGACAAAGTCATCGGACTCGAGGCGCGAAACAAAGCCTTCGACGCCTGCACGCATGTTGAGCACGCGACCGATATTGATCAGAACTTCATCGCCGACCGGGCGCGTATGCGCATCGTTGAAGGCGCGGAAGCGGTCGACGTTCAGCATCACCACACCGACACGCCTGGCGTCACCGCTTTCGCTGAGCAGCCAGTTGAGCACGCCCTTGAGGTGGCGGCGGTTCGGCAGTCCGGTGAGCTGGTCGTGCATCGCCATCTTGCGGGCGCGCTCCTCTGCGGAGAGGCGACTGCGCAGGTCGCGGATATGCGAGTGATAGCGTGTGATCACATAAAGCGTCAGGCCGACACAGGCGACGATCACTGTGCCGATGACCTTCGACAGCTGGATATTCTCGTACGTCCCCGCCAGCCCGTACAGAAGGCCGACCACGTCGAGATTGACCGACAGGATGAAACCGGCCGCGATGAAACCAGTGAAAATCATGAGGTCACGCCGAATCTGGCGCGACACCTGGCCATCGACCGACGGCTGCGTCTGGTTAACGGAAGTTGTCATGGAATTCCGGAGATCTGCTGCCCGGTAAATCCTGCCTCGGCCCGCTTAAGAAAAGCGGCGGCGATCCTGTGAAGTTTCACGAAAAGTTTGGCGGAGCCGCGCCGACCGAGTCTTGCTGTGCGATGGTCGTACGCCGGCTCGACCCCACGGCATAGCGATCCTCCCGCTCCATCTCCCAGTAGAGCGAGGGGCGTGTCGTGCCATCGGGTCGATGCGAAATCACCTCGCCAAGCTGGCGGAAGCCCAGGCGCGACAGCAGTCTTATGGAGCGGTCATTGTCACGCGCGGTCGTCTCGCAAATGCGAGCGACGCCGAGCTGGTCGAAACACCATTCCACCGCAGCAAGACCACATGCGCCGCCAAAGCCCCGACCCTGCCGCTCGGCCTTCACAGCGCCGCCGAACTTGGCGATCGACCATTGCGGCCACAGCTCCACATCGAAATAGGCGGTAGCCTCCCCGTCTGCATTGAACGAAACAAAGAGAATGCCGTCGCCCCTCGCGCGCTGGGCGAGATGATCCTCGATGAAGACCTTCATCGTTTCGGCATTGATCGGATTGGGCATCGTGTAGATGCGCGGGCCGATACTGTCGTGCGCAAGCAACCTGGCAAGCGCCGCCGCATCGCCGGGCTGGGCGACCCGTGCGCCAGCTATGCGGCCGTTCATCCATTCGGCGCGACGGACAAAGTCTCTGAGTCGTCGCTGTTCTTCATCCGCAGCAATAGTGCGAGTCTTCGGAATATCCGCCACGTCCACCCTCCCGATATACAACCATGGGTTGTATGTCGGGATATGGCGGGAAGCCTCGGGGAAAGCCCTGATATCGGCCGCAGCGTACAAGAAAGCTATTCGTCGCCGATGCGCCCGCGATTGCGCTTCACTTCCGAGCGGATCGCTTTTCCCTCCAGACGACGAAGTTTCTGGCCCTTGCTCGGCTTTGTCGCGATGCGACGCTTGGGTTTAATCAGCGCCTTCTCAAGCAACTCGACCAGCCGCTCCCTCGCCTCCTCGCGATTGCGAACCTGGCTGCGGTGGGTCTGGATAAAGAGCACCAGCTCTCCCTCGTCATTGATGCGATTGCCCAGCGCGCGGCGGATCATCCATTTCTGTTCGTCATCGAAGGCGTGGCTCGTCTTCACATTCCAGCGAAGCTGGACGGCCGAGGCCACCTTGTTGACGTTCTGCCCGCCGGGGCCGCCGGCGGTCACGAACTTCTCTTCCAGCTCGTGCTCGAAGTTATGCAGGAAGACCTTGGGCACGGCTTTACCTGTTCAGTCGCGAGATCAGGCTGGACGTGTCCCAGCGCCCATGCCCGTCGGCCTGCACGTCGGCATAGAACTGGTCGATCAGTGAGGTCAGCGGCAGGGATGCGCCGCTGCTTCGCGCGGCATCCAGAGCGATACGTAGGTCCTTGCGCATCCAGTCGACGGCAAAGCCAAAGTCGAACTTTCCCTCCACCATGGTTTTCCAGCGGTTCTGCATCTGCCAGCTTTGCGCTGCGCCGGCGGAGATCGCCTCGATCACCTTAGCCTCATCGAGGCCGTTCTTGCGCGCGAAGTGGAGCCCCTCCGCAATGCCCTGCACCACGCCGGCGATACAGATCTGATTGACCGACTTTGCCAGCTGGCCCGCGCCTATCTCGCCGATCAGTGTGATCTGCTTCGAATAGGCGCGCATCACGGGCTCGACCTTGGCAAACGTAGCCTCATCGCCACCACACATGACGGTGAGCTGACCATTTTCTGCGCCCGCCTGTCCGCCGGACACCGGGGCATCAACAAAGCCCGCGCCCTTTGCAGCGGCAGCTTCGCCCAGCATGCGCGCGAGCCCGGCAGAGGCCGTGGTGTGGTCGGCGACCACCTGCCCGACCTTGAGTGAGGGAGCGAAGTCCGCGAACACGGCCTCGACGTCTGGATCATCACCCAGGCACATGAAGATGAAGTCGGCGCCTGCAATGGCGGCGGCGGGGGTGGCGGCGGTCTTGCCGGCGCCGGTCTTAACAACCCAGGTATCCGCCTTCTCACGGGTTCGGTTCCAGACCGTGACGTCATGGCCCTTCTGCGCAAGATGCCGCGCCATGGGGCCACCCATCACGCCAAGTCCAAGGAATGCGCACTTCGCCATAGCAGTCGTTCCCAATCGAGTTCCGGGTCAACTACACGCCTAGCCCGCCTGTTGTCATCACGCGGCGCTAGGCCGGGCGAAAGCGCAGGAAGACATTACCGTTGCTAAATTGGCGGACATCCTCGCGCCGCCAGCTGAGGCTGCGCGGCAGGCCGTCGAAAAGTCGCTTGCCGCCGCCCAGCGTGACGGGAACCAGCATGACGTCCAGCGAATCCAGCAGGCCGGCGGCGGCCAACTGCGCCACTATGCTACCTGAACCGAGGATAGTCAGGTCCGGCCCGGCGGCCTTGAGTCGTTTCACCTCCCCAACCAGGTCGCCTGCGAGAACTTGGGTGTTTGACCAATCGGCAGACTCGATGGTGCGCGAGGCGACGAATTTGGGCAGCGCATTCATGCTGGCCGCCACATCCGGCATCATCTGGGCGGCCGCCGGCGTGGGCCAGAAGCTGCGCATCATCTCGTAGGTTATGCGGCCGAACAGCAGGCCGGAGCCGCCCCTGGCGTTCTGCGCGGTGAAGTCTGCCTGTTCAGGATCCTGCGTGTGGGCCCAGCTCATGTCGCCATTCGCGTCGGCATAGCAACCATCCAGGCTGAGCGAGATGAATGCACCAACCGCGGCCATGGGCTATTCATCCGACTTCAGGGTCACGAATTTTCCGCGGAAGAAGCCGAGGGCATCGACGCCCGGATCACCGCGATAGGCCACGACGTCGCCGTAGATCACCTCATGGTCGCCCATCGGCTGACGCAGACGCGTGCGGCAGTCGAGGCTGGCGACGGCGGCGGTGAGCACAGGCGCCCCCGTATCCATCGTGCAGACCTGGTCGAGCGGCAGTATCCGGTCGGCGCCGCGGCGGGAGTAATGGCGGGCGACTTCATGGTCATCCGAGCGCAGGATGTTCAGCGAGAAAGCGGGCGCCTGCGTGTAGATCTCGAAGACTGAACTCGCACGGGCCAGACACCAGAGCATGATGGGGGGATTGAGGGACACTGAAGTCAGTGAGTTGATGATCATGCCGTGGGCATTGCCATCCGCATCCCGCGCCGCCACGAGGGCGACGCCCGTGCCGAACCCGCCCAGCGCTCGGCGGTAATCGCCGGAATCGAAGGTTTCTGGGGCTTTTGGATCGCTCATGCTGCCTGTCCGTGCACGCGCCTTTAACTGTACGCGATGTATACGCAGGAGTTAACGGCCCAGACCCAATTCAAGACGTATTTCAACATGAGCGGCAACAAGCCCGTCGTCATCAAGAAAGTGAAGAAGGTCATCGGCGGTGGCCATCACGGCGGCGCGTGGAAAGTCGCCTATGCCGACTTCGTCACAGCGATGATGGCGTTCTTCCTCCTGATGTGGCTGATCAACACGACGTCGCCGGAGCAGAAGCGCGGCATCGCGGACTACTTTGCCCCTGCCAGCGTCTCGCGCTCCTCGCAGGGATCTGACGGCCTGCTGGGCGGCACGGCGTTCCAGGAAGATGGCGCGCGGGCTTCCGGGTCGAACCGCCAGATCGACGAGGAAATGTCCAGCGAGACCCGCCGGACGAAGTCGGGCGAAGGCTCCGAGGAAGAAGCCGCGCCGTCACACGAGCCTTCCGAAGAAGCTCTCGCCCAGGCCCTCGCCAACCGCAAGGATGCCCTGATGCGCACGGCGGAGACTTCGCTGCGCCAGGCGCTGCAGGCGATGCCGGACTTCGCGGAGTTGTCCAAGCACATCATCGTCGACCAGACGCCAGAGGGCGTGCGCATCCAGCTGATCGATCAGGAGAACCGTGCCATGTTCTCCGGTTCCTCGGCCGAGCCCCTGCCACGCACGCAGCAGCTGCTGCAAACTGTCGCCAAGGTCGTGGCGCAACTGCCGAACCGGATTACGATTTCTGGCCACACCGACTCAACGCCCCCGGGAAAGGCTGGCTATAGCAACTGGGACCTGTCGGCCGACCGGGCTAACGCCTCGCGCCGGGTCATGGAAAAATCAGGGCTGGAAGCCGACCGCATCTATCAGGTCAGCGGCAAGGGCGACCGCGAACCGCTTTATCCCGACGATCCGGACCTGCCGGCGAACCGCCGGATATCCATTGTCCTGCTCGATGAAGCGCCTGTGATGCCTGCGGACCACGGCTTGTGAGGGCCAGCCGCGCAGCAAGGTGCGGCCCTTTACAGCGTGTGAGATTTTCCTGTGGCGTTGCCTGCCCGGCCGCGAGTACAGTCGAATCATCATGAAGGAAGCCGATACCAAGGACCTCATTCCGACGGACTTTGTCCGCAAGATGAAGTTCTATCTGACTTCTCCACAGCCCTGCCCCTATCTGCCGGGAAAGATGGAGCGTAAGGTTTTCGCCAACCTTGCGGTGGATGGCGCGGTCAACCTGAACGACAGCCTGACCCGTTCTGGTTTCCGCCGCTCGCAGACCATCGCCTACCGGCCCGCCTGCAAGGCCTGTGGAGCCTGCCGGTCGGTGCGAATCGACGTTGCGGCGTTCAAGATGACGCGGCGCTGGAGGCGCGTTCTGGCGCGCAACGCCATGCTGGAGCGTGAGCCGATCAACGCCCGCGCAACCCGCGAACAGTTTCGCCTGCTGAAGCGCTACCTTGATGACCGCCATCCCGCCGGCGGTATGACCGACATGGAAATCCGCGACTATGCGGGCATGGTGGACGCAAGCCCCGTGCGAACGGTGGTCTTCGAATACCGCAACCGCGTGCAGCCCGGCGCCGAAGACGACGGCGCCCTGCAGGCCGCCGCGCTCACCGACATCCTGCGTGACGGCCTCTCGATGGTGTATTCGTTCTACCGGCCGGAACTGGCAGAGCGCAGCGTGGGATCGTACATGGTGCTAGACCATGTGCGCCTCGCCTCCGAACTCGGCCTGCCCTACGTCTATCTGGGCTATTGGGTGAAGGGCTCGGAGAAGATGGGCTACAAATCGGACTTCAGCCCGCTTGAAGTCTTCGACGGCCAGACTTGGCGCCCGCTCGCCGAGCACGAAGTCTAGGCAATCCGCCGACCAGCCGAACTTACAGGAACAGCTCCAGTTGCACGTCCGCGCGCGCGTAGGGCGATGGCTGCGGCGTATGAAGCGGCGCAAAGCCCGCGTCGCGGTAAAGCTTCAACGCCGGCCCCAGAGCCGAATTGGTTTCGATATAGATGCGCGACATGCCCATCGCACGCGCCTTTCCGATGGCCGCCTCGATCAGCCTTCTGCCGGCGCCCTTGCCCTGCGCAGCGGGCTGAACGCCCATCTTCGCAAGCTCCACCGAGCCGCCGCCCATCACCACGAGCGCGACAACGCCGATGGCTTCGCCTGCATCCTCGGCCACCAGGATCGCGCCGCCCGGATCGAGAATGTACCTCTGCGGATCGCCAAGAACGTCGCGATCCTTCTGCTCGACCGCAAAGTAGCGCTCGATCCAGGCCAGATTGATATCGCGAAAGGCGGCCTCGTCGCCGGGGCGGAAATCCCTGACGACGACGGCCATTCTCTAGAACTTCACCTGCGGCGCAACGTTGAGCTGCGCGCGCTCGGTCTCGCCCACATCGAACATCTCGCGACCCGAGAAGCCCGTGGCGCCGGCGATCAGGGATGCCGGAAACTGCTCGATCGCCGTGTTGTAGTCATTGACGGCCGAGTTGTAGAAGCGGCGTGCGGCGGCGACCTTGTCCTCGATGGACGACAGCTCTGTCTGCAGCTGCAGGAAGTTCGAGCTCGCCTTGAGGTCCGGATAGGACTCGGCCAACGCGAACAGGCGGCCCAGCGCGCCGGACAGAGCGCCTTCGGCCGCGCCGATGGCGGCAGGGCCTTGCGCGTTGGCGGCGGCGGTGCGGGCGGCGATGACGGCGTCCAACGTCGACTTCTCGTGCGCCGCATAGCCCTTCACGGTCTCGACCAGGTTCGGGATCAGTTCGCGACGCAGCTTCAGCTGCACATCGATGCCCGAGAAAGCCTCGTTGACGGTCTGCCGCTTGGCGACCAGTCCGTTGTAGATCACGATGATCGAAATGATGATCAGGGCGACCACGCCCAGGACGATGTAGAGAGTCAGATTATCCACGACGTACGGCCCCTTGCATCCGTCCGGACGATTCCCAGACCGCGCGTAACGTACCGCATCGCAGCGGCGAATCCAGTGCCGCGGCACAATCGCGGTAAACCCCGCTTTTTGGACCAGATAGCGGGTTTGACGCGCCCGACAGCGGGCTTAGGTTCGGCAGACCGGCAATTGGGCGATGACGAACGGGCAAGGCAATGAAATCTGGCGAGCGCGCGATTGTGACCGGCGGCGGGATAGCCGGGCTGGCGGCAGCTGCCGCGCTGGCCGGGCGCTTCGGCGAGGTCGTTGTGCTCGACAAGGACAGCATGCCCGACGGCGCGCAGGTGCGCATTGGCGCCGCTCAGGGCGCCCATCTGCACCAGTTACTCAAGGCCGGCGAACAGGCGCTCGAACGGCTGCTCTCTGGGGTCACCGAGGGCTTCTACGCAGCGGGCGCGAGGCGGATGCGGGTGGGCCGCGACGTGAAGGTGTTCGATTTCGGCGGCTGGATGGCCGAATGCGACGCCGGCTTTGACGTCACCTCCCTGTCGCGCCCGGCCTACGAGGCCGTCGTCCGTGCACACGTGGCCGCCCTGCCCGGCGTCAGCATCCGCACTGAGACCCCGGTGAAGCGCCTGATCGTCGACGGCGGGACCTGCACGGGCGTTGAACTCGAGGATGGAGAACGCCTGTTCGCCGATCTGGTTGTCGACGCGTCTGGTATTAATGCGCCGCTGCTCTCCCAACTGGTCGTTGACGGCCACGCCGCGTTTGAGACCGAAGACGTGCGCATCAACGTCGCCTATTCCACCGTGCGCTTTCGCCAGCCCGAAGCGTACAAGGGAGAGAGCCAGGGCTACTTCCTTCTGCCGGGCCCGCCCGGCAAGCGTTTCGGCTTCCTGCTGCCGATTGAAGGCGATCAGTGGATTCTATCCGTCGGCGCGCGCGGGAAGGATTCACCGCCACGCTCGCTCGCGGAAATGCTCGCCTATGCCGAACAGTTCGATCCTGCGATCTATGCCCGTGTGCGCGACGCCGAACCGCTCAGCGAGCTCAAGACCTTCCGCAAGCCCGCCGCAACGCGCCGAAAGGTGTGGGAAGCTTCCAAGTGGCCTGAACGCCTGCTCCTGATCGGCGACGCGCTGAGCAGCGTCAACCCGACTTACGGGCAAGGCATGACAGTCGCCGCCTGCGAAGCCGACGCGCTCGCGACACTGCTGGACACGCGCGCAGCCGAGAGCACGGGGCTGGACGGTCTTGCCTCCGCCTATCTCCGGCTTGCGGGCGAAATTTCAGGCCGCGCCTGGAGCCTGTCGATCAACTCGGACTATGTTTACGAGGAGACCGAGGGGGAGCGGCCAGCCACTTACGCGATGAACCGCGCCGTGGCCGCAACACTGCGCCGGCTGGCCGATGAAGATCTTGAATTTCGCACGTTGCGCTACAGGCTGGTTCACATGCTGGAGTCGGCTGACGCCCTGCGGGAAGGCGCCATCGGCATCAGATTCTTCACAGCCTTGCAGGGGAGCATGGCGTCTTGACGGTGATCCGACCGTCAGTGTCTGCGGAGATATTCCGTCTGCAGGAGATCGAGCGCACTGCGGCCGAGCTGTTTCGCGACACTGGCCTCATCGACATCGACCGCATGGCTGTGGTTTCGCTCACTGATCACATCGCCGCAATAAAGGCTGGACTATCCTTCGTCTGCGAGGTGGACAGTCGGATTGCCGGGTTCGCCATCGGCGAATGGCAGGAGCGCGATGCCTATCTGCATGAACTCGACGTCGATCCCGCTTTTCAGAAACGCGGCGTCGGGACGGCACTGGTGCGGGCCTTCGTTGACGCTGCGCGCGCGACCGGCGCTGGCGACATCTATCTCGCGACCTTCCGCGATCCCCCGTGGAACGCACCTTTCTATCGCAAGCTCGGCTTCGAGGACGTCGCGCGCGCCGCGTACCTGCCTTGGATGAGCGCGCTCGAAGAAAGCCAGGCGGCCTTCCTCGATCTTTCAACCCGCGTCTTCATGAAACTTGGCTGCGGCTGAAAATCGGCCGCGAGGGTTGAGCTAGCTCCATATCGCCCTAGGTATAGCCTTGGGACATGGAGCGATATGCCTGATTTCATAGACAATTTCGAGCCTCCGCCGCAGCTGCTGCAGCGAGCCAGCCTGTTTCTGGACATCGACGGCACGCTGCTTGAGCTGGCGGCGTCGCCGCATGCGGTGATTGTGAGCGCGGCCGCCATCAACGTGGTGCGCCTGGCGCAGGAGAAGCTGGAAGGCCGGGTCGCGCTGATCAGCGGCCGAAGTGCACGGGAGGTGGCAGCCCTCTTTCCCGGACTCGCGCTGAACATCGGCGGCAGCCATGGGATGGAGCAGCTCTGGGCCGATGGCCGCACCAATCAGCCAGTACGCCCTGAGGTGCTCGACCATGCGCTAGCCGCACTACGCGCGTTCTGCGCGCAACACGCGGGTCTCCTCGTCGAGGACAAGCCGTACGGAACCGCCCTGCACTACCGCACCGCGCCACACCTCGCAGACGAAAGTCACGCGCTCGCCAGCCGCCTGGCGACGGAAACCGGCCTCGTGCTCCAGCCGGGCAAGATGGTGGTCGAGCTGAAGGCCTCAGCGACGAACAAGGGCGATGCGCTTGCTGCGTTCATGTCCGCCCCTCCCATGCACGGTGGAACGCCCGTCTTCCTTGGCGACGACGACAATGACGAGCCGGCTTTTGCGATGGCCCGGAAACTCGGCGGCGCCGGCATCCTCGTGGGCGAGCCGCGGGATACCCATGCGGATTGGCGCCTGCCGAACGTCGGCGCGACGCTCGCCTGGCTTCGCGCGGGCCTGGAGGCCACGACATGACGGCGTCACTCGACCTCTGGCCCATCGGCAATTGTCAGGTGAGCGCGCTGATAGACCGCGCGGGCAGGTTCGTCTGGGCCTGCGTACCGCGCGTCGACGGCGACCCGGCTTTCTCCAGCCTGCTGGCGGGCGATGGCGCGCAGGACACCGGAGCTTGGTCCATCGACCTCGAAGACTGCGTCAGTACTGACCAAGCCTACATCCGCAATACGCCCATTCTCGTCACGCGACATACCGACAGCGCTGGCAATGCCATAGAAGTTGTCGACTTTTCTCCGCGCATCGAACGCCATGATCGCACGTATCGGCCCATGGCCTTTGCGAGGATCGTGCGACCCATATGCGGAAGCCCTCGCATCCGTGTGCGGCTGCGCCCCACGCACAGCTGGGGCTGTCCCGATGTTGAGCGGATCATGGGGTCGAACCACATCCGCCTTTGTGCTCCTGGGTGGAACTTGCGCCTGTCGACAACGGCGCCGGTCGGCATGGTGATCGAGGAACGCGCCTTTCGCATCGAAAAGCCGTTGCACTTCTTCCTGGGCCCCGATGAAAGTTTCGTCGGCCCGCTGGGCGCCACGGTCGATCAGATGCTCGCGGATACGGAGACAGGTTGGCGGCATTGGGTCCGTGGCCTCGCCATTCCCGCCGAGTGGCAGGATGTGGTGATCCGCTCTGCCATCACGCTGAAGCTCTGCCAGCACGAGGAAACTGGCGCGATTGTTGCGGCGCTGACGACCTCGATCCCCGAGCATGCAAACTCGCAGCGCAATTGGGACTACCGCTTCTGCTGGATACGCGACGCCTACTACACGGTGCAGGCGCTGAACCGGCTTGGCGCGCTCGACGTGCTGGAGGGATATCTCGCCTATCTGCGCAACATCGTCGATGCGGCCGGCGCCGGGCACATTCAGCCGCTCTATGGCGTGTTGGGCGAACCCTGCGTTGAAGAACGCATCGAAGACGGCCTCGGCGGCTATCGCGGCATGGGGCCGGTGCGCGTCGGCAACGATGCCTACCGTCAGGTGCAGCACGACGCCTACGGCCAGATCGTGCTCTCCAGCGTGCAGGCCTTCATCGACCATCGCCTGCTGCGTCCGTCAGGACCCGAGGATTTTGCGGCGCTGGAACGCGTGGGCGAGCACGCATGGGCGATGCACGACAAACCAGACGCGGGGCTGTGGGAGCTGCGCACGAAGCAGGATGTCCACACCTACTCAGCCGCCATGTGCTGGGCGGCTTGCGACCGGCTGGCAATGGCGGCGGGTGCATTGAACATGCCAGACCGCGCAGCGTTCTGGACGGATCGGGCGCTACAGATCCGCACGCGGATCGAGGCCTCTGCGTGGAGCGACGCGCGAGGCTATATGTCGGCAACGCTCACGGGAGACCAGCTCGACGCCAGCTTGCTGCAGCTACTCGACCTGCGCTTCCTGTCGCCGGCAGATCCGCGATTCACGGGCACGCTGGCGGCCGTCGAAAAGCGGCTGCGGCGCGGTTCGCACATGCTGCGCTATGCTCATGAGGACGATTTCGGCCTGCCCGCAACAGCATTCAACGTGTGCACCTTCTGGCTGATCGAAGCCTTGCACATGACCGGGCGCACGACTGATGCGCGCGAACTGTTCGAGGAGATGCTGTCGCGACGCACGGCGGCTGGCCTGCTCTCGGAAGACATCGACCCGGTCACCGGAGAACTATGGGGGAATTTTCCCCAGACCTATTCGCTGGTCGGCCTGATCAATTGCGCAGGCCTGCTCAGCAAACCCTGGAGCGCCATGCGATGAGCAGGCTGATTATCGTTTCCAATCGTGTGCATGCGCCAGGCGGACCAGATACGGGCTCGCAGGGCGGTCTTGCCGTGGCGCTGCAGGCGGCGTTGCGCGAACATCGCGGCATCTGGTTCGGCTGGTCGGGCGAGCGGACCGACGCCTACAGCGGCCAGATCACCTTCCATCGCGAGGAGGGCGTGACGACTGCGACAGTCGATCTCGAAGACCAGGACATCGAGGAATACTACAACGGCTTCGCCAACCGCACATTGTGGCCGCTGTTCCACTATCGCATCGATCTTGCCGAGTACGAGCGTGGGTTTGCCGATGGCTACCGCCGCGTGAACGAACGGCTGGCGGAGACATTGTGGCCTCTGATCGAACCAGAAGACGCGGTGTGGGTGCAGGACTATCATCTCTTCCCGCTCGGGGCCGCGTTGCGCCGCTTCGGTGTCCGCAATCGGCTGGGCTTCTTCCTGCACATACCCTGGCCGCCGCGCCGACTTCTCACCACCCTGCCCCAGGCCGATGAACTCGTGCGGGCGATGTTCGCCTACGACCTCATCGGCTTCCATACTGAGGAATGGCTGAACTCGTTCCGCGACTACGCCGAGCACGAGATGGGCGCGACATGGGATGGAGCCGACACGCTGACACTTGGCGATCGCACGGTACGCCTCATCAGCTGCCCTATCGGGATCGATGCGGAGGAATTCGCGCAACTCTCGTCCAGCGACACAGCAATGTCCGCTCATCGCCAGATGATCGAAAGCGCCAACGGTCGCGCCATGATGATCGGAGTGGACCGCCTCGATTATTCAAAGGGGCTCGAAGAGCGTTTCATGGGCTACGAGCGCTTCCTGCGCGAGCATGAGGAAGAGCGGAAGCAGGTGTTCCTGCTGCAGATCGCGCCGCCTTCGCGCGCCTCTGTGGAATCCTACCAGAAAATTCGCTCCCGCCTCGAAGCACTGTCGGGCCAGATTAACGGCGCCTATGCCGACGTGGACTGGGTGCCGATCCGCTATGTGAACCAGGGTTACCCACGCGATGTGCTGGCCGGCATCTATCGCGCAGCGAAGATCGGACTGGTGACGCCGCTGCGCGACGGGATGAACCTCGTCGCTAAGGAATACGTGGCGGCGCAGGATCCCGATGATCCCGGCGTCCTGATCCTGTCGCGCTTTGCCGGCGCCAGCACGCAACTGGAGGATGCAGTTCTCGTGAACCCCTACAGCGCGGAGGAAATATCAGACGCGATCGTCACTGCACTGAAGATGCAGCGGCCGGAACGCATAGGCCGCTGGCGCAGCATGATGGCTTCGATAAGGTCGAAGGACGTGATCTGGTGGCGCAAGACTTTCACCGACGAACTGATGGCCGCCTGAGCCAGGGAATTCAGCGTCGCGCGTCCAGCGTCTTCAGGTTGCTGTCATGCGTGACGCGGTCGAGCGCGTAGAGCGAGATGGCGCCGATCATGAAGAGCCTCAGCGCCAGCATCACGGGCAAGTACCACCACCCCAGCGCAATCAGCACGTTATCGGGAACCTGCTCCGGTGCGGCGCCCGCCGGGAAGTGGGCCAGCGCCAGCACAAGCGCCGCGACCGTCAGCCCGAGCCCGGATGTGATTTTCTGGATGAAGGTGTTAGCCGCGAAGAATACGCCTTCCGATCGACGCCCGGTTTTCACCTCGGATTGCTCCACAAGATCGGAAATCATTGACGCGATCAGGATCTGCGTCGCGACGACGATGATCACATCGACCTGCCCCACCAGGAAGACGAACCAGAACGCCTCGTCGGTCGCCGGCTGCAGGACGCCGAACAGGCGAAGAACGATGCCAAGAGGTGAGATGAACATCCCGACCACGCCCAGCATAATCGCAGCCCGCCTCTTGCCCAGGCGCCGCGACACCATCGGCGCAACAACAGCTCCCAGCGTGGCGGAAAAGAAGATGGCCAGCGTGATCAGCCCGATCTGTTCGGACCCGAACCCCCAGAAGTAGGTCGTGAAGTAGACTGAAAGCGCACTACCAAGACCAGCCGCGACAAATGCAAACATCGCCGTCAGGAAGATCGCGAGGAAGGATCGGTTGGCCAGGGTCTGGAAAATCTCGCGAAACACCATGCCAAGCGTAACTCTCCGCGCAGCCGGCTGGCTGAGCTTTGCGGCCTCGCCGTGCGTACCCATGGACGAGATCAATATCGAAAACAGGATCAAGCCCGCCGAGATCCACGCATACAAGCTGTAAGCGTCGCGATTGAACTGGCCGTTTGGAATGGCGGTCGTCACGAACGCAGGGAACAGCGCGATGAACATCATCACCGTCATTGCGTTCCCGAACGTCCAGCCGAAGAAGCTGCGCCAGGACTGCAGCGTGCTGCGCTGGTCGTAATCGCGCGTCAGTTCCGGCGCGAGCGCGGCGTTGGGTGTTTCAAAGAAGGTGATAAAGGTGCGCGTGAGAACGGCCAGCACGACGAGATACCAGAAAAGCCCTTCATCACTCCACCCTGACGGCGGATTCCAGAGCAGCAAATAGCTAACCGCAACCGGCAACGCCGATGCGTACATGAAGGGGTGCCGCCGGCCCCATCGCGAGCGGAAATTGTCGGACCAGTAGCCCACGATTGGGTCCGAGATCGCGTCGACCACCAGCGCGATGGTTAGCGCAAGCCCCACAAGCCGGGCATCAACCCCTATGACCTGGCTGTAGAAGATCAGCAGGAAGAAGCCGAACCCCTGATCCTTGATTCCGAACGCAGCCGAGCCGAGGCCGTATGCGAGCTTGGTGCGAAGCGTTGGACCCTTCGCCGCGGTCGTCGTGTCTTCAGCCATGCCCGAAGGCTAGGCGCGGGTGCGCCGCATCAACAACCCGGCGCCTTTACGGAAAGGGCCGGCATATTTCGTGTGCGCCTAGCCCACGAACTTCCCGTTCTTGTTGAAGCCGCGCGGAGCGAGGCGGCCGGACTGAGCGCGCTTGCCGACCCAGTTCTTCCAGTCCTCCGCCGATTGCTGGCGGCCGGCCGTGTCGATCCAGGTTAGGCCATCGGCCTTGCTGAACGTCTTCAGGTCCAAGAGGCCGCCGTCGCCGAACGACTGGATCTTGACGCCCTTGCCGCGCGCCATCTCTGGCATCTCGTCGGTCTTGAAGATCACCAGCTTGCGGTTCTTGCCGATGGAGGCGACCAGATCGCCCTCCACCTTTACGCAGATCGCCGTGTGTTCCTTCGGGCCGACATTCAGGATGATCTTGCCCTTCCGCGTCGAGGAGACCAGCTCCGCGTCCGGCACGATGAAGCCATAGCCTTTGCTGGAGGCAACAATACGCTTTGCCTTCTCCTCGGGAATGAACATGGCGAGTATCGTCTCGGCTTCGGGCACTTCCAGATTAAGGCGGATAGGCTCGCCATGCCCGCGGCCGCCCGGCAATTTGTCCGCGCCGATCGTGAATGCGCGTCCGCCAGACGCCAGCAGGATCACTTTGTCCGTCGTCTGGCACTCTAACGACAGCGCCAGCTCATCGCCTTCCTTGAATTTCAGGTCGTCGAGCTTCTGGTTGTGGCCCTTCAGCGCGCGGATCCAGCCTTTCTGCGACAGCACAACAGTGACCGGCTCCTTCACGATCAGCGCCTCGAGCGCCGCTTCGGTGTCGATCTCCTTCGCCACGCCGAAAATTGAGCGACGCTTGCCCAGGCGCTTGCCCGGATCGAACACCTCGCGCGCAGCTTTCAGCTGACGCTTCACTTCCGTCCACTGGCGGTCGGTTGAACCGAGCAACTTCTCGATATTGGCCTTCTCTTCGGATAGTTCCTTGTGCTCGCGCCTGATCTCGATTTCTTCGAGCTTGCGCAGCGCACGCAGGCGCATGTTGAGGATCGCTTCGACCTGTATCTCGCTCAGCCGGAAGCGCTTCATCATCACCGATTTCGGATCGTCTTCCGTGCGGATGATCCGGATCACTTCATCTATGTTGAGATAGGCCTTGAGCAGGCCGTCCAGCACTTCGAGGCGATGCTCGATCTTGCCCAGCCGGTGTTTCGCACGCCGAACGATGACTTCGCGACGATGATCGAGATAGCAGTTGAGCAGGTCACGCAGGCCCATGACCTTGGGCACGCCGCGATCCAGCACGTTCATGTTGACTGGGAAGCGCGTCTCCAGTTCGCACTGGCGAAACAGCGAGGCCATCAACACTTCAGGCTCCACCGTGCGCGACTTCGGCGTGAGGACAATGCGGACGTCCTCGGTCGACTCATCCATCGCATCTTCGAGCAGCGGCGCTTTCTTGGTCTCGATCAGTTCGGCGAGGCGCTCCATCAGCTTGGATTTCTGCACCTGATACGGAATCTCGGTGATGATCACGCGCCACATACCGCGGCCGAGGTCTTCCTTCGTCCACTTCGCCTGTACGCGAATGCCGCCGCGACCGGTCGCATAGACCTCGCGCAGGCCTTCCTTCGTCTCGACGACAACGCCGCCGGTGGGAAAATCCGGACCCGTAACGATCTTCATCAGATCATCGACAGTCGACCTCGGATTATCAAGCAGGTAGATCGCAGCATCTATACATTCGGCCGGGTTGTGCGGCGGGATCGAGGTCGCCATGCCCACGGCGATGCCCGATGATCCGTTGACCAGCAGGTTCGGGAAGCCAGAGGCGAGAACCACCGGCTCCTTGTGCGTGCCGTCATAGGTTTCCTTGAAATCTACGGCGTCGTCGTCGAGGCCTTCCAGCAGCAGCATCGCCGCAGGTGTCAGCTTGGCTTCGGTGTAACGGAAGGCGGCGGCCGCATCGCCGTCGATGTTGCCGAAGTTGCCCTGTCCATCGACCAACGGCGCGCGCGTCGCGAAATCCTGCGCGAGGCGCACCATAGCGTCATAGATCGATTGGTCGCCGTGCGGGTGATATTTACCGATGACTTCACCGACAACGGTGGCCGACTTCCGGTGCCCACCCTGCGGGTTCAGCCCCAGCTGGCTCATCGAATAGAGCACGCGACGATGCACAGGCTTCAGGCCGTCGCGCGCATCGGGCAGCGCCCGCGCCGTGATGGTGGACAGCGCATAGGCGAGATAGCGGCGCGACAGCGCGTCGTTCATCGGCTCTTCGATGATATCGCCGCCATTGTCGCGCGGGTCGCCGGTAGTGTTCTTCGACATAAGGACTTCCAGTACGCGTATTCGAATCAGCCGGGGGAGAGTCGCCCCGCCCGCTCCAGCCGGTCAATCATCAGATGGCGCGCTTCGGGCATACCCCTGTTGAGATCGGAGAACAGCCGCTCCTGCAGGAAATGTCCGGTCAGGCGGAACCCGACATGGATATCCACAGGGGTTGGCGGCGCAGTTGAATCCAGGAGGAACAGCGGCAGCGGCAACAACCGGTCCAGGTATTCGCCAGCTTCCGAACCCCGCACCGCGCGCCCTGATTTGGGGCTCACATGGGTCAGACCGTCATTGCCGCCAGAGATGGCGCATGTGGAAAGGTCGAGCCCATAGCCAAGCATGGTGAGCAGCCCCAGTTCCCAGCGGATGAACAGGGCGGGCCACACCTCGGGCTCGCCCAGCATGTCGAGAACCGTTTCGGCTGCGTCGAACAACTCCGGCTTCGCCTCGCCTTCCGGCAAGGCGGCCGAGAGAAGATCGGACAGCGCAGACAATCCCGCCAGCGCCTCCGCGTCGGCCATGTGGCGCGCGGCGCGCTCGCTTTCCATCTCGGCCGTGAAGAAGCCCAGGCTGTCCTCCGCCCGCGCCTTCCAGGTGACCTGCAGCGTGTTGCCCGGCTGCATCGGCGCGCGCTTGGTGCGGCTGGCCCCGCCATGCACCCAGGCCCGCCTGCGGCCATGCTCGCGCGCGAACACTTCAAGCGTCGCCCCGGTCTCCCCGTAGCGCCGCAAGCCCAGCGAAATCGCCCGGTCGGTCCATTCAGCCATCCGGCAGGGATAGGCCGCCCGATGCAGAACGCAATGCTGTTGACCTCCTGCTCCGCCTGTCCCACATGGCGGTCAAGCGAGGACGACCTCCCCCGATCACGGGCAATCACGCGGGACGGCCCGACCAGATATGGAGGGCCGCATGGCCTGGGTGTTTCTTGGAATTGCCGGCCTGCTCGAAGTGCTGTGGGCCTACATGCTCAAGGTGTCCGACAATCTTTCCAAGCCGTTCGAAGCGACTGTCGCCATTGTCGCGATGATCGCGAGCTTCTGGGCGTTGTCGCTGGCGATGAAGGACCTGCCGCTGGGCACCGCCTATGCGATCTGGACTGGCATTGGCGCGGTTGGCGCCTTCATCCTCGGCATCGTGCTGCTGGGTGAAGCGGTGACCGCGATGCGGATCGGATCGGCCCTGCTTATCCTTGCGGGAATCATCGGGCTCAAGCTGGCAAGCGACGCCTAGCGAATACAGAAGCGGCGGGCCGAGGCCCGCCACTTCCTTCGTACTTCCCCAGCCAAACCAGGGGAACCGCAACTAGGGCTTATCGTAGTTCAGCTCCATCGCGCCGACAGCAGCAGTGAGGCTGATGCCCGTATTACCCTCAACGCTGAGCGGCTGTAGCGTGAAGGACTTGTCGAGGCCACCAACCATCACGTTGAGATTGCCGCCCACAACAGCAGTTACGCCAGCAGTCGCGCCCGCATATTTCCCTTCGAGCGCATCCGGCTGCATGTCGGCCGATGGCGCGATCACGGCCCACACCAGCACGCCTGCATTCGTATAGCCAACGTCGACCCCAAGCTTGGTGATGTCGCCCGTGTAGTGCGAGACTTGGTTTGTCGTCGCTGACTTGAACTCACACGAGAGGTCTTTCTGCGACCCCAGCACGAGGCCCCAACCGCCTTCAACCTCGCAGGTGAGCGTCCCCACCTTCACGCCGGCTGCGTGAGCGGGCGCAGCCATAATCGCAGCTCCCATTGCGGCGGCGGCAATCGTAGGAATGAACTTCGGCATGTCTGCCTCCTTGCTATCCCGCGTTCGCTCACGCGAACGCCATCCTTGCGATCGATCCGGAGATGCCGGTGTCGATCGCTCGGATAGCCAACGCGCGTTAAGCGGCGGCTGTTCCTTCGATGAACACAAGGTAACGGGTTACACGCAGCGACCTGCGCCGCCGGGAATTCTTCTGCGTTTCGAGAAGCAATCAGGGCAACTTGCGCAGCACGTATTCGATCTTCGATCCCTCGGCCTCGAAGGCGCATTTCACCCAGCGGCCCTGCGCATCATACCAGAAGCTTGCTGTGAGATCCGACACAACATCATAGCGGCGGGCCTCGATGGTTGTGCCGCCGACCTTCACGCGCTCCATGCCCCGATCGGTCACCTTCATCGGAAGCATCTCGCCGGTCTCTGTCGAGAACATCGCGGCCTGTTTCATCTCTTCCTGGTTCCAGTGCGTCGATGGGATCACCGCGCCTGTCAGCATTCCGTTGAACGCTTCGCTCGCAACCTTGAGACCGCCGCCCACGGCCTGCGCCGAGAGCGTTTTCCACTTGCCTTCGTTCTTCGTGCGAGAGCCAACCCAAACCAGCTTGCCCGATGTATATTTCTCGGTGACGTCGTGGAGGTATTCAAAGAAGGTGATCGGGCCGAAGGAGACCTTCAGCTCCACATCGGTCTCCACCGTGAGCGTATCGCCCGAGCGTGAGAACGTAACGGTGTGGTAGCCAAGCGGCCCGCCATCCCGCAGGACATCGAATTCGAGCTTGTCGCCGTGTTCAGGTTTCCAGGTGTTGGCGTGGGCCGGAAGCGTAGCCAGCAGGACGGCTGCCAGAATCGCGAGAATCTTCATGCCGATTTCTCCTTCCCACGGGTTACGCAAGGCCTGAACGATCGGATCAGCCTCTCTGGTTGATCCGGCGCCGCAATCTCCCTAGGTGATAGGGGCTTGTCCGGCGCCGGCCGGGGCTCCAGGAAGCGGTTCATGCGCACGCACGGCAACATCATTGAGGCCATTGGCCGGACGCCGCTGGTCAGGCTGCGCCGGGCCTCGGAGCTGACTGGGGCCAATATCTACGGCAAGGCCGAATTCCTGAACCCCGGCCAGTCGGTCAAAGACCGCGCCGCACTGGGCATGATCCGCGACGCCGAGAAGTCCGGCAAACTAAAGCCCGGCGGCCTTATCGTGGAAGGCACCGCCGGAAACACCGGCATTGGCCTTGCCGTTGTGGGCAATGCGCTGGGCTATCGCACCGTGATCGTCATGCCGCGCACGCAGAGCCAGGAGAAGAAGGACGCCGTCCGCTCGCTTGGCGCCCGCCTGGTCGAGGTCGACGCCGTTCCCTACGCCAACCCCAATCACTACGTGAAATATTCCGCCCGCCTTGCCGACGAACTCGCACAGACGGAGCCCAACGGCGCGATCTGGGCTAACCAGTTCGACAACACCGCAAACCGCAACGCGCACTACGAAACCACCGGCCCCGAAATCTGGGAGCAGACGGGCGGAAAGATCGACGGCTTCATCTGCGCCGTCGGTTCCGGCGGGACTCTGGGCGGGGTCTCCATGGCGCTCAAGGAGCGCAGCAGGAACGTACAGATCGGCGTCGCCGATCCCGGCGGCGCTTCCCTCTTCTGGTATTACAAGACCGGCGAACTGAAGTCGGAAGGCACTTCGATCACCGAAGGCATTGGCCAGTCGCGGATCACTGCGAATCTCGAAGGCGTAGCCGTCGATGACGCCTGGCGAATCGAAGACGCGGAAGCGCTGCGCATCATGTTCGCCCTCACGCGCGAGGAAGGCATGTGCCTGGGCGGCTCATCGGGCATCAACATCGCCGGCGCGATGGCCATGGCGAAGAAGCTGGGGCCGGGCTCGACCGTCGTCACGATCCTCTGCGACTACGGCAACCGCTATCTGTCGAAGTTGTACAACGGCGCTTTCCTCAAGGAGAAGGGCCTGCCGGTTCCTGATTGGTTTGAAGGCTGACGATCAGCCCAGCAGGCGCATCGCCAGATAGCCGATGCCGGACCAGAACGCGCCGCAGAAAACCACGACCGCGACCGTCACCTTCCAGGCGGGCCATTTCCGATCATCTGCAAAAGGATCAGGACCGCCGATATCGATATCGCCGATGGCGTGCGGGACCTTATCGACCTCGCCCCCGCGATGGGCGGGCGGCGTCCACGCATTGGGGCTCGTCGTCGTGACCAAGTGCCTCTCCCGATAGACAGGCGAACGCATCACTCAACCCTCAATAGCCTAGCAGGGCACTTTTCATTTTGCGTCTTAACAATCCTACAACCGCAGGATTCGACTTGTGACCCTGTCCGCAAATTCATGAATTCATTGACATAAATCTTCGCAAAACGCCCGTGGTCGCATCGCATCCCGACAAACGTTCGGAGTCGGAACGAGTTCCGTCGCAATCAAGCATGACGTGAACGTAAGCAAAAGCCTGCCTCGGCGATTAACCGGGCAGGCTTGAATGCAGGCTGTGGACAGGCAGCTAGTAGGCGCCCTTGCCGAGCAGGACGACGGGGATGGCCATCAGCACGATCTTGATGTCCTGCCAGATGCTCCAGGTCTTCACATACTGGACGTCGTAGGCGATGCGCTGCGTGTAGGTCAGGCTGTTGCGGCCCTTGACCTGCCATAGACCGAGCACGCCGGGTCGAACGGCAGTGTAGTACCTGACGTCGGCGCCATAACGCTGCATCTCAGCCAGGGTAACCGGACGCGGGCCGATCACCGACATCTCGCCACGCATGATGTTCAACAGCTGGGGCAGCTCATCGAGGCTGCTCTTGCGCAGAAAGCGGCCCAGCAGCGTGACGCGCGGATCGTTGCGCAGCTTCTGGAATTCGGCCCATTCGGCCGCAGCTTTCGGATTGTTGGCAAGCAAGTGCTCGAGGCGCTCGGCAGCGTCGATGCGCATCGTGCGGAATTTGTAGACGAGGAAGATCTCGCCATCGCGGCCGATCCGCTGCTGAGTGAAAAGCGCTGGGCCCGGATCGAACACCTTGAGCAAGGCGTAGATCAGCATCAGCAGCGGTGACACGAGGATAAGGACGGGAAAAGCCATCGCGATATCCATCGACCGCTTCAGGCGGCTCGACTGTACGCGGTACACACTGCCCGTGGGGAGTTCACCACTCCAGGCATTGAATCGGCCGGCTTCGACGCCGCTGCCATTCTTCATAACCACACCCTCGTCCGGCCAGAGAGACCGGACACCCATACGCAATACGCGGACCAGTCTTGCTGATCCCCGCAACCGGTCCTTAACCCTTCCTCCAAAGGGCGCTGGACGGTCTTTGACTGGCTGGACTGCCTGCTCATCTCCCCAAGCAAGCGAATTGTCCGGCCCTGATTCCCAACCTGCGGGTTGTTACAGCCCGTTAACCGACAGAACTCCCATATTGCACCGCAAACAACTCACTTCCCCCTCGAGGCGAGTAGTTGTTTATCAGCGCTTTTCAGGCGATTTCGTTTGCCGGACTGTTCGAATCTGGAACACCGATGCTGCGACGCACAATGCTCCACAGGTTAACGGTCGACGCCTGATTCCGGCCGCGCGTTAGCGCTCCGGCGCCCACCGTGCGGCCTTTCAGCGGTCGTCGCGGCCTCCGATCCCAACCTCGCCTTGTTTGTGCGGGCGTGTCTGGATAGTTGGTTCGATAACAGATGCCAGATCAGGGAGTCGGCGCCGGATGGTTGCGCACTTCACGCCGGACAAACCTATCGTTTCCGCCGAGTGGCTGGTCTCGCACCTCAATGCGCCAGACGTCCGCGTCCTCGACTGCACCTATTTCATGCCCGGTTCGCCACGCACGGGTCGGCAGCTTTATGACGCCCACCACGTTCCCGGCGCGCGTTTCTTCGATATCGACGATGTGGCGGACACGGACAGCACCCTGCCTCACATGCTTCCAGCACCCGAGAAGTTCTCCTCCCGCGTCCGCCGCATGGGCCTGGGCGATGGTCACCGCGTGATCTGCTACGACCAGAACGGGTTTCTTGCCTCGGCGCGTGTCTGGTGGATGTTCCGGGTGATGGGCCATGCCGACGTCGCTGTGCTTGATGGCGGCTTCGAAGCATGGCGCGCCGCCGGAGGCGGCATCGAGGACCTGCCGCCGCATTATATGGCCGATCGTCACTTCACCGTCCGACCGCGCCGCGACCTGGTTCGCGATCTCGATCAGATGAAGCAGACCGTCGAGGCCGGCGGTGCACAGATCGTCGACGCGCGATCAGCTGGACGATTCAACGGTACGGCGCCCGAACCCCGGCCCGGCCTTCGCGGCGGACACATGCCCGGCTCCCTCAACGTGCCTTACGGTGAAGTCCTCGCACCGGATGGCCGCTTCAAGCCCGAAGCCGACATCCGCGCCGTCTTCGAGAAGGCCGGCGTCGACCTTTCGAAGCCCATCATCAATTCGTGCGGCTCCGGCGTCACCGCAGCCATCCTCGCACTGGCCCAATCGGTTGCGGGGCATGATGGCGCGGCAGTTTATGACGGCTCGTGGACGGAATGGGGCGCAGAGAGCGCTGCAACACCCGTCGTGACAGGCTGATCCAATGGCGCCGGCACGCGGCAAGGGTAGCAAGCGGACACCGGCAAAGGGCAACCTTTCGACCCGTGTAAGTCACGCCGGTCGCGACAGGTCGCTCACACACGGCGGCGTCAATCCCGTCGTGCAGCGCGCATCGACCGTCATCGTCGAAAGCGCCGCCAAGCTGTTCGAGCCCGGCGGCTGGACCTATGGCCGCCACGGAACGGCTACGCATGAAGCTCTGAAAGAGGCGTTGTGCGAAATCGAAGGCTCTTCGCATTGCGCGCTGGCGCCCTCCGGCCTGATGGCGTGCATCATTCCGTTTCTTGCATTCGCCAAACACGGCGGCCACGTGCTTGTCGGCGACAATGTCTATGGGCCGACACGGCGTTTCGTCGACCGCATGCTGAAGCGCTGGGGCGTTGAGGTCACCTATTTCGATCCCGAAATCAGCGCGGGCATCGCCGAACTCATCCGCGCCGACACCAGCGTGCTTTTCGTCGAAAGCCCGGGCTCGATGACGTTCGAAGTGGCGGATGCGCCTGCCATGGCTGCGGCGGCCCGCGCGGCCGGCGTCATCAGCGTGATGGACAACACGTGGAGCGGCGGCGTCTTTCACAAGCCGTTGGCGTTGGGCTTCGACATATCAGTGCAGGCCAACACCAAGTATGTCAGCGGTGGCGCTGACATACTGAACGGCGCGATGCACACCAACACCGAGGACGTGTTCACCCAGCTGAAGGACACGGTCGCAGACCTCGGCTCCAATGTCGCGCCGGACGATGCCTATGCCGTGTTGCGCGGCGCCCGGTCGTTGCCGCTCCGGATGAACCAGCACGAGAAGGCTGCACTGATCGTCGCGCGCTGGCTCAAGAACCATCCGTCAGTGCAGCGCGTCCTTCACCCTGCCCTCGAAGACGATCCCGGTCATGCGCTCTGGAAGCGCGACTTCACCGGCTCGTCGGGTCTCTTCAGCATCGCCGTCAAGAAAGCGCCAACGGAACAGGTTCACGCCTTCCTCGATGCGCTTGAACTTTTCAGCCTTGGCTTTTCGTATGGCGGCTTCGAGAGCCTCGCCATCCATTGCGACCCACAGCTCAAGCGAACCGTCAGCAAGCCCGACCTCCCCGGTCCGTTGATCAGGCTGTCGGTCGGCCTCGAAGATCCGGCAGACCTGATCGCGGATCTCGAACAAGCGCTGGCAAAGCTGGGTTGAAACGCAAAGCGCCCCGCATCCTTCGATGCGAGGCGCCCAAGCTCCCCAGCCTGACCCTATTTCTCGTGATAGTACTTTGCGTACGCCTTGTAGTTGGCGGCGGTGTAATCGTGGTGCGCCTTCTTCCGCAGGTCGACGAAGGTCAGCACGACGCCGGCAACGTTGGCGTGGAAGTCGCGCAGGATCTTCATCGTCTCGCGCAGGGTGTTGCGGGTCGTCTTGCGCCACCGGGTAGCGACAACGACCTGGTCAACCTTGGACGTGACGACGCGCGTTTCGGCCATCAGCAGGATCGGACCCGTGTCGATGATGATCAGGTCGTAGCTCTGCTGCAGCATGTTGAGCAGGGCATCGAAAGCCCGGCTGCCGAAGACATCACGCGGCGTATGCTTGCGGTCTGACAGCGGCAGGATGTGCAGGCCCGTCTTCTCGTCGGTCTGCACCGCATCAGCCAGGCGCGCTTCGCCGAAGAGGTATTCCAGCAGGCCGGCTTCGCACTTCACGCCCGACGTCTCTGTCAGCTGGCGCAGGCGGATGTCGCCGTCGATCACGATCGTCTTGGTGCCAGACATGGCAGCCATGCGGCCCAGGCAATAGGTCATGCTTGTCTTGCCTTCGCTGGGCAGCGAGGACACGACAGCGACGGTTTTCGCGGCCTTGTCGATGTCAGCGAACATGATCGAGGCGCGCAGATGGCGGTAGGCCTCGGCAAAGCCGGAGTGCGGCTTGTCGATCAGATACTCCGCCGGCTTGATGCGCGCCTTGGTGAACGCGCCGGCCGCGGGCAACAGCGGAATCTGGCCGATATACGGAACGCCAGAAACCAGCTCTGCTTCCTCGGGCGAGGAAATGAAGTTGTCGAGGAGCTCCAGCACCAGGCCGACAAGGCCCGCCAGCGCCATGCCAAGCATGAAGCCCAGCATCAGGTTGAGATTGGTGTTCGGGAAGCTCGGGCTGCCCGGCACCGGCGCATAACTGTCGACGACAGCGTCGGCTTCCGTGATGCCGTCGAGTTCAGTGGTTTCCTTGAAGCGATTGTTGAATTCCTCGAACAGCGTACGTGTCGCGGTGGCGTCACGCTCGAGGGCCGCCTGTTCAACGCCGGCGCGGTTGTTCGCGGCCAGTTCGCCCTTGGCGCGGTTCAGGCTGCTCTGCAGGCTGCTGACCCGTTCGCGCGCAATCAGAACTTCCTGCTCCAGCGAGGAGGCAATCCGTTGGAGTTCGGCGTTGATGAGGCGCTGGTTGTCCTGCTCCTCCAGAATGATCTTCTGGTATTCGGGGTGCTTCTCGCCATAGCGCCGCATCGTGTCGGACTTGCGGGCCGACAGAACGGTCTGCGAGGCGCGCAGGTTCGAGATGACCGTCGAGCTCTGAGCCTCGGCAATCGTGTCGATGCCGCGTCCCTCGCGCATTTGCTCGTTCATATTGCGCAGGCGCGCGCTCTTCGTCGCATAGTCCGCCTGGGCGGCGGTGAGATCGGCATTGATCGAACGGATGGTCTGCTCGGTCAGCGTGTCGCCGCCTGTGCGCAGCAGTCCCGTCGCGGCCCGGTGCGATTCCACGCGGCTTTCAGCATCGCGCAGTTCGTCGCGCAGCTCGCCGACGCGGGCGTCGAGCCACTCCTGGGCGCGGCGGGTCGCGGCAAACTTCGTGTCGAGCTGGTTGTCGAGATAGACTTCGGAAAGAGTGTTCGCGAGCAGCGCCGCCATCTTCCGATCGCGACTGGTGGCGCTGATCTCGATGATGTAGGTCGAACCGACGCGGTTGACAGCGATCTTCTCACGAAGCGTGCTGATCACGCTGTCCAGTTCCGCGCGCTCGGCTGCAGCGGGATCTTCCGGGGGCTGATCGGTCGCATCGGCGGTATCGCTGTTGCCGAACGGCAGCAGGCCTTTGATGAACGACTTGATGCCGTCGATGCGCTGGTCCCATTCGCTGGGTTCCGCCTTCGATGCATTGAATTCCGGATTGTTCACGAGGTCGAGGCGCTTGACGACCTTTTCGACCAGCGTGCGGCTGCGAAGGATCTCGGCTTCAGTGTCGAGGATGGCCGAGTTGGCCGGCATGCCGGAGAGCACCGATCCGATATCGATGATGTTCTGGTCGCGCGTGTTGACGATCACGCGCGCCGTTGCGGTGTAGGCCGGCGTCAACTGGAACGAGTGGATGGCGACAGCCGCGAATGTCAGAACGAACACAGCGACCATGACGCCAAGGCGCCGCCGCAGCGCGCGGAGCACGCGTTGGAAGGTGATCACGTTCTCGCCTTCGGGCGCAACCTGCCCAACAGGCAGCGCGCCACGGGGATATCCCGATGACACGTCGAGCGGATAGACCTTGTTCAACGTACGTACTCCGAACGCTACTCGCTACACTGGCCGAGCGAAGGCCTGACTATGGGAAGAAGCGGATGCCGGCGCTGATCGTGTTGACGTCAAGATCAGGTCCCGCATTCGCCCCGCTCGAGTCCTGCGAGCGAGTCGTGAGCGCAAACTCGAGATGCATGTTGGGATTGAGTTTGTAGGCGCCGCCGAGGGCGAGGCTGAGCGCGTCGTCATCGCGGTCGATAACCGAGCCTTCATACGCATTGTTCTCCTGGCGGATATTTCCGAACAGGAGAAGGTTGCGCAGCAGCTCGTGATCGACGCGGATGCCGAATGCCGTGTTGATTGCGGTCGCCGACGTGGCGAGACCGGGATCTATGACGCCGCGGTTCGCGATGAAGGTCACCGTGGTCAGATCGGTCGGGAACCATTTGACGTTGCCGGCAATGTTCAGGCCTTCGACATCACCATAGGTGGCGACGTCACGTTCTTCGCTGAAGTTGCCGATGGCGATCTCGCCGCGGATCGGGGCGGCCAGTTCGAAGTTGACGCCAGCGTCCATCGTGGTGCGGGTGCCGTCACGATCCGGATCGTCGTAGTCGAGTTCCGACCGGCGCGCCTGAACGAAGAAGGCGATGTCGGGCGAGACGGCGTAAGAGACGCGGCCGTTGACATAGGTCGTGGTGTTGTCGCGGATGAGCTGCTGCGCCAGTTGGTCGAACTGTTCGTCAGAGGCGCCGACGGTGCCTTCCAGCTGGATACGATCGTTACGATAGAGCGCCTGCGCGTACACGGACGACCTGTCAAACTGGGCGGCTTCGTTTGTGCCGAACGAAGCGGCGGCGTAGCGCTCTTCCGTGATGTGAGCGGTATCGGCGCCGAGACGGAATTGGAAGTCTCGGGTCACGTCGATACGGCCGTTCACGAACAGGTTGTAGTCCGTCGAGGACTCGTCTCCGTTGTCGATGTATTCGCGATGCGTGACTTCGGCGCCAGCCTCCAGTTCATGGACAGACCAGGTCGAGCGGGCCCGGATCCGCGGCGTCGCCCGGAGGATCGTGTCGCTGATCTCGTTGGCGGGCGTGGCGAGAATGTTGTCATTGTACTCGGCTGCAACCCCGACACTGCTCGAGACATCGAAGCCGCCCGCACGAACCGGCTGCGGGTCGAATTCGGGTTGCGAGCGCTCGGTCACGTCGACATAGCGGCCGCGTGCGAACGGATTGTCCTGGGCTGCAGCGACCGGGGCGACCGTTGCGGCGATCGCGGTGGTGAGCAGAAGTTGTTTCAGCGAGGGCTTCATTGGCGTTTACCTTCTCGGGCCGATCCCTATTCACCCGCAGATAGCAAGATCGAGGCCGGGGCCGGCCTCGGCTCGCGCTGCGGTTGAGCTGCATCCTCGCGCCCGATTGGGACAACGAGTGTCAGCTTCACGAACCACCCCTTCTGCCTCGACTGAGGTTAAGGGGGGGTGGCCCCACTTCGAATTTCATCGCTGCGGCGCGCCTGTCGGCCTCCACAAGCGTCGCCTCAACGAGCGCCCGCGCCGGATCCGGTGCGTTTGACCCCGCGTCCGCGAGCGTCCCGGTTTCCGCCACAAGCGACTGCGCGGCAGCCCGAACCGGCTCGCACGTCGCTTCATCAGCGGCGAGCGCTGTAAGGGCGCCGGTAACCATTTCCGCAGCGGCCGATGGAACTTTTGCGAGATTGGCGGAAAGGTCTGCCAGTGCATTGGCCCCGTCGCATCGCACACCACCGGCCAACTTGCTGGCCAGTTCGTCGCTCTCCTGCGCCTGCGCGGCCGGAAACATTGCCAGCAGGGAGAGGCCGGCAATGCCCGTCGCAATACGGATTGCGACGCGCGGGGGCGCGCCACGTTCCTGAAGAGTCGCCAACCTGGCCAAGACGATCTGCCCTTCCCTGTTCGTCAGGAGCTAGAAGAAGCGTTCGCGAATGCGGATCGTGTCACCCGGGCGCACAGCGGTCGTCGGGGTCAGCTCGACTTCGCGTTCGTTGGGGCTGTCGGCGCTCTTGATGAGAATGCGGACCTTGTCGGCGCGGTAGGTGAAGTCTCCCGCGCTGGCGATGGCGTTCATCACCGTGAGGCCGGAGACGAACGGATATTCGCCCGGTTTGTTGACCTCGCCGAGAATGTAGTAGGGGCGGCCCTTGATCAGCTCGACCGTAACCTTGGGATCGCGCAGCCAGCCATCCTTGAGGCGCTCTTCGAGGCGACGGCTCGTCTCGGTAACGGTCAGGTTGACGATTTCGACCTGGCCGATGAGCGACATTGTGATCGTGCCCTGGCCATCGACAACGAAAGCTCCCGACAGGTCGGGCTCGCCGAACACGGTAACCTTGAGTTCGTCGCCCGTGCCGAGCTTGTAGCCGGTAAAAGCCGCGCCAGTCGCGAGCTGTTCGTCGGCGTTGCCCATGGCCGCCGAAGATGTGCACGCAGCCAACAGGGCTACGCCGACGCTGAGTATGGCCAGTGCGGCCTTCCTGAACGGGTTCATCACCAACCTCCTGTTAAGCACGCTGTACGGTTGCCGATTGCAGGGTCGGCCCCGTCGCAATGAATTCGACCGTGTCATGCTCAAATCGGGCCGCAGTCAGCCGCCCACTGAGATACGCCCCCGTATCGAGGCCAACGCGCCGCGAATCCCGGTGCGGCGCCGACGTCGGCGTGTGGCCGTGGACAATGACCGCGCCCAGCGGCTTGCGGTCGCTGAGGAACTCGTCGCGGATCCACAGCATGTCGTATTCGCTCTGCTGGTCCAGCGGCACGCCAGGCCGAACGCCTGCATGAACAAAGACATAGTCACCGAGGCGGACGCTTAGATCGAGGCTTCTGAGGAAGTGCAGGTGCTCGGGCGGCAGCACCTGTTGCAGTTCGTCGGAGGCGCGAGCCCAATCATCCAGAGACGTGCGAGTGCGGGGCGGCTGGATACCGTAGGAAACCAGAGTCTCTGCCCCGCCGAACTCCGCCCAGCGTGGCCCGATCGACGGGTCGCCGAGGAACTGGAGCATGGCCGCTTCGTGGTTACCCTTCAGGAAGTATGTTTCGAAAGGAGACAGCAAATCGCTCAGCAGGACATCGATCACGTCGCGCGACTGGAAACCACGATCAACGTAGTCGCCAAGGAAAATCAGGATTGGCCGGCCCTCGAATTTTCCCTGCGCCGCATCCCGCCGGAGTTCCTCCAGCAAGCGGACAAGGAGATCGGCCCGGCCGTGAATATCGCCGATCGCGTAAACCCTGCGCCCTTCGGGAACCGAGGCCGGCGGGCCTTCAAAAACCACAGGTTTGTTGGAGATCGGAGGTTCTCTGCCACCCCGCAACACACGCAGCACCAGGCGTACGCCCCCAGCCAGCCCCTGGCCGAGGAAGCGGCCAGGTCCGGACAGCGCCTCAAGGGTTCGCTGCAGCGGCGAGGTCAATCCGAGCTCCTGTTTCGTCCCGCCCGCGTTCAGGCAAGCGGCGGCCGCACCCCGCAACAGGCGAGTTGAGCGGACGCGCTCCCCTCGCAAGGGTGAAGCCAAGTTGCCGAACAGGTGTTGCCAGACCATTCCGGACGACATTGCCGCACTGTGCGCCGCCACGGCAGCCGGCGACAAAAGACTTCAACTCTCGCGTGCATGGTTAATGCAGTTGCCGTGCGGCGTAGACACGGCAAGACCGACTGCAGGGATCGGGGCCCGCAGCTTGCAGGCATATTCGCGCATGACGCGTATCGCATTCTTCGCACACGACGCCGCCGACGCCGCAGTTCGGCGCCGCATCCAGGGCTTTCGCGACGACGGGCTCGACGTGGTCGGCTTCACGATGCGCCGCCGCGACGACATCAGCCCGGAATGGGAAAACATCGATCTGGGGCGCACGTTTGATGGCGCCTACGCCCAGCGGATCAAGTCGATCTTCCGCGGCGCGCGCCTCGCCGCAAGCCATCGCGACCTGCTCGCCACGGCCGATGTGATCTACGCGCGCAATCTCGACATGCTGGCGACCGCCTTCCTCGCCAAGCGGTATACGAAACTGAAAACGCCGGTGATCTACGAGGCGCTGGACGTTCATAGATTATTGACCAGGAAAGACCTGATTGGTCTTGCCTTTCGGCGGATGGAAGGCGCCCTGCTTCGCCGCACGCGGCGGCTCGTCGTGTCCTCGCCCGGCTTCCTCGAAAACCACTTCGAAAGGCGTCATCGTGGCCGCTATGTCGCCAGCCTGATCGAGAACCGTCTTGCGCCCGGCGCCGCATACGGCGAGCGGCCATCAGCCGAAGTTGACGCATCCAAGCCGCTGCGGATCGGCTGGATCGGCATCCTTCGCTGCAAGCGCAGCCTCGATTTGCTCACCAGCCTTGCCCGGACATTCGGTCCGGCAATCCAGATCGACCTGCATGGCGCCCCGGCGCTAACCGAAATTCCTGATTTTCACGATCAGATACAGGGCATAACAAACCTGACCTATCATGGCCGGTACAGGTCTCCGGAAGACCTGAGCCGAATCTACTCCGGTCTCCACGTCGTCTGGGCCGGGGATTTCATGGAGGCTGGCTTCAATTCCGACTGGCTGCTTCCGAACCGGCTCTACGAGGGCGGATACTTCGGCGTGCCTGCGATCGCACCTTCAGGAACGCAGACGGCCAGGTGGATCGAGGCCCGTGGAACAGGGTTTACGGTAGATGAAGATCTCGCGCGCAAATTGCCCGATCTCGTTCGCAGGCTGTTGCAAGAGCCCACGCTAATCGCTCCTCCCCGGCAACGCCTTCTCGAGCTTCCCATCGATGTGTTCGTTGCGCGTCGCGGCGAACTTGCTGGCCTGATCGGGGACACGCTGCGAGACACCGGGGAAGACCCTGACATTAACGTGCATCAATTCAACACACGCAGCGGGCGAAATGCGACCGGCTGATCCCGCAAACACCCTGCGTTGCGCGAGACCATTTGCCGTCCGCATGGCATTCGAAATGGATTCGTCCTTGCGACAGATAGAAACCTATCAATGCGCGAGGCGCCCGACATGATGCAGATTCCTGCGCAGGCCGCGATGGGTTGGGGCTCGACACAGATTGCGCCGGAAATGGTCGCGCGCACGCGCCTGCGCGACGTTGTTCCTGCAATTGCTGCAGTTGTCGTGCTGACTGTGTCCCACTTCGCGTTTGGCGCCGTGCAGCCGATCGCCGCTCTGGGTCTTTCAGCGCTACTCACCGCAATCGCTGTGGTGATGCTGCTGGCGGCCGGCCCGAAACACGTCACGTTCGGAATGCTGATCGGAGGCGCCCTCATAGCACTTGCTGGCGTTACCGGCGTACTCGGCCCCATGGCGCAGGCCGGATCTTCCCTGGCCGTCCTGTTCGCGGCCGGCGCTGTCTGGAGCATGGGGTATATCGCAGCCCGCCATCGCAGCGCGCTCAATGCAATCTGGACGGTGCTGATCTGGGGATCCATCGCCTACTGCGTCTGGATGTTCATCGGCAATGTGGCCACATCTTCCGCGAACCAGGGCCTCGCGATCGCCGATGCTTTCGAGACACCGGCCAACGCAGCCGTGCTCTTCGGCCTGATGGCCGTCATCGGCATGGCGCGGGTACTTCACATCGTAAAGCAGATGTACGCCGAAGGGCTGCCCGGATCGCACATGATCGACAGGATCCTGCGAGGCGGCCTTGGCGGTCTGCTACTGCTGACGCTGTCGCTGACCTGCCTTGCCATAGCAGGGTCGCGCCCAGGCATGCTGATGGTCGCCGGCGTACTGGTCGGACATGCGTGGTGGGACCTGCTGGCGATCCTGACGCGAAGTGGGAGCGGCCTCCTCGCGCGTCTTGCCGCCTTCGTACTGCCCTTCGCAGCCATTGGGCTTGCTGCCTGGGGCGTCAGTAGCGGCTGGATCGCCGACGAGACTGTGGCGCCCGGCATCGGCCAGGGCGAACTCCTGCCTAACTTGCAGCGTATCGAAGCCTACATGGCCGCCTGGGTCGAGAGCCCCGCGCTCGGCCACGGCCTTGGCTCAATCGACACAATCAGCGCGCAGCAGCAGACGCTGGCGAACGCAAAGGTGATGCTGGCGCCGGGACAGGCGCATAACGTCTTCATCACATGGCTGGTCGAGACCGGCCTGGTCGGTCTCGGCGTGCTCGTGCTCGCCGTCGCCTCGATGCATGCCCGCATTCTGGGTGCGCTCGGCTCACGCCGGCTTCCACGGACCTTCCTGCGCCTCGCCATCGCTGCCAGCCTGCTGATGCTGCTCCACGGCGTCACCGACTCCTCGCTTGACCTGCCCAGCGCCGTCTGGATGTACGCCCTGATCCTCGGCGCCGCATGCGGCATCGCTTCGGGCGGACGCCAGACGCGTAACCCCCAGCATTCCGCGAAAGGTTGACCATGGTTGCGCTGACCGCGGCAATTGCGAACCTGAAAGGCGGCGTCGGCAAGTCGACGACCACCGTGATGCTGGCCGACGGGCTGGCCTATTATTACGGCATGAACGTGCTGGTGATCGATCTCGACCCGCAGGCTAACTCAAGCCAGATGCTGCTGACGGAACAGGGAGTCCAGGCCGCGTCCGACCAGGGGAAAGGCACGCACCACCTGCTGGCCAGCTTCATGGAAGGCAAGCCGCCTTCGGCCGCGCCATTCGTGATGCCGAACGCCGTGACGCTCGAAGAGCTGCGCCTCGCTGAAGAGCACGACGAGCGGAAAGGCTGGATTTCCAGCCTTCCGGCGCACCCCCAGCTACGGCTGCGCGAGCTTAGTCTCGAAGAGGAATGGTACGGCAAATCCGGAACGCCGACGACGCTGGCAGACGCGCTGGCGAAGCATTTTCAAGCAGCGTTCGAACCGCTGCTTCCGATCTACGACGTAATCCTGCTTGATTGCCCGCCACATCTGTCGCCGCTGGCGCGCGCCGGTCTGGCGCTGGCCGACGCCTACATAACGCCGACGATTGCGGACTCGGTGTCCACCTGGGGCACGAAACAGTTCTCCGACTGGGTCGGCAAGTTCGTCGCGCCGGATCTTCCTAGCCGAAACTTTGTGCTCATCACCCGCTTCCGCGACACCAAGTATGCGAGGCAAGTCGCCTCCGACCTGCGCGAGATTTATCTCAAGGACCGCTGGTTCGGCCCGACCATTCCGGAGTCCATCCACGTTCTCAACGCAATGGATCGGCCGGCGCTGGACAGCTACAACACCCTTCGTGGCAAGTATGCGGGCGTGACGGGCGACGTCCGCCGCCTCGCCGAACGTTTCACCGACTTCATGACCCAGCGAACAGGCGTGACATGGCAGAAAGTCCGGGACTGACGCCGGTCGAGTATATCGATCGCTTCTTCGATGAGTTGCGCGCGGAAGTGCGCGCAAACCCCGCGCTGGCGGCCAGGCTGGTCAAGGCGCTGGGCGGCAATGTCGTGTTCGACAACGAGGCCAAGGCCGACGTCGCCAACCCTTATTCCCTCGCAGCGGAAGGCGACAGGGCGCGCTTCTTCTCCGTGTTCGGAACCATGAAGCTTGGCGACATCAAAAAGGTGCTGAAGGAAAACAACCTGGCGACGCGCGTCGACATGACGGGCAAGAACGCCGACCAGCTGGTCGACATGATGTACACGCGCGCGTCCCGCAAGGTGCAGGAACGCAAGAGCTCGATCTACTGATAGGCGTTAGAGTCGCTGGCCCTTGAGCAGCTGGCGGAACAATCCCGCCGACCAGCTCATATGCATGGTCGCCGAGGCGAGCCCCGCCATCAGGCCGCACAGCGACCGGCGCTTCACGGCAACCGCGACGGACGCCAGCACCAGCGCCGCCAGATAACCGCCCGGCAGGATCAGCGACCACAGCGTAAACGGCGCGGCCGCAAAGCCGACAACGCAGGCCACCAGCGTCGCCGGCGGGATCAGCTGGCGCAGCCGGGGCTTCTCGCCATGCTTCATCAGCGTACGCGCCCTGCCCTTGCCGTAGTTGAAATACTGCCGCGCCAGCGATCCAACAGTGGCGCGCGGCTTGTAGGTCAGGCGGATGTCCGCATCGAGGAAGATGCGCCCGCCAGCCTGGCGCAGGCGCGTGTCGAACTCGGCGTCCTCGTTGTGCGAGAAGGTTTCGTCATATCCGCCGACATGCAGGAAGGTCTTGAGGTCGAACCCGGCATGGTGGCCGTGGTCGACGAACATGGATTTGCGCCCGCCGCGGTGGGCAGATCCTCCCGAACCAAGCGGGGTGTCGACGATCCAGGCATTGGCTTTCTGGAAGCAGCTCTCGCCCTCGGCATCCATCGGCGTCACGATAGATGCAACGCTGCGGCGCTTCAGGGAGTCAGCGACCTGCATGACGTAGCCGGCGGGATAGATGGCGTGAGCGTCACACCGCACCAGAATGCTGCGTCCGGCGCCGGCCTCCCGCGCGGCAAGGTTAACCGCCGCTGATTGCAACCGCTTCGGGTTGTCGAGCAGGCGGAGGTTCGGGAAGTCCCGGCGCAGTTCTTCGACAATCGGGCGCGTGCGGTCGCGGCTACCGCCGTCAGCCACAACAATCTCCACAGCCGTCAGGCGCGGATCGCCTGTCATCAGCGAGCGCACGCAGGCGGCGATGTGGGCCTGTTCGTTCAGTGTCGGGATAACGACGACAACATCTCCACCCGCTGCGCGCCGCGACGTTGGGACGCCGGGCGCGTCACGCTCGTTAACCAGATTGTCGAGAAGCAGAGCACTGTCCATGAGTGGCTCCAGCAAGTCTCCTGCCGGGCGATCAGGCCCCCGACGGCGAAGGACCCGCCATGATGTCCCAGGTGCGGACGGGCGTTTCGACCGCTGCGCGATAGTCGTCGAAGGGGATGCCGTTCTGCTTGGCCTTGACCCTCATCTCGGCGAGGAACTCGGCATTGGGGCCGATCCAGCGCAAAAGGTCCGCCTGCTCGAAAGCCCTGCGCCGCATGGGCTCGGGAATAGATGCCCAGTTAGCGAGGACAAAATTGAATCGCCAGGCGATCAGCTCCTGGCTACAAAGGGGACATGCGTCCATCGAACGGCCGAGGGCGTCGAGCGATGCCGCGTTAACCTTGCCGCCGACTTTTTGCGTCTCGAGCCAGGCAAGCCTTGCCCAGACATGAGCCCGCGACGGGTCGCTCTCCACGGCCTTGCGCGCGGCCGCCTCAGCCGAGGCGAGGTCCGGTTTGGGAATCTCGAGGCTGACTTCTGAGAGCATTTCCAGGTAAGCCGGGCCGCCGACCACGGCGCCCTCGGTCGCCAGCAGATTCCGGACCTCCTCATCGCTCGCGGCGAGAAGCGTCATCGTGCGCGCCTCCTCGTTCGCCAATGAAATCATCGGAATGACGGCGAAGGCGGCAAGGAAGCTGAGAGAAATCCAGGTGACGACGCGTCCCGCGCGCGAGGCTGGCGAGCCCGCATTCTTCGGCGTCTTTGCCGGATCGATCGCCTGGAGGACCTCCAGGTTGAAGGACGTGGAGTCGGCCATGATTAGCTTCCGAATTGAACCCTGAACCAGAAACTCGCGCGTTTCAGCACCGCTCGCCTGTTGCGTGCTGCGCTTCCCGTCAGGGGGGCAGGTACGGTGCGTGCCATGTGCCTACGCATGAGCCGCGCCGTAGAGTTCAAGCGGCGCTTTCCCCATCGCGGCCGCAAGAACGCCAGCGTGAAGGTGAGCGCGCACGGCCGCCTTGCGCCAGCGCACTGGCGACCAGAACGCCAGCACGACTGCCGCGATGCAGACAGCGACCTTCGCCAACGACACGGCGGCAACCTTGAAGCGCCCCTCCCCCTTGCCCAGGCGAAGCAGTCCGTAGGTTTGACCCGACCGGAACGACCGGGTGGTCAGCCATTTCAGCGACGAACGGTTCGCCGTCACGGGTTCTTCCACCACGGCGTCGGCCGCATAGGCCATCACGGCCCCACGGCGCTGGAGTTCGGTAAAGAAGGTAGTGTCTTCTCCGCCGGTGCGACCGAAGTCCGGATTGAACCGGCTGGCGCCGATGATGTCGCGGTGCATGAGGACGTTGCAGGTATAGCCCCCGTCGATCGCGCCATTGCGGAACTGGACCTGCGTGGAATGCAGGTCTGCGCGGGAAAGCCAGGCTGGCGCATCCTTGGGGTAAACAGCGGCAACCCGACCAAATACGACTGCGGCGCCTGTATCGGCCTCGCGCACGAGCAGCCGGGCCAGCCAGTCCGGCCGTACGATCTCGTCATCATCCACAAAAGCCACAAGCGGCGCAGTGGCCGCATCGAGACAGGCATTGCGGGCGATCGAGATGTTCCGCGCCGGCGCATGAAGGTAAACGCCGGCCAGCTTGTGTTTCACCAGTGCGGTCTCGACGCGCTCGCGAGCGGACGGCGTTTCATCGTTATCCGCAACGATCACGCGGAAGGTAACGCCCTGCGACAGTTCAAGCCGGGCCAGCGAAGCAATCAGATCAACAACGGATTCGCGGCGGAAAGTGCACACGCACACATCCACGCGTTGGGAGACTTCGACTTTCGGCGACTGGACCATTGCACCCGAGGTTGCAAGCGATGCGCCACCGCGGACGGCGTAGTTAACCGCAGCTGCGAGGCAACCGTGGGCCGGTTCCCGCGTTGGAATAGCACCGCCCACACAACAACGAAGGAGAGGCTATGCCCACGCCAACCGGACACACCAGCGCAATCCGCGCATCGAAGGTCATCGGAACCAGCGTCTACAACCATGCCGGCGACAAGATCGGCAAGGTCGAGGATGTCGTGCTCGACAAGCAGTCCAACAACATCATGTTCGCGGTCGTCGGCTTCGGCGGCTTTCTCGGCATGAACGAGAAGTTCCATCCACTGCCCTGGTCGACCCTCGACTATGAAAAGAATCGCGACGGCTACGTCGTCAACATGACGAAGGAGCAGCTGCAGGCTGCCCCGGCCGACGGCATCGACGAACTGACCGCCCAGGACGGCGACGGTCTCCGGAACTCGGTTTACGACTACTACAAGGCGCCGCGTTACTGGCAGTAACGAGCCGATCCAGCGGGTGCGGTGTTTGGGTCCGACTTCGCCGCACCTTCGCGAACAGAGGGAGTGCAGCCCCCTGTTCGCGCGAAGGCCCGGGAAGCAATGCTTCCCGGGCCTTCCTTTCGTCTCGTCGGAGGAGATCGAGAGACGATCGTTCAGCCAGCCGTCGCTTCGGAGCCTTCAGCCGGCTTTGCGTCCTTGTGCCATTCATAAATGCGGCGGATCGAGCATGAGGCGTCGCCATAACGCTCATCCGTCACCAGCTTATCGCCGGCCGACAGGCAGGAGCCGCCGCCGCGCGAAACGAGACCGATCTCGGTGAAGGCGTCCTCGGGCCGGCAGGCGCCAATGAGTTCAAGCTTGTATTCGTCCCGCACGCCGACCTCGACGATCACCGACTTGTTGTCATTCTCGCGCCAGCTGCGAATCTGGCTCTGGAAACAGATATTGCGGACCTCGGCGCCCTGGCGCGGGTCCGGCTTGGCGTCCGCCCCGGCCACGCCATCCGCCGGCGTCTGGCACCCGGCCAGCAGCAGAACGGCCCCGATTGCCGCACACGCTGTGGCAAGGCCGGATTTCCTGTTCTTGATCATGAGACTTCCCTCTTGAGGGCCGTCAGGCTGGCTCGTCTCGCCTGAATGCCCGGTGAACAAACATATAGTGCGGCTCGGCCAGCCGCGCAGGGTCGACCTGGGAACCTGCCTGCCCGGCAGCACGTTGTTGCCAAGGGGCCGGGAAGAGCCTTTACATGGCAAGACGCAAGCGCGCCTCGAATTTCGCAGGGATTGCCGCGCAGGAGCCCTTCCTGATCGTCGGCCGCAATCCGCAGCTCGTCACCGCCATCAGCCTCGCCATCATGTGTGTCCTCGCCCTTGCTGTCACCTTCTGGGCCGCACGGGATTTCCTCCTTCCCATCGCCGTTGCGCTGGTCTTTGCGGTGTTGCTGTCGCCGATCTGCCTCCTGCTCGAGAAGCTGTGGATTCCCCGAGCGCTTGCGGCGGGGCTCGCGCTGGTGGTCGCTGGGGTTATCGTGTGGTTCACCTTCTCGGTCATCGCCCAGCCGGCCGCGCGCTTGTTCGAAGACGCGCCGGCCATGATGAACCGCGCGGAGAAACATGTGCGCTCGCTCCAGGCGCCGCTGAAACCCTTGACCGACATTTCCCGGGAAGTGGAAGGCCTCAACATTGTGGAGCCCAAGACATCTCCATCTCGCACAGTGGTGGTCCAGGAGCCAGGACTGGCCAGCTCGCTCATGGCGTCGGCCCAGAAAGTGGTCGTGCAGACCGGCCTCGTTTTCATCCTCTGCTTCTTCCTGCTGCTCACGCGATCGGAATTCCGCATCAAGGTGATCGCCTTTCAGCCGACCCTGCGGGCGCGTGTTCGGGCGGCGCGCGTCTTTCGTGACGTCGGCCGGCGCGTGACCGGCTACATGGTTACATTCTCTACCATCAACCTCTGCGTCGGCATCGCAACCGGTCTTGCCTGCTGGCAGCTTGGCCTGCCCGAACCGCTAATGTGGGGCGGGCTTGCCATGCTGTTCAACTTCATCCCGTTTCTGGGCCCGGCGCTGATGATGGGCCTGCTCGGGTTTGCGGGCCTCGCAACTTACGACACGCTGCTGGAAGCCTCGTTCCCGCTGCTGGCCTTCATGGTGATCAGCTTCATGGAAGCCAACTTCCTGACACCCACGATCATCGGCAAGCGTATGATGCTGAACCCGCTGGCGATCATTCTTGTGGTTGGCTTCTGGATCTGGCTCTGGGGCCCGCTGGGCGGCGTCATCGCGCTGCCGCTGCTCATCATGTTCAAGGTGATCTGCGATCACACACCGCCGCTACGCGTCGTCGGCGCCCTGATCGGCGCGCCGTTGGTGCGCGGGAACGGCCGCACGCTGGAAGAGGCGGCGGACGCAACCACCGCTGACGCCATCGCGGCGAAGGCGGTCGTCGCCGCGCCGGTTACTTGAGACCCCTCACAAGCGTCTTCGGCGCCACTGCGCGAAAGCTCTGGTCGATCCATCCTTTCATCGTGTCGACCTCGAAGTCCGCGCCGGCCTTTAGACGCGCCGTCACCCAGCCGGACTTCCCAAGACCATAGCCGGTCGGCTCGACCCACGACAGCGTCAGCGCCATCTCGGACGAAGTGGGCAGCTTCACGCTCATCGAGAACTCTCCCTTCGCGCCCGCCTCGTCGCCGAAGCTTGCGAACATCTTTCCCCTCACCTTGACCACGTCATGCCCCCACGGGTGTTCGAGCGTCGTCTCGGGATAAGTGAGCGCGTACTTGATCAGCGTCTGTTCGGCCTTCTTGACGGACAGCTTTGGCACGGCGATCCCTCCTCCCATGCAGATCCGTATCGAGTACCGCGACCATCCCGTGCGCACGCCGATCACACCCTGGGTGCATCGCGGCCTGGATGGACCGTACTGGAACGCGACTGTGTTCGAGCCGCCCACCCCACGTCCAGTGCACGGCAAGGGCTACCCTGTGTGGTTCGTCGATCATCGCGGCCGGTCGCTCGTATTCGCCTCGCCCGAGGAGATCGAACACGTGATCGGGGTGCTGGAGCGGAAGATTCTCCCTAGCCCTCGCGAGCTTGGGCAGGCCTTCCTCGCTGTCAATTCGCACTGGCTTTCGCGCCTGCATGCCAGTTTCAAGCCCTGGAAAGTGCGGCAGGAGCTGGTGAAACGCCTGAAACAGGCGCCGCCCGCGTAAGGCAGGCCACTGGTTTGAGCTTTCGCAAGTCCGCATGCAGGAATACCTCCATGATCCGTAGAAACCGGAATCGGGGAGCGGGCTCATGAGACTCAAGGCGACGCTTGGCGCTGCAATCCTGGTGAGCGGGTGCGCAAGCCCCGGCGCACCTGCTCGTGGGCCCGATCACATCCTCGGCGGGGAAAGCGGCGACTTGCGCGTGCTGTTCGACGATGACTGTCCGCAGGCTTACCCCGTGGCGGACGACTCAACACGTGGCGATGACCCGACCAAGGGGCTGGACGATCTCGCCGCCGTGCCCGGGCTCGCGCTGAACATCCTCAGCAATATCGGCGGCATCGCATTCCAGTCTTTCGGAACATATCTCAAGCACGCCGGCCAGGAGGACTTCACCCGCTCCGTCGGGGCCAATGGCGGCCTGTTCTACACCAGCCCTTCACAGGGTGATGTCGGCATCAATCCCGACCTGCGTTGCATGTACCTCGTCCGCAACGGGTTCGCGCCACATGCACCGAATATTGCCGGCAACGCGCCAGAAGACCTGAAGCAGACATGGACGCGGCTTGGCCTCACGCAGACGCCTGACCTGTTTGCTCACCTCTACGTCCAGACCTCAGGCGACATCGGCGGCGGAGCCATGATGACGGGCGGAGAGCCCGATGCGGACACGGATACGCCTGCATTCTGGAATCCAGCAGTCTCGCCGCCCTACTTCCGGCTGAAGCTCGACAGGCTGTACATCAAGGACTTCCAATCGGCCTCGGCGGCCCCCACGCGCGATCTCGCATTGATCTTCAACTACGGTCTCGCCGCATCGCGCACCGTGGTGATTGCAGAAGGATCCAGCGCAGGCGCTCCTGAACTTGCCGCGAAGTTCGCGGTCGGCGGCGTCAGACTCTCGGGCGCTCAGCCGGGCGACTACAAAGGCGCAAGCCTGACCGCTCTGCAGTCCGCATGGATGCCGGTACCGGGCGTGAAGAGCTATGATCCGCGCGCAACGGTGGATGTGATTGCCTATGTGGTCGAGTTCTCGCCCGGCAATCCGATGCTGGAGGAAATCGGCGAGTATCTTGCTGGACAGGACGTGCGCCGCCAGGTCGAGAACACCATCAACGAGACAGTGGTCGGCAAGGACTAGCCAACGATCAGCTTGAGCGCGCGCTCGTCGCCGCGTCCCAGCGCCTTGATGGCCTGCGCCGCAATGGAGCGGGCGTCGAGGCCAGCCTGCATGTACATCTTCTCGGGCGAGTCATGGTCCTGGAAGATATCGGGCAGCGTCAATGTGCGGATGCGCAGACCGTGATCAAGCAGGCCCCGTTCCGCCAGCGAGTGCAGAACGAAGGCGCCGAAGCCGCCCCGCGCGCCTTCCTCGATGGTGATGAGAACCTCGTGGTGGCGGGCGAGTTGCGCCAGCAGCGCCTCGTCCAACGGTTTGGCGAAGCGCGCATCAGCCACGGTGGTTGAAAGCCCCTGCTTCTCCAGCATGTCGGCGGCCGCAAGGCATTCCTGCAGGCGCGTGCCGTAGGAGAGAATGGCGACAGCCGTGCCCTGCTTGACGATGCGGCCCTTGCCGATCTCAAGCGGCTGCGGGTCCTTCAGCAACGGCAGGCCTACTCCCTCGCCGCGCGGATAACGGAAAGCAGACGGTGCATCGTCGATGGCATGCGCGGTGGCGACCATGCGCTGCAGCTCGGTTTCGTCGGCGGCAGCCATCAGCACCATGCCCGGCAATGCACCGAGGAAACCAATGTCGAACGATCCCGCATGCGTGGCTCCGTCAGCTCCGACGAGACCCGCACGATCGAGCGCGAAGCGCACGGGCAGCTTCTGGATGGCGACGTCATGGACGACGCTGTCATAACCGCGCTGCAGGAAGGTGGAATAGATCGCCGCGAACGGGCGCATGCCATCGGCGGCAAGGCCCGCAGCGAAAGTAACGGCGTGTTGTTCGGCTATGCCGACATCGAAGCAGCGCTCCGGGAATTTCTGGCCGAACATATCGAGACCCGTGCCCGAGGGCATGGCGGCAGTGATGCCGACGACCTTGTCGTCCTTCTCCGCGAGGCGGATCAACTCCTGGCCGAACACTTTCGTATAGCTTGGTGGACCGGCTTTCGCCTTCGCCTGCTCGCCCGTGATTACGTTGAACTTCGAGACGCCGTGATACTTGTCGTCGGCGATTTCGGCGGGCTCATAGCCCTTGCCCTTCTGGGTGACGACGTGAACGAGGATCGGCCCGTTCTCCATGTCACGCGCATTCTCAAGCACATCGACCAGCGCATTGATGTCGTGACCGTCAATCGGGCCGACATAGTAGAAGCCCAGCGCGTCGAACAGGTCCCCGCCCATGTTGAACGAGCGGATCGAATGCTCCGCCTTCTTGACCAGGCCTTCGAGACCGATCTTGCGCGTAACCCGCTTGGCGAGATTGCGCACTTGCCGGTAGCCCTTCGAGGAGACAGTGCGCGACAGATAGTGACTCATCGCGCCAACCGGCGGAGCGATCGACATGTCGTTGTCGTTGAGGATGACGATCAGCGGCGCATGCATCGCGCCAGCGTTGTTCATCGCCTCATAGATCATGCCCGCGCTCATGGCGCCGTCGCCCACCACGGCGATCACGCGATTGTCGGCGCCCTGAAGATCGCGCGCCACAGCGAAACCAGCTGCCGCCGAAACCGACGTGCCCGCATGCGCGGCGCCGAACGGGTCGTACTCGCTCTCGTCACGCTTGGTGAAACCGGAGAGACCACCGCCCTGACGCAGCGTGCGGATGCGGCTGCGGCGGCCGGTGAGGATCTTGTGGGGATAGGCCTGGTGGCCAACGTCCCAGACCAGCTTGTCCTTCGGCGTGTCGAACACCGCGTGGATGGCGACGGTCAACTCGACCACGCCAAGGCCCGCGCCCAGGTGGCCGCCGGTGACGGAAACAGCGCTGATGGTCTCGGCGCGCAGCTCGTCAGCGATCTGGCGCAGGTCCGCCCGCGAACGACCCTTGAGGTCGGCCGGCGTGGCAATCTGGTCGAGCAGAGGCGTGGACGGGTTCATTTTAGAATCTTGTCCGTCAAAACTGGTCGATTAGTGGCGGCGATTGAGCACAAAGTCGACTGTATGAAGGAGAGATGTCGCCCGGGAACCGAAGGAAGCCAGATGCTGTTTCGCCTGTGCGGCGAGATAACGCACCCGGTCCTTGGCGCCGTCTACCCCGAGAAGCGACACGAAATTGACCTTTCCGGCCTCCTCGTCCTTGGCGGCCGCCTTGCCCAGAAGGGAAGGATCGCCCTCCACATCGAGGAGATCGTCCACAATCTGGAACGCCAATCCTAAATCATTGGTGTACCCGGCAATCGCATGCCGCTCGGTTTCGACCGCGCCCCCCAGAAGCGCGCCCACTTCGCCCGCCAGCGAGATCAGCGCGCCGGTTTTGAGGCGCTGCATCCGGGTAAGAATCTGTAGCGGCTCTTCCCCGCCGGCAATCGGGTGCATGTCGATCATCTGGCCGCCGACCATGCCTCGCGCGCCAGCGGCGACCGCCAGCCGTTCCACCAGCTTGCAGCGCATGGAGGCGTCGCGATGGGTTTCGGGCGACACCATGATCTCGAAGGCCAGCGCCTGAAGCGCGTCGCCCGCCAGCACGGCAGTCGCCTCATCGAACGCCTTGTGCACCGTGGGCTGGCCCCGACGGAAATCATCATCGTCCATGCACGGCAGGTCGTCGTGGATCAGCGAGTAAGCGTGCATGCATTCGACGGCGGCGGCGCCGCGCAGCAACGCCTTCTCCGGCGCGCCGAACATGCGGCCCACTTCGATGGTGATGAACGGACGCAGGCGCTTGCCCTTGCTGAGCGCGCCGTGCCGCATCGCACGCATCAGCTGCGCCTCGGGGCCGGACGCCGGCGGGATCAGCTGGTCGAGCGCAACCGTGATACGATCGGCCACCTCGTTGAGGCGCTGCTCGAAGGCAGGGTCGATGCTATAGATCATCGGCCTTTTCCAATCCCTTCGGGCCATCGGCGCCGAGAACGATCTTCTCGACCTTGAGCTCCGCCTCGCGCAGGCGCGCTTCGCAATGCGCCTTCAGCGCCGCGCCGCGCTCATAGATGCGGATCGAATCGTCGAGCGGCACATCGCCCGCCTCAAGCTTCTGCACGATCTGCTCCAGCTCGCGCAGCGCGTCCTCGAAACTCATCGTCGCAATGTCAGCTGGCGGCTTTGCCTGGGCCATCCGTCTCTCCAGAAGGTGGGCCAACATAGGCGCATCGCAAGGGGAGGCAAGCGATGTTGGAGCCTGTCGGGCCTGGCGTTTTCCTGTTCAGATTTTGGGGAGGGAGAAGAAAACAGTCAGCGCGATTTCTTCTCGTAGATCCGGTACGACCAGTACTTGTCGCCGCCATTGTGGACGCAGACCCAGCCACGCCGCTTGATATGCGGACGTAACATCCGGTTGAACCAGCCGTGCGCGGCAAGCACGACATCGCGGCCGCCGCTCTCTTCCGCCATCTTCACCAGCTCGCCGGCGGCGCGGGCGGCGCGGCGGCGCGCTTCGCCGACCGGCTCCTGCCCGCCGCTATGTCCGAACATCCAGGCCAGCCGCGCGATCTTGTTCCAGTTCTTGGGCCGCATGCGGCCAGCGATGCGCGGGGGCGGCAACGGCGCCTCGTTGAACATCGCGTCGGGCTTCACCTCGCGGCCGCGGCCAAGATGGCTCGCCGTCTGGATGGCGCGCGGACGCGCGCTCGACAGGATAATAGCGTCTTCGTCGATTTCCTTCAGAAGCGCCTCGGGCGGACATTGCCCATCCTTCAGCGAGGAGAGTTCGTAACGGTCCCACCAGTCCTTGTAGTCGCGCCAGCCCATCGGCGGGCCTTCCTTCGGGATCACCTGCGGGCGGCCATGGCGCACCACGACGATGCGTCCGGGGCGACCGGCGCGCGTAGTCCTGTCGGTTGGTTTGACGGCGGTATCCATCCTGCTCCGCTTAGACCACGAGGGCGTGATTCCAAACAGGCATCTGCCGCGGGAACCCTAACTCACAGCAAAATCGGCATTTTCAAAAGGCAGACGCCCGGTCAGCGGCCTTGAGGGCGCGGGTTATGCGCCCCAGAGGCACATCCCTACCAATGGCGCGGGCCAGGCCCCTTCCGCCCTTTTGCTTCGACCGGCGTCATCCCTGGCATGGCACTGAGTCACTGCTCACACCATGAAGGGCCGGGCTCGCGCCCTACAGCCCCTTCCACATCCGCCCTTCTGGGCATTCCGTGTCCGGTGACTGCTTGCAGCCGTGCAGCGTGAACAGCACCGTCTCCGCGCGGCCGATCAGGTAGTCCATCGGCACCATGCCAACCGCATCATCGCGCGTATCCGCCGGCAGGCCGGCGCTGCGGTGCGACCAGGCTTCCGGCTGCTGGGCGGCGAGAATGCGATGGCCCGAGGGCGCGCGGCTGTCTTCGGAGTTGTCGCGGTTGTCGCCCATCATGAACACATGGCCCGGCGGCACGAGGAAGCGCGGCGTCTCGTCGAGCGAGTCCGTGTCGGAGAACTCATGGATCAGGAACGACTTGGTGACGGGGTTGCCGTCCTTGTCCTTGTCGCCCGTCGCAATCGTCTGGCGATATTCGACAGCAGTATAGATGCGATCATTCTCGGCGCCGATGTAACGCGTCGTGCGAATCTTCTCGCGCGGCACCTCGACATCGTTGAGGTACAGCCTGCCCGCCTTCATCTCCACCGCATCTCCCGGCAGGCCGATCAGGCGCTTGATCATCACGCGGTCGGAATGCGGGTGCTGGAAGACGATGACGTCGCCGCGCTTCGGCTGGGAGCCGAACCAGTTTTCGCTGGTGACGCAATCGGCAGCCTGGGCTTCGTTCGGCTGGTTAGGGCACTTCTTGTCGCCGATCACGAACAGGCCGAGGCCGAATGGGATCGAGTTGCGATTGTAGCCATAGGCGAACTTGGCGACGGCCACGCGATCGCCCACCTGCAGCGCCGGCACCATCGATTCCGACGGGATCGAGCGCAGCTCGTACACGAAGGTCGAGAACAGCAGCCAGAACGGAACGAAGATCGCGATCGTGAGCGCAGTCTCGCGAAACTCGTGCAGGATCTTCTTCTTGATGCCAGGCTTGGGCGCGCCATCGACGGCGTCGCCCGGGACGGCCGGTTCAGCGCTAACCGGCTGGTCGGTCGAGGTGTCCGTCATCTAACAGTTCCTGCGGGTTACTCAGCGTCGTCGGCTATGGGGCTATACGTTATAGGTATGCCCCCGTCGTCAAGACACACGCCTGTATAGCGTTGTCCCAGCGTCCTGTTCCGACACAATCAATCCCCGCCCTTTCAGGCAGTTAAGGTGCGCAAGGGCCTCCCCGGTCGCCATTCCCAGCGTGTCCGGGTCGATTGCCCGGGCAAAAAGGGCGGTGAACAGGTCGATGACCCGGCGCGGCTCTCCCAGTCGGGACAGCAGGCGCGTCATCCCCAGTTCATGGCCATCGATCAGTGCATCCAGCCGTTTGTGCGCACCGTGGAACGGCTCGTTGTGGGCCGGCAGCACCAGAACATCAGCGGGGATGGTCGCCTTGAGCTTCGCGCACGAGTCGAGCCAATCCTTCAGCGGGTCGGCCTCCGGTTCGGTCGGGAAGACGCTCACGTTGGAGGATATGCGCGGCAGGATCTGGTCGCCTGAAATGAACACGTTGATGTCCGGCGCCCAGAGGCAGGCGTGCTCAGGCGAATGCCCGCATCCCGTGACGACATGCCACGGCCGCCCGCCGATGCTGATCACGTCGCCATCCGACATCCGGCGATAGGCATCCGGCAGCTGCGTCACCGCACGGCCGAAGCCGCCGAACTTGTCGACATAGCGGTCGATCTCCTGCTGGCTCCAGCCGGCGGCGCGATAGAATTTCACGCCCGCCTCCGGCGCCTCGCGCCCCGTGTCGGCCACCAGCATGCGGCAGGTGATGTATTCAAGCCGCGTGATCCATAGCTCGCACTGGAACTTGCGGCTCATCCAGCCGGCGAGTCCGATGTGATCAGGATGCATGTGCGTGACGATAATCCGCGTCACCGGCTTCCCGCCCAGCTCGTTCTCGAAGATCGTGCGCCAGTGTTCCTTCGTCACCGAGTTCGGGATGCCCGTATCCACCACGGTCCAGCCGTCGCCATCCTCAAGCAGCCAGAGATTGATCCACTTCAGCGAGAACGGCAGCGGCATCCGCACCCACTTCACGCCGGGGGCAACCTCCAGCACGGAGCCGGGCTCGGGCGGCGTCGCGAACGGATAGTCATAGCGCGCGCGCTCTGTCTTGCCTTCAAAGCCGTCCATGTCCGGACTCCTGTCGCTGTGACCGGCCCATTAGACCCAATTTGTGCGGAGCGGCAAATCAGGCCGGTGGGGGCTCGCTGTGCGCAAGGTCAAGCAGGAACAGCGATACCGAATAGTCCGAGCGCGCGCCCAGCTCCAGCGCCTCGAGCGCCATATCCATCACCTCGTCGGTGTCAGGCAGGCCCGCTTCCAACGCAATGCCGCGCAAGCGATGCGTGAACGCTAGGTCGCTGCGCCAGTCCGCCTCGGCGAAGGCGGTATAGTCGGCGCTAGACATGGCGGCCACTGCAGCCCTGAATTTCTCGACAGACGCCTCTGCGGCTCCGGCCTGCCCTATGCGTCCCAGCAGGAAGTCGATCGTCGCGCCGTACAGTCCGACATCCGACGCCGACGCCGTGCGGCTGATGCTCCAGCCATGCCTTTCAGCGCAGCCCTGCGTCGCGAGGTCGAGAATGCTGGTCGCCTGCGGGATGAGATTTTCTGGAACGTCATCGCGCAGGAACACCTCCGCGACGATTTCAAAGCCGCGGTTGGCTGTGAGCTCTTCGTAGACGCATCCCACGCCGTTCTGGATCGCCTCGGGTGGCTGCGCATTTGCTTGCGCTGACAGAAGAACAGCCGATGCCAGCATCGCTGCTGCAATGGCCAAGTCGGGCTGCCGCCTGCTGAACACCATCCCTCGCCTCTCCGACCGAGTGCGGGATATCTTCATATTCAGACAGCCAGGTCCAGCCCCTTCGCTGCACCACGTCTTGCCTACTGATAGCATTCCAACAGGACGGTGGACGCACGCGCGAGCTCGGCGAGATCGACCTTGTCGAGCTTGTCCGCAGACGCCTTGCGGCTGTAGTCGATGTCGTTCTCGTCGAGAAATTCGAGCAGGCTCGGAAGGGCGATGCCGAAGTTCACGTTCTGCGGGATGTCGCCGTACTGATCCTGCACGGTCATCGCATTCAATTTGGCGACCACCACACCGATGACGTTGCCCGACATGTCGAGCACAGGTCCGCCGCTGTTGCCGGGCTGAACCGGCGCCGTGAACTGGAAGCGCTTCGTGTCGCCGCCGCCGGTCAGCGACGAAACCGTGCCCACCGTGACGTTGATGCCCGAACCGAGGATGCTGCCCAGCGGATAGCCGGCGACCAGAACGTCCTCCGCCAGCTTCACATTGCGCGTGTTGCGAATCTGAAGCGGACGAACCGAAGTCGCGCCACGCAGCAGCGCCAGGTCTTCGCCGTCAGAGACACTCACCATTTCAAGATCGGCCCCATTCTTCAGGCGCATGGCCTTGCAGCCTTCGACGACGTGGCCGTTCGTGACGATCAGACCGCCGTCGGCGACGTACCAGCCGGTGCCGGTGCTCACGAGTTCGAGCTTGGGCGCGCGCGCGGCCGGCGTACCGTTGGATCCGGCGCGGGCGGACTTCGATTTCTTCGACCCGCCGCCCGAAGGCTTGGCTGCATCAGCCGTTACCGGCGGAGCTTCCAGCATCCAGTCAACAATGGCTTCCACCGAAAGGATGGCCGACTCCATCACCAGCAGCGAATTTTCGAGCACGGCCGGTTCGTTGGGAATCCCGGCGGCGACGAGCGAGCGGTTCATGCGCTTCTGGAAGCGCCGGTCCGACAGCCAGTCAGGCGAACGGAAGACTTCCATGTCTTCTTCATCGAGAAGATCAAGCACGTCGAAGATGGCCTGGATGTGTTCCTGCTCGACGCCCTCGGCCAGCAGATCCGCCGTCACGACGTCGATCACCGATCCATGGATGCCGATGACCGCCGCGTATTCGCGCACGGTCTCGGTCCACTCATATGCGTCCATGCATTCTTCGATGGCGAGGGAGAGAATTTCATCCGCAGCTTCGATGTCCTCATCGGTGGCGTCTGGATCCACGAAGACATCGGCGATCGTGTAAGTATCCCCGCTCTGCGAAAGGATATCGTAGACGCAGTAAATCTCGGCTTCCTGTTCCGGGTTGACCAGGCCCGCGAGGCCCTCCTGCGCCAGAGCCGGCATGGCCGGCAAGAACAGCGCAGCCATTGCCGCGCCCACCAGTCCGGTGATCCTGTGACCAGCCATGTCCCCTACTCCCGGCGACCCCCGTCGCGCTCATCCTCAAGGGACGCTAACTCTGCTGCCGCTCATTTAGAAGGTGTCTGCAGCAGGCGGCTGCAAAAAAGATCAATTTCGCGTCAGGTCTGTCTGTGCCCGCAAGCCGTCGCACCATAATCAGGGCATGAGTGTGTGGTGAGGCTGCCATCGCGACCTGCCGCGCCGACCGGAGACATGAGATGCGTTCGATTCTTATTGCCCTCGCTGCACCCGCAATGGCCGCCGCCGTTCTGGCAGCCCCGGCGCTCGCGCAGGGAACGTCCCAGGCGCCGGCCGGCGAATACGTCCTCGACCGCACGCATGCGAGCCTGGAATGGTCGGGCCTTCACGCCGGGCTCTCTTATTACTCTGCGCGCTTCACGAATTTCGATATCAAGCTCAACTTCAACCCAGCCGACGTCACCAAGTCCAAGGTGACCGCCACAATCGATCCTAAGTCGGTGGAAACCGACTTCCTGAAAACCCGGCCGGCCGGAAACACCGAAGACTTCAACGCCATGCTGGCGACGGGCGAACGCTTCTTCAACGCAGGCAAATTCCCCAGCATCACCTTCGCCTCGACCGCCATCACCAAGACCGGCGACAACAAGGGCAAGTTGACGGGCAACCTCACCTTCCTCGGCGTCACCAAGCCCGTGACGCTGGACGTCACCTTCATCGGCCACCGCTCCTATCCGGCGCCACAGAAGCCAAAGGTTGGTTTCCAGGCCGTCGGCACAATCAACAAGACGCAATGGGGCATGGCCGCCGGCGGCCCGATGGCCGACGACATCAAGATCGAGATCAACGCCGAGTTCCGTCAGAAATAGCCGCCACAGCGCGGCTGCGCTCGAACTACGACTGCGCCTGATCACCTGCGGTCTGCAGCGGAGCCTTCCCCATGCGCTTGAGCGTACTGCCGGTCTGCCTGCTGCTTTGCTCCTGCGCTTTTATCGCAGAACAAACGCCACAGTCGCTCAAGTCGCTCCCGGCGGCGACCTACCAGCTCGAAAAGCCGCACGCATCGATGGTGTTTCGCGTGAAGCACCTTGGACTGTCGGGCTACACCCTGCGTTTTTCTGATTTCGATGCGACACTGGATTTCGACCCGGCCATCCCCACCGCGTCGCGACTTACTGCGATCATCAACCCGATGTCGGTGAAATCCGACCACCCAACCGACGCCGGATGGGACGAACGGATTGGGCGCGACCTGCTGAAGGGCGAGACTTTTCCGCAGATCACATTCACGTCGACCGGCATCGAGACGACTGGCCCCTTCACCGGCTTGGTTACAGGCAACCTGACCCTCATGGGCGTCACCAAGCCGGTGACGCTCGCCGTCACCTATAATGGCGGCATGGCCTCGGCGGCTCTGTATCAGGGGCGGGCCGCCGTGGGCTTTTCGGCACGCGGAACCTTCAAGCGATCCGATTTCGGTTCAACGCAGTACAGTCAGTTCGTAGGCGACGAGATCTCCGTGGAGATCGAGGCAGAGTTCACACGACGCTAGGAACGCGGGCCCCTCGCCCCGTCCATGTTTCGATCGCCGGCGTTTTCATGACATACACCGGCCGGACCAAGCCTGCCGAAGGAGACCCGCATGACCGCCGACGCCGCCCCGTCGAACCCTGTCGCCTCGACCCAGCAGCGCTACACCGCAGTCGCCATCGCCCTGCACTGGGCCATTGCGCTGATGATCATCGGCCTGATCGCGATCGGCTGGATCATGGACGGCATGAAGCCCGGCCCGGACCAGTTCGCGATCATACAGCTGCACAAATCCTTCGGCATTACGGTACTGCTACTGTCCGTTGCGCGGATTGCATGGCGGCTGATGAACCCGCCGCCGGCCGAACCGCCCATGCCGAAATGGCAATCGCTGGCCTCGAAGGCCGTCCATATCCTCTTCTATATACTGATCATCGCGATGCCCCTGACGGGCTGGATCATGGCGTCAGCTTCAGCCGATGCACCAACGCGCTATTTCAACCTTGTGGATATCCGCTTGCCCGGCATTCCGACGCTGGACGCTGATACGCGCCATGGCCTGGAAGAAGGCTTCGAGCAGGTTCACTCCAATCTGGCGTGGGTGATCGTCGGACTTCTGGTCCTGCACGTTGCGGGTGCGCTGAAGCATCACTTCATCGACAAGGACGGCCTGATCGCGCGCATGGCGCCGGGCCTGTTCGGCCGCACGGCGGGTCCGCCGGATGATGGACAGGGCGCAGTGTGGGCGTTCGGAGCCGCCGCGCTGGTCTTCGCGGCGGTCGCGGGCCTCTCCTTCACCACCGCAACGCCCGTCGCCACCGATGACGCACCGGCAAGCGAAGACGTGGCGCACTCGAACGCGCCCGTGTGGGCTGTGGATTATGGGAAGAGCAAGCTCGGCTTCCGCTTCATCTATATGGGGACACCCTATGACGGCACGTTCCCCGAGTGGAGCGCGCAGATCCAGCTCGATACGGACGCCGACAGCAACGAGCACATCCCCGCAGACGGTTACGTGCGGGTCGCCATCCCGGTCGGGAAGCTCAGCACGGGCGAGCAGTACTTCGACGACAGCCTCGGCCAAGGCGACTGGTTTGATGTCGCGAAGTATCCGGAGGCCGTTTTTGAAGTGAAAGGCGGCATCTACAAGCTCGACGAGCGGAACTACGAAGCCACCGGCGTCCTGCGCATCAAGGGCGCGGACACGCCCGTCCGTCTGCCCTTCACGCTCGATATCGCCGGAACCACCGCGACCATGCATGGCGAGGTCACACTGCGCCGTCTCGACCTTGGCGTAGGCGCCGCCACCACGACCGAGCCTGCGGGAGACGCCGAGTGGGTGGGCAATGACGTGACCGTGGTCATCGACATCGTCGCGACTCGCCAGTGAGCGCCGCGATGGGCACGCGCGATTCGACTCGCGAAGGCGCCTTCGAGGCGCGTCGCGAGTCGAAATCGGCGCCACGCATGATCCTCGCGAGGCAAAAAACTGTGACTCTGAGGGCACACGTCGGAATCGAAATTGGCCTCGCGAAGACCCGCGCACGATGCCTCGCGAGGCGCGTTGAAGAGTCCATCGCGAGCCTTCGCGGGCGCCGCAATCAGGCGCCGATCGGACGCACGCGAACATGAAAGACGATTCAGAATCCGCCCCGCGCGCCCCCGCGCAGATCGTCGGCACGAGCGCCGATGATCTCGCCCACGCGGCCCGCGTGATCCTCGAAGGCGGCCTCGTCGCCGTGCCCACTGAGACGGTCTACGGGCTCGCCGCAGACGCCACGAATGGCGCCGCCGTCGCCTCGATCTACACAGCCAAGGGGCGCCCCTCTTTCAACCCGCTCATCTGCCACGTCGCTGACCTCGCGATGGTGGAGTCGCTCGCCGACTTCAGTCCGCTCGCACGGCGTCTTGCGGAGCGCTTCTGGCCTGGCCCGCTCACGCTCGTGCTGCCGCGCAAAGTGACATGTGATGTGTCGGAGCTGGCGACCGCGGGCTTGCCCTCGATCGCGCTGCGCCAACCAAAACACGAAGCAACTCTGAGACTTATTCAACTCATCGGTCGGCCAATCGCCGCGCCATCGGCCAATCCATCAGAGCAGTTGAGCCCCACGACGGCCGCCCATGTGGCCGCCGGTCTGGGCACGCGCATCGACCTCATCATTGATGGCGGCGCGTGCCCGGCGGGGCTTGAATCGACCATCATCGCGCCCGGCGAAGGCGGCGCCGTGATGCTTCGACCTGGCGCTCTCGCCCGCGCGGACATCGAGTTGTTCACAGGCCCGCTGGCCTCTCCCGAGACTGCTTCGGGCGTGCTGGCGCCGGGCATGATGAAGCGTCACTACGCGCCGCGCGCGCGCCTTCGACTCGACGCCGAAAGACCCGAGCCGGGCGAGGCGTTCCTCGGCTTCGGGGCGCCGCGCGAGGGCGTGCATCCGACTCTCAACCTGTCGATTCGCGGCGACCTCACAGAGGCCGCATCGAACCTCTTCGCGATGCTGCGAGCGCTCGATCAGAGTCATGACTCGATCGCCGTGGCGCCAATTCCGGACACCGGACTCGGCGAGGCGATCAACGATCGTTTGCGAAGAGGTGCTGCACTCTGACGTCAAGATGGTGTAGAGAGTGAGTCGTTGAGTCGGGTTTTTCCGATCGGAGACCGGCTCAACTTAATTGGATGCAGATTCGCTAGCGGGTCTCATCTGAAGGGACCACTCAAGGAGACTTAAGATGGCCACTGCCAAAAAAGCTGCGAAGAAGCCGGCGAAAGCCGCCGCCAAAAAACCGGCGAAAGCTGCTAAGAAGAAGAAGTAGTAGCTAAGCTCTTCGCATTGGGCAGCCAGTCCTTGGCCCGTGCCTCTTAGAGGCCGCCCAATTCCCAGAGACTAGTGTATTCCTCATGCCCGTCCGGTCATCCGGGCGGGCATGAACACGTTTGGGGCCCGGCGTGAAACGGCTCGCAGGCCCTCCAATCCCAGCATTCACAGCGCTTTTCGATCCAGACGCCTGCTCTGGGCGGGCTCAGGCGCGGCGGCGCAGCGACAAGATGTTGGAGCCAAGACGGGCGGCAGGGACGTCCTTCTTCTCAAGCTCAGCGGCCGGAACCGGACGGCTGTAGAGGAAGCCCTGCACTTCGGTGCAGCCCATGCCGGCGAGAATGGCGGCCTGCTGTTCGTTCTCGACGCCCTCGGCCGTGACCCGCATGCCCAGATCCTTGGCCAGCGAGATGATGGCCCGCACGATGGCCTGGTTTTCCACGCTCGAATCAATGTCCCGCACGAAGCGCTGGTCGATCTTGATCTTGTCGAAGGGGAAGGCCCGCAGGTAGCTCAGCGACGAGTATCCGGTGCCGAAATCGTCGAGCGCGATCTTCACGCCCAGTTCCCGCAGGGCATGGAGGGTGCGGATGTTGTGCTCGGTCTCGTCCATCAGGACGCTTTCGACGATCTCGATCTCGAGCCGGCTTGGGTCCAGCTGCGAGGCCGCCAGGGCCCCGATCACGGTCGCCAGGAGCGACGGGTTCTTCATCTGCGCGGGCGACAGGTTCACCGCGACGGGCACGTCTTCCTTCCAATGGGCGGCCTCTTCGATGGCCTTGCGGATCACCCACTCCCCCAGGGGAACGATGATTCCAGTCTCTTCAGCGCAGGAAATGAACACGCCGGGCGAGACCAGGCCGTGGCCGGGGCGGTTCCACCGCAGCAGGGTCTCATAGCCTGCCGTCTTGCGCGTACGCGTGTTCACCAGCGGCTGGAAGTAGACATCCATGGTCTCATTCGCGAGCGCGTTGCGCAGGTCAGTCTCGAGATCGGCGCGAACGCGGGCCGATTCATCCATGCCCGCCTCGAAGAAGCGTGCACACCCACGGCCCTGAGCCTTGGCGCGATAGAGCGCGAGTTCGGCATTCTTCATCAGAATGGCCGGGTCCGCCCCGTTTTCGGGAGCGAGCGCAACCCCCACGCTGCCGCCGGCCATGATCTCGCGGCCATTCAGGGTGACGGGCGCCAGCAGGGCGTCAACGATGTGATCCGCCACCTCGCCGGCCTCTTCGGCCATGAGATCGCGCTGCAGGACGGCGAATTCGTCACCCCCAAGACGGGCGAGGAAGGCTTCGGGTCCAACACAGTCGCGCAGACGCTCGGCGACTACCTTCAGGAACGCGTCGCCCGTGGGGTGACCCTGCGTGTCGTTGAGCGTTTTGAAGTTGTCTAGGTCGATGACGAACAGGGCGAAGCCCTCGCCTCGCGTTTCGGCCGCTTCCTGCGCAATCTCCAGCTGGCGAACCAGCATGGCGCGGTTGGGAAGGTCCGTCAGGCTGTCGTATTCCGTCGCGTAGGCGATCAACGCCTCGGTATCGCGCGAGCGCGTGATGTCGGAGCAGACGCCACGCCAGCCGCCGTCGGCCGTCGGCTGGCCGCTGATCGACCACCAGCCCTCGCGAGGGCCGATGGACACGCGGAGCACCTCGTCGCGGAAAGGCTTGCGCTGCTTCAGGATAGCATCCAGCGCCTGGGCGGACTCCGTGGCGAACAGCGCGAGCAGGCTGCCGCCCTGCAGGAGTTCCGCCGGCAGGCCGGTCGCATCGACAAAGCGCGGCGAGGCCGGGCCAAGCCGGTTGTGAGCGTCAACGCGCCAGAGCCAGTCGGCCGAATGGGCCTCGAAGTCATTGAGCAGCAGGCTCATCGTCTCCTTGGCTTCCTTCAGGGCCGCCGCATCGATCAGTCGGCGGACATCGTTTGCATGCGTGGCCGAAGAGAAACGCTGCAGCGCCATGATGCCGCCCAACAGCAGCAGTGCCGCGTTCGCGGCCCACTTATGATCGCCCAGCAGCAGGCCAAGGCATGCGCCAAGGCCGACGAGCAGCGAATAGCCCAGCGAAGCGGCAGGGAAACCGGAGTGGAGCAGCGCGCCCACGCAGAGAATGGCGGCGGTGAGAATTCCAAGGAGCATGTGATGCTCGGGCCCGCTTGAGGCCACGAGCGCAGCAATGATCGCGCCCCACAGCGCACCGCTCAACAGCGTATAGCGCACAATCCGGCGGTCCTCGGCCTGGCCCGCCCCCGTCTCGGCCGGACGGCGGGCTTCGCGAATGCGGATGAAGACAAGGACGGCGCTGGCATAACACCAGACGAAAACCAGCGGCATGGCCGGCTCCGACCAGAAGGCGAAGGTCAGGACCACGGCGGTCAGCAGCGAATGGACGGCTGCGAGTGGCGCGAGCGCATGAAAATTGCGGCGGCGCTCTTCGGCAATCGCAGCCGCGTGCGCCGGCGGAATGTCCACCTTGCCGAGGAAAAGGGTTGCGAAATTCGGACCAGACATGAAGGTCATTCCCACCCGTCGACCCCGGGGAGCACCGGGCGCAGACCATGGAAATTGCCAGAACAGGGTCGATTTCAGGTCAAATCGATCGATGAAATTTCATCGATCCCGCCCGAACAGGACGGAATTCCACCGGCTTAGGCGAGGACCTTGCCAAGCGCGGTCAGGTCATCGGCAGTCGTCGCCCACGAACAAACGAAGCGGAATGAGCCGTCCGGCCAGGGATAAAAGCCCACGCCGGCAGACTTCAGCCTGGCAGCGACATCTGCCGGAAGGCGCACGAACACCTCGTTGCCATCGACCGGATGCGCCAGATCCCCGCCATGGTCCACGAGGCATTTGGCAACTGCCTGCGCCGAAGCATTGGCGCGCGCCGCAAGTTCGAGCCACAGCCCGTCCTTCAGGTAAGCGCACATCTGGGCCGCGAGGTAGCGCATCTTCGGCGGCATGTGCCCTGCCCGCTTGGCCCGAACACGCAGGTCCGCCAGGCGCTGTCGGGCCGAGCCGAACAGGATGATCGCCTCGCAGCCCATCGCGCCATTCTTGGTCGCGCCAAAGCTCATGACGTCCACGCCGGAGCGCCAGCTCAGTTCGGCCGGCGTAGCGCCGGTGGAGGCCAGGGCATTGCCGAAGCGCGCTCCATCAAGGTGAACCGCCAGAGCCGCCTCATGCGCCAGCGCCGCACGTTCGGCGATCTCGAAGGGCCGGTAGGCCGCGCCGCATTCAGTAAGATTGGAGAGGGACAGCACGTGGATTGGCGTCTCGTGGACAAAGTCCGGATCGTTCGCCGCGAGGCGGGTGCGCAGGGCCGAAAGATCGATCCGCCCATGCAGGCCGGGCAGAAGCGACAGCTTGGCCCCGCCGGTGAAGAATTCCGGCGCACCCCGCTCGTCGCGCTCGATATGCGCCTCGGCATGGCACAACACCGAGCCGTGCGGCGGACACAGCGTCGCCAGCGCCAGCGCGTTCGCCGCCGTCCCCGAGCCAACCAGCCAGATATCGAGATCGCATTCGAACACGCGCGACAGCGCCTCACGCGCCCGTTCCGTCCAGACATCCGCACCGTAACTCGCGGCCGCGCCAACGTTGGCATCGGAGATCGCGCTCAAGACGGCAGGATGCGCCGGCGCGGCGGTGTCGGACATGAAGTTCATCTCAAGCTCTCCGGAGACCAACGAGACACTTACGATTGCCAACGCGCCTCGTCTTGTGGATAATGCGACGATCGGTTGCGGGGAAGTGTTGGGGGTCACTCTGTACGAGCGGCAAGGAACCGTCCGGGCGGGCGACCGGACGTTGTTCGACGACTTTAGCGACCATCATCGTGAGACATTCTATCGGCGCCTCGCCGAAGCACAGGCGTTTGGCGATGCGAGCGAAGGACTGTCGCGCCAGCGGCCGGAGTACAGCGCGCGAGGCGGCCTGACGATCGCGCAGCGGTTGACCGGATGGGCGGTGGTGTTCGCATTTGTTGGCGGTCTTTTTGTGTCGCCAAAGCTGACGCTCGATATCGTCATTGCGCTACTCGCCAGCGTTTTCGCCGTGCTGATCGCACTGAGGTTCTTCGCGGCAGCGACGAAGATGGGACTTGGCGGCGCGCGCGACGCACTAGCCACGGTGCAGAACGACCTTCCGGTCATCACGCTGCTGATCCCGTTGCACAGGGAAGCCGAGGTGCTCGCTGATCTGGTCCGGGCGATTGGTGCGCTCGACTACCCGCGCGAACGGCTGGACGTGAAACTGCTGATCGAAGCCGACGATCAGGAAACGCGAGACGCCATCGAGCGGCTCGGTGTCCACAACACGTTTGAAGTGATCCCCGTGCCGCCCGGCCTGCCGCGCACCAAGCCCAAGGCCCTGAACTACGGCCTGCACTTTGCGCGTGGCGATGTCGTCGCAATCTTCGATGCGGAAGACCGGCCCCATCCGGGGCAGTTGCGAGCGGCCGTTGCGGCGTTCCGGGCTGGAGACCGTCGGCTGGCCGTGGTTCAGGCGCCGCTGACGATTCACAATGGGAGCGATAGCTGGCTCTCGTCCCAGTTCGAGGTTGAATACGCGGTCCATTTCCGCGTCTGGCTGCCCATGCTGGCGCGACTGGGCGCACCGTTGGCGCTGGGCGGGACGAGCAACTATTTCCGCCGCGACGTTCTGGTCGAAGCAGGCGGCTGGGATGCCTGGAATGTCACTGAAGATGCGGATATCGGCCTGCGCCTGGCGCGCATGGGCTATCGGGCAGGCATGATCACGCCGCCCACCGAGGAAGAAGCGCCGGCCCGCTTCCGCGCGTGGATGAACCAGCGCACGCGCTGGATGAAGGGATACCTGCAAACGTGGCTGGTGCTGAACCGCGCGCCGATCAAGGCGGCGCGCGGGATGGGGCTGGTGAACTACCTGCTGACCCAGGTGACGCTTGGCGGTGCGCTGCTGGCGGCGATGGCGCACGGACCGTTGTTGATATGGATCCTTGCGAGCGCTGCGATGCCCAACGGGTTTGAAGCGTGGCACGTGGCGCTGTTCGGGCTCGGCTATGCCAGCGCGCTGACTGCAGCGCTGGCCTCCGGAGCCAGTCACGCGAGACCGCTGACGCTGCTGACCCTGCCGCTCTACTGGCCGCTGCAGTCGATCGCGGTGTTCAGGGCGTTGGTCGAGATGAAGCGCAAGCCGCATTATTGGGCCAAGACCCCGCACGGGATCGGACAGATCGCAACCACCGCCGGCCCGGTCGTGACGGCGGCTCCCGCGACAACGCGAGAAGATAACGTCATCCAGCTGCCGCTGCCGTTCTAGGACCATCGGGCCGACGCCGCGATTTTTGGTCCTACATCGGATATCTTGCGTCCGGGCGCGGCGCAGGCCATGTCGCCGCTCATGGATCTCGACCTCATCATCACCTGCGCCGTTATTGCCCTCGCCCTGGGCATGACCGTGTTCGCCGGCTGGAAATCGGGGCGGCCGCACAAGGACAGCCACAAGACGCAATGGATATCCTGGCCGCTGGTTACCGTGCTGTCGGCTGCGATCCTGGTGTTCGCCATCATCCACGGGATGAACCTGATGGGCATGCATACCGGCCAGAGAACGCTGAACCGGCTTGGCCTCTGACCCATCCGCCGACCGCCGCGGCGCTTGACCCTGAACCGGCCGATGGCTAGCCGTGTTCCACGTGAAACACGACCGGGGAAACACCATGGCCGACCTCGAACAATTCCGCGCTGAGACCCGCGCCTGGCTGGAGGCCAACTGCCCCGCCTCGATGCGCACGCCGATGGTGGAGGAAGAAGTCGTCTGGGGCGGCCGCAACCAGAAATTCGTGAACCCTGACTCCAAGGTGTGGCTGGATCGCATGGTCGCCAAGGGTTGGACCGCGCCGGCATGGCCCAAGGAATACGGCGGCGGCGGGCTGTCGAAGGCCGAGGCGATCGTGCTCGACCAGGAAATGAAGCGGATCAACGCGCGCTCGCCGCTGGCCTCATTTGGCATCTGGATGCTGGGGCCGGTGCTGCTCGAATACGCCAACGAAGAGCAGAAGAAGAAATTCCTGCCCGATATCGTCGCCGGCAAGACACGCTGGTGCCAGGGTTACTCGGAACCGGGCGCCGGCTCCGACCTCGCCTCGCTGCAGACCAAGTGCGAGGACAAGGGCGATCACTGGCTGATCAACGGATCGAAGATCTGGACCAGCTACGCCAACCATGCCGACTGGATCTTCTGTCTCGTCCGCACGGACTTCACGAAGAAGCACGAGGGCATCTCCTTCGTCCTGTTCGACATGACGACGCCGGGCGTCGAGACGCGTCCGATCCTGCTGATCTCGGGCTCCTCGCCCTTCTGCGAGACGTTCTTCACCGATGTGAAGGTTCCCAAGAACCAGCTGGTCGGCACGCCGGGCAAGGGCTGGGACATCGCCAAGCGCCTGCTGCAGTATGAGCGTCAGAACATTTCGGCCACCGGTTTCGGCGCCGATCGCAATGCCGGCCCGACGCTGGCCGACATCGCCAAGAAGTACACCGGCACGAAGGATGGCGCGATTGCCGATGGCGATCTGCGCGCCCGCATTACCAAGTCGATGATGTACGAGCAGGCCTTCATGCTGACGATCCAGCGCAACACCGAGATGGCGAAAGCCGGTGCGGACGTTGGCCCGGGCACGTCGATTATCAAATACGCCGCCGCCAAGATGAACCAGACCAAGACCGAACTTCAGGTCGAGGCGATGGGCCATCAGGGCCTTGGCTGGGAAGGCGAAGGCTTCAGGCCCGGCGAGATCATGTCCACCCGCGCCATGCTGCGCGCCAAGGGCAATTCGATCGAGGGCGGCACCAGCGAGGTGAATCTCAACGTGGTAGCCAAGCGCGTGCTGGGCCTGAGGGATCACCAATAGATCGAACGAGGTGGCCACCCCTGCCCCTCTGTGGCGGTTCGCCTCGATTGGCATAGCGGCCGTGTTGGGAACCGCGATCCTCGCAGAGGCGACGCTTCGCATCCTGCAGGGTGACCGCCTGCTCTATCGGGCTGATCCCGAGATAGAATACCTGCCCGCGCCGAACCAAGCCGTGCTGGTTGATGGCGTAGACGTGCGAACGAATGCGTTGGGCATGCGCAGCGATCCTGCAGAACCGGAGAAGCCGCCCGGCGTCTTCCGTGTGCTGGTGATCGGCGACAGCATCGTGTTCGGGCACACCAATACCGCGCACGCAAACCTTGCAACGAGCCTGTTGTCGAACATGCAGGTTGCGGATGGGCGTCGCATCGAGGCGCTGAACGTCTCGGCGACATCGTGGGGGCCGGGGAACATGCTGGCCTGGCTGGACAAGCATGGGACGGTTCAGGCCGACGCCATGGTGCTGGTGCTGTCGACGCACGACCTGGCCGATGATCGCACGTTCGCGCCGCTCCATCGCGACGGCCTTCCGCAGTCGGAACCGCTTTCGGTTGTGGCGGACTGGCTCTGGCGCAAGCTGACGCCCGACCCGGCCGACAGCGCGCCGGTCGATCCGCGAACGGAGGGCGATGCGCAGGCGGCGCTTCCGCTCCTGATGCAGCGCGTGGCGGCGGCGCCGTTGGGTGGTTGCCTGATCATCCATCCCTCGGCGGAAGAATGGGCGGCAAAGACGCCGGTGGCGGAAGAGCAGCGTCTCGAAGCGACGGGGCTGAGCGCAGGGCTCGCGGTTTTCTACGGCCGCTCCTTCATTCGCGAAGCATCCGACTATTCCGACGGCATCCATCTGTCGCGAACCGGCCAGCAGAGCCTTGCCCACGCCATCGCGGCCTGCCCTGCGCTGGCGCGAGGCGGTGATCGCGGCTGAACGCTCGACGCCGTCAACAGTCTTGAGAACGCCGCGAGCTTGCTGCCGCTCCGCCCCTTTGCCGCCACGAGTGGGCAAGCATAACCTGCGCTCGCGGGCTGGAGGGGGGAAACATAAGCCGATGCGCATCCTGATCGTGAATCCGCCTCACCCCGCCATCGGCAGCCGGATACCCGACGACCATCTTCCACCGCTCGGCCTGCTGGCAGTTGGCGGCCCGTTGATAGACGATGGACACGATGTGTCGCTATTCGATGCCGAGTTTGGGCCAGTTCCGATCCCGAATATCGTCGACCACATCGCGAAGCAAAGGCCGGATGCGCTGTTCCTTGGCCATTCGGGCTCGACATCGGCGCATCCCGTCGCGTCTGCCATCGCACGCGGCGCAAAGAAGCGCTTGCCCGACCTAGTCGTCATCTACGGCGGCGTGTTTCCAACCTATCACTGGCGCGATATTCTCGCGGCTTGCCCCGAGTTCGATGTGATCGTGCGCGGCGAGGGCGAAGAAACCTGCCGCCAGACCATCAGGGCGCTGGCAGACGCGAAGCCGTTGTCCGCGGTCAATGGCGTCGCCTATCGCCGCGATGGCGTTCCGCATGGAACGCCGCCGCAAGAGATGATCGTCGACCTTGATGCGTATCGCATCGGGTGGGAATTGATCGACCATGCGCGCTATTCCTACTGGGGTCGCAAGCGCGCCGTGGTTGTGCAGTTCTCACGCGGCTGCCCGCACCCATGCAACTACTGCGGCCAGCGCGGGTTCTGGACCAATTGGCGTTATCGCAATCCAGAGAAATTCGCTGCCGAGATCGCGCGGCTGCATCGCGAGCATGGCGTCGAGGTGTTCAACTTTGCTGACGAGAACCCGACTTCTTCGAAGAAGGCATGGAAGCGCTTTCTGGAGGCGCTGATCGCTGAGAAGGTAAATGTCACGCTGGTAGGGTCGACGCGAGCCGATGATATTGTGCGCGATGCGGATCATCTGCATCTCTATAAGCAGGCCGGTGTCGAGCGCTTCCTGATGGGCATGGAAAACACAGACGAGCGAGTGTTGAGCAAGATCCAGAAAGGCGGCTCCACCACCACAGACCGCGAAGCGATACGCCTGATGCGCAAGCACGGCATGCTGTCGATGGCGACCTGGGTGGTCGGGTTTGAAGAGGAGCGCGACAGGGACTACTGGAGGCAATTGCGCCAGTTGCTCGCTTACGATCCGGACCAGATACAGAGCGTCTATGTGACGCCACATCGGTGGACGCCGTTCTTCTCACTCGCCGCGGGACGGAAGGTGATCCAGACCGACCAGTCGAAGTGGGACTACAAGCACCAGGTTCTGGCGACGCGCCATGTGCCGCCGTGGCGGGTGTTTCTGTGGGTGAAGTTCATCGAATTCGTGTTGCAGACGCGGCCAAAGGCGCTATGGCGCGTGCTGACGCTGAAGGACCCGAAGATACGTCGTGCGCAGCGATGGTACTACCAGATGGGACGCCGCGTGTGGTTCCACGAGATGATCGGCTTCTTCCTGCGCGACAGGCGCCTGCGCAACGGCCCGACGGTCGAGCAATTCTGGGGCGCGACGCAGGAACATGAGGAAGAAGCGCTTGCCATCCCCCTGCGCAAGCCGCGCGGCGCCATTACCCTGCCGATTGGACGGCAGATGTCGCCAGAACAAAGAGCCCCGCAACGGCGAGCCCGGCGCCAAGCAGGCCAATCGCCAGATTGACGGCATAGCGCGCGCCACGCCGCCCAGCCGCCGGCGATGCCTGTATCGCGGCGTGGCCCTGCACGCGCAGTTCCGTCTCCAGGTTCGCGAGCAATGCCTCGAACCGCCCCTCCTGCACCCAGAGGCGCGAAACGACGAACGCCATCAGGAATGTGGCTGCCCCAGCGCCCAGCAAGGCCCCGCCAAGCCAGGCGCCCGACAGATCACGGAACACCGCCGCCGCCACAAGGAGCATCACGATATGAAATGCGATGCTCTGCCAGTACAGGCGGCCAAAGTGCATGCCGCGCTGTGCCAGCACCTGATATTGAACCAGCAGTGGATCAGGCATGTCCCCCTCCTTCCCAATCTTCAGCGCATCAGGAACCGGATCAACCTGCGGGCGCGTTTGCCGTAGGGGGGCGCGAGCCAGTTGGCCGGGTTGATGAAGCCGGTGCGGAAGACGGCGCGCTGGTGGGTGAAGCGGTCGAAGCCCGCCTTGCCGTGATAAGCGCCCCAGCCGCTGGCGCCTACGCCGCCGAAGGGTAGTCCTTCCTGCGCAAAATGCAGCAGCGTGCCGTTGATGGTGACGCCGCCGGAATGGGTGTGGTCCATCACAATGTTCTGTTCGCGCCGGTCTTCGGCGAAGACATAGAGCGCGAGCGGATGAGGGTGCGAGTTGATCCAGTGCAGCGCATCTTCCAGCGAGTCATAGCCGATGATCGGCAGGACGGGCGCGAAGATCTCGTCGCGGATAAGCATGCTCGATTGCGGCGGGTTCACCACCACCACAGGCGGCAACACGCGGCGCTCGCGATCTGACGGGGCGGGATGGCGCATGACTTTCGCGCCGCCGAGTTCGGCTTCGTTGACGGCGGCTGTCATGCGGTCGAAGGCATTGACGCTGATCAGGCTGGAGAAGTCCGGGCCGAGATCGGGGTAGAGACGGCGGGCCTCGGCCATCACGAGCTCGGCGAACTCCATCGCACGCTCGCGCGGGGCGAGCACATAGTCGGGCGCGATGCAGGTCTGGCCGGCATTGAGGAATTTGCCGAGAGCGACGGACTTCACCGCCTTCGAAAGTGAGCCGGACGGACAGATCAGCGCCGGCGACTTGCCCCCGAGCTCAAGCGTGGTTGGCGTGAGCGTGTCGGCGGCCGCGAGAGCCACCTTGCGGCCCACACTAGTCGAACCCGTGAAGACGATGTGATCGAAAGGCTGGCGCGTGAAATCGGCAGCGACGTCGGAGCCGCCGAGGACCACGGCGACGACATCCTCCTTGAACGTCTCGCGGATGGCGCGCTTCAGGAGGTCAGAAAAATTCACCGTATGCTCGGACGGCTTGATGATGGCGCGGTTGCCGGCGGCCAGCGCCTCGGCCAGCGGCGCGAGCGCCAGTTGCAGCGGATAGTTCCATGGCGAGACGATGCCGATGACGCCCAGCGGCTCGGGTCGCACCCAGGCGGAGCCGGGCCAGAAGTTGATGTCGACTTCGCGGTGGCTTGGCTGCATCCACCATTTCACGTGCTTGCGTGCGTGGCGAATGCCGGACACGAGAACCGCGACTTCGAGCAACGAGGTCTCGAAACGCGAGCGATTGCCGAAATCTGCGGAGATCGCGTCGGCAAAGGCGTCGGCGCGCTTGCGCACCATGTCTTCGAGTTCCTGCAGACGCTCAGTGCGGATGCGGGCGTTGGGCGGCCCTTCACGGCGCTGGGCCGCGCGCTGCAGCGTAAGCAGGCGGACCGTTTCTGTTACTGGCGGACTGGTTCCGTCCATTCGGTCGCCCCCGTATTCAGTCTGGATTTGTGCCGGAGCGGTGGCCGGTTTCAAGCGGAATCAGTGCTGCAGGTCAGTTCGGACCGCGAAGTCGGGCCTCGGCGGCCTTTGCAACCTCGCGCGGGCGAGAGCCAAACTGGCGGTTGGCGAGCGCGGCGAAGACCACAACGGTCGTCGCCATGAAGGCCCACCACGCGACGAACCAGGCGAGTACCGGGATAGCGAGGAAGAAGGCCCGCAGACCGTGGGTGAACTGTCCCGCAGCCGCAATGTTCATTTCGGCGACGCTGGCCGCAGCGTCCTCAGCCCCCGGCTCGCCTGCTTCGGGCGTGGCGGCAAGCATCACGGCCGAATAGTTGAAAACCCGATAGGCCCAGCCGAACTTGAAGAAGGCATAGGCATAAAGCCCCATCACCACAGCCGTCTTCACATAGAAGCCGGGACGGTCGATCTCGACGTGCATGACGCTCTCTTCAAACGCGCCGATGATGGTGTCGGCGGCGGTCAGGAGGCCGAAACCGGCGCCGACAGCCAGCAGGGCCGTGGAGGCGAAGAAGGAGGTGGCCTGTTGCAGGCCGGTGATGATGTTGGCGTCGACGAGGCGGACCTGCCGTTTCGCCATCTGGCGCATCCATTCGCGCCGCTGGGCCTTCATCGCGAATGACAAGGTGCGGTTATGCCAGGGCGAGTAATCGATCAGCCAGCCCAGCAAGAACCAGGCGAACAGGAAGAAGGCCAGCGCTCCGCCATCGAGCCAAGTCATGGGTACGCCCCCCGGGATTCGGGGGGAGTTAGAAGGATTGCGAGGGGGCGGGCAAGCTCGGGATGCGCGCTTTCGTTCGCCCGGGCCGTTTTGCCCTGCGGGATGCTGTTGTATCGCGCTCCGAAATCAGTGGAGGGCTGGGGACGCGGATCGCTCCGCAGATTTTAGTTCGTCGTTCGTAGTTCGTAGTCCGAGAGCGGATCAACCGCGTCCCCGCGCCGGGATTACTCCCGCCGCATCGCCCCGCCCTACAGGTTTCTGCAGAAGCCCTCCATGCGGAGCGACGGGTGTATATTGCGCTCAGTTGGGAGGGGGGCGGAAAGTCCGTCGACTTTCCTACAGCGGATTTTACGTAGTGGTTTGAGAGTGCGGGAGAAGATTCTGCAGCCGCCACATTTCATTCGGCCGAATTGGTCAACCCACGGTTGTCATCCCGGCCGGAGTGCGAAGCACGCAGAGCCGGGACCCATCGAGAGATCGTCGAGGTGGTGAAATGGGTCCCGGATAGCGCTGCGCGCTTCCGGGATGACAAGTCGTGGTGTGGAGACCACTAGCGAGTTGGCCGCTCAACCCCGCCCGAGGAAGTCCAGCTTGCCGATGGGGACGCCATTGTGGCGGAGGATGGCGTAGGCGGTGGTGACGTGGAAAAGGAAATTGGGGAGTGCGAAGCCGGTGAGGAAGGCTAGGCCTTTGAACGGGATGTCGCCGCTCGGCGTCTTCAGCACGATGTCTTTTTCCTCCGAGCCGTCGATGGCGGAGGCCGGGACGCTCTTCACATAGTCGATGGTCTTCGCGATGCGGGCGTGGAGTTCGGCCATCGTCGTCTCGGTGTCGGGCATGGCAGGCGGCGTGCCGCCGGAGAGGCGGGCCATCGCGCCCTTGGCGCTGTCGCTGGCCAGCTGGATCTGCGAGGAGAGCGGGCGCATGTCGGGCGCGAGGCGCTGGGTCACGAGCACATCGGGGTCGAAGCCGCGCGCCTTGGCGTTTTCCTCGGCCTTTGTCAGCAACTGGTCGAGATTGCCCAGCATGCGCAGGAAGACCGGCGCACTGGCCGTGTACATCGAAATTGTCATGGTCCGTCCCTTGTTGGCCCACCTTGTCCGGCGGGGTATGCAGAGGGATATGGGCGCCGTTTTCGTGGCCGCAATCTGCTACCATTGCGAATCGTCGCTATCGAGGACAAGTCGTGAAACTGCAATTCTGGTTCGAATACGCCTCGACCTATTCCTATCCGGCTGTGATGCGGATCGACAAAGTCGCCGCCGCCCGAGGCGTTGCGATCGAGTGGCGGCCGTTCCTGCTGGGTCCGTTGTTTCATGCACAACAGGGGCTGAAGGACAGCCCGTTCAACGCAGTGCCCGTGAAGGGCTCGTACATGTGGCGCGACATGGAGCGGACCTGCGAGAAGCATGGCCTGCCTTTCCGGCGGCCCCAGCGCTTCCCCCAGAACGGGCTGATGGCGGCGCGGATCACCTTGTCGCTGCCGCAGGAGGCACGGGGTAACTTCGCGAAAGCGGTGTTCCAGGCAAACTTTGTCCACGACCGCGATGTATCCGATCCGCAGATCCTGCATGCCGCAGCCCGGCGAGCGGGGCTTGATCCGCTGGAAGTGCTGGCCGCGATGACGTCGGAGCCGATCAAGCAGCAACTGAAAGACGAGACCCAGCGCGCCGCCGATCTCGGGATTTTCGGAGCGCCGAGCTTTGTCACCGAGGACGGAGAGTTGTTCTGGGGGAATGACCGGATCGAGGATGCCCTTGATTGGGCGGTCCGGAGGACGCTAAGACCCAACTCCCAGAACTGAACAGACGGTACGCACCGTAATACGCCGGGAGTTTCGCCATGGCCTTCGTCCTTTCCGAAGAGCAGCAGATGCTGCGCGACAGCGCGCTGTCCTTCGCGAGCGAGAAACTCCCGATCAGCCAGCTGCGCGCGCTTCGCGCCAAGGGCGAGGGATATGACCGTGCGGCGTGGGCCGAGATGGCAGAGTTGGGATTTGCCGGCGTGCTGATCCCGGAGGAGTTTGGCGGTTCGGGCTTTGGCTATGTCGGGCTAGGACAGGTTCTTGAAGCGCAGGGGCGGACGATTGCCGCCTCGCCTCTTCTTTCTACGGCGATGATCGGCGCCTCCGCGCTGGTGCTCGCGGGCAGCCAGGCTCAGAAGGAAGCGTGGCTTCCGAAGATTGCGGCGGGCGAAGCGCTGACGGCACTGGCCGTCGATGAGAGCGCGCATCATGATCCGGCGCATATCAAGCTGGCGGCGAAGAAGAGCGGCGCGGGCTACACGCTGTCGGGCGATAAGCGCTATGTGGTCGATGGCGGCGATGCGGACCTTCTGATTGTTGCGGCGCGCACGTCCGGTGATGCGGGAGATGCGACGGGGATCACGCTGTTTCTCGTGCCCGCGAACGCCACGGGCGTGACGCGGACGGCGCTAAAGACGCTGGATGCGCATGGCGCGGCGAATATCAATTTCCACAATGTTGAAGTCGGCGCGGACGCGATGCTCGGCTCGGTGGACGGCGGATATGCGACGCTGGAGGCGATCCTTGATCGCGCACGTATCGGGCTTTCGGCGGAGATGCTGGGCGCCGCGGATGCTGCGTTCGAGATGACGGCCGAGTACCTGAAGGTGCGCAAGCAGTTCGGGCAGCTGATCGGCTCGTTCCAGTCGTTGCAGCATCGCGCGGCGGTCATGTTCACGGAGCTGGAGCTGACACGCTCGTGCGTGGCGGCGGCGCTGGATGGGCTCGATCGCAACGCGAACAACGTGGCCGAGTTGGCCTCGCTCGCCAAGGCGCGCGCTGGCGAGACGCTGCATCTGGTTTCGAACGAGTGCGTGCAGATGCATGGCGGCATCGGCATGACCGATGCGCACGACAGCGGACTCTACATGAAGCGCGCGCGCGTTCTTGAGGCGCTGTATGGCAGCGAGAGCTTCCACCGCGACAGGTATGCCCGGATTGGCGGGTACTGACCTTCGGAATCTGACATCGCAAAAGCGACAAGCCGCCCGCTGTTGAGCGGACGGCTTGCTGTGGCGCGGCCTGGAGGGGCCGGCCGCGCCAGCGGGGGGGAGGAAAGGCTCGCGCAGCCTACATGGGCGGCATGATGACCTTGTCGATGACGTGGATGACGCCGTTGGAAGCATCGACGTCGGCGGTGACGACCGTCGCGTCGTTGACCATGACCTTGCCGGCCGTGCTGCCGTCGACCTTCACGGTGGCGCCCTGCACGGTGGCGGGGGTCAGCGTCTGCGTGCCGATGGCGGAGGACATAACTTCAGCCGGAAGGACGTGGTAGGTGAGGATGGCGGTGAGCTTGGCCTTGTTCTCAGGCTTCAGCAGGTCTTCGACCGTGCCGGCCGGGAGGGCAGCGAACGCAGCATCCGTCGGCGCGAAGACGGTGAACGGGCCAGCGCCACGCAGCGTCTGCTCGAGACCGGCAGCCTGGACAGCGGCGACGAGCGTGTTGAATGAACCGGCGGCTACAGCGGTGTCGACGATGTCTTTCGCCATGACAGGAGCCGGCGCGGTCGCCGGAGCTTCAACGGCAGGCGCCGGAGCAGGCGTGGTGGGAGCGGTTTCGCCCGAGCAGGCGGCGGTGGCGAGCAACGCGATCGCGGCGACGGAGAACGAAAGTTTCATGTTGGAGTTTCCCTCTTGGAGTTCCTGCATGCGGCCCGGAAGCGAACCGCTATGTTGTCTGTGAGAGGGCATACGGAGGGCGCGGGTAACTGGATCGGCGATAACGGAACTGTAATCACGAAAGGGAGTCAGTTCTGGCGCGCGGGCTCGGCGACGACGGAAACCATCGCCTCGTTGCGGCGAAGAAAAGGCAACGTCCATGGCGGATCATAGAAGGCGAACTCAACGTCGCCAGTCGGCTTCATGCCTGCATTGCGCACATGATCCAGCAGGCGCGCCTCGGCGGCTTTCATGTCGGCATCAGTCGCAAGGCCGGTGAAGGAGAGAACTCCCATGGTCCGCGCGGGGACTTCGACGAGCCTGACATCCGGGTTGGCGGGCGCTGGCAGCGTTTCCATGGTGTAGGCAGCGGGCATGGTGAAGGTGATGATCCATTCTTCGCCCGATCCGGAAGGTTGCTGGATGACAGGAGCCGTCATCGCGATCTTCTCGCGGGGGGCCTGGGTCACCGGCGCGGTCATGGCGATCTTTTCGCCACCGCGTTCCGTGGCGAAGATGTAGTCGGCGAGCGGGCCAAAACCGGCGAAGCGGGCATCCCACGCGTTTCCGCTAACGGTGGTTTCCGCAACGATGGTGGAGGCATATTGCCTGACCTCGAAGTCGCCCTCGGCAAGGCTGACGGCGAAGGCAGGCTCCTCTACTCCTTCGGTCGCGCACGCGGCGAGCGTGAGCAGGCCGGCGGCCAGGACAATGCTGCGCATAGAAGACTCCCTTTGGAGTCCTGTACGCACCAGCGGTCAGCACAGATCAGCTCTGGGGTGCAGCGGGGTCCCTCAGAGCGGGACTGGCGGCGGGCCAAAGCGGTCTGCCTGTGGCTTGCTCTTCCCGCAGAGCAGGATGATGAGGACGATGAGCGCGGCCAACCAGGCCAGGGCGACGCCGACAGCCATAAATATCTCCCCGATGAAGGCAAAGATGACGGGGTCGACTTCGCGCGCGTGCGTTTCAATTTCCATCAACGCCGGGAAGCGGCTGAAGAGCCTGTCCATCACGTAGATGCCGAGCACGCCGAACGGAAGCGGCATCAGGATCCAGAAGCCCGTCCGGCCGGTATCGTGCAGGCGGCGGACGATAGCGGCAGCGAGCGGAATGACGTGTACCGCCATGCTGATCGCAGCAAATGGAACGACGAGGCGGAACATGTCCTGCATGTAGGCGAGCACTTCTTCCGCCTGCCGCCCGTCAAGCTCGTAGGGCCCGCCAAACCACGCGCCCATGCCCAAGCGCTGGCTGAGTTCGAATTGAAGCCAAACTCCGACCAACGAGCCCAGACCGTAGAGGACCAGCACGACCGTCACGGCGTAGGGCCAGAAATCGTGCAGCGCCATGCGGCCGTTGAAGTTGAGTATGCCGGCAAGGCCTCTGCCGATCTTCCGGAAATAGGTCTTCATCTGCCCCACCCTTCGGCCTGCCGACGCGCTGGCCTTTTCAGGGGCCGAGTATAGGCTCGGACGCAGGGCCTGCGCAAAGGCCGTGAGAGGATGCAATGACCAGCAAGTGGAATGCTCACAACAGCGATCCGGTCGTGCGCGGGCTGATGCAGGGATTTCCGCCGCCGCCGGACCTGCGGGTCGGCGCGGAGGGTGACATTTCGGGGAGCTCTTTCCCGCAGACGCGCTGGGCGTTCAGCCACCAGCGCTAGCTGAAGGCAACGGTGAATGTACGGCGGGGGCCTGCGCCGGCGAGCGCCCTGCCTCGCAAGCTGCGCGATGACATCGATGGCGTTGCCTTCACAACTCAGGATGGCGAGCCGATGACGTGGGCGCAGTCGGTGGACGCGATGTTCACGGACGGCATCGTGATCCTGCATCGCGGCGTCGTCGTGTACGAGACATATCGTGGGGCGCTGACGCCGGAACTGCCGCATATCGCGTTCTCGATGGCGAAGTCGTTCGTCGGGTTGATGGCCGCGACGCTGGCCGCCGAAGGCAAGATCGATCCGGCAGCGTCCGTTGCGCGCTACATTCCCGAACTGGAGGGATCAGCCTTCGCCGACGCCACGGTGCGGCAGGTGATGGATATGACGGTCGGGGTGAAATACTCCGAAACCTACACTGACCCCGCAGCCGAAGTGCGTACGTATGGCATCGCTGCAGGTTACGGAAAGCCGCCGGAAGGCTATGATGGGCCGCGCTCCATCGTGGATTTCCTGCGCACGCTGAAAAAGCAGGGCGAACATGGCGCGGCGTTCGCCTACAAGACGTGCAACACTGAAGTGCTTGCGTGGATCGTGCAGCGCGTGACGGGCAAGCCGATGGCGCAGCTGATCTCGGAGCGTATCTGGCAGAAGATCGGCGCGGAGGAAGACGCCAATATCATCGTGGACCCGGCGGGCATGGCGGCGTGCGGGGGCGGGATGAGTCTTGGCCTGCGCGACCTCGCGCGGTTCGGCGAGATGATGCGCAATCGCGGCGTGTTCAACGGGCAGGAGATCGTGCCTGGCAGCGTGGTGGACGATATCGCACGCGGAGCGAAGCCCGAGGATTTCGCCAAGGCCGGATATACGACCATGCAAGGCTGGAGCTATCGCAGCCAATGGTGGGTCAGCCACAACAATCTCGGCGCGTATACGGCTCGCGGAATTCATGGCCAGGCCTGCTGGATCGCGCCGACCGCCGAGCTGGTTATTGCGCGGTTCGCTTCGCACCCGGTGGCGGCGAACGGGAACTCGGTTTTGGACAAGGTATCCTTGCCGGCTTATGCGGCCGTGGCGGCGCATCTCATGCGCGGATGATGGCCCCCTCTCCCGCCCCTAGCCTTTCCCATCGGCGGCGCTAGGTTGCGCGCCAACAAAAGCCAGAGCCGTTCGGGAGACTATCGCCATGATGATCGACAACCTGTTTTCGCTGAAGGGGCGCGTTGCGCTGGTGACGGGCGGATCGCGTGGCATCGGCAAGATGATTGCGCGGGGCTTCGTGGAGAGCGGCGCCAAGACCTACATCTCCGCGCGCAAGGCCGATGCTTGCGATGCGACGGCGGCGGAGCTGACGGCGCTGGGGCATGCGGAGTGCATTTCGCTGCCGCAGGACATTTCGACGGTGGCGGGCGGCAAGATGCTGGCCGAAGAAATCTACAAGCGCGAAGGCAAGCTCGACATCCTCGTCAACAATGCGGGCGCGGCATGGGGCGCACCGTTCGAGGAATTCCCGGAGCACGGCTGGGACAAGGTGATGGACCTCAACGTGAAGTCGCCCTTCTTTCTGACTCAAGCGCTGCATGCCGCGTTGAAGAAGGCGGCGACGCCCGACCGACCCGCCAAGGTGATCAACATCTGTTCCATCGACGGTATCCGTCTGAATCCGTGGGACACGTATTCGTATCACGCGTCGAAATCCTCCCTGCTCTACCTGACCAAGCGGATGGCTGCGCGGCTGGTGCAGGACCACATCATCGTCACAGCGATTGCGCCGGGGCCGTTCGCGTCCGAGATGAACAAGGCCGCGCGCGACCATGGCGAGGCGGTTGCGGCGCGCACGCCTTCGGGCCGCATCGGGCGCGACGAGGATATGGCGGGCACGGCGATCTTCCTCGCCTCCAAGGCCGGGGACTATGTGGTGGGTGACTCCATCGCGGTCGATGGAGGCATTGCCTACGCCAGCCTGCCCAAGGACGGCCCGAGCTAGGCCAACTCCAGAATCCATTATTACAGGAAGCGTCCGGTTCCCGCCGGGCGCTTCTTTTTGCAGCTGTCGCTGCCGGAACTTGCCGGGCCTGCCTTCCGTTGTGTGCTTACGACCACAGCGAAGAAGGTGCAGGCCATGTCTACCCATGTTGAAGACCTCATCGCCCATCCGCAACGATACTTCGAAAGGCCGGATGACGTCCTGGCGGATCCACGCCTGACGGCGAATGACAAACTGAAGGTGCTGGAGAGCTGGAAGCTGGATGCAGCCCGGCTCGCCGAGTCGACCGCGGAAAACATGACGGGCGGCGAAGAAAGCGACCTGCGCGATGTTTCCAAGGCCCTGCTGGAACTCAAGTCGGTTGAGCCGACCCTCGCGATCAAGCGAACGGGCGAGCCGCGTTCAAGAAAGGGCGTCGCCAGCCTGGCAGGCGGCATGGTGATCGGCGCCGTGCTGGGCGCAGGCGCCGGCTTGGTCGCCATCGCCATCACCGGGCCGTCGCTTGCCATCGTGGCGCAGACCACCGTGGTGGGTCTTATTCTCGGCGGCGTGGTCGGCGGGGTGCGTGGCGCTGCTGTCTGAACGGAACACTGACTAGCGAGCAGACGTTAGCCAATCGACATACGATATTCCCGAACAGGAGTTTATCCCATGAAGATGATCCTCATCGCCGGCTCTATCGCCGCCGGACTGGCCGCCACGGCGTGCACGCAATCGGGCAACACGGAGCGTGGCGCGCTCACCGGCGCCATTCTTGGCGGTGCGGCCGGGGCGATCATCGGCAACAACACCGGCGACGGCGACGCGGGCCAGGGCGCGGCGATCGGCGCGGGCGCCGGGGCCATTGCAGGCGGCGTCGCGGGCGCAGCTTCAGACAACAACAACCGCGCCAATGCCGGCCCGAATGGCGAACCGCTTCTCTACGACCGCTATGCAGACCGGTACTACTATGTCGATCGCAGGTCGGGCCGCACCTATTGGGCCAACGGCGAATACCGGGGTTAAGCGAACACTGTCGCCTGGCGCGCAAGCGACGGCGATGACCTAGCCGGGTAGTGACGACCATGGATGAGATGAACGAGAACGATCTGGCCCGTAAGATTGACCAGGACATGGCCAATCGCAGCGGACAGATCGCGCTGTGGGTTTGTCTTGGCGTGGTCGCCCTCGTGGCGCTTTCCGGCGCGATCATCCTGCTGCGGCAAGTCTACTGAGCCCGGAACCAATCTTCCCGCGTGCGCGTTGTCGTGGGCCGGGAGATCAATCCATGAAAACCATCGCTCTGTTCAATCCGAGATCCGGATCAGTGCCTGCTGACTCGCGCGAACGCCTGTTGGCGGTACTTGAGGAGGTTGGGCATGCGGGAGCTGAACTCGTCGAGACTGACCCGGAGGACCAGGAAGCGCAGTTGCGCGCCCTCGCCGCCAAGTCTCCTGACCTGTTCATCGTATGGGGCGGCGATGGGACATTGCGTGCTGCGCTGACCACGGTGGGCGAGGTGACGTCGAACCTGCTGCTCCTACCCGGCGGCACAATGAATCTCCTGCCGCATACCGTGCACGGCCAGAGAGGATGGGAAGACGTGCTGCGCGACGTGATCCGCAGTCCTCGCCGGAAATCGTTGCCAGCCGGCGAAGTCAACGGACAGAAGTTCTATTGCGCCATGCTGGCGGGAGCCCCGGCGCGCTTCGCCGAAGCGCGCGAGAGCCTGCGCCGCGGCGACCTTGGCAAGGCCGCGACTGAAGCGCGTGTGGCGATCGAGACACTCAACAACCTTCACCTCGAAGCGCGCTATGGCGATGGATACACCTTTGGCGGCGCACGCCTGCCCACGACCAGCATGATCGGGGCTATCGTTGGCCCCCTGACAAAGGCCGGCGCCGGGATGGAAGTTGCAGCGCTGGCTAATCCGACGACAGGCGGGGCGATGAACGTTGTGTGGAGTTCGTTCTTCACCGACTGGCGCAATGCGCCCGGCGTCGAAGTGGCGCCGGCAACCTCGCTGGAAATATCAAGCGAGGACGACGAGGATATCCCGGTGATCGCGGACGGTGAGCCAGCCGAAGGCGGCTCGCATGTCCGCGTGCGCTACATCGAAGACGCTGCAACCTGCCTGGTGGCGGCATGACGGTCTCGCCCGTCCGGCTGATGCACATGTCGGATATCCATTTTGGACAGGAGGACACTCACGCCCTCAGGGCGACAGCGGCGTTCGCCGAGTCCAACCGACCCGATGCAATCCTGGTGGCGGGCGATATCACGCAGCAGGGCCGACGCGAGGAATTTGCCGCGGCCCGAAAATGGTTCGATGCGTTCGAGGCACCCGTCATCATGGCGCCGGGCAATCACGACACTCCGATCATCCATCTGGCGGCACGCGTCGCCGATCCGTTCGGCCGATATGAGCGATACATGGAGGGTCTGGATGGCGTGGGGCGCCTGGTGGAGCTGCGCGATGGGGCGATCCGCATCTGCGCGCTCAACACTGCGCGCGGCGTCCAGACGCGTCTCAACTGGGCCGATGGCGTGATCGACATCAAGGATCTCACCAGGGCGCTCGAACTGCTTTCGGCAGGGCCGCCCGAGGCTTGGCGGCTGCTGGTGTGCCATCACCCGCTTCACGAGCCGGGGCTTTCGAAAGTGTCGGTCGACACCAAACGGGGCCGCCGGGCGCTGGACCTTTGCGCAGAGGCGCACGTCGACGCGATCTTCACGGGGCACATCCACGACGCCTTCGCCCATCGGTTGGAGAACAGTCGGCGGCCGATGGTGCAGATGGGATCAGGCACGTTGTCCACGCGCACACGCGGCTCGCGCCCGGGCTTCTGCGTCGTAGAGATCCAAGGCGACAGGCTGACCCAGGATGTCGTGTCGATCGAGGGCGATGGACTGAATATCAGCCGCAACTACGACTCGCAGTCGCTGAGCCTTGGCGGCGTTGCGGGTGGAACCCCAGCGCCGACCGCCCGTTGATCCCGCGTGGAGGATTCAACATGCTTAGATGGACGCTCATCTTTCTGGTCGTGGCCGTGATAGCGGCCGTTTTCGGTTTTGGCGGCATCGCCGCTTCGGCCGCCGGGATCGCGCAGATCCTGTTCTTCATCTTCCTGGTACTGTTCGTGATCTCCGCCGTGATGGGGATGACCCGACGCGGCGGCGTCTAGCGACGCCTTGGAAGTGATCAGGCAGCCCGGCCCTCGGCCGGGCTGTTTGCGTTTTGGCGTTACGGAGCGGGGGTCTCGGACTGCGGCGCGGAGGGTGGACGGGCGCCGGTGACGCCATTGATCCGGGGAATGATGATGCGCACAATCCGACCGCCCGTCGGCGCGGGCACATCCTCGAAAACCCCGTGCACCTGCTTCGCGAAGGCGTTCATCAGCGTCGCGCCGATGCCCTGCCCGGTCGCGCCTGTCTCGACGCCAACGCCATCATCCTCGATCGAAAGCGCAGCCTGGTTTTCGGCAATACGATAGCAGACCTTCACCTTGCCGCCCCCCGGATGACGATCAAGAGGAAAGGCATGCTTGACTGAATTCGTAACCGCTTCGGCCGTGAACAGGGCGAGCGGCACCGCGACATCGGCGTCGATGGTATCCGCGTCGATAGCGGCTTCGACCCTGATGTTCTGGTCTTCGGCCCCCAACGCCTGGTCCAACTGTCCGGCGAGTTCGGAGAAGAAGCTCTGTGACTCGACCGTGCGGATATTGTTGTGCTCGTACAGCGACTGGTGGACCAGTGACAGCGCGTTGATCCGCGCGCGCGCATCGTCGAGCACGGCCCGCGCCGCCGGATCCTTCAGCTTGCGCCCCTGCAGGCTGAGCAAGCTGTTGATGATCTGCAGGTTGTTCTTCACGCGGTGATGGATTTCCTTCATCGCCGCGTCGCGCGTCGCAAGCGCCCCTTCCATCTTGGCGGTGCGGTCACGGATGCGCACGGCCATCTCTTCGAGCGTGTCGGCCAGCACGTTGATCTCGCCGGGCGCCTGTCGTTTGGCGCGCAATGGCTGGACGGAGAGCTTGCCGCTGGCATAGAGGCCGGCGATGCGCCGCAAGTAGTCGAGCCAGCGCAGCACCAGCCGATCCATCGCAAGCCAAGCCGTCACCAGCGCGAGAAGCCACGCCAGCAGCGGCAGCGCGAAATTGCCAAAAGCGCTGACGTTTTCCATGGCAATCGGCAGCGGCTTTGGCGCCGACAACATCGCGAACAGGCCGTCCTGCGCCAGTGGCACCAGGGCTGCCTGACGAACACCGCCATCCTCGCTATCCAGCTCCATGAAGGCGGGCTGGCCGGGATCGAGGTCGGCGATCACCTTGGCGTCCAGCTGCGTCCAGTGCGCGCTGGCGAAGACACGGCCGTCAGCTTCGACCAGGGCAAGATCCGCCTTGTCGTCGAGACCGGTGCGCGTCAGCTGAGCCACCAACGCGCTCACAGGAACGCCGACAAGGAAGGCGCCGTCGAAATCGCCGCGAGGCGTCGTGCGCCGCATGGCGGTCGCTACGGTCCACTCGTTCGTGACGGGATTGCGGATGGCCATGGACGGCACGAGGCCCGCGCCGGTGTCGCGCATTTGCGCAAACCAGGCGCTGTCGACGAAAGCCGCCGCTTCCAGGTTCTCGGACTGAGTGGTGCAGAGCACGCGTCCGTCGCGGTCCACGACACCGAGATTGGCGAAGGCCGGCAGCGCATCGATCAGTTCGCGGATCGGCTCCATGCAGGGATCGCCCAGCGTCACGGAGTCGATGAGGTTGAGAAGCGCCGGCGCCATATCCAGCATGTATTCGGCGCGGCTTGCCGCTTCCTCTGCGACAAGCGTCATGACTTCACGACGATAGCGCGCTTCCCGCTCGACATCGCTGGACCAGCGTATCCCGCCGATGACAAGGACAGGGGACAACGCGGCAGCGAATATCAGAAGCAGGAGAACTCGAAGCGACAGCCGTCGCGAAAGGCTTTCCTCAGTCGTCACCCCGGGATTGTACTCCTCCATCAGCCAGCGCGTCGGACTGGCTGAGGATATCACTGAACGCATGCTCTGCACGGATATCGCTCGTCTCTGATCGTCGAGTCGAGCTCTCCTCGAGAATCACTTCCAGCGCCTTGCGGGCGCGGCTGACGCGGCTCTTGATCGTGCCGACCGCAACACCGCAGACACGAGCCGCTTCCTCGTAGGGCATCCCGCCTGCGCCGACCAGGATGAGGGCTTCCCGCTGGTCGTCCGGTAGCTTCGCGAGCGCATTGCGCAGGTCGAGCAGCTCCATCGGCGCTGTGGGATTATCATTGGCGACCAGCGTGTTCTCCGCCATCTCGGCATCGAGCGGCGCGTTACGCCAGCTGCGGCGCTTCTCCGAATAGAACTGGTTGCGCAGGATCATGAAGGTCCAGGCCTTGATACTGGTGCCCGGCTCAAACGAGTCGCGCGCCTTCCATGCCTTGGCGAGCGCCTCTTGAGCAAGATCGTCGGCCTGGGACTGGTCGTGGCAAAGGCTGCGGGCGAACGCCCTGAGGTGGGGAATCGTGGCGACGAGCTCTTCCTTGAAGTTCTCGCGGGTAACGCCCGTCGCCGGCGGCCGCTGCCCTGTCGCCGCCTTGGCGGGCGGCGGTGGAGGCGTGCGCTGCTCCGGCCTGGTGGCCGATTTGGAGACGTCTCTGGATGAATCAGCCATGCGCGGTGTCACCGTTCGGGCTGTGAGGGGGGCGCGTCTGGCGCGGAATCCATTTGATCGACAGCCCCCGACAGCCCGGCCGGATCAGCCTGCCGCGCCTGCGCTTCTTCTAGAATCGCCAGAAACTCGTCGGGGATGCTTTCCTCAACGACATCCGTATAAATCTTGCGAAGTTTGCGCCCGATGGGATCTTGGCGCCTGCGGGCGACGCGTGCGTCGACCGGCCGACCGCCAGACTCCCCCCCGTTTCGTTCTCTTCCCATGTCCTGCTACAATTTCCGTTTGGCCGTGCAGAGATCGCACATTGGGCTGAAAACGCCGGCCGCGGATGTAGGTTCCGCAATAAACTGAAAATAGCGGGAACCCGGGTTCCATCGCCGCGTTTAAGCTGTCCGAGACTGCCAAAAACTGCGACGTGCGGGAGAATTCATGAGCCTTGTCCAGAAGTTGGGACCCCACCTTCCTTACCTACGCCGCTATGCTCGAGCGCTGACCGGAAACCAGAAAAGCGGTGACTCCTATGTGAAGGCCTCGCTTCAGGCCCTCGCATCTGGAACACATGAACTGGACGATCTGCCGCCGCGGGTCGCCCTTTACCGTCTGTTCCAGGCGATCTGGGGCGCGACCGGCGCCCGGCTGGAGACCGTGCCGGATACCGGGGACACGGTTTCCGATCGGGTGCTGCGCATCCCCCCGAGGCACCGTCAGGCCTTCCTGCTGACCGCGCTTGAAGGCTTCACGGTCGAGGAGTGCGCCGAAATCCTCGACGAAACGTCCGAGAGCGTTCGCGAACTCATCTCGCGGGCCCAGGCCGACATCGAGGCCGACCTCGCAACCGACGTGCTGATCATCGAGGATGAGCCAGTCATCGCAGCAGACATCGAAGCGCTGGTGCTCGACCTTGGACACCGCGTCACCACCGTTGCGACCACACGGACCGAAGCCGTGGCTGCAGTGCGTGCACGCCGCCCCGGACTGGTGCTCGCCGACATCCAGCTGGCGGACGGATCTTCCGGTATCGACGCGGTGAACGACATCCTGCGTGGTCACGACGTTCCGGTGATCTTCATCACAGCTTTCCCCGAGCGGCTGCTGACAGGAGAGAAGCCGGAGCCGGCCTTCCTGATCACCAAGCCCTTCCAGCCAGAGACGGTAAAAGCCGCCATCGGCCAGGCGCTGTTCTTCCACGTGGAACGGCCAGTCGCGGCCTGATCCAGCCTTGCAATTTCGCCTGAGAGTTGAAGCGGTGCGTCATCGGCGCACCGCCTTTTTCATGGTTTACAGAATCCTAATGTGAGCCGGAACCGGCCAGCGTCATGCGCGTACTCCTGACAGAAGGGGCACGACATGAAGACAGTTATCCGGTCTATCACCTGCGCAGCGCTGGCGTCGTCGGTCGCCCTGCTCTCCCCCAATATCTCACAGGCCTGGGCACAGACACAGCCAGCCCAGGGCGGACTCGCGAGCGTCCAACCGATCGCCGCCTCCGCAACGGCGTGCGCCGCGGGCCTGATCGAGATCGCGCCGGTGTCGTTCGATACGGCGGGGCGGCCTGACGTCTGGGTTGTGGTTCACCGCGTCAATGGCGAGGTGGTAGCGGCTGAGCGAGTGTCACCCAGCGAGGTCGAGAAGGTCAGCCGCGCTCCGTGCGGCGCCGACGCCTGGCGCGGGGTTGTCGGCTGATCGTCCACGTCGAATAAGGCGCAAGCCAGTCGCCGCAGGCATGATCTTCACGGGAGATAGAGGTGTACAGGCTGCGGGTGCTCCGGCGTCACACGCGTCGGTTCAGATCGCATCCGGAGAGACGCGCGGCGGCGTTGCGGCCTGTCGCGTCGAAGCATCGCCGGCGCCGGAAACACCCTTGCGGAATATAACTTCCACCTCGTTCATCCCGGGCGGAAATACATCGCGACCGGGACGCGCGGCAACGCGGATCGATGCCGGCGAAATGCCACGCGAGATCAGGTCTCGCGAAATATCATCGAGACGCGCGAGGGCGAGGCCCACGGCATGATCGCCATCGATGTCGGTATTGATCAGCGTGACAAGATCGATGCCCTCGGGCTGGCAGGCCACCGCCTGCTCGGCCAGGCGCGACACCAGCTGCCGGCCTTCCGAGGTCAACTCAGCCTCGCCTGAGGCGAAATAGACAGAAACCGACCCGCCCGGACAGTGGACGGTCTCACGAGGCTCAACCTGCTGCGCGGCAACGCCCGGCGCTATGGCGCAGGCCACGGCGATCGCCGAAATTGCCCAGAGACGTTGCATGGTTAGCGGACTTTCCAGCTGTCGTTGAGATTCTGATGCACGAGCGGCGCCGTCTAAGAGACGATGGCTATCCGTCTGACCGCAACGCCCCGTCCGCATGGTTAGCGAACGGGGCGAGCAGCCGTGGCCTAGTTCGCGTCCTCGGCAGCGTCGTCGATGGCTTGTCCGGCGGCGGTCACGTCTTCGCCAACACCTTCGACGGTGTTGCATGCAGCCGCCGACGCGGCGAGCAGAAAGGCAATGGCTGCGAAAGCGGTCTTCATGTGAAATCTCCATGTCCCGTCGGCGAGGGCGCCGACCGCAGTGAGAACGCCGCCCCCGAAACGAGGTTCCAACATGGGACAAACGTAAGCCGCCGCCTCGATCGCGCCTCCCGTGGGCTTGGAACCGCTCACGATCAGAGGCGTTGGCCGTAGATCAATGTTGTGAAGGCAGGAGTGTGTGATGCTTGGATGGGCGCTTACGTTTTTCGTGCTTGCGGTTGTCGCCGCCATTTTCGGCTTCGGCGGGATCGCTGGCGCTTCAGCGTCGATCGCGCAGATCCTGTTCGTCATCTTCCTGGTGCTGACCGTGCTGTCCTTCGTGGTCCGCGCCGTCCAAGGGAGATCAGTGCTCTAGGACAACCTCATCCAGCGGACGCATCGACCAAGTTGCTGCGCTCTGGATGGCTTCGTTTAGGGTCCGATTCACGCCTTCGGTGACCCGGCTTTAGCGGCGCTCCAGCTGCCGTCGGATCATCGCCATTTCCATAGCGAATTCCCCTGCGCGCCCTGCTCTGGCGCGGGATTTTCGCGCCCCCCGCCGCGCAAGCGCGCCGGGAGTTCCCAACCCGCCAGAAATGCGTATGGTGCGCGCCGCTGAGACAGGTCGGGCCTGTAGCTCAATGGTTAGAGCCGGCCGCTCATAACGGTCTGGTTGCAGGTTCGAGTCCTGCCGGGCCCACCAATCCAGAAATCCAGCGACGTGCAATGAAGTCCGACACGATCCGGAAATGCACGAATTCGCCTTGTGAAACAGGGCCTCGCCTCGCCTCGTTCGTCCACAGCTGTCTTGGGGCGTCCGCTGGCATCCGCGAACATTGTTGGTACATTTTTGGCGTCGTACCAACAAAAGTGTTGGTACTTCGAAAGCGGGACTCGAACAGCCAAAGCGTGCAACCGAATGTTGTCAGACGCCAAACTCCGCGCCCTCAAGCCGCGTGATCGCGCCTACAAGGTGAGCGACGCCGAAGGGCTCTTCATCATGGTGAGCCCGAGCGGCTCGAAGCTCTGGCGATGCGCTTACCGCTTCGATGGCAAGCAGAAGCTGCTCGCCTTGGGCAAGTATCCGGACATGACACTTTCGGATGCGCGTGACCGAATGCGCGAAGCGAAGAAGCTTCTCGGCAAGCACGTCGATCCAAGCCAGTCGCGCAAAGCGGCGAAGGTTGAGCGGCGAAAGGTCAACGCCGACACCTTCGCCATCGTCGCCAATGAATGGTTCGAAACGAATAAGTCGAAGTGGGTCGCGTCCTACTCCGTGAGGCTTCGCTCCAGGCTGGACGAAGATCTGATCCCTGCCCTCGGGCATCGGCCGATCTCGCTGATCAAGCCGGCGGAGGTTCTCGAAGCCATTCGCAAAGTCGAAAGGCGCGATGCGCCGGAGATGGCTCGCCGCATCCTCCAGATGGCGCGGCTGGTCTTCCTCTATGGCGTCGCAACATCGCGTTGCGAGTTCGATCCGACGGTCGGCGTGAACAAGGCGCTACGCCCGCCCAAGCCGGTGAAATCGCGCACAGCCCTCAAGGCCGATCAGCTGCCGGAATTCTTCGCGGCGTTGCGAGCCAGCGACCTGGACCAGGTGACTAAGGCCGCGATCGAGTTTGCATTGCTGACTTTCGTCCGCACTGCGGAAATCCGCTTTGCCGAATGGTCCGAGTTCGAGAAACTCGACGGCCCTTCCCCGCTTTGGCGCATTCCAGCCGCGCGCATGAAGATGCGGCGCGAGCATCTGGTACCGCTTTCGCCGCCGGCAGTGGCGCTGATCAAAAGGCTCCAGGCAAGACCTAAGTCAGCTCATCTGGTGTTCGCTCTGACGGCTGATCGTCCGATCTCCGAGAACACCATGCTCTATGGTCTATACCGGATCGGCTTCCACGGACGCGCGACCATTCATGGCTTCCGCTCGACGGCTTCCACCATCCTCAACGAGAGCGGCTTCAATCGCGACTGGATCGAACGTCAGCTTGCACACGAGGAAGGCTCGGTCCGCGGCATCTACAACGCCGCGCAATGGCTCGACGGTCGACGCACAATGATGAGCTGGTGGGCGGAATACATCGAATGCGCCGCCGCGCCATCCGCCCGACTCACCGGCTAACAACGAACCGTCAACTTGTGCGTTCCCTTTTTGTTCTGTTTTTGCTAGGAAGCTCGGTGAAGACAGGTCGGGCGTAACATGACGACAAATCCGATGGCCAACACCGGCAATACCCGCAACAAGGCGGACGGCGACCACAATGGCAACAAGCCGATCGCATTGAAGGATCGGGTTTCCGACCCGTTCTCAAGAAAAAGAACGCCAACCGAGGAGCTGAGGTCGGAAGTCGAATACCTTCGATTCAAATGCACTGCGCTGGAAACGCCCGAAGAAGCACGGTTCTATAATCATCCCACCGCCTCCGTCCGCTACCGATACTGGGTAAGCAGGGCTTGGCGTTATGATCAGGCTGCAGCGATCTCGTGCGGCAAAGACCCCAACATCGTGAACCGGCACTCCATGTCGAGATACGTCGACATCTGGCCGTTCGCGACGGAGTTCTGGAACAGGCGGACTACAATTCGAGCATGGTTCGAAGAAAATGACATGGCGTTTGTCGCACCAACCGCGTTCGTGAACTGGGCGACGGAGTATGGGCACCCTCTGCCGCAGCAGTTAGTCGACGAAGTAGCCCTCACTGCCCGCTCAAAGACAGGGCCAGAGCCACAAGAGAGTGCTGAAGTCCTTATCCGCAAACTCAAAACGATCAAGGCGGAGCTGTCGCAAGCAAGACGAGAGATCAACTCGTTGTCTAAGGAGTTGCGTCTAGAGCGGCTGGAAAATCCCAAGGCGCGAAGAACCTATGAAAGACTGATCTATGCACTTGCCCTGAAATTCCGGTTCAAGGCAGCGGGCCGGAGTTCAGCTGCCGCCAACATTCGCGATGTGCTTCTTCAGGCAGGAATCAAGATGGACCAGGGCGTAATCCTTGAGCGACTTGAAGAAGCTTGCCGGATCATCGGCGACGACAGCTGATCAGCAGTCGGAAATCCGAATAGCGATATCGGGTATCCCCCAACGCCTCGAGCAAATCACTAATTGATCACCTCGTTCAGTATCGAACGAGGAGACGATATGCCGGACCAACTCCCAACCAAGACCACCCTTTTGCGGCTGAAATCCATCCTTGCGCCGGACGGCCCCATTCCTGTCAGCAAGTCGACATGGTGGGCCGGCGTAAAAGACGGCCGCTTCCCCAAGCCGGTGAAGCTGGGCCCGCGGATTACGGTCTGGCGAGCTGAAGATATTCAGCAGCTGCTTAATGCGCGGACGTGATGCTCATGCTGTCCCGTTATGCGAGGTCGCCGCGATGAGCGAGCGATGGATTCCCAAATGGCCTATTCCAGGCACAAGCACTTCGCTCGTCCTCGTAGCGCTTATCAGATGGTCAGATGGCAAGGGCTTCTGCTGGGCATCGAGGTCTCAGCTGGCCGACTACGCCAACTGCTGCCCCGAAACCGCGCGAAAATCCGTCAAGCAGTTCATCGAAGGCGGCTATCTGAGCCGCAACAGATCGGAGCGGCAGGACGATGGCCAGTTCGCCATGAACTCTTACCAGCTCGATCTATCAAATCCGGAAATAGCGGATCTCTTCAGAGGATTCAGGTGCGACGACTGCGACGAACAGGAGTTGCCTTCTGTCCCAGATCCTTCGCGCCCACATTCTGGTCGCGGCAAAAAATTGCCGCGCCCAACGCACATCGAGCGGCGCCCAAATGCTGGCCTTCGTCCTAGTATAGACTCGCGCGCGCCCGCGTCCGCGTCTTCTATCTTCTTCCCTCCTTCTTTACCTGATGAATTCGTCATCGAGGATGAGAAACTGCGAGAGAAGGTTGAGCTGACGCTCTCGGTGTGTGGCAGAGGCCTCGACAAGGTGACAACTCCGGGACTTCTGGAGAGCCTGGTGGAATGCCTCCCTGTCGCGCTTCAGCAGGGCTATGACTTCGAGAAGGACATCCTGTCGTGTGTTCGCAGCAAAACAGCGAGCATCAGACAGACGCCTCTCTGGAGTTTCAGGATAATATTCAGGGATGACCTGCCTACATGGCGGGAGAACCGTCTTGCCCGCATCCTAACCGGAGAAGCCCGAAAGACTCGTAAGGCCATGAAGGGGCGAATGCCGTCCGGACAGCGCTCCCGCAGCGACGAACTGAATAGGTTCTTGTCGCAACGCGAATTCGCGAGAGCGGAGAATGGGAGAACAGCAGAAGTCGCCAGGCTCGAGAATCTTGCCGCTATTCTGGCCGACCGAAATCCGCCCGACTGGGCTTTGGATGATGATAGAAACCTGACTGGCGAAGCGCGCGACAGGGCTATCGAGCGGAGAAGAACCGCGATTGCTGCGCAGCTTCTCGCTGCTAGAGATTCAACATGAGCACCGCCCCGTGGCTGGGTCCTTCCCGAGACAAGATCTGATACGGGCAGCCGAAAGGCGTGTTTTGTTTCTAGTCACAGAATCCTGAGAAAGGCGCACGCGTGCGCACGGATCGCACGCACATTTGCACATCGCCGCGCGGCCGACCGCCTCGGTTGGGCCTTTGCATCCACAGCCTTTGCTTCGCCCACCTTTTCAGAGGCCGATTTCAGCCGCATCTATTGTGAATGTCGGAAATGGAGCCGCCCGCGGATATGCGCCGGCAAGCGCATCAAGTGCTTGCGGCCTTCCGCTTTCAGCTCCTTCAAACCTCGCTGGCCTGGATTGGGCTATCGCCCGGCCAAACACTTTTGATCGAGCACATCGAAGATTACGATGTAATTGCGCGGGACGGCGGCACGACCGCGACACAAGCGAAGTACTCGGGATCCGCAAGGTCGATCACCTTAGCGAGCGCGGCTGCAACGGACGCCCTTGGCAAATTCTGGGAGACGAGCGGTCGAACGACAGACAGGACTTTGGTCGTACAGACCAACCTGCCGATCGGCTTGGAGCGCGGCCTTTCTTTTCCGGTGGGGTCGCCGGGCATCGCGTATTGGGACGCCGTTCGCCAAGGGGCTGCTGCGGGGCCCTTGCGGGAGGCGCTGCTTGAAGCCCTACCCGACGGCGCCCTGAAAACGTGGCTCGCAGCGGGGCCGTCCGAGGCAGATTTTCTGGACAAGCTGGTTCGCCGTGTCGTCTGGAGCACGGGCGTGGAGTCCGGTGCGGAGCTGCTTGCTTCATTGACCGAACAGCTGGTGGGCAGGCTGAATACGCTCGCTCTACCCGCTGGCCTCGCCAATAGCCTTGCGAGCCAGCTAACCGACCACGTCTTCGCCACAGCCACCGACAAGGATCCAGACCTTAGGAAGCTCGATGCAGCCGCTCTCAACTCCTTTCTGGTGCAGGCCAGCCTCAGCGCTTCGGGCGTTGCGTGGGCTCTTCCTCCCTGGGCGACCCTTACTTCAGCTGTCGAATTACCGCAGCCGTGCGCGCCGCGAGGGAACGTCGTTACTGAGCTCGCGACGATCCTCGGAGCAGACGCCTCGCTGTGGATCCATGGCGCTAGCGGCTGCGGAAAAAGCACGCTTGCCTTGCAGATCGCCGCTGTCGCCGATCGCCCTTGGCTGCTCGTCGAGTTCCGCGAGCTGACGAACAAACGTGACGTTCTTTTACGCCTAAGGCGATCCTATTCCGACGTCGTCCTGGCCGGGAAGATTGCAGGCGTAATCCTCGATGACCTGGACGCTGATATCGTCGGAGCGGACGCGAGGCGGTTTGGCCGCTTCATGAGGTGGGCGCGGACGCGAGGGCTTGCGACTATTCTCACATCGTCCCGGCCGTGCACCCCCGCCACTGGCGCCGACCTGGCGTTGCAGCCGCACGGGATCGTTACGGCATCATATCTCGGACTCGAGGATGTCGCTCACCTTGCCCTAGCAAGAGACTGCCCTCCAGACTTAGCGCCAAAATGGGCGGTCTATATCTACGCGGCGACAGCTTCAGGACACCCGCAACTTGTTGCGGCTAAGGTGATCTCGCTGTCGGCTCGCGGGTGGCCGCCAAGCGCACTCACCGAAGATTTGATTGGCCCGTCTAGTGAGGCAGTCGCGCTGACCCGCGCCGAGGCCCGCCGAAGACTTGTACTCGATGCGCCGGAGGCAGGCCGGGCGCTGTTGCGCCGACTTGCCTGCATTCAGGGCAAGTTCGACCGGCCGCTCGCCGTCGGCGCGGCCAGCGTCGATCCGTCCATCCAGGAGTCAACCGTCAGCCTTGACCTCCTGATCGGGCCGTGGATCGAGGCGGCGCCGGGGTCAAAAAAATACCTTCGTCTCTCTCCCCTGCTCGCCGGTCTCAACGAGGACGTGCCCTTAGAGGAGGCGACTGACACGCGGCTTCGCGTCGCCTACGATGTGGCGACACGCGGGCCAATGGATCTCGAAGACCTCGGCATCGCCTTCTGGAACAGCGTTTCGGCGAAGAGTGGCTGGATGCTCGCTCGTCTGCAGCTAGCTTTCCTCAGCCTCTCGGAGGACGGCTTCAAGGCCGTCGCCCAGGAGCTATCGGCGCTCTCCTACTTCCGCACGGATCGGCCGATCTTCCCTGATGATCCCGCAACGTCGGTGACACTGCGGATCATTCAGGTTGAAGTTGCTGCGGCGACGGACAACAGCGAGGTGTTCCGCGCCAGTACGATCGCAGCGCTCCAGGAATCGTCCCGGTTTGAAGATGAGGAGCTTCGCTCGGCATTTGAGGTGATGGTACTCATGAAGGCACTTTTCGCACGGGGCGTGCACGTGGAGTGGCAGCTGCGCCTTGCGTGGATTGCCCAGTTTGAAGAGCTCGTGGCACGGTTCCCCCACCTCGCCGACGAAGGTTCGAGCCCGACGCTCCGGCAGATGCGTCAGGAGCAGGGACCAGACGCCACGATCAGTGGTTTCTTCGTGACGATCGGGGGCCAGACAATCCAGTCGGTTTCCGATCTCGAGGACCTCTTCAACGCGCTTCAGGAACTAGAACCGGCGCTTCGTACACGCAGACTTCGGGAACTGCGTGCATTCCACCGGGGTTACGGCCTCTATGTCCAACAGGGGTGGGCCTCCGCATGGTTCGCTGGGACGCTTGCGGCAGACGCAGCCCTGACGACCTATGAAAGACTGGCCGACGTGGCTCTCGCGTGGGGCGACGCCGAGCTCGCGGCCGAATGTCTGGTCGCGCAGACGATCCTGATGGAGGAGCACCTCAACCGCGCCGAGGAAGCCTTGTTACGGATCGATGCGGCGCTTGGTCAAACGCCGGATGGCGTCATCTTGCTCCGCCAAAAGGCCAAGTTGCTCGGACATATGAACCGCTATTCCGAGGCCGCAGTTATCCTAGACGCCTTGAAGGCAGAAATCGACAAACAGTCGCCTGTCGAGCGCATGTACGCGTTGAAGGAAGCCGCCGTGGCCGCAGGCAATACCGGAAGCCTTCGCAAGGCCGCGGATCTGTTCGAGGCGGCGGCGGCCGCTGTCGACGGCGATCTCGACGCGAAGCTTGCCTGTCATCGTATCGCCCTCAGAACCGAAGCCGCTCTATGTTGCTGGAAATTGGGCGAGCATCGCGAGGCCCTCGAGCGTTATTCGCGCGTGCTAGACCTCCTGCCCGATATTGACCCGGAGAACAGCGATACGGCCAAGATGCTCCATCTCCGCGTCCGGTTTGGGGCGGGATGGATCGAAGCCGATGTCAGCCGGCCGTTTAAGACGCCGCCGGTCCTGAAAATCGGCGCAAAGGCGGCGCTCGACGTCGACATGACGAAAATCGATCGCGCCATCTCCGGACCACTGGAAGACATCAAGTTGCTCCTGCGCGCTGTTGCACTGCGGCTGGGTCTTGGCGACCTGTTCACATCCCTCGAACTTCCGAGGACCACACCGGACTATCATTTCGTGCTACGCGGCGCGGAGCTCGACTACGCCATGATCGGCATGGACGGAAAAACGATTGCCGCGGCTGCGGTCGCGCTGCTCGCGTCGATTGCTGACTTGCGTGTCATCCATGCGGACAATTTGCCGATCGGCGATGATGCCGCCACGGGAACTCCAGAGGCAATCCGAATCCTGATGGCGGGGATCGCGATGAGGGTTCACGTCCTCGGAGGCTTGTCGAACGCCTGGTGGGACGGATTCGTTGACGACTGCCGGGGCCAGTTCGGGCTGCGCGAGATAGACCTTTCCGATCTGAAAACCGCAGATGGCACCGAGGGACCTTCCGGGGATGTAGCGTGGAATGTGATGCAGGGTCTCTTTGCTTGCCGCGAGACGAAGACCCCTAGCGAACGCTTTGAATTTCACCTCAATTGCGTCCAGGCGGCGATGGCCTCGGCGCCCGCGCAAAGTGTGATCAACGCCCTTATCGCGATTATCCGCGATGACTGGGCTTGGTCCTTCGGCCGGCAGCGCTTCCTCCTTCGCCAAGCGGAAGTCGGGCTAGCGCAATTCGAGGAGGCAACGCGGCTTGTCGACCAACGCGCTCCGGGCGGATTGATGGCACTAATGCAGATGGCCGCTTTCGTACTCCGCACGGAGTTTCAGCCGAGTTGGCTCGCCGCGTTCGAACGCGTGGGTGGCAAGCGCGCGGCTTGAGGCTTAATAGGATCGCTCCGGCCACACCGATGGTTCAGCAACTGGAGCACCGCCGCTATACTGCGCCGATGCAGGGATGGTACGATTCGCACGCCTTCTCTGCGATGATTGGCATCCGCCGGCGCCGCCGACTGTCGTGCGAGGGAGAATGGGAGAATGAGTTCGTCCCGCGGCAAGACAGGCATTGTCGGCCAGAAGAAATTCTCACAGCTTTGCTCGGAAGCAGACGTCGTCTGCAACAAATCGGAAGAGGACGAACGCGGCTGGGATTTTTTCATCGAGTATCCCGAGGTGCGTCAGCCGAACACGCCCTTGGACCGTCGCAAGCCTGCGCGCTCGGCGTTGGTCCAGGTTAAGACCACCAAAACCACTCGCGCGGCCGTGACGGTTAGCTTGTCCAACGCGCTACGAATGGCGGAGTCTTCTCAGCCGTTCTTCATCGTGTTCATCCGCCTCGCGTCAGGCCCTCGGCGGGAAGCAATCTACGTACGTCATATCTGGCGGGATGAGCTGGCGCACATTCTCCGGGCAGTGCGGCAGGCAGATTGCGAGCGCGATGAGGCCCTTCACCGGCGCTTTCTCTCATTCACATTCAGTGAAAGCGAGGCGACCGCAGACCCACTCGCCGCAATCGCAATGAAAATCGATGACGTTGGGACCGGCTATACCGAGGCGAAGCGACAGCTGGTCAACACGCTGGGCTTCGAGGACGGCTATGGGAAGGCCGATGTCACCCTTGAGATCAAATCGCCGGAAGATATCATGGACCTCCAGCTTGGTTTGCGTGACAGCCTTCCCTTCACACACTTCGCTTACAAATCGAGACGTTTTGGGATCGACAGCGGCCAGCCGGAAATTTTGAGCTCGCGGGGGTCGCTATCTGTTAGGCCATCGCCTCGCAACGGCACGCTTCGATTGTGCAGCTCTTCGGGAGAAGAATTCTTCACGCCCGCACAGGCGATGGGCGTTGTCATGCCAGGCGGCGATCCTCTCATGCGGAAGGGCCGCATCATTGCCGGCTGCATCGAGCTGATCCTTCACGGATCCGGAAAAACACAGGCGGTAGCGAACCTGAAGACGGACGATCAAGTTCCCTTGGCGACGATCGAGTTGTTCGGCCAGTTGATGCAATGGCGTGGAACGGGACCGATCTCCCTCACCTTTCATGCAGAGAACCGCGTCGTGCAGCTGGGATCGATCGATCTCGACCACGACCTAGGGTTGGACCTGGGTTGGATCGAGATCGGAAAGGCAGCCAGCATCCTGAAGAAGGTCGCGAAGACCGCGATGGTGGAAACAGTGAACCTAAGCCCTCTCGACCTAAGCTCAGCGCGCGAAGAGATCGAACTCATGACCCACTTGGTCGGACCAGGACGCTACCGCGCCACGTTTCCAAGACAGGCGGATTTTGACCGCCCGTGGGCCACACTTCTTTCGAGCCTGTCGATCAAGGTGGGCAAGTGGTGGTTTGGCGCCGTCGCGCAGTGGCCGGTTGCGGATCACGTTGAAGTGGGAGCGATGCAGAAGCTGACGTTCCATCCTTCCCGCATATTGGCAGCGGAAGTGGCGTTGGGCCGCGATGTCGGCGAGACGATTGCTACGCGCCGTGACGAGTTGGCAGATCGTATGCCCAACAGGCAGTTAGTGCTGGAGATCGGCGACTTTGCTGAGTTCTTTAAGCGCACGTAGCCCGATTATTTCGAGAGCTTTACGACCAGCTTCTCATTCGCTCGCAGAAACCCGCCAGCGATCAACGCTCCAATTTGGTCACTCGAACTGCGGGCCTTCGAAGATTCTCACTGCAGAGTGATAGCAGAGACGCGCTCGCGGAAACGCCCCGCAACGCGGAACATATAGGGTTTGCTTGTATCGCCGTACGATTTTCAAAAGCCAGGCAGCCCGGGCCCCTTGGCTGAAGTGCCGGATTAGAGCCTTTCCGATGTTGTTGGTACACTTGGTGGTACCCGAGCCATTCCCAATCGACGGTAAGTCAACTCAATTGCATTCAGCATGAATTGTGAGTCCTGTCAGACCCACCCAATGGGTTCGCTGACACTACGTTGAGAGACTGCATCCGGCAGCATAACGGAAGTCCACACCCGTGTGATCGGTGACGGGACATCGCCGAAAGTCGTCAGTCAACCTTAGAAGCGATACCGTACGCTCGCGCGAATCTGGCGCGGCTCAACCGGGTGGAAGTGAACATCCTCCACCGGACCCATTTCTCCCGGCAGTTGCGATTCGAAGTAATATGTGATGTCGGAGTCCCTGGCGTCGAAGAGGTTGAGAACCTCGAGACCAAACGTCATCGATCCAACGTCATAGGTCGCCGATGCGTTCACAATCGTGGTCTGCTCGGATTCCACCGATCCATCCTCGATCAACGGCGCCGCGCCGAAATGCCGGGCGCGCAGCGACAGGGTAAGCGGATCGAACCGGAAGACCGCGCCGCCTGCGATCACGGTATCGACCGCGTTGGGAATCCGGTCGTCCGGTCCGGAGATATCGAACCTCGCGTCCGTGAACGCTGCGCTGGCGTCCAGTGCAAGCCAGTCGATGGGCTGCCAGAACAGCGTCGCCTCGACGCCAGTGCGCTCCGAGGCGTCATTGGCTTCGGTCGTTCCGGCATCGCCGACAAAGACAAGCTCGGAGTCGAGCGTCAGCCAGAACGCCGTCAGCGTTGCGTTCCATGATCCCCGCTCGATGCGCGTCCCGATCTCCGCGCCCTCCGCACGCACAAGGATCGGAACCTGGTCCGCCGGATCGTTCGTTGCGGGATCAATGGTGATCGTCGCGCCGCGCACATCGTTGGAGTGGAAGCCCTGGCCATAATTGGCGTAGAATTCCAGGCCGTCGTCGGCCTTCCACGCAAGACCCAGGCTGGGCGACAGCATCGAGTCGCTGGCCGAGCCGCCATTGGCGGGCAGGCTCAATGCGTCGACATCCGCGTCGTAATAGTCGCCGCGCAGCCCGATGATGGCTCGCAGCGACGGAGACAGGTCGACCTGCGCTTCGCCCCACGCCGATACGCTCAGTTCCCCCACCGAATCCTCGCGAACGGTCGAGATGCGCTGGCGTCCCGCCGTACGGAACAGGCCGATATCGCTGATATCGTCGTAGCGAACATCGCCGCCCATGCGCAGGTCGATCGCGTCATTGAGAGGGCGGGCATGCTCGACGGAGGCGCCATAGACCGTGCGCTCATCGCGCTGTTCGAATTCATCGCCATTGACCGGATCCTCGAGCAGATAAGTGAAATCCGAAAACAGGCTCAGCTCGTAGGCCACCGCATAGGCGTTCACCTTCGTGCTGGCGCCCGCGCCATGGTCAAACTCGGCATTGCCCACGATGGCATAGCGCGACGTGTCGCCGCCCAGATCGGGATCGATATAGCCGAAACGATCGATCAGCCCGGACTCGACCGCTCGCAACGGAACCTGATCGGTCGAATCCCACTGGTTTTCATACGCCCACAGCGCCACGCTGTATCTTGCATTGCCCGTCTCGTGCGTCAGCTTCGCCATGGCGGCGAGCTTGCGAAGATCCTGATCCAGCGCCCACGGCCCGTCATAGGTCTCGCCTCCGCCTGCGACCAGCAGCGTGGTCTCGGACGACAGATCGAACGAAGCGGCGGCGACCCCGCGCACATAGCCGAACTCTCCAACGCGTATTTCGGCGAAGTCTTCGAGCAGGGCGTCGTATGTGCGGAAGGCGGCGGAGCCGGCTACGGAAAAATCGCCGCTGTCGGCGTGGTAGGGCCCTTTGCGATAGCGCACCTGCTCGACAATCTCGGGGATCATGAAATTGAGATCGAGATAGCCCTGTCCGTGTCCGTGCGTGCGGTTGTTGATGGGCGCGCCGTCCATGCTCGCGGAGAAGTCCGTGCCATGGTCGAGGTTGAAGCCGCGCAGGAAATACTGGTTGGCCTTGCCTTCGCCTGAGTGCTGCGTGGCGATCGCGCCGGGGATCACCTCCACAAGCTCGCCCGCGCGCGACAGCGGACGGTCCTGAAAGTCTGCATAGCCGACAATGCCCTCGGATGCGGACGTCGCCTCGCCGACAAGATCCAGCGCGCGGCCGTAGATCACCACGGTGTCGCTCACTTCCTCAGGCGACTGCGCCAGCGCGGGGGCGGCCACGGCGATTGTAAGGATGATCGCTAAAGGCAACTTCATTGGCGCAAACATCTCCGGAACGAAGCGCCTCCCTAGCGCTCGATACCGATCAGTACAACACTCTTCACACCGATGGCGAACGCCCGCCCGAGCGGCCGGTATGGGCCGAGGCTGTGTGAAAACGTAGACGAGACGAAAAGCTGCGGAAAGAAATTTCCGCCCGCCAAGTCGAGTTGCGCCAAGTCGTTCGCGTCCAAGTATTGGCAGCGCGCTCAACGTAGTTTCCGACCGCTCAAAATCAGCGTCAGTGCGTTTTCACACAGCCTCGGCCAATTCCGGCCACGCCGATCATATGGCTGGGATGACAGTTTCTAGCCGAACCTCAGTCGCTCGCCTGTCGCCGGGACCAAATCTCGTCTCTGCCGGTCCCACTCATTCCCCGGCCCGGTCATTCGAGAGACCAGCTAGCGGAACGCCGCATGGCAGTTTGGCAATCCTCGCGCCAACAACCGGACCGGCCACATCATCGAGATCATAGAGCCCAATGGGGATTTCGCTTCCACGACGTCACGCTGGGAAATCCTCGTTCTGTGCGGCGATCCGGTAAAGGATCAAACGACCTGGAATCCAGCCACAAGTGAAAATGGCTGGTTCGACTCACCCGACAACGTCGCCGTCGATTCTCAGGGACGGCTCTGGGTCGCGACCGATGGCAATGACGACACCGGCGCTGCCGATGGCCTCTGGTCGATGGGTACAGACGGCGCGGAGCGCGGACTATCGCGCGCGTTCTTCCGCGCCCCGGCGGGTGCTGAAGTCTGCGGCCCCCGCTTCTCGCACGACGGCGGAGCACTTTTCATCGCCGTTCAGCATCCCGGCGACTCCGATGGCGCAACCTTTGAATCCCCCGGGACGCGCTGGCCAGACTTCAACACGTTGCCACCGAGACCGTCGGTCCTTGCGATACGCCGAAAGGATGGGCTGCCAGTTTCGAATTGAGAGCCCACCGGTCGAGGGCCGCAGCCCAGAATAGAGCGAAGCCATGCGACTAGCAGTTCGCAGATCCGCCCTGTCATCTGCGCTTCGGCGAACGCTTTCACACCTATGTGTGAATCGCGCCGCAGGGGCGCGGCCTTGCGGCGCCGGGGCGAAAGGGCGTATTCTCCTAATATTGAGGGAGGCGCACATTCTCGCCTGGACACGTAGCATGGGTAGGAAGCTAGGGGCCTTGGCGCTTCTCGCTGTCCTCGTGCGCGCGCTCGTGCCAGGCGGCTATATGCTCGCAGCCGCCGATACGCCCGAAGGGCGTTTCGTGGTGATGCAACTGTGCGATTCACACGCGCAGCCTGTATCCGCTCTCAATCTCGATACCGGCGAACTGGTTGATCTTGCGGATGTCCCGCTCAAGAAGCCTGCCGGAGGGAAGACCGACCAGCCGCCATGCGCGTTCGCGGCCACACCGGCCATGTCCGCTCCACCGTCGGCAGTGGCCATCCCGTTCCAGGCGGTTTCCCAGCAAATTGATCTGCCCGCGCCGTCTTACGTGCAGCCTGGCCGCGGCCTCTCCGCGCCCCCGCCGCCGGCGACCGGTCCTCCAAACCTGATCTGAACTGCTTCGCGGTGGGCGCAAGCCCGCCTGGCCGATTGCGCGGATCCGCGCGTCGACACGCATTTTCGGGTCATGAACACATGCTTTCCTCCTCTGGCGGGCGACTCCTGTCCGCCTCAGCTCTTGCGTTGACGCTGGGCCTGTCTGGCTGCGCCACATCCCCAACCACCGGAGCTGGCAGCGCGCCGATAACGGTGAACTTCGACGCACGCATCAACGGCCAACCCGCGCATTGCGGCGAGAGCTACACCAACGTCGGCACGTCCAAGGCGACACTGATGCTGCAGGACTTCCGTGTCTATGTGAGCAACGTCCGGTTGATCGCATCCGATGGCAGCGAAGTTCCGCTCGCGCTGACATCGGACAATCAGTGGCAGAACGACAAGGTTGCGCTACTCGACTTCGAGAATGCCACCGGCAACTGCAACGGCAACGCACCGATGAATAGTGCAATCCGCGGCACGGCTCCGGCCGGGAACTACAACGGCGTCGTGTTCGAGATCGGCGTACCATTCGATCTCAATCACAAGGACCCGACCCTCGCAGCAGCGCCCCTCAACTATAGCGGTCTCACCTGGCCATGGCGGATCGGATACAAGTTCACGACGATCGACTTCGACACAGCCAACAAGCCGCCCGCCGCCACTCAGCCGGCGATGCAGGGAATGGCCGGCATGGCAGCATCGGGGTTCTCGATCCATCTCGGATCGACAGATTGCGGTGAAGGTTCGCCGACCACTCCGCCGACCTCGCCATGCAAGAATGCGAACCGGCCAACCTATCGGATCGATGGTTTCGATCTCACACGGCAGAAGGTCGTGCTCGACCTGGGAGACCTCCTCGCAGCGACCGATATCACGGTGAACGCACCGAACTCCGCGTCGGGCTGCATGGCGTTCACGAACGACGATGACTGCATCGCCATCATGGACCGTCTCGGACTCACCTTCCGTGGCAAGCTCTCAGCTGGCCAGCACTTCGCGAAGGCGAGCTGACATGATCCGGCGACTGCTAGCGACAGCGGCCGTGGTCCTTTCCGGCTGCGCATCCGGAAGCGATCAACCCGTGTCGACGGCTTCGCCGGCGGCGGAGCCAGCTTCCTCCCAGCTGGAATTCGCCCTCGTCCCGATCGCGTACGATCTGGGGCTTCCCGACTGGACGCCGCCCCCGCTTGAGCCTGCCTCCAACCGGCTCAATGCCGCCAAGGTCGAGCTGGGGCGGCGACTTTTCTATGATGTGCGACTGTCAGCCGACAAATCGAAATCCTGCGCAAGCTGCCATAAGCAGGAGCTGGCGTTCACGGACGGGCTTCCAGTGTCGCCTGGGGTGACAGGTCAGTTCACGCCGCGCAATTCCATGTCGCTGGCGAATGTCGCCTATACGCCAGTCCTCACATGGGCCAACCCGCTGCTTCACTCGCTGGAACAGCAGGCGCTTGTCCCGCTTGTCGGTCAGGAACCTGTCGAGATGGGAATGGCGGGCCTCGACGAAGAACTCGTAACGCGGCTCAAGGCCGAGCCCATCTATCGCGACCTCTTCCCCAAGGCATTCCCCGACATGGGCGGCGAGATCAGCCTCGCGACCGTGGTCCGGGCATTGTCGGCGTTCCAGCGCACGATCATCTCCGTCAACTCGCCGTACGATCGCTATCGCTATGGCGGCGATGTCGATGCGATCTCCGAGTCTGCCATCCGTGGCGAAGCTCTCTTCTTCTCCGAGAAGTTCGAGTGCCATCACTGCCACAACAATTTCAACATGAGCGACAACGTCATTCATGCCCGCGCGCCGCACCCGGAGATCGCGTTTCACAATACCGGCCTCTACAACATCGACGGCAAGGGCGCGTATCCAGCGCATAACACGGGCGTCGCTGAACTGACCGGACGACCCGAGGATATGGGCCGCTTCAAGGCGCCCAGCCTGCGCAATGTCGCCGTCACCGCGCCCTACATGCATGATGGCTCGATCGCGACGCTGGACGACGTGCTCGACCACTACGCGGCAGGCGGGCGCACGATCCCGGATGGCCCCAACAAGGGTATCGGCCGCGACAACCCGCTCAAGAGTTCATTCGTGCCCGGCTTCGAGATGTCGGCCGAAGAGCGCGCGGACATCATCGCCTTCCTTCGATCGTTCACCGACGAAGACTTCCTGAAAGACCCGAAATTTTCTGACCCCTGGCAAGAAGGATCGACGCCATGACAAGATACTTCCGCTCACTTCTGATTGGCGCTGCGATGGCGCTGGCGGCGACGCCTGCCCTCGCCCATTCGACCGTGAAGAATACGGTTCCGGCCAGCGGCTCAATCCTGCCGGCTTCGCCTGGTGAGATCACGATCAACTTCAACGAGGCTGCGCGGATTACATCGATTATCCTGATCGCACCGGGCCAGCCCGAGCGCAAGCTGGACGTCATGCCATCGGGCAGTTCGACAAGCTTCATGGTGCATGATCCGAAGCTCGCGACTGGCCGCAATGAGATCAAGTGGAAGGCGCTGTCTAAGGACGGACACCCGATCGAAGGTTCGATCATCATCGTGATCAAGCCCGGCGCCGTGCCTTCTTCTCCACCGCCGGCCAAGAACCACGACCACCACTGATGCTCGAAGTCCTGGCCGCAGCAACCAAGCTTTCGCTTTACGCTGGCGTGTTCGCCGGCGCTGGCGTCGCTTTGGCTGCGACCAGCCTCGGCGAGCAATCTCGCTTCGTACGCGCCCGTGCGCGGCAGATCATGCGGATTGCCGCGAGTGTCGCGATGCTGTCGTCGATTGCCGTGCTTCTTGTCCTGATTTTCCGGCTGGGCGGAGATTTCAGCGGGCCCACTCTGTCGGCGATCGTTGAAACGCCGACCGGCCTTGCAGCTGCATTGCAGCTCGGCGGCGGCGCGGTGCTGCTGGCGTTCGCAAGATCGACGTTGCTGGGCGGCGCCATCCCGGCCGCCGCGGGATTGGCCCTGCTCGCATCCTTCGCGGTGAACGGCCATGCCGCGTCGTTCAATCTCGCGGCAAGCGCTGCCGCCTTCATTCACGTCAGCGCTGCAGCCTGGTGGCTTGGCGCGATACTGCTACTGCTCCCCGCCAGCAAGGCGATTGAAGTGGGCGCATTCGCCCAGCTGATCAGAAAATTCAGCCAGCAAGCCTTGGCGATCGTGGCGCTCCTCCTGATCGCGGGCGTGGCGCTGATCCTGACGCTGGTGAATTTCAACCGTCCGGACTGGTTTACGCCGTACGCGCAGGTCCTGGCGCTCAAGGTGCTCATCGCATCCTCCGTGCTGGCGTTGGCCGTTTTCAATAAGCTTTGGCTGACGCCTGGCCTGGCGAACGAGGATGGGCGATCGCTGGCAGCGCTAAAGCGGGCCATGAATGCGGAAGTCATCCTGATCGGTGGCGTTCTGGCGACCACCGCCATCCTGACCACCTACACGTCGCCGCACGCGTGAGGAAAGGGGCCTCCATACGCGCCGGCTGGAGCCGGATCGCCGGCCTTCTGATGCTGCTGGTCCTGCTGGCGCGTGCACCATTGCCGGCTGGGTTCATGCCCGTTCTCGACGGGGACAGCGGTGTGTTCACGGTTGCGATGTGTTCGGGCGACGGCGCCACACAGACAATCCATCTTCCAATTGACGCCCCCTCGCCAGACCAGCCCGCGTCTCGCGACTGCCCATTCGCCGTGTTGGCAGGCCACGCCACTCCATTGCCGCCATCGCCGGTGCTGCTTGAACCAACGCCCTGGCGATCGGCAGGCACACCTCCAACGGGCCCGCCGCCTCCCGCCGTGGCGACCGCCCTTACACCCGGCGCGCCGCCAACGGGGCCGCCACTTCAAGTCTGACTGCCATGAGCGGGCCCCTCGGCCCTGTATCAGCTCGCGCGCGCGTGCGCGCGGTTTCAGGCGACAGACAATGTCCATCCAAAGTTACGGCCGCTTCGTCACGATGGCGGCAATTCTCTTCCTCGGAGTTCTCTTCTTCAGCACGTCAGCCAATGCCCAGACCTACTGGGCGGGCGACATTTCGGTCTCGAACGTCAACGGCCGTCCGACACCTCAATCGGCCGACATCGCGCATGTTTCGCTGGTCGTTTCCAACACCGGACCTGAGGGCGACGTCCTCATCGCCATCGATGTTCACCCGCAAATCGCTCAGGCAGGTGGCTTCGACGCACTGCCCCTGCGCGTCTATCGCGGCGCCAGCCTGCGCCGGTCGCAACCTGTGTTCGTTGCAGCTGGTGAAACCCGCATGCTCGGCTTCGATGACGTGCATCTTGTTCTCTAACCACGAACACTTCGGGGCGCACTGCTAAGCGCGCTACTCATTTCGAAATCGTCGGACGGAGGACCGCTTGTCCATCGCGATAGCAATGCCAGCGCTGCCGTCTGCGATGGCCGAGAGATATCTCGCCAGAGGGCATGTGAAGTTGGACGACAAGGTGAAGCCCGCACACGTCATCGCGGAATTCGAGACTGACAAGACGACGATGGAAATCGAGGCCGTGTTCGAACGCATTGTGTGCGTGCTGTTTTTTGAGAAGGGGCGCTGGGCGTGAAGATCAACCCCGTAATTGCAGTGCAGTATCGCTAAGGTGCGGTCGGGCTCAAAACGGCGGAGGTGAACGCCGTAAATTTGGTGCGTCGAGCGCGGCATCGTCGTCTAAACCGGTGCCGTCGGCAGGAGCCCTGTCCACTTCAGGGGCGGCGCCTGCTGGCCCAAAATGGGTATCATGCACCCCACAACTCTACATCGTTGGAAGCCAAAAGTGTCGACAGAGCTGATCCGCTCCCCAGAGACAGCAGCGAGACCGTCGGAGTCGAGTTCCTAAAATACGGCTCGGCCAGCAGGCGCCGCGAACTCGTTCTTGGCGGCCCTGCAGAACATGGTCGTCCCCCAGTTGGAAGGACCAACTAACGAAAGACTGAAGGCATTCAGCCTACTCCTCCGACGTCAGGCTTGCGTCAGCATCCGCCTCCATCCTCGTGATTGCTGGGCGACAGGCCCAAGCGTCAAGGATGGAGCTTTCAATGAGCATTCTGAAACTGTCAGCGATGGCCGCGGTTGTCGCCGCCTTCACCGGAACAGCACTGGCCGGTCCGCAATGCACCACGGCGCCCCAAGCGCAATGGATGCCCGAGGCGGCCATGCGCGCCAAGATCGAGAAGGAAGGCTAGCCGAACCTGTATCCAAGGCCACGAATTGTCTTGATCTTCTCCGGTCCGATCTTACGCCTCAGGCGGCTAACGTAGACCTCGATCGTGTTGGACTCTCGCATGTCGTCTAGGCTGTAGAGATGTTCCACCAGATCGCTTTGCGAAACGACGTGGCGGATCCGGTGCATGAAGTATTTCAACATGCGGAGCTCCAGTGCGGTGAGTTCCAGCGGTTCGCCGTTACGCGTGACTTCGCCAGTGGCGACATTCAGAGAAAGGTCGTCAAAGGTCACTGCGCTTGATGCCTGTCCCGCAGTGCGGCGGCGAAGCGCATTCAACCGCGCTATCAACTCAGGAAGATGAAAGGGCTTGGTCAGGTAGTCATCCGCCCCTTCGTTGAGGCCACCCACCTTGTCCGCCCACGTACCTCGAGCCGTCAACACCAGCACCGGCGTAACGATGCCTCTGTTGCGAATCTCTCGCAGCACCTCCAAGCCGGGCCGACCTGGTAGACCCAGGTCAAGGACGATGACGTCCATCTGCGGCTGCAACGCTAGTTCGAGGCCGTCATCGCCGTTTGCCGCGCGCTCGACAACGAATCCCGCTTGTCCCAGCCCACGCTCGAGGCGCAGCGCCAATTCATTGTCATCTTCAACCAGCAGTACGTGCAACTGACGCTCCACAACTTACGGTAGATCAGCCTTCTAAGTCGCCAGCCTGAAGTGAACCTGAATTTGCGTTGTCAGCTTCGCTTCAGCTTCGCTTCAAGCAGCAGTCAGGCGCCACGTCCATTCTCACGATATTGAACCGGGGCGGAGAAGCGACGTGCGTACAGGACTGATTACCGCAATGCTTGCGCTTGCGGCATTGACCGGGACTGCTCGCGCCCAGGACACCTCACTTATCAAGCTATCGACGCAACAGGTCGAACGCCTTGGAATCAGAGTCGAAAGGGTCGAAAAAGCCGACTATGTAGCGCTGCTCGACCTTGTCGGTCGCGTCACACGCGCACCCGATGGTGTCGGGTCGGTTGTCGCACCCTTTGCGGGCGCGATTACCAAGATCCACGCACTCCCGGGGTCCAATGTCAGGGTGGGAGATCCAATCGCGTCAATCGCGAGCAGGGATTTTGCAGCAACATCGTCCATGCTGCGCCAGGCGGAGGCAGAGGCCAGTGCTGCGACCTCTGCTCTTGCGAGGCACAAGCAGCTTGTTGACATGGGGCTAGCCCCCAAGTCCTCACTTGAGGAGGCTGAGTTGCGCCTTACCCGCGCAAACGCCCTCGTGCAAGAAGCTCGCTCAACAGCGGCGGCGGCTGGACCTTCCGGACAGGCCGGCGTGTACATCGTACGGGCGCCCGCCACCGGGCGCTTGAGTAAGCTCAACGTCAGAGTCGGAGACAGCGTCGATGCGATGTCCCCCCTCGCCTCACTATCGACGTCGAAATCACTCTGGATCGAATTTCAGATACCGCTGCGAGTGATTGGCCAAGTCTCGGCTGGCGATACGGTGGTCCTGCCTGGCGAGACCACGACTACAATGCTGTCTGTTACGGACGTCATCGATCCTGCCACGCGTTCAGCAACAGCCATTGCTGCCATGCCCGACGGTTTTGCCGCCTTCGAGGGACAACTGATCCAGGCCAAGCTCAACCAAGCTTCGTCAGGTGCAACCTTGCTGCAGGCTCCGACGCGAGCGATCGTTCAACTGAACGGTGTCGATCATGTCTTCCGCCTTACCCCAGACGGATTTTCCGCCACCCCCGTCCAGGTAGTCGGCAAGACGGCGGAGGCCGCCACCTTGAGCGGCGGCCTCCGACCGGGTGATGCTGTGGCAACATCCGGGCTTTCAGAGCTGAAGGCGCTTGCTCTTCAGGGGGCGCAGTAGTGCTCACCTCGCTCGTGCGCGCTGCCCTTACCCAGCGCATATTTGTTCTTGGCGTTACAATTGCCCTGATCGCGGCCGGCGTCTTTGCGACACTGCGCCTGCCCATCGATGCATTCCCCGACATTTCGACCACGCAGGTCAAATTGATCCTGAAGGCGCCTGGCATGACGCCGGAAGAGGTTGAGCAACGCGTCGTGGCTCCGCTCGAGATGGAGTTGCTGGGTATACCGGGGCAGCGGGTGCTCCGCTCCGTGGCCAAGTATGCGATCGCTGACATCACTGTAGACTTCGAGGATGGCGCCGACATCTACTGGGCGCGCCAGCAGGTGTCAGAGCGCCTTGCGGCCGCATCGAGCGCCATGCCGTCCGATGTTTCGGGCGGCCTTGCGCCGATATCTACTCCCTTGTCCGACGTCTTCATGTTCACCATCGAAGGTGGCGACTTATCTGCGGAGCAGCGCAGAAGCCTTCTCGATTGGACAATACGTCCAGCGTTGCGAACCATTGCGGGCGTTGCTGACGTCAACGCGCTCGGCGGCCTCGTTCGCACATTCGAGGTCCAGCCGGATACAACCGCGCTAGCTGCCGTCGGCCTTTCAATCGCGGACCTCTCGGCCGCCATCGAGAACGCAAACCGCAACGACGGAGCGGGTCGCATCGATGTCGGCGATGAGGCCTTGATCGTACGTTCGGTGGGAGCGATCCGCACCCTTGGAGATCTGGGCGACATAGTCGTCAGCCGCGAGGGTGACGCAGTTATTCGCCTACAGGATGTTGCCGAGACGCGATTCGGCTCCCTCACGCGTTACGGAGCCGTCACCAAGGACGGCGTTGGCGAGGCGGTTGAAGGCATTGTGCTATCGCTACGCGGCGCCGACGCCAACGCGATCGTTCGTGATGTCCGCGCTCGCCTGGAAGAGCTGGCCCCATCCTTGCCGGACGGCGTCACGATCAAACCATTCTACGATCGCTCTGAGCTGATCTCGCATGCCGTCCTGACGGTGGAGGAAGCGCTCATTGAAGCGATAGTCCTCGTGATCGTTCTGCTGATCATTTTTCTCGGCAATCTGCGCGCATCCCTCGTAGTCGCGTGCATGCTCCCCATGGCTGCGTTGTTCACCTTTCTGATGATGCAACTCACGGGCATGAGCGCGAACCTGATGAGTTTGGGCGGCCTTGCCATCGCCATCGGCCTGATTGTCGACGCAGCTGTCGTCGTCGTCGAGAATACCGTGGAGCGCCTTGCGCATGAGCCCGATGGAACGCGGACACCCTGGGTCAACCTCATATTCCGCTCGGCAAGCGAAGTGGCCGTCCCCGTCGCCTCAGGAATTGTCGTAATCTGCCTCGTCTTCCTGCCGCTACTGGCGCTGGAAGGACTCGAGGGAAAGCTGTTTCGACCGGTCGCGCTGACCATCGTTTTCGCGCTGACAGGCTCACTAGCAATGTCGCTGACGGTCGTACCGGTCCTATCGTCCTTCCTATTGACCAAGGCCAAGCACAAGGAACCGCTACTGATGCGGCTTCTGACACCGGCATACTCCCGGCTTCTCGATTTGAGCCTGCGGCGGCCCATCATTCTGCTGGCAATAGCAGCCTTGGGGATCATGGCCGCGGTAGCCGCCTACACGCAGGTCGGCAAGATATTCATGCCGACCATGGATGAAGGGTCTGTCATCATGCAGACCGCCAAGTTGCCGTCAGTGAATCTCCGCCGCAGCATCGAAGGTGACCTTGCGGTCCAGAAGGCTCTTCTTGCGGACATTCCTGAAATCGAGAGCATAGTTGCGCGCGCAGGCTCAGATGAACTTGGGCTGGATCCGATGGGGCTCAACGAATCCGACATGTTCGTTGTATTGAAGCCGCGGAACACCTGGCGCAATCCGGACAAGAGCTGGCTCATCGACCAGATGCGTCAGACGATGGAAACCCTGCCCGGCATCGACCCGGCATTCACGCAGCCCATCGAAATGCGTACGTCAGAGATGCTGACCGGTGCGCGTGGCGACCTTGCAGTAAAGATCTTCGGACCAGATTTGCCCGTGTTGGCGGACCTCGCTGGGAAGATTCAGGCGACGATCCAGACTGTGAATGGCGCGACCGAGGTGTTCACGCTCTCGAACGATACGACTGACTTCATGCAACTGAATCTGGATCGCCTCGCCATTGGCGCCAGCGGATTGAGTCTATCGGAAACAGAAAATGAACTGCGTGCTATGTTGGAAGGCATCAACGCTGGCACTGTAATCGAACCCGATCGCCGGACGGCCATTGTCATACGCGGCGATCGATCGATACGAGAGTCGCCGGAACTCTTCGCAGACGTACAGATGGCCGCCGAGGGTGGGTCCGTCCACGTGGGTGACATCGCCGAGATCCGGCGTGAACCCGGAGCAGTCAAGATCGAACGGGAGAACGCGTCACGCTTCGCCTTGGTTCAGGCATTCGTGGACGGAAGAGACCTCGTGGGTTTTGTGGAAGACGCACAGGCCGCCGTCGCAGCTCAGATCACCCTCCCCCCCGGCTACAGGCTAGAGTGGGGAGGAGAGTTCGAGAACCAGCGCCGTGCATCCGAGCGCCTTGCGCTTGTCATTCCGATTGTGCTGGCGATGATCTTCGTCGTTCTCTTTGTAACGCTGAGATCCATCCGCCAGTCTCTTCTGATCTTTGCAAATGTGCCATTGGCGTTGATCGGCGGCATTCTCGCGCTCTACATTTCCGGGCAGTATTTTTCTGTGCCGGCGTCGATCGGCTTCATCGCCTTGCTGGGAATTGCTGTCCTCAACGGCCTGGTTCTGGTCAGTTACTTCAATCAATTGCTGGCTGCTGGACACTCAGTCGACGACGCGGTCCGCACGGGCTCGATACGTAGACTGCGGCCAGTGTTGATGACCGCCACAATCGCAGCCTTTGGGCTTGTCCCTCTATTGTTCGCAGATGGCCCAGGGTCCGAGATCCAGAAGCCGCTGGCGACTGTCGTGATCGGAGGCCTGGTCTCGTCAACAATCCTCACACTCCTGCTCCTGCCTGTCCTCTTCCGTCGCTACGGCGTCTCGCCTGGATCGACGCGCCCTAATCAGAAGGCTGCATCATGGTCACCGATCTCTGCAGACTGACTCTGGTCTATCCACCGGCCTCTGAACCGCCGCTTCTAGCCGTCTTGCTGGGTATGGAGCCGCAGCTGCCTGGCTTTACGACGTGGCGTGGCGCAGGGCACGGCCACGGCTTTGACAACGCCACGCATGGTGAACGCGTCAGCGGTCAGGTGGCCCGTGCGGTGCTGACCTCAATCCTACCGCGCAGCGTGATTGATCGTGTGCTTGAGACCATTCGCGAGCGGGCCCCAATCCCCCACCTGACCTATTGGGTCGAACCCGTTCTTGCCGCAGGACGCCTAATATGAAGTACCTCAATGCCGGACTTATCAGCGGCATGCTGGTCTTGACGCCTTGCGCGTCTGCACAGGACTTCCTCCCGCCAGACGAGATTGCAGACTTGACGTTGTCGAACCACCCTGAGGTCCTTGCCGCCAAGGCCCGCGCCATTGTCTCGCATGGTGAAGCGCGCCGTCTCGCGGAGGGTCCCTACGAGTGGACGATTTCGGGAAGCTATCTGCAGCGCACGATTTCAGGAGCCGGTGAGTTCGGCGAGTACGACCTCGGTCTGACGAGAAGCTTCTTGCTGCCGGGCAAGTCCGCGATCGACGCAAACATCGGTCGATATGGGGCTTCCGCAGCCGAGAACGCTGCAGAGGACGCGCGCCACCAGGTCGCGCTTCTGCTGATGGGTGCATGGCTCGACTGGCTTGCCGCGCGCGAGATTGACGCGATCAATAACCAGCAGGTCGCAAATCTGTTGAAGGAGGTCGAGGCAGTCGAGAAACGACACTCGGTCGACGATGCCGCGACCGTCGACATCGAAATGGCACGCGCTGCGCTGGCGGAAGCGAGAACTGCGTCGGCGCGAAGCCGTGGTCAGGTTGCGCGAACGCTTGCCACTCTCACAGCCCGATTTCCCGATCTGCCGCTGCCGGCAAATCCACTCTCGATCAATGAACCGGAGATACCGGCAGCACTGGATCAATTGCGCCAGGCGGTCGTCACAAACAGCCATGAGATTGGGTATGTCGAGGATTTGGCGCAGAGAGCCACCGCTGTCGCTGATCGGGCGCTAGCGGACAGGACGCCAGATCCTCAGTTGGGGGTTCGACTGTTCAGTGAACGCGATGGAGATGAGACGGGCATCGGGGTGACGTTTTCGATCCCCATCGGTGGAGGCACCCGTGAAGCAATGGCGTACGAGCAGTTAGCCGCAGCTTCTGCAGCCCGACAAATCGCGCTGCAGGTTCGTCGCGAGATCGCCGACATCGCAGAAACGGATGCCATACAGGCGCAGACGGAGTACGACGCTTGGCGCTCAGCGCGCGCGGGACTCGAGGACACCGAGCGTGTAGTCCAGCGCCTGCGCGATGGTTACGCAATCGGAGCTTCCAGCTTGACAGATCTCCTATCCGCCGAACGTCGCTTCCTGACCGCCAGGCTTCTCGAACAAGAGGCCCGGACTCGCGCGCACTTTGCGATGCTCAAGCTGAAGATCGACTCCCATGAGATGTGGTTGGACTAAGTCATCAGGAGTATCCGCGCGGGCGTGGGATAATCTTGCAGGGGCAATCGTCGCACCACTGGCGTCGTTGGATGCGGCCGGCGTCTTGGCGATCAAGACATACCCTTTTTTACGGGCGCCGCGAAGGTCGACAGCCAAGACGTCGAGGCTTGCGCCGAGCCATTGCTCGCCGACCCAGAGGAGCCACAATTGCGAGCCCCTTCCGGAGTATCGCTGAGTGGCCGCCCTTTGCACTTTCCGCGCAAGATTCAACAACACCTCGATTCAACGGCAACGAGCAGCTGAAGGGGCGTTGGTACAATTGATGGTACATTGAGGGTCGGTCGAAAGAACTGCCCTTATATTTGTAGACTTTTTCGTCTCTGTTGGTCCTGCCGGGCCCACCAGCCCCCTCGCCGGGGCCTTATGTCTCAAGATGCAGCTCTGCTGGCTAAACGCCCCGCCTGGCGGGGTCATCGCAAAGCTCTCGCAGACGGACTGACCGTCCGCGTCTGACCGACGAAAATGCACTTCAGCCTGGAGGAAATTCAGAACGCCCATGGCAAAGGCGGATGTAAGATGTTATAATATAACACGCAATCAATCGGAGAGACCCGTGACGACACTTCAGATCAAGCGTGCGGATATTGCGGGTTGCGGGCTGTCCGCACTGTGTCTGGCTCACTGCCTGGCGCTGCCCCTGCTCACATCCTTCGCGCCCATGTTGGGGGCGGCATTCGAGGCAGAGTGGGTCCACTGGGGTTTCGTCGCATTCGCTCTTCCAGTTGCAATGCTCGCATTTGTGCGCCCCGGCGTGACGCAAACTGCGCGCGTCATGGGCGCTATGGGACTTATGCTTCTGATTGCTGGCGCTGCAGAGTTTCCTTCCCACGATCTGGAAACGCCCGTTTCGGTCACGGGCGCGCTGCTGCTTGCGGGTGCGCATCTCGTGAATGTGCTGCGCCCCGGGCATCGGCACACGTCTTCCGGGGACAAGCCGTGACTGACGAAGGGGCCATCGGCGTCGCCGGTCTTTGCCTTGCGCTGACGGCAATCCTGCCCGCCGCCGCGCTGGCGGAAACACCGCAAGGCCAACCCCACGTCCACGGCAAGGCCAATCTATCGCTCGTGATCGAGGAGACAGCGCTCACGATAGAGTTCACCGCGCCGCTTCATGACCTCGCGGGATTTGAACACGAACCGAAGGACGCAGCAGACAGGAAGGCGCTCGCTCAGCTTCGCGAAAAGCTCAAAACGCCTCAGGCAGTGGTGAACCTACCGGCTAGCGCCGGATGCGGGACTCGTTCCGCCACGATCGAGGGCCTTGGCAGCAATGATCATCCCCACGATCGCGACGATGACGATCATCCCGAGCGCGAAGATCACGGCCACACGGACGTGATTGCGACCTATGCGCTGACCTGCTCTGCCCTGAAGTCGGTGAGCACGGTCGACGTAACCGTGCTGACGACTTTCCCGACCATCATATCAGTGGAGGTCACAGTGCTCGGCCCGAGCATGCAGTTCGCTCGGAAGCTGACGGGAGCCAACACTCTGTTGCGTCTGCGCTAGGAGTTATCATGACGGTTCGCGCGAGCCCCCCTCTCCTCCCCCTCCTTGTGGTCGGCGCGCTCACGGCGTGCGGTCCTGTTCCGCCCGCCCCAGCGCAACCGCAAGCGTCAAGGAGCGAGGCCGCGCCAGCGTCCCAGACGCCCGCGCCAACGCGGGCGGTTCCTCCCGCCACTTCTCAGTCTCAATCGGAAGAAGCATCCCCCGAAGCAGCGGAACTTCCTCGAAAGCCTGTCTGGAATCCCGATGGGTCGATCGAGGTGCTGACCTGGGATGATCTCATGCCGGAAGGCGAGGAAGAAGAACTCGCCAAACTCTATGATGAGTTCTACAGCAACCTCGACAAGATGGTTCTAGGCCGACAATTCCAACTGAACGCCCCGAGCGGCACGCAGGATCTGACTGCAATCATCGAAGGCAGCTCGCTCGACTACATGCCCCAGCTCGGCACCTTCAACACGGTCGCCGATCTCAACAATCTCAACGTAAAATTGCCGGGTTTTGTCGTCCCACTGGATTTCCGCTCTGACAAGACTTACCGCGAATTTCTGCTCGTTCCATACTTCGGCGCCTGCCTGCACACACCACCACCACCACCGAACCAGATCGTCTTTGTGCGTGCGAAAGAACCCGTAACCATCGCCGACCTGTGGAGCCCGGTCTGGGTCGAGGGACAATTGCAGACTCAGCGTCATGAAAATGACGTGGGAAGCGCGGCATACACGCTTACCCTGTCCAGGATGACTCCCTACGAAAGCCGCTAGGTGCAGCAAGACATGATTGACGACTCAGAAAACAATGCAACGAACCCGCGCGCGACTGATGGCATTCGCTCGCTTGCCGATATCGCCCATGAGCGACTTTCACGACGCGACCTGTTGCGGTCCGGCGCCGGCCTGACTGCGCTAGGCGGTCTGGCTGCTTGCGCAACACCCTCTGCGTCAACAATGACAACCCACCGATTCACTGAGATCGCGCGCGGCTCCGATGGCACGCACCATGTTCCGCCGGAATACGAGGCGCAGGTTCTGATCCGCTGGGGCGACCCGATCTTCCCCGACTCCCCGCCCTTCGCCCCAACGAGCCAGAGCGCCGCGAAGCAAAGACGCCAATTCGGCTACAACAACGACTTCATTGGCTACTGGCCGCTGCCAAGTGAACGCGGGTTCGATGAACGCGCCCTGCTGTGCGTCAACCACGAGTATACGACAACCCGGTTGATGTTCCCGGGCCTCGCCTCCGGAAACGGTCCTGAGATCACAAAGGACATCTGCGAAACCGAAATTGCCGCTCATGGCGGTTCGATCATCGAAGTCGTTCGCCGTGGCGGCGCATGGGCGGTCCGCACCGACAGCCGCCACAACCGTCGGATTACCGCCGACACGCCGATGGAAATCACCGGCCCCGCCGCCGGGCATCCGCGCCTGCAAACAAGCGCAGATGCAACCGGTCGCCGCGTCCTCGGTACGATGAACAATTGCGCGGGCGGCATCACGCCGTGGGGCACCTATCTGATGTCGGAGGAGAACATCAATGGCTGCTTCGGCGGCAAACTCTCGGACAACCACCCCGAAGCAGCCAACTACAAGCGCATGGGGATTCCAGGCGGGTGGTATGGCTGGTGGCGTCACATTTCACGGTTTGATGTTGGGCAGGAGCCGAACGAAGCAAATCGTTTCGGCTGGGTCGTTGAGGTGGATATCCTAGACCCCGCATCGACGCCAAGAAAGCGCACCGCGTTGGGCCGGTTCAAGCATGAGGGCTGCGAGAGCGCCATCGCTCCGGATGGACGCATCGTCGTCTATTGCGGCGACGATCAGCGCTTCGAGTACGCGTACAAGTTCGTATCAACCAAGGCATGGCGTCCCGAAGATCGCGCCTGGAACATGGCTTTGCTTGATGAAGGCACGTTGCACGTCGCTCGCTTCGACGCCGATGGGGTCGTTCACTGGCTCCCTCTCATCTTTGGCCAAGGGCCGCTGATTCCGGCGAATGGCTTCAACTCCCAGGCCGACGTCCTGATCGAAACACGCCGCGCCGCTGACCTGCTCGGCGCCACGCCGATGGACCGCCCGGAAGACTTCGAACCCAACCCGAAGACGGGCCGCGCCTATCTCACACTGACGAACAACTCTGACCGCAAGGCCGATCAGGTCAACGCCGCCAATCCTCGCGCCAATAACCGGACCGGCCACATCATCGAAATCATAGAGCCCAATGGCGATTTCGCTTCCACGACGTCACGCTGGGAGGTCCTCGTTCTGTGTGGCGATCCGGTGAAAGACCAGACGACCTGGAATCCGGCCATCAGCGAAAATGGCTGGTTTGGCTCACCCGACAACGTTGCGGTTGATCCCGCTGGAAATCTCTGGATCGCAACTGACGGCAATGACGACACCGGCGCTGCCGACGGCCTCTGGTCGATGGGCACAGACGGCGGGGAGCGCGGACTATCGCGCGCGTTCTTCCGCGCCCCAGCGGGCGCTGAAGTCTGCGGCCCGCGGTTCTCGTCGGATGGAACCACTCTGTTCATTGCGGTCCAGCATCCTGGTGACACCGATGGCGCAACGTTCGAAACGCCAGGCACTCGCTGGCCAGATTTCAACGCCTCGGCGCCGCCGAGACCATCTGTTCTTGCAGTTCGACGGAAGGATGGGCTGCCGGTTTCGAATTGATGGCTCACTGTCCAAGGCGGCAGCCGCAAAGAGCCGTGCAGCCATTCCAACAAAACTTCGCAGATCCGCGCCGCCATCTCCGCTTCGGCTCGCGCTTTCGACACCCTGGCGCTTCCGACACCAATGTGTGAATCGCGCCGCAGCGGCGCAGCCTTGCGGCGTCCGGGCGAAAGGGCGTATCCTTTTCGCAATGGAGGCGCGCATTCTCGCTTGGGCACGTAGCATGGGTAGGCAGCTAGGCGCCTTAGCGCTTCTCGCCGTCCTTGTGCGCTCGCTCGTGCCGGGCGGGTACATGCTGGCGGCAGCCGATACGCCCGACGGGCGCTTCGTGGTGATGCAGCTGTGCGATGCACACGCGCGGTCGGCGTCTGCCCTCAACCTCGACACTGGCGAACTGGTTGATCTTGCGGATGTTCCGCTCAAGAAGCGTTCCGGAGGGAAGACCGATCAGCCGCCATGCGCGTTTGCGGCCGGGCCGGCGATGTCCACTCCACCGTCGGCAGTGGCCATCCCGTTCGAGGCCCTTTCCCGGCAAGTTGAGCTGCCTGCGCCGGCTTACGTGCAGCCAGGTCGCGACCTTCCTGCGCCCCCGCCGCCGGCGACCGGTCCTCCAAGCCTGATCTGAACTGCTTCGCGGCGGGCGTAAGCCTGCCTGTCCGACTGCGCGGGCTCGCGCATCGACATGCATATTCAGGTCATGAACTCATGCTTTCCTCCTCTTGTGGGCGACTTCTGTCCGCCTCCGCCCTTGCGCTAACGCTTGGCTTGTCTGCCTGCGCCACTTCAATGGCAGACGGTGCATCCGGCGCCCCCATCACGATAAACTTCGACGCCCGCATCAACGGTCAGCCCGCGCGTTGCGGCGAGAGCTACGCCAACGTCGGCACGTCCAAAGCGACGCTGATGCTACAGGATTTCCGTATCTACGTAAGCGAAGTCCGTCTGATCGCGTCCGACGGGCGCGAAGTTCCGCTCACGCTGACGCCAGACGATCAGTGGCAGAACGACAAGGTCGCCCTGCTCGACTTCGAGAACGCCACCGGCAACTGCAACGGCAATGCGCCGATGAATATGGCTATCCGCGGGACGGCTCCGGCCGGGAACTACAAGGGCGTCGTGTTCGAGATCGGCGTACCATTCGATCTCAACCATAAGGACCCGACCCTCGCAGCGGCGCCGCTCAACTATAGCGGACTCACCTGGCCATGGCGGATCGGTTACAAATTCACGACGATCGACTTCGACACGGCCAACAAGTCATCCGCGACCGCCCAGCCGGCCATGCAGGGAATGGCCGGCATGGCTGCGTCGGGATTCTCGATCCACCTCGGATCTACCGATTGCGGCGAAGGCTCGCCGACGACGCCGCCGTCCTCACCCTGCACGAATGCGAACAGGCCCACTTACCGGATCGATGGCTTTGACGTTGCACGGCAGAAGGTCGTTCTGGATCTGGGAGAACTGCTCGCTGCAACGGACATCACGGTGAACGCGCCCAACTCCGCGTCCGGCTGCATGTCGTTCACGAACGACGATGACTGCATCGCCATCATGGACCGTCTCGGTCTCGCCTTCAGGGGCAAGCCTTCAGCCGGCCAGCACTTCGCGAAGGCGAGCTGACATGATCCGGCGACTGCTAGCGACAGCGGCCTATGCCGTGATCCTCTCCGGCTGCGCATCCGGAACCGATCAATCCGCGTCGATGGCTTCGCCGGCGGCGGCGCCAGCTTCCTCCCCGCTGGCGCCCGCTCTCGTTCCGATCGCTTATGATCTGGGGCTTCCCGACTGGACGCCGCCTCCCCTCGAACCCGCCTCCAACCGGCTCAATGCCGCCAAAGCCGAGTTGGGGCGGCGCCTCTTTTATGATGTGCGGCTTTCAGCCGACAAAACGAAATCCTGCGCGAGCTGCCACAAGCAGGAGCTGGCGTTCACGGACGGTCTTCCGGTGTCGCCCGGCGTTACGGGTCAGTTCACGCCGCGCAATTCCATGTCGCTGGCGAATGTCGCCTATGCGCCGGTCCTCACATGGGCCAACCCGCTGCTTCACTCGCTGGAACAGCAAGCGCTCGTCCCGCTCGTCGGCCAGGAACCTGTCGAGATGGGAATGGCAGGGCTCGACGCAGAACTCGTAAGTCGCCTCAAGGCCGAGCCCATCTATCGCGACCTCTTCCCCAAGGCATTCCCCGACATGGGCGGCGATATCAGCCTCGCAACTGTCGTCCGTGCGCTGTCGGCGTTCCAGCGCACGATCATCTCCGTTAACTCGCCATATGATCGCTATCGCTACGCCGGCGATGTCGATGCGATCTCCGACTCGGCGATCCGCGGAGAGGCGCTGTTCTTTTCCGAGAAATTCGAGTGCCATCACTGCCACAACAATTTCAACATGAGCGACAACGTCATTCATGCACGCGCGCCGCACCCCGAGATCGCGTTCCACAATACCGGGCTCTACAACATCGATGGCAATGGCGCGTATCCAGCGCATAACACGGGCGTCGCTGAACTGACCGGACGGCCAGAGGACATGGGCCGTTTCAAAGCGCCCAGCCTGCGCAACATCGCCGTGACCGCGCCCTACATGCATGACGGTTCTATTGCGACCCTGGACGAAGTGCTGGACCACTACGCAGCTGGCGGGCGAACCATTGCCACCGGCCCAAATGCGGGCATAGGCCGCGACAATCCACTCAAGAGCTCCTTCGTGCCCGGCTTCGAAATGTCGGCACAGGAGCGCGCGGATATTATCGCCTTCCTCCGCTCGTTCACCGACGAGGACTTCTTGAAAAACCCGAAACTCTCCGACCCCTGGCAAAAAGGATCGACGCCATGATCAGATACTCCCGAACACTTATGGTTGGTGCGGTGATGGCGCTGGCAGCTGCCCCGGCGCTCGCCCACTCGACCGTCAAGAACACAGTCCCCGCCAGCGGTTCGATTCTCGCCGCCTCGCCCGCCGAGATCACGATCAACTTCAATGAGGCCGCACGGGTTACATCGATCATCCTCATCGAGCCGGGCAAACCCGAACGCAAGCTGGATTTCATGCCGTCGGGCAGTTCGACCAGCTTCATGGTGCATGATCCGAAGCTCGCGACCGGCCGCAACGAGATCAAGTGGAAGGCGCTCTCGAAGGATGGCCATCCAATTGAGGGATCGATCATCATCGTGATCAAACCCGGCGCGACGCCATCTTCGCCGCCACCGGCCAAAGACCACGACCATCACTGATGCTCGAGGTCCTGGCCGCAGCAGCCAAGCTTTTGCTTTACGCCAGCGCATTTGCCAGCGCTGGCGTCGCCTTGGCTGCGGCCAGCCTCGGCGAGCAGCTGGGTCCTGCACGCTCGGGTGCGCGGAGGATCACGCGGTTCGCTGGCGGCGTGGCGATCCTCTCTTCCGGTGCTGCGCTTCTTGTCCTGATTTTCCGACTGGGCGGAGATTTCAGCGAGCCTACCATGTCGGCGATTGTGGAGTCACCCACCGGCCTTGCAGCCGCCTTGCAGGTTTGCGGCGGAGCCGTGCTGCTGGCGTTCGCAGGATCGACGTTGCTGGGCGGCGCCATCCCAGCCGTTGGGGGACTGGCTCTGCTCGCGTCCTTCGCCGTGAACGGCCATGCCGCGTCGTACAACCTCGCGGCAAGCGCTACAGCATGGATTCACGTCGGCGCTGCGGCCTGGTGGCTTGGCGCGATCCTGTTGCTGCTCCCCGCCAGCAAGGCGATTGAAGCGGCCGCTTTCGCCCAGCTGATCAGAAAATTCAGCCGACAAGCGCTGGCAATCGTTGCGGTCCTGCTGATCGCGGGGGTGGCGCTGATCCTGACACTCGTGAACTTCAACCGTCCGGACTGGATCACGCCATACGCACAGGTTCTGGCGCTCAAGGTGCTCATCGCATCCTCCGTGCTGGCGTTGGCGGCCTTCAACAAGCTTCGACTGACGCCTGACCTCGCGAGCGAAGATGGTCGGTCACTGGCGGCGCTAAGGCGGTCCATGACGGCCGAAATCCTCCTGATCGGTGGCGTTCTGGCTGCGACTGCCTTCCTCACCACGTACACGTCGCCGCACGCTTAAGTAGAGTGGCCGCACACGGGCCGATTGGAGCCGGATCGCCAGCTTCCTGATGCTGCTGGTCCTGCTGGCGCGCGCCACTGCCGAGCGGATTCATGCTTCCAACAGACCCGAGACGCACGACCAGGCCCGACGCCATCGGACAAGTTGTGATGGATCAGAGCTCCATTGTGGCGATGAGCACGGCCCCCCGCTGAGATCATACTGGACGTTCTGTGCGGCCGTTGTTGCGGCGCAGCAGAGCCGTGAGCCCGGCCAAGGAGCAAATCTCTCAGTTTCCTTGATGACAAACTGTCATATGTCTGTCATAAATCCGTCATGAAAAACGCTCTGCTTTGCTCGCTCGCCCTCGCCTTGGTGTCGCCGGCTGCATTCGCCGACAGCGCCAAATCCCAATCAAGCCCCTACGCGATCTCCGTGAAGAGCGCCGTCACTCCGGTGGCGCATTCTGAGTTTCGCTACCCATATCTCGCGGCCCGCCAGGGCCTCGACGGTTCGTGTGACGTCGCCTTTGAAATCGACGCGCAGGGCCGGGCAAGATCGGTTGAGATCATCTCCTGCACTTCGGATGGCTTTGCACGTGAGGCCAAATCCATCGTGCAGGGTATGACGTTCCGCGCGGCTGATTCCTCTGGCCGAATTGCGGAAGCGACGATCCGCTGGGATATCAACCCCAGGCAGTACGCCAGCCTGGATTGATAGCGTGCATCTTCGCTGAGGTCGTCACGGGAACAGGCTGGCCAACGCGCAGCATTGATTCCCGGGTCGGACCCAAAATTCCGCTCAAGCGATCAGGGTCGCCTAAGCTGACGCCGCTTTGGGGCGCGGCTGATCGCTTGCGTCGGCTATCGAGCAGCGTTGGTCTGACCGGGCGGGCGGCAGGCACTCGCTAATTCGGCTGCCTGCGGGGTAACCGCGTCAGGACGCCTTGCAGCCGATCATGCCGCCAACGGGCAGGATGGTTTCAAAGCCCTTCTGGTCGCGCGTGCGAAGAACGCCGCGCTTGATCACCGCTCCATCCTGGAGCTGGGCCTCGCGATCATAGGTGAGGTCAACCTCGAAGCTATACTTGCCGCCGGCGAAGGTCTGCTTCTCGTAGTGGCCCAGGACGGCTTCGCCGCTTGCCTGCTTGCGGTCGAGACGGTGGTCGCGGTTTCCGATGCGCACGAGGGCGCGGGCGGGCGATTCCGTTGCGTAGAGAATGAATACCGGTCGCTCCGTCTTGCTCCAAAGGAACAGACCGCAGCGCCCGGCGGCGAGCGTCTGCGGCGGAAGATCCTGCAGTTCGATGGCGCCGACGCTGATGCGGTCGCCGATGCTTTGTGCAAAGGCCGCGCCGGCGATCGCCACGGCAGCGGCGGCGCAGGCCAGTTTCGTCAGAACGGTAGCCATCGCGCCGCTCCCCTCTTCTCGAATGAACCGTAGGTGCTTTTGGGCTGGAGTCCGAGTGCGGCGAGGCGTGCGCCGACGTCGGGATTTTCCGTCGCATAGCTGACCGACCACTGGGCCGCGCCGGACCCTGATAGATCAACGAACAGCTGGGCGGATTCGCCGTCGCGTTCGCCATTGAGAACAAGTCGGCCGACCCGGCCATGACAGGCGGCGGCGCCCGACATCATGGGTCCGCTCACACCAAGAAGTTCACCGCTGCGGGTCAACGTGTCGCTTTCGAGCACGCCCTGCGCGGAGAGGCAGGCGTCGCTGCCCAGCACGATGTCGATATTGCGGAGCCGAGTTTCGCCGGGCAGGCGCAAGGTATCGTTGACCGGAAGGCCACGAATGTCGAGTTCGCTGGCCGAAAGGCGACGTTCACCGTCGAGTCCCATCTGCAGCCGCGCCGCTCCGGAAATGTCGGGGCCGGCGAGTTCGACATTGGCGACGACCCGACCGAGAAGGAGATCCGCAGCTGAGACTTTCACGCCGACGTCGCCAGCGTCGAACTGGCCGATATGGGTGCGGGTGAGCCTTGCGTCCCAGATCGTGCCGCTGGCGTGAGAGAAAGCGAGGCCACCCTCATTGGACTGGATGAAAGCCTGCGCCGGGGCGAAGGCCATGGCGCCGCCGGCGAGGGCCGCTCCGAAGACCGCAATGTGCCAGATGCGGATCATGGCCGCCTCGCGGCGACGCTGGCGTCAGCCTGCACAAGATCGCCTTCTCCGGCGCGGATGATGGCGATGCGGCTGACTGCAAAGCCCGCGCGTTCGACCGCGTCGATCCAGGCGTAGAGACCCTGCGAAGCGGCGGGCTGGAAGGAGATGCGTACGGCGTTGGGGCCGTCAGGCTCCACGCGTGAGGGAGACAGGCCGAACTGCGTCGCGATTGCGATGGCCGCGCCGCGCGGCGTGCCGTCGGACGTGGCGGAGGCCGCCTGGGCTGCGGCGACGGGGATGGCGCGCAGGCGGGCGACATCATCGCGCAGCTGCATGGCGCTTGCCAGGTCTGCGGCAGCGGCGGCGCGATAGCCGCTTGCGGCCTGCCAGCTGAACCAGAGCGCGGCAAGCAACGCGACCGCGGCGCCAGCCTGGAGCAGGATCTGCTCACGCGGCGCCCGCGAGGCGAACCAGGACGAAGCGGCGCGCATCATGCGCCACCCATCGAGACGGAGATGGATGTTCGACCGTCGACTGCCTGCATCGGGCCAACGTCAATCCTGCCGGCGACTTCGCGCAAGCCTTCGATGGCGGAATCCAGTTGCGGCTGAAGCAGGCTGGAGAGGCGCAGCTCCACCGTGCGCCCCGGGGCGTCAAGGCGTACTTCGTCAAGCTGAACGTCCGGGTGGAGCTCGAGCACGTCGGAGATCATCGGGCTCGCGGCAATGACGGGGTTGGCGGCCTGTGGTTTAGCGGCGTTTAGAGCGCCGGTGACTTGCGCGCGGAGATTGGCGATGCGTTTCACTTCGGGCCGCGCCTCACGGAATTCGGCTTCGGCGGCGGCGAGAACGGCTTGCGCCGCATCCGTATCGCGCAGTCCGTCCACCGCGGCAAGGCCGATCTGAATGAGGCCAGCGACTACGGCGAGGCCAGCGACCAGCGCCCATGAGGCAAGCGGCGAGGCCGTGGGCGCGCGCTGTGCGGCGGCGACAAAGTCGGGCGCGTGAGGCGGCCGCGCGGCGGCGAGCTTCGCGATCCGGATGACGGGGTCTTCCTCAGCCGCAGCGCTGGCTTCAAATCTGACTGCGCCGAGTTGCGGAGCGAGCTGTTCACGCGTCCAGCCATGGAGGTAGGCCGTGTCAATGGCGGAGCCGAGCTGGGCGATCCACTGGCCCAGCACGGCGGGGGCGAGATCGGAATCCATGGTGAAGGCGCCGAGTTCGCCGGCCGAGACGAGCGTACGTTCGCCGAGACGCATGACGTCGATGGCGCCTGCGGGAGCGGGAAGCAGCGAGCAATCGAGATATACGGCCTGCGGCTTCAGGCGCATGCTGCCACAACGCGCAAGCCATGCCGCAAGGCGCGCGCGCGACATGGCGGCGGCGCGGCGTTGATCGTTCGCGCCAGCTTCGCCAACGGCGAAGACTGTTTCCGCGGCGTCCGTCGCCAGGCTGTCGCGGAAGAGATGGGCGGCTGCGGCGCGGGCCTGCGGGGAAGAACGTGTCGGCGTTTCGAGGCGGCGCAGCTGTGCGTCGAAGCCGGGCGCCACGAGGATGCAATCGGCGCCGGCACCGGAGCCACGAATGGTCTCGCCGGCGGAAATCATGCCCGATGCTGCGACGGAGCCCCCGGCCAGGCGCACCCAGGCCATCGGCTCTGCAGGCGTATTTCCAGCGACCAGGATGATCACGGCTGAACTCATAGAAGGTTGTTCGCGATGCGCGCGCCGAAAACGCGCCGGACAACACGCCCACGACCGGCTGCGGTATCCACAAGGGCGACGCTGGTTTCCGTCATATCGCCGGAGTGGACCCGAATGCCGATCACATACCAACGCGACAGTTTTGTGAACATCGCCCGACTTTCGTCACTGAGTTGTATTGGAGCGATGCGTTGGTCCGCAAAGAAAGCTTCGAGGTCATCCCAGCCGCCGATGGGTCGGTCGCGTATGAGGGACTCGGCCGACGCCAGCGGGAGCCCGGGCCCGAAGATGGCGGTGAGCAGCGGGGCCTGATCCGGGCGAAGCGTGTTGATGGCGATGACGTTGGCGGACGTGGTGGGGCGAACGCAGGCGAGGCGCGCGAGCCGGGACACGACGCTGCCGTCGAAGCCGGCGATGCTCCGCATCTCGCTTGTGTCTCCCAGCAGATGATTGGCGGGGAGCGCGATGGCGGCCTCGCCGCCATAGGCTTCGTCTTCCGCGCCGCCGAGGCCGGGGATGCTGTCGCTGTCGATCCAGTCGGCGAGGGATGCGGCGAGGGTGCGGTGGGACTGGATGCCGAGGATGGAGAGGAGGCGCGAGAAGCGGGCCTGGCCGTCCTCGCTGGCGATAATGGGGCCACCCTCCTCCTGCCTCGCGAGGCTGTTGAGGTTGAAGCAGTTGTCGCCGCTGGCGACAGAGATCTGCATCGAGCCATCATCGAGCGGGAGGGTTATGGTGCGGTCGAGCCAGTCCGACACGTTGGCGCCTTCGGCGACGGCGGCGGCCAGCGCCTGGTCGATGCGGCGGACGGCATAGGCTTCGGCGCCGAGGAGATACCAACGCGTCTGGTCGGCATCTGCCTGATTGCCTGTACGCAGCGTCGAGAAGCGGGCGGCTTCCACGACGGAGATGGCGAGCACGCTCATCACCGCAACGATGACAAGCACCGCTGCCAGGGCCGCGCCGCTTTCACCATTTGGGGGGGAGCTGTCGCGCACCATGCTCAAAGCCCCGTCAGCGCTTGCAGCCGTACCTTGCCGTAGCGCGGCAGCGTGACTTCGATGGCGACGGCGCGGGGAACGAGCGAGGCGGAGGCTGTCCAGTCATCGCTCCAGCCGATGCCGTTATGGAAGGCGAAGCGGATATCGCCAGCGGACGAGAGCAACACCCGGTCGCGCGTCACGGCGCCGGAACCGGGGTCGATCGCGGCGCGGGTGGAGCGAATGAGGCGGCCAGCTTCGTCGAGCGTGTAGGAAACCACGACAAGGGATGTGGTTATCTGGTCCTCGGAGCCGGGCTCGCCCTGCGCGCGGACGAAGGACATTTCAGGGTGCGCGCCGGCCGTGGCATGGAAGGCGACCGGCAGGCGGGCAGGATCGCGGGGCGCACGCGGGGCAATCTGCGCGAGATCGGACGCCAGCAGCGCGCGGGCCAATTGCAGCTCGCGCATCCCGTCCTGCGCTTTTTCCACATTGGCCTGCGCGAGAAGCGTTTGCGACAGGAGCAGCACGCCGCCGCCGGCAACAAGCGCGAAGATGAAGAGCGATACGAGCGCCTCGACCAGCGTGAAGCCGGCTTCGCGGTGAGCCGGGCGCATCATGGCGTGCTCCCGGTCAAGCGAAAGGCGGAGAGCTGCGCGGCGGGGGCGGCTTCCTCACCCAGGAAGGCGGCGGCTTCGATGCGGACGCTTTCAGGATCCCCGGTGGACAGGACATCCAACTTCCAGCGCCAGCTGCGTCCAGCGAGTTCGGTCTTACCCTCCCTGACGCCGAGCGAAATGGAGGCGCGGTCGGCCATGACGTCGATGACGGCGTTTTCGATCACAATAGCCCCTAGCGCGCGGGTTTCGACGCGGGAGTAAGTCTCGACGGACTGCGCCTGCATCGAGATCAGCGCGACGGCGGCGAGCGCAAAGACGAAAAGCGCGACCAGCGTTTCGACAATAGAGATGCCTGCATCGGCGTGAGCGGGATCAGGACGCGCGTTCGACATGAACCGCTCCCTGATCGTCGATCTCAACGCTCCAGCCTTCTTCGCCGGAGCCAAACCGAAGCAGCATGGGTGTGGCCCCGCCAAGCGGATCGAAGCGGGAGAGCCGGTGCGTGGCGCCCTCCTCCGACTCCGACGTATCTGCGGTCTCGAAGTCGGGCGCGTCGCCGCCGGGCCAGGGCTGGAAGCCGAGAGCGGGAATGGTTTCGAGACGGCGCCAGCCATCTTCATCGAGACGTTCGAAGTGATAGCCGTCGCGCGTGGCAACGAAGGCGAGCTGGCGATTCATCATGACGCTCTCGTCCGCCGCAAGATCGATGCGGGCAGCCATCTTCTCGAGCGCAGCCCGGAGGCGCGAATCCGCGCCGGGAGACATCAGCAGGACGGCGCTGGCCGTGAGTGCGACGATGCCAAGCGTCGCCAGCACCTCGATCAGCGTGAAGCCGGCGGAGCGGCTAACGGGTGAGAGTGACGTCTGCATCGAGGCCCTCGCCGCCGACCTTGCCATCTGCCCCCATGGAATAGAGGTCGTAGGGACCCGTCTCGCCCGGAGCGACATACTGGTAGGGCCGGTTCCATGGATCGTTGGGGAGCGTACGGATGAAGGCGGCGCGTTCGGCGCCCAGCGCAGCCGCCGGCTCCACGAGAGCGTCAAGACCTTCCTCGGTTGTCGGAAAGCGGGCGGCTTCGAGATGGAACAGGGTAAGCGCCTGATCGATGGCGGCGATGTCGGCTTTCGCCTTCTCGACGCGAGCCTTGTCCTGGCTGGGAAGGACGTTGATGGCGACGATGGCCGTGATGAGGCCGATGATGAGGATCACGACCATCATCTCGACCAGCGTGACGCCGGCTTCGGGGTGGAGGCGGGAGTTCGATCTGGGCTGAGGCACGGGCGTCTCCATCATCCTGCGGCGAGTTGGTTGAGCTGCAGGATCGGCAGCATGATCGCCAGCACGATGCTGGCCACGATTGCGCCCATCAGAACGATGATGAGCGGTTCGATGAGGCTGAGCGCGGCTTGCACGAAGCCTTCGAATTCCTCGTCGAGATGGTTGGCGGCGCGCTGCAACATATCCGGCAGCTCGCCGGAGTTTTCGCCGCCGACCGCCATATAGACGACGACGGGGGGGATCAGCGCAGACTTGCGCATGGCGCCCGAGAGCGGCTCGCCTTCCTGGATGCGGTCTCCCATCGCGTCGATGGCGCGCGCGAAGGCGCGGTTGGAGGCGGCATCGCGCGAGGCGCGCACGCTTTCCAGGATGGGGAGGCCGCTGGAAGCAAGCATGGAGATGGAGCGAACGAAGCGGCTGGTGCTGACGGCGCGAATCCACTTGCCAAGCATCGGAAGGCGCATCAGCGCCGAGTCGAAGCCAAGGCGGATGTGCGGCTGGCGCAGCGCAGTGCGCGCGGCGATGAATCCGCCGACAATGGCGATCAACAGCACGGGCCAGAAACGGGCGAGGCCTTCGGAGACGCCGATCAGGATCTGCGTGACGAGTGGGAGCTCGCCATGGAAAGCCTTGAACTGATCCACCAGCGCGGGGACGACGAAGATCATGAGACAACCGATGACGGCGGCGGCGACCGCCATCAGCGCTGCTGGATAGATCATCGCAGTTGCGATCTTCGAGCGCAGGGCATGTTCGCGTTGCAGGTAGTCCGCCAGGCGCGTGAGGACGGGGGCGAGGTTGCCGGAACGCTCGCCGCCCGCAATGGCCGCGCGGTAGGCGCCCGGAAAGCTGGACTTGTGGCGGGCCATCGCATCGGCGAGACGCATGCCTTCCTGGATGGCGGAGCGCAGGTCAGCGAGAATGCGGCGGGCGGCGCTGTCTTCCTGCTGGGCGGCAAGCATGCCGAGGGCTTCGTCAACGGAAACAGACGCGCCGATCAGCGTTGCGAGCTGGCGTGTGACGAGAAGGCGCGCCTTGTGACTGAGCGAGCCGCGGACACGCGATGGCGTGGATTTCTGCTGCGCGCTGACTGGCGTGGCGCCCATTGGGGCCACTTCCAACGGATACAGCTTGCGGCCGGCGAGTGCGGCGTGGACGGCGCGCTCGTCGCGTGCATCTATGCCGCCACGCTTTTCGCGGCCTTCGAGATCAATGGCGACGTAGGAGTAGCGGGCCATTAGACAGCTTCCCCCGCGCCTGCGCTCCTCAGGACGTCGCTCAGGGATGTGACGCCGGCCGCGACGCAGGCGAGGCCCGAAGCAAAGAGTCGTTCAGATGTGCGGAAGGCGTGGGCGGCCATCGCCTCTTCCGACGCATTGGCGTGGATCATCCGGCGGATTTCGTCATCCACCACCATGCATTCGTAGAGACCAATGCGGCCGACATAGCCGGAGCCGCTGCACGAGGGACAACCGTGACCCTCAAAGGCCTGCGGCGGAGCGCCAATGGACGCGAGAAGCGCGGTTTCCCGCTCGCCGATCACGGCCGGACGCTTGCAGTTTTCACACAAGCGCCGGACGAGGCGCTGGGCGACAACTGTGCGGAGCGTGGAAGCAAGCAGGTAGGGCTCAATGCCCATGTCGCGGAGGCGCGTGATGGCGGCGACAGCGTCGTTGGTGTGGACAGTCGAGAAAACCAGGTGACCGGTGAGCGAGGCCTGCACCGCGATCTGGGCCGTTTCGGCATCGCGTATCTCGCCGACCATCACCACGTCTGGGTCCTGGCGCAGGATGGCGCGGAGGCCGGCGGCGAATGTCATGCCGATGCGGCTGTTGACCTGCGTCTGACCGATGCCTTCGATGGCGTATTCGATCGGATCTTCCACCGTCAGAATATTGCGCGATCGATCGTTGAGCAGATTAAGCGCTGCGTAAAGCGTCGTCGTCTTCCCCGAGCCAGTAGGTCCGGTGACCAGAATGATGCCATTGGGCGCGGTCATCGCGCTCTGGAAGCGCGCCAGGGTTGCGGGCGACATGCCGAGGCCGTCGAGGCTGCGCAAGCTCTGGTCCTTGTCCAGGATACGCATCACGACGCGCTCGCCGTGACGCGAAGGAAGGGTTGAAACGCGCACATCGACGCCGCGACCACCGAGCGTAAGGGAGATGCGTCCATCCTGCGGCAGACGTTTTTCCGCGATGTCGAGTCGCGCCATGACCTTGATGCGCGAGACGAGGCGCGACTTGGCCTTGGCGGGCACGTTCATCAATTCGCGGAGGATGCCGTCGACACGCAGTCGCACGATGACCGTGGTCTCGAAAGGCTCGATATGAATGTCTGACGCGCCCTGGTTGATCGCCTCGGAGATCAGGCCGTTGATCAGGCGGATGACCGGTGCGTCGTCCTGGCTGTCGAGCAGGTCCGCCGTTGCGCCAGCTTCTTCGGAGAGGGCGTCGAGCGAGGCTTCGTCGTCGAGGCCGGTTGCGATCCTGCGGGTGGCTTCGGAAGTGACGGCGTAGCGTTGCGACAGGGCGGCGTCGAAGGCGGCGGCGTCGAGCTGAGCAATTTCGAACGGAGCGGACAAAGCGCGACGGACTTCCACCAGCGCCAGCGCGTCCGCGCCAGCGCGCATACCGACACGCCAGGGGGGGCCGTCAGTGAGGAGGACAACACCGCGATCGCGCGCGAAGGCGTAGTCGAGTGAGAGGCCCTCCCCCGCCGATGCGGTTGCCTGGGTCATTGCGTGGCGGGCGGTGTTGCCGCTTCGGATTGCGCCGGCAACGGCGGCGCGACGGGCGGCTGGGTGGTGAAGTTGAAGAAGTCGGTTTCGACCTTCTGCTGGATCAGCGGATCGAGCCCATCGAAGCCCTGCACGGCCTGATACTGCCGCATCGTTACATCGTGCGCCTGCTCCGGCGTGTTCACGATGGTGGGCCGCAGGAAGACCATCAGGTTCGTGCGGCGGCGAGATTCTCCGGTGGAGCCGAACAGGCCGCCGACGAGAGGAATATCGCGCAGCCCCGGAATGCCGCTCTCTGTCTTCTGCACGTCTTCCTGGATCAGGCCGCCGAGCACGATGATCTGGCCGGCGTCGACCTGGACGACCGTGTTGATCTCGCGCTTGTTGGTGATGAGATCGGTAGACGTCGATGTTATCGGCCCGAATATGCTGGAGACTTCCTGGCGGATTGTGAGCCGGATGACGCCGTCGTCGCTGATCTGCGGCGTTACTTCGAGCTGAACGCCGACGTCTTCACGCTGGATGGTGCGGAAAGGGTTGGTGTTGGCGGAGCCAAGCGTCTCGCCGGTGGTGATCGGGATCTGCTGGCCAACCATGATGGAGGCGCTCTCGTTGTCGAGCGTCAGCACGGAAGGGGTGGAGAGCACGTTGCTGTCGCGGTCTTCCTTGAGCGCGTTGACGATCAGACCGAGAATGGCGCCGTCGTCGGTTTGTCCGCCGACACCGAACAGGCCCCCGGTCGAACCCAGCAGCGAGGAGACAGCCGCCTGCTGGAGCTGCGCGAGCGCAGGATTGTCGGACGTGTCTTGGTCGCCCGTCATCAGGGCGCCGGTAACGGCGAGCAGGTTCGGCGCCGAATTGCCGTAGCTGGTCGAGAGGAAGGGAACGGCATTGTCCTGACCGCCGGCGACGAGGAACTGGAGGCCGAGTTCCTGCGCGGCAGTGTCGGACACTTCCACGATCACGGCTTCGACGTTCACCTGCTGGCGGCGCTTGTCGAGCGAGGTGACCACTTCGGAGAGGGCTTCCTGCACATCCGGGTCGGCGCTGATGATCAGCGAATTGGTCGCCTTGTGCGACGCGATATTGGCGCGACGGTTGGCGGCAGGCGCGCCATCGGCGCCGGCCGGCCCTTCCATCGATGCTGAAATCTGTTGGAGGATGGGCAGCACTTCGTCGGCAACTGCGTAGGTGAGCGGGATCACGACGACGCCACGCCGGAAATCCGCCTGCACGTCGAGTTCCTGCAGGAGCGGCGCATAGCGGTCGAGCAGCGCCGGCTCGCCGCGCATGACGACGGTGTTGCCGGCGGCGAGCGCGACGATCTGCACGGCTGGGCCGCCATCGGCCGTGATGATGGCCTGCATCGAGCGGACCATCTCGGATGCGGACGTGTTGGTGAGGCGGATTGTGCGCAGTTCGGTGCTGTCGCGATCAAGCGTCTGGATGACTTCGCGGACGCGCAGCAGGGTCGAGCCATAGTCGACGACGATGATCGAGTTGCCGCGACGAACGGAGGTTGCGGCCCCGCGAAGCGACAGCAAGGGCCGGATGGCCTGGGCCACGCTTTCCGATTCAGCATGCTTCAGAGAGAAGACCTGCGTGACATAGCGATCCGCCTCGGCGCCGCCGCCGGGGCCGGGGCCGGGTTCGCGCGCAGCCACCTCGTCGGGTATGATGCGGTATGTGTTGGCGCCCGACGGGGATGCGACGAAGCCGTGGACGCGCAGGGTCGACTGGAAGACCTGAAAGAGTTCGTTCGGCGACAGCTGGCGTGTGGAGACGACGCTGACCTTGCCGGTGACGCGGGGGTCGATGATGAAGGTGCGACCGGTGACGTTGGCCACGTCCTCGATGAAGGCGCGGATGTCCACTTCGCTGAGCGTGACCGAGTTGTCAGCCTGCTGGGCGAAAGCCGGCGCAAGCTGGAGTGAACCAGCGCCAGCCACACCGCACGCCGTGGCGGCCAGGAATACGCGAATGAGAGACTTCATGACTCAGAGACCACGCGTAACCTGGAGCCGGATGCGCTGGCCGGACTTGCGCTCGATCTCGAGCGTGAGCGGACTGGCGGATGCGGCGGAGACAAGCTCGGACTGGCCGGTATTCGGGCCAGCGCCGTTGACGGAGAGAATGAGATCGCCGACTTCAACGCCTGCGGTGATCACCTGCCGCGGCGCCGAGGCGGCGGCGCGCCAAGCATAGGGCGCGCCGTTGCGCGTTTCGATCTGAGCACTGGTCGCCAGGAGCCAGCTGGCGATGTCCTGCTCACGGCCGAGCGGAAGCGACACGGTCTCAGCCCCGCCCTCGCCCGACCAGGCGGGCGCAGCTGAAGCCATCGACGTCGCCGGCGCACCGTCAAATTCGGGTTGCGGCAGACCCATTAATGCTAGCGCCAGCGAGGGGGCGGCGGGCCTTGCGCGTTCAAGCGGGATGATCCGCTCGTCTTCTCCCATGGACACTACGATGTGCGCGGCCTCGACGGACTCGAGACGAACGCCATCAATAATCTCATGGCCAACCAGGAAAGACCGCTGTGCGCCCGCGCCAAGCACGATGACTGCGCCGCTGTCTTCGGCTCGAGGAGCAACGCGGACGCCGACGACGCGGACGCCGCTGAGATCAACCTGGAAATTTGCCGCGCTCGCGTCCGCGAAGTGCATCGGCGCAAATGGAGAACGAAGGCTAGACGTAGCGACCTCGGTCACGGGCTCCGACGCAACATCGCTTACGGACAGGTCGGGCAATTCCGGAGATACGATGCGCCAGCCTATCTGGGCGCATCCAATAGCGACCCCGGCAAGAAGGGCCATTTCGGCGCCTGGGCGGATCAGCGCAAGGGCGCCGCCGCGCCAGCGAGCGGCAAACGTGCGACCGATTGGGTGTGACGTTTTCATGACGACCCGCACCGCATCAACCAACACCCGCCCGCAAGCCATGACGCTTTTGTTGCGTCTTCAGCCCCCCTGCAGGATAGGAAAGCACTAACATCACATTTGCGAAGACTGTGTGACAGCCATCCGCGACAAGAGGGCTGCATTGTCACACAGGCGCAGCATGCGTCTTTTGCGCACTCGTAACATCTGCCCAAGAAGGAGACGCACCTGAGGCGGAACGCTGCGTCCAGTCCCGCCTCAGGAGATCCGCGTCCTAGAACTCGGCAGCGATGCTCGCCGAGAAGACCTGTCCGCGCGGGTAGCGATCCACCTCGTTACGACCGCGATCGTAGATCTGGTATTCCTCGTACACCGCGCCGCCGAGATTGCGTCCGGCCAGCGTCAGCGTCAGGTCGTTTTCGCCCCACTGGAGCGTGTGTTTGTAGACGAGGTCGACGTTGATGCCGGAGTGATCGTACACCGGCTCCACGCTGCCCTGCCCGCGGCGGAGGATGCGATCGTCGGTCCAGCCGAGGATCAGCGTCATCTGCGAGTACGGCGTCTCGTAACCGAACTGGGCGTTGAGGATATGCTCAGGCGAGCCCTGCAGCTGGGTTCCGTCGAGTTCGAAGAACGACGAGGGAACCGGGAGGAAGGTGATCGGGCTGATAACCGTGGTGCCCGGCCCAGCTTCAACTTCCGACATCGTGTACGTGTAGTTCGTCTGGAACAACCACTTGGCGTCATCGAGAACGCCGAACTGGAAGGGCATGTCGAACAGCAGCTTGTACTCGAATTCTCCACCCGCCAGCGTCGCCGCCGGCGCGTTGATGAAGCGCGTCTGGTAACGGTCGACGCGGATGACCACCTCCTCGATCGGGTTGGTCACTTCCTTGTAGAAGGCGCCAAGCGTCACGAACTGGCCTTCGTCGAAGTAGTATTCGAGGCGCGCGTCGTAGTTGGTGAACTCAGTATCGACCAAGAAGGGGTTGCCTTCGTAGACACGGTCGGTGTCGGGGTCGATGAAGGGCGTACGCGCAAGTTCGCGGAACTGCGGACGCGCGATGGTCTGCGAGTAACCGAGGCGGAGCTGCAGGTCTTCCGCAAAGTTCCATGTGAAAGTAGCAGCAGGGAGCCAGTACTCGTTCGAAAGCGACACAGGCGCCGCCGACGGCAGACCGAAGCGGTTATAGGTGCGAACTTCCTCAACGGTATCCTCGTAGCGGACGCCGACCGAGGCGCGCACCAGCGGAATCACCTCAATATCTGCGGCGACATAGGCGCCCGTATTGGTGAGGCGGCCCTTGTAGCTGTCGTCCGGGCCGGTGAACTCGTTGAGCACGAACCGCTGCGGATCGATGTTGTCAGGCGACAGGAGATAGTCGACACGCGCCGTCAGCACGTCGTTGGGGGTCGGTCCGCGCGGGCCGGTCCAGGCGAACTGCAGCAGTTTGAAATCGCGGATCGAGTTGGAATAGACGGCGCCGGCCGAGAAGACTGCATCGCGGTTCTCACCGATCGGCAGCGTGTAGGCGGCATCGAACCCGGCGCTTGCGACTTCATCAGCCAGCTGCGAGAAGCGGATCCGGTTGCCAAGACCGCCGCCGCCGCCGAAGATCGGCGTGCCGTTGACGATGTCGTAGCGGATCTCGCGCTCGTAGGGAGCGCTGCGCGTCGAACGGGCGAAGGCCGTGCGCCAGTCGAACTGAAGCGCGTCGAAGGTGTGCTCGCCGGCCAGCTGGAACGAACCAAGCTGGCGCTCGTACCAGGCGGTCGCTTCCGTGCGGACGTTCTCGCCGAGATCAGCGCCCGGCGCGTCGAAGTCGGTGCCCTGCTCGATCTGGGCGTATTTCGACGTCGACCGGACCAGCAGCCCGCTCGCCGTGATGTTGTGGTCCGTCATATCGAGGCTGGCGCTGGCGAATGCGTTGAGTACGACATCGCCAACCGTCGTATTGGTCTGAAGGTCGGAAGTCAGGGAGTTGCCCACGACTTCCTCGCGATGGGCGCGGCGGGTGCGCCAGGAATTCTCGTAACCGACAACGCCGACGAGGCCGAGGGTATAGTCATCGCCATCGATGGCAGTTCCGGCGGTGGCCTCGAGTTCGAAGTCGGGGAGCAGGTCTTCCGCGAAGAGCACGTTGACCGGCGAGTTGGCGAGGCTTTCGCCGACCTGCTCGAGCTCGTCGTCGGAGAAGTTGGCGTCGTTGATCTGCAGGTTCTGGTTGACCGCCCAGGTCAAGGCGCCGGGGATCGGACGGACATGGTCGTCCATGCCCAGCCAGTCGAGATCGCTGCCGCGATAAACCGTGCCGCGCCGATAGGTCGATTCGGTCGACCAGGCCGTGCCGACCTTCGTATTCAGGAAGGGATAGACCGGGATGCGGAGCGTCTTGAGATCGATGATGCCGCCGCCGAATTCGCCGGGATAGTTCGGGGAGTAAGTCTTCTGCACCGTGGCTCCGTCGAGGATGTTCGACGGGAACAGGTCAAGCGGAACCTGGCGGCGCAGCGGCTCCGGGCTGGGCAGCGGCGAACCGTTGAGCAGCGCCGACGAATAGCGGTCGCCAAGGCCGCGCACATACACGAAGCGCCCTTGCACGACAGACAGGCCGGTGAGACGCGTCAGTGCGGCGGCAGCGTTGTCGTCGCCTGTGCGGGCGAGGTCTTCGCTGGACAGGAAGGCCGCCACTTCCGATGTTTCGCGCATCGGCTCGGGGATGAATTCCCCCAGCACCACGACGACGTCGCGATCTTCTTCGGAGTCCGCCTCGTCTTCCGGCGGCTGGTCAGCGGGATTCTGCGCTGTGACCGGCTCCTGCGCGAGCGCAATTTGGGGCGAGATCAGAAAGGTCGTCAACAGCAGTGCGCGGTTGAAGAGAAGAGCTTTGAGGGCCATCGGCGTTCCCATAATCGAAGGTCTGGAGCGGTAGCGGGCGGCGTCCGCGGACGCCGCCCCTTACGCGAGGATCAGCAGCTCGAGCCGGCAGCCAGGCCGCAGCTCCAGCCCTGCCACCAGGTGTCAGCGCTGTTGCGAACGGCTCCGATGTAAGTCGTGGCCGTCAGGAAGGAATCCAGCGTCGACGGGTCGATGGCCGTGCGGGCGTTTTCCGTGGCGCCGTTGACGAAGGTGTTCGTCAGCGTGGAAGCGACCGTGGTCGAGTTGTTCGTGCCGGCATTGATGTAGCCAAGCGTGGTGGCGCTCGGCTGGGTCGGGCAGTCCATCAGGACCGAGGTGAAGACCGGGGCCGGGCTCGTGTTGGCGGTGTCGGCAACCGCGCAGACCGTGGAGCCACGGACAACCGAGTTGACCACACGGCCTGAGCCGCCCGGCGTGCCGCTCGTGTTGTTGAACACGAGACCCTGAATGTTCGCGCCGGCGAAGTTCTGCGGGATGCCGACGAAGGTGAAGTTGGCCAGGGTCGGGAAGGTGTTGAGACCCGCGCCGTTGTTGAGCGAGGAAACCGTGCGGTTCGAACACTCGATCATGCGATCCGGACCGCCCGACTGGGTGAGGGCCTGGACGACGATGCCGAACTGCAGGTTGCCGCTGTAGCCCTCGTCGCAATCGAAGGAGTCATCCAGCGCGCCCGTGATGATCAGGTTGCGGATGTTGACGCTGCCGCCGAAGATCTCGACACCGTCATCGCCAGAGTTGTGGATCTGGACGTTGCTGATCTGCGTGCCCGAGCCGACGGCTCCCAGCGTGAGACCGTTGAGGTCATCGCCGGCGGCTGCCGAGGTCAGGAACGCGCCCGGATACTTGATCTGAAGGAAGGTGATGCGGCCAGAATTGTCCGCAGCCGTCGCGCCACCGTAGAGAGCGTCGCGACCTGTGGCGGCCGTCACGCCTTCGATGGCGTTTTGGCAATCGACCGTGCCCGAGGCCACAGCTGTGTTGCAGCCCTTGATGGGAGCGCGGCCGAGGATGACCAGACCAGCCCATTCGCGCGAGGCGGTGAGCGGGTTCGACTGCGTGTTCGTGACGTCGGCAAGCGAGGTCATCACGACCGGCGCGATCGACGTGCCGTTCACGAAGATCTGCGAACCGCGGTTCACGACCAGCATGTCCGAAGACGCGTCGCCATAGATCGTCACGCCAGCATCGATGGTGAGGGAGGCGGCGGCGCCTGCGGTTCCGGCGGCGCCACGATCAACACCCACGTCCACCCGGTTGGAGACTTCGTAGATGTTGCCGGCCGTGAGGCGTACGTTGCCCGCAACCACGCCCGAAAGGACGCAGCGGTTCTGTCCGTTCAGCGTGCCGCCCGCGGTCGTGCCCGAGGGGCAGCCAGGGTTCGGGAACAGGTTGAACGTCCAGCTGGCAGCCCAGTTAGAGGAGGCCGTCTCGGTCGGCGAGAAGGCGCCGATGTAGTTGGCGGCCTGGAAGAACGGGTTCAGCGTGGTGGCGTTGAACGGCGTACGCGCAAGCTCGGCCGGTCCCGGCAGGAGGCCGGAGAGCGAACTGGCGGTCGTCGTCGTGTTGTTCGTACCCGCGTTGATGATTGCGAGCGAGGCCGTGCTCGGCTGGGTCGGGCAATCCATAAGCACCGAGTCGAAGCGCGGCGCCGGGCTTGTGTTTGCCGTATCGAGCGCAGCGCAGGTGGTGGAGCCCGTGATGACCGCGTTGACCACGCGGCCAGAGCCCCCCGGCGTACCGCCCGTGTTGTTGAATGAAATCGCCTGGATGTTGGATCCGGCGGCGTTCTGCGGGACGCCGATCATCGTGAGGTTGGAGATGGTCGGGTTGGTATTGAGCGGGCCGGGCGTGATGCTCGAGATCGAGCGGTTGGACCATTCGAACATGCGGTCCGGGCCGCCCGTGCGTCCCGTGACCGACTGGCGGATCACGGCGTACTGCACGTTGCCGACCCAGCCTTCATCCGTGTCGAGGCTGTCGTCGAGCGCGCCGGTGATTACGATGTTACGCAGGTTGACTGTGCCACCGTAGATTTCGATGCCATCGTCGCCCGAGTTGTGGATCTGCGTGAAGGTGATGTCGGTGCCGGAGCCAACGCCGCCAAGCGAGAGACCATTGAGGTCATCACCGGCAGCCGCCGAGGTGAGGAAGGCGCCGGGATAGCGGATCTGGACGAAGCGCATCGTGCCCGAGTTGTCGGCCGGCGTGGCGCCGCCATAGAGCGCGTCGCGGCCCGTGGCGGCCGTCACGCCTTCGATGGCGTTCTGGCAGTCAACCGTGCCCTGGACGACGGCGGTGTTGCAGCCGCGGATCGGCGCGCGGCCGAGGAGGATCACCCCACCCCATTGGCGATCTGTCGTGTTGGCGTTGGCCGTGCCTTCGATATCAGTACGGGAAGTGAACACAATCGGCTGCGAGGCATTGCCGACTGCGTTGATCCGGCTGCCGCGGTTGACGACCAGCATGTCGCCAGCGGCCTGACCGAACAGACGTACGCCCGGATCGATCGTGAGGGTGGCGGAGACGCCCGTGCTCAGCGTGCCGGCTGCGCCGATGTCGCGGCCGATGTCGACGCGGCCATTGAGGCGGTAGACGACGTTGGCGACGTTGGTGAGCGTCGTGTTGGCGAGGACTTCGCCGGTGAGGTTGCAGATCGTCAGCGTGCCGAGCGCGCCGGCATTCGTCGTGCCCGACGGGCACGTTGCAGTGCCGCCACCGCCGCCGCCACCACCGCCGCCCGGAGGTCCGCCGCCCGGGGGCGTGCCCGGATTGGTTGCGCCAGGAGAGGCAATGTCAGAGCCCTGCGTGCAGGCGCCAGTCGCCACCATCAACGCAACAAAACTCGCTCGAATCGCTGTCAGCGTTCTCATGAAGTCCCCTTCCGGCCCGAGTGCGCAGCTCCCGCGTGCGGAAGCCGACTGCTAATGACGAAGGGGGTCTTAGGAGGTCACCTTATCGGATTGATGACACAATGGCACGCAGCCACGCGACTCCTGAAGATGTCGTTCGCGTACGGGAGCGTCACCTCTCGTGTGGTGTATCAGAGCAACAAACTTGACAGTTCGGATACAGTTTTGTGACGCAAGCGCGTTGCGAACGACAACCTAGGCGGATCCGGAATCAGACGTCGTGTCGCCGCGCAATTCGGGCTACTGAGCAATCCAGCAGTCCAGCAATCCAAAGTGCGGCGCATGACGGGCGAGGCGAACTCAAGGCTTCACAATCAAACACCTGGGCGCGCCAGCAGCGGATTTGTGTCTGCGCTGTCTCTGCCGGCGACGAAGGCTGTGATCGCCATCCTCATCGGCATGGCGCTGGGATCGCTGACGCTGCTCCGCAGCGACAATCCGCTTCCGATGGCCGGCGTGATTTTGGCCATGACGCTCGCGTGGGCTGCGATGATCGACATCGATCGCTATCGCCTCCCTGACCTGCTCACACTCCCCATGGTGGCCGGCGGAATCCTCTACTGGACAGTGATCGATGCGAGTGCAGCACCGCATCATCTGCTTGGCGCAGCAGCGGGGTATCTCGGGCTCGTCGCCATAGCGGAAGGTTATCGCTTGCTCCGCGGGCGGGATGGGCTTGGCCGGGGTGATGCAAAGCTGCTCGCGGCAGCGGGGGCATGGCTCGGCTGGACAGCTCTCCCGTTCGTTGTTCTGGCTGCCTCCGTTGGCGCGCTTCTCGTTGTAGCGATGCTGGCCCTGGCGCGAGGTCGTGTTGCATTGACGCAGCCCTTGCCATTCGGGCCTTTCCTCGCCGGCGCATTCATCCTCCTATGGATCGCTCCGCCGTTGAACTTGGGGTGATCGGACCACCCCGCTGAAATCCCGATCGAAAGCAGCACAGCAGCGAACGCTGGGACTCTCCAGCAGCGCATCCGCTCATCCATAGGGCCGCTATACTTGGCCAACTTGGCGGCCCAACCCAGACTTTCTTCACGCGCTGGGGACGGAGAACAAGGCTGTGGCCCCGGGCCGGTGGACTTAAGGGTCTGGCCGCGTTCGCCACTTCTCGGCCTGAGCGAAGACCTGTTAGACTGCCTGTATGTCGAGGACTGCCGCACCCGCGAAGCAAGACCGCAGCCTACTCTATCTGCTGGGCATCGTCCTCAGCGTACCGCCGCTGATCAGCCTGATTCACCGCCAGTGGGACATACCGATGTCTCCTGACATCGAGCAGATGATCACCGGGTATCGCCTCCTGTCGAAGTCCCTGTCGGAGGTGATCCATGCACCGATCCGGCCGTTCATGGTTCCACCGCCCCCGTTGATCGACATCCACATCCTTTCGTTTGCCGGCATGGGCATGATGACGCTGGCGCTCGACGCGCCGGGCGGCAAGAAGGATGCGTGGCATGCCGCCGTGTGGAGCGTCGCGTCTTTTGTCCTCGCCTGGTTCCTGGTCGGCATATTGGTGATGGGCGCGATCCTGGCCAAGCTGATCGCCAGCCCGCTGACGCCGTTTCGCTCGGACCATTATATCGAGACGACGCCCGTGCTGGAGGGGCCGATGGGCCGCCTGCGTCGCGAGCGCGAGATGCGGCTGGAGCGCGACCTTGGGCGCGTGATGCTCGTCTCACTGCTGATCGTCGGCGGCTATTTCGGGCTCAACGCGTTGCTGACGCGCTGAACGGGTGCGACGCGCGCGCAACACGGCAACACTGCCGCCACCCCGCCATCGCCCGCCGCCAGTTGGCGCTTGCCGCGCCACAGGCCCGCCCCATTTAGAATGAGATTCACGCTCAGGTTCCGAATTTACTCTCCATAGCCGGAACATACAGAGACCCGGAAAGGTCAAACATATGAAACGCCTTGCCCCAGCCCTGATTGCCGCCACCGCCATGGCCGGCTGCGCTGCTGCGCCGATGGCGATGGCGCAGCCGCCCGCTCCCATGAACGGACCCCACATGATGCAGATGCCGCCGATGAGCTCGATCCAGCCCGAGACCACGATCACGCTTACCGGCAAAAGCTCGGTCGCTCATGCGCCTGACATCGCCATCATCAGCGTTGGCGTCAGCGTCGAGGCAAAGACCGCCGCCGAGGCGATGCAGCAGCAGGCTGCGCAAATGGCTGGCGTGTTCGCCGCCGTGAAGGCCGCCGGCATCGCTGATCGCGACATGCAGACCGGAAATATCTCTTTGAACGCCGCCTACGAGTATCCCAACAATGGACGTCCGCGCCTCACCGGGTATCAGGCCAACAACCAGATCACCATCAAGGTCCGCAAGCTCGACACGCTCGGCAAAACGCTCGACGCCGTGGTGAAGGGAGGCGGCAATACGATCAACGGCGTGTCCTTCTCCATCGACGAGCCAGAGAAGTTCCAGAACGAAGCTCGCATCGCCGCCGTTAAGGATGCAGCTGCACGCGCCGATCTCTATGCGCAGGCCCTTGGCTACAAGGTAAAGCGGATTGTGACGATCAGCGAGCTGGACTATTACCCCCAGCCCGTTCCCATGATGGCGATGCGCATGCAGGATGCGGGCGGCGCCCCGGAAACGCCGATTGCCGCTGGCGAAGTCTCGCTGGAGCAGACCGTCAGCATCGTGTTCGAACTGACGAAGTAGGCTCTCGCCTCCTCTGAAACTGGAAACGCCGCCCGTTCATCGCGGGCGGCGTTTCTGCTTCTGGGGAGGAAGCCTCGTAGATTCTGTTGCGCGATGCCAGTTACGCGATGCCTGTGACGACTTCATTCTTGTCGTTGAGACGCACAACGCTGGGCGCCCATTGCTTCGCCTCGGCTTCGTCCATTTGCGCGAAGGCGGCGATGATGACGCGGTCGGCGGTCTGGAAATAGCGGGCGGCGGCGCCGTTGATGCCGATGGTCTTCGAGCCGCGCGGCGCCTCGATGGCGTAGGTGGAGATGCGCGCGCCGTTGGTGATGTTCCAAATATCGACGCGCTCGTGCGGCAGGATGTTGGCTGCCTCCAGCAGGTCGATGTCGATCGAGCACGAACCTTCATAGTGAAGGTCGCACTGCGTGACGGCGGCGCGATGCAGCTTGCCCTTCATCATCGTGAGGAGCATGGAATTCCCTCCTTGCGTCCGCTCATGCCACGGAGGTCGAGCGGATCGTCGCGCAGAGCGTTTAGCGGATCAGGATTTCCCTACCGTAAAGCGTTGCGCAGCCTTTTCACCGGCTCGCTCCGGGCAAGCTGTTTGGAGCTTGGCCCACGCGCCGGCTTGGTTAAGGTGAGGACGGCCCAGACAGTCTTCAGTCCGGCTTAGTCCTCGAAGCGCAACCGATACATACGGTCGCCAAGGAGCGCCTTATATGGCCCATGAGTTCCGTTACGTCCAGTCTGGGGACCAGTCCATCCGCGTTGCAGTGGAGGGGTCGGGGCCGTTGGTCCTGATGGTGCACGGTTTTCCGGAGAGCTGGTATTCCTGGCGGCATCAGTTGGGACCGGTGGCGGCGGCCGGCTTCACGGCGGCGGCGATTGACGTGCGCGGATATGGCGGCTCGTCGAAGCCCCACCCGGTCGAGGCCTACGACATGGCCAGCATGATCGCCGACAACCAGGCGGTGGCCGATGCGCTGGGCGGCGGCAAGGCGATACTGGTTGGTCACGACTGGGGCGCGCCGATTGTCTGGAATACGGCGTGGGCGGACACCCGGCGCTTCACGGCCGTATGCGGCATGTCGATCCCCCACATGGGCCACGGCTCGGCCCCGATGATCGATGTCGCGCGCAAGATGTTCACCGAGAACGGCCTGTTCTTCTACATGGTCTATTTCCAGGACGAAGGCGTCGCCGAGGCCGAGTTCGAGAGAGACGTGCGCGACACGATCCGCCGCATCTATTTCTCATGGTCGGGGGACGCACCCGAGGGCGGCTGGCCGTTCGGCAAGAAGCATGGCGAGCCATTCCTGCTTGGCATGAGCGATCCGGAAAAATTTCCGGCATGGCTCACTGACAAGGATATCGATTATCTGGTGAAGGAGTTCGAAGGCTCCGGCTTCCGTGGGCCGCTGAACCGCTATCGTAACTTCCATCGCGACTTCGCGGCGGCTTCGCGTCTTGCAGGCACGAAGATCACCCAGCCTGCCCTCTTCATGGCCGGCAACAGGGACGTCGGCATACGCATGTTCGGACGCGATCCGGAACCAAGGATGCGCGAGCATTTCGCGGACCTTCGCGGCTTCCACATGATCCCCGGCGCGGGTCACTGGAACCAGCAGGAGAAGCCTGCCGAGACGAACAGGCTGCTGCTCGACTGGCTGAACGGCCTTTAGGAAACACACATGACAAATCTCGAAGGCCGCGTCGCACTGGTAACCGGCGGCGCGCGTGGACTTGGCGCAGCAGCAGCGCGGGCTCTGGCAGGCGCCGGCGCCAAGGTCGTGGTGAGTGACATTGGCGACGGCGCCGAGACGGCAAAGTCCATCGACGGCGCCTACGTGAAGCATGACGTGACCAGCGAGGCGGACTGGGTCGCGGCCATCGATTTCACAGCCAGGACGTTCGGCGGCCTCGACATCCTCGTGAACAATGCCGGCGTATTCTATGTGCGGCCGATCGCGATGACGTCACTGGAAGACTTCAAGAAGATGCAGGCGGTGAACGTGGATGGCGTGTTCCTCGGTCTCAAGTATGGCATTCCGGCAATCGCACAGCGCTCCCAGAAATGGGACGGCGGCGGCTCCATCGTGAACATCTCGTCGGTGGCGGGCCTGGTCGGCTCGGCCAACACGGTCGCCTACAACGCCTCGAAGGGCGCCGTGCGCCTGATGACCAAGGGCGCAGCGCTCGAATGCGCCGAGCAGAAGCTGAAGATCCGCGTGAACTCGGTCCACCCCGGCATCATCGACACGGACATGATGCAAGGCGCCGTCAACCTGATGTCCAAGGTCGCCGGCACCGATGTGGAGACCGAGCGCGCCCGCATGGCCCGCCGCCACCCCCTCGGCCGCGTCGGCCGCGACACCGACATTGCCAACGCCGTGCTCTTCCTCGCGGGCGACACCGCCGCCTTCATGACCGGCTCGGAAGTCGTGGTGGATGGCGGGATGACGGCGAATTGAGCGGCCGACCTGGATTTCCGGCTCGTCCTGCCTGGAATCGGGTGATCCATGTGGATCGTTCTGGGTGGTGACATTCCCAGCATTGACGCCCAGCCTGCCTTTGCGCCACATGGCCCCAACGTCTGGCTCCGCCGGGAGGCGCAGCCAGCCGGATACGTCGATAGACCCCCGCGGGAGAGAGCCGGTAACCAGTCCGGCCGCCGAAGGCGCAACCGCCCCGGAAACGCTCAGGCAAAAGGGCCGCGGGAGTGACGACATCGCTGGAAAGCGCGGAAGAGATTCCGCCGCCGACGGAGTAAGTGGTCCCCCGGGATCATGAATCTCTCAGGCACATCCGACAGCGGGGGCGCAGATCGCATCGGCGATGCTGCGCAGCTGTCGGAGTGGTCATGTCGGAAGCATCTGCCGGTCCCCTGAAGAAAACCCCGCTGCACGGGCTGCACACGCGGCTTGGCGCGCGCATGGCGGAGTTCGGCGGCTATGACATGCCGATCCAGTACGCCGACGGCATCATGGCCGAGCATAACTGGACCCGCGCGAACGCAGGCCTGTTCGACGTCTCGCACATGGGCCCGAGCTTCCTCGCCCTGCCCGAACTTGGCGGCAAAACACCTGAAGAGTGCGACGAGGCGCATCGCAAGGTCTCCGCCCTCGTCGAGAAGCTTGTCCCGTCGGACATCACGGGCCTCGCGCCTGGCAAGGTCCAACTCACCGTCCTGCTCAACGAGAATGGCGGCATCATCGACGACCTGATGATCGGCCGGCCGGCAGACCCCGCGCGCGCTGGCATGCTCTACATCGTCGTCAACGCGGGTACTAAGGAGAACGACTTCGCGCTGATCGCAAAGGCCGCCCAAGGCGAAGCCGAGCTGCGCCGCGCGGACGACCGCGCGCTGATCGCACTGCAAGGCCCGAAGGCCGAAGAAGTGGTCGCGGGTATCTTCCCGCAGGCCGTCGCCCTCACCTTCATGAACTTCATCCGCCTGGAACACACCGACTATGGCCGCGTCCTCATCACGCGCTGCGGCTATACCGGCGAAGACGGCTTCGAGATCCTCGTGCCGGCCGAGCAAGCCGAGGCCTTCGCCAATCGCCTGCTATCGGACGATCGCGTCAGGCTCATCGGCCTTGGCGCACGGGATTCGCTGAGGCTGGAAGCCGGGCTGTGCCTCTATGGCCACGATCTCGACGAGACCAAGACACCCGTCGCCGCTTCGCTGTCGTGGATGATCTCCAAGGCGCGACGCGAACGCGGCGATTTCCCGGGCGCACAGCGCATCCTTGGCGAGCTCAAGAGCGGCGTGCCGTCGAAGCGCGTGGGCGTCAAGCCGCTGGGTCGCGCGCCAGCGCGCGAAGGCACGGAAATCCAGAATGACGCTGGCGAGACCATCGGCGTGATCACCTCGGGCGGCTTCGGCCCCACGGTGAACGGCCCCGTCGCGCAGGGCTATGTCGACACGACATACGCCAGGGCCGGAACGCCGGTAAAACTGCTGGTGCGGGGCAAACAGCTGGACGCCGAAATCGCGACGCTGCCTTTCGTTCCGGCCCGATACAAACGCTAACCCAGATACACGCGAAAAAGACTTCGAGAGGGGAATTCCATGACCACCTACTACACGAACGAGCACGAGTGGATCAGCGTCGATGGCGACGTCGGCACTGTGGGTATCACCAAATTCGCCGCCGAGAAGCTGGGTGATGTCGTGTTCGTCGAACTGCCCGACGCTGGCAAGGCCGTGAAGAAGGACGCCGACATGGCCGTCGTTGAATCGGTGAAGGCTGCTTCCGACGTCTACGCGCCCGTTACCGGCGAGATCGTGGAAGGCAACGCCGCCATCGTCGACGAGCCCGCCAAGGTCAACGAAGACCCCGAAGGCGCTGGCTGGTTCGTGAAGATCAAACTCGCCGACAAGGGTCAGCTTTCCGGTCTTATGGACAAGGCCGCTTACGACGCCTTCTGCGCCACGCAGTGAGCTAGAATGCACGCCGCGCCCGCCTTCCGCATGGACGACAGGCAAGCGATGGCCGCCTTCATCGAGGCGCGCCATTTCGCAACGCTGGTCGTTGGCGGCGAGCAAGGGCCCGTCGCGGCGCACATCCCGATGATCGTCAGCCGCGACGCAACAGGCGCGCCTGTTTCGCTCGAAGGGCATGTCGCACGCAACAATCCGCTGGCCAGCGTTGCTGCGCTGCCGGTGCGTGCGCTGGCGATCTTCACAGGCGCGGACGCTTACGTAACGCCGTCGCTCTACCTCTCGAAGCGCGAGCACGGCAAAGTGGTCCCGACCTGGAACTATGTGGCCGTTCACGTGTCTGGAGAGGTAGAGGCCTTTGATGACGCGGGCGCCCTGCTCGCGCAGGTGAACCGCATCACCGATACGATGGAGCAGCCTGCGGTTGTTCCGTGGAAGGTGAGCGATGCGCCGGACGACTACGTGACCAAGATGCTGAACGCGATCACGGGCGTGCGCCTGAAGATCGACGCCATCGAGGGTATTCGCAAACTCTCGCAGAACAGATCCGAAGCTGATCGCGCCAGCGTACTCAACGGCTTTACACTTTCGAACGACCCCGCCGCGAGGCAGCTCGCAGCCGAGATGATCAAGGAAGCATAGACAATGCGCTACCTCCCCCTCACTGCGGATGACCGCGCGGAGATGATGAAGACCATCGGCGCAAAGTCGGTAGACGATTTTTATAACGACGTGCCTGTCTCGGCGCGACTGAAGGGCCCGGTGCCGGGCCTGCCGAACCATGTCGGCGAACTCGAGGTAGAGCGCCACATGACGAAGCTTTCGAAGAAGAACCGCGCGGCATCGGATGGCCCGTTCTTCGTCGGCTGCGGCGCCTACAAGCACCATATCCCGGCCAGCGTGGACCACATCATCCAGCGCTCGGAATTCCTCACGACTTACACGCCCTACCAGCCCGAGATAGCGCAGGGCACGCTGCAGACCATGTTCGAATTCCAGACGCAGGTGGCGGCGCTCACCGGCATGGAAGTCGCCAACGCCTCCATGTATGATGGCTCAACCGCTTGCGCCGAAGCCGCCGTGATGGCCTGCCGCGTCACCAAGCGGAACACGGTCGTGCTCTCCGGGGGCTTGCACCCGCACTATGCCGACACCACGCGCACGCTTTGCGAAGCCAACGGCATCAAGGTCATCCAGCTCACCCCCGCCGTGGATGGCGAACTCGAACTCTCGAAGCACGTTGACGACGCCGCCTGCGTCATCGGCCAGACGCCGAACGTGTTCGGCACGTTGACCGACCTCACCCCCGTCGCTGACGCCGCCCATGCCAAGGGCGCGCTACTGGTCACCGTGTTCACCGAAGTGGTTTCGCTTGGGCTTGTGAAGACGCCCGGCGAGATGGGCGCGGATATCGCGGTTGGCGAAGGCCAGTCCATCGGCGTGCCGCTCGGCTTCGGCGGGCCGTATGTCGGCCTCTTCACCTGCAAGTCGAAGTTCATGCGCCAGATGCCCGGCCGCCTCTGCGGCGAAACCGTGGATGCAGATGGCAAGCGCGGCTTCGTGCTGACGCTCTCCACACGCGAACAGCACATCCGCCGCGACAAGGCGACATCCAACATCTGCACCAACTCCGGCCTCTGCATGCTGGCCTTCACGGCGCACATGACCCTGCTGGGAGACAACGGCCTAACTCACCTCGCCACGCTGAACCACGAAGCGGCGTGCGATCTGGCCGACGCTCTCGCCGCTGTGAAAGGCGTGAAGGTCCTCACCACCCGCTACTTCAACGAGATCGCGTTCGAGACGATGAAGCCTGCCGACCAGGTTCTGGCCGCTCTCGAAAAGCACGACGTCATCGGCGGCGTCCGCGCCTCGCGCCTGTTCCCGGGCGCCGGGATGGACAACGTCATCGTCGCCGCAGCCACCGAGTGCTGCACGGCAGCCGACATCGCAGCTTACGCCCAGGCGCTGGCGCAGGTGCTGGCATGAGCGTGATGATCGCTGAGCGCCAGTTGAGCGCGAATGGCACGCCACTTCTGATACGCGTCTTTCAACCGCGCATGGATGACTCGTCAACAGGGACATGGGCTTGCGACTACCAAGTCACCGGCGCGGATCTGAACCTGAGCGCCGCAATGTACGGCGTCGATTCCTATCAAGCGCTAATGCTGACCATGCAGATCATCCCATCATTCATCGAAACCTCGGAAGCGTTCAAGGCGGGCAAAATAACCTGGCTTGATCGGCAGTTGACCAACGACAACTCCGATCCGTTTTCGATCGAACAAGTATTCGCACTCAAAGCACTGGGTCGCAAACAATGACCATGAACTCCACTGGCCGCCCCACGTCCATTTCCGCCAATGGCGGATCAGGCACGGATGTGACTGTCTCCGGCTCCAAGGGCCTGCTGCAGGCTGAAGGGCTGATCTTCGAGATCGGCTCGAGCGACAAGACCGGCGTTGACCTGCCAAAGCCAAAAGGCACGAAGTCCCGCCTCGGTGGCGTCACGCGCGGTGCGCCTTCGGGCCTGCCTGGACTCACTGAACCGGAAGCCGTCCGACATTACGTGCGCCTCAGCCAGAAGAACTACGCCATCGACCTTGGCCTCTTCCCGCTCGGCTCGTGCACAATGAAGCACAATCCGCGCCTCAACGAGAAGATGGCGCGTCTGCCCGGCTTTGCCGACGTCCACCCGATGCAGCCGCAAGCCACCGTGCAGGGCGCGCTGGAGGTGATCGAGGAGCTGGCCGACTGGCTGATGAAGCTCACAAACATGCCCGCTGTCGCGATGACGCCGAAAGCCGGCGCCCATGGCGAACTCGCCGGCATGCTGGCCATCCGCGCCGCCCTCATCGCGCGCGGCGAAGGCGAGAAACGCAAGCGAGTGCTCGTGCCTGTCTCGGCCCACGGCACGAACCCGGCCACCGCCGCGCAGTGCGGCTTCATCATCGACGAGATCAACGCCGCCGCCGATGGCCGCGTCGATCTTGAAGACCTCAAATCCAAGCTGGTCGATTCCTCCGACGTCGCCGGCATCATGCTGACCAACCCCAACACGTGCGGCCTGTTCGAGCGCGACATCAAGGCGATCGCCGACCTTATCCACGCCGCCGGCGGCTATTTCTACTGCGATGGCGCGAACTTCAATGCCATCGTCGGCCGCGTGCGCCCGGGCGATCTCGGCGTCGATGCAATGCACATCAACCTGCACAAGACCTTCTCCACGCCCCATGGCGGCGGCGGCCCGGGCTCCGGCCCCACCGTCCTCTCCGCCGCCCTCGCACCTTACGCGCCCGTGCCATTCATCACGAAGACCGCAGACGGTCTCCGCTTCGTCGAACATCACAGCGAAGCGCCGGACTCGTTCGGCCGCATGTGCGCCTTCCACGGTCAGATGGGTATGTTCACCCGCGCCCTCGCCTATATCCTCAGCCATGGCGCGGATGGGCTCCGCCAGGTGGCGGAAGACGCCGTGCTGAACGCCAACTACATCCTCGCACGCCTCAAGCCGCTGATGTCGCCGGCGTTCGAAGGCTACTGCATGCACGAGGCGCTGTTCTCCGACGCGTTCCTGAAGGACACCGGCGTTGAAACCATCGACATCGCCAAGGGCCTCATCGACGAGGGCTATCACCCGATGACGATGTATTTCCCGCTGGTGGTCCACGGCGCGATGCTGATCGAACCGACCGAGACGGAATCCAAAGCCGAACTCGACCGCTTCTGCGACGCCCTCGCCTCAATCGCGCGCCGCGCTGTGCAGAAGGACCCGTCGCTGAAGACCGCGCCGCACCTCGCGCCCGCCCGCCGCCTCGACGAGACGCGCGCAGCCCGTTCGCCGCGCCTGAAGTGGACGCCGGAAACGCCGACGATGAAGGCGGCGGAGTAAAGCCCTAGGTAATCGCCACCGGGTTGATCACCATCTGCACCGTGCCGACAAAGCGCGGGATGCCGAGCACGAACATGAACTCGCGCACGCCATCGGCGGCGAGCTGGTTCGTGTCGATGGTTTCGAGCACGTGCACGCCGCGCTTCGCCAGCAGGGTCTGGTGCACGATGAAAGTCTTGCCCGGCGGCGATGGCAGCGCCTCCAGCGCGACCGTATCCGAGCCGATGGCGACGACACCCATATCGGCAAGAAAGTTCGCGCCGTCTTCGGTGATGCCTGGTTCGCTGGAGCGATAGAGATCCTTCTCGGATGCCATCTTCGCAGCCATCCAGCCGGTGTGGAACAGCACGACATCGCCCTTGCCGATCGTGACGCCCTGGACGCGCATGGCCGCCTCGATCTCGGTGCGGCCGTAATTGTCACCGACTTCGAGGAACGGTTTGCCATATTGCTTCGTCATGTCGATCAGCACGCCGCGCGTCACGATGGGGGGAATGTCTGCCGTCTGCAGCGCGCGCGTCGTGGCGACTTCCTTGCCGGTGACGCCGTTGTAGTAGTGGTGGTCAACGCCGAGATGGCCAAAGCCGTCGATCTGCGTACCGATGCCCATCGAGGAGACGATGCGCTCGTCGAAGGATGTAACGCGCTGTGATCCGTTCGGCGTGAAATCCGCATTTGGGCCGGGCGTACGCTCGACCATGTACTTGCGCGTGCCGTAGGCGGCGGACTCCGGCGCGGTGGGTACACCCAGTGTATAGACCTTGCCGGTGCGCACGAGATCGCTCGCGCGCTTCACGCCTTCGGGCGACAGGTTGTTGACGTTGCCCAAGCGGTCGGATTCGCCCCACGGACTATCCCACCATGCCTCCCTGTGTTGGGGCTCCTTGTGCGACGCCTCCTGTGCGATAGCGCTTTCGGAACAGGCCGAAAGGGCGACGGCAAGCAGCACCCGCTTCAGCAAGTCCATCGCATTCTCTCCCTGCGGTCTGACGCCGCTGAATCGCTCGTCGAATCAGACTGCCACAGCGCCGCCGCACGCGCCAACGGGAGGGTGCGGTCTCAGGGGTAAAGCCTTTGTGTCGTCCACGGCTGGCCGCCTGCGACGCGCGTGAACTCCAGCCGGTCGTGCAGGCGGAAGGGCCGATCGCGCCAGAACTCGATGCGGGTCGGCACGATGCGCCAGCCGCGCCAGTGCGGCGGACGCGGCGTCTTTCCAATGCCGTACTTCAGCGCGACCTGCGCGATGCGCTTCTCCAGCTCGAACCGCCCCTCCATTGGGCGCGACTGGTCCGACGCCCATGCGCCGATCTGGCTATCCTTCGCGCGCGAAGCAAAATAGGCGTCAGCCTCAGCTTCCGTCGCGAGCTCGACCTTGCCCGACACCCTCACCTGCCGCCGCAGCGACTTCCAGTGGAAGCACAGCGCGGCCTGGGCGTTGGCCGCAAGTTGCTGCCCCTTGCGGCTTTCAGCGTTCGAATAGAACACGAAACCGTCGCCGGAAACGTCCTTCAGCAACACCATCCGAACATCCGGCGCGCCGTGGGCATCCGCCGTGGCGAGCGCCATGGCGTTGGCGTCGTTGGGCTCCTTCTTCTTCGCGTCCTCCAGCCATTCGGCGAACAGCGCGAAAGGCTCGTTGCGCGCGAACCATGCGCCGTCGTCGGGCGAATTGGCGGCAGCCTTGGCGTAGTCGTCGGCGGAGGGTGAGGCGGGAATGATCTTGTCGACCATCAGACCACCATCCCGCCATCAACGCGCAGAACCTGCCCGGTGATGTAGGCGGCTTTGTCGGACGCGAGGAACGCCACTGCATCGGCGATCTCCTGCGCCGTGCCCCAGCGTTTCTCCAGCGGGACCAGACGCCCCATGCGCTCCAGCGTTTTCTCGCGGTCGAGGCCTTTGGAGAAAGCAGTTGACCACATTCCGTCATCAATCACGCCCGGCGCGATGGCATTCACGCGCACGCCGGCGCGGCCGAGATCGAGCGAGGCGTTACGCGTGAACGAGTTCACCGCGCCCTTCGAAGCTGAATAGGCAATCTGCCCTACCGCGCCAGAGAAGGACGAGACGGATGAGATATTCACCACATTGCCCTTGCGCTTGATCAAGGAAGGCGACAGCGCATCCGTCAGCAGGATGAGGTTGCGCACGTTCACGTTGAACGTTTCATCGAGCCCCTCGCCTGTCACCTTGCCCATCGGCTGCGCCGCGCTGACGCCAGCATTGTTGACGAGGATGTCGATGTCGCCCAGCGCAGCCAGCGCCTTTTCGGCGGCGGTCCTCCAGCCATCCGGAGAGGACATGTCTGCTTCGATGGCGACGGCGCCGTTGGGCAGGCTGGCGGCAAGCGATTTCAGCTTGTCGGCCGAGCGGGCGACCAGCGCGACCTTTGCGCCATCGGCGGCAAGCGTGCGAGCTATGGCCTCGCCGATGCCCCGGCTCGCTCCGGTGACCACGGCTGTCTTGCCCGTGAAATTGTACGTCATGGCGTCTGCTCCCGATTTGGTGGGACATTATCGGTCCGGGAAGGATTGCGCCAGCGCGCTCACGCCGTAGCGGTCGCGCCCGCAACCTTCCGACGGCCAAGGAAATAGACCGGCAGGCCGACAAGGGAGAGGACGAGACTCCAACCGACAACCTCAATCCCCGATCCGAACACGGCGAACACCGCATAGATGGCGGCGGCCAGCGCAACGACCGCCCAGGCCCGCGCGCTGCGCCACGAATGCTTCAACTCGGCCAGCGCACAGATGAGGTACGGCCCCAGCGTGGTCAGCGTCGTCACCATCAGCAGGAAGGTGAACGCGCCGACGAGCCCGCGTGAATAACTCGAGATCAGAAGCACGGAACTCAGCGCCGATCCGAACACCAGCGCGATGACGGGCGCACCTGCCTTGTTGAGGCGCGCGAAGAGTTGTGGCGCGAGGCCGTCCATCGCCGCCGCCATGGGCACCTGTCCGGTGACGAAGATGTTGCCGTTCATTGCGCCGACGGCGGAGACCAGCGCCCCCGCCGTAACGAGCACGGGCCCCCAGGCGCCAAATCCGCGCGCCGCTTCCGCGAATGGCGATGTCGATTTCGCGAGAATGTCTGCCGGGACCAGCAGCATCACTGCGGCGGTGGCGGCGATGTAGATCGCAGCGACGGTGATCGTACCGAACACGACGGCCCGCGGCAGTGTGCGTCCGGGATCACGCACATTGCCGGCAGGAATCGCGCCGCACTCAAGACCAAGGAAGGCGTACATGGTCAGCAGCGCGGTGGCCGACAGGATGGCGATGGGGTTGCCATGGGCGGGATTGATCTCGGGTAGGTTATCCGCCCTACCTGTGAACACACTGAGGCCGACGGTCAGCCCGAGCGGCGCCAGTTTCAGCAAGGTGAGCAACAGCTGCACGAACCCTGCATCCCGCACGCCGCGTATCGACACCAGCGTCAGCGTCCAGATCACCGCGAGTGCGGCTATGATCTGGTTGACGGGCTGGTTGGTGAGACCCGGCGCGAGCACGGTGAGATAGCCAACGAAAGCCACGGCGATCGAGGCCGTCGATATCCAGCAGCCGGTCCAGTAGGCCCAGCCGACAAGAAATCCCGCCAGCGGCCCGAATGCGTCGCGCGCGTAGGCCATCATGCCGCCTGAACGCATGGTGCGGCTGGCGAGCCGGCCGATCACAAGCGCGATCATGATCGACCCGCCCGCCGTGAGCAGCCATCCGCCGAAGCTCAACCCGCCATGGGGGGCCAATACGGCCGGCATCATGAAAATGCCTGACCCAATCATCGTACCCACAGAAAACGCCCAGCACTGCCAGAAACCGATGGTTCTGGTCTCCGGCTGACCGTCGGTCGCCGCCGCTTCGCCCGTCATGCAGGTCCCCGCTCGATCGGTTGATCCTGCGCCCGGATCGGGAAAGCCGCCAGTTCCTTTCGCACTGAAGGCAACCGGACTGTTCAAGACGCGGGAATTGCGCTTAAGGCTTGTGCATGTCGCACAATACGTTTGGCCATCTGTTTCGCGTGACGACCTGGGGCGAAAGCCACGGGCCGGCGATCGGCTGTGTCGTGGACGGGACGCCTCCGGGGCTGAACCTGACCGCCGACTATGTCCAACAATTCCTAGACAAGCGGCGCCCGGGCACGTCGCGTTTCGTCACGCAGCGCCAGGAAGAGGACAAGGTGAAAATCCTCTCCGGCGTGTTCGAGGATGATCGTACCGGCGGACCAGTCACAACAGGTACACCGATCTCGCTATTGATCGAAAACACGGATCAACGTTCCAAGGATTATGGCGAGATCCGCGACAGCTATCGCCCCGGCCATGCCGACTTTGCTTATGACCAGAAATACGGCGTGCGCGACTATCGCGGCGGCGGGCGTTCGTCGGCGCGCGAGACGGCGATGCGCGTGGCTGCGGGCGCGGTTGCGCGGCGGGTGTTGGGTGAAGGTGTCGTGATCCGCGGCGCCGTCGTGCAGATCGGCCCGCACGCAATCGATCGCGCCAACTGGGACTGGAGCATCACAGAGCAGAACCCGTTCTGGTGCCCGGACGCCGGCATGGTCGCGAAGTGGGAAGCGTTTCTCGATGAGACGCGCAAGGCTGGCTCGTCCTGCGGTGCGATCATCGAGGTCGTGGCTGAGGGCGTCCCCGCAGGCTGGGGTTCACCCATCTACGGCAAGCTGGATGCGGAAATTGCCGGTGCGCTGATGAGCATCAACGCGGTCAAGGGCGTCGAGATCGGCGCAGGCTTCGCGTCGGCGGCGCTCTCGGGCGAAGACAATGCCGACGAAATGCGCCGCTCGGGCAATTCGGTCGCCTTCTTGTCGAACAATAATGGCGGTGTGCTAGGCGGCATTTCCACGGGTCAGCCCGTGGTGGCCCGCATGGCGGTGAAGCCGACCTCCTCGATCCTCACGCCGCGCAAGACGGTGAACAAGCAGGGCGAGGATACCGACATCCGCACCAAGGGCCGCCACGACCCCTGCGTCGGTATCCGCGCCGTGCCGGTGGCTGAGGCGATGCTGGCCTGCGTGCTGGCGGACCAGATGCTGCGCCATCGCGGTCAGGTTGGAAGGTAGGCGGCTGTTTTCAGATAACTAATCCCTTCAGGCTGCGTTCAGCTTGGGTGCACGAGAGTGGATTCTGAAGCAGTTTGGTCGGAGGACCCCATGCGCCTGAAGGCACTTTTCCTTGTCTCCGCTATCGCCGCCAGCGCCATGCCGGCTTTCGCCCAGGACTATGGCCGCGCCTGCCAGCAAGCGCAGAGCGACAACCAGGTCGGCGGCATGATCCTCGGCGGCATCCTTGGCGGCGTCCTGGGCTCGCAGGTGGCCGCTTCGGGCCATCGCAGCGACGGCTCGGCCGTGGGCGCCGTGCTGGGCGGCATCGTGGGTTCCGGGGTCGGCAAGAGCAGCGTCAACTGCGGCCCGCCCGTCCGCTACGCTCCGGGCTCGTCCTATAACCCCAACCCCAATTATGGCGGCCCAGCCTATAACGACTACGGCTACTCTCCCTACGGAAGCCAGGGCTCGCCCTATAGCGCTGTGCCGGCGGGGTCTTATCCGTCTTCGCCGGGGTACTCCCCGCCGCGGTATGCTGACGATGACTGGTATCCGACGGACAGAAGGCCGCAGCGGGGGTATGACGATGACCTTTACGGCAACCCGGACCGTGATATGAGGCGTAGCGGTGATTACGCTGGCGAGGTCTGCGACGAGGCAGTCCAGGTCACGAAATTGCCTGACGGGTCAGAGGTCCGGCGGCCGATCGAGGTTTGCCGGGACACTTACTACGGCGACTGGAAAATCAAAGACTAGGCTGTCCTTTTGGCGCTCTGAGCGCATTCGGGCCGCATTCGAGGACAGGCCCGTCCCCCCAACCCAGGGCCTGTGAGGGCGAGCCGCGGAGCGCAAGCTTCGCGGCTCGTCTGATTCCGGAGGTTCGGCGTCGTTGACGTAAGCGTTATCGACATCCGCGCCCCCTTCGGGCGGACTGAAGCCGGACAACCTGGGTATGGAACTTCCGATTCCTGCGGACGGTATGTTGGACTGCAGTCGAAGTCTGTCAGCGCTTTCGAGCCGCGAGCAGACGCTCGTTATTACCGTCTCCGCCCTGAATTGGACTGTCGGTCCATTTCTCAACGGGCCATCCCTGCCCCGCCAGCCAGGTTCCGAGGGCGGCGGCTGAGGCGTCGGCGGCGGCCGTGTCGGTGACGATTCCGCCGCGCCCGACATGGGCGGGGCCGACCTCAAACTGGGGCTTGAAAAGGGCCACCAGAAGCGCCCCGGGGGCAGCGAGTTCCAGCGCCGGACCCAGCAGCTTCGCGAGCCCGATGAAGCTGGCGTCGCAGACGACCAGCTCCGGCGGCTCGCCGACCATGTCAGCGGTCAGACTGCGGGCGTCGGTCGCCTCGAGCGAGAGCACGCGTGGATCAGCGCGCAGGCGGGCGTGCAGTTGGTCACGACCCACATCTACTGCGACCACGCGGCGGGCGCCGCGCGCCAGCAAAACATCCGTGAAACCGCCGGTGGAAGATCCGATATCGAGGCAGGCCTTGCCCGCCACATCGACGCCAAACACCGTCAACGCATGATCGAGCTTCAGCCCGCCGCGCGAGACCCAGGGATGGGCCGTCTCCGCCGCGATGGGCGTATCGGCGCGCACGAGCAGGCCCGGCTTGGTGGCTTCCCGCCCGTCGACTTGCACCTTGCCTGCCTCGATCGCGGCGCGGGCCTGCGCTCGCGACACGGCAAGGCCACGCCGCACGAGTTCGACGTCCAGCCGCCGCGGGCCCATGTCTTCCGTTTTGCTCATCTCACGACAAGCTAGCGCGCCAAAGCGGCGCTGGCGACCGGGACGCAAAGCAGGCTAGAAGGCGGGCGCAACAGACAGTGCGTGCCGCCATGCCGATTTCGCCTATTGAACGCAACGACCATTCCGAGCCGAACGCCGACGCGTTCATCTTTGGATTCGATTTCCTGCCCGACGGCTCTGTGCTGAAGGTGGACTGGGACGTGATCAAGCCCACGGCGGCCTGCCCGCGCGCCGGATGGCGGTGGCTGCATTTCAACCGGCTGGCCAACGAGACCCGCGAATGGCTGGAGTCGTCCAGCGATCTGAGCGAGGCGGTTATCGCGGCCCTGCTGCAGACCGAATCGCGGCCGCGCTGCGCACCCTATGAGGATGGGCTGCTGCTGAACCTGCGCGGTATCAACCATAATCCGGGAGCCGAGCCGGAGGACATGATTTCGGTGCGCATCTGGGCGACGCAGAACCTTGTCCTGTCGATGCGATCCTATCCGGTCAAGGCGGTCCATGATGTGCGCGACAGCATCGGGCGCGATGTGCCGGCGACGCCTGCCGCCCTGCTCGCACGGATTTCGGCGCGGCTGGTCGACTATATCGATCCAGTGGTTGACCAGCTGAAGGACGAGGTGGACGAGTTCGAGGAAGTGATGCTGAGCGAACAGGGCCAGCTGACGCCCCGCGCGCTCGCCGAATTCCGTCGGACGATCCTGCTGCTGCGCCGCTATGTGCAACCGCAGACCGAAGCGATGACGTCGCTGCAGCGCGAGGCGCGGATGCGCCGCGAGGGAGCGCCGGGGTTCGACGATGATGATCAGGTTCTGCTGCGCGACACGACAGATCACATCATGCGCATCGCCGAAGAGCTGGATTCGATCCGCGAGCGCGCGGGCGTCATCCAGGACCAGGTGGCGGGCCAGAGGCAGGAGGAAGTCAACAAGCGCCTTCTTGCACTGTCGATCGTGTCGGCGATCTTCCTGCCGCTGTCGTTTGTAACGGGCCTGCTGGGGATGAACCTCGCGGGGATTCCGTGGCACGAGGAGACGTGGTCGTTCGGTGCGGTCGTGGCGATCACCACCGTGCTGGGGCTTGGCGTGGTAGCCTTCCTGAAATGGCGGCGGTGGATCTAGCGATCACGTCCCGTCATCGCCGTCGGTGGCGTTGTCGACAGTCTTTGCAACGCCTTCGCCGAGTTCGCCGAGACCGTCCTGCAGGGGCTGCGTGGTCTTGTCCACTTTCTGAAGGCCTTCATCGACGCTGGCGCCTGCCTGCTCCATCGAGCCGTCGCGGAAGTAGAAGTAACCCATCACGCCGAGAAATCCGACGCTGAGGATGACGAGGATGGTGGCGAGAAGGCGCATGGCGCGTTGTCCTTCGACAGAGTTTCAGGTGGCGTCGTCGCCGTCGGTGGCGCGGCCGATGGCGTCGCCCGTCGATTCGACGAGGCTGCCCGTGGTTTCGACAACCGTGCTGCCGGTCTTGCCCAGCAATCCGTCCATCGAGGCGCCCGCTTCGCGCAGCGAGCCGTCGCGAATCCAGAAGAAGATCACCAGCGTTGCGAACGCGAAGACCGTGAATACGGTCACGGACCAGATTGCTGATCGACTCATGGCTTGTCCCTCTTTCAGTTCGAAGAGGGAACGCGGGTGTGGGGGATGGGTTCCGGGGGTCTTAAGCCCGGCCCCATCCTTCGAGACGATCGCTTCGCGATCCCTCAGGATGAGGCCTTGATGACGGCGGCAAGAGTTTCAGAGCTCAATCAAACCCGCGCGGCGAACCTTCCGCGCAGTTCGTTCTTCATGATCTTGCCGTTGGCGTTGCGCGGCAGTGGATCGCTCTGGATCTGGATTTCGACGGGGACCTTGAAGCCGGCGATGCGCTGGGCGACGAAGGCGCGGAGTTCATCCTGGGTCGCCTGCTTGTCGGGCTTGACCTGCACCACGGCGCCGACCTCTTCACCGAGCACCTTGTGCGGAATGCCGACGACGGCGGCGTCCATGATGGCGGGGTGTTCGTACAGCGCGTTCTCGACTTCGATACAGTAGACATTCTCGCCGCCGCGGATGAGCATGTCCTTGGCGCGATCGGTGAGGAAGACGAAGCCTTCCTCGTCCATGTAACCGACGTCGCCGGTGACAACCCAGCCATCGATATAGGTCTTGGCCGTCGCTTCGGGCTTGTTCCAGTACAGCTTGCAATTGTTCGGGCCCTTGACCCAGAGCTCGCCGACCTGGTTGGGGCCGAGCGTCTCACCCTTCTCGCCGACGATCTTGAAATCCATCGCGACGCCCGGCGTGCCGCAGGAGTCCGGACGATTCTCGTAATCCCTGCCGAAGTTCACGCAGGAGGCCGCGCAGGTTTCCGTCATGCCCCAGCCGTTGGAGGGAAGCGCATCGGGAAAGCGCTTCTTGATCGTGGCGACCAGCGCGGGCGCAGAAGGCGCGCCGCCATAGCCGACAATCGCGATGGACGAGAGATCGTATTTGTCGCGATCAGGATGTTCGAGCACCTGCCAGGCGATGGCGGGCACGCCGCCGATGGTGGTGATCTTCTCGCGCTGGATGATCTCGAGGGCTTCGCCGGGGTCCCATTTGTACATGGTCACGATCTTGTCGGCGTTCATGATTGCGGGGACGAGGTTCGAGAAGGCGCCCGTCGCGTGGAATAGCGGGATGGCGAGAAGGGCTACCCGTTGCGGATCGACTCTCGGGTCTCGCACGGGCGGGACTTCGCCCTGGCGCAGGAAGTGACGCGCCTGGCAGGACATGCTGTTGAACACGTTGGAGATGATGGCGCGGTGGGAGGCGAGCGCGCCCTTGGGTTTTCCGGTGGTGCCGGAGGTGTACATGATCGTGGCGTCGTCGTCGGGGCCGACATCGGCTTCGGGCGGGGCAGTGTCGGGCAGGTCCGCCCACGATGTGGCGGGGCCGATCAGCTTTTCGAGCGAGACGATATGCGGGTCACCCTCGTCCTCGCCGCCGCGCGCGACGATGATGGTCTTCAGCTGGGTCAATTTCGGCAGATGCTCGCGGATGCGCTCGAGCTTTTCCGGGTCGACGATGGCGACTTTCGCGCCCGAGTCGTCGAGGCCGTACTCAAGCTCCTCGCCTGTCCACCAGGAATTGAGCGGGGTTGCAATCGCGCCGATCAGCAGGGAGGCGAAGAAGGCGACGGGCCATTGCGGATAGTTGCGCATGACGACGGCGACGCGGTCGCCCTTCTTCACGCCGAATTCGGTGCGCAACTTGTGGGCGAGATGGATGGCGGCCTTGAGATTCGCGCCGAAGGTAACGCGCTCGTTCTGGTAGACGATGTATTCGCGGCCGGCCCATTCGCGGGAGTTGAGGACGACGTCGCGGAGCGTGAGCGGGGCGTTCTTGTAGGTGCGCAGTTTGACGCCGTTGATGACCTTCTCGTCCATCTCGAACCTGGCGCCCGGGGCGGCCATCAGCGCGTTGCACTGGGCGATGGACATGACCGGAAAGGCGGCGTCTGCTGCCATGAGGTTGGGCTCCTTGGACGTTTCTTTTTTGAGGCTCTGGGGCGATACACTAGCCGGACGCTGCGTCTTTCGACAATAGAAGACGCGAAACGTCGCAGTGCGGCATTGACAGGGGACGGACGTGGGCAAGGTCTCGATCATCGACGCGACGGACGCTCACGCGGCGGGGATCACGGCGATCTTCAACCATGCCGTGCGCAACACATTCTCGATCTGGTCGGAGACGGAGACGACGGAGGAGCTGCGGCGCGGGTGGATGGCGGCGCGGCGGCTGGCAGGGTTTCCGGTGCTGGCGGCGATTGATGTGGACGCGCCTGACAGGGTGCTGGGCTATGGCAGCTTTGGCGTGTTCCGGGATTTTCCGGGCTATGTGAAGACAGTCGAGCATTCGGTCTATGTCGCGCCAGAGGCGCAGCGGCGGGGGATCGGGGCGGCGATCCTCGGTGCGCTGATGATGCGAGCGCGGGCGATGGGGATGGAGACGATGGTGGGGGCGGTGGATTCCTCGAACGCCGCCTCGATCGCGCTGCATGAGAAGGCCGGATTCGAGCTGCAGGGGACGCTGAAGAGCGTGGGGCGCAAGTTCGGGAAGCGGCTGGACCTGGCGTTCCTGGTGAAGGCGCTCTAGCCGATCAGATGGACCAGCCAGAGCGTGAGCGGGATGGTGACGAGGCTCAGAAGCGTCGTCAGCGTGATGATGTTGGCCATCAGGCGGGCGTCGCCGCCGAGCTGGCGGGCGAGAATGTAGGCTGAGGTCGCGACCGGAGCGGCGACGCAGATCATCGCGATGTCGAGGGCCATGCCGTCGAGGCCGAGGGCGAAGGCGAGGCCGAAGGTGACGGCGGGCATGACGGCGAGGCGCAGGGCGACGCCGGCGGCCAGCGGCCACTTTGCTTCACGCATGGCGCCGAAATCGAGGGCGGCGCCGACACAGATGAGGCCAAGCGAGATGGTGGCGTCGCCCAACAGGTTGAGGGTATCGCCCACAGGCTCGCTGACGCGCACGCCGGCCTGGATGAGGATGATGGCAAGGAGCGTCGACAGGATCAGCGGATTGGTGGCGATGGAGCGCAGGACGGTGCGCAATGGCGCAGGCGTCGTGCCGGCATAGCGGCTGAGGACCAGCACGCTGAGGATGTTGTTGATCGGCACCAGCACGGCGAAGCCCACGGCGGCCAGCGCGACGCCCATCTCGCCGTGCAGGCCGGAAATCACGCCAAGGACGACATAGCCGTTCCAGCGCAGGCCGGCCTGGAAGACGCTGGAGAATTGTGGGCCGTCGCGGGTGAGCAGCGGGCGTGACAGGGTGATGAGCGCAGCCATGGTCAGCACCGTACCGGCGAGTACCTGGCCCAACATGAGGGCGTCGGCGCCGGCGAAGGAGCCTTCCATGATGCTCATGAACATCAGCGGCGGAAACAGGACGAAATAGGTGAGCCGCTCGAGTGCAGCCCAGCCATCCGGCTGCAACAGCTTGAACCGGCGCAGGACCGCTCCAAGGGCGATCAGCGTAAACACCGGTACGAGCGAAAACACCACGTCGAACATGTCTATCTTCTGGCAGACTCCGTCAGCCAAATCGAGCGCCGGATGATCGCTGGAGCTATCTGTTTGCGGATATGGCGTGCAGCCGCAGCGGTGATAGAGTTGTCTTGGGCGAGAGCGCCCAGGGGACAGAACAAATGCGCAGACTTGCTGTGGCCGTTGCGTCGGCCGCCTTGATGGCGGCGCCCGCGATGGCGGACGAAATGTGGAAGACGGACTACGGCCAGGTGATCTGGGAGAAGGACTATGACGGCGGGGCGATCTTCAAGATCGACCTGGCGGGTGGAGGCGTCGGCCGCCTCTACATCGAAGGCCTTACAACCGAGGTCGAGAACCGCGCCCACTTCAAAGGCTACTGGATCAGCACAACGGAAGAGGACATGTGCTCGGCTGAACTCAAGGGGCCGGACGGCACCAAGAGCCGGACATGGGGCACGCTGACCTTGTCGTTCCTGAGCCCTGAATTTCCCAGCGACTGGGTGCTGATGACAGGCGAATGCCTCGGCGCACCTGACTCACTGGTCGCTGGCCACGCAGACACCGGCGAATAGCGGGAGCGAATAGCCCCCTGTTTCGCTTTCGCGCCTGACATCGCGTGCTAGGTTCGGGCATCGAATCCCGGACGAGTGACCGCATGTCAGAGGCGACAGCATCGACAGAGCCCTCCCCCTCACAGGGACCAAGCGATCCGGGGCCGGGCGCTTCGGGAGCAGGCGGTTCGGGACCAGGCGCTCAGGGGCCGGCGGCGCGGATTGGGCTTCTGCTCGGGCCAGCGCTGGCGATGGGCATTCTGGCGCTGCCGATGGGCGGGCTGGCGTGGGACGGGCATCTGGTGCTGGCGATGCTGGTGCTGATGGCGACGTGGTGGATCACGGAGGCGATCCCACTGGCGGCGACCGCCCTCGTGCCCATTATCGTGATCCCGCTGATCGGGATCGATGTGACAGTGGGCGGTCGCGGGCAACTGGTGTGCGCAACCGAGGGCGCCTGCCTTGAAGCGCTGGGCGAGGCGCCGGCGTTGGCGCGTACACTCGGGCTTGGCGACCTTGGCTCCTACTACTCAAATCCCGTCGTACTGCTCTACATTGGCGGCTTCCTGCTGGGCATTGCAATCGAGCGGTGGGGGCTGTCGACGCGGATTGCCTATGGCCTCGTTGCGCGCGGCGGAGCGCGGCCCGGCTTGATGCTGGCGGGCTTCATCGGCGCAGCCGGTTTCATATCGATGTGGATTTCCAACACGTCGACGTCCCTGATCCTGACGCCGCTGGCGCTGTCGGTTGCGGCCGGGTCCGCCGTGGGCGGGCGCGAAGACCCGAAGTTTGCATCGGCGCTTGTGCTGTCCATCGCCTACGCTGCGACGATCGGCGGGCTGGCGACGCCCATCGGCACGCCGCCCAACGGCATCGCCCTCACCCAGCTCCGACTACAGGGCATCGAGGTGTCGTTCGGCCAGTGGATGGCGGTGGGACTTCCGGTGGTGATCGTGCTTCTGCCGATTGCGTGGTTCATCCTGTCGCGCGGGCTGAAGGTGGACGCCAAGGGAGCGGCCGGCGCACAGGCGCGCGTGCGGCAGGAGCTTGCCAAGCTGGGGCCCCTTTCCCCGCCCGAGGCGCGCACCGCGATGATTTTCTTCCTGATCGCCGGTCTCTGGATGATCTCGACGCTGGTGGCCGAATGGATCGGCGCCAACCTGCTTTCGGGCGGACGGATCGACAGCGGGCATGTCGACACGATCATCGCGACGCTTGGCGCGCTGCTGTTGTTCATCGTGCCGGCGGGCGGGCGCGAAAAGCGGCCGCTGCTGATCTGGGACGATGCGAAGAAGATACCCTGGGGCATCCTGCTGCTGTTCGGCGGCGGGCTTGCGCTGGCGGCGGCGGCGGACCTTTCGGGCCTGTCGCCATGGCTGGCCACGGGGCTGCAGGGCCTGACCGGCCTGCACCCGGCCATCGTCATTTTCCTGATCGGCCTGCTGGTGATCGTGATTACGGAGTTCGCCTCGAACATCGCCACCATCTCGCTGATGGGACCGGTGCTTCTGTCTGTGGCGACCAACAATCCCGATCTCAGCGCGGCAGCGTTCATCGTGCCGGCGGCCATGGCGGCTTCGATGGGGTTCGCCATGCCGGTGGGCTCCGCCTCCAACGCGATCGCCTACGGCACCGGCAAGGTGAAGCAGGCGGACATGATCCGGCGCGGCCTGATGCTGAATTTGTGCGCGCTGATCGTTCTAACGATTGTGGGGCTGACGCTGGCGCCGTTGGTTCTGGGGGCGGCAGCGGGCGGTTAACGCTCGTTAACCAAATCAGGTGCAGACTCCACCCTGGAGGACTGTGCCGGCCATGCAGGCGTTCGATCTCATCGTCATCGGTTCAGGCCCGGCCGGGCGGCGTGCAGCCGTGCAGGCGGCGAAGCTGAAGAAATCCGTTCTGGTGATCGAGAAGGGCCGGCGGGTTGGCGGCGTGTGCGTGCATACGGGCACGATCCCGTCGAAGACGCTGCGCGAGACGGTGCTGAACCTTTCCGGTTGGCGCGAGCGCGGCTTCTACGGGCGGTCGCATCGCAACAAGCAGACGATCACGGCGCAGGACCTGCGCACGCGGCTGTCAATCACGCTCGACCATGAAGTGGAAGTGCTTGAGCACCAGTTCGCGCGCAATGGCGTGACGTGGGTTCGCGGGGCTGCGCGATTCATCGATCCGCTGCATATCGAGGTGGTGACGGACACCGGCCTGCAGCGCTTCACGGCGCCGCGCTTCATCCTGGCGGTGGGGACAGAGCCGCATCGGCCCGCGCATATCCCGTTCGATGGCGATGCGATTGTCGATCCGGACGAGATTCTGGAGTTGAAGCGCCTGCCCCGCTCCATCGCCGTGATCGGCGGGGGCGTGATCGGGATGGAATACGCCACCATCTTCTCTGCGCTGGATGTGAAGGTGACGGTGATCGATCCGGCCGAGCGGCTGCTGCCGTTCATCGACAAGGAGCTGGTGGACGAGTTCATCCACGACCTGCGCGACCGAGGCATGAGCCTGCGGCTCGAGAGCAAGGTGAAGCGCGTGAGCCGGCAGGGGCCGGATGCGTGCCTGATCGAACTCGAAGACATGCGCGAGATCTGGAGCGAGATGGTGCTCTTTGCGGCGGGCCGCCGTGGGGCCACCGATGCGCTGGAGCTGGAGAACGCTGGACTGAGCGCGGACGAGCGTGGCAAGATTTCAGTGGACCCGAAGACATATCGCACGAAGCAGCCGCACATTCATGCGGTGGGCGATGTGATCGGATTTCCAAGCCTGGCTTCGACCTCGATGGAACAGGGGCGGATTGCGGCGTGCCATGCGTTCGATGCGCCAGCGCAAGCGCCGCCGGAATTCTTCCCCTATGGCATCTACTCCGTTCCCGAGATGTCGATCATCGGCATGACGGAAGAACAGGTGCGCGCGAAGGCTATTCCGTACGAGTGCGGCGTCGCGCGCTTCCGCGAGACCGCGCGCGGGCAGATCATGGGGCTGAGCTCCGGCTTCATGAAGATGATTTTCGCGCAGGAGACGCGGCGGTTGCTGGGCGTGCATATCGTCGGCGAAGGCGCGACGGAGCTGATCCATATCGGACAGGCCGTGCTGAACCTTGGCGGCACGCTCGATTATTTTGTCGAGAACACGTTCAACTATCCGACGTTGGCCGAAGCCTACAAGATCGCTGCGCTGGACGCGTGGAACCGCATGCCGCGCCGGCAGCCCAGCGTGGCCGTGCACGACGATGCGATGGCGGCGCTGGAACGCTTTGTGAAAGCGGCGCGGGCGGGTTAGGCCGAACTCAGCAAGACTTGCAAAGCGGCTATGGTCCAGCTTGCATCCGTCCTGGATTGCAGGGGTGAGACGATGCCGGTTGATGATCCGCCACGCGCCTATGAAGCAAGACTTCTGCGCGTGCTGGCGTACATCTACGACAATCTCGATGGCGACCTCAGCCTCGACACGCTGGCGGAGATCGCCTGCATGTCGCGCTTTCACTGGCATCGCGTCTTTCGCGCGATGACGGGGGAGGCGCTCGCCGACGCCATCCGCCGCATCCGCATGGCGAAGGCGGCGAACGCGCTGGTGCATGAGAACGATGCGCCGGTAGCCGACGTGGCCGAGCGGCACGGCTATCCGAACGCGGCGAGCTTTTCCCGGACATTCAGCGCGGCGCACGGGCTATCGCCCCTCGCCTTTCGTGAGCTTGGCGAGCAGGTCGCCAGCGGTCTCAGACAGAATGACGGAGCAAGCAGCATGTATCCCGTGATCATCGAAGACCTGCCGCCCATGCGCGCGGCGGGTGTGCCGCATGTCGGGCCCTATATCGGCGTCGGCAGGAGCTTTCAGACGCTTGGCGGCATCATCGCAGCGCGAAACCTGTTTCCACATGCGCGGGGCATGATCGCCGTTTACCACGACTCGCCGGGCGCCAAGCCGGACGCGGAGCTGCGGGCGCACGCGGGAGTCATCATCGCGGACAGCTTTCCGCCAAGGATCGAGGGGCTGGAGTATTTCGATCTCGTCGGCGGCCGGCATGCAATCATGCAGCACAAGGGGCCATATGCGACGCTGGGCGCGGCGTTCGAATGGCTGTATGGGAAGTGGCTGCCGCAATCGGGCGAGGAACCGCGTGATGCGCCGCCGATCGAGCTTTACGTGAATGATCCACGCGAGACGCCGCCGGACCAGCTGCGGACGGATATCCGTCTGCCGTTGAAATAGCGCGCGACCGCCCCAGGCGGATGACGCCGCGTCGTAAGATCAGGCGGCTGCAGCGCCGGCCTGACCCGCTCCGGCGCGGATTTTCCAGAAGCGCAACGCCCGCTGGGCCGCCGCGACGGATACCTGCTCATAGAGCTGGCCATAACGTTCAGCCTTGCTTAGACCGCCGCCGCCGCCAAGTATCATCATGGCCAGCGTGATGAACACGTCGCGCGGGAAGCCAGCAGCACGGCTCAGGATGGCGAGGCCGTCGATGTCGCGAGCATCGACCAGACGGCTGACGAGATCGTAACCGACATCGACGAGACGGGCGAAGGCGATCAGGAATGACGTGTGCTTGTTGTCGCGCAACATAGCCTGCAGCGAGGACGGCTGCAGCACAGCGCGCTTCTGCAGGTCGTCGACATACTCCTTGGCGAGCTGGTAGTCTCGCGGCAGCGCGCCATACTCGGTGGCGAGGTGTTCGCGGCTCGCCTCGAGAGCCGACTCGACCTCCTGCTCCGAAGCGCCCTGGAACTTTCCGATGATCTCGCGGCGAAGATCCGCCGACACGCGGACGTAGACCGCGTTGAGCAGATCCAGCGGCACCTGCCTGCGGCGCACGAAGGGGGCATGCAGCGCGGGGCTGGTCTGGACCCGTTCGGTGACGCGCTCATATGTCTCGCGGCTGATGCGGGCCAGCGGGTTCTGCAGCAGCGAGGCCACAACCGTATCGTTACCTTTGGCAACCAGCGCGCTGGACGCGCTTTCGCCGATGTCAGGCCGCTTGGTTACAGCCATCATGTGGTCCTGCGTCGTCTGGTGGATCACGTCCACCAGATCGCTCTGCGTGAGCGCGCGCGAACGTTCGAGAACGGGGCGCGCCACTTCGATGCTGTCGAATGCGAGACGCCGCGCCGTGCGCCGGATGGCGAGCTTGCTGGCGGCGACCTTTTGCGCGAGTTCGACCCGCACCTGAGTTTCGAGATCGGCCGCGACGACGCCGACGATTTCATCAAACAGCTCGGCTTCGCGTTCGGATCGCGGCTCACCGGATGCTAGGAAAGCATCAGTTACCTTGCGAAGCAATTCACGGCGCTTCTCGCTCGAGTGTTCCTTCGCGAGATCGACAAGAAGAGAGAAATTTCCGGCAAGATCTGTCACTGCGCGCTCCATGACTCCGGAGACCTGTTGCATATCGAGGTTAAGGGGCGCTGGAGATCGAGCGCGCGATTGTCGAATCCCCTACCCAGATTGGGTGGGGACCAACCGAGCGAGCCAATTCGTCAGTCAGTCGTTAGGAAGAATTGGCTGACCTTGTCGCCATTGCAGGGGCAAGGATGATGGAAGCCAGGGAACGTCAGATCACAGCGCAGGTTGTGCTTGCTGTGGTCCCCAAATGCCCGTCCTGCGGCGACCCCAACTATCGCTTCACGACGACCACCTCCAACGGAAAACAGAGGATGGCTGCAGCAAGCTGCACGCGCTGCGAGGTGGACATTCTGGAGGCGGCGCGCGCGCGTCTAGGGTGGTAGTTGCCGGGTTCGGCCGGAGCTCAGTTGGCCCCGTGAAGCGCTTCCAGGCGCTCAACCTCTTCCTTCGAGCCTAGCATCACCGAGACGCGCTGGTGGAGGCCGGTGGGCTCGATGTCGAGGATGTGCTGCTTGCCGTCGAACGCCTTGCCGCCGGCCTGTTCGACCAGCAGGGACATGGGGTTAGCCTCGTACATGAGGCGCAGCTTGCCGGGCTTGCCGGGTTCGCGTTTGTCCCACGGGTACATGAAGACGCCCCCGCGGGTGAGAATGCGGTGGACGTCGGCCACCATGGAGGCGATCCAACGCATGTTGAAGTTCTTGCCGCGCGGGCCGAGTTCGCCAGCGAGGCACTCGTCGACATAGGCGCGCACGGGATCGGCCCAGTGGCGCATGTTCGACATGTTGATGGAGAACTCCTTCGTCTTCGTCGGGATCTGGATGTTGGTGGAGGTCTGCACGAACTGGCCGGTGGGCGGGTCCATCGTAAAAGCGAAGACGCCGGCGCCGAGCGTGAGGACAAGCGTCGTCTGCGGACCGTAGACGCAATAGCCGGCGGCGACCTGGTGGCGGCCGGTCTGCAGGAAGGGGGCTGCGCCCTCGCCCGCGATAGCGGGCAGGATGGAGAAGATCGTGCCGATAGAGACGTTGACGTCGATGTTGGACGAGCCATCGAGCGGATCGAACATGAGGAGATAGGGCGCGCCGGGGTTAAGCGGACGGGCGTCGTCTTCTTCTTCCGAGGCCGCGGCGGCGACGACGCCGGAGGCCTTGGCCATGGCCATCATTTCGTCGTTCGCCAGGATATCGAGCTGCTTCTGTTCCTCGCCCTGCACGTTGCCGGTTCCGGCCGAACCGAGGACATCAGCCAGCGCGCCGCGCGAGACGAGATAGGAGATGGTGCGGCATGAATCCGAGATGGCTTCGATCAGGATCGAAAGCTCGCGCGGGGCGGGATTTCCGTCGCCTTTTGGGTCAGCGAGAAATTCGCGAAGCGTGCGCGCGGTCATGGGGTCGTCCCTGGTTCGATTCTGAACGCCAGTCCTTAACTGGAATGGGCCGCGATGCACAGTATGGGCCGGTACCGGGCGTCTGCACTTATTGGCGCCGCACAGGATTAGCGGGCTGCGCGATATCTGGCGGGGCGCAGAACGCGGCGGGTGAACACGCTCGCGAAGCGTGACCGATGGGCGCATGCTGCTTTCAAGCAGGCGAACATGACGAGATGCCCCTTCTGCTTGACCAAGATTGAGCGCGGCGCGGTTATCTGCCCCAGCTGCAACGCCCGGCGCGGCTTCCTCATGTTCGGATCATCGCCGGACGGGCCGATCATTGCCTTCATCAAGGGCCTGATTCTTCCGGCAATCGTGCTGGTGGCCAGCCTCATGATCTGGGTATTCAAGCCGTCCCCGATCTGGCTTGGGGCGGCAGGTTTTTCACTATTCGCCGGCGTGCTGGGGATCCGGCGGCTGATCGGGGGATCGCGCTGGTTCCAGCTCTGATAGCGTATCCGGCGGGCCTGAGCGGGGCGCCGCTGCGTTAGTATCGCGCGAGCGGCAGGCTGTGCTAATGTCAGCGCATGCCAGCTGTTACACGCGTCGACCCGAAAACGATCTTCACGCCGGAGGAATGGGCGAAAGTTTCGCGCCAGTCCGTCTGGATCGGACCTGTGCTGGTACTAAGCGCCTGGGCGGTGATTATCGGCGCTGGCGCGCTCTTCATCCTGTGGCCCAACCCCGCGACCTATGTTCTTGCTGTCATGCTGATCGGAACGCGCCAGCTGGGGCTCGCCATCCTGGAGCATGAGGCGGCGCATGGAACGCTGCATCCCAACGCGAAACTGAATGACTGGCTCGCGGAATGGCTGTGCGGCGGACCGGTGGGCGGCAGCCTGAAGCGCTATCGGCCCTATCACCTGACCCATCACAAATACACCGAGCAGCCGGAAGACCCGGACCTCGTGCTGTCGCGGCCCTTCCCTGTCACGCGGAATTCGCTGTGGCGGAAATTCTTCCGCGACCTGAGCGGGCAGACATTCTTCAAGCAACGTATCCAGCCCACGATCGAACGGCTGCGCGGCAAGGCCCGCAAGCCGCCGCGCGTGCCTGACAATCCCGGGCTGCGGTTCTGGATCGTGCAAGCGGTGATCATCGTGGCGACGACGGCGCTGGGATACTGGTGGGCGTGGCTCGCGTTGTGGATCGTGCCGATGGCGACATGGTTCCCTCTGGTCACGCGGCTGCGTGCGATGGGAGAACATGCAATGGTGAACACCCAGGAAGATCCGTTCACGCATGCACGCACGACGCTGGCCAATCCGCTGGAGCGGCTGTTCATCGCGCCGTTCTGGGTTCACTATCACTGCGAGCATCACTGCTTCATGTATGTGCCGTGCTACAATCTGGAGCGGACGCACAAACTGCTGGTGCTCAAGGGCTATCGGGATCGCATGCGGATCACGAAGGGCTATGTCGAGGTTCTGCGCAGGTGCGGCTCGAAGTCGGCAACGGCCGAAGCCGCCGCATGACGACGCCGAGACAGGCCGGACGACCGGCGGAGCGAACGGCAACGCGGCTACCCGCCCGCGAAATCAAGAAGCGGCAGACCCGGTCTTATGGCGAGGAATCGCACGCGCTGATCCTGCAGGCGGCGGAGAAGCTGTTCGCCACACGCGGGCTCGACAATGTCTCCATGCAGGACATTGCGGAGGCGGCCAACGTTTCGCGCGCGACTGTGTTCAACCAGTTTGGATCGAAACAGCTGGTGCTGGACGCGATCACGGCGCGATCGCTCGAGACATATCGCAGCCTGCTGCACTCGGCGCTGGCGAACAAGACGACGCCAACGCCGGAGCTTCTGCGCCTGCTGTTCGAGCGGATGGGCCAGGGGATCGAGCTCAATCGCAGCCTGTATCGCGAAGTGTTCGTCGAAATCCGCAAGGTCTCGATGGGGCTGGATCAGAGCGGCGCCTCGCCGGCCCTGCGAGCGGAAACATTCGCGATGCTGGTGACGATCTTCGAACTGGGCCAGGACCGCGGCGATATCTCGCTGGAGTATACGGCTGAAGCGCTGGCCACGGCCTATGACAGTCTGCTTTCAGGCGCTGTGATCCAGTGGTTGCATGACCGGCGGAAAACGAGCCTGCCTGCCCTGCTTTCCTCGCTCGTCGACGTCTTCCTCAACGGCGCGGCGCCAAAGGCCTGACAATTTCACAGCGAAGTTATGAGCGGGCACACGCGCCCGGCTTGCGTGAAACTGGTATTTGGACTGTAGTCTAGATCAACAGGTCCGACTCAGAGACCTGCTCAGGGAAGAAACGCCTGATGATCGGACGACACGTCCGGAATGGGAGGCAGGCCGGGCGATCGGCCTGCCTCCTGATCCCAGCCCTTGTTGCCTTCTCCGCGATGCCCGTTGCTGCACAGACGCAGGAACGCCCCAGCGCAGCTTCACAAAGCTATTCCGCGGAGTACTTCGCGCCCTTCAATCCGGTCACCGCCGAAGACATGATCCGCCGCGTGCCGGGCTTTTCGCTCGATGGCGGCGATGACCGGCGCGGATTTGCGGGCGCCGCCGGCAACGTGCTGATCAATGGCGAGCGGCCTAGCTCGAAGACAGCCCAGGCGGAACAGCTGTCGCGGATATCGGCGCGGGATGTCTTGCGCATCGACATTCTATCGGGTGGCGGCGACGGCACGGACGTGAGCGGGCAGCGCTTGCGCCTTCCTCCACCGAGATACGCTCGGCGGCTGGCGGATATGGTACGCGCTCTTATGCCATTCGCGTCTCGGGCAGGTTCTGAGGCCGCTAGTCGAGGCGCACGAATTTCGCGCCGTGCGAAAAGTGGAAATAGTATTCCTTGGCATAGTCGATGGGACGTTCAGGCTGTTTCATGAATGTCCCGGTCTCACCGGGCGCAAGGTCGGCGCGGATGGTCCACAGCTCCTCGTGCGTCTTGCGCGCGCCCGCCTCGCCAACGAATTTCACGGTGTTGGGATAGAAGATGACGCGGACGGTGAACTCGCGATAGGCGCGCTTGCTTTCAGCGGGGTTCGTGGCGGTCAGCGTCATGCCGCCCGGATCGGCGCCTTCGGGCGCCTTTACGCGCAGTTCGGTGGCAAGATCCGTGAAGATCTGTTCGGTGCGTTCGAACCGGTCCTTGCACGCTTCGGTGTCAGCTGCGGGCGTCGCGCCGTCGGCGCCGGCGAACTTCTGCAGGCAGGCGGAATAGGACGCGCCGAACCTGGCCTGAAGCTCCGCCTTGGTGGGCGGCGGCGGTTGGCATGCGGCGGCGAGCGCTGCGAGGCAGATAGTCCAGACACTACGCTTCAACAGCCGCCCCTTCGCCATGCTGAATACATGAAGTGCGGGGACACGCTGTCAATGCCGGGGCGTCATTCGGCATCCAGGATCTTGATCGCCGCGTCGATGGCCGCGGCAGCCGATGGGCTTCTTTCCTTCAGCGCGACGAGGTCTGCGCGATAGGCGGCGGCGCCAGCGGCATTGCCGAGCTTCTTCTCGATCCAGCCGAGGCGACCCTTCGCCTCGACGAGGCCGGGCTGCAGTTTCAACGCGAGTTCGAGAGCCGCCTTCGCGCCTTGCAATTCGCCGGCGGCGGAGAGCGCCTGCCCTTTCATCAAGGCGGCCTCGTAGTCGTCGGGCTTGGCGGCCAGCACATCGTTGAATGCGGCGACGGCGGCCGACCAGTTGCGGGCGGCGAGATGGTCCACGCCCTGGTTGAAGCGCGCGGCGATGCTGACCTTCGGCGCGGCGCCGGCGCTGTCGATCAGCGATATCCCGACATCGATGGCCGCGGCCTGGGGACAGGCGCCATTGCACTTTGCCTTGAGGCCAGCGAGTGCGGCGCGCTGCTTGCCGGCGCCGTCGGCATTGCCAAGGCGCGCTTCGACCCAGCCGAGGCGGCCAAGCGCATCGGCGAGATCAGGCTTTTCGGAAACGGCGCGCGAAAGGAAGCGGCGCGCTTCGGGAAGATCGTTGAGGCCGATCTGGGCGACGCCCATCATCAGATTGGCGGCCGGATCGCCATCGCGCTTTGCGAGCACCTCGCGCAGCAGCGGCACGGCGCGCGCGAAGTCGTTCTTGCCGATGTAGTCGACGGCCTGGTTGTAGAGCGCGGTGGGATCCATCGTGTCGACGCGCGGCATTTCTGCGCTGCCGCCGCCGGTGTATTGCGCATGGGCCGGCGCAACGAGGGCGATGGAGAGCACGGCGCATGCCGCCAGCATGTAGCGTTTCAACAGGATCTCCCGCTTTTCTTGTTGCCCGGTTTCTTGCTGTCGAGGGAAATAGCGCGGCCGGCCGAGGATTTCGAGCCGTACCTGCAGCGCACATAAACACGATGCCGAGACGAAAACAGGCCGGACCCTGCGGCCCGGCCTGCAATCTGAATGGTCGGGAGCCGAGCTAGAACGCGAAAAGGCCCGAGACGCCGAAGGAATCGAACTCGCCGTCTTCCGGTTCATAGCGGGTGTATTCGAGGCGGAGCTTCGTGAACGGCAGGAAGTTCAGCATGATGCCGCCGCCATAGGCGAGGCCAGAACCGTCCTCGGCGACGGAGCCGATGCCGCTGGCCGATGCGTCGATGGTGAAGCTGGCATAGCCGCCGCGCGCGAAGACATCGCCCACCGCCGGGATCGGAAGAACGCCGACGGCGAAGACGCCGTACTGGTTGTCGATGCCGACGTCGACCGTCGTGCCGAGCACGTCGATGCTTTCGTCCTGGACGCCGATGGAGAATTCGCCTTCGACCCCGAAGAATGGATTCGTCTTGTAACCGACGCGACCCTGGAGCGCGCCGAGCGTGATATCGCCGCCCGATCCGTCATCGACCTGGAAGGCCGTAAAGCCGGCGCCGCCATACAGCTGGGCGGAGGCGGCGGGAGCCATGATGGCGGCGGCGCTGATGCCGGCGGCCAGGGCCATGATCTTTCTTCTCATGCAACGTCCCCAAGAAAGCGCCGCAGCATGCGGCGGAGAGAGTCTCCGCGCAGTCGGGAGCCAAAGCAAGCAGGGCTGATCGTTATTCCGGCGGCGTGCGCACGGCGGCCACAACATCTGCGACAGCCGCAACGACAGCTTCCGGCGCGTCGCGCTGGATGTAGTGGCCGGCGTTGGGCACGAACCTGTGTTCGCCTCGCGTTGATAGCGCAGCCATTTCGGCGTGCATGCTCTCCCAGATGGAGCGCATGGCCTGCTTGTCTTCGGCCGTGAAATTCGGCGGCATTCCCTGATCGTGGTCTCCGCGCGTGAGCACGATCAGCGGCATCTCGCCATAAGAACGCCGTGAGGCGATGAGCGAGGCGGTCGACGCGCCCGGCATTTCATCTATCTCGGAACGCGTGGCGGAGAGCGCATCGGGGTCGTTGCCGCCGCATTGTTGCGCCAGCGGATCATCCGGCGGAACGGGCTTCGCCACGAGGTTGGCGATACAGTTGAGCTTTGCCTGCGCGTCGGACATCTCGTTCTGCAGTAGCTGGATCTTGGGTATCTGAGCGTTGAAGAGCTCCATCTGCCCATCGCCCGAGGGATCGACAAGGACGAGTCCGGCGGTCTTGTCGGGATAGGAGTTTGCGAACTGGCGCACATGATAGCTACCGAGCGAATGGCCGACGAGGACCACCGGTGTTGGGATGTTCGCGGCCGTCAGCATCTGCTCGATATCGCTGGCGACAGCGGCCGCATCACGCGGCGTAGATGCCGGATCACTCAGGCCCCGACCTGCACGATCATAGGCGCACACGCGCGTCTTTGCTTCAGCGGCGATGGTGGCGGTAAGATCGCCCCAGTCCTTCTTCATCGTTCCGCCTGCGCCGTAGTCGAGGATGACCACGGGCGCGCCCTCACCGGCGCAGACCATGTGCATGCGGCGGCCGTCGGGGAGCGTAGCGATCTTCCCGACGGTTTCGGCGGGTGCTGACACGGCAGGCAAGAGCGTGGCGGCGGCATCGCCATGCTGCGGGTCGCTGAGCTTGCCGATCCATGTGTTCTCGCCCGCGACCTTTGCAACAAACGACAGGCCGAGCGCGGGCGCGATAAAAGACAGATCATCGCCCGGCGCGGGCGTCACGATACGCAGGGCCACGGCGCTGCCATCGGCCAGCATCAGGCGGCCGGACTTGCGCCGTTCGGTTTCGTACAAATTCACGCCGAGATAGCGCTCCGAGATGGCGGGGTCGGAGAAGGCGTACCAGTGGTCGGCGTAGGGCGAGGCGGCCTCTGGCGCGGGCGGCGCGGCTTCGCCGCCACAGGCGCAAAGGCCCAGAAGCATCAGGCATGCGGCGGCCCGTCTCATATACATCCCTCCCCAGTTTCACTGCTGACAGATCATCATCAGCATCCCCCGGCAATGGCGTTTGAATGACGGGCGCGGGCGCCCTACCTATGCGGCCATGGAATCGCGCGATCCCCCTGAGGCTATCGATCCGCCGGAAGAGCCTGAAACCATCGAAGACATGGGTGAGGATGACTTTCCCGACGAGATCGAGATGGAAACCGAGGAAGTCTCCTCGGGGGTGGACGTGCTCGCGTCGGAGATGCTTGCGTCTGAGGGGGCGAAGAAGCGGCGGGTTTCGGGGCCGGACGTGATCCGCGACCAGGTGACCCGCCTGCCCGGCAAGCCGGGCGTCTATCGCATGTTCGGCGAGATGGGCGAGCTTCTCTATGTCGGCAAGGCGCGTAACCTGAAGGCGCGGGTTTCGAACTACGCCAAGATCGGCGGGCAGACGCAACGCATCGCGCGGATGATCTCGCTGACGCGATCCATGGAATTCGTGGTCACGGCGAGCGAGACGGAAGCTCTGCTTCTTGAAGCGAACCTGATCAAGAAGCTGAAGCCGCGCTTCAATATCATCCTGCGCGACGACAAGAGCTTCCCGCATATTCTGATCCGCGAAGACCATGAAGCGCCGCAAGCGCTGAAGCATCGCGGGGCGAAGCGGATCAAGGGTAAGTATTTCGGTCCGTTCGCGTCGGCCGGCGCGGTGGATCATACGCTGGATACGCTGCAGAAGGCGTTCCTGCTGCGCACCTGCACGGACAATGTCTATTCCACGCGTTCGCGGCCCTGCATGCTGCACCAGATGGGACGGTGCTCGGCGCCGTGCGTGGGGATCATTCCGCTGGACGAGTATCGCGACCTGGTGCGGGAGGCGGAACGTTTCCTCAATGGCGATGCGGAGACGCTGCTGGAGCAACTGTCGGCGCAGATGGATCGCGCGGCGGCGAACATGGACTATGAGCGCGCCGCCGGCCTGCGTGACCGCATCCGCGCGCTGTCGTCCGTGCGTCAGAGCCAGAGCGTGAACCCCGATGGGCTGGTGGAGGCGGATGTGTTCGCGATCCATTCGGAAGCGGGCGCATCGGCCGTGCAGGCCTTCTTCTTCCGCGCAGGCCAGAACTGGGGCGCGACGGTCTGGTATCCCAAGCACGATCGCGACGACACCTCGGCGCAGGTGCTGACGGCATTCATCGCGCAGTTCTATGACGACAAGCCGGTGCCGAAGCTGATCCTGCTCAATCATGAGATCGAGGAAGAGGAGCTGCTGACCGAAGCGCTGGAGATGAAGGCGGAGCACAAGGTCGAGATCCGCACGCCCAAGCGCGGCGAAAAGCGCGAGATCGTGGCGCAGGCGCAGCTGAACGCGCGCGAGGCGCTGGGCCGCAAGCTGGCCGAGACGCAGAGCCAGCAGAAGATTTTCGCCGCGGTGCAGAAAGTGTTCGACCTGCCCGAGCCGCCGAAGCGCATCGAGGTCTATGACAACAGCCACATCATGGGCACCAACATGGTGGGCGGCATGGTTGTGGCGGGGCCGGAAGGGTTCGAGAAGAACAGCTATCGCAAGTTCAACATCAAGGACCAGGAGATCGAGCCCGGCGACGACTATGGCATGATGCGTGAAGTGATGCGGCGCAGATTCGGGCGGCTGAAGAAGGAGTGGGAGGAGTTGAATGCTCCGCCACCAGCTGACACCGAGGCCGTCCCCTCTCTCTCACCGGCTGAAGCGGGCGATCCACCTCCCCCAGTCCTTCGGACGGAGGGGGGCAAAAGACCCGACGCCTGGCCTGACCTTGTGCTGATCGACGGAGGACTCGGGCAGTTGTCGGCGGCCAAGGAGGCCATCGAATCTGTCGGCTTCATGCCGGGCGAGCTGAACCTGGTCGCCATCGCGAAGGGACCGGATCGGAATGCGGGACGCGAGCAGTTCTTCCGGCCCGGGCGCGCGCCGTTCCAGCTGCCGCCGAACGACCCGGCGCTGTACTATCTGCAACGCCTGCGCGACGAGGCGCACCGGTGGGCGATTGGCACGCACAGGGCCAAGCGCGCGGCGGCGATCAGCGGGCAGAACCCGCTGGACGAGATCACCGGCGTCGGCCAGCGGCGCAAGAAGGCCCTGCTCCACCGTTTCGGCTCGGCCAAGGGCGTGAGCAACGCGACGGTCGCCGACCTGCAGACCGTGGAAGGCGTCAACGCCGCGCTGGCGCAGCGGATTTATGATCACTTCCGGGGGGGATGAGGGTCCGGGGTCTGCGGTTCCCGCTTTGCACCCGTCCCTGCCCCTGCCACATTCACGTCCGATTCATCGGCAATGCAGTGTATGAAGCGTCCGCTCCAGTGTGGGGAAACATGCGCCGCGCCTCTCGTCTCTTTCCCGCCCTCGCTTTCGTTGCCTTTGCCGGCGCGGTCCTGCCAGCTCATGCGCAAACCGGGCCCAACGCGGCCGGGGCGAGCGCCACGCGCATCGTGCCGCCGCGGGCGACCGAGACCCAGCCGGAAAGACGGGCGGGCGCCTATGGCATGCTGGCCAACTTCTCCAGCAGTTTCGTGACGGTGCAGACGCAATACAGCGCCAATGTGATCTCGGAGACGTTTGCGGCCGCGCTGCAGAGTTCGCGCGACGCGGCGCGGACCAACTCGCTGCCGATACCCGACGCGGTGATCAAGGGACTGACCCCGTTCTACCCCGAGGAGCTGCTGCGCGATGTGCGTTATGCCATTGGCGATCCGAGCAAGACGGGCCTTGCTGGTTTTGCCATCCGCAATGGCAATGCGGCGGCCGTCACCCTGATCGACACCATCGTGTTCAAGGACGAGAGCTATGTGAACAGCCTCGCCCTGTGGGCGCACGAGATGCATCATGTGCAGCAGTATCGCGACTGGGGGCTTTCGGGATTCGCCGCGCGCTATGCCTTCGGCTGGAACGATGTCGAGAACGAAGCGAGCGATCGGGCCTCCCAGTTCGTGACGTGGTATCGTGATCGCATGGGCATCAAGTAGGCCCCGCTTTTCAAGCATCGCTTTTTGCCGGATGGTTGCTCCTTAGGGAGACGACGCAACCATGCCTGAAGCCATCATCGAGCCGGACCTGCCGATCATTGATCCGCACCACCATCTGTGGGACAGGCGGCCGGTGATGCACCTGATTCCGCCGCCGGTACATCCGTTCGATCACATCAGCTATCGCAAGGGGCACTACCTGCTCGACCAGTTGCTGGAGGACACGGGCAGCGGCCACAACATCGCGGCGACGGTCTATCTCGAATGCCGCTCGATGTATCGTGCGGACGGGCCGGCGGAGCTGAAGTGCGTTGGCGAGACCGAGTTCGTGAATGGCGTGGCGGCCATGGCGGCCAGCGGGCTGTATGGCAAGACGCTGGCGTGCGCGGGGATTGTGAGCACGGCGGAGCTGCTGATGGGCGCGGATGTGGGCCGCGTGCTTGATGCGCACATGGCGGCGGGCGGGAAACGCTTCAAGGGTATTCGCCGGTCCACATCGTATGATGCCGATCCGGATGTGCTGGGTCCGCTGAACCGCAGCCCGGCCGGCGTGATGATGGAGCCGAAATTCCGCGAGGGCTTTGCGGAGCTGGGCAAGCGCGGGCTGTCGTTCGATGCGTGGTTCCTGGAACCGCAAATGCCCGAGCTGATCGACCTTGCGCGGCAATTTCCCGAGACGCCGATTGTGATGGACCATGTGGGAACGCCGCTGGGGCTTGCGAGCTACGCCGGCAGGTTGCCGGAGCGGTTCGGCGTCTGGCGCGAGAACATCCGCGCGCTCGCGAAGAACCCCAACGTGCATGTGAAGCTGGGCGGGCTAGCCATGCCCTTCTGCAACTTCCCCTCGATGCTGTCCGACAAGCGTGCGCCGTCCGAACAGCTGGCGAAGGAATGGGGGCCGTATGTGGATGCGTGCATCGAGGCGTTCGGGCCCAAGCGCTGCATGTTCGAGAGCAACTTCCCAGTCGACGAGGTCAGTTGCGATTACCCCACGCTGTGGAATGCGCTGAAGCTGATCGCGAAAGGCGCAAGCGCGGACGAAAAGCGCGAGCTGTTCTTCGGTACGGCGAACAGATTTTATCGGTTGGGGTTGTAGTCGGGCCTACGGTTTCACACCGTATTCCTCGTATTGTTTCGCAATCGTTGGATCGGCAGCTACGGCACGATCGATCAGCCTCTTGCCCTCTTCCGCCCGGCCAAGCCGCAGCAGCACCATTCCGCGACCATACATGAAGTGTGCGTTGTCCGGCGCAATCGCCATCGCGCGCTTGTAGTCGGCCAAGGCCAGATCGTACTTGCCCATCTTCAGATAGACCATACCCCGGCTGTCCAGCGCGGCCGCATTGTTGGTCATCAGGCCGATTGAGATGTTGCAATAGCTCAACGCGCGATCGAGATCCTTCTCCTCCATCGCCAGCATCCAGCACATCGAGTTGTGTGCGCTAGGATTCAGCGGTTCGATTTTTAGCGCGGTCATCAAATCCTCGCGCGCAAGATCGTGGCGGCCCATTGCGCTATGGAGAGACGCGCGGTTCTGGATTGGGAAAACATCACGAGGATCGAGTGCGATCAGGGCATCGAGATCTTCAAGGGCCTGCTCGTTGCGGCCATCCCGCCTGCGAATTTGAGCGCGCGCGTAGTAAGCGGCTGCACGCTGGCTCACCGAGCCCAGCTCGATAATGTTCGTGCAACCGGCTTCCTGTGTGGCGGAGTCGAACGAAGGTTCATCGCCTTCCGCGCCATAGAAGAAGAACATGCATTTCTGGTACGCGCCAAGATCGCTCTCGGCCACCGGATTGAGCGCCGGTTCAGGCGCCTCACCGAGCGGTTCGGCGGGCGCGATGATTACCTGCTCTCCATCACCTTGCTGCGCCAGAACGGCGGGGCTCATTGCCAGCGCCGCCATCCCGACAGCCAGAACTTCCAACGCGCGGCGAACAGTCATCGCATGTTTCCCCAACCATGACTTCCAGTATCCAAGATTGCGCAACCCAATCCAGCTGTCCACCGGGCGCTTTCCTTATTGGAGGGAGAAGTCCATCCTCCCCCCATCGGCGCTAGACTGGCGGGAGATGGGACGGATGGATTTCGAGCTCGCGGAAGAACACCGCATGTTGCAGGACCTTGTCGCGCGGTTCGTGCGGGAGAACCTGATCCCGCTCGAGCAGAAGGTTCTGGAACGCGACGCCATTGGGCAGGGCGCGTATCTCTCTCACGAGGAGCGCGACAGGATCGATGCGGTCTCGCGCGAGATGGGGCTGTGGGGGCTGGATGCGCCCGAGGATGTCGGCGGGGCTGACCTGCCGGCGGTGGCGATGATCGGCGTCAATGTTGAGATCGGGAGAACGTGCGTTCCCTATCACCTGCCGCCGGATTCGCCGAACCTGCGCATGCTGATGGCGACGGTGAACGAGGATCAGCGCGAGCGCTATCTCGCACCCTATGTGCAGAAGGGCACCGTCTCGGCCATCGGCATATCGGAGCCGGGCGCAGGCGCTGATCCTGCCGCGATGATCACGCGCGCGGTGCGCGAAGGCTACGAGTGGGTGATAAATGGCCGCAAGATCTGGATCAGCCGGGCGCAGGAAGCGGACTTCACCATTCTGATGGCGGTCACCGACAAGCAGAAGGGCGCGCGCGGCGGCATTTCGGCTTTCCTGGTGGATCGCGGCACGCCGGGCTTCAACGTGCTGCGGCGCATTCCCATGCTGGGCGGACAGTTCACCTATGAAGTCGCGCTGGAGAACTGCCGCGTGCCGGCAGCTAATCTGCTCGGGACCGAAGGACAGGGCTTTGCGCCGATGCAGGTGCGCCTCTCCACCCGGCGGCTGCAGATGGCGTCGTGGTCCATCGGCATGGCGCAGCGCGCGCTGGAGATGATGCTGGAGTATGCGCCGCAACGCGTTGTGTTTGGCGAGCCGCTGGCCAACCGGCAGTCGGTGCAGTGGTGGATTGCCGACGCCTACACGCGCATCAAGGCGGCGACGCTAATGACGTATGAAACGGCGTGGAAGCTGGACAAGGGCGCAGATGTGCGCACCGAGATTTCAGCCGTGAAGGCCTACGCGACCGAGATGGCGTACGAAGTGGTCGACCACGCCATGCAGCTCTACGGCGCGATGGGCGTCACGAAGGAGCTGCCCCTCTCGCTCATGTCCGGCCACCTGCGCACGATGCGCATCTATGACGGCCCGACCGAGGTGCATAAGTGGGTGGTCGCGCGGAATCTGTTGGGGTTGAAGCGGTGAAGGCTACCTAGTTATACTCGCAGAGTTGGGGGAGGCGGCACGTGATCGAACAGCTAGCTACAATACCGATAGCGGCAACGTACGTGATAATTAGCGCGATTGTATTGTTCGTTCTGCGTCGAATTGAACACACATCACTGGCGACGAAGCTCGTTCAAGAAATCGAAGAAACAGACAAGCGTCGGTTGTATAGTGGACGTTTTAATACTCCGGATGGAGCGAAGCGGAAGGCCTCGGCGATTATTCGCTCTCATATGCTTGATCTTTTTCGAAGAACGATAGGAGCGGTCGGCCTATCACTGGTTGCCGCGCTCTTCCTTTTCGGGTTTGCGGTCGCTGCCCACTGGATGTGGGGCCTTGCGTCAGGCCAAGCAGCAAGCGCAAGCGAAATTCTGCCCATCGCTACAAAGCTATTCTTGGGTTTCGTTGATGCAGCAACGTTTCAGGTCTTTGTTGCGTTTGGAATCGATCTCGACATGACTGAGGCGACCATCGGCATGCGAGTCGTCAACTTCTGCTACCTGTTGTCCATGGTCTTAGTGTGCGCTAGCGCGGTCATGTCGTTTGCCCGTAATTGTCTCACCCTGGCGATTGCAATGGCATTTCCAAATGCGCTGTTCCGAGCTGCAGATTCTGACGTGTTGATAGAAGACAACACCCTGTTCGAACGGGTTGTTTACTACCTGTTGGATTTTCCAAAGATTCAGTGGAGCTGATCACCATTCCTGCCGACGATCCCAAAAGCTGTCGCGCGAGCAGGCCGCGCATGCCCCTACCGATGCGCAAGTGCGGCTTGGCCTTCTGTTCGATATAAGTTTGAATGACATCCATCACGCCCAACATCCACATCTCCCACTCCGGCCACGTCGCCCGCATCACCATCGACAAGCCGCCGATCAATGCGGTGAGTGTCGATCTGATGCGCGATCTGGCGGATGCGCTCGAGGGGCTGGACAAGGATGGCGTGACGCGCGCTGTCGTGCTGGCGACGACGGGCAAGGTGTTCTGTTCGGGAGCGGATCTTTCCAATCGCACGCGCGAGGGGCCGATACCGGAGCGGATGGTGAACCCGCTTTACGGTCAGGCCGTGCGGCTGTTCTCGACGGAGCTCCCGATTGTCGCCGCCGTGCAGGGCGCGGCGATTGGGGCGGGGCTGGGGCTCGCGCTGGTGGCGGACTTCCGCGTGGCGGCGCCGGAGGCGCGGTTTGCGGCGAACTTCGTGAAGCTGGGTTTCCATCCGGGCTTTGGACTGACCCACACCCTGCCCCGCCTGATCGGTCGGCAGAATGCGGCGCGGATGTTCCTGACGGGTGAGCGGTTCGATGCGGAGGCTGCGCTGAAGATGGGGCTGGCGGACGAGGTCGCGCCGCTGGATCAGCTGCTGGCGCGGGCGCATGCGCTGGCCGCCTCGATTGCGGAGAATGCGCCGCTGGCCGTGCGTTCAACGCGGAAGACGCTGCGCGGGGATCTTGCGGCGGCCGTTCGCGCGCAGACGGATCATGAATTCGTCGAGCAGCAATGGCTGATGAAGACCGACGACTTCCGGGAAGGCGTGAAGGCGGTGAACGAGCGCAGGCCGGGAGATTTCAGGGGGCGCTAGTTAAGCGCCTCGATGCCGCCGGTGAACACCTTCACGGCGCGGTCGACTGCCTCGCGGATGTCCTGCTCGCTTGCTGTATAGGACGGCACGCCGAGCGCCCGGAACTGGATGCGGGCGCGGACGAGGTCGAGGAAGACCGAGGCGGCGATCTCGTAGTTGGAGATGCGGATTTCGCCGGCCTTGGCCCGATCTTCCAGGTAGGTCGCCAGCGCCTTGCGGACCCCTTCGGTGGCCCGCTTGTTCCAGGCCTCGGCCATATCGGGGAATTTTTTGGCCTGCGACACCATGAGGCGGAAGACGTCGATCGACTGCGGGCTGGCGTGGAGCGTGAGGAAGTGCTGGCCGATCCGCTGCAGCCCCTGGCGGAGGGGAGCGTGGGTGGCGAGCTCGGCCTGCATCTGCTGGGTAACCATCTCGACGCGGCTGTCGATCATGGCCTCGAACAGGCCCTTCTTGCCGCCAAACTGGGCATAAAGCGTCGAAAGTGACCCCCCGGCGCGACGCACGATCTCGGCCATGTTGGCCTGCTCGTAGCCGAACTCCAGGAACACATCGCGCGCCGCCTTGAGGAAGGCGGCCCGGCGCAACTCGGCGCGTCCGGCCTCGGGCTCCTGCTGGGGCGAGACGGTGGCTGAATTGGAATCTGTCATTCTGGTAGAGATACTCCCAGTTGAGCTGTCTTGATACTCGTGTCGGTGAGCATACATTTCAACTCAAACGTAACGGCAGTTACATATAAAGGCGGCAGCGGCCATGCTGCCGCCCCTCCCGGACAGGACGAACGCGATGGCCCTTAAACCCGTCAAAACCGAGCCCGAGGCTCCCGCGTCCCGCGAACCGGCGGTCGCCGCTCCGCGGACGGAGACTCCGGTCGCCGCGGACGCCCCGCCCGCAGGGGCGGGAAAAGGCGGCCTGCGCAAGAAGATCCTGATCGGGGTGGCCGCAGCGGTCGCGCTCGCCGGCGCATGGATGGGGGCGGACTGGTTACTGAACGGCCGCTTCAATATCTCCACCGACAACGCACAGCTCCGCTCCGACATCGCGCGCGTGACGCCGAAGATCGAAGGCTATGTCGCCAAGGTTCTGGTCGCCGAGAACCAGGTGGTGAAGCGGGGCGACCTGCTGATACAGTTGGAAGCCGACGAATTCGAAACGCGCCTCGCCTTCGCCAACGCCGAGCTGGCGCAGGCCGAGGCAGACGCGGCCCAGGCACGCGCGCGCATCGCGGCGCAGCGCGACCAGATCGCCGAAGCGCAGGCCTCGCGTGAGGCCGCCGACGCAACCGCCGACCTCTCGAAATCGGAGGTCGACCGCCTCGCTGCCCTCGCCGAGAAGGGCTGGTATCCGAAGGCCAAGCTCGACCAGCTGCAGGCCGCGCAGCGCACGGCGAACGCCCAGTTGACCGAAGCCGACGCGACGATCACGTCACAACGCAGCCAGCTTTCGAGCGCGCAGGCCGCCCTGCTCTCCGCCGAAGCACGTGTGGAAGCGGCGCGCGCAAAGGTGGTCGGCGCCCAGCTCGAGCTTGACCGCACGCAGATCCGCGCGCCGATGAACGGCGTGGTGACGAAGAAGGATGTGGTTGAAGGCCAGATTCTGTCGCCGGGCCGCGTTGCGCTTTCGATTGTGTCCACTGACGATGTGTGGGTGGTTGCGAACTTCAAGGAAACGCAGATCACCGACATGCGTGAAGGCCAGTGCGTGAAGGTTCACGTCGACGCACTGCCGAACCTTCATGTCACCGGAAAGGTGCAGAGCCTGTCGCCTTCGACCGGCGCCACGTTCAGCCTGGTGCCGCAGGACACCGCGACGGGTAACTTCACCAAGATCGTCCAGCGCGTGCCGGTGAAGATCGTGCTGGACAAGGAAGCGCTTTCCAGCGGCCTGCTGCGTGCGGGCCTCCAGGTCACCGCCACGGTCTCCACCAAAGCCGGCTGCGAGTAACACCGGATGAGCGCGATCGCCGCCGCACCGCCGGGAGCGTATACGCCTCCGGCGAAAGGAAGCCGCGAAAGCCTGCTGCTGAACATCGGCTTCTTCGCCATGGTCATCGGCATGTTCATGGCGATCCTGGATATCCAGATCGTCGCCTCCTCCATCGCGCAGATCCAGGCGGGCGTATCTGCATCAGCCGAGGAAGTGGCGTGGATCCAGACGAGCTACCTGATCGCCGAGGTGATCGGCATTCCTCTGTCGGGACTGCTGAACCGGGCTCTGTCGATGCGGCGGCTGTTCGTGTTCTCGGCGGCGGGGTTCACGGCGGCGAGCGTGCTTTGCGCGTTTGCGTGGGACCTCAACAGCCTGGTCGTGTTCCGCTGCATCCAGGGCTTTGTCGGCGCGGCGATGATCCCGACGACGATGGCCGCCGCCTTCACACTGTTCGGGCCCAACCGCTCGATGTTCCAGCAGGTGGCCATCGGCATGGTGGCGACGTTGGCGCCGTCGATCGGCCCAACGCTGGGCGGGTGGATCACGGAGAACATGAGCTGGCACTGGCTGTTCCTCGTGAACGTCATTCCCGGCATCGTCGCGTCGGTGCTGGTGTGGAACCTGACGCCGAAACAGCCAACCCAACTCAACCTCATCAGGAATATCGACATCATCGGGCTAGCCGCGATGGCGCTGTTCCTCGGCTCGTTCGAATATGTCTTCGAGGAGGGCCCCGCAGCGGGTTGGTTTGAGGACGAACACCTCATGATCTGGATGTTCCTCTGCACGCTTGCGGGGATCATCTTCTTCTGGCGAGCGTTAAGACGGGCCAATCCTGTGGTGGACCTGAACGTCTTCCGGGACCGCAATTTCGCAGTCGGGTCATTGGTGGCGACCATTGTCGGCTTCGGCCTGTTCGGTTCAGTGTACCTAACGCCGCTCTTCCTCGGCTCGGTGCGCAGCTACAATGCCGAGCAGATCGGCCACATCATGAGCATTGGCGGGATCGCGATGTTCCTCGCGGGCCCGGTATCGGGCGCGCTGATCCGGCGGATCGATCCGCGCTTTGTGCTGATGGCGGGGCTCTCGCTGGCGGCGATCGGGCTCTACTGGAACAGCTCGCTGACGGCGGACTCGTCGTTCGAAGAACTGTTCTGGCCGCAATTCCTGCGTGGCGCCGGCCTCATCATGTCGATGGTGCCATGCAACTACATGGCGCTCGGAACGCTGCCGCCGCACAAGCTGCCCAATGCGACGGGGCTGTTCACGGTGTGCCGCAATCTTGGCGGTGCGGTTGGCCTTGCCGCGCTCAATACGCTGCGGCTCAACTACACCAACCTCCACAATCAGGAGATCAGCGCCGGCCTCGACCCGGCGCGGCCCGAAGTGCAGGCCTTCCTGATGCAGGCCGAGGAGAGCCTTCGCGCCGCGGGTGCGTCCGACCCGAGCGCCGCCGCGATTGGCCAGCTGGTTCGGCGCATGCAGCTCGAATCCAGCGTGATGACGTTCAACAACCTGTTCCTGGTCATGGCGATCTGCTTCGCGCTGATGCTGGTGATGACGCCGTTCCTGCGGCGCCCTGCCATGGCAGGCCCGCCGCCAGACGCTCACTGATGGCGTCAGGCCCGATCAGGAAAGATGCAGATAATCCGGATCGAACGCCGCGATCTGCTTCAGCCGGGCGCTATCGCGTATCTCGATTGAGCCCTTCCGATACAGCGCGATCTTTTCTTCAGCCAGCTTGCGGAAGGTGCGGTTCACGTGGATCACGCTGATGCCCAGCATGTCCGCGAAATCCTCCTGATTGAATGGCAGCTCGATTGCCTGTCCCCGCATCATGCCGATTGAGGCAAGGCGTGCTTCCATCTCGCATAGCGCATGGGAGAGCTTTTCGAGACTGTCGCGGCGGCCGAGCGAGACGACGCGCTCGGCGAGGATCGATTCATCCTGTCCCGCCGTCCACGCCACCGCCGCGGCAAGCGCAGGATAGCGCTCGAACAGTTCGGCTCCGGATGGCGCGTCGATGCGGATAAGCGCCACTGGCGTTCGCGCCAGCAGGTCGAAGCCGGACACCTTGAACAGCAAGCTGTCGGTGCACAGCAGGTCGCCCGGCAGCGCATAGTTGACGATCTGCCTGCGGCCCGACGCCAGTCCACGCGAGCGCAGGACCCAGCCCTGCTCGACAAGATACAGCTGGGGACAGCGGGCGTCTTCGATGACGATGGACTTGCCGCTCGGGATTTCGACCTTGTCGCGCGCAAGTGCGCGCAGGTCGCGCTGCAGGTTGAGCGACATCGACTCAAGGCCCGGCATGCGGCGCGAGGCCAGATCAAGCGCTTTCTGTGCGACGGAATCGGAGTGAGTCATTGCAAGCTGGCCCATCATCCGATTCCCCGCTGGGAGGCTTGCAGGCCGCAGTCGAGAAGTTCGGACGTCATCAAGCACCTTCGTTTCGGCAGCCAGAACCTCTGGCCCATATCCAGCCAACGCGACTTTGCTCATGTTAGTTCCGGAGAAAAATCCTCAGTTGTCCGCGCCTTACCGAATGGTAGGGGACGTGTTCGCGGCGTGTCCGAACGGCGCCGGTGATGGGGCGAGGCGCGGCCTTCGCGCTGGGATGTGAATTCCGCTATCGTAAACGCCCCCGCTCGCGACTCGGCGCCAGGCCAGCGCCACCCAGAAGGAAACCCTCATGTTTCGCTCCACCCTGCTTGCGTGTTCGGGGCTCCTGATGCTGGCGGGCTGTGAGCGGGTGACTGCCGCCCTGGCGCCGGACCCTGCTGCGGTCGTCACGCCCGCCGAGACGGCCGACACCAGCCGGAAGTTTTTCGGCCGCGAGGCCTTTACCATAGTGATGAAACAGACTGGACGCGAAGTCGGTACGGTGACCCTGCATTATCGCGACTGGGGCCGGCGCAGCGCCGAGATCACAAAGCTCACAAACACGGAAACCGGGAAGGTGACTGACTCACGCTCGTTCACCAACGGCGCGGCGAGCGTCACCATCGACAACCTCACCGGCGAGGTCGTAGTGACCGAGAACCCCTTTTACCACGAGGCAGCAGCCGAAGCGTCCACATCGGCGGACGACGCGTTCGGCCCAACCGCCATGGCGCGCATGAGCGCCGAGGCGACCGGGGAATCGGCGACCATCGCGGGCGAGAGGTGCGACTACTGGATGGTGATGGGCGCGAAGAAATGTGTGTCGCCATGGGGACCGACGCTGCAATCGACCATGGAAATCGGCGACTCGGTGGCCGACCGGACGGCCATCGAAGTCCGCATCGGCGACGGCGGCCCGGATTCGGTTTTCGAATATGTGCCGCCGAAAGGCGCGACGGCGCCCGCCAGCGGCCAATGACGGCATCCGCCGGGCCTTGCACGCGCCTCGGGCGATCCTACTTCTTGCCATGGATCAAGGCTCCTGCCTGAGGGAGGGGCATTGAATCAAGGGATGCCGGTATCGGGTCCCGGGATTGTTTGCCGACTGCTTTGTACAAGGGTCAAATGATGGACTTCGAACGCTATACCGAGCGCGCCCGCGCAGCCGTTCAGAGCGCCCAGACGAGCGCGCTTGCCAGCGGCCACCCCCAGCTTCTGCCGGAACACCTGCTCAAGGCGATGTTCGCTGACCGCGACCGCCTTGCGCTGAATCTCATCCGCGCCGCCGGGGGCAATCCGGAACTGGCGCACTCCAACATCGACAAGCTGCTGGCCTCACAGCCCAAGAGCACCGGCGGTTCGCAGCCCGGGTTGAGCCAGGACCTCGCGCGCCTGTTCCAGATGGCGGAGGAAGACGCCACGTCCGCGGGCGATGACTTCGTCACCGTCGAGCGGCTGCTGCTGTCGGCGACGAAGCTGAAAAACAAGGCGGCTGACGCGCTGAATGCGGCGGGAGCGACGACCAGCGCGCTGGTCAAGGCGATCGCCGAGCTTCGCAAGGGACGCACGGCCGATACGGCTACGTCTGAAGAGAAGTACGAAGCCCTCAAGAAATACGCGCGCGATCTCACCGAGGCCGCACGATCCGGCAAGCTTGATCCGGTGATCGGGCGCGATGAAGAGATCAGGCGCTGTATCCAGGTTCTCTCGCGCCGCACCAAGAACAACCCGGTGCTGATCGGCGAGCCGGGCGTGGGCAAGACCGCGATCGCCGAGGGTCTTGCGCTGCGCATCGTCAATGGCGACGTGCCTGACAGCTTGAAGGAAAAGAGCCTGCTCGCGCTCGACATGGGCGCGCTGATCGCCGGCGCGAAATTTCGCGGGGAGTTCGAGGAGCGGCTGAAATCCGTGCTGCAGGAAGTGACTCAGGCCGAGGGCCAGATCATCCTTTTCATCGACGAGATGCACACGCTGGTCGGCGCCGGAAAGGCTGATGGCGCCATGGATGCGTCCAACCTGCTGAAGCCCGCGCTTGCGCGTGGCGAGCTGCACTGCGTGGGCGCAACCACACTGGACGAATACCGCAAGCATGTGGAGAAGGACGCCGCCCTCGCCCGCCGCTTCCAGCCAGTGTTCGTGGGTGAGCCGAGCGTGGAGGACACCATCTCCATCCTGCGCGGCCTGAAGGAGAAATACGAGGTTCATCACGGCATCCGCATTTCGGACGCCGCCATCGTCGCCTCCGCCACGCTGTCGAACCGGTACATCACCGACCGCTTCCTGCCGGACAAGGCTATTGACCTGATGGACGAAGCTGCCGCGCGCCTGCGCATGGCGGTGGAATCCAAGCCGGAGGAACTGGACGAGATCGATCGCCGCCTGATGCAGATCCGCATCGAGGCGGAAGCGCTGAAGAAGGAAAAGGACGAGGCCTCGAAGGACCGGCTGAAGCGCCGTGAGGCGGAGATCAAGGAACTGCAGGCGAAGTCGGATGAAATCTCCGCCGCGTGGAAGGCCGAGAAAGGCCGCCTTGCAGGCGCGACCAACGCAAAGGAACGCCTCGACAAGGCGCGCGCCGAACTGGCCGACGCCGAGCGCCGCTCGGACTGGGCGCGTGCGGGCGAGATCAAGTATGGGGACATCCCTGCGCTCGAAAAGCTGATCGCGGAGTCCGAAGGCAAGACTGACACCGACAAGGACGCCCCCAACAAAGGTGGACGGGCGCCGCTGGTGAAGGAAGAGGTCGACGCCGAAGCCATCGCCGCCGTCGTCTCGCGCTGGACGGGCATCCCCGTCGACAAGATGATGGAGGGCGAGCGCGAGAAGCTGCTCGGCATGGAAGAGGGCCTGCGCAAGCGCGTGGTCGGCCAGGATGAGGCGCTGGAAGTCGTCGCCAACGCGGTGCGCCGCGCGCGCGCCGGACTGCAGGACCCCAACCGCCCCATCGGCAGCTTCATCTTCGTCGGCCCCACCGGCGTCGGGAAGACCGAGCTGACCAAGGCCCTCGCCGAATTCCTGTTTGATGACGAGACCGCCGTGCTGCGCCTCGACATGTCGGAATACATGGAGAAGCACGCCGTTTCCCGCATGATCGGCGCGCCTCCGGGCTATGTCGGTTATGAAGAGGGCGGCGCGTTGACCGAAGCCGTGCGCCGCAGGCCGTATCAGGTGATCCTGTTCGACGAGATCGAGAAAGCGCACCCGGACGTTTTCAACACGCTGCTGCAGGTTCTCGACGATGGCCGCCTCACAGATGGCCAGGGCCGCACGGTGAACTTCAACAACACCGTCATCATCATGACGTCGAACCTCGGCGCGCATGCGCTGGCCGAAGACAAGTCGGAAGGCGAAGTCTCAGGACAGGCGCGCGACGCCGTGATGGAAGCGATCCGGGCGCACTTCCGTCCGGAATTCCTGAACCGCATCGACGAGATCGTGTTCTTCAAGCGCCTGGGCCGTGGCGAGATCGATCGCATTGTCGGCGTGCAGCTGAAGCGGCTTGAGAAGCTGCTGGCCGACCGCCGCATCACGATCGCACTGTCGCCGGAGGCGATGCAGTGGCTGTCGGATCGCGGCTATGATCCGGTCTACGGCGCACGTCCGCTCAAGCGGGTGATCCAGAAGGAGCTGCAGGACCCGCTGGCCCGGCGCATCCTTGAAGGCCGCATCAAGGATGGGGACAATGTGAATGTCACCGTCGAGGGCTCCGCGCTCTCGCTCAACGGAGTTCCGGCCGAGATGAAGCGGGCGGGGCTGAACTAGCAGACTATCTGTTCTTTGGCCGGGGCGGCGGAGCGATCCGCCGCCTCGCGCTGCTTTATCCCCAGCCGCGCGAAGTCCAAGCATTCCGCTGCGACACTGGGTGTCTCTTCATGGTCACACATTTCCGCAACATGATCCGAACACGGATCAATCCGTCTCGCAGCGTTGCAGCACGCCTCATCGTATAACAACTCTGTCACATAACGAGGCCGCTGCATGGTCGGCGACGAGGAGTGTGCTTATGAAAATCCGTTCCCTTAGGTCAGTCATCCTGGCAGGCGTCGCAGCGACACCTCTGCTGTTCGCCCACGCGATCGCCCAGACGACGCCAAACAACGACGATGTCGTCATCATTACCGGCACACGCGTCGCCGATCGTACCGCGCTCGACACAGCCGTCGCGGTTGACGTCATCGGCGCCGCCGAGCTGGAAAAGGGCGGCGTCACCGAGGTGAACCAGGCGCTGGCTGTCTCCCTTCCCTCGTTCAACTTCCCGCGTCCCGCGCTGAATGACGGCACTGACACGGTGCGCCCTGCCTCGCTGCGCGGCCTTGCGCCCGACCAGACGCTGGTGCTGCTGAACGGCAAGCGGCGGCACTCGGCCTCGCTCGTCAACGTCAACGGCTCCATCGGCCGCGGCTCGTCCGCCGTCGACATGAACACCATCCCGACGTCGGCCATCTCCGCAGTCGAAGTGCTGCGTGACGGCGCATCGGCGCAGTATGGCTCTGACGCCATCGCGGGCGTCATCAACGTGCGCCTGCGCGAGGCCAGCGAGGGCGGCGGCATCTCCGCCTCGCTCGGCATGCGCGTGTCGGAGTACACCGTGCCGGTCACGCCGGCTGTCGCCGGCCTGCCCATTCCCGCCCGCACCGAAATCAGCCGCAGCGTACGTGACGGCCAGGTGTTCACGCTCAACGGCTGGAAGGGCATGGAGCTTGGCGAGGCAGGGTTCCTCACCGTGGCAGGCGAAGTCAAACTCCAGAAGCGGTCCGAGCGCGACGGCTACGATACGCGCCAGCAATACGCGCTGATCGGCACGGCCTTCGACCCGCAGGAAGCCAACATCGACCGCTTCAATGCCTGGACCGGCGAGCCGGAGCTTGAGCAGTACACGCTGTTCGCCAACGCCGGGTATGACTGGTCCAACGGACTCGAGACCTACGGCTGGGCAAGCTATCAGTATCGCGACTCGGTTTCGGCCGGCTTCTTCCGCCGTCCGCTGGACGCGCGGAACGTGATCCAGATCTACCCCAACGGCTTCCTGCCCAAGATCAACCCCATCGTGGAAGACATGTCGGCCGCCGGCGGCGCCCGCTTCGCGCTCGGCGACTGGGACATGGATGCATCACTCGTCTACGGCTCCAACAAGATGGACTTCACCATCAAGGACACGCTGAACCGTTCGATCGGGCCGTCCTCGAAACGCGTCTTCAGCGCGGGCGGCTTCCAGTATCAGCAGCTCGTCGCGAACCTTTCCGGCGTGAGGCAGTACGAAGTTGGTCTCGCCTCTCCGCTCAACGTTGCGGCCGGCATCGAGGCCCGCCAGGAAACGTACGAGATCTTCGCCGGCGAACCGGACAGCTATCGCAATGGCGGCGTTCTGCTTGGAGGCGCACCGACGGCGTCGGGCGCGCAGGTGTTCCCGGGCTTCCGTCCGGCGAACGAGGTGGACGAGGACCGCACGGCGGTTGGCGTTTATCTCGACCTCGAGGCGAACATCACGAACGAACTTCTGGTTTCCGCGGCCGTGCGCGGCGAGTCGTATTCCGACTTCGGCGAGACGGCGACGGGCAAGATCGCGGCGCGCTATGACTTCAACGACGCGTTCGGCATCCGCGCCTCGATCCAGAACGGCTTCCGTGCGCCATCGCTGCAGCAGCAGTACTTCGCGACGACCTCCACCAACTTCATCGGCGGCGTGCCGTTCGACATCACCACCTTCCCGGTCACCGACCCGGTGGCGATCGCATTGGGCGCCGAACCACTTGAAGCCGAGGAATCGATCAACTACTCGGTCGGCGGCGTTGTGCAGATGGGCGACTTCACACTGACCGTCGACGCCTATCGCATCGACGTCGACAACCGCATCGTGCTGTCGGAAAACCTGACCGCGCAGAACGTTCGCGACTACCTGACGGCCCAAGGCTTCGTGGGCGCGGGTGGCGGGCGCTTCTTCATCAACGGCGTCAACACCGAGACCCAGGGCGTCGACCTCGTCGCCAGCTACTCCCTGCCCGACATGGGGATTGGCGATATCGACCTCACCTTCGGGATGAACCTCTCCGAGACGGACGTGACGGCCGTGCCTCAGATCCCGGTGCTGTCGGCCCTGCCGCCGCCTGCTCCGGTGCTGTTCGGTCGCGCCAACACGCTGACGTTCGAACAGGGCACGCCGGCTGACAAGGAAACGCTGTCGGTCGACTGGTCGCTTGGCCAGTTCGGAGCCACCATCCGCGCGATCAGCTATGGCGAAGTCATCCAGCCGGACAACAACCCGGCGTTCGACCATGTGATGGGCCGCAACACGATCCTGGACATCGAGGCCCGCTTCAACGTGAGCGACGCGCTCACCTTGTCCGCAGGCGCCGACAACGTGTTCGACGAATACCCCGAGCCCTTCCCCTTCGCGCTCAACTCGACGGGCAACACGCCGTTCTCGAACTACTCGCCGTACGGATACTCCGGCCGGTTCGTCTATGTGAAAGCTGCGATGGACTTCTAGTTCGTCGCATCTTCCTGGACCAAACGACAACGCGTCGGGAGCAATCCCGGCGCGTTTTGTTTTGATGCGCTCCGAACAGACAAAAAACCCGCCCCGGAAATCCGGAGCGGGCTCGTCGTGGCTGTGCGCTGTGCGGCCTGGGTTAGCCCTTTGGCTTGGTCAGGTTGATCGGCATGGAGATGCCGGGCCAGTCGGTGGGAGCGCCGCCCTTCTGTCCAGGGGTGAACGACATCTTGTTCACGGCCTCGATGATCAGCGGGTTGTACTCGGCCGGATCGCAGTTGGGCTGGACGTCCTTGGGCTTGCCATCAGCGCCGACGGTGAACTTCACAGCGCACGTGCCATCCTTGTTGATCTGGCCGATCGCGCGGTTGATGTCGCGCTCCTGAAGCCCGTCCTGCTGCACCGGGGATTTCTCGCCGCGCGGATCGGCAGCGGCCGGGCCGATGCCATAGCTGAACTGCTGGCGGATCGGGTCGGTGTCGAAGAAATAGCCGTCGAAGATTTCGGGCTCCCAGACGCCGGTCTCGATCGTCTTCACGATGTAGGGCGCGATATCGGGGTGCGGGCAGTCCACCGAGATGTCCTTGGCCTTGCCCTCGACCGACACGACATAGGTGGCCGTGCAGGTGCTGGCCGGCGGCCGGAGGAGCGTGTTGCCTTCCTTGATCGCCGAGGTGTCGAACGGCGTTGTCTGCTTGGCCGGGCGATCCGGCAGGTCAGTCTTCTGTGCAAACGCGGGCGCGGCGCACCCCAGCGAAATGGCGACCGCGCAGATCCATGCCTTCATAAATAGCCTCCCAGGAGGGCCGGGCCGGGCCCAGGAAGGCCCCCGGCTTGATTTGTGGCCGGACTATACAGCCTCGTCCGCCGGGCCCTAGGGGAAAAAGGCGCCCCAAACTGCATGCAGAATCCGCATTTCCGCTCACGCAGGCGTGAGGCCGCCCCGCCTGATGCGCAAACGCCACACTGGATGGCTTCTTCACTCTCTCTTGTGCATGTGCGAATAGCGGGGACTCGCGGGTCTTCGCTCGCGTGCTAGCGTTGCGTTTCAAGCAGAACAGGCGTCAGGCGGATGACCGGTATTCGAACCATCGGGGTGATCGGCGCAGGTCAGATGGGCAATGGCATTGCGCATGTCTGCGCGCTCGCCGGCTTTGACGTGATGCTCAATGACGTCTCGGCAGACCGCCTTGAGGCCGGCATCAAGACGATCCAGCGCAACATGGACCGCCAGGTCCACCGCCAGATGATTTCCGCAGAGCAGCGCGACGCCGGCATGCGCCGCATCAAGCCGACAACCACGCTCGACGCTTTCAGTGATGTCGACTTCGCCATTGAGGCGGCGACCGAGAAGGAAGCGGTGAAACGGGCGATCTTCGATGCACTCTGCCTGAAGATCCCGAAGAACGCGATGCTGGCGACCAACACCTCGTCGATCTCGATCACGCGCCTCGGGGCCGCGACCGACAGGCCGGAGCGTTTCATCGGCCTGCACTTCATGAATCCCGTGCCTCTGATGAAGCTCGTGGAGGTCATTCGCGGCCTCGCCACCGACCAGCAGACCTACGACGCCGCCGTCCACATCGTGGAGCGACTCGGCAAGCATGTGACAAACGCCGAAGATTTCCCGGCGTTCATCGTCAACCGCGTGCTGATGCCGATGATCAACGAGGCGGTCTATACGCTGTATGAAGGCGTCGGCACGGTGGAGTCGATCGACACCGCCATGAAACTCGGCGCGAACCATCCGATGGGCCCGCTCGAACTCGCCGACTTCATCGGCCTCGATACCTGCCTCTCCATCATGCAGGTGCTGCACGATGGCCTCGCCGACACGAAGTACCGCCCCTGTCCGCTGCTGGTGAAGTATGTGGAGGCCGGCTGGGTCGGCAAGAAGGCTGGCCGGGGCTTCTACGACTATCGCGGCGACAGGCCAGTTCCAACACGCTGAGACGAACTTCTGCAGGGGGACCCGGCAGGACCGGGGACGTGAGAGAACATGGCCGTCGTTCTGATCACCGGCGCAAATCGCGGCATCGGGCTTGCGCTTGTGAAGGCCTATGCGGGCCGGCGCGACAAGGTGATCGCCTGCATCCGCGCAACCTCCGATCGTGACGCGCTGGACGCGGCCGCCGCCGCCGCGCCGAAGTGGATCGAGGTCCTCGAGATGGACGTCTCTGATCCGGTCGAAATCGCTCGCGTCCGCCGCAGGCTGGAAACCGAACCGATCGACGTATTGATCAACAATGCCGGCATTGGCGGGCCGGACCGGCAGTCTGCCGTGGACATGGATTTCGACGGGCTGCAGGAAGCCTTCACGGTCAACACCGTTGCGCCGTTGCGTGTCGCCACCGCCTTCCTTCCGAACGTGAAGGCGGCAAAAGGAAAGATCGTCACCCTGTCGAGCCAGATGGGCTCCAACAGCGCATCGCCCGACAACCTCGCCTATCGCGTCTCGAAGCAAGCGGTGAACCGCTTGATGCGCGGCCTGGCCAGCGAGCTGAAGCCACAGGGCATTCCTGTGCTGATCGTCCACCCGGGCTGGGTGAAGACCGACATGGGCGGCGAAGGCGCGCAGCTTTCGCCGGAAGAAAGCGCCGCCCAGTTGCTGAAGCTGATCGACAAGTTCGATATCGCCTCGACCGGAAAATTCCTGGCCTGGAACGGCAAGGAGCTCGCCTGGTAGGGATCGCCACTCCTCCTCCGGCGCGCGACCGCTGGAGGCCCAGCGTCTACTGGATCTATTTCGGCATCCTCTCGATTGGGGCAGTGTTCTGGCTGTCGATTGTCTCGCCGATCATACGACCGACCTTGCCGACCAACCCGCTGCACCTGCTGTTCTGCATCTTCGCGGGCATCGCGATCGCGGACGCAGCGGCCCATGCGATCGACGACATCGCCGGCATCTGGAAGCCGCATGACCTGGGCGGCGCCCAGACCCCGCGCCAGCGCTTCAGTGCGCGCAAACTGTTCCTGGCTGATGTGCGGGACTTGCTCGCGCACCTCACGGCCGCGCCCGTCGTGGCGGCAATGGCCTACGCCTACCTGCTGCTGCCGCCATCGATCGAGGACAAGCTGTTTGGCGCATCGGCGGCGCAAGGCTTTGTGTTCTGGAATTTCATGTCGCAGAGCATCATGGGCGGGCTCGATGTGTTCGCGTTCTTCCTCAGCCAGGATGCGAAGTCCGTATTGCAGGCGAAACTGATGCTGGTCGAGCTGCAGCCCAGATCATTCGAAGCCGGCGCAATCCTCGCAGGTCTCAAACTCTACGGCGTCCTGGTCTTCGTCTCCACCCTGCGCGTGATCGGCGCGCCGGTTGTGCTGTTCCGCACATGGCGAGCAAGCAAGCGGTCCAGGCGGAAGGCGAAGCCAAAATAGAACTTTGAGCTCGGACTATTCTTCCTGTGGATCTGGCGCAGGCGTGTCCGGAGTTGCCCCGTCATCCTGGCTGGCGCCGTCGTCCGGCCGACATGGCGTTCCTGCCGCAGAATTGAGACGAACAGGGAGCCGTCTCGGCGCCGTGCCATCACGTGTTGCGATCATGATCTCCAGGTCTCTCATGCCGTTCGCCGGAGCTCTCGTTTCATCCAGGGCGACATCGGTCATGCCCAGCTCGAACGAAATGCCCTCCATGTCCGGGAGCACGATGACATCCTTGATCTCCTTGCCTCCTGCAAAGACCTTGGCGCTTCGCCAGAGATTCTTGCCTTTCACCACAAACGTGACCTTTGCCGAACACAACGACGCGGAGCTTGGCGCGATGTCATCGATCTGCGGAGCAAGGAACACAGCGCCTAGCGCGCCACGGTCGCCATAGATGAACTGCGTGAGTCCGTCATAGTCCACCGCGCGCGTTGGAAGCTGCACCGTCATCTGCTGCGGGCTCGCGGCCTCACCGTCAAAGCTGTAGGCTTTCGGTTCGTTGAAATTGCCTACCCAGTAACTGGTGGACTTCAACGTCAGGTGGGGCCACCAGCCCGGCGCTGAAATTTCTGCCGAGCCCTGGAAGTTCGACAGGGTCTGGTCGAGCGCAATAACTTTGTTGACGGGATCGAGCGAAACCTTCGGAGCGATCACCCACCCGAAATTGCCCGACCCGAGACCCTGATCGGCATACGACACCACGCGCGGCAAGCGCTCCATGGCGGCGACGGAGGCAGCGGTACGATCGAGAGAACTCGCGCCGAGATTTGCGCCCGCGCCAAGGACAGGATCAGTCGCACTGACTGCAATCGCGGCTTGAACGGACTGTACCGCGTTCGCGACCGTGCTGATCGTCTGGCCGCGTTCGGTTGGATTGGCTCCGAGCACGCGCAATGAGCCTTTCAGGGTGTTGCCGTCCAGGATTTGGTCGCGAAACGCATCATACCCTGGCACGTCTCCACTTCCCCCCTTGGAACACTGGGCGACGATCTCGCGCAAGGCATCGCTGATGAAGTTGGCGGTTGCATCGCGCCCACGCCCCATCATGTTTTTTTGGTAGCCGCGCAGCGAGATGAGCAGATTGTCCTCGACGGCCTCGACACTCTCGCAGGTCTTCGTGGGGTCGTAGGTCGACGCCAGAAGCTCACCGAGGTCCCGGCCCTTTCCCGGGGGCGCCAGAAACGCAACCCGCCCGGCTGGTCCGTACCTCTCGCTAAAAATCGACGCCCACAACGGCTGGTTGGACAAGAGCGAGTTCACATACCCCCGAGTTTCCAAATTTGCGCAGGCGGTCGGCCCCAATACCGGCTCATACCTTGTTGCCGCGGATCTCGCATCGCGCCAGAAATTCAACGCTTTGGCATCGCCCATATCCTGAAACGCTGCATCGGGCAGACGCAAGACATTGAAGTTGTTTTCCTCCAGAAGCCTCGAAAGACTCTGGCAGGCTCTCTCCGGATCTGCGCCGATGTAGGATTCCACGAGCTTGGGTACGCGCGTTAGGTCCTGCTCAACGAGATCAAACATCTTCGTTCGCCGACCAAGCTCCCGATAAACCTCGACATAGGTCCAGGTGAACTCGTTCATGTTCTCGCTAGCGTTGTAGGAGATGCGCGATGAATCATAAGGGTCACGGTTGAGGTGACGGTTCGCGTCGACTGCGACATGCTGCAACCAGTTGGTGTACAGCTTGGCGATGTCCTCATTTTTCAGATCGATGTCGATGGTTGGCGGCGCCAGCTGAACGTCAAGCACGCCATACTTCCTGCGGTTCGCGCCCGAGCCGGGAAAAACGGTCAAGCCGAAATCCATTTGGTAAAGCGTGCTTCCGAGATAGTCGTGCAGATCGTCCAGTTCTGTCTCTGCAATTGCAGCGCGCAGTTCCTGGCGGTAGCCCCGGATTTCCTGCAGCGCTTCACTGTCGGACAGCTTGTACGAACTGCCCAGCCTGATCGGAGCAGTCACGGAATGCGATGAAGCCGCCTCCGGTGTCTTGAAGTAGTCGCCAAGCTTGGCGAGCTCTGCATCGATCGCAGCCCTGGTCTGGGTCAGTGGGGCGCCGGGGCTAATCGTCAGGAATGATTGCGCCGGCGCAAGGCCAAGCGATGAACGCAACGCGTCCAGCTGGGCGCGCAGCCCTGCGGCCTGGGCGCCGTTCTCCGCGCGGGCAATATCCAGTGCGCCCAATTGCTGCACGACCTGAGCGCGCGTTTCAGCGCTCGTGGCCGGGTTGTCCCTCAGCTGCTGGAGGCCAACTCTCCGCTGATCATTCGCGGCGACTTCCGCAACAAGCCGTCTGTGCTGGGCATCAAGAGCAAGGAATTCCTGATAGGCCGCCAGTCTGCTTGCCTCGCCGGCTTCCGCGAGATCAAGCGCCGCCTCGCCTTGCGCCTGAGAAAGGCGATTGGCGAGCTGGTTGGTGTTGTCGATCGTCACCCCGGCATTGAAGCTCGCGCCGGCTATGTCCTGTAGGTTGCGAACGATTGAGCTCGTCGTCGGCACGAACGCTGTGTCGACCTTGTCGAGTTTGCTGCTGAGGAACGTGACCTCGCGCCGACGGTCGTTGATCAGCGTTTCTCGACCGTAAAGCTGCGGAGCGCTTAGCGTTATCGTTCCGGCCACATCGGTGGCTGCTTCCTCTATTATCGAGATGCTGTCGTAGACGGGCCCCGTATTGCACCCGGTCAACGGAAACGCTGCAGCAAGTGTCGCAAGTTGCGCCACTGAGGCCAGACTCTTGTTCGTCATCTTATCCCCCCGGACACAGATCCGAGTGGACCATACAGATGCGCCACTGCGAGTCCAGACGTGCGCCTAGTTCAGGTCCCGCATCGCCTGCGTCAGCGTGGGGCCGATCTCGTCGTGGATCACGAGGTCGGCGATGTCGTCCAGCGGGGTCGGATCGCGGTTCACGATCACCAGCCGCGCGCCGTTATGTTTGGCCTTGGCGGGGAACAGCGCTGCCGGCGTCACAACCAGAGACGAGCCAAGCACGAGGAAAAGGTCGCAACGGTGCGTCTCCTCTTCGGCGCGGATCATTGGCGCTTCGGGCATCTGCTGGCCGAACGAGATCGTCGCGGTCTTCACCAACCCGCCGCACGCCTTGCACATCGGTATCTCGCCGCGGTCGACGAAGATGGGCCGCAGCTCCTCCAGCTCGTGTCGCAAGTCGCATTCGAGGCATTTGGCGTAGCTGGCATTGCCATGAAGTTCGATCACCTGGCCTTCGGGAACGCCGGATGCCTGATGGAGATTGTCCACATTCTGAGTGATGACGCTCGACGAGCGTCCGCTGGCGATCAGTCGCGCCACCGCAAAGTGTCCGGCGTTGGGTTGCTTGCCGACCCAGCCGGCCGTCCCGTTGAACACGCGCGTCCATGCCTCGCGGCGTCTCGCGTCGCTGCTGACGAAATCCTGGAAGTAGATCGGCTTCATGCGCGACCACACCCCGCCGGGCGAGCGGAAATCGGGAATCCCCGATTCAGTCGAGATTCCTGCGCCGGTGAACACGACGATGCGGCTCGCCATGCTCAACTGGTCGCCTAGGATTTTTGCCGCCGGACTGGCCATGCGGCGACCATGCGCAAAACCGGCGTCATGGCAAGCTTAAGGCAGGAGTGGCGGGCCAAACGCTGCTGCATGCATATGGACAAGGAAAGGCGCCACGCCTAGCTTGCCGCAGGTCCGTGGGCCACCATCGCGGCGACGGACAGGGGACGGAAGACGCCATGTCGAAGAGTTTGAGGCTTGTGATTGCCGCCGCTTTCATGGCGGCGAGTTCCGGATTTGCGCCGGTGGGGATCGCGCAACCCTCGACACCCGATTTCGGCGACGACGCCAGCATGTGGTCCAATGACGACGAGTGCGACGACAAGCGCTTCGCCGGACCGGGCATGACCGCCTCACTTCTGCTTGACGAAGATGTCGGCCATGACGCCACGGACTGCCGCACGGCGTGGCGCGCGGGCAAGCTTCATCTGGCGCCCGCTACCGGTCGCGACTATGACGGCGACATTCCCGACTTTGGCGACGATGACAGCGAATGGTCGTTCGACGACGAATGCGATGATCCGCGTTTCGTCGGCCCGGGCATGACCGCCACGGTGCTGCTCGACGAGGATATGTTTCACGACGCCACCGACTGCCGCACGGCATGGGAAAGCGGCGAGCTGCGCCTGATCGGCGGCGGCGACCGCAATGACGAGCTTCCCGACTTCGGCGACGACGAAAGCGAATGGTCGTTCGACGACGAGTGTGACGACCCGCGTTTCGTGGGCCCGGCCATGGCGGTGGAACTGCTGCAGGACGACATGTTCCACGACGCCACCGACTGCCGCACGGCATGGGAAAACGGCGACATCGAACTTCGTTGATTGGCTCTGGCCGAACGTGACAACGCGGCTGCCTCAGTTTCGGCCGCCCCGTAGCCGTGCTTGCGCGTCTTCATGCAGGGCCCTATCCCTCGTCAGACAGAACACGTGACGCCTGAGGGAAACGCACATGGCAGACCTACTTGAAACGCAACAGGACGGCGTCGCCGTTCTCACGCTGAACCGCCCAGAGGCGCGCAACGCCCTTTCCAACGCCATGCTCGATGGCCTGCTTGAGGCGTTGCCGCGCCTCGCGGCGGACGGCTCTATCGGCGCCATCGTGGTCACGGGCGCCGGCGGCGCGTTCTGCGCCGGCGGAGACGTGAAGGGCTTTGCGGCCGCTGAAGGCGGCGCCAACCATGGCCGCTCTCCGGAAGAGTCCGCGCATGGCCTGCGCCAGCGCATGGAAGTCTCGCGCTGGCTGCACGACATGCCGAAGATCACCATAGCGGCCATTCCTGGCGCGGCGGCCGGCGCTGGACTGTCGATCGCCCTCGCCTGCGATTTCCGCATCGCTGCGAAGGGCGCAAAGATCACCACGGCGTTCGCCAAGGTCGGCCTGTCGGGCGATTTTGGCGGCACCTACTTCCTCTCGCAGCTCGTGGGCGTCGCGAAGGCGAAAGAGCTCTACTTGCTCTCCGACGTGATCCTTGCCGAAGAGGCCGAACGCCTTGGCATCGTGAACCGCGCCGTTGATCCGGCCGAACTGATGAATGAGACGATGACGCTGGCCAAGCGGTTTGCCTCCGGTCCGCGCATCACGCTTGGCCTGATGAAGAAGAACCTCAACACGGCCGAGCGCGGCGACCTGGCGCTCTCATTCGACACCGAGGCGCTCAACCACTCCCGCTCGGCGCAAACCGCCGATCACGCCGAAGCCGCAAAGGCCTTCGTGGAGAAGCGCGCGCCTGTGTTCAAGGGGCGCTAGTCCGCACGTGACCGCAGCGCTCGAGGCATCTGGGCTTGGCAAGAGCTACGGCGCTGTCTCGGCGCTGGGTGCGCTCGACCTGTCGATCCCGCGTGGTCTTGTCTACGGCGTGCTGGGGCCGAACGGCGCGGGCAAGTCCACGCTTCTGCGTCTTGCTCTTGGATTGATCCGGCCGAGCCGTGGGTCGGTGAGGCTGCTGGGGGAGAGCGAGATCAATGCCCGCGTGTTGCGCCGCGTTGGCGCGATGATCGAGGCGCCGGCGCTCTATCCGTTTCTGACGGCGCGCGAAACGATGCGGGCGTTCGCGCGGTATTCGGGCCTCAATGATCCCGCTCGCGAGCAGGCCGTGCTTGATCGCGTCGGGCTCACGGCCGCCGCCGATCGACGCGCGAAGACCTTCTCCATGGGCATGCGCCAGCGCCTGGCGCTTGGCGCAGCGCTGCTGACGCGCCCCGAACTGCTGATCCTCGACGAGCCAACCAACGGGCTCGACCCCGCGGGCATCCAGGAAATGCGCACGCTGATCCGCGACCTTGTCGACAAGGAAGGCGTCACGATCATCCTGTCCAGCCATCTGCTCGATGAGGTGCAGAAGGTGTGCGACCGCGTCGCTTTCATCAATCGCGGCAACCTCGTCTCGGAAGGCAAGGTATCGGAACTCGTCGCCGGACAGGGAGGTCTTTTCCTGCGGGCGTCTCCGATGGCCAAGGCGATGGCCGTGCTGGGAGCACGGGGCCGCGTCGAGGGCGACGGCATCGTGGCGGAGATCACCGAGGACGCAGCCCCCGCCCTGATCCGCGATCTCGTCGCCGCAGGCGTCGACGTCTACGAGGCGCGCTGGATGACGCTGAGTCTGGAGCGCGTGTTCATGTCGGCCATGGGGAGCGCGGCATGATCATCGAAGCACTGCGCGCCGAGCTCTACAAGCTGTCCCGCAACCGCTGGTCCACTTTCTGGGCGTTCGGATTCATGCCGCTGTTCGCGCTGGGCATGGGCGTCGTGGAGCAGATCGTCGTTCACGCATACCTTGGCGATATCATCCCTTTCGCCTCGCCTTTGCATGACAGCCTTGGCGGCCTCGCCACATTTTCGGCGTCGATCTTCCAGCTCTGTGGCATTGCCGGCGCCGCCATCATCTTCGGCGGTGAATACCGGTGGGAGACCTGGCGCGCCGCGCTGACGCGTGTCGACCGTGCGCCCATCATGGCGGCGAAGATGCTGACGTTCGCCATCGCGATCTCCGCTTCGCTGGCGCTATGCGGCGTTGCGCGTCTGATCGTTGGATTCATCGACGTGGCGCTCACCGGGTCCGCAACGTGGCCGCCGGTGGATGCGGGAGGGATTGTGCTGGCCCACCTGATCGGCTTTGCCGCCTCCTTCCTGCAGGTGATGGTTACGGCGGCGTTCGTAATGCTGGTCTGCGTCGTCTCGCGCGCCATGACGGCGGGCATTGTCGCCACGCTGCTCGCGCTCGTCGCCTGTGAGATCGCCTCGATCCGAGGAAATTTCGGAGATGATCCGATCTGGCTGCTGTTTCCCAACATTTCGGGCGAGGCCGTGCGCCAGGCGGCGAGCATCACGATGGGCGGACGGGATGGTCTGCTCGCTCACTTTGCGCCGTTGGGCGCTGCGGCGCTGGTCCTGTGGTTTATCCTGCTCTTCGCGGTCGCTCTCGCCCTGTTCACCAGGCAGGATCTTTCAAAGGAATAGCGGCGCGGCAGGCGGGCGCCATTCGCGATGGCGCACCCCGCCGCATCGCGCTATCCCGTGCGCAATCAGACCCTGCTGGCGAGGAAACCAGACATGTCGAAGGCCCTGGCCTGCTTCTGCGCAGCCGTTCTTTGCGCAACTCTCGCCGCGCCCGCGTCGGCTCAGATCATCATCGGCGGCGAGCCGGTGGCCACGCCCGGCCAGCCCGCACCGGTACAACTCACCTTTCCGGTCGATGCCGACGCCGCGGGCTATGTGGACATCAGTATCGCAGCTCCCGCCTTCTCGGGCGCGAGCCCAGCCGAAGCGGAGATCGCCGCGAAGATCGCCGAAGTCGTGCGCGCCGACCTTGCCTCGGTCGGCATCTTCACCGCGCCGGAAGACGCCGCCATTTCCACCTTCGCCGCAGACATCGGCGCCCTGCCAGCCTGGGCAGACTGGAGCGGCGCCGGCGTTGGCGCGTTGCTGCTCGGCAAGGCCGTGATCGGCGCGGACAATTCCATCTCGGTCCAGTTCCGCCTTTACGACGTTGCTGCACGCAAGCAGCTGATCGGAACGCAATACATGATGCCCACGGCCGACCTGTGGCGGCGCAGCGCGCACAAGGTTGCCGACGATGTGATGGTCGCCCTCGTCGGCGGCAAGGGCGGCTTCGACAGCCGTATCGCTGTGGTCAGCGAAACCGGTGGCAAGATGCAGCTGTGGGCGATGGACCAGGATGGCGTCGGCGGCGCCGCGCTGTTTGCGAACGTCGCCGGCCTGCAGGCCCCGCGCTATTCGCCAGACACGCGCGTAGTCGTCTATTCCGGCGATGCGCCCGTTCCCGGCAAACCGTCGCAGGCCCAGCGCACGACCATCCTCTACGATCTCGCAGCCGGCCGCCGCGATCCGCTGACCACCGGCACGCAACCCAACGCCGACGCACGCTATGCGCCCGACGGCCGGTCGCTAGTGTTCAGCCGCAAGGACGGCGCGAACACCGACATCTTCCTGAAGCCGCTCTCCGGCGGCGCAGAACAACGCCTCACTGACGACAAGGCAGTGGACAACGAACCTGCGTTGTCTCCGGACGGAACAACGTTCGCCTTCGTATCTGATCGCGGTGGCAGCGAAGCCGTCTATGTTGCGCGGGTCGATGGAACACCGCTCGCGTGCGCGGATGGCAGCGAGGCCAAGGCGTGCCGCATCACAAAGGATGCAGGCCAATATGACGGCCCCGTCTGGTCACCGGGCGGCGACTGGATCGCTTATTCGCATCGCACCGGCAAAGTGGCCGCGATCCACATCGCACGTCCCGACGGCGCGATCAGCCGCGCAGTGACCACGCCCGGAAGCGACATGCTCGACCTGCATCCGACCTGGTCGCCTGATGGCCGTCGGATCGCCTTCTCGCGCCTCAGCGGCTCGAAATCGACGCTCCACACGCTGGCGGTCGCATCCGGCGAACTCCGCGCCATGGATATCCCCGGCGCCGCCTACGAGCCGGACTGGGGCCCGAAACTGCCTTGATGCCTCGTCCCGCTTGATCCGGCTCAAGCGGAGGGTCGACCACCTGCGCGAACGTGCACGCGTCAGGGAGGCAGAGCCATGCGCATCATTCTCGCCATCGCCGGAGCGCTGGGCCTTGCCGCCTGCAGCACGGAGCCGACGCCCGCCTGGCAGATGGGTGATCCCGAAGTCGGCCAACAGGTTGCGCGCGACCTATGCGCAGACTGCCACGCGATCGACCGCACTGGCGACAGCCGCAACTCCGCCGCGCCGCCTTTCCGGACAATCCTCGCGACCTACCCTCCCGAATGGCTGGCGACCGACCTGCACACCGGTCAGGCCATCGCCTTCCGCCGGATGCCCGTGTTCCACTTTGGCGAGGGCCATGAGTATGACCTCGTCGCCTATCTGCTGAGCATCCAGGAGGCCCCATCGCCACGCCCATCGACCGGACCTGCGTCACAGCACTGAACCGCCGCCCGACATCGTCACACCGCTAGCCGCCTAACGGCAGGCCCCGCCCTTGCAACTGGCTGGCAACACCAGGCGATCGGGTCGGGGGCTAAGGTAAACGCATGTCAGTTTGGAACGCTTTGCCGCTCCGCAGGCCATTTCCGGCATTTACCATTTCGCGTGCGACTGCGATCAGCATCGGGGCTTCGATCGCCTTCGCGGTGATCACGCTGCTGGCGCTCGATGCCGGCAACGACCTCATTCACCGCTTCTATTTCGATGCCGCCCACTGGAAGATCTACATACCGGTGATCGGCGCGGCCGTGGTCGCCGCTATCTTCTACAACACGCGCTACGATGACTTCAGCGGCCTTCTGAAAGCGTGCCTGCGCGCCTCGGCGGCCGGGCTTCTCGTTCTGCTGATCGTCGAAGCTCCGGATTTCTCGCTCGGCCGGCCAGAGGCCGCCCGCGCCCTCGCCTACGTCAACGACTTCTACCCGTTCGCGCTCGTATGCGCGGTGGCGGGTCTCATTCGTCCGTCCTTCGTCATCCCGACCGTCATCTACATCGCCTCAACGCGCCACCTGGTCTACGATATTTCCGGCCTGCCGATGTCCTTCATCGACATCCGCTACATGCTCGACATGGCGCTCTACCTTGCCATCTTCGGCATCGCCGTCGTGAAGCTCGGACCACGCATCCACCCGTGGCTTGGCGCGCCGGAGCGCCAGTCAGAGATCGTCGGCATCGCCATGGGCCTGCACCTTGCCAACTATTTCTGGTCAGGCGTAGCCAAGCTCGAGGTCGGCCCGACGCCATGGTACTGGATGATGGAGAACGCGACCTACAATCAGGTCCCCTACACCATCGAAAGCGGCATCAACCCGCTCGGCCATATCCCCTGGCAGTCGCAATTCGCCTACGAGTTCCTCGCCTTCTTCAACACGCCGCTCAACATCGTCATCGTGCTCGTTCAGCTGTTCGCTGTGCTGTGCGTGTTGAAGATCAGCTGGCTGAAGGTCACGTCGATCCTGTTCGACCTGCTGCACATTGGCATCTACGTTTTCGGCGGCCTGTTCTTCTGGCCGTGGATCTGGAACAACCTCACCATCTGGTGGGCGGCCCGCTCGCAGAAGAAGCAGGGCCTCGCACTGCAGACCAAAGTCGCATGCATCACGGCCGTCCTGCTCGGCGCGCCGTTTCTCCACATCAACCCCGCAGCATGGCTGGCCTGGTTCGATGTCGCAGACGCGCGGCAGATCCGCTTCGAAGCGGTCACCGAGGATGGCCGTTCCGTGCGGGTGCCGTCGGCCTTCTTCGTCAACCACTCCTATTCGGTGTCGCACGGCTACATGGGCCACCAGGGCGTTGAAGGTCAGTACGAAGGCACGCAGCTCGCCTCGACCGACAGCGTAGAACGCAACGAACTGTCCGGCACGTGTGCGCCGCCATCGACTCTCGCGCGGGAGCGGGCGCTGGAAACCGAAGAAGAGCGACTCGCGCGCCAGGCGAGTCTGGGCCACTTCCTTGCCTTCCATCACGACAAGATGCTGGGCCGTGAAGCGGCGGTTGGTCGCGGGTCGTGGTATTTCCACGCCCATCACCATCCAAGCAATCCGTTCCTATATGATGAGTTCAACGCGTTGAGCCTGAAGAACGTGATCGGTTACAACCTCGTGCTTGAATCGGTGTGCCTCTCGATGAAGGATGGTCACGTCGAGAAGAAGGTGCTGGCCCGCACCACGGAGTTCTACGATGTCCGCTGACGCCAGCGGCGCCCCTGCCGCCACCCGGCCGGACTTTGATCCGGACACCACCTGGATCGTCTATGACGGCGATTGTCCGTTCTGCACGCAGTACATGCAGCTGGTCCGTCTGCGCGAGGCCATCGGTAAGGTGAAGCTGCAGAATGCACGCGAGGATCACCCGGTCGTGCGCTTCGTGCGCGCCAAGGGTATCGATCTCAATCAGGAGATGGCGATGGTGAAGGGCAATGATGTGATCGCCGGCGCAGACGTGATCCATCGCCTTGCCCTGCTGTCTACCGGCTCGGGCTTCTTCAACGGCCTGATGTCGAAGATGTTCGCATCGAAGGGCCTGACGAAGTTCATGTACCCGTTCATGCGCGCAGGCCGGAACACGACCCTGTTTCTGATGGGCCGCAAGAAGATCCCGACGCCGCCGGCAGTCGAGTAGGCAGGCTTCAGAACAAGCCGTGGTTCGGATCGCCATCGTCCTGCTTGGCTGGCGGCGGCTGGATGGCCGTTGGCAGTCCGGGCAGCGGCGCAGCATAGGGATCCGGCGCGCGTGGCTGTGGCAGCCCGAGCCGGCCGTTGTCCGCGATGTCCTGCAGACGCTGGTCGATGCTGCACAGCATGTAGGTGACGCTGCCGAAGATAATGATCACGCCGCCCGGCGTCAGCGCAGCGAGCCAGGCCATCACTCCGAATTCCAGATTGGGAAAACTGTCACTGCTCTCCAGCAGTCGCGGGATCACCATGATAACCAGCGCCATGCCGAGCCCGATGAAGCAGGCAGCGACGACGGCCAGAAACACGCGCATCCCATCCCCCTGCTTCGCGATCAGTTCTTGGGCCCAACGTAACAGCCGCCGCGCCTCCCACCAATCGGGCATCGCTATTCGCCGCTGAAAACAACGCCCTCAGATGAGGCGCCTGACTGCTGAGAACAGTTCTCAACAAGGGCCGCCATCTCGCGCAAGCGTGTTTTGGTTGAGGCGAATTTGGCTTGAGCGTTCGCCCACCTGTCATTGGCGTTCACCACGTCCCGCGTTATTGAATCGGCCAAGGCGCGCCCGACTTCGGATGGGCGTGTGCGTCGCGGGTTAAAGACAAGAAGAAAATGGGCGGAGGAACCGGGACCTGACCCGGAACACGCCCGCGGAGCTCCAAATGGCAACCTATACAATCAACGTGAATGGAAAGACCGAAACGGTTGATGCCGATCCGGCCATGCCCCTGCTGTGGGTGTTGCGGGATAAGCTGGGCCTTGTCGGAACCAAGTTCGGCTGCGGCGTCGCTTCCTGCGGCGCGTGCACGGTCCACCTCGACGGCAAGGTCGCGCGCGCGTGCATGACCGCCGTGTCGACGGTCGGCGCCCAGCGCGTCACCACGATCGAGGCGATCGGCGAGACGCCTAAGGGACAGGCCGTCCAGAAAGCGTGGCTCGACGTTGACGTGATGCAGTGCGGGTACTGCCAGGCGGGCCAGGTGATGGCCGCCACCGCCCTGCTGAATACCAACCCTGCCCCGAGCGACGCAGACATCGACGCAGCGATGCAGGGCAATGCCTGCCGTTGCGGAACTTACAAGCGCATCCGTGAAGCCATCAAGACGGCGGCGGGTGTCGACACAAAAGACAAGCGGGAGGTCTGATCCATGGCCGACGGAAACATCGTAACCTCACGCCGCTTCTTCCTGCTCGCGTCCGCCGCGGGTGGCGGCCTTCTGCTGTCAGGCTGCATGACGCCAGCCGACACAACGGATGGCGCGCCCGTTCTCGCCGCTGAACCGGCGCCGCCCCCAGCCCCGGTCGTCGATCTCAACATCTTCGTCGCAATCTCGCCCGAGGGCACGGTCCGCATCGTCGCGAAGAACCCGGAAATCGGCCAGGGCATCAAGACCATGCTGCCCATGCTGGTCGCCGAGGAACTTGACGCGGACTGGTCGAAGGTCGTTATCGAACAGGCTGACGCGGACTCGAAATACACTGCCCAGACCATGGGCGGCGGCCAGATTGCCGGCGGCTCGTTCGCAACGCCGCAGCACTGGGGCCCGATGCGCCAGATCGGCGCCGGCACGCGCCACATGCTCATCCAGGCGGCCGCCGCACGTCTCGGAAAGCCGTTCGAGGAGTTCACCACCGAGCCTTCGATGGTGGTTCACGCCGCCTCGAACACGAAGATCCCTTACGGCGACCTCGTCGTCGATGCAGCGAAGCTGACGCCGCCAGACGTCGCCACGCTGAAGATGAAGGACCCGAAGAACTACCGCATTATCGGCAAGCCCATGCGCAACTGGGATTCGCCCAAGATCGTGCGCGGCGAACCCATCTTCGGCATCGACCAGAAGGTCGAAGGCATGAAGTTCGCGTACTTCGAAAAATGCCCCGTGTTCGGGGGCAAGGTCGTCACGGCCAACACCGACGAGATCAAGGCCCTGCCCGGCATCGTCGATTGCTTCGTCGTGAAGCAGGTTGGCGATCTGCCAACAAAAATGGGCCTTCTGGACGGTGTCGCCATCGTGGCCAACGACTGGTGGACGGCCAAGAACGCGGCCACCAAGCTGAAGATCACGTGGGATGAAGGCGTCTCCAAAGACGAGTCGACCACGCAGTACGATGCCAAAGCAGCTGAACTCGCCAAGGCCGCGCCGATGTCGAACCTCTCCAAGGTTGGCGATGTCGATGCCGCGCTGAAAGGCGCCGCAAAGACGCTTGAAGCCAGCTACGCCTATCCGTTCCTGGTGCACGCCCCGCTCGAGCCGATGAATTGCACGGCCCACGCGAAGGCAGATGGCACAGTGGAAGTCTGGGCCCCGACCCAGCGTCCGGACATGGGCGCCAACGGAGCCTTCTCGCTGATCCAGAACGCGCTCGGTGTGACAAAAGACAAGATCACGATCCACATGATCCGCGCGGGCGGCGGCTTCGGCCGTCGCCTCGACAACGATTATGCGGTTGAGGCGGCTGCTATCTCCAAACAAGCCGGCAATATCCCGATCAAGCTGATCTGGACCCGCGAACAGGACGTGCAGCACGACCCGTATCGCCCTGGCGGCTACCACAACTTCAAGGCTGGTCTCGACAAGGACAACAACCTCGTCGCTTTCTCCAACCACTTCATCACGTTCGGCCGCCCCAATGCGACCGGCGCGATGGCCGTGCTGGCAAGCGCGACCTCACCGCCGCAGGAATTCCCGGCCAACTATGTGCCGAACCATTCCTATAACCAGTCGATCATGATGGGCGGCATGCCCACAGGCCCGCTCCGCGCGCCGACGTCGAACGCGGTGTGCTTCGCGCACCAGTCCTTCATCGACGAGATCGCGCATGCCGCCGGGAAGGACCCGCTGGCCTTCCGTCTCGAACTGCTGAGCCTGCCCGTGCCTGCTGGCGCAAACCGCACCGGCATGAACCCCGACAGGATGAAGGAAGTCGTCCGCATCGTGGGCGAGCGTTCGGGCTGGGCCAACCGCACCTCGCTGCCGAAGGGCACGGGAATGGGCGTCGCCTTCTACTTCTCGCACCAGGGCTATTTCGCCCAGGTCGCCAAGGTGAAGGTCGCTCAGAACGGCTCCTGGCGCGTGCTGAAGGTCTGGTCGGTGGGCGATGTTGGCTCGCAGATCATCAACCCCTTCAACGCCCACAATCAGGTGGAAGGCTCGATCGTCGACGGCATTTCGGAAATGCACCAGAAGATCACGTTCGACAAAGGCCGGACGGTGCAGACCAACTTCTACGACATGCCGTTGCTGCGCATGGACTACGCGCCGCAGATCGACAGCCACTTCCACATCACGCCCAACAACCCCACCGGCCTTGGCGAACCCGCCCTGCCGCCGGTGCTTCCGGCCGTGGCGAACGCCATCTTCGCAGCGACGGGCAAGCGTATCCGCACGCTGCCGGTCGCTCAGGCCGAGCTGCGCTGGACCTGATCCGGTACGGCAGGAGGAAAGAATCACGGCCCGGGACCTCGTCCCGGGCCGTTTCGATTCCGACCCACGTTTCCGCATGGGGAAGCCCTGGTTTTATCGATCGTCAAACTGCGCCGGGCCTCTCGGGCGTGCGGGTAGCAGAGTTGTGACCGTCAGGGGCAAGGAATTGCCCTCCGGAAGCACCGGGCGACATTGACGGTTTTTGAAGCCAAATAGATATTGAAATCAGGATTACACTCAAAGCCATACGTCCCGGATAACGGGCCCCGGAAACGGGATAGAGGGAGAGCTGGAATGAAGCGCATTCTGATCACGACCGCACTTGCCATGGTTGTCGCCGCAGCAGGCGTCAGCACGGTGATCGCGGCCCCGGCCCCCACCACGGGCGGCGCCCCGGAGCGGGTCGGCAACTTCCAGCTCACCGACACCACGCGCCTTGCGCACGAGCTGCACTATTTCAAATACGCCCCGGCCATCGTGCTGATGTCGCAGACCAATGGCGGCAAGGTCTCGCGCGAAGGCGCAGCAGCGCTCGCGAAACTGCAGACCGCCTACAAGGACCAGGGCGTCCTGTTCTACATGATCAACTCCACGCTGGGTCAGTCCCGCGAAGAGACGGCGGCCGAGGCCAAGTCGCAGAAGTTCGCGGTTCCCGTGCTGATGGATGAGCTGCAGCTCGTCGGCGAGGAACTTGGCGTAAAGCGCGAAGGCGAGGTCTTCGTGATCGAGCCGAAGTCCGGCTTCAAGGTCGCCTATCATGGCCCGGTCACCAACGCGGGCAAGGCCATCGACTCCGTGCTTGCCGGCAAGCCGGTCGCCACGCCCCGCATTGAAGTGAAGGGTGGCAAGGAGATCGCCTTCCCGGAACGCGGCCGCGCGGCTGAGCATGCCAACATCTCCTACTCGGATGACATCGCGCCGATCTTCCAGGACAAATGCGTCGCCTGCCACCAGGAAGGCGGCATCGCGCCGTTCAAGTTCGACTCATACGAGATCGTGAAATCGTTCGCACCGATGGTGCTCGAGTCGGTCATGTCCGATCGCATGCCCCCCTACTTCGCGGACCCGCATATCGGCACATTCCAGAATGACCACGGTCTCACGGCAGAGCAGAACAAGACGCTGATCCACTGGCTGCGCGCTGGCGCTCCCCGTGGCAATGGCCCGGACGTGCTGAAGGAAAAGGCCAGCAAGGCCCCCGAATGGCCCACCAATCTCGGCCAGCCCGACCTCGTCCTGACGCTGCCGGCCTTCGACGTGCCGAACACGGGGACCGTCGAATACCAGAACATGCGGGTCGCCAACCCGTTCACGGAAGACACCTGGCTGCGCGCCATCGCCATCAAGCCTGGCGACCGCACGGTTCTGCACCACGTCACGTCGAACCACTCGCCGACGCGCGGCGCTCCGCCGCCAAAGATTCCGGGCGGTTCTGTCGGCTCCTACACGCCAGGCGCCGAGCCGCAAATCATTGCGACGGGCGCCGGCGCTCCGGTTCCGGCCGGCGGCACGCTGTCCTTCTCAATGCACTACACGACGACCGGCAAGGCCGCGACGGACCAGACACAGATCGGCTACTATACGCTGAAGGCCCCGCCGGAATTCATCAAGCGGTCGGCCGTTATCGGCGACTTCGCGCTCGCGATCCCGAAGGGCGCCCAGCGCCACACCGAGATCGCCTATCTCGAATTCCCGGCCGACGCCTATCTCTACACACTCTATCCGCACGCGCACTATCGCGGCTGGTCGGTTGAGCTGACGGCGAAGACGCCAGACGGCAAGGAAGACATCCTGCTCAGCCTGCCGAAGTACGACTTCAACTGGCAGCGCGACTATGACCCTGTGGAGCCAATCCTCGTGCGGGCCGGCACCAAGCTGATCGCGCGGTGGATCTACGACAACTCCGAACACAACAAGGCCAACCCGGACCCGACGATCAACGTCACCTGGGGCGAGCAGTCGTGGGAAGAGATGATGTATTTCCGCGTCAACTATCGCTGGGCCGACGAGACCACCTCGAACGTTCGCAACGACCTGCAGGGCAAGCTTATGGAGTCCCGCACCATTGGCGCGCTCGACAACAACGCCGACGGCAAGGTCCAGATCAACGAGCTGACCGGCACGATGTCTTCGGTGAAAGCCCGCTTCGCGGACCTCGATCTGAACAAGGATGGCGGCCTCGACGACGCCGAACTTGCATCGGGCAACGTGTCTCGCGCCAACGCGACGCGCGACCTGCGCGATGCCGACATCGACCTCTAGGCTGGTCTATCCCTCCGAACCACAAAGGCCCGCTCACCCGAGCGGGCCTTTTCTTTTGTGCCGTGCACCGGCCCCGCTCGTCCTGACAAGAGTCAGGATGAGCGGTGAACGGGGCTCCAGATTCGGCCGAATGAAATGTGGCGGCTGCACAATCTTCCCGAGCACTTTCAACCCCCTACGCAAAATCCGCTGTAGGAAAGTCGCGTCACTTTCCTCCCCCTCCTCAGCCGGGCGCATTATGGCCCTGTCCTGGTGCGAGGGAGGTCTTGGGAGACGTCCGAAACTCCAGATCACCGGGACGATTGCCGGCGTGGCATCGAAGTGGCGGGGAGTATGTGAGCCCCGCCAAGCAAGTCAGTCGCCACTGGGAGACGGGTGAAATCCCCCCTCCTGGACGCGAGACAAAGCGTGCTTCGATGCAACTGCCTCCGGGGTCAGAGAAACCGGAGGGTCCGGGGCCGTTCGGTCGGTCCCGACACGCTGAACCGGTGGCGGACAGGGAGCCAAGGCCCCTGATGGCGAGAGCCATCTGGTGAGCCCTCGAACTCCTCCGATGCGTCACGGCCGGGAAGAACGGCGGTCGCGGGGCGCGTGAGGCGCGCATTCTCCGCAGCAATGCGGACCCAGGCACTACCCATCGGCGCATCTCGCGCGCCCCGCCTCCCTCATCTCGAGGGAAGACATGCATCCCGCAGGGCGGTCGCGCCCGTGCGAACCTGAAAGTGCACCCTCATGAAACCCAATCCTCTCTCGGTCGACGCCTGCGCCCGCCGCGCCCTGCATCAGGCCAGTCGCGCCATCAATCGCGGAGACCTCATCGCTGCCGAACGCTGGATGAGCGTGTGCGAAACACACATCGCCCACATCGAACGGCTCGCCGCGATGGCTGCGCAGAACCTCAAAGCCCTCCGCCCCCATCGCGCGCCAGACCGCAGGCCGCTCCCACCCCCGTCGCCGCCGCCTCCACCGCCTCCGCCGCCCCGGAAGCTCACGCCCGCTCCGCCCGGCGACACGGTCATGGCCACGGTTGTCGCCCGGAGGCGTCTTGAAAGGTACGCAAAACTCTTCATCGTCCCGCCCGAACTCCGCCCACCCCGCCAGCGCACCCCGCCCAAACAGCGGACGTGAGACCAGACCGCCCCACCCCGCCCGGCGCCTCCAAAAAATCCACCTTGCCCTTGCCTCTCGCGCGCGTGAATGTCGCTACCGAACGGGATCACCGGCTCGCCATGACGCGCCGGATACGAACAAGAACGACCGGGAGGGACTACACATGTTTCGTCTGACCACATCCGCCGCCCTGGCGGCCGTCTTCCTGTCTGCATGCACGCAGATGGCCCCGCAGGTGGAAGAGCGCCGCGAGGTCCGCGTCGAAGTCCACAAGATCGGCGACCACCACGCCTCCGGCCCGCGCAACCTGTCCGTCACTGCCGCCAGTCCCGAAGACCTCGGCTTCGACAGCGCCCGCCTCAAGCGCCTCGACGACTACATGGCCAGCGTCGTCAGCTCCGGTCGCGTCGCCGGCATGACCACGCTGCTCGCCCGCCACGGCCAGATCGTCAGCTACAAGAAGTACGGCGCCGCCCATCTCGAATCCGGCGCACCGATCCAGGACGACACCATCTTCCGCATCTACTCGATGACCAAGCCGATCACCGGCGTTGCGATGATGACCCTGTTCGAGGAAGGCAAATGGCGCCTCGACGATCCGGTCACGCGCTACGTCCCCGAATTCAAGAACCTGCGCGTCGTGAAATCCATCAACGCCGACGGCACGTTGGTTCTCGAAGACATGAAGCGCCCGCCCACCATGCGCGAGATCATGTCCCATACCGCAGGCTTCGGTTATGGCCTCGCCGACGAACACCCGGTCGACAAGATGTATCGCGAGAAGGCTGTTCTCTCCGCCCCCAACCTGCAGGAGATGATCAACCGCACCGCGCAGATCCCGCTGATGTTCCAGCCGGGAACCGACTGGTCCTATTCCTCCTCCGTCGACATCCAGGGCTACATCATCGAAAAGCTCTCCGGCCGTACGCTTGGCCAGTTCATGCAGGAGCGCATCTTCGCCCCGCTGAAAATGCCCGACACCGCCTTCTTCACCGGTCCGGAAAAGGCCAGCCGCCTTTCGGCCGTCTATGTCTTCGACCGCGACCTTGGAAAGATCGTCGAAGCGAAGGAACTCTTCGGCGTCGCCATGCCCGACTATTCGAAGCCCCCGGCCAACGAGAGCGGCGGCGGCGGCCTCGTCTCCACCACGATGGACTACGCCCGCTTCTCCCAGATGCTGGCCAATGGCGGCGAACTCGACGGCGTGCGCATCCTCGCCCCCGCCACGGTCGAACTGATGGGCACCAACGTCATCCCGAAGAACGTCCTCGTGAACTCCAACGGCACCAGCGTCGCGCGCTTCAATGAAGCCGTCGGCTTCGGCCTCGACTTCCAGGTCGCCACTGACGCCCGCGCTTCCGGTTCGCTCCAGGGCGATGGCTCGATCAGCTGGGGCGGCGCCGCCGGCACCTGGTTCTGGGTGGACCCCACCAATGACGTCATCTTCGTCGGCATGATCCAGCGCATGGGCGGCACCGGCGGCGACGATCTCGGCACGATGGCGCGCACCCTGACCTACCAGGCGCTGGTCAATCCGGAGAAGTAAGGGCTCAGGAGCGGCTGGAAAAGCAAAGGGCCGCTCTGGAAGGAGCGGCCCTTTTCATGTCTTCGATCAGATTGGCCTAGTGGCGCAGCGTGTAGCTGAACGCCGCAAACTGCTCGCGCATTTCGACGTCGCGATCGCCGGCGATATCGTTGTAGCGCAACTCCCGCTCGACGAGGCCGAACGACATCTGCGCGCCCTCGCCTGTTGAGAAGGCAATGCCGACCTGGAGGTCGCCAACCGTTGCCTGGTCGCGCAGGCTTGCGCCGTCCATGGCGCGCTGGTCGGCCACGTTCCAGACCAGCGCCTCGTTTTCGGCGCCGACAAAGAAGTACCAGGACGGAGCCTTGCCGCCACGGCCGCGAAGATCGCGATCCGAAAGGTTCGTACCAACGCGGAATTCAGCACCGGTGCGGGCGACATTGCTGCCCGCACGGTTGCGTTCGATCTGCGCGCGCGGCGTGAACGACATGTCGAGGCCAAAACCTGACGTCGAGCCGGGCGACACGAAGGAGATTTCACCGCCGAACCGATCGCCCTGCAGCCCGCGCACGGGCATCGGCGTCGCAAGGTCCAGAGCCTCGAAACGCGCGGCCGCCAGAGGGTTGGCCAGTTGCGTGGGCCCAAAACGGCTGCCGACGCTCAGCGGAAGGCCGAAGTCGCCGCCATCGGGCAGATCGAGAACGATCGTGCGCGGTGTGTCGCCGGACTGAAAGGATTGGGGGCCGTCAACCGGCCCGACCGTCAGCACGAGGGCTTCGGTGTCAGCCGGAGGTGTCGTGCAACCGAGGCACGACGCGACAACAAAACTGCTTGCAAGACTGGCAATCATTTTAACTGCTCGTCCCAGACAATGATGACCTGAAAGCTGAACCCACCTTCTTACCAAAACCATAACGGTCTTGGCCGAAATGTGTTCCAGTTCCGGGCCCAAACCCGTCTATCCCAGCCAAAAGCTTAGTCCAAAAGCCCGGCCCGAACAACCAGTCGGGCTCACAGGGGAACTTCCAAGCAAGAAGGCGGCCCTGCGGCCGCCTTCTCGGGTTCAGTCCTGAATCAACGGGAATTTTCTACTGGCAGGCGAGGCATTCGTCGTAGTCGGTTCGTTCCAGTTTCGCGAATGCAGTCGTTTTTTCCTTTTCCGAACCAGCAAACCCGGCGCGCTGGATCGATTTGGACCGGCAGTAGTAGAGCGACTTCAGCCCTTTCTCCCACGCGGTCCAGTGCAGCATGTGCAGGTCCCACTTATCGATGTCGGCGGGCAGGAAGAGGTTAAGCGACTGGCCCTGGCAGATGTAGGGCGTGCGGTCCGCCGCCAGCTCGATGATCCAGCGCTGGTCGATCTCGAAGGCGGTGCGGAACACCAGCTTCTCCTGTTCGGTCAGGCAGTCGAGGTGCTGCACCGAACCCTCGTGCTCGAGAATCGAGGCCCAGACGCCGGGCTTGTTGTTGCCGGTCTTCTCCAGCACTTGCTCGAGAAAGGGGTTCTTGACCGAGAACGAGCCCGACAGGGTCTTGTGCGTGTAGATGTTGGCCGGAATCGGCTCGATGCCCGCAGACGTGCCGCCGCAGATGATCGAGATCGACGCCGTCGGCGCAATCGCCAGCTTGTGGGAGAACCGGGCCATAACGCCCATGTCTTCCGCATCCGGGCATGGGCCCCGCTCTTTCGCCAGCTTCACTGAGGCCGCATCCGCGCCGCGGCGCAGGTGCTTGAACATCACATTGTTCCACGACTTGGCCGTGGACGATTCCATTGCAACGCCCTGGCTTTGCAGGAAGGAGTGGAAGCCCATCAGGCCAAGGCCAACCGAACGCTCGCGCTTGGCGGAATATACGGCGCGGTGCATTTCCGGCGGGGCGCGCTTGATGAAGTCTTCCAGCACGTTGTCGAGGAAGCGGAACACATCGTCGAGGAAGTTCTCGTTGCTCTTCCACTCGAGGAACTTCTCGGCGTTCACCGAGGAGAGGCAGCACACCGCCGTGCGGTCGACGCCAAGGTGATCAAGGCCCGTGTGGAGCATGATTTCCGAGCAGAGATTCGACTGGCGAACCTTGAAGCCCAGCGATTTCTGGTGCGCCGGCATCGCGTTGTTCACGGTGTCGGTGAACAGCAGGTAGGGCTCGCCTGTCGCCATGCGCAGCTCAAGGATTTTCTGCCACAGCTTGCGGGCCGAAACTTCCTTCATCACCTGGCCGCTTTTCGGCGATTTGAGCTGGAACGGCGCGTCCTGGCGGACGGCTTCCATGAACTCGTCGGTGATGTTGATGCCGTGGTGCAGGTTCAGCGACTTGCGGTTGAAGTCACCGGCGGCTTTGCGGATTTCGAGGAACTCCTCGATCTCCGGGTGGAAGATGTCGAGATAGCAGGCGGCCGAGCCGCGGCGCAGCGAACCCTGCGAGATCGCGAGGGTCAGCGAATCCATGACGCGGATGAAGGGGATGATGCCCGAAGTCTGCCCGTTCTGGCCGACTTTCTCGCCGATCGAGCGGACTTCGCCCCAGTAGGTGCCGATGCCGCCGCCGTTCGAGGCGAGCCAGACGTTCTCATTCCAGGTCTCGACGATTCCGTCGAGCGAGTCGGACACGCCGTTCAGGAAGCAGGAGATCGGCAGGCCGCGGTCGGCTCCGCCATTCGACAGCACAGGCGTCGCCGGCATGAACCAGAGCTTTGAGATATAGTCGTAAATCCGTTGCGCATGGACGGCATCATCCGAGTATGCGGTCGCGACTCGGGCAAACATGTCCTGATAGGTCTCGCCCGGCAGGACATAGCGGTCGTCCAGCGTCTTCTTGCCGAAATCGGTCAGGAGCGCGTCCCGGGAGGGGTCGACCTTGACGCCTTCGACGACCCGGAGGCCGGATTGCGCCTTGGGCTTCCCACGGCGGGCAGTGGTCTTTTCATCGGCAAGGACGGCTTCTGCGGACATCGAAATCTCTCGTAAGAGGCCAAAATTCGTTAATTCCGGCCAGAACCGGCGCAACCCAACGGATTGGTATCCCGCGCCAGCCCCGACGCTACATATAGTGTCACCTCATCCCTAATGGACCGTCAACACACCAGCGGCGGGAATCTTTTCGCTTATCCACCGGAGAGAAAATAGGGGATTTAGAACTCGTTAACCATTGACGTTTCATACGCCAACCCGGCGGTCGACTCAGGGCCTCTGCGATCCCTCCAGAACAAGAATCCCTTCAGCTGACCGACGTCGCCCGGTCTGTCACGCCACTGTCCCCGCTCAAGGCGTGCTACCTCCGCATGGACCAGGCTCTCCGCCGCGAAGGATTCCCCATGAACCTGCCACCGCTCTTCCTGGCCGCTGCGGCGGCGCTAAGCCTCGCCGCCTGCGCCTCGGGGCCCGCCGCTTCGCACCAGCTGTCCGCCGAAGCTGGCCTGGTTCAGCGCCAGCTCGACGCCTACAACGCGCACGACCTCGACGGCTTCATCGCCACCTACTCGCCCGACATCGAGATCTTCGAAATTACCGACGCTGCGACGCCCCGGATGACCGGGCTCGCGGGCATGCGCGAGGTATATGGCGAGATGTTCGCCACAATACCCAACCTGCACTGCAACCTTGGCAACCGCATCGCCGAGGGCGCCTACGTCATCGACCACGAAATCTGCATCATGGGTGAGCCATCCGACCCGCCCGAACGCGCCATCGCCATATATCAGGTGGAAGGCGGCCTCATCCGGCGCGTCTGGTTTGCACCGGTCGAGTAGGCCGCCGCTTCAATTCGGAGCCACCACCCCGCCCGCCGGCCAGCCGGTATCGCCCAGCCGCGTCACTGTGAGCTCGACGAACTTTACCGGCTCGCCGCCATTCTTGAACACGCGGGTGCCGACTTCGGTCCATACGCCATCCTTCACCGTGGCTTCGTAGTGGATCGTCATGTTGGGACCCGCAGGGATGTCCCATGTGAAGCCCGTGGGCATCGGCGCGATCACATAGTCGCCTGCGCGGCCGGCCGCGTAGGACCGCATCGAATACGCCTTGCTGTCGGGGTTGTACGAGATCACCGCGAAGGCGTTGAAGCTCACCCGGCCGTCGGCTTCGTAGCCCCTGCCTTCGATCACCTTCACCGTGCCGTCCAGCATCGGGCCGACGCGTTCCGTCTGCGTGATAGTGTGCCAGCTTCCATCCGCCAGCTGTGTTTTCGCCGGACCGCGCCATTCGCCGTCAAGGAAGTCGAACGCGCGCATCGCCTCCTTCTGCGCAGCGATACGCGGCGCCGGATCATATGCGCCCTGCGCCATCGCAGGCGCAGCCATCGCAAGCGGCGCGACAACCATCAGTCCAGCCACGATCAACCGACGCATCCCATGTCCTCCGCGCAACATGCAAAGTACTTTGTCACAGAAAGTATTTCTGTCAATATCGCTTCTGCAGACGCCTCGCCGGTCCTCGCGTCAGCCTTGCCGTGCGCGTCGCACGCGGGCTAGCTGACACCCGATCAAGTGGAGGGCGGCATGACCAAGTCGGCAAGGACCATCAGCAAGCGTTTCGGGCTCGTCGCAGCTGTCGCCCTGCTCGCGGCCTGCGCCAGTGTGCCCGCTCTGATCGCGACGGCGCAGCAGACGCCCGTCGCTGCATCCACCGACACCTACATCCATGCCGGCCGCCTGCTCGCCGATCCCGCATCGGGCCGCGTGCTGACACAACAGACCATCCTGGTGCGCGATGGAAAGATCGTCTCGATCACCGCCGGCTACACAACAGCGCCGCGCGGCGTGAAGGTGGTCGATCTCAAATCCAGCTTCGTCATGCCCGGCCTGATCGACAGCCACGTCCACATCACCGGCGAGCAAGGCCCAAACAGCCGCCTTGACGCTCTGACCTCCACCAGCGCCGACGACGCGATAACGGGCGCGGGCTTTGCGATGAAGACGTTGCAGGCAGGCTTCACGACGATTGCCGATCTTGGCGCCGAGACAAACGCCATCATGGCGCTGCGCAAGGGCATCGCACGTGGCACGATTGGCGGACCGCGCATCATCGCCGCCGGCCCCGCTGTAAGCGTGCATGGCGGGCATGGCGACGTGAACGGCGTGCCGCGCGATCTGGTCGATCTCTATCGTGGCCCCGGCGTTTGCTCCGGTGCGGACGATTGCGCCCGCGCGACGCGCGAACTGATCCGCGACGGCGCCGACATCGTGAAGATCACCGCCACGGGCGGCGTACTTTCGGACACTGCCGCGGGGCTTGGCCAGCAATTCACTGACGCAGAGCTCGTCGCCATTGTACAGGCGGCGCACGCGATGGGCCGCAGGGTCACGGCGCACGCCCACGGCGCGGACGGCATCAACTCGTTCCTGAAGGCGGGCGGCGACAGCATCGAACACGGCACCTACGCCAACGATGAATCCGCTGCGCTGTTCAAGGCCAGCGGCGCCTACCTGATCCCTACACTGCTGGCCGGGGACTTCGTCGCGCGCGAGGCGGCCAAGCCGGACACTTTCCTCACGCCCGCCCAGAAGGCCAAGGCCCTCGAAGCCGGCCCAAAGATGCAGGATATGCTCCGCCGCATGCACGCGGCCGGCGTCAAGATCGCCTTCGGCACCGACACCGGCGTCTCAGCCCATGGCGACAATGCGCAGGAGTTCGCCCTCATGGTCGGCGCCGGTATGACGCCGCTGGAAACCATCCAGGCCGCCACCGTCAACGCCGCCGATCATTTCAGCCTGACCGCGGAGATCGGCTCCATCGCGGCGGGCAAAGTCGCCGACATCATCGCAGTGGGCGGCGACCCGCTGACGAATGTCCGCGAACTGGAGTCGGTCGACTTCGTGATGGGACGCGGGAAGATTTACAAGCAGTAGGCCGGCGGAGGACTTACTCCGCCTTCCCGCCCGCCAGCGCCTTCTCGATCTCGCGCCAGTCAACGATCTTGAAGTTCTGGTCCACTTCGGACACCGGATTGCCGTCGTCCTGCACGACCAGCACGCCCGCCGGGAAACCAGGCAGCGGGGCCGACGAGACATCCAGCCCGTCCGTGTGCGTGACGGCGTCGATCTTGCCATCGACGCTGGCGCCGACGCCGATTACGCCGACAAGACCATGCGGCGGCTTGCGGTCATAGACGATGTAGCGATCCTTCGACTGCGCCGACACGACGAGGTATCCTGCCCCGCCCTGTCCCAGATAGAGCGAGACGCCCTCGACATCGGCCACCAGGCCCGTACCGCTGTCCACCTTGTCGATCTGCGTCGGGGTATCGGTGTTGAGATCGATCACCCACAGGCCGACATTCTCTTCGCCCACAAACAGGCGGTTCGCCGCGTCGTCGAACACGCAGCCTTCAAGCTGCGAACCCAGCTTCAGCGTCCGCAGCGCTTCCAGCGCAACAAGCCCGGCGCCGGTGTCGTTCACCTTCCACAGGTCGATCGATCCGTCCTTGAACGTCACCGCCGTCACCAGCGCGCCGCTGACCTTGCCGATGCAGACGCCGTAGGGCTCGATCCGCTCCAGCTTGGTGTCGCCGACATGACTGACCACGGAGTTCGACGGATCGATCCGGAACCAGCTCAGCGCGTTGACGCCGTCATTGCTGGCGACCGCAAGATTACCGCGCAGGTCGACATTGTTGGCGAGACCCACCAGCAGCTTCTGCTTCTCAGAGCCGTCAATGCCGTAGACATAGACGCCCGCGTCCTTGTTCGTGCCGAGGATCAGGCTGCGCGAAGCGTCCGTCGGATGCGTCCACACTGCCGGATCATCCGCCGCATCACCATTGGCGCCCATGCCGGGCGTCTCGATGGCGGCGGGTACGATCATCGGCTTGATGTTGTCGGTAGCGCAGGCGCCGGCGAGCAGCAGTAGGCCAAAGGCGGCGTAGGTCTTCATGGGTCGTCCTCGAATCGGGGGAGCAGGCGCTGAAAATACATGCTCCGCCCCCCGGGGTCAGCAGGGGGCGGAGCACAGCACGGGCGTCCCCGTGCCACAGGACTAGAACGAGTAGCGGCCGATCAGTTGATAAACCGGGCCGGCAGTTTCGGTCTCAAGTTCGAACTCGTCGTCGATCGAACCGGTAACCTGGTTGGCGAGCAGCGCGTACTTGCGGAACTCTTCGTCCTTCGAAGAATCCAGCAGGTTGGAACCGACGAAGCGCACGGTGAAGTTGTCGCCGAAGGACTTCTCGACGAAGATTTCGAGATCGGCGCCGTAGGACGTGACGACTTCCTCGCCGACAACACGGCTCGCCGCGTCGCCCTGCTTGCGGTAGGTCGCGCCGAAGGCGGCGTCCCACATGTTCAGGTCGTGGATGAAGCCGAAGTTGTAGACGTACTCGGACTGCGAGTTGAAGCGACGCGAGCCGAACTCATCGTCCACTTCGCTATCCAGCCAGGAGTAGTTTGCGAACACGCCGGTGTCAGGCAGGCCGATGAACGACAGGTCGCTGGAGAGGTCGAGCTCGATGCCCCAGACCTGGCCGTCGCCCATGTTGCGGGCCGAGAACACGTAAGCCAGATCATCCGGCGGATCGTCAGCCGAACCCGGCGCGCCGGTGTTGTAGACTTCGATCAGGTCCTGCACATCGCGGTAGAAGAAGTTGATGCCCGCGATGCCGCTCTTGCCGAGCTGCTGTTCGTAGCCGATGTCGAAGCCCCAGGCCGTTTCCGGCTTGAGTTCCGTGTTGCCCTGGAAGTCGTTCGAACCCAGCTCTTCTTCCAGCGTGCCGGCAAAGAGGAAGGCGAACGGCGCGTTGCGGATCGTGCGCGCCACCGAGCCGCGGATGCGGCCCCCGTCGAGCACTTCCCACGCGAAGTGGGCAGAGGGGAGGAAGGTCGTTTCGTCGGTTTCGGCGCCGTCGACTTCAAGCGTCATGTTCTCGACGCGCAGACCGGCTTCCCAGCTGAAGTCGCCAGCTTCGCCCTTCACCAGCGCGAACGGGTCGATGTTGGTGCGCTTGATGTTGCTGAGCGTGTAAGTGACGGCCGGATCGGTGTAACCCGGAACGCCCCGCGCCACTCGAGTCCGGAAGACGCGTGCCAGCGGGGATGCTGGTGCGGAAGCGTCCGTCGCCCAGCGCGGTGTCGCGCTCTTTCTGTTCGAACTGGAGACCGAACTCGACGTCGAGGTCGCCAAATTCCATCTCGTGTTCGACCTTGGCCTTCAGTTCCGTGTCGTCGATCGAGAACGGCGCGAGGTCGCGCGTGAAACGGTCGGCTTCCGGATAGGCCAGCGCGTCGCGCAGGTATTCCATCTCGTTCTCGAACTCGAACGTGTCATCCTTGAACGAAGCGTAGCCGGCCTTCAGCGTCGTCGTGCCGCCGCCCAGCTGGAACGAGTAACGGCCGTTCAGCGAGAAGCTTTCCTGCTTGATGTCCACGTCGTTGCTGTTGACGACGGAGATGTCGGCAATATTCCGCGTAGCTCCATCATACTCGATCGAGTCTTCGTCCTGCGTGCGCTCGGTCTTCACGAAGAAGCCGTCGAGAGCGAACTCGGAGCCCTCGCCCACCGGCGTTTCCCACGAGAAGTTCGCCGAGTAATCGGTGCCGTCGCGCGTGTCGGTCTGCACTTCGGAGTTGTTCAGCGGATCGCCGATATCGTCATAGCGCAACGACAGCTTTTCCTTGGGGTTGCGGCGGCCCTGCATGTTGGCGCCGAGCAGCAGGCGGCCCTCGCCGATCTTGCCGCCCCAGACACCGCCGACCGATTCACGCACGCGGCCGTCGTCGAACAGCATCGCGCCCATGCGAACATAGCCGCCTTCGAGGGCGTAGCCGTCTTTCAGCACGATGTTCAGCGCGCCCGCCATCGCGTCGCCCTGGCGGTTGGCCGATGCGGAGCGGAGGATTTCGACGCGCTCGATCAGTTCGGCCGGGATACGGTCAACGAAGAAGGAGGCTTCAGCGCCGTTGCCGAAAGCGCCCGACGATGAACCTGCGCCGGGAACTTCCTCGCCGTTGATCAGGATCTGCGTGTAGGCCGGGTCAAGACCGCGGAGACGCACGCCGTCCGATTCCAGGACGTCCGACAGGAAGGTTACCGACGGAACGCGCTTCAGCGCATCGCCTGCCGACAGCGGTTCGAACCGCTGGAAGTAGTCGGTGTCATAGACCAGGACCGGAGCGGTATCTTCGGTGCGGTCGCGATAGGTGATGCCGTTGATCACGACCACGTCGTTCGCGGTCACCACGTCGGCCTGCGTTGTCGCGCGCTGGGGCTCGGGCTCTGGCGCCGACTGCGCATGCGCCGGCTGAAGCGCCGCCAGCGTAATCGCCGCACCCGCAACGCTCGCCAGGTGCGAGGCCTTCAGCATTTTCGCCATTTTGGAAATCCCGTTCCATCGATCCGATGGGGCGGGCTCTAGGCGCGGCTGATGACAGGCCGCCAACAGTTATGTTGCAGTTGCATGACAGGCCTTAGCCTGTGTTTCCCGGCCACACCATCACAGTTCGACGATTGCGACAGAAACGCGACAGCGCTAAGAGCCCGCTCATGACGATCAACATCATCGGCATCGATGCGGACGACACGCTCTGGCACAACGAGCCGGTGTTCCGCCTGACGCACAAGCGATTCAACGAATTGCTTGGGGAATTCGCCGACGAAGACACGCTGGAGGCGAAGCTCGCCGCTGTCGAGCGCGAGAACATGAAGACCTATGGCTATGGCGCCAAGGGCTTCACCCTCTCCATGCTCCAGACCGCGATGGAAGTCTCCGACGGCAACGTCTCGCCGAAGGTCCTGCGGGAGATTCTTGACGCCGGCCGCGAGATGATGACGCACCCGATCGAGCCGCTGCCCGGGGTGGAAGAGGCGCTGAAGCAACTGAAGGACCGCGCGCGGCTCGTCCTCATCACCAAGGGCGATCTGTTCCATCAGGAGTCAAAACTTGCCGCTTCCGGTCTCGGCTCGCATTTCTCCGGCGTCGAGATCGTCTCGGAGAAGACGCCCGACATCTACACGAAGGCTTTCGCGCGCCATGGCGGTTCGGCGGAAAGCTCGCTGATGACCGGCAACTCCGTGAAGTCGGATATCATTCCGATGCTCAAGGCAGGCGGTTACGCCGCCCTCGTGCCCTACCCGCTGGTCTGGTGGGCCGAAGCGGCAGAGAAGCCCGACGGCCATCCGCGATATCGCGAAGTGTCGGCTCTGGGCCTCGTCAACCAGTGGCTCGACGAGATCGGCTAGCCGGAACCGCCGCCTACTTCTTCTCCTGCCCCAGCCCCATCACCGATCCGCTGGCCAGCACGTGGCCCTTCAGCGGCTCGATCAGCTCGGCATAGGTCTTCGGCGCGAAGTCCGCCGGCAACAGGGTGTCCAGCGCGAAGACCTGGATGTGATAGCGATGCTTCGGGCCCGGGGGCGTCCGCGGCCCAAGATAGGGTTGCGAGGCGCCCTTGTAATTCGGTCCATAGATCGCTCCTGCCGGCTTCTCCTCCGGCGTCATTCCCATCTTCAGGCCCGTCACATCGGCCGGAATGTTCACCATCGACCAGTGCAGGATGGGAGATCCACGCATCACGAGGTCGGTATCCTGCATGATGATCGCATAGCTCTCAGTGCCCTCCGGACCATCGGTCCAATGCAAGCCGGGGAATTCATTGCCCTCGTATTGCGTGTACTTGAATGGAATATCGCCGCCGGCTGGCCAGCCGCCGGTGAACACGTCGATCTCCGTGAACGCGTCGGACCTAGCCGGCAATGTCACGATCGCCATCAGGTCCTTACCCGCTTCGTCAGCCGGAGGCGGCGGAGCTCCCTGCGCCACAGCAACAGGCGCGAGCAGCGCCGCGAACATCAACGATGCAAAGAACTTCTTCATGGCGTTCCTTCCTGTACGCTCGACGCTTACTTCGGCACAACCTTCAGCAATCTTGCATTCGGCCCATCCGTCAGCAGGTAGAGCGCGCCATCCGGGCCGACGCCGATGTCGCGATAGCGATCACGCGCACGATCCGAGAAGTTGAAGCGTTCCTCGCCCTTCACCTTCTCGCCGTCCATCGTAAGGCGCGCCACGAAGCTGGGGTTCAGGCCCGCCGCGAACACGCTGCCCTTCCAGGCCGGGAACAGATCAGCGTTGTAATAGGTAAGGGCGCCCGGCGCGATCACCGGGTCCCAGTAGTAGACCGGCTGTTCCATGCCGGCCTTCGCCGCACCCTCGCCGATCTTCGTGTTCGCCGGGCCGTACTCAACGCCATAGGTAATGGTGGGCCAGCCATAGTCCTTGCCCTTGCGCGCGATGTTGATCTCGTCGCCGCCCTGCGGGCCGTGTTCCAGCTCCCACAGCTCGCCCGTCGCCGGATGCAGGAAAGCGCCCTGCACGTTACGGTGGCCATAGCTCCAGATCTCGGGCAGCACGCCATCACGCCCCACGAACGGATTGTCCTTCGGGATCGACCCGTCGTTGTTGATCCTCACAATCTTGCCGAGCCCGCTCTTCAGGTCCTGCGCCTGCACGCGTCCCGGCATCACCGACCGCTCGCCCAGTGTCACGAACAACGTGCCGTCCTTCGCGAACACCAGCCGCGATCCGAAGTGCAGGTTCGATTGCAGCGCAGGCGTCTGCCGCCAGATCACCGTCACACCTTCAATCTTCGGCGTCGCGCCATCGACCAGCTTACCCTTCGCGACTGCCGTGTTGTTCGTTCCATCGCTCCTGGGTTCGGCATAGCTCCAGTAGATCATCTGGTTCTTCGCAAAGTCCGGATCGAGTGCAACGTCCAGCAAGCCGCCCTGTCCAATGCCATGAACCGCTGGTACGCCATCCTTGATCGGCGCCGAAAGCTTGCCCGCCGCATCTGCAATGCGGAACTGGCCCGCCACGCGCTCCGTGATCAGGAATTTGCCGCCGGGAAGAAACTCCACCGCCCACGGCCGGTCGAGGCCCGAGGCGACAACCTCCTTCACCTCATACGCAACGTTGGCCTTGATCTCCGGCGCGCGCGTCTGGTTCGGAAACGCGGGCTCATACCCCGCCTTGTTGGGGGAACGCGGCTCGTTCACCGGCGGCTGCGCCAACGCGACGACGCCAACACCAATCGCCGCCACGCCAGCGGCAAGAACAAGGCCAAGACGAGCACGCATGCGGTTCAACTCCGGCAGGATTATCTGATCTGATACTTACCTAGTCCCGTTTGCCGCCCCGTACACCCGGAACCTGCATCACGCAGCCGCGAGGCCCTTGCGTCCCCGGCTTCTCCCTTGGGAAACTACCATTACACATAGGAGTCTGCCCATGCGCATCCTGCTTGCCGTCCTCGTCCTCCTTCTCTCTCCCGCCTCCTTCGCGCAGGGAACGGGGCAGAAGACAGAGCAGGCCGTTTTCGCGGGCGGATGCTTCTGGTGCATGGAAAGCGACATGCAGGGCCTGCCCGGCGTGATCTCGGTCGAGTCCGGCTACACGGGCGGCAAGGAGAAGAATCCAACCTACCGACAGGTCGCCATGCACCGTACGGGACACTACGAGGCCGTGCGCATCACCTTCGATCCGGCAAAGATCACATACGAGCAGCTGCTCACCCGCTACTGGCCGCTGGTCGATCCGACCGACGCCTACGGCCAGTTCTGCGATCGCGGGCAGAACTACGCACCTGCCATCTTCGTCACGCCACAACAGAAAGCCGCCGCCGAAGCCTCAAAGCAGAAGGTGATCGATAGCGGCCGCGTGAACGGCAAGGTCATCGTTCCGATCTTGCCGCTGGGTGACTTCTGGCCCGCCGAGGAGGAGCATCGCAATTACGCCAAGCGCAATCCCGAACTCTATCACTCCTACCGGCAGGGCTGCGGCCGCGACATGATCCTGCGCCAGGTGTGGAAGCCATTGGGCTAAACAAAAAGGCCCGCAGTTTCCTGCGGGCCCGGTGGTCTGGTCGTCCAGTTTTGTTACTTGAACTTGAACCGCACGCCGACCGAGAACACCGACTGATTGTTCTCGATGTCCAGCGTTCCGGGGAACAGCTGGTTGTCGAGCGTGATATCGTCCGTCTGGCGATAGGCGTATTCGCCAAAGGCCTCCCAGCTGGGATCGATCTTCCAGGTGACGCCGCCCTTCAGCTGCCAGGCGAACGCCGTGTCATCGCCATTGATGATGCCGACGCCAGACGGGCTGTAGTCGACATCGACCTGCGCGAAGCCAATTCCGGCCCCGACATAAGGCTCGAACGCGCCGCCGAGGTTGAAGTCGTAATAGAGGTTCGCAAAGATGGCCGTGTTGGTGATCTCGCCCTGGCCGTCATCGACAATCTGGCCAACAGTTGCGCCAAGCTGCGTCGCCGAGCCGGTCAGCACCGCCGCATCGACGCCGTCGATGTTCGTGCCGCCCAGCGTCACGCCCGCGTGACGATCAACGTCCGATTGCGTGTAGGCGAGTTCGAGACCGGAACGAAGGCCGCCACCATAGCGCATGCCCACCTCGGCTGAGGCAGCCATGCCGCTGTCGAACTCGGTCGTCCAGCCATAGGGCGTGCCGGCCGCCACAGGCGTTCCGTTGGGAATTGCCGGTGCGCCATTGCCGGCGTTGAATGCGCCCGTCGATCCCGTGTTGTCGGAATCGCCCTGCGCGAGAATGCCGACGGAACCGCCAACATACCACTCCTGCGCATGTGCAGCGGTGGTCGAGGCAAGCGCGATGGCCCCTCCGATGATCAGTGTACGAAACATTTTTTCTGCTCCTGCCAGTACTCGAACCAGTACCCAAACACGCAGCAAGCTTCCCGGCGCCTTCGCGTCGTGTGCCGATCAGTTTCTGCTGTCGGGTTACGCGCGCCTCCGACAAGCGGATCAACGACACATGCGCGCTGTCGGACTTGTGATGTCCGCAAGCGCAAACGCTCGGCACACGAGACCACTTGGCCCCGCAGCGCATGTGGAATCCTGCTTCGGAATTTCGCTGTTGTTGTCTGCGCGTTCGTCGTGGCGAGCGCTGAATCGGACAAGCTCAGCTCACCCGCTTCGGCCCCTCCGGGCGAGTCGCGACGAACAACGCTGAGGCCGCCATCACTGCGCCGACCAGCCAGTCGACCCAGTGCGGCGCGGGCGACAGGCAGATGATCGCCATCGAGATGAACATCGATCCGATCGCGATAAACTTGATGTTGCGCGGGATGGCCCCGTTCTCGCGCCACGCCACGACGCTCGGCCCGAGTTTCGGATGATTGAGCAGCCAGTTCTCCAGCCTCGGCGAGGACCGCGCAAAGCATCCCGCCGCCAGGATCAGGAAGATCGTCCCCGGCCAGCCCGGCGTCACCACACCCACAATTCCCACGCCCGTCAGCACCAGCCCGGCCACAAAGAAGAGCGGGCGCAACATGGCGCTTCTCCTCTTCTGTGCGGGGGTCTTCGGTGTCTCGGTCATGCTTGCGGTCATTCCGGCGGCGCTGGTGAACCTACTCGCCAACCGCTTCAAATTGCAACTCGTTCGCAAAAAGCAAGGGTGAGTCATTTGAGCGCTTGCGCCAGCCCCTTCACGCTTTCGGGAACCTTGCCGCCACGTCCTTGGCTGTAACAGCGGTTTCTGCCTATGGTCCGCCGCGATGACCGGGCCCCAGATTCCCGGCGCCATAAGGGGAGAAAATGTCCACACATCCGCTCAAGCTCGGATCGCGCCTGCTATTTGCCGCCGCATCCTTCGCTGTCCTCGCCGCATGCGGTGGGGGCGAACCTGCCAAGCCAGCCGAACCCGCCGTTGTCGCCAAGGCCTATGACGACGCCGCCTGGCCGGTCACCGCGGTCGCCGACCCAACCACGCTCGGCTTCACCGCCGAAGGCCTCGCCGCGCTCGACGCGCGCATGGCCAAGTCCGTCGCCGATGGCGATGTCGCCGGCATGGTCTACATCCTCGGCAAGGGCGGCGAGATCGCTGCCTTCAACGCCCACGGCATCCAATCCGGCGATCCGAAGACCGGCACACCGATGACGAAGGACTCCATGTTCCGCATCTATTCGATGTCGAAGCCGATCACCGGCGTCGCGATGATGCAACTGTTCGAGCAGGGCAAGTGGGCGTTGGAAGATCCGGTTTCCAAACACGTTCCCGAACTCGCCGGCCTTCAGGTTCTCACCTGGAAAGACGGGAAGCCGGTGATGAAGGATGGCAAGCCTGTTCTCGCCGCCGCCTCACACGAGCCGACCATGAAGGAGCTGATGAGCCACACGGCGGGCTTCGGCTATGGCCTGTCGGGCGATGATCCGGTCAACACCGCCTTCCGCGACACTGCCGTTCTCGCGTCGGCCAACCTCGAAGAGATGATCGGCAAGATCAAGAACATCCCCCTGATCTACGACCCGGGTTCACGCTGGTATTATTCAGCTGCCGTCGACATCCAAGGCTACATCGTCCAGAAGCTCTCGGGACAGAAGTTCGGCGAATACCTGAAGCAGCACATCTTCACGCCGCTCGGAATGAACGACACGTCCTTCTTCGTCACTGAAGCCAATGTGCCGCGCTTCGCGGATGTCTATCACTGGGACAAGGACAAGAGCGCCCTCGTGAAGAACGAGGACCGCCCTGACCGTCCCGGTTTCACCGATCCCAACCGCCTCGAATCCGGCGGCGGCGGACTTGTCTCGACAACGCATGACTATGCACGCTTCGCCCAGATGTTCCTCAACAAGGGAACGCTCGGTGGCAATACCGTCATCAAGCCCGAGACCGTCGAACTGATGCGCACCAACCATATCGGCGAACTGCGCCTCTACTCCGACGGCACGACCGCAAACCCCGGCCTGCCCGGCGTCGGCTTCGGCCTCGACTTCGCCGTCTACGAAGACTCGTCAGTCACCGGCCAGCCCTATGGCGCTGGCACGCACTATTGGGGCGGCGCTGCGGGCACATGGTTCTGGATCGATCCGAAGAACGACCTGTTCTTCGTCGGCATGATCCAGTCGATGGGCGGCGCGCGTCCGGAAGGGATGAACTTCCGCAACGACTCTGCGGCGCTGGTTTATGGAGCACTCGCCACGGCGACGCCTGCGGCGCCGGCTGACGCTGCGCCGGCCACAACGCCGAATCCGTAAGCCTCGAACGACGGAATGCGAACCGGGCGGCGTTGAGATCACAACCTCAACGCCGCCCTTTTGCTTAGGCGTCTCAAAAGTACGCCGCGCAAGACTCAGAACACTCTCGGGAGACACCACGATGAAGCGCCCCGTCCTGTTCACGACCACGAGGCTCTGGCTAACCGCCGCGCTCGCGAGCGTGCTCGCGGCCTGCACTGCAATGGAGGCTCCCGCCCCGGCCGCAGCAAAGACCGCCTGGCCCACCGCCGCTGATGTCGTCGCCTCGGCGCCGGCGTTCACGCCCGCAGGCCTTGCCGCGCTCGATGCGCGCATGAAGGAAGCGGTCGATCTCGGCCAGGTCGCCGGCCTGCAATACGCTCTGGTGAAGGACGGCAAGCTGATCGCCTACAACACCTTCGGCGCCCAATCCTATGACGGTCCGCCCGTCACTGACGACACAATCTTCCGCATCCGCTCGATGACCAAGCCTATCGTCGGCGTCGCGATGATGCAGCTCTGGGAACAGGGCAAATGGAAGGCCGAAGACCCGATCACGAAATTCCTGCCCGAACTCGGCGCGCTGAAAGTCGCGACCAACAAGGATTCGATCACCGAAGGTCTCGTCCCCGCAACGCGCGCGCCGAACATGAACGAGGTGATGACGCATACCGCCGGGTTCGGCTATGGTCTCTCGGCCGGCAACGCGGTCGACAAGGAATTCCAGCGCGACAATCCGCACGCCCAGCCGGACCTGCAGCACGCGATGAAGCGGCTCGCGGAGATCCCGCTGCTTTTCCAGCCGGGCGAACGCTGGAGCTATTCCTACACGGTCGACGTGCAGGCCGCGGCGCTCGAGAAGATCACGGGCGTAACGCTCGGTGCATACCTGAAGACCAACATCTTCACGCCGCTGGGCATGAACGACACGGCCTTCTTCCTGTCCGAAGCGGACTACAAGAACCGGCTCGCCACCGTTTACACGCGTAACGCTGCCGGCGAGCGCGAAGTCTTTCCCGATGGCTACAGCTTCACCGTGCGCAACCACCACGAATCCGGCGGCGGCGGCCTCACGTCCACGACGCACGACTATGTCCGCTTCGTGCAGATGCTGCTCAACAACGGCACGCTGGACGGCCAGCAGATCCTGAAACCCGAAACGGTGAAGTTGATGATGAGCAACCACATCGGCGAAACCAAGGGCGTCTTCGGCGGCGCCGGCTTTGGTTGGGGCGGTGCGGTGAAACTGGCTGCGCCTACGGAAGCATCGCCCGCGCCTGCCGGCACGTACGACTGGTTCGGCATCGACGGCACCTGGTTCTGGGTCGACCCCGTCACCAACATCGGTTTCGTCGGCATGATCCAGCGCCGTGGCAATGCTGGGCCGGGCGCGATCAACCTTCGTTCGGAGTCACAACAGCTGGTCTACAAGGCGCTAGCTAAGTAGCCGTCCGCAGTACAGCGTGCATTTCCCCGGCGGCTGGCAGCTTCCGGGGGGCAGCCCCCATCCCAGGCACGACAACGCCAGGGCGCGCCGCCGCATGACGCGGGCGCCCAATTCCGCTACGCTGGCGGCCGCGCCGCAACAGGTAGCATGCGATGAGCTCATCTCCGCAGGAACCCTCCCGCTCCCGGCAAGCCAAGCCACGCGTAACGGCAGACAGCGTGCATGTTGGCGCGGAGGCGATAAGGCTGGCTGATATCCGTCATGCGACGGTCGAGCGGCGGGCGCCCCCCAGCCGCATCCTGCCCTACCTGCTGGTCGCCGCCTCGCCCTTCGCGGGGCTGGCCCTGTTCCTGTTGACCAGCAGCATCCTCGCCGCCGCGTTCGTCGGCCTCGGTGTGGTCATCCTAGCCGCTCTTTTGTTCCGCGACGACGGTCCGCATGATGTCCATGCGCACATGGAAGACGGTGAGACGAAGCTGCTCTACACCACCCGCCGCAAGCGCGAGGCCGACCGTCTAATCGCTAAGATCGGCCGCTCCGTCGCCCTCACTGATCTCGCCACAGGCCGCGCCGCGGGAGCCAAACCAGACGAGTGACGGCGCAGGTCGATCTACGCGCTCTGGTCGACTTCACGCATCCTTCGCCAGATATCCCTCGACCTTCGCATCAATCTCTGGACGGCCGATGCGCTTGATCTCCCAGCGCAGCTCAACGCCGGAATTCGCCTTCACCGCCGCGCGGACTTCTTCGCCCAGCCCTTCGATATCTGCGGCTGTCGCTTCACCCGTATTGAGGAGAAAGTTGCAATGCAGTTCGCTCACTTGTGCTCCGCCCCTGCGATGTCCACGCATGCCAGCGGCGTCGATCAGCTTCCATGACGAGCGCTGGTTCGGCGTACCCGGCGGATCGGGGTTCGCGAATGTGGAGCCGCCGGTCTTCTCGCGGATTGGCTGCGTCGTCTCGCGCCGTGCCTTCAGCGCCTCGATGCGTTCGAGAATTGCGGCGGGCTCGCCCTGCGTGCCGCGAAACGTCGCCTCGACGAAGACAAGATCCTCGGGCGCTTCCGTGTGACGATAGGTGAAGTGGAAGTCGGAGTTCCTGAGCACGACGCGTTCGCCATTGCGCGTCAGCGCCCGCGCCTCGACCAGCACATCTTTCGTCTCGCTGCCATAGCAGCCCGCATTCATGCGCAGCGCGCCGCCGATCGTGCCTGGCACGCCGGAGAAGAACTCCAGCCCCGCAATCCCCGCATTCGCCGCCGCGACTGACACGCGGCCATCCAAGGCTGCCGCACCCGCCGTCACCGTCAGCCCGTCCGTGCTGATCTTGCCGAAGCTTGGCCCCAGGCGGATCACCACGCCGGGAATGCCCCCATCGCGCACGATCACGTTGGAGGCGGCGCCCAGCACGGTCACCGGAATGATGGGATCAAGCGCCTTCAGAAAGTCGGCGAGATCGTCCTCGTCCTTTGGAAGGAACAGCGCATCAGCCGCGCCGCCGACGCGGAACCAGGTGAACGGCGCCAGCGGTTCATCGGCCAGTAGCTTGCCGCGAACGGGGGGAAGACGATCGATGAACGTGCTCATGCCCTACGGATTAGCGCGGGCGCGCCGGCGACGCCAGCGGCCAGACCCTACCGGCAGGCGTGCTGCCCGCCCACATCGAGGTGAAAGTGGTTGGCGTGCGCCTCGTTGTAGTCCGGGCCCAGCGTCACATCGAACAGGTCGCAGGCGCGCTGGCGAATTTCGCGCAGGAAGTCACCCTCGGGACCTTTGGCGTAGTAATCGCCCAGCACCGATATCTTGCGACCATCGGCCAGCACGAAGCCGGCAACGTCGATCGCCTTGGCATAGGCGTGCTCGGACAGCTTGTCCGTGTTCGCCACGGTACGGCACTGGAAGGTGCCGAACGCCTTGATCTCGGTAACCGGCGAGCCGAGATATTTCTCCGCCGCAGGGATAACCACATGGCGTTCCCACAAATGCAGCTTGGCAGCGAGGCCGCAGGTCATCGGCAGATCTTTCGGCGCGCCTGGGTTCGGTTCCCACTGCGCCAGTGACGAAGATATCTCCAGCGCCTCGGCATAGCCGCACTGCCCCTGCTTCATCGCAGGCACTTCCTTGAACATCACCGACGCAGCCGACAATGCTTCGTGGCAAGCGTTCACATCGCCCGAAAGTTTCTTCAGCTGCGCAGGATCGGCAAGCGCGCTGAACAAGGTGAGGTCCACTCCCGGCGGCTTCGGCGCCTCGGCGACAGCGGTAGGCCGCGCAAACGTGGCGCGCGCCGACGTCGCCTCGGCGCTGCGGAAGTTCGCCATCGAAAGGCCGGCGCCCAGCGCGATCACCAAACCGGCGCAGGCGGCGATGAGGGAATGCGTCTTCTTCATAGTCACTCGACTGCAAGCACGGCGCCCGGGGCCGCTGAATACGAGACATGAAAAGCGCCCGGAAGGTTACCGACAGCCTAACCGGCGTGCGCCTTGCCAAGTCTTAAAACCCGGCGGCAGCACATGGTTAACCATGGAAATGCCGGGTCCGTCAGCCCTTCTTCAGCTCATCGGCGAGCGAATTGGCATGAGACGTGATGTCGCCCGCACCAAGGCAGACCACCATTTCGTCCCCGGTTCGTATCGATTTGCGGATCTCCGACGGCAATTCCGTCAGGTTCCCGATGGCCCGCGCCGAGCGGTGGCCGTGATTGATGAGTTCCTTCACCAGGCTCTCATGGCTGATCCCATCGATCGGCTGCTCGCCCGCAGCATAGACTGGCGCAATGATCACGTCGTCCGCATCGTTCAGGCATGTCGCGAACTGCTCGAACAGGTCGCGCAGGCGCGTATAGCGGTGCGGCTGCACCACGGCGATCACGCGCTTCTCGCGCCCCTGAACGTCGCGCGCAGCCTTCAGTACGGCGGCGATCTCGACCGGGTGGTGACCATAGTCGTCGATAATGCGCACGCCATTCCATTCGCCCACCGGCGTGAAGCGACGTTTCACGCCGCCGAATTTCAGCAGGGCCGCGCGGATCTGTTCTTCCGTGCCGCCCAGCTCGCGCGCGACGGCAATGGCGGCCAGCGAGTTCTGCACGTTGTGCCGTCCCGCCATCGGAAGCTTCAGGCCCACCCAGCGCGTCTGATCCGCCTCGCCGCGCGCGCGCAGTACGAGATCGAACGTGGAGCCGGTCGCCTCCGAGCGGACGTTGACCGCCCAGAGATCGGATTGCGGATTGAAGCCATAGGTGATGCGGCGGCGATCGGGGATGCGCGAGGCGAGCGCCTGCACTTCGGGATGGTCGGCGCACAGCACGGCGAAGCCATAGAACGGTAGGTTCTCGACGAAAGTATCAAAGCCCTTCCGCAAAGCTTCCATCGAGCCGTAGTGATCCATGTGCTCGGGATCGATATTCGTCACGATGCAGACGGTGGGGCGCAGCTTGGTGAACGTGCCGTCGCTCTCGTCGGCCTCCACCACCATCCACTCGCCCTGCCCGAGCTTTGCGTTCGAGGCATAGGCGTTGATCACGCCGCCATTGATCACGGTGGGGTCGAGCCCTACGCCATCGAGCAGCGCCGCCACCATTGATGTCGTCGTCGTCTTGCCGTGCGTACCGGCGATCGCGACAGTCCATTTCAGGCGGATGAGTTCCGCCAGCATGTCGGCCCGCCGCACCACCGGGATGGCCCGCGCTCGCGCCGCATCGACTTCCGGGTTGCCGCCCTTGATCGCGGTCGAGATCACCAGCGCGCCAACGCCTTCGATATTCTCGGCCTTGTGACCTATCATGATCTTCGCGCCGCGCTTGGCCAGGCGATCGGTGTTGGCGCTCGCCTTCATGTCCGAGCCGGAAACCTGATAGCCAAGGTTGATCATCACCTCGGCAATGCCCGACATGCCAATGCCGCCAATGCCCACGAAATGGACCGCACCGACGTCGAAGGGGATTGTTCTGCGCATTCGCCTTTGCTGACACACCTGCCGCCCGCTCGGCAAGATCAGAACGACGGCTCGCTGCAGGCCCGAACGGAGAGCCCGCAGCGTCACCTTCGCAGTCTGCGGTCGACGGCCTAGAAGTCGATCACCTTGTCGGCGTCAATCATGAGGGAGGCCACGTCCTGATGGCTGGCCAGAGTCGCGCCGGGGCGCAGATTGGAGGCCGTCATCCCTGCCAGTTCTGCGCAGTGCGGACAGACGACGACCTTGCCGCCAGCGGCGACGAAATCGGACATCGCCTTGGAAATCGGGCCGCTGTCGCCCCAAGTCAGGTCGCCGCGCTCGCGCTGATCCGCCAGACGCACACCCTCACGATCCAGGAACACAGTCACACTTGCGCCGGCTTTCTGCATGTTGGTTGCGAGCGAGAACGCCATGAAGGCCGAGTGCAGATCGTTGGTGAAGCTCCCAAGGTGCACGACGATCTTCTGACTTTGGACCTGCTGCGCGACGGCAGGCCCCGCCGCAAGGGACGCACAACCTGCGACCAGCGGCGCCGCAGCAAGTACTGCCGCGAGTATGCGGCCGGAGAACGATTGGAACGGTTGCATGCGACAATCTCCTTATATTAGAGTTGTCTCATGTTTTCAGGTGGGGGCCAAAGTTTGCTTGATGCTGATCAAGCTTGCCCGACCTATGACGGACTCGTGATGGAGCGCGGTTCTCGTGTCCGACGTCACCCCGCCTTCACACCTGCAGCCTGCTCCGCGAGATCGGCAAGTTCGCGCGCGGCGTTCGGTTTGCCCAGCTGCCAGGCGGCCTTCGCGCGGGCGCGCAGGACGCCTGCATTGCTGATCCGCTCCAACAGTAGCGGCGCGAATGTTTCGACCGTGAACACCGGCTCGGGCACCACATCGGCCGCTGCCCCCGTCACCATGCCTTCGGCATTCGCCGTCTGGTGGTCGTCCATCGCGATGCCGAGCGGGATCAGGATTGACGGACGCCCGGCGATCGCCAGCTCCGTCACTGTGCCTGCGCCGGAGCGTGCAATGACAAGATGCGCCGCCGCCAGCCGCTCGTGCATGTTGGAGAAGAACGACTCAACCGTCGCCTTGATGCCGGCTTGGGCGTAGGCGCCGCGCACGGCCTCCAGCTGTTCTTCGCGCGCCTGCTGTACGACATGCAGCCGGGCGCGTTGCGCCTCGGGCAGTGACACGATGGCTTTAGGGATCACTTCACCGAACAGGCGCGCGCCCTGGCTTCCACCGGTGATGAGAATATTGAGCGGCCCGGTGTCCGACAGTTCGGGATACGCCGTCTCGCGCACGGCCTTGATGGCGTTGCGCACTGGATTGCCCACAACGCGCTTCGAGGCTTCGGCGCCGGGCGGCAGGCGATCCAGCCGGTCGAACCCGCAAGCGACGAACTTCGCGCTCTTGGCAAATAGCCGGTTCACACGGCCCAGCACGGAGTTCTGCTCGTGAATGATGATCGGCAATCCCATCGCGCGCGCCGCCGACAGCGAGGGATAGCTGGGATAGCCGCCAAAGCCTGCGATCAGCTTCGGCTTGGTCTTCTCGAAATTACGCCGCGCCTCGGCCGTGCCCTTGCGCAGCTTCAGCGCTGAGGCGATCAGCTTGTGCGGCATCTTCGATCCAAACGTTGCAGCTTCCACTTCCAGCCGCCAGTCGGCCGGGAAGTTGGTCGCGTACTTCTTGCCGCGCTCATCCGTCACCAGCGCCACCTGCCAGCCGCGCGCATGCATTTCGTCGGCGAACGCCTGCGCGGGAAACATGTGCCCGCCTGTTCCGCCGGCTGCGACAACGACGAGGGGCTTCGAAACAGGCGCGGTCATGCATGCCTCAGATGAGCAAGATGGGAGAGGGAGGTTTCAGGTTGCTTGCGGGTGAGCGCCAGCGCGAGGCCAAGCGTCAGCGCGCTGCCCAGAAGCGACGATCCACCCGACGATACAAGCGGCAGAGTCATGCCCTTCGGCGGAATGAGCGACAGGTTCACCGCCATGTTCACCGCCGCCTGTAGGCCGAAGACGGAATATAGCCCGACCCCAGCCGCACGCTGATACGTGTCCTTCTGGCGCGAGGCGTCCATCACGCCCTTGATCGAGATCACCGCGAACAGCAGCGTCAGCAACGCGAGCAGGAGGAGGCCGAACTCTTCGCCCGCAACTGAATAGATGAAATCGGTGTGGGCGTCCGGCAGGATGCGCTTCACGCGCCCCTCGCCTGGACCCACGCCGAACATGCCGCCACGCTCGATCGCCATGCGCGCCACGTCGATCTGGAAGGTGTCATGCGCATCGGGATTGAGGAAGGAATTGATGCGGAAGCGTACGTGAGGCAGCAGCATGTAAAGTCCGCCGCCGATCAACGACCCGCCCACGACGAAGCCTGTCGCCCATATCCACGGGAGCCCGGTAACGAAGAAGACGATGACAAACGCCGCGGTCAGCAGCGCCGCCTGCCCCACATCCGGCTGAAGAAGCAAGAGGCCGACCGTTGCCGCGAAAAAGGCGAAAGCGATCGGCGCCCACGGCCCGGCCGGGAACTTTTCCCGCTGCGCCAGCAGCCACGCCACCATCACCACCAGCGCGGGTTTCACGATCTCCGATGGCTGGAACGTCGTGCCCCATAGATAGAGCCAGCGCTTCGCACCTTTCGCCTCGTGACCAAAGACGAGCAACCCCGCCATCAGCAGGAAGCAGGACACGAACAGCAGCCCACACACTCGCCGCGCCCACACCGGGCTCAACAGCGAGGTTCCCACCAGCACACCCGCAGCAACAACGACAAAGGCAGCGTGGCGATAAACGAAGTGGAACGGGTCATCGAGTTTCAGCTTGCTGGCCGCGGCCGGGCCCGCCGCGAGTGACAGCACCATGCCCGCCCCGAGCAGGATTAGGGACGCTGCAATCAGCCCCTTGTCCACGGTGCGCCACCATTCGGCGATGGGCGACCTGTCGGACCTGCGAAACACCTGCATGACGCTGGCCTAGGCCGGTTCGGTCGGCGTGCGTCGCTTGACCAGCTTCGAAGCTTCCTGCCGGAAGGCCTGCCCGCGTTGCTCAAAGTCGCGGAATTGGTCGAAGCTGGCGCAGGCGGGCGAGAACAGGACAACGGGGTTGGCTTCACCACTCGCACGCGCATCGTTGAAGGCCGCCTCGACCGCCACGTCCAGCGTCCGGCACTTCACGTGGTCGAGCTTGTCGGCGAGGGCGCGGGCAAACGCCTCAGTGGACTCCCCGATCAGGTACGCCTTGCGGATCTGGCCAAAGAGCGGCGCAAGATCGTCGATCCCCTCTTCCTTCGGACGGCCGCCGACAATCCAGTACGCGTTCGGGAAGGCGCGGATCGCCTGCTCGGCCGCCTGGGCGTTGGTCGCTTTGGAGTCATTGATGAAGCGCACGCCTTCGATCGCGCCGATCGCCTCCAGGCGATGCGGCAGGCCGGGGAAGGTCAGGATCGCGGCAATGATATCGGACGACTCAAGACCCAGCGCCCGGCAGGCGGCATAGGCGGCGGCGATGTTCTGGTGGTTGTGACGACCAGGAAGCGCGCGCGCGGTGGAGACATCCACCGGAGGCTCGGCGCGGCCCGACAGCGAGTCCTGCAGCATGCCATCCAGCACGGCGACGCCACGGCCGAGGCCATATTCAGCCGACACCGGGATGACGCGGCGGAGGCCCTCGCACGACAGCTGCGTCGCCATTACGCCCGAGCGCGTATCGTCAACGCCGACGATGGCGACGTCTTCCGGTCGCTGGTTGCGGAAGATGCGGCGCTTGGCGCTGACATATCCGTCCATGCCGCCATGGCGCGACAGGTGATCGGGGGACAGGTTCAGCATCACGGCGACGTCACAGCGCAGCGTTTCCGCGAGATCGAGCTGGTAGCTCGACAATTCGAGCACGTAGATGGCCGCTCCGTGCAGCTTTTCGAGATCGAGCACACCGACGCCGATATTGCCGCCGACGCGCACATCCTTGCCGTTGGCTTTCAGGATATGGCCGATCAGCGCGGTGGTGGTCGATTTGCCGTTGGTGCCCGTGATGCCGACGATGCGCGGGCGATCGATTTCCTTGAGCTCGTTCACGGCGCGCGCGAACAGCTCCATGTCGCCGATCACCGGAACGCCCAGCATCTGCGCCATGCGCACGAAGCGGTGCGGCTCCGGGAAGCGCAACGGTATACCCGGCGACAGCACAAGCGCTGCGAAGGTCTGCCAGTCGCGGCGGTTGAGATCGACCAGCGGCACACCGGCCGCTTCGGCCGCCTTGCGCGCGTTCTCGTTGTCGTCCCACGCACACACGCGAGCGCCGCCAGCCATGAGGGCCTTGCAGGTCGCGATACCCGACCTGCCCAGGCCGAACACAGCGACCTCTTTCCCCTCGAATGCGCGAACCGGGATCACTTCAGTCTCACCTCAGACGCAGCGTGGCGAGGCCCGCGAGCGCGAGCAGGAAGGCGATGATCCAGAAGCGGATGACGACCGTGGGTTCCGACCAGCCGAGCTTTTCGAAATGGTGGTGGACCGGAGCCATCTTGAAAAAGCGCTTTCCGGTCGCCTTGAAGTACAGCACCTGGATGATGACGGAGAGCGCCTCGAACAGGAAAAGTCCGCCCACAATGGCGAGCACCATCTCGTGCTTCACGCACACCGCCATTGCGCCAAGGCAACCGCCAAGCGCGAGCGAGCCGGTGTCGCCCATGAACACCTTGGCTGGCGGCGCGTTGTACCAGAGGAAGCCGAGTCCCCCGCCGACAAGCGATCCCATCACAACGGAGAGCTCGGCCGTGCCCGGCGTCGGGGTCAGCAGGAGGTAGTCGGCAAAGCGCGGCGTGCCGGTGGCGTACGCGATGAAGCCGAAAGTGGCGCCCGCAATCATCACCGGGCCGATGGCGAGACCATCGAGGCCGTCGGTGAAATTCACCGCATTGCCCGCGCCCACGATCACGAACGCCCCGAAGGCGATGAAGCCGTAGATCGTCAGGTCGAACATGAAATCTTTCAGGAACGGCAGCGCGAGGCCCGTGGCGTATCCCGGCAGCGGCTCAACCTTTAGCGTGCCGTCGGCGAGGGCGGCCGCCGTTGTCTCCTGCGCGTAGTGCGAAATCCAGAACACTGCGATGCCGGCGATCACGAACTCCATCAGGAGGCGGACCTTGCCGGACAGGCCAGCCGTGCCTTTCTTGGTGACCTTCTGGTAATCGTCGATGAAGCCGACGCCGCAGAAGCCAACCGTCACGAACAGCACAATCCAGATGTACTGGTTCTCGAGATCAGCCCACAGCAGCGTGCCCGACAAGATGCCGAGCAGGATGAGAAAGCCGCCCATGGTGGGCGTGCCCTTCTTGGACTGATGGCTTTCGGGTCCGTCCGTGCGAATGGGCTGGCCCTTGCCCTGACGCGCCCGCAGCCAGGCAATCATCGGGGCGCCGAACAGAAGCGTGATGAGCAGTCCCGTCGCGAGGCCGAGCGCCACGCGAAAGGTGATGAAGCTGAACAGGTTCAGGTCGCCGCCATAGGGCGACAGAAGTTCATACAGCATGTCAGGCCCCTGACGCTTTCTGCGGTCCGGCAGCGCTCTGGCTCATCTGCCGCAACGCCACTCCAACACGCGCCATGCCGGATGCATTCGAGCCTTTGATCAAGACCACGTCGGCCGGTTCTAACCAGCTTTTCACGAGTTCCGCCGCTTCTGCGGGACCTGTGACATGAACGACTCTGATGCCTGCGTCACGCGCGCGCAGTTCGTCGGCGAGATGCTTCATCTCTTCGCCCGACAGAACCGCCGCCGAGACCTTGGCGGAGAGGATTGCGCCAGCTAGCCCGGCGTGAAGCGCAGCGCTTCCCTCGCCGAGTTCCCGCATCTCGCCGAGCGCGACGATCTTGCGTCCCGGCCGGCGCGCCATGCCTTCGATGGCAGCGCGCATGGATTCCGGATTGGCGTTGTAGGCGTCGTCGACCAGCGTCACTTCGCCGCCCTGCGGCAGCGTCAGCGTCTCGGCGGTGCCGCGCCCCGCCGGCGGCGCATAGCCAGAGAGCGCTTCGGCCGCATGTCTCGGAGCGATGCCCGTGATGGTGGCCGCGATCAGGGCCAATGCAGCGTTGACGGCCCAATGCTCGCCCACTGCATCGAGGCTGACGATTACCTTCTCGCCCATCACGTCGACCGTGATGCGCGAGGTGTAGCCGTCCGTTTCATAGGCAACCGGTGCAGCGGCATGCTTTTCCGGCGCGCCGCCAAAGGTGAAAACCTCCGCCGTCGGCTGCAGTTCCAGCGCGCGCCGCTTCAGGCGCTCGAAGAAATAGTCCTTCACCGGCAGGATAGCCGATCCGCCCGGGACCAGACCTGCGAATATCTGGGACTTTTCATCCGCCACGCCCTCCACCGAGCCCATGCCCTGCAGGTGGGCCGGCGCGATGCGCGTGATCATGGCGAGGTGCGGGCGCACCATGTTGGAGCGCGGTGCGATCTCGCCCGGGGTGTTCATGCCGATCTCGAAGATCGCACGCTCCGTCTCGCGCGCCATGCGAGCGAGCGTAAGGGGAACGCCCCAGTGATTGTTGAACGACTTGTCGGACCAGTGGGCGCGGCCCGCAGCGCGGAAGATGCGGGCCAGCATTTCCTTGACACTGGTCTTGCCGACCGACCCCGTGACAGCCGCGCAGGTCGCGCTCGTCCGCGCGCGCGCCGCCAGCCCTAGACGCTCCAGAGCCGGCAAGACGTCATCGACAATAAGTCCCGGCTTGCCGCCCAGCACATCGCGCGAGACGAAGGCCGCGCCCGCGCCACCGGCGAATGCATTGTCCACGAAGTCATGGCCATCGCGCACGTCCTTGAGCGCGACGAACAGATCGCCCGGCTTGAGCGAGCGCGTGTCGATCGACACGCCGTTGATCGCCCAGTCGCCCTGCGCGCGGCCGCCTGTGGCGGCGGCGGCTTCGGCGGCGGTCCAGAGGGGAGTATCAGCCAACAATTCCTCCCACATCCTTCAGCGCCGCGCGCGACACGTCGAAATCCGAGAAGGGAATGGTGACGCCCTTCACGATCTGCCCGGTCTCGTGACCCTTGCCCGCAATCAGCAGCGCATCGCCCGCCTTGAGGCGGCGCACGCCTTCGATGATGGCCGCGGCGCGATCGCCGATCTCGCTGGCATCCGGCGCGCCCTTGCGGATGGCGGCGCGGATCGAGGCCGGATCTTCGGAGCGCGGATTGTCGTCGGTGATTATCACTTCGTCGGCGAGGCGCCGCGCAACATCGCCCATGATGGGGCGTTTGGTGGAATCGCGATCGCCGCCACAGCCGAATATCACGATCAGCTTGCCCCTCACATGTGGCCGCGCCGCGCGCAGCAACACATTCAACCCGTCCGGCGTATGCGCATAGTCGACGAACACCGGCGCTTTCGCCGCCGTCTGCCCGACAAGTTCGAGTCGGCCATGCACGCCCTTGAGCTGGGTCAGACCGTCGAGGACGGCGTGGACATCATCACCCAGCGCCATCGCGATACCGGCGGCGCACAGCGCGTTCAGCGCCTGGAATTCGCCGATCAGCGGCAGGTGGATCTTGCGCTCGTTCGTCGCGCCCTCGCCCCACTGGATCACGAGGTCCTGCCCCGTTCCGCGCGGCAAGGCTTCGGAGATGCGCAGGTCGCGGCCGCGCCAGCCGACGGTGAACGTCTTGAGGCCCGCCTCTTTCGCGACAGCTTCGAACGCTTCCAGCTCCGGGCTGTCCGCGTTGATGACAGCCGGCGCGCCCCTGGGCAGCAGCTCGGAGAACAGCTTCATCTTGGCGCGACGGTAGTCGTCGAAATCCTTGTGATAGTCGAGATGGTCCTGCGTGAGGTTGGTGAAGGCGCCGGCGGCCAGTTTCACACCGTGAAGACGATACTGCGATAGGCCGTGACTTGAGGCTTCCATCGCCGCATGCGTCACGCCTTCGCGCGCGAGTTTGGCCAGCGTCTCGTGGATCGCGACGGGATCGGGTGTCGTGTGCCCGAGGTCCATCACGCCCGATGGACCGATGGCGCCCAGCGTACCCATCGACGCCGACTTGCGACCCATGCTCGCCCAGATCTGGCGCAGGAAATCGACGGTCGAGCTCTTGCCGTTGGTGCCGGTAACCGCCGCGACGATGCCCGGCTGCTGCGGGAAGAAGGCGGCGGCGGCCTGAGCCAGCACAAGGCGCGGCTCAGCTGACTTCACGGCAGGCACACCCCACTCGCCCGGACGATCATCCGTCAGCACGGCGACAGCGCCTGCCTTGATTGCGGTGTCGATATAATCTCGCCCGTCCTTCGCCACGCCCTGCAGCGCCGCGAACAGGAAGCCGGGCTTCACCTTGCGGCTGTCGGCGGTGATCCCCGTGATCTCGATGGACGCGAGGCCGGGCGCAAGGTTTGGAACGAGTTCAGAAAGTTTCATTGCGCGACTCCTTCTGAGCCCTGGCCGTCCGTACCCTGAAGGCTAACCGTCTGCACAGCCGGCGCGCCAAGCACAGGTTGCACGTCCAGAAGCGGCGCAGCGCGTGCGATCACCTTGCCAGCGATCATCGCCGCCGTCACGGAGGCCGTTCGTGTCGCGCCCGTTCTGGGCTCGGCCTCATCGAGGACAACAAGCACGACGAATTGAGGGCGGGATGCGGGGAACACTGCGGCGAACGACGTGATATTCCTGTTGGGATCGTAACCATCGGGCGTCGGTTTCTCGGCCGTACCGGTCTTGCCCGCCACTTCATAGCCGACCGCCTCCGCCAGCTTGCCCGAACCATCTGTCACCGTCCGCCGCAGCATGGCGAGGACGGTCGCCGCCGTCTCGCGACTCATCACACGCTTGCGCTTCACGCCCGCTGGATCGGAGGACTCGATGAAGGTCGGCGTCACCAGGTCTCCGCCCGTTGCAAACGGCGTGTAGGTCATCGCGAAGGCGAGTGGGCTGACGCCGATGCCGTGGCCATAGGCGACAGTGGCCATTGACGTCTGGTTCCATTCGGCGGGCGGCAGCGGCGAGGCTGTCTGCGGTCCGTTGATCTGAACCCCGCCCAGCAGGCCGAGATCGCCGAGGAACGCCTTCAGCGCCTCCGGCCCGATACGCTGGGCGATCAAGGAGGAGCCGAGGTTGGACGAGTAAACAATAATGTCGCTCGCCGTGACCGAGCGCGCGTTCGGCAGCGGATGCGGATCGCGCACCGTGACCGCACCGATCTTCACCGGTGCGGATACGTCGAACCGGTCGGTTACCGACAGCTTGCCGGCCTCCAGCGCGGCAGCGACGGTCAGCGGCTTGTAGATCGAGCCCAGTTCAGGCCGCACGTTGATCGCGCGGTTGGTCTTTGCTTCAGCGGGCTCGTCGCCCCGCTTGCGCGGATCGGATGTGGGCCACGAGGCGATGGCGCGCACGGCGCCAGTGTTGGCGTCCATCACGATACCGGCCGCGCCGATCATCGTGAACTGCTCCTGCGCCGCCTGCAGTTCCTGCTCCAGCACGAATTGTACACTGGCATCGATGGTGAGGCGCAGCGGATCACCGCCGGCCTTGAGACGCTCGTCGTAGACCTTCTCGATGCCTTCGAGGCCGTCGCCATCGACACCCGTATAGCCGAGCAGATGGCCCGCCAGTGCTCCGTTCGGATAGACGCGCTGCGGTTCTTCCACGAAGCGCAGGGCTTCCATGCCGAGTTCCTTCACGGCCCGCCGCTCACGCTCTGTGATCCCCCGGCGCACCCAGACGAAGCGGCGCTTCTTGTCGGACAGGGCTTGGGTCATCTGTGTCGTGTTCAGGTTGGGGAACACGGACTTCAGCGCGCCGACAACCTCGTCGACTTCCCAGATAGCGCTCGGATCGGCGGCGAGCGACCAGCCCTGCAGCGTTGTCACCAGTAACTGGCCGTCGCGGTCGACGATATCGGCGCGGCGCACCTGCTCGACCGGCGCGGCATCGTCGGCGCTGCGATCAGGGCCATTGAAGACAACCCAGGCGGAACGACCCACGATGACGACGAACACGAGCGCCAGCACCGCCGCAACCATGCGAACGCGGCGCGGCCCCCAGACGTCCTCTTCGTATGGTGGGTCGAGAACGCTCATTGCTCCGCGGGGCCATCCGTGGCGGGCGCGACGGGAGCAGCTTCGGGCGTCGGAGGCAGCGTCAGCCGCTCTTCCCCCAGACGCTGCTTCAGCGCTTCGGGGGCGACATACTGGCCGGGGGTGGCCTGCTCAAGACCGAGGCGCTCGCGCGCGATCGGCCCGATGCGTTCAGGCCGCGTGAGGTAGGCTTCTTCAGCCTTCAGCACGGCGATTTCCTTCTCGACCTTGGTGACCTCGGCCTTGAGCCCGTCTATGCGGCCCTGCGTTTCCTCGGCGCCCAGCTTGGCGCGATAGACTGCAACCGCGAGCCCCGCCACGACGACCAGTCCGCCGACCATCACGATCCTGTTCATCACGCGGCTCCTTCAAGTTGCTTCAGCCCAGGCAGGCGCAGCCCGGCTTCGGGCGATACGTTCCACGCCGGGGCGTCTGTGCGCAGCGCCCAGCGCATGCGTGCCGACCGTGCGCGCGGGTTCGCAGCGAGTTCGGCCGCATCCGGCTCGATGGCCTTGCGCTGCAGAAGCTCGAACGTCGGCGGAGCGCCACGCGGGATGCCGGGAATGTGGCGCGAAGCGCCTGGATCATTGCCGGAGCGCGAACGCAGGAACAGCTTCACGATACGGTCTTCGATGGAATGGAAGGTAACAATGACCAGTCGCCCGCCCGGCTTGAGCACACGCTCGATGGCGGAAAGCGCATTCACCAGTTCGACCGTCTCCTCGTTCACCCACATGCGCAGCGCCTGAAAGGAGCGCGTGGCGGGATGCGTGGGCTTGCCGCGCCGTCCGCCAACCGAGCGCTCGATCTCGTCGGCGAGATCCAGCGTCGTCTCGAAGGGTTTGGAGCGGCGGCGCTGCACAATGAAACGCGCAATGCGGCGCGCGGCGGGCTCTTCGCCAAGGAAGTGGAAGATGTCGGCCAGTTCGCCTTCGGTGAGACGGTTCACGGCGTCGGCCGCGCTGGGGCCGCGCTGCCCCATGCGCATGTCGAGCGGGCCATCGCGCATGAACGAGAAGCCGCGCTCGGCCTCGTCGATCTGGAAGGAGGAGACGCCAAGATCGAGCATCACGCCGTCGACATGTTCGCGGCCGCCGGCGCGCAGGATCGCCTCGAGTTCGCCGAAACGGCCCGGCGCGGGGATAAGGCGCGGGTCCTTGCCCGCATGCGCCCAAGCGCGCTCCATCGCCTCGGGGTCGCGATCGATCGCGATAAGCGTGATGTTCGCCACGGCCAGCGCGGCGCGCGCATAACCGCCGCCGCCATAGGTACCGTCCACCATCACCGCGCCATCCACCGGCGCGAGCGCGTGGATCACCTGCTCCGCAAGAACGGGAACATGTGTGCCAGCGTGAGGAGAGATGGGACCGGAATTCATTCGCCCGACTCCGGCCGAGCGGCGCGCGGCTTGGCCTTCAGCAGGCCGAGGCTGTCGAGGGCGAGCGCACGCATCTCAGCCTTCACGGCGTCATAGGCCGCAGGCTCCCAGATCTGGAAGCGATCGCCGAGACCCACAAAGCGCGCCTTGTCGGAAATCCCGGCAGTGGAGAGCAGTTCGGCGTCCAGCACGATCCTTCCACCTTCGTCAAACCTGGCCTGGCGGGCCTCACCCATGATGTAGCTCGCGAGCGCGAAACGACGCCTGTCCATCAGGTCGATGTCGCCCATGGAATCTTCGAACGCGTTCATCAGGGCCTGTCCGGCCCCCTCGATGCAGGGCTTGTCGAGCGACGGCCACAGGAAGACTGCGTCCGCGCCGCTCAGGACCTTGCGAAAGGAAGCCGGGATGGACACCCGCTTCTTCGCATCGACCCCGCTCTCGTAGGAGGAGAGAAACATACCCCTGATTGCCCGCTAGACGCCGATCCAGGATGGGATCGCGTACCCAAAAACACGCGCCACGGAGCCCCTTCCGTGGAGTTTTAGGGGATAGCATGGGAGAATATGGGCAACAACGGGACATTAGGTCGTCGTTAACCATTGAGCGGAACAAACCAAGTAGATTGGTGAGTTCTATCGACCTGATTGTGGATAAGTGGTTTACGACGTGTGAATTCACTGTCGTGGGAAGCCCGTGTTACTGGCGTTTCCGATGTGAATGACTGCCGCCGGGTCTCTCCACAGGTATTGGATGACAAGTCGGCAGGGAAAGATGATCAGGCGGCCTGTAAGCCGGGTTCTGTCCAGGGCGTGAGCCCCTGGGCGACCATTCCTCTGGGACGCCCCTCGCGGGACGCCTCGCGCGACCAACCCGGACGGAGCGCGAAGGCGCGCCTGTTCCCAATCTCCCAAAGGAAACCGGGAACGCCCGTCCCTATTCGGTCTTGCTCCAGGCGGGGCTTGCCTTGCCATCCCTGTCACCAGGAACGCGGTGGGCTCTTACCCCACCCTTTCACCCTTACCCGGGACAAGTCCCGGGCGGTTTGCTTTCTGTGGCGCTATCCCTCGGACCAACGCCTTGTGGGCGAAGTCCCGGGCGGACGTTATCCGCCGCCTTGCCTACGTGGAGCCCGGACTTTCCTCCAGTGGTTGCCCACCAGCGGTCGCCCGGCCGCCTGATCAGCCATAATTATAGCAGGTCGCGCCGGATTAGGCGATTCTGGCCGCTGGTGAGGCGGAAACGCCGCACGACAGCAATAACTGCCTTTGGTTATGGCCTGTTCAGGTAGGCGCGTCTAATAAGCCTGCGCAACATTATCTGGAGGGTTTGCATGGTCCGGACGTCCGCTGTTCTACTTGGCCTCGCGCTTCTCGCAGCTCCGGCCTTCGCAGAGCCTGGCCCGGCTGAAGGCGCCGCCCTGTACGATGTGCGCTGCAAGATGTGCCACTCGGGCGGCATCCCCACCGCACCGACGATCGACAAGCTCGGCGCGCTCGAGAACGACAAGATCGTCGATGTGCTGACCAACCCCACCGGCATGATGGCCAGCGCCGTTGGCGGCCTCAGCGACGAGGACAAGCGCAATATCGCGGTCTTCCTCACCAAGAAGCCGATGGCGGCCAAGGACGGCCTGCCGGCCGTCGCGGCCGAGTAGATCTCGCGCCGATCTGACAATTCACGCACTGGACAATCCCGCGAAGGCAGCCACCTTCGCGGGATGTTCTTTTTGCGCGCCTTCATCGTCTCGCTATCTGTCGCCGCTGCTGCGCCGGCATTTGCGCAGGACTTCACCGCGCCGAACAATGCGATGGGCCAGCCGGATCTTTCAGGCCACTGGACCAATGCAAGCTCTACAGCGCTGGAGCGCGATCCGCGCTTCGGCGACCGGCTATTGATGAGCGAGGAAGAAGTCGCTGCCTTGCCGCGCGGCGCCGCGCCGATGAAGATCGACGGCAAGGTGCGCACCTCTTTCCTCGTTGCTCCCGCCAATGGTCAGCTGCCGGACCTGACGCCACAGGCGCGCGGCCAGCTGGAAGATCGCCGCGCGGGATTCCCGCGAGGACTCGGCTATGGCCGCGGCGACAATCCGGAATCGATGACGTATGCGGAGCGATGCCTGCGCGACTTCGGCTCCTCGCTTGGCCCGCCGATGATGCCGGTCGGTTACAACAACACCTACCAGATCGTGCAGACGCCAGACCATGTGATGATCTTGGTCGAGATGATCCACGACGCGCGCATCATCCCCATAGGCGGCAAACACCGGCCAGATGCGATCCGTTCCTGGATGGGAGACTCCGTCGGGCGCTATGAGGGCGACACGCTGGTCGTGGAGACCACGAATTTCCGCCCTGGCCTCGCCTTTCGCGGCGCGCCGGAAGATATCACGCTGATCGAACGCTTCACGCGCGTAAGCGACACTCAAATCCTGTACAGTTTCGAGATCAATGAACCGGGTGCGTTTGTCGCGCCGATCCGCGCCGAGATCGCAATGAGCGCGACCAAGGGTCCGGTGCTTGAATACGCCTGCCACGAAGGCAATTACTCGTTCGGCAACCAGCTGCAGACGCAGCGGTTGGCCGAGGCGGAATAGAAGCTACTTCGCGAAGTATTCGATCAGCGCATCGGCCGCCGCAGCCCCCAGCGCACGCGCATCCTGCGGCGAGATCTGGTCCCACAGCTCGACCGTGATCCCCGGCGCCCTCAACACCTCAAGCGCCCACCCTTTCGACGTGCCGCCTTCGGGATTGTGCGCATAGCTCCACTCTGGCGGCGCGGTCAGAACACGGTCGAACGTTTCCTTCAGCGCCGGCAGGAAGGCGATCGTTGGCGATGGCGCGTCGAGCGGCGGGGCGTAGATCACCGTCTTGTCCGTCGAATGGAAGTCCATCATCGAGACGACGCGCCGGTCACCGGCCTGCTCACGTATCCACGCCGACAGGGCGCGCGTTTCGGGTTGCGTGAAGGCGCTCCAGTCGCGATTGAGATCCACCCCGCCGGCATTGAGGCGCCAGTGGCCGCCGTCAACGCCATCCGGATTGGGAATTGGGGCCAGTATGATGCGGTGGCGGGCGCGGAAGGCGATCGCCTTGGCGTCGTTGCGTCCAAGCAGGCGTTCGACAAAGCCGCGATAAGCGTCCTGCCCCGTCGTTTCAGGCGGATGTTGCCGCGTGATCGCGACGATGGCGTCGATCCCTCCGCCGCCGACAAATCCGATCAGCGGACGCCCTTCGAGCGAGCGCCCATATTCCACCTCGGTGAAGCCTGCGCCGGATAGCGCGCGGCGCGTCCAGTCGAGATTGTCGCGCGCAGGCGACAGCGGCTGTCCGGCAATCCACGTCACGCCGGGCTTTACATCGAAGGCGATACGCGCGCGCGTCTGGCGCTCGTTGAGCTGCACCGCGCTTTCAGGCAGCACGCTCCAGTGCAAACCATCCGTGCTGATGTAGGGTCGATAGCGGTGTTTGTAGTCCGTATAGTCCAGCGTTGCGACGACACTGCGCGCGGTCTCGCTGGTCACGCGGAAAGCAAACCAAGGGCTGGGATTGATGCCTTCGACCACAGCCGGCTCGTGATCGACCGAGATCACCACCGAACCGTCAGCAGCGATGACACAATCATGACGGCCAGCGCCCGCGAAATCGACGTCGATGGCAAATCCCTGCGCCGTGCAGATGCCGTGGAGCGCAGGAGGCGCCAGCAGGGAACAGGCGCCAAGCGCGAACATCGCAGCAATCAAAACTGCCCGTTTCACCACGGCCCTCCCACGCTCGCGCCACGTGATACAGCTAGAGCCTATTCGCCTGATGCGATAGGGGCGCCGGTGCGGGGGTTACGCAGTGAGCTAGTTGCGGCGATCCGGGCGGGCCGTGACGGTCTCGGTCACGAATGCGGCGACCTGATCGGCAACCTGCTGCGCAGCGATCGCAAGCGCGGCTGCGCGGGCGCGCGGAGCCCGGTCCGCAGGGGTTCCATCAGCTGAAATGGATTTCTGTGCGATGGGCCGGCGTGTCTCTGCATCCATGATGCTGACCTGAACCTCGACGCGCACCGGCGCCGTCTCGCGACCGGCCGAGAGGTCGACGATGCGCCAGCGCACGTCGTAATCCACTTCGGCGCCAAGCTGACCGAGCACGGCCCGGCCTGGGCCCTGCGCCTGCGACAGTGCGTTGACGACGGCGCCCTGTAGAAGCTGCGGCCCGGTGTCCGACCAGCGCACATCGCCAAGGTAGATCAGTTCCTGATCATCGCGCACGGCGATGTCGGCGCCCGCAAAGGCGCGCGAGGACTCGGGCGGAAACACGGCGACATCCGCCAGCAACGGCGCTGTCGGCGCCTTGGCGCGGTCCGCCGGCAGCGACACGAGCGCTGACGGGACCATCGCCTCAGGCAACAGCGAGACGCAGCCGGATGTCGCAAGAATGGCTGCAAGCACGGCGAGTGTTTTCACGCGCATGGCTTAGCGCTCCACCGGTTGGGGCTGCTGATAAACGAAGCGGCTGGGATCCTGTTCGATTTGTGCGATCAGGGACTGCAGCTGTATGATGATCGACTGCACGTCCTGCGCCGTGTTGCCCACCTGGCGCAACGCGCGCGATGCCTGAGGCGTCAGCTGGGTGTTGACCTGATTCACCGCAAGGCCGAGGCTGGCGAGGGTCGTGCGCGCCTGGTCGAGCAGTGGCTCAACCTTGTCGAGCGCCGCCGTTGCTTCGGTCGAGAGCGTCGACACGTCGCTACTGATCGACGTGGCCGCACTCTCGATTGACGTCGCCGCCGCCTCGAGCGCAGCGATGGTCGGCGCGAGTTGAACAAGAGCGGCATTGGCGTTGTCGAGCATGCCACCGTCAGCGGCGATCTTCGCCGCCGCGATATCGAGGCTCTTCAATGCGGACGAGAAGTGATTGAGATTGTCCTCCGACAGCATATCGTTGAGACGCTTGATGGTGTCGCCGGAGACGCCCAGCAGGTCCTGGCCGCCCTGGAACAGCTCGTCCACCAGCGTGCGGCTGGTGCGGATGCGCGGAACGATGCCATCCTGCGAGACGAGGAGCGGACTCTCCGGATTGCCCGCGAGGATCTGGATGAATGTGACGCCGGTGATGCCCTGGAAGTTCAGCTGCGCGATCGAGTCTGTGCGGACGGGCGTCTGCGACTCGATGCGGATGTGCGCGATGACATTGTTGGGATTGTCGCGGTCGAGGCGAAGCGTTGTCACCTCGCCCACCTTGATGCCGTTGAAGCGGACTTCGCCGCCTTCCGACAGGCCGTTGACCGGGCCCTCGAAGATCACGTCATAGTCCGAATAGCTGCGGTTCAGAGGGTTGCCGGCGATCCATAGCGTGAAAAGCGCGAGCGCCCCTGCCGCCAGCAGGACGAATGCGCCGATAAGCACATAGTTTGCCTTGGTCTCCATGGCTTATCTCACCGCCGCTCGGCCACGTGGGCCGGAGAAGTATTCCTGAATCCAGGGATGTGGGTTCTCCCTCACCTCATCCAGAGGACCGATTGCAAGCACCTTGCCGTCACTTAACACGGCAATCCGGTCGCAGGTTGCCGCCAGTGTGTCGAGATCATGGGTCACAAGAAAGACGGTTAATCCCAGCGCATTGCTCAGTGAACGTACAAGTTCGTCGAACTTTCCCGCACCGATGGGATCTAGCCCGGCGGTGGGTTCGTCAAGGAACACCAGCTCAGGGTCCAGCGCGAGCGCCCGCGCGAGCGCCGCGCGCTTGCGCATCCCGCCTGAAAGGTCGGATGGACGCTTGGGGGCCGCGTCAAGCTCGAGACCGGCGAGCCTGATCTTGAGATCGGCAAGTTCGCGCATCAGGGGAATCGGGATCTTCGTGTGCTCGATCATCGGCGCCATGACGTTCTCGCGCACGGTCAGTGTCGAGAACAGGGCGCCATCCTGGAACATCACCCCCCAGCGCCGCTCCACCTTGATCCGCTCGGCGCGTGGCAGCTTGTCGATCTTCTGGCCGAACACCTCGATCTCGCCGGCGTTGGGTGTGTGCAGACCAACGATCGAGCGCAGCAGCACAGACTTGCCGGTGCCTGAGCCTCCAATGACGCCCAGCACCTCGCCCTTGCGCATGTCGAGGTCGAGACCATTGTGGACGATATGGGAGCCGAAGCGGTTGACGAGGCCACGAACGCGCACCGCAATCTCGCCATCGGCGGAGGCACGCGCCTCGCGGGCCGGAAGGGCGTCTGCGCGGGTCATACGTTCAACATGTAGTAGAGGACTGCGAACATCGCATCGAGGGCGATCACCAGGAAGATCGCCTGCACTACTGCCGTCGTGGTGCGGCGGCCGAGCGAGACGACATCGCCTTCGACCAGCAGGCCCTGCCGGCAGCCGACCATCGCGACAACAATTGCGAACACCGGCGCCTTCAGCATGCCGACCCAGAAGTGGCGCGGCGGCACGACTTCCTGAAAGCGCGAGAGGAACATCTGGGGCGAGATATCCATCGCGCTCCAGGCTGCGACGATGCCGCCTGCGATGCCCGCGAGCGTGGCGGCAAAGGTCAGCAGAGGCGTCATGATCAGAAGGGCGATCAGGCGCGGGGCGACCAGCGCTTCCATCGGATCAAGGCCGATGGTGCGCATGGCGTCGATCTCCTGCCGCATCTTCATGGCGCCGATCTGCGCCGTGAAAGCGCTGTCAGTGCGGCCTGCGAGCAGGATGGCCGTCAGCACGGCGCCGAACTCGCGCAGCATGCCGATGGCGACAAGCTCCACCGTGAAGACGGAGGCGTTGAACATTGCGAGCAGATTGGCGCCGATGAAGGCGATGACCAGGCCGATGAAGAAGGACAGGAAGCAGACGATGGGCAGCGCATCGAGCCCGGCCTCTTCCATCACCGAGACGACCGATCGCCAGCGGATGCGGCGCGGGTTCAGCGCGAGACGCCAGAGCGTGGCCATGGTCTCGCCAATGAAGGATAGCAGCCCCAGGAATTCAGTCCACGCCAGCACGGCGCCACGCCCCGCCCTGTCGAGCAACGCGATGAGTCCCGGCACGCGTGGCGGATCGGGCGGCGACGCCGGACTGGCCTTCCGTACACGGCCGAGTACACGCACAATGGAGGGATGCTCGCCGCGGATGTCGATCGGGTCGTCGATGCCGTCGAGGGCCCCGAAGGCGCGGTCGATCAGGTAAGCGCCGGACGTGTCGATGCGCCCCAACCCTGAGACATCGAGCACGGCGTCAGGCGTGATCTTCGCCTGGCGCAGCTTTTCCTCGACCAGAGCAACGGTAAACACCGTCCAGTCGCCGGAAATGGTGAGCACCTGCCGTCCGTCGGCGGCGGCATCCACCTGAAATCGTGTCGAATTGCTCGCCATCTGTCAGTTCTACATTGCAAACGTATAGGAAACACCAAACGCGCGGCCCCCGCGACGAGGTTCCCGTCAGGGTTGCACTTAGGTACTGCATGTGGCGCGAGCGCCTGACCCCGCTTGCGTTTACCTCTCGGAAAGTTCGACACTGCCGACGGATCAGGCTTCAAGGTCCAGGGAGACACCATGCGGGCGATCATTGTGGCGGCGTCATTGGTCGGATTGCTGCTGGTGGCGGCGGGAGCCGGCGGCGGCCACGGGGTCGTGCCGGCCGAGGCCCAACTGCGCTGGCAGTCGGCCTTCATCTATGGCTTCGCCCACACACTGGCGGCGATCGCCGCCGCCGCTATGCCTTATCGGCACGCACTGCAGTTCGTGGCTGCGTGGTCTTTCGTGCTCAGCGTGGTGCTATTCTCGGGCGTGCAGATCGCAAAGATCATGCTGGGCGGCATCGCGATGTCGCCAACCCCGATCGACCAGGTGAGCTTCCTGGTTCCTGTCGGCGGCGTCGCCTTCATCATGGGCTGGCTGATGCTCGGCCTGTCGGCGCTGCTATCGCGCCGGCGCGACCGGTACGGGGAGTAGGCCGGATCAGCGGCTGGTGGCGACCGGGTCGGCGACCTTGGTCGCAGCCAGTTGATCGGCCACATGACGCGCGCGGGACAGGGCTTCGTCCAGCGGGGTCAGTTCCAGAGAAATCTGGTATTCGCTCTCCGACCGCTTGTTCACCTGGACGAAAGCGTCTGACAGGGAATCACGCGCCTGGCGGGCGTGGATCAGTGCACGTTCGAATTCGAGGACATCCGTGCTGGTCGGCTCATCGTCCTTCATCAGGGTTTCGGCAAGCCGGCTCAACCCATCGATTCCTGTCGCTGCGGCCTTCATGTCGCTACGGATGCGGGCGACGACAGTACCCGGAGCGCCCCTGTCGGCGCCGATAATCCGCCAGTAGGCGCCTTGCCCGCCATCCTTGCCCGAAAGCATGTCTGCCAGCGAGGCAAGGCTCGCCTCACCCGTGGCGAGGCCCTTTTCCCGGGTTTGCCTGCAGAATTCCTCGGATGGCCCGTGCAGAGGCGACACATCGGCGATAAGCGTGATGTCGGCGCTGACCGGTTCGTAGAGCGCGACGGTGGTGCAGGCGGTCGCGGGGACCGCCATTACGAGTGGCACAAGAAGGAACCGCAAACGCGACACCGAACCCAATCCCGAAAGTTCGTTGCTTGTATTTTTGGTATAGATGCGTCGCATTGAAAAAACAAACATGGTTCAGATTGGTTGACGCTAAGTTGGCGGTCTGTAGATGAAGCATCAATGAACGAAGACAGACCCCGCCGCTCGCTTTATCCCCCGATTGAGCCTCGCAAGACTGGCCGACTGGCCGTCAGCGCGCTGCACGAGCTCTATTGGGAAGAAAGTGGTCATCCTGACGGTTTGCCTGTGATTGCCCTGCATGGCGGGCCGGGCGGCGGTTCCAGTCCTGAAATGCGACGGTTCTTTGATCCGCGCCGTTACCGGATCATCATGTTCGACCAGCGCGGCTGCGGCCGGTCGACGCCGCATTCGGAACTTCGCGAGAACACGACCTGGGACCTCGTCCGCGACATCGAGACGCTGCGGGCCCACCTCGGCGTGAAGAAGTGGGTGGTGTTTGGCGGATCGTGGGGATCAACGCTGGCCCTCGCCTACACGGCGCTACATCGCAAGCATGTGCTGGGCCTGCTCCTGCGCGGTATCTTCCTGCTGAAGGAAAGCGAGATCCGCTGGTTCTACCAGGAAGGCGCGAGCAACCTTTTCCCGGATGCGTTCGACCGCTACGTCGCGCCCATCCCCGAGGCCGAGCGCGGCGACCTGCTGAAGGCGTTCTACAAGCGCCTGACCGGCAAGAACGCCGGCGCGCGCGCTGAGGCCGCCGCGGCATGGGCACGCTGGGAAGGCGAGACGTTGTCGATCCAGGGACCGCGCCAGCGCCCGCCACGCTTCGACGAGGCCGACTTCCTCGACGCGTTCGCGCGCATCGAGTGCCACTACTTCCATAACAAGGGCTTCTTCGATTCCGATGGTTGGCTGCTGGATCAGGCCGCCAAGTTCGGCGACCTGCCCGGCGTGATCGTGCACGGCCGCTATGACGTGGTGACGCCGCTCTCGTCCGCGTGGACCCTCAACAAGGCGTGGCCGAAGGCGACGCTCAAGATCGTGCCGGACGCTGGCCACTCCTCGCTGGAGCCGGGGATCGTCAGCGAGCTGATCAAGGCGAGCGACATGTTCGCGGAGAAGCTGGGCTAGCGGCGCGCATTGACCCCTATAACGTTATGCGTTATAGGCGAGTATGATCCAGAGCTTTGCGGACCGGGAAACCGAGACGATCTGGTCGGGCGAGCGAAGCCGACGGCTGCCACCGGATATGCAGGCGACGGCGCTAAGAAAGTTGCGTCTGTTGAATCAGGCGCGAACGCTGAACGATCTGCGTGTTCCACCCGGCAACAGGTTGGAAGCGTTGCGGGCCGATCGCGTTGGGCAGCATTCGATCCGGATCAACGATCAATGGCGAATCTGTTTCGTATGGACAGAAGGAGGACCAAGCAATGTCGAAATCGTCGACTACCACTAGGAGCCGCCTGCTGCCGAATCCCGGACCGGGCGAAATCCTGCTTGAGGAGTTCCTGAAACCCTTGGGCATCAGTCAGAACGAGCTTGCGCGCGCGATCCACGTGCCACCGCGGCGGATCAACGAGATCGTACTGGGCAAACGCGCCATCACGGCGGACACAGACTTGCGCCTCGCGCGCTATTTCGCGATGTCGGAAGGGTTCTTTCTCGGGCTTCAGGCCGACTACGACCTCATGGAAAAGCGCCGTGAACTGGCGACAGACCTGAAATCCATCCGTCCGCGCGTCGCCTAGTCCGTCGTCGTCAGCGCGCCTTCGACCATCGCGGGCACGCCCGCCGTATCCAGCTTTTCGCGGATACCCAGCACCAGAATAACACCAATCGCGATCGGGATAACCCAGCGCACAAGGACGCTCCAGACGCGGAAGAACGGCATCCCGAGCTCGGCCTGCATCATCTTCTTCTCGATCACCCAGCCCGCGAAGATCGCCATCAGGAAGCCGCCGATGGGCATGAGTAGCGAGGACGTCACGAAGTCCACGAAGGTGATATATTCGCGGCTGAAGATGTAGCCCGCGCCGATGACGAAGGCGGCGAAACCCACGCCGAGCGCTGCGCCCCAGCGCGTGACGCCGGTGCGTTCGTCAAGCCAGGACACCGCGACTTCCATCAGAGAGATCGAGGAGGCCAGCGCCGCGAACAGCGCCAGAAGGAAGAACGCACCGCCGACGATGTTGCCGAACGGCATCTGGGCCAAGCCGATGGGCAGGTTCACGAAAAGCAGGCTGAAGCCGGCATTGGGTTCGCTGCCCACAGCGAAGACCAGCGAGAAGACCACTACCGCAGCAACAAGCGCGACCAGAGTATCGCTCGCCGCAACGATGGCGGATGAACGCGGCACATCTGCATCAGTCTTGAGATAGGCGCCGTAGGTGATCATCACAGCCGCGCCCACACCCGTGGCGAAGAAGGACTGGGCCAGGGCGTCGAGAAGCATCGAGAAGGAAAAATCTTCCGGCCGCACGCGCGTCAGGAAGCCGACCGCTTCGCCGAATGCGCCTTCGGCAATGGCGAAGCCGAGCAGGATAAGCAGCACCATCGCGAAAACCGGCATCAGGATGGACGAGGCGCGCTCGATCCCGCGCTTGACGCCCCGGCCGACAACCAGAGCCGCCGCGCCGATGAAGAGCGCCAGATAGACCAGCAGCAATGGCAGGTTCTCCCGCGAGGTGACCGCCTCGAAGCGCGCCTGCGAGTCGGCGAGTTGGGCGCCGTTGTCCGCGAACACGCCCGTAAGCGCCATCGGCAGGTAGGCCATGAACCAGGCCGACACGACGCAGTAGAAAGTGAGGATGAAGAACGCCGCCAGCATGCCGAGCCAGGCGACGCCGCCCCAGGCCTCGCTCTTGCCCGACGCGCGGGCGAGCGCCTGCACGCTTTCAACCGCCGAATGGCCGGAGCGGCGGCCCACGGCGTATTCGGCGGCGAGAAGCGGGAATGCGATCACGGCGATGCAGACGAGATAGGCGAGCACGAAAGCGCCGCCGCCATTCTCGCCGGTCGTGTAGGTAAAGCGCCAGATATTGCCGAGGCCGACCGAGGAGCCGACGGCGGCGAGCACAAAGCCAAGCCGCGATGACCATGTTTCGCTCTTGCGGTCGACCCGTCCGGCGATGGTCATGCTTCCCTGCCCCTTAGCTTGGGCCCTGCCCGGCGGAGACCGGAATCAGAGCAGTCCGCGAAGGGTCATATCGTTCGTGCGGTTGAGGTGTACAGCCATTAATAGCCCAAAACCTATCATGACCGTGACAATAGCCGTGCCGCCATACGAGATCAGCGGCAAGGGTATGCCCACGACAGGCAGCAGGCCGATGACCATGCCGATGTTGATCCCTACGTAAAGCATCAGGGTGACCACGAAGCCTGACGCAGCGAGAGCCCCAAAGGAACTTCGCGAACTGCCCGCGATGATCATTCCCTGCACGATGGCGAGGGCCCAGGCGGCCAGCATCACCATGGCCCCGACAAAGCCGAACTCTTCCGCGATGATCGTGAAGATGAAGTCGGTGTTCTGTTCGGGGATGTATTCCAGCTCCTTCTGGGCGCCTTCCATGAAGCCCTTGCCGGCTAGACCGCCCGAGCCGATGGCGATCTGCCCCTGCTGCAGCTGGTAGCCGGCGCCGAGCGGATCGGCGCTGGGGTCCCACATCGTGTGAATGCGATCGCGCTGGTAGTCGTGCAGGCCGAAGAAATAGACCACGGGCGCCATCAGAGCGACGATCAGCATGAGAATCGCGACGACGCGCAGGCTGATGCCGGCGAAGAAGATCACGCCACAGCCGGTGCCAAGAATCATGAGCGAGGTGCCGAGGTCGGGCTGCTTCAGCACGAAGCCAACCGGGATTGCGACCATGATGAAGGCGACGAGGTGGATCCAGAGTTCCGACCGGCCCGCCGCGAACATCTGGTGGTAGTAGCGCGCCAGCGCCAGCGGCACGGCGATCTTCATCAGCTCGGACGGTTGCAGCGTCAGCGGGCCGATGGTGAGCCAGCGCTGTGATCCATTGACGATATTGCCCGCCACTTCGACGAGCAGCAGAAGCACAAGGCCAATGGCGTAGGATGGGTATGCCAGCGACGCCCACAATCTGAGCGGCAGCAGCGCCACCACAAGCATGACGACGGTCATCAGGGTGAAGCGCCAGAAGTGGGCGATCGCCATGCTGGCGTCGATCTTCAGGAGGCCGGTCTCGAGATCATGCGCACTCGACCCGGCGGAGAACAGCACAAGCGTTCCAAACATCGCCAGCGCGATGATGGTCAGCAGCAGGAACCAGTGCAGCTGCGTCAGCTTGTAGAGAAGGGTGTCCTTGCGGATCATGTCGGCTGCGCAGCCCCATCGGCTGACGCGACATCGCGCGCCTTCGGCACGAAAGGCTTCTTGGCCCCCGGATCATTACGCAGCGCGTAGGCCAGCAAATCGCGCGCAATCGGAGCGCCGACACGCGAGCCTGATACACCATGCTCAACAAGGATGGCGACAGCATAGCGAGGCTTGTCCGTCGGCGCGTAGGCGACGAAGAGCGCATTGTCCCGCAACTTCCACGGCAGCTTGTCGTTCGAGATCGCGTGCCCGCGAGAGTCGCGATACTTGTCGAGCCCGATAACCTGCGCAGACCCGGATTTGCCGGCCATCCGCGCGCCCGTATAGGGGGCTGGCAGCTCGTTGTTGGGATCAATCGAGCCGGATGCGGCGGCCGTACCGCCGCCAGCCGTCACGGCCATCATGCCATCGCGCATCAACTCCAGCACGCCCGGCTTGAATTCTCCCATCGGAGTAATGTCGTTGTCGGGAACCGCAAGGCCGCCGACGATCAGGCGCGGATTTGGCACAGAAGCTCCACCCGCAGCTCGCGCTGTCATCACGGCCAGCTCGAACGGCGTCGCCGTCACATATCCCTGCCCGATGCCGGCGCTGATCGTGTCGCCGGGATACCAGCGTTCCTTGATGCGAGGGTGATTGAGCTTCCACTCGTTGTTGGGAACGACGCCGGACTTGCCGCCCGTGACCCCCAGCTCGTATCGGTGACCGAGGCCGAAACGCTTTGCAATCTTGGCAATCTCTTCGATGCCTGTCTTCTCGGCTGCGCGATAGAAGTAACAGTCGCAGGAGTTCGCCAGCCCCGAGCGCAAGTTCATCGTGCCGTGGCCCTGAGGCCTCCAGCAGTTGTAGAAGCGATTGTAGTACCAGGCCTTGCCCGAGCAATGGACTGTCTCGTTCGGATCCATGGCGCCGGTCTCAAGCGCAGCCGCAGCGACAACAATCTTGAAGGTCGACCCGGGGTTATAAACGCCGTCATACGCCTTGTGATAAAGAGGATTGCGTTCGTCCTCACGCAGCGCCTTGTAAGGCCCGGACGCAATTCCGCTCACGAAGAGGTTCGGGTCCGGCGCAGGCGTGGACATCATGCACATGACCTCGCCCGTGGCGACGTCGATCATCACGGCGCTGCCCGCCTCATTGCCAAAGCGCTGAATCGCGTAGTTCTGCAGTTCGGCGTCGACCGACATCACGACATCGACGCCGGGCTTTCCGGCCAGGTCTTCGCTCGGCAGGCGGTCGATCACACGGCCGGTGGCGTTCTGCAGCAGGCGCACCTTGCCCGGCTCGCCCTTGAGTGCCTGCTCGCCATAGGACTCGATGCCCTGCTTGCCGACGCGCATGGCGGGGTGTTTGTAGAGACGACGCACCGCGCCTGCGCGCGCCTTGCCTTCAGGCGAGTCCGCCACTTCGTCTGCGAGCGTGAGTTCGTGCTCGACCATGCGCTGGATGTCGGCCTCGTTGGCCTTCGCGACATAGCCGACCGTGTGATAAAATGCCGACTGCAGCGGATAGGAGCGCAGCTCGCCCACTTCGGCGCTGATGCCCGCAAGTTCGGGCGCCATCACGTTGACCTGCGCAAACTCTTCCCAAGTGAGATCGTCCGCCACGAGGATGTCGCGGTGCGCCGGCGGGGTCGTTGCATCCTGCAGGAGCGTACGCTTCTTCGCGTCGGTAAGGCGCAGCAGGCGGCCGACACGCTCGATGACGTCGGCGATGTCCTTGTTCTTCTGCTGGCGGTCGCCAATGGGTCCCGCCACTTCAGGGCGCAGCGTGACGTAGAAATTGCGCTTGGAACTGGCCAGCTCGCGACCGGTGCGATCGTAGATCGTGCCACGGTGTGGCGGCGCGGGTTCCAGCTTGATACGGACTTCCCGGGCCTTCGTCTCGAACTCGGCCTGTCGGAGCAGCTGCAGCTCGGCGAGGCGCGCGGTGAGACCCACCAGCACGACGCCGCCCGCCCCGAGAAAGATCATCCGGCGGGAGGGGAAGAGGTTTTTCCAGTCTCTGTTCATCGTCTGGCCACCCTGATGCTGGCCGGCAGGATCAAGAAGCGAACAACAGGATACAATAGCGCGGTCATTATGAAATCACCCGTGAGGGCGTTTCGTGCAAATCCCGGGTGGCCAGCAATGCTGCCGGCGATGGTGAGTGCAAGACTGACCGCGATGAAACCACCAAGCAGCGAGATGATTTCCGCGCCGATCACGCGGATAGGCGGCTGGCGATCCCACGCGACCAGGGCGACGGCATAGGCCGCCAGCAGGGCCAGCGGCCAGGCGCCGATGGGGGCATCGCCCATATAGTCCATCACCAGACCGAGCAGGATCAGGTTTCCCGCGACCCAGATCGACAGGCCGAACGCGGCGAGCGTCGTCGTGAGCCACAGGGCGGCGATGGGCCACCATGCGCCCGCCATGCCGGCGTGCATGCCGTAGACGGTGACCGTAGCCGCAAGGGCCGTAAGCACCAGGACCCAGAGCCGCCACGCAACGGTCACTGCGCGCCCCCCTGCCCGGCAGGACGCGGCGGCGGAGCAGCGGGAGGCGGAGTTGCGGCTGACGGGGTAGCGGGCGTCGTGGTGGCGACAGGCGCCAGCTGCACGCCGACCGTGCGAAGCGTGGGTTCGGTATTTTCCTGCGGCAGCCCCTCGCCCAGGCGCGGGGCGACTTCAGGCGCGGCAAAATCAGGCGGCGGAACCAGCCGGACGTAGTCGACACGGCCCTGGTCGATGGCCAGGTCGAGCCGCCATTCATCGCCGACCTTGCGGGCAGTGCCGACGCGCACGCCGAGGGGCATTTTCCCGTCGTCGCCCGAAGTGACCCAGACTTCGCCGGGCACGATCTTGTCCGGCGTTTCCGGCTCGATCAGGCGCGCCCCGGTTCCATTGTCGCCGACTAGCAGGGCGCGGTCGCCCGAGCGGGTTCCCATGACCGGGATGCGGCTCGCGAAGTCGGTGAGCATCAGGATACGGGACGTGTATTCGCCGACCCGCACAACGCGGCCGACCAGGCCGTTCTCGTTGACGACGGCAAAGCCTTCGCGGACGCCGTTGGCGGCGCCGGCATTGGCGATGCGGCTGGCCGAAAACGGACCTGTCTCTTCCGCCACGACGCGGGCGGTCACGGATTGTCCCTGGGTTTCGCCAACCAGATCGAGAAGGCGCTCGTAGCGCTCCATGCGGATCGCCATGGTCTCGGCAAGGTCCTTCCAGCGCGTCAGATCACGGACCTGAGCCTCAAGCTCGGCAATGCGCGCCTTGTCTTCCTCGCTGCCGCCGAAGCCGAAGAAGGACCAGCTGGAAATACCCGAGGCAAAGGTGGCCAGGCTAGCGGTGGTTCCATCCATGGAACGGCGCGACGCGTCGATGCCGGAGCGCACAGCCGTCGAGGTCTGAACCGCCAGGATGCCGACCATCGACAGCCCGAGGCCAACGACGACCGCACGCGCACCAGGACGCGGCTCACCGGATCGTCTGTGACCATACCAGGCCATCGTGGCTCCTCGCGGACATCGCCGTCCAGCGCTTCAACCAGGGGAAGGCGACTTAGACTTCCGGGGCCAGCACGCCCTTCATCTTTTCCAGATTCTCAAGGACCTTGCCCGACCCGAGAACGACGCATTTCAGCGGATCTTCCGCAACAGTCACGGGCAATCCCGTACGCTCGCGCAGGACAACGTCAAGGTTCCGCAGCAGTGCGCCGCCGCCGGTGAGCACGATGCCCTTGTCGACGATGTCGGCGGCGAGTTCCGGCGGCATGGCTTCGAGGGCCGTCTTCACCGAGTCGACGATCTGGGTGACAGGTTCGGTGAGGGCCTTGGCGACCATGGCCTCGGTGATCTCGATTTCCTTCGGCACGCCGTTCATGAGATCGCGGCCGCGAATGTCGAGCGACATGCCCTTGCCGTTCTCCGGGGCTTTCGCCGTGCCGATTTCCTTCTTGATGCGCTCGGCCGAAGCCTCGCCGATCAGCAGGTTCTCTTCGCGACGCAGGTAGTTGACGATGGCGTCGTCCATCTTGTCGCCACCGACGCGGACTGAGCGGGAATAGACGAGGCCGCCGAGCGAGAGGACGGCCACCTCGGTCGTTCCGCCGCCGATATCGACGACCATGGAACCCGACGGCTCGTCGATGGGGAGGCCAGCGCCGATGGCGGCGGCCATGGGTTCGTAGATCAGGTGGACCTGACGGGCGCCGGCCATCTGGGCCGACTGGTGGATCGCACGACGTTCCACAGGGGTCGCCCCGGCGGGCACGCAGATGATGATGATTGGCGCGATGAAGGAGCGGCGGACCTGCACCTTCTGGATGAAGCGCTTGATCATCTCCTCGGCGACTTCGAAGTCGGCGATGACGCCGTCGCGCATCGGGCGAACGGCTTCCATGTAGATCGGGGTCTTGCCAAGCATCATCTTGGCTTCCTTGCCGACCGCGTGAACGACCTTGCGGCCGTTCTGGTTCACATAGGCAACGACCGAGGGCTCATCGAGCTGGACGCCGTGTCCCTTCACGTAGACCAGGGTGTTGGCCGTACCCAGGTCGATCGCCATGTCCGTGGACATCAGGCTGAAGAGTTTGCCGAACATGGGCGCATGGCTCCCGATCGCGCGACTCAAGCCGCGCCTATCCTATCGCCTCCCGTACCCTTCCTCGCGTTTCGAAATCCCTAACGCAAGGGGCCGCTGCCAATATAGATTCACTCTGACGGTACGGAGCGTATCGCCGGAGTTTTGGGCAGGCAGCCGACCCAAGATGGCCTCCGCGAGCGTTCAATCCGGGCTTGGCATGCCGCGCAGACAGGCGCTCTACACGGAACGACGCGTACCCCGGCGGATTTCGGTAACTTCGAAGCCGCCTCTTGCCGACCGCCCGGCGCAGCGCCATGAGTGACCCAACGCCATGACGCGACACCCAGTCCCCTCCCCCGCTCGCCCTCCCCGACCCGCATGACCAACGCCAGCGCTGAGCCCGCATCCGGCCATTCCGGGCCAGGAAGGTTTGCCGCTTTCCGGCACCGGTCCTTCGTCCTGTATTTCCTCGCCCGGCTGGCCACGACCTTCGGGGCGCAGATCCTCTCAGTGGCGGTGATCTGGCACATTTACGACCTGACCAAGTCGGCCCTGTTCACCGGGCTGGTGGGGCTCGTCCAGTTCCTGCCTCTCGCCCTGCTCGTGCTGGTGACCGGTACGGCGGCGGATCAGTTCGGCCGCAGGATGATCATGGGGCTATCGATCGCTCTGGCCGCGATCTGCGGGCTGGCCATGCTGACCGCGAGCGCGCTGATGCCCGAGTTCCGGCACGGGCCAACGCACCAGGGCGCGATCATTCCGCCGGCGGCGGCGAGCACGCTGGCCGGGGCTCCGGTGGCCTCCGATCTGGCCGGGCCGGAGCCGGTTCAGGCGGGCGAGCGACTGTCGTTCCAGGTTCCCGCCACAACTTTCAGCGACCCGGATGGCGATGCGCTGACCTATTCAGCAGCGATGGCCACGGGCGAGCCACTGCCGGCATGGCTGAGCTTTGATCCTGTGACGCGCACGCTGTCAGGGACGCCTGCCTTCGAGGATCGCGGAACGGTTCCAGTCAGAATCACCGCGACTGATCCGGGCGGGGCAAGCGCCAGCGCGGACATCCGCGTACACGCGGTCCAGTACACGGCCGCTTACGTGATGCTCGGAATACTCGTCATCTTCGGGGTGGCGCGGGCCTTCCTGGGGCCGGCGTCTTCGTCGCTGGTTGTTTCGCTCGTTCCGTCGAAGGACTTTGCGAACGCCGTCACGTGGAACTCGTCGGCGTGGCAGGCAGCGACGATTGTGGGCCCGGCGGCGGGCGGCCTGCTGGTCGGTCTCGCGCCCGATATCGCCTATGGAACGGCATTCGCGTTCATGGCGCTGGGCGCGCTGGTGGTCTTCCTCATTCCAAAGCCGCCCAAGGCGCCGCCGAAGGAACGCCCCACCCTGTCCAACATGCTGGATGGGTTCCGGTTCATCTGGAAGCAGAAGGTCATCCTGGGCGCGATCTCGCTGGACCTGTTCGCAGTGCTGATGGGCGGAGTGATCGCGTTGCTGCCGATCTATGCCGAGGAGGTCCTGCATCTGGGACCTGAAGGTCTGGGCTGGCTACGCGCGGCGCCGGGGATCGGGGCGATCACTGTGGCGATTCTGCTCGCAAGCTTTCCAATCAGGGACCGCGCTGGGCACATCATGTTCGTATGCGTGGCGCTGTTCGGGGCGTTCACCATCGTGTTCGGGCTTTCGACCGTGGCGTGGCTGTCGATCCTTGCGCTGATCCTGCTGGGCGCAGCCGACATGGTGAGCGTGGTGGTGCGCGAGACGTTGCTGCAGCTGTGGACGCCGGATGAAGTGCGCGGGCGGGTGAATGCGGTGAACTCGGTGTTCGTGTCGGCGTCCAACGAGCTGGGCGAATTCCGGGCGGGCACTATGGCGCACGCGATCGGCGTCGGCGCGGTTGGCGCGGTTCCGGCGGTAGTCATCGGCGGAGCGGGCGCCATTGTGGTGGCGGGCGCGTGGGCGTGGATGTTCCCGCAGCTGCGCAAGGCGCGGCGACTCGACGGATCTGACGTCGAGATGCCGAAGCAGGGGTGACTTTTTCGCGGAGTGATGGGCATGGCCTACTGGCTGGTGAAATCAGAGCCGGACGTTTTCTCGTGGGACGATCTCGTCAAGGCGGGGAAGAGCGGCACGGCGTGGACCGGCGTGCGCAATCATGGCGCGAAGCTGCACCTGATGGCGATGAAGAAGGGCGAGCGGGTGCTCTATTATCACTCCAACGCCGACAAGGCCGTGGTGGGCATCGCGGAGGTGGTGAAGGAGGCTTATCCCGATCCGACGGCGGAAAGCGGCCCGTGGGTGTCGCCCGACATTCGCGCGGTCGAGAAGCTGAAGACGCCTGTCGCGCTGGCCGATGCGAAGCATGATCCCGTGCTGAAGGACATGGTGCTGGTGAACAACACGCGGCTTTCAGTTCAGCCCGTGAGCGATGCGGAGTGGAAGCACATCGCGAAGCTGGGCGGCGTCAAAGCCTGATCTCCCGCGCACACCCAATCGTCTGCACAAACACAGGGTCGTGACTGACCACGATGAGCGCTCCGTCATAGGCGATGAGGGCCTGTTCGATGACTTCGATGCTGTCGATGTCGAGGTGGTTTGTCGGTTCGTCCAGAAGAAGAAGCTGGGGCGGCGTCGCGGAGGCGAGCATGATGGACATGGAGGCCCGCAGGCGCTCGCCGCCTGAGAGCGTGGCGACCACTTGGTGCGCCTTCTTGTTGCGGAAAGCGAAACGGGCGAGGCCTGCGTAGGCGGCGTTGTCGTCGAGCTCGGGGTTTGCGGCGCGCATGTTTTCGAGCAGCGTGCGGGATTCGTCCAACGTGTCGGAATGCTGGTCGAGCATGGCGATGCGGCCATCGAGGCGGCGGATTGTGCCTGACGCGGGTTCGCGCTCTCCGGCGATCAGACGGAGGAGAGTGGATTTGCCGGCGCCGTTGTGGCCGGCGATGTGGATGCGCTCGGGGCCGGTGACCTTGAACGAGAGCGGACCGAACAGGAAGCGGTCGCCTGCCCGCGCCGTCACGTCCTCGAACTGGAGAACGAGCTTCTGGGAGGGCAGGTTCACGCTGGGCGTGACGATGTTGAGCGGGATGAGGACTTCGAACTTTGCTTTCGCTTCATCCAGCGCTTCATTGGCCTGCGAGAGCTGGCGGTCGGCGAGGCGGTTGGCGGCGCCTTGCGAGGCTTCGGCGCGATCCTGCTTGAAATCGAGCAGCATCTTGCTCTGGCCGGCGGCGAAGCGGCCCGCCTTGCCGGCAGCGTCCTTGCGCGCCTTCATCTCGCGCTGGAGCTGGACCTGGTCCTTCACACGACGAAGGTCTGTCTCGGCCTTGTCGAGTGCATCGACGGCGGCGGCGCGACGGGCCTCTCTTGCTTCGGCGAAGGCGGACCAGCCGCCGCCGAAGACCGTGACGCCGATGGGCGTGAGTTCGACGATGCGGTCGACGTGCTCGAGCAGGTCGCGGTCGTGGCTGGCGACGAAGGCGGCGCCGCGCCATTCGTCCATCAGGGCGAGGATGGCCGCCCTGCCCGGCGCGTCGAGATTGTTGGTCGGTTCGTCGAGGAGGAGGATGTCGGGTGACTCCAGCCAGAGCCTCGCGACAGCGATGCGCGTGCGCTCGCCGCCCGAGAAGCCGCGGAGGGAGCGGGTGAGATCGCGCTCGGGGAGATCGACCTTCGCCAGCGTTTCGGCGATGCGGTGCTCGAGCGTCCAGTCGGCTTCGGCCATGTCTTCTTCGGAGCCTTCGCCGCGTTCGAGGCGGGCAAGGCGCGCAAGACCATCGGCGACGCCAAGAGCCTGGGCGAGCGTGACCGTGTCGTCTGGCCAGCGTTGGGCGAGTTCACCGACGCGGCCGTTGATGGTGATGGAGCCGGAGGCAGGCTCGCCCTGCCGCGCGATCAGCTTGAGCAGTGTGGATTTGCCCGAGCCATTGCGGCCAACGAGGCCTACGCGTTCAGGCCCGATTGTGAGCGTGAGGTTTTCGAACAGCGTGCGGTCGCCGGGCGTTTTCGCGGCGATGCGATCGAACGTGATGGAGGGAAACATGAGGACACGAAAGCTGGAGTGGAAACGACGCGCGGGATCAGGCGGGTTTCGACGGCTTCATGTGCGTGGCCTCCAGTGGTGCGGGGGTATGTGGTCCACGACCCGGCGAAAGTCAACGTTGCCAGAAATGCCGAAAGCTCCACGACCCATCGGCCTGGAGGTTTGCTGTCGTTCTGCCCTTCAAATGGAGGGCTGAGGGCGCGGACGAAGCCGCGTAGTCCGTCGTTCGTAGTCCGTAGTCCGGTAGGCGTGCGGGATCGGCTCCGCGCCCCCACAGACGATTTATCGCCGGCCAGCGGGAGGACATCTGCTGCCTTTCCCGTCGTTGAAGCGCCGGCGGCGTGTGGGTCTCAGGCTTGCGCCATCGGTCCCATGCTCACGCCCGTCTGCCCCGCGATCGCGCCATGGACAGTGATCAGCTTACCCTCCGTGCGATCGCGTTGAGGGCACCATACGCCCGCAGCGGAGGGGGGCGGAAAGTGACGCGAGTTTCCTACAGCGGATTTTGCTTAGTGGATTGAGAGTGCTCGCGAAGATTCTGCAGCCGCCACATTTCATTCGGCCGAATTGCCCAACCCACGGTTGTCATCCCGGCCGCAGCGAAGCGGAGAGCCGGGACCCATCGGGCCGGTGTCGGGATGGAGGAATGGGTCCCGGATAGCGCTGCCCCCGGATCAAGTCCGGGGTTCCGGGATGACAAGCGGGGGGTGGTTGGAGGTGTGGCTCGTCGATGGACCCCCTCCGTCTCGGCGCGAAGGCGCGCCGATCCACCTCCCCCGATCGCGTGGCGATCGAGGGAGGAAAGAAGGCTACGCCGCTGCGCCTGTCGCTTTCGCGCGGCGCACGTCCAGCTTGTTGAGGGCGTGGATGTAGGCGCGGGCGGAGGCGACGAGGGTGTCGGGGTCGCTGGCCTTGCCGGTGGCGACGAGGCCTTGTTCAGCGAGACGGACGGAGACGGTCGCCTGCGCGTCGGTGCCTTCGGTGACGGCGCTGACCTGATAGAGTTCGAGGATGGCCGTGTGCGGGCAGAGCTGGCGGATGCCGTTGAAGACGGCGTCGACGGGGCCGTTGCCGGTGGCGTTGGTGGAGCGCGGCTCGCCATCGACGATGAGTTCGAGCTCCGCCGATTGCGGGCCGTCCGTGCCGGCGACGACTTTCAAGCGCTTCAGCGTGACGCGTTCCTGCTTGCCGGACATCTGCTCGTCGACGAGGGCGATGATGTCTTCATCGAAGACGTGCTTCTTCTTGTCGGCGAGATCCTTGAAGCGCTTGAAGGCGTCGTTGAGGACGGCGGGTTCGAGCACATAGCCCAGCGACTCCAGCTTGTCGCGGAAGGCGTTGCGGCCGGAGAGCTTGCCCATGATCAGCGAGGTGGAGGGCACGCCCACATCCTCGGGCTTCATGATCTCGTAGGTCTCGCG
>DLHI01000035.1:45609-60383 GCA_002483135.1 Hyphomonadaceae bacterium UBA7672 | reverse complement strand
TCGTGCGCGAAGGCGTTCTTGCCGACGATGGCCTTGTTGTACTGCACCGGGAAGCCGGTGATGGACGACACCATCTTGGAGGCGCGGGAGAGCTTCTGCGTGACGACTTCGGTGTAGAACGGGAGCGAGTCGCCGCGCACTTTCAACGCCATGACGCATTCTTCCAGCGCAGCGTTGCCGGCGCGCTCGCCCATGCCGTTGATGGCGCACTCGATCTGGCGCGCGCCGTTGGCGACGCCGGCCAGCGAGTTGGCGACGGCAAGGCCGAGATCGTTGTGGCAGTGGGTCGACCAGATGACCTTGTCCGAGTCCGGGATGTTCTCGATCAGGCGACGGAACAACTCGCCATACTCAGCCGGATGGGAATAGCCGACCGTGTCGGGCACGTTGATGACTGTGGCGCCCGAATGGATCGCCACTTCGATCGCCTTGCAAAGGAAGTCGAACTCAGTGCGGGTTGCGTCCTCGGCAGACCATTCGACGTCGCCAGCGTATTTGCGGCTGTGCGTGACGGAAGCGCCGATGGCTTCGAGCACGGCGTTGGGGCCCATCTTGAGCTTGTGCTTCATGTGCACCGGGCTGGTGGAGATGAAGGTGTGGATGCGCGGGTTCTTCGCCTTGCGCAGGGCCTCGCCCGCCTTGTCGATGTCGGTGAGCGTGGAGCGGGCCAGCGTGCAGATCGACATGTCTTTCGCCAGTTCGGCGATCTGGGAGACACACTGGAAGTCGCCTTCGGAGGAAGCGGCGAAGCCGGCCTCGCAGATGTCGACCTTCATTTCCTGGAGCAGTTCGGCGAGTTCGAGTTTCTCGCGCAGCGTCATCGAGGCGCCGGGCGACTGCTCGCCGTCGCGCATGGTGGTGTCGAAAATGAATACGCGGTCTTTGCCGGCGTTGGTGGTCGAGGGGGTGGTCATCAGGGCAGTCCTGTCTGGGCTTCTGTCTGGGGTTTTTGCTTGAGACCCCTGGACGCGCGACCGGCAGGCTCAGCCGATCACGAACGCGCCCAGGGGCTGCTAAGCAGCCCCGGCAGGGAAAGAAGAAGGGCGAGCCCCTGTTTGCGCATGCAACTTCTATCGTTCCGGTTGTGGATTGCGTCAAGCGGCAGGAAATTCGCCCCCGGAGAAAAGCAGCGAAGGCAGGATCGTGCTTACGGACGCGGCAGCTTGGATCAATCCTGCGGCTGGGTTTCTTCCGGTTTCTGCAGGTCGGGCTCGCCCTGGACGGCGCGGCGGGCGGCCAGAGCCACGGATATCCAGATCGCGATCATGGTGACGACGAGGCCGATGGCGAGCACCAGCCCTCCCCCCATCGCGGACATGACGGACTCGCCCAGCAGGGCGACGATGAGGATTTTCGGGATCGAGCCGATGATGACGCCGGCGGTGTAGCGCCAGAAATTTGCCTGGCTGGCGCCGAAGGCCATGTTGACCACAACCGCTGGGGCGGTGGGCACCGAGCGGACGATCAGACTGGCGAGAAAGTCGTTGCGGCCGATGAAACGCGACAGGCGGTTGATCGTGTTGCCGCCATAACGCTCGACCAGCTTGGCGCCGCCAAAACGACCAAGCAGGAAATGAATCCACGCCGACACGACCGTGCCGATCATGGCGTAGGCGCTGCCCATCCATGTGCCGAAGGCCACGACGCAGACGCCGAACAGCGCGAATTGCGGCGCGCCCATGAAGCTGGTGAGCATGAACAGCAGGATGACCATGGGAAGGCCCCATGGCCCCTCGCGCAGGGCCATCAGCTCTTCGTCCATGTGATCGGCAAAGCCGGTGACCGAGGCGATCACGATGATGCCGACGACCCCAACCAGCAGCGCCAGCGACACCCAGATGGTGCGCCAGGCGGCGGAGTCCATGTTGTTGATGAAGGCGAAGAGCTTCTTCATGAGGGGGCGAGACATGCGACGCCGGTTTCCCGCCGTCAAGAATCCGTGACGGTTGGCGGGCTATGCCCCCTCGACAGCCCGCGCGGGGATGGCCAAGGTCGCGCCTGCAGGGAACCGCCGCACGGAAACGCAGCAGGGACATGAAGAATCAGATGACCAAACGCACAGGTTTGCTCGCCGCCCTCGCCTTCGCGCCGGTTGTGGCGCTGTCGGCCTGTGACACCATGGCGCCCGGCGGGGCGGATGCAGGCGGCGGGGCGTCGGCTGGCGCGGGCTGGGTCTACCCCAGCCTGGGCCGGGAACGCCCGCTGGTGATCGGACACCGGGGTGCATCGGGCGATGTGCCGGAACATACGCTGGAGACGTATCAGCGGGCGCTGAACGACGGCGCCGACTGCATCGAACCGGACCTCGTGATGACCAAGGACAACGTGCTGGTCGCGCGGCATGACCTTTATCTTTCGACCACCACCAATGTCGCCTCGAAGCCGGAGTTCGCGAACCGAAAGCGCAAGACGGATGACGCAGCCTATGAAGGGCGCAACGACTGGTGGGTCGAGGATTTCACGCTTGCCGAGATCAAGAGCCTGCGCGCGGTGCAGCCCTTCCCGGGACGCACGAAGGTGTTCGACGGGCTGTACCAGATCCCTACCTTCGACGAGGTGCTGATGCTCGCCAAGTCGCGCCTCACGGTGGCGAGCAAGCCAGTGTGCGTCTATCCGGAGGCGAAGGCGCCGGCGCACCACGCGCGGCTGGGCAAGCCGGACATGGGGGATGCGATCCTCGCCGCCCTCGCCCGGCATGGCATGGCGGCCAAGGGCTCGCCCGTGTTCATCCAGGCGTTCGAGCCGGACTTCGTGAAGGCGATGAATGCGAAGACCGAGCTGCCGGTGGTGATGCTGATCGGGGATCAGGCTTCCTATAACTCAATCATGGCGCGGCCGGATGCGCCGTTCTGGGATGGCCTCGGGCCGAACATCGGCCTGCTGTTCGGAGCGGATGGCAAGTCGAGCGGCGTTGTCGAGGCGAGCCATGCGAAGGGCATTCCGGTCCATCCATGGACGTTCCGCGACGACCAGCCGGTGAATGGCGAGGCGATTGAGGTGACGATCAAGCGCTATCTGGCGCTTGGGATCGACGGGTTCTTCACGGACTTCCCGATCACCGGATACCGCGTGCGCAACGAGGTGACGTTCGCGCCGTAGGCCGGTCGGACTGCTTGCGCGCGACGCAAGGCAGGGCGCATAATGCGCCGTGCGCGGGGTGGCGGCATGGGCGAAACCGGAAAATCGGAAGCTGACAAGACTTCAGACCACAAATGGGACTGGAGCAATCCGCAAACGATCCTTGCGGCAGCCGGCATCTTCGCCGGCCTTGCCGGCAGCGTGTTCGGCGTGGCGATGGCCGCGCCCTATGGGCAGGACCTGTTATGCAAGTCGTTCGGCGTGTCCTGTCCGCGCATCACATTGGAGAAGCCGCAGCTATCGGTGAATGCGATCGAGTTCGAAGCATGGTGCAGCGACTGGCTGACCCAGCAGGAGCAGTCCGAGTTCCCGCCGCCGGGATACACCGGCTCAAGCATGGATTGTTCGCTCGACTTCTCGGTTGCCGAGCCGCCGGGGTTCGGCGGCAGGATTTCCTACGGCAGCGTCGAGCCGGATGGCGCCCGCATTACCCCGGAGTCGCCCGGCGGCGTCATGAGCCATAGAGGCATGGTGCTGGCGGTTCACCTTTCGGTGGAACACACCGCACCTGCGGTGGATACGCCCGTTACGTTGCGTGTGCTGTGCCGGAGAAGCGATGCAGCGACGGGGCAGATGGCGCCTGTGCCCTGCGAACTGCGGCCCCCCTCCTACAATGCTGCCGATCCGACAGACGTCGGCTTGCCGGCCTATAGCTGGGAACGCGACCAAGCTGGCGATGACCCACCCCGGCCAGCGGGCGCGATCGAGATCGTGATGCTCAAGGACGAGCTGGACTTCATCGAGCGCTGGCGGCTGGACATCGACGGCCAGCCCAACGCCAACCTGCAGCCCGGCACCTACAGCGTCGAGATCGCCATCGGCTCGCCAGGAGAGCCTGTGGAGCCCAAGCGCGTCGGCACGACGTTCGAGGTTTACCCGCCCTAGCCCAACACGACAGCGGAGAAGCGAGCATGGCCCGGCGTGTCGATACCCGCTGCTGCATTGCCGGTGGCGGGCCTGCGGGGATGATGCTGGGCTTCCTGCTGGCGCGGGCGGGGCTTGATGTCGTGGTGCTGGAGAAGCACGGGGACTTCCTGCGCGATTTTCGCGGCGATACGATACATCCATCTACACTGGAGCTGTTTCACGAGTTGGGGCTGCTGGATGAGTTCCTGCAGCTGCCGATCGCGCGGACGGAACGCATCGGCGTTCATATCGGCGGCGAACATATCCGCATGATCAACCTGACGCGCCTGAAGGTGCATGCGCCGTTCATGGCGATGGCGCCGCAGTGGGAATTTCTGAACTTTCTTGAGCGCAAAGCGCGGCCCTATCGTGGGTTTCACCTGATGATGGAGACGGAGGCGACGGACCTCATCATCGAGAATGGCTGCGTGACGGGCGTTCGCGCGATGGGGCACGACGGCGAAATCGAGATCGCGGCGCACCTGACTGTGGCGTGCGATGGGCGCGGATCGATCCTGCGCGCGGCGGCGGGCATGAAGGTGAAGGACCTTGGTGCGCCGCTGGATGTGTTGTGGTTTCGCCTGCCCCACCGGCCCCGCGATGGCGAGGAGACCGGGGGCTGGGTGGATGCTGGCGGGCTGCTGGTGAACATCTATCGCGGCAGCTACTGGCAGTGCGCGCATGTGATCCCGAAAGGCGGCGCGGAGGCCATTCGCGCGGCCGGGCTTGAGGCGTGGCGCGCGCGTGTGGCGAAGCTGGCGCCCATGTTTGCGGGGCGCATGGATGCAGTGGCGAGCTGGGATGATGTGAAACTTCTGAACGTGCAGGTGGACCGGCTGGAACGCTGGTATCGCGATGGTCTTCTGTGCATCGGGGACGCGGCGCATGCGATGTCGCCCGTAGGCGGGGTGGGCGTGAACCTTGCGGTGGCGGATGCCGTGGCGGCGGCGAATAGGCTGTGGCGGCCGCTGGGCAACCGCGAGGTAAGTGAGAAGGATCTGGCGCGCGTGCAGAAACGCCGGGCGTGGCCGACGTGGCTGATTCAGTCGGCGCAGGTATTTGCGCAGAACAATTTCATTGCGCCGACTCTGAATGCGAAGGGCGAGGTGCGCGCGCCGTGGATCATGCGGAACCTGCAATCGATTCCAGTTGTACGGGACATTCCGCCAAAGCTGTTCGCGATGGGCTGGCGGCCGGAGCATATTGGATCACCGGATGCGGGGCATTAGGAGCGCGCTGAACTTCGGGCGGTGAGCGCTGAGACAGACCCCCACCTGTCCTCCCCTTTTCAGGGGGAGGAACCATGTTGAGGGAACTTACCTCGCAGCGAAGGGTGATAGCGTGTCGCTACGGCGCCGCTTCCGCATCGTGTGCGCGGCGACTAAGCTGACACTCGAACGGCGAGAACAGCCGGTCGGGAGAGAGCCATGATCCGTAACAGCTTGCTGGCATTGGCCGGCGTTCTTGCACTTGCGTCCTGCGGGCCAACCGAGACGGCGACGGCGCCCGAGACACCTGTCGCGGTTGATCTGTCGGTGAAGGCGGAGGAACGCACGCCGCTCGACGCGTATGTCGCCAAGGCCGACCCGGCTTACAAGTGGGAGCTGATTGGCACGTATCCCGGCGATGGGCAGACGACCTATGTGCTGGAGATGACGTCCCAGACGTGGCGGTCTGAAACGGACGTGGACAAGCCGGTGTGGACGCACTGGATGACCATCGTGAAGCCGGATGTGGTGAAGCACGACAAGGCGTTGCTGTTCATCTGGCAGGGCGACAATACGGACCCTGCGCCCGTGAAGGCGCAGGATCGCTCGATCCGCTTTGCGAAGGAGACGGGCTCGGTGGTGGCCGAGGTGGGGATGGTTCCCAACCAGCCGCTGCGGTTCACGGATTCAAGCGACACGCCGCGGTGGGAAGACGACATCATCGCATACACGCGCGTGAAGCATTTCTCGACCAAGGACGATGAATGGCTGGTGCGGCTTGCCATGGTGAAGGCGGGCGTGCGGGCGCTGGATGCGACGCAGGAATTCATGAAGTCCGACGCTGGCGGGGGTGTCGACATCAAGGAGTTCGTTGTCTCCGGCGCATCCAAGCGCGGCTGGACGACGTGGCTGGTGGGCGCGGTGGACAATCGCGTGATCGGCATCATGCCGACGGTGATCGACGCGCTGAATTCGGAGGAGATCACGAAGCATCATTTCGAGGTGCTGGGATTCTTCGCGCCGTCGTTGGGGGACTATGTCAATCACGGGCTGTTCCCGCACAAGATCGGGACGCCGGAATATCAGGCTGTGCTGGGGATCGAGGACCCGTACAATTATCGCGACCGGGCGCGGCTCACGATTCCGAAGTTCATCGTGAATGCGTCGGGCGATCAGTTCTTCCTGCCTGACAATTCGCGGTACTATTTCGACGGTCTGCCGCAGGAAAAGCGGCTGCGCTATGTCGAGAACACGGCGCACAATCTGGCGAACTCGGATGCGCAGGATTCGATGCTGGCCTGGTACAATTCGGTGATCACCGGGGGCAAGCGGCCGGATTACATCTGGAACAAGGTGGATGCGAACGGCATCGCGTTCAGGCCGCTTGATCCGCCGAAGGCCGTGCGGCTGTGGCAGGCGCACAATCCCAAGGCGCGCGATTTCCGCATCGAAAGCGTGGGGCCGATCTACACCTCCACCGTTCTGACGCCCCAGGAGGACGGAACCTACTTCGCGCAGGTTGCGGCGCCGACCGAGGGCTATACTGCGTTCTTCGTCGAAGCGGAGTGGGACAGCGGCATCACTTCGGCGCCGTTCAAGTTCACGACGGAGGTGAGCGTCATTCCCGATACGACGCCGTACAAGTGGGAAGACGCGGCGGCGAAGTATGCGGGGACGAAGAAGTAACGCGCGCATTCACTCCCGCATCGCCTTGCGTCGCGAGATCGCGGGAAGGATGCGGCGGTAGCTGTTCACCGTGACGCCCATGCCTATGGGGTGGGAGGCGGTGTGTTCGAACGTCTGGCGCGTTTCGACATCGGCGAAGAGCGGACGGCCACGACCGAGCGCGACGGGAACGGTGGCGAGTTCGACCAGATCGATGAGGTTGTGCTTCAGGAACAGGCCGGCCGTGACGCCGCCGCCGAACAGCCAGATGTCAGTGTCCAGATCCTGCGCGGCCATGCGGGCGCGGAGTGCGGCAAGACCTTCGGCGGGATCGCCGTTGTGGGCGTGAACAGACTGCGGCCCCTGCTCCACCGGGCGTGAGGTCATTACGAGGGTGGGCGCCTTGCCCCACATCCAGCCGCCCATGCCTAGCGCCTGATCATAGGTGGCGCGGCCGACGATGATGCCCCCGATCTGCTTCATCCACGGGCCGATGAAGCCCATGGCGACCTTGCCGTAGGGCGCGAGCCATTCGTGCCCGCCGTCGGGCGGGGCGATGAAGCCATCGAGCGAGACGGCGACGTGATAGCGGACGAGATGCATGGCGCTCTCCTGCCTTTCGGAGACCATGCGCATGGGCGTGCTGACAGGGAGGTGGCAACAAGGTTCGGGTCCGAGACGTGCCCCCGTGCGCCTTGTGGTTGACCTGCATCAGGCGCAGGTTCGGCCATGCGAGGCAGGCTGGGCAAACCGGGAGGGAGGCGAGATGTCCGACGGTCCAAGGAAGATCCACATCGAACAACAGAGCGGGCTTGGCCTGCTGTGGTTCATCGGATGGCTGTTCACTATTGGCTACGCCAAGCTGAACTTCTGGGGCGGTATCGCCGGGATTTTCGTGTGGCCGTACTTCCTGGGCGATCACATGGCTTCTGGCGGCGCATTGCCGCCAGGCTAACTTCCCAAAAAGCAAGCGGGCCGCGGAGCGATCCGCGGCCCGCTGCATTTTAGTCCGATCCAGGCGCCTAGTGTGCGCCGCCGCCAGCCATGGCCGCCAGCATCAGCAGGGCGACGATGTTGGTGATCTTGATCATCGGGTTCACGGCGGGGCCCGCCGTGTCCTTGTAGGGGTCGCCGACGGTGTCGCCGGTGACGGAGGCCTTGTGGGCGTCCGAACCCTTCTTGTGAACGACGCCGTCCTTGTCGCGGAAGCCGTCCTCGAACGACTTCTTGGCGTTGTCCCACGCGCCGCCGCCCGAGGTCATCGAGATGGCGACGAACAGACCCGTGACGATGACGCCCATCAGCATCGCGCCGACAGCCGACAGGGCCTGGCCGACAGCCGTGGCCTGGTCGAGTCCCTGGCCGGCGCCAATGCCCCAGATGACGGCGAACAGGACGATCGGCGACAGCACCGGCAGCAGCGACGGGATAATCATTTCCTTGATCGCGGCCTTGGTGAGCATGTCGACGGCGCGGCCGTAATCCGGCTTGGCCGAGTAGTCCATGATGCCCTTGATCTCGCGGAACTGGCGACGGACCTCTTCCACGACCGCTTGCGCGGCGCGACCGACAGCCATCATCGACATGCCGCCGAACAGGAACGGCAGCAGGCCGCCAAACAGCAGGCCGACCACAACGTAGGGGTTCGAGAGCGAGAAGTCCGCTTCAACGCCAAACAGGAGCGAACCCTGCACGGCGCTTTCGGCAAAGTGCGTGAGGTCTTCCGTGAAGGCGGCGAACAGCACGAGGGCGCCAAGGCCGGCCGAGCCGATCGCGTAGCCTTTGGTGACGGCTTTGGTCGTGTTGCCGACGGCGTCGAGCGTGTCGGTGGTCTCACGGACCGAGTCATCGAGGCCAGACATTTCAGCGATGCCGCCGGCGTTGTCGGTGACCGGGCCGAAGGCGTCGAGCGCCACGACCATGCCAGCGAGCGCAAGCATCGTGGTGACCGCGATGCCGATGCCGATGAGGCCGGCCATCGAGTAGGTGAAGATGATGCCGCCGATGATGATCACGGCCGGGACGGCGCACGCCTCGAGCGAGACGGCGAGACCCTGGATAACGTTGGTGCCGTGGCCCGAGACCGAAGCCTGGGCGATCGACCGGACGGGGCGATAGCCGACGCCGGTATAATATTCGGTGATCCAGATGATCAGGCCCGTGACGACAAGACCGGCAACGCCGCACCAGAAAAGGTTCATGGCGGGAATGGCGGTGCCAATCGTGTCGGACATCGTGACCGTGGTGACCATCGGATCGCCGAGCGCGAGATAAATCGCGCCGTAGAGCGCCGGAACCGAGAGCACGGCGGAGGCGATGAAGCCCTTGTAGAGGGCGCCCATCACGTTGCGCGAGTTCGGCGTGAGGCGCACGAAGAACGTGCCGATGATCGAGGTGACGATGCAGACACCCGCGATGGTGAGCGGGAGCATCATCATGCCGACCTGGGCGGCGCCAGCGAACTGGATCGAGGCGAGAACCATCGTGGCGACGATGGTCACCGCATAGGTTTCAAACAGGTCGGCCGCCATGCCGGCGCAGTCGCCGACGTTATCGCCAACGTTGTCGGCGATGGTGGCGGGGTTACGCGGATCATCTTCCGGAATGCCGGCTTCGACCTTGCCTACCATGTCGCCGCCGACGTCGGCGCCTTTGGTGAAGATACCGCCGCCGAGACGGGCGAAGATGGAGATCAGGGACGCGCCGAGGCCGAGGGCGACCATCGCGTTGACGACGGTGCGGTCGCCCGGGGGCAGACCAAGGCCGACGGTCAGCAGGGCGTAGTAGCCCCCGAGGCCGATGATCGCGAGGCCGACGACCAGCATGCCGGTGACGGCGCCCGACTGGAAGGCGACGCTGAGGCCCTGGGCGAGGCCCTTGGACGAGGCCTCAGTGGTGCGGACGTTGGCCTGCACAGAGATTTTCATGCCGATATAGCCGGCAGCGCCCGACAGAATCGCGCCGAGCAGGAAGCCGACGGGGGCCTGCCAGTTCTGGAAGAAGATCGCGACCAGGACCACGACGACCGCGCCGATCATGGCGATCGTGCGATACTGGCGGTTGAGATAGGCGTTGGCGCCTTCCTGGATCGCTTTCGCGATCTCCTGCATCTTGGCGTTGCCGGTGGGCAGGGCCATCAGACGTTGGGTCGTGATCACACCATAGGCGACCGCAATTGCGCCAGCGATGATGGGAAGCCATAGCGAAAGTTCGCTCATCGTCATCCTCTATCAGGTTGAAAATGGACGACTTCCCGCGCAACTCCCCCCAGAGAGTTGCGGTTGGCCCGCCCGCAAGGTGGGCGGAACATGCCCAAATTGCCCTTTTGACGCAAGTTTGATGATGGCGGTCCGGGCGAGCTATTCCTTGCCGTAACGGAATCCACGAAAAATCGGCCGTTGAGATGCCCGGCGCGGCATGCTGGAAGGGCGGATGCCGACCGCCTCCCCCTTCGCTATCGCAAAACGGACGCCGCCCGTCCTGATCGCCGTTGTCGGCGTGATGCTCGGCTGCGCGATGGACGCGATGGTGAAGACGCTGGGCGCGGCCTACAGCGTCGTGCTGATCGCATCGGCGCGGTATGTCTTCGGCGCACTGTTCGCGGGCGCAGCCCTGGTAGCCACGAAGTCGCGACTACCGAATGCGGCGGGGCTGCGACGGCATGCGTTGCGCGCGGTGAACATCGCGGTGTGCTCGCTGCTGTTTTTCAACTGCCTCACCATCCTGCCAATCGCAGAGGCGACGGTGCTGATCTTCTGCGCTCCGCTGATGATTGCGCCTCTCGCGCGGCTGATTCTCGGCGAGCGCATACGGGCGATGGCGGCAGTGGCACTGGGCGTCGGGTTCATCGGGATGGTGATTACCGTGCAGGGCGCGGAGGGTGCGGGCGACACTGCACGGCGGCTGGAGGGCATTCTTTCCGGCATCTTCGCGGCGGCGCTTTATGCACTGTCGATGGTGTTGCTGCGGAAGCTGGCGCGCAATGACAGCGCAGTGACGACGGCCTTCCTCAGCAACCTGTTTCCGGCCCTCTACCTGTTGCCCTTTGCGCTGTGGCTGGGCGTGGCTCCACAGCCTGCGGACCTTCCTCAGTTTGCAGCGACGGGGCTTGCCGGCTTCGTGATGTGGTTCTTGCTGACGGCAGCGTATGCGCGGGCGCCTGCGCAGAGCGTTGCGCCGGCAGAATATACAGCGCTGATCTGGGGCGCGATCCTGGGCATCGTGTTCTTCTCGGAGACGCCGCGCTGGGAGGTGTGGACCGGCGCGGGCGTGATCGTGCTGGCGGTGATGCTGGCCGCGTGGGATAGCCACCGTGCGGAGCAGCGTGCGGCGGCCGCAGCGATGGCCGCTGCAAGGCCCTGAAAACAGAAGCGCCCTGCGGAGTGGTCCGCAGGGCGCCTTGTTGTTCGGAGGGAGTTGACCGCTACTGGGCCGCGGCTCCAGGGTTCTCACGGAGATAGCGTTCCTTCGCCTTGGCGATCTCGTCCGGCGTGCAGGCGCCCTGATAGGTTGCCTGCGCCTTCATCGAGAAGCCGACCGGGATCGGGCCGAGATCGGCGGAGCCCTTGGCGTGGATCGTCATCGACTTGTCGGTGTGCAGCAGCGTGGCGTCAGCCGTTCCGGTGGTCTTGCCGGTGCAGGTGAGCTTGAACAGGTAGCCGCCCTTGATCGCGCGGACATTGCTGACGCCGCAACCCTTCTGGAGATCGGCCGCGAGCTTGGACAGCGTGATCTTGGCTTCTTCGGGAATCAGACACTCGAGGTTTTCTTCCTTGAGCGGCACGCCAGCAAGGCTGGTTTCCTGCAGCCATTTGTACTTGCCGGGGGTGACCTGGACGGAGCCGTCCTTCAGCGTGTCGGCGGTCGCGCCGGCCACAACGGCCAGGGCCACGGCAGCGGAAATCAGAAACCTCATCTCATGTCTCCTTCGGACCGGATCGCGTTGCACGGGGCCCGGTGTTCGCAGTCGTTATAGCGCCGTCCCACATGAACGCGGCCCGAATGAGGCGGGCGCCGTGCCGTCACAATCCCGACGCACGGTAGCCACGGACAGGCAGGACCGCCATGAGGATAGCGCCCGCGACGTATCCGCCAAGGTGGGCTTCCCAGCTGACGGCCATGCCGAGGGCATAGGGCGCCACAAGAACGAGCAGCACGTTGATCAGCGCGAACACGATGCTGAACGACACGAACTCGCGGGCCCAGAGCGGACGCTTGCCGCCCCATGGATCGAGCAGGAAAGCGGCGGCCATCAGGCCCGAAGTTCCGCCCGATGCGCCGATCAGGTAAGGCCCGTTCACAGGGGCCAGCGCAAGATAGAGCGCGGAGCCGGCGACGATGGAGCCGACGAACAGCAACATCCACAGGCCCCAGCCGCGCACATCGTTGCCGAAGGCGCGCGCGACCGGCGTGCCGAAGGCGAGCAGCATCAGCGAGTTGATCATCACATGCGTCCAGTCGGCATGGAGCAGCGCGGTGGAGACGAGCGTGATGAGGCCGGAGATGTGATCGGGATAGACATAGGGAGAGCCCGCAGGCGCCCAGAAGCGGCCGGGGATCACGGCGTAGTTCTCGATGATCAGCTGCTGGTCTGCGTTGGACGAGAACGTGACGAAGGCGTGCAACGCCACGAGCAGCGCCGACATGAGGATAACGAGCAGCGGCGCGTTGATGATGGGCTGGCGAGGCGAGGCTTGCGGTCGCCCTAGGGATTCTTGTGACATGAAGCGAACATGGAGGCTGGGCGTGGCCGGGGCAATGGGGGCTAGAGCCCCTTCCCCATCCTGACGCCGGGGACATCGATGCCGTCCTTCGAGGCGGCGACGATGCGCTGGATCGGCAGGTAGCCACAGGCGAGATAGAGCGGTTCGCCCGATAGGGTTGCCATGAGTTCGACCGCCTTGAAGCCGGCCTCGCGCGCGGCGTTCTCGCATATCTGCAGGATCAGGCGGCCGACGCCGCGGCGGGCGAAATCCGGGTGGGTGTACATGGCGCGGATGCGGGCGGCGTCCTTCGCCATGTCGAGCAGGGCCGCATTGCGCTGGGACGTGGAATGGTCGCCGCCATAGAGCGTGGCGCGGCGGGACCAGCCGCCGCATCCGGCGAGGCGGCCATCTTCCTCGACGACAAAATAGGTGCGGTCGGCGATCAGCTGGGTGTCGAGACCCATGATGGATTTCGAGAGTTCGACCTGCGCTGGATCGAGGAACGCCTTCAGGTGTTCGGCGATGGCAAGATCCATCAGCGCGCGGATGGCGGGGAGATCGTCTTCGGTGGCGAGGCGGTGGGTGAACAGGGCGCGGTCTCCGGTGTAAGCGATCAGGATAGCATCGGGCGGACGGATAAGGCAGTGTGCCGGGCATTGCATTGGGGGATACGATGAAGCTTGCCGCATTGGTGACCGCATCTGCGCTGGCGTTGCTGGGCGCCGCACCTGCCTTTGCGCAGCTGACGGACGCGGAAAATGCCGCCTTCGAGCGCGCGCTGGAAATCATGGGTGATGATCCGGCCGGCGCGCGGAAGCTGATCGAACCGCTGGCGGCGAAAGGCGACGGCGAGGCGCTGAACTTCCTCGCGCTACTGATCGCGAACGACGGGCCGGACTGGAAGGCTGATCCGGATCGGGCGCGTGTACTTCGCGAACAGGCTGTGGCGGCTGGGTCAGAGGTCGCGGCGCTCAACATCGCCACCGAGTTGATGATGGACAGCGAGGCTGATCATGGGCGCGCCATCGAGCTCCTGAAAATGGCGGACACCGAGGAGCAGCTGAAGGTGGTGACGGCCTATCCGTGGGGCCGCGCCTATCTGTTCGGCTGGGGCGTAGAGGGCGACATGGCGAAGGGCGTCGCCTATCTCGACGCGTATGTCGAGGGCCGTGCGGGCCGCGTCGACGATGCGACGGTGGATGCGAATTTTCTTCTGGGACGCGCCTATCGCAACGGATGGGATGTGGAGGTGGATGCGTCGCGGGCCTATCGGCACTTCCTGTTTGCAGCAGAGAATGGGGATCCGCGGGCGCAGTGGAATGTCGGCATGATGCTGCTGCAGGGCGAAGGCGTCGCGAAGGACGAAGAGGCTGCCTATCGCTATGTGAAGATGTCGGCGGAAGCTGGCCATATCGACGGCATGATCTCGCATGCAGTCATGCTGGCGCTGGGGGAAGGCGTGGAGGTGGACGCTGCGGGCGCGCGCGAGTGGTATGGCGCGGCGGCAGAGCTTGGCTCGGCGCATGCGATGCGCGGGCTCGGCGGGATGTTGCTGAGCGAAGAGGGCGGCGAGCCGGCCCCTGCCCTTGGCATCGCTCTGCTGGAACTGGCCGAAGAAGCGGGCGATCCGATTGCGACGCAAATTCTCGGTTTTGTCGAGGACGCGCGAGAGGAGCTGCGCGCCGAGATCGACGCGGCGCGCGCTGACTGGCTGGCTGCGGTTGGGCCGCCTGATCCGGTGGAGTGAAATGGAAAGGGCCAGCCGTGAGGCTGGCCCTTGTTTGGTGTTTGCCGAAGTGCCGGGCAGGCGCCCGGCGGTCCCGGATGCTAATTCTTCGCGCGGTCGACGAGGCGGTTGGATTTCGACCACTGCATCATGCCGCGGAGTTTTTCGCCGACTTCCTCGATGGGGTGGCTGCTCATCTTGTGGCGCATGGCCTGGAAGGACGGGGCGCCGGCCTGGTTTTCGAGGACCCAGTCGCGGGCGAAGCGGCCTTGCTGGATGTCTTCCAGCACTTTCTTCATCGCGGCTTTCGTCTCGCTCGTCACGATGCGCGGGCCGGTGACGTATTCGCCGTACTCGGCCGTGTTCGAGATCGAGTAGTTCATATTGGCGATGCCGCCTTCGTAGATCAGGTCCACGATCAGCTTC
>DLHI01000035.1:0-45559 GCA_002483135.1 Hyphomonadaceae bacterium UBA7672 | reverse complement strand
GGCGCGTAGCCGGCTTCGACCAGCGTTTCGTAACCGGCCTTGATCAACTCGACGAGGCCGCCGCAGAGAACGGCCTGTTCGCCGAAGAGATCGGTCTCGGTTTCTTCGCGGAACGAGGTCTGGATGACGCCGGCGCGCGTGTTGCCGATGGCTTTCGAGTAGGAGAGCGCGACAGCCTGCGCGACGCCCGAGGCGTCCTGGTGGATGGCGATGAGGCCCGGCAGGCCGCGGCCCTGCGTGTACTGGTTGCGCAGCGTGTGGCCCGGGCCTTTCGGCGCCGAGAGCGACACGTCCATGTCGGCGCGCGGCTTGATGAGGCCGTAGTGGATGTTGAAGCCGTGGCCGAACATCAGGTGCTGACCCTTGCGCGTGTGCGGCTCGATCTCGTTGGCATACATCACCGCCTGTTTTTCATCGGGCGTGAGGATCATCATCACGTCGGCCCATTTGGCGGCCTCGGTGGGCGTGACGACTTTCAGGCCTTCCTGCTCGGCCTTGGGCTTCGAGCCGGAGTTCGGCTGGAGGCCGACGACGAGGTCCTTCACGCCGCTTTCACGCAGGTTGAGCGCGTGGGCGTGTCCCTGGCTGCCATAGCCAATGACGGCGACCTTTTTCGACTGGATGATCGAAAGATCGGCGTCGGCTTCGTAGTAGACTTTCATCGTCGTTACCCTTGTTAGCCTTCTTGGGGCAATTTGGCCGCTCCAGTACGCGAACGGCTCACATTCGAAAACTGATTTCGTCGTTTAGTCTGGCGATCAGCCGGGGCGACCTTCCGGATCGGGGACTGGCGGCGTGAGCGGCGTGAGTGGTTCAGGCACGCTCATGTCCATCGTGGCTTTGAGTTCGCCTGCGGCGTCCTTGCCCCACACGGTGACATAGCGGCCTTTCTCGATCGTCTGGCCGCCGGAGCTTATCGTGTAGAGGCCGGTGGTGACGGCTAGATCGCCGGAGGCCGAGCCCTGCCCGCCATCGGGCGCCCATTTGACCATGAAGTCAGGCGGCGAGCCGTCGAAGCCGGCGGCGATGGCCTCGGCGCCCTGCGCGATGGCGCCCGGCGACAGGAATTTCGAATCCGTCGGGTGCATGTATTTGAGGAAGGCGGGCTTGAGGCCCTCTGCGGCGGCCATCGCCGCGAAGTCGCGGTCAGCCTGCATGGCGGCTTCGAGCGTTGCGGCGGGCGTGGTCTTAGTGGTCACATCCACATTGACTTCGCCCGAGCAGGCAACCGTGAGCGCCAGCAGAACGGCGCCGAATGCGTAGCGATACGAGTGACGTTTCATCCCGCCTTCTCCTTGCCGCGTTGGATGCTGAGCACGCCTGTGCGCGAGACCTCGACGAGGCCGAGGGGGCGCATGAGTTCGACGAACTGGTCGATTTTCTGGCTGGCGCCGGTGAGCTCGAAGATGAAGCTCTCGTTCGTGGTGTCGATGACGTGGGCGCGGAAGATTTCGGAGATGCGCAGGGATTCCACGCGCTTCTCGCCCGTACCCGCGACCTTCACGAGGGCAAGTTCGCGCTCGATGCCGCCGGTGGAGTTGGTGACGTCGATGACTTTGGCGACCGGTACAAGACGGAGCAACTGCTGCTCGATCTGTTCAAGCACGTGGTTTGTGCCCGAGGTGACGATGGTGATCCGCGACTGGTGGGCGTTGCGGTCGATCTCGGCGACGGTGAGGCTTTCGATGTTGTAGCCGCGCGCGGCGAACAGGCCGACGACGCGGGCGAGAACGCCCGGCTCGTTGTCGACGATGCAGGCGAGCGTGCGCCGCTCGATCAGCTCGTTCGAGGGCGTCATGTCGTAGGCGGAGGCGGGGTCCTCGCGGCCGTTCTTGGGCGTAAGTCGCGTGCGGGGGGCGCGGGACATCAGGTGAACTCCTTGAGTTTCTCGCCGCGGCGAACCGGATCGACGGCCTGGAAGACCTCGGCCATGAACTTGCGGCGCTGGGTCGTCAGCGCGGCGATCGCGTCGCGATCAGGGCCCGGCGAATAGCCGGACTTGTCGATTACGCCATAGGCGTCCACCAGCGCATCAAGAGCGGGATGGCGGCGCCCCTGGAAGCCGGCTTCCTTTTCCTTACCGTAGTCGCCATCCTCGCGGTTCGGGAAGAACAGGCGGCCACGGTCGATCAGGGCGGAGAGTTGCGCGCGGACGGCCGAGCGGCGGATGGGGAATTCGCTCTCGCCGAACGAGACACCCTTTTCCGCGACCGTCTCCTGCGCCGCAGCGAGGAGTGCGATCACCTCGTCGGCCCATCGGATCACGTCTGAATCATGCGCCATCTTCATCGCGATGGCGTCGCGCTTTTCCTGGCGGTTCACGAGGCGCAGGTTGAGGATGAAGGACGCAAGCGCCAGCACCGCCGAGCCGATGGCCAGCCAGTGTTCGATGCCGAGGCTTTCGAAGAACTCCTGCATCACTGGCCCCCCTGTGGCGGCGTGCGGCTGGCGCCGCAGGCCTGTAGTGTGGATGCGGGGATGGCGTAAGCTTCCCAAACGGAGCCGGCAACGGCCTTGCCGCCGCCGGCGTGATCGACGACGGCCTGCACCCTGTCGGTCAGCACGGAAATGACGGCCACGTCGGCGCAGTCAGTTCCGGCGTGGGGGCGTTCGAGATAGTGTTCATTGCCCTGCGAGCGGACCAGCTTCCAGCCTGCTTCCGAAATTGCGACCAGGATGCCAGCGTCGAGCCTGCCGGGCTCGCGATCGGCGGTCTGGAACAGCAGGCAATCCATCTTGGGGGGGCTTGTGTAGTCGGCGGCGACGATGGTTTCGCAGCCTTCGACCAACCGCACACCCGTGGGCGGTGTAATACCAAGAGCCGGCTTGGAGGCCGCGTCGGCTATCTCCGGCGCGTCGGCGAGAGGATCAGCAACCGAGCCGTTGGGTGGGGGCCCGCCATCAAGAGCGGGATCGTCAGCCGGCGCACCGCCGTCAAGTTCCGGCGCGGGGTCACAGGCGGCGAGCACGAGCATGAGGGCTGGGAGAAGGCGTTTCATACCGTCGATCTTCCTCAGACCAGCATCTTACCAGCTTCGCCGATTTCGTCGCCGGTGATCTTGCCGAGGATCATCTCGTTGTGAGCGGCGCCCGAGGGGATCATCGGGAAGCAATTCTCGGCTTTTTCAACGCGGCAATCGAACAGCACAGGCTTGGGCGTGTTGATCATTTCGAGGATGGCGTCGTCGAGCTTTGCCGGATCGTCACAGCGGATGCCATGGCAGCCGAAAGCCTCGGCCATCTTCACGAAGTCGGGCAACGCGTCGGAATAGGAGTGCGAGTAGCGCTCACCATGCAGCAGTTGCTGCCACTGGCGAACCATGCCCATCCATTCGTTGTTGAGGATGAAGATCTTCACCGGCAGGTCGTGCTGGATAGCGCAGGACATCTCCTGCATCGTCATCTGCACGGACGCATCGCCCGCGATGTCGATGACCAGCGCGTTGGGATGGGCCGCCTGCACGCCGATGGCGGCCGGCAGTCCATAGCCCATCGTGCCGAGACCGCCGGATGTCATCCAGCGATTGGGCTGGTCGAAGTGGAAGAACTGCGCAGCCCACATTTGATGCTGGCCGACTTCGGTCGTGATGTAGACGTCCTTGTCCTTTGTCAGTTCGTAGAGACGCTCGATGGCGTATTGTGGCTTGATCAGCGTTTTCGAGTTCGGATAGGCGAAGCCTTTGCGGGCGCGCCACTGGTCGATCTGCGCCATCCACGGTTTCAGGTCCGGCGTCTTGCCGGCTTGCTTCTTCCAGGTCTTGAGCAGTGCGGAAAGCGCCTTGCCGCAGTCGGCGACGATGGGAACGTCGACGCGGACGTTCTTGTTGATCGAGGACGGGTCGATATCGATGTGGATCTTCTTCGAGCCGGGCGAGAAGGCATCAAGGCGGCCGGTGACGCGATCATCAAATCGTGCGCCGACGCAGAGCATGACATCGCAATCGTGCATGGCGTTGTTGGACTCGAACGAGCCGTGCATGCCCACCATGCCAAGCCATTGCTTGTCTGACGCGGGGAAGGCGCCGAGGCCCATCAGGGTCGAGGTAACGGGCCAGCCGGTGGCTTTCGCGAGGGCCCGCAGCGCCTCGGAGGCAGCGGGGCCGGAATTGATGACGCCGCCCCCGGAATAGATGATCGGGCGCTGAGCGCCGGCCATCAGGGCGACGGCTTCCTCGATGCGCCTGTCCTGCGGCTCGGTGCGCGGATGATAGGTGCGATGCTCGATCGCCTTGGGGCCGACATACTTGCCCTTGGCGAACTGCACGTTCTTCGGGACGTCGATCACGACCGGACCCGGACGGCCCGTGGTTGCGATGTAGAACGCCTCGTGGATGACGCGCGCGAGATCATTCACGTCGCGCACGAGATAGTTGTGCTTGGTGCAGGCGCGCGTGATGCCGACTGTATCCGCCTCCTGGAACGCATCCGTGCCGATCAGGTGCGTGGGAACCTGGCCGGTGATGACCACCATGGGGATGGAATCCATCAGCGCGTCGGTGATCGGCGTCACCATGTTGGTGGCGCCTGGGCCGGATGTGGCGAGCGCCACGCCGCACTTGCCGGTGGAGCGGGCATAGCCTTCCGCCATGTGGCCGGCGCCCTGCTCGTGCCGCACGAGGATGTGGCGGACCTGCTGCTGCGCGTAGATCGCGTCATAGATCGGAAGGACGGCGCCGCCGGGATAACCGAAGATGGTGTCGACGCCCTGGTCGGCCAGCGCGCGAAGGACGATCTCGGCGCCCGTCAGCATGTCTGTGGCTTGCGCTTCGGTCTTGCTGTTTCCGTCCATCTTCGCCGCTCGTCGTTCTGGTGGGCTTTGTCTGAGGCCCGGGGAAAAAGAAAAAGGGCCACTGGGGCCCTTTGGTGTGCGTCTCGCCGTTCGGTCCCGGGTGCGTTACCGGGCCGGCGGCGAGCCAATTACGAGTACGAGGGCCATGCGGCGCTCGGACATGGGTTATTCTCCCAAGTTCACTATGGAAAAGGCCAATACCGTTTCACACGCGCAGCGTCAACCGGGCCGGATGGGCAAGATTTGACCTAGATGAGATCATTTCGCGAGTTGCACTACGGGAGCTATTCGCGTAGTGCAACTAAGAAAACGGCGGTTGCACTACGGGAACTATTCGCGTAGTGCAGCTGAATGACCCGCGCTATTCCAGCGACCCTACAAACGACCTATGCCAACTTGCTTCAGGCCCACCTGAACCGTCCCTCATTCGAGTTTCAGGGCGCGCCATTCACTATGGTCCGCAAAGGGAAAACCTACTGGTATGCAAACCAGCGGTCAGCGGATGGCACGACCTCCCGCCAGCGATATCTGGGTCCGGACACAGACGAGATGCGGGTGCGCATCGACGCCATGCGGACGCAACAACAAAACCTCGCGGACTTCCGCGACCACACCTCATCGTTGGTCGCGCAGCTACGCGCTGGCGGAATTGCCGGGCCAGACCGAAAGACCGGTCCAATCCTTCGGGCACTCGTCAACAGCGGCGTGTTCAGGCTTGGAGGCACACTGGTCGGAACGCATGCGTTCCGTCACTACGACCTGGTGCTCGGCGCCTACCTGTCCGACAACACTGGCTGGATCACGCAGACTGACGATATCGATGTCGCGAGTTTTCATGCGCTGTCGATGGCCATCGAGGATACCACCGACCCACAGATCGCCAAGGCTCTCGGCACACTCGATTTCAAACCCGCTCTGACAATCGGCAAGACGCCACCGACAACGTGGACGCTTGCGGACGGAAGCTACGCAATCGACTTCCTCACACCTTCGTTCAGCGAAGAAGACAAACCCACGCACATTCCGACACTGGATATCTGGGCCAAGCGTTTGCACTTCCTGGACTATCTGATCACTGAACCCATTCATGCCGTCTCGCCATACATGGAAGGGCTCTTGATTCAGATTCCGCAACCGGCTCGGTACGCGGTTCACAAGCTGATCATTTCCCAACGCCGTAAGGACTTCGCAGAAGCCAAGAGGCGCAAAGACATCGAGCAAGCCCGATCCTTGATTTGGGCAATGTCAGAGGATCAGCCTTACGTGTTGGCGCAAGCGATCAAGGACGCAGATCGCCGGGGAAAGAAATGGAAAGCGGCGCTGGATCAGGCGCTCGTGCTCCAAATCAATCCCGATGATCCGATACAGCCGGGAGACTCTGCGGAGTTTCAGGGGATAGCCCTTGGCGGCGCTTCGATCAGACTTCGCATATCCGGCAGCGCACTCGCTCAGATCGCTAAAGAAGACAAAGACACGCTGCTTCTAGCCAAGCAACACAGGGACACCATCGAACGAATGTTCCGAGCGCGTTTCAGATCAAATCCAGCGGCAAGCATTCTCCTGACGTCGCAGGATTTGCCAACCGTCTAACCCACCCCCACCTCTTCCCACACATCCGCGATCACGCGTGTTCGTACGTCGAGGTTTTCGGAGGGGATGCGGGGCCAGAGGGTGAACTGGTGGGCGATCCAGGTCATCTGGCGTTTGGCGTAGCGGCGGGTGTCGCGCTTGCAGCGGTCGATTGCATCGCCAAGCGATAGGCGGCCTTCGAAATAGTCGCAGAAGCCCGGCATGCCATGAGCGCGCATCGCGGGACAGTCGCGCTCGAGGCCGCGCGCCCAGAGCGTCCGCGCTTCATCGAGGGCGCCGGCCTTGATCATCTTGTCCACGCGGACGTCGATGCGGGCGTAGGTCGTCTCGCGCGGCGGGGTCAGCGTGACGCCGGCCCAGCTTCCCTGCGCGAGGATAGGCGTCGCCTTGCCGTGAAAGTGTGAAAGCGGTTGGCCGGTCGCCAGCAGGACTTCGAGCGCGCGGGCGATGCGCTGGCTGTCGCCGGGTTCGATGCGCTGGGCGGTGACGGGGTCGCGCGCCTGGATTTCGGCCCACGCGCCTGCAATGTCGGTCGCCACGCGCGCGCGGGCCTCGCGCCGGTATTGGTCCTCGATGGCGGGGATTTCGGACAAGCCGTCGGTGAGCGCCATCAGGTAGAGTCCGGTGCCGCCGACAAGGATAGGGACTTTGCCTGCGGCGGAAATGCGCGCGATCTCGACGGTGGCTTCCTTCGTCCAGTCTCCGGCGGAATGACGGACGGCGGCGTCGACATGACCGAACAGATTGTGGGGCGCTGCGGCGAGTTCTTCAGCATCTGGCCGGGCGGTCAGCACGTTGAGGTCGCGATAGCACTGCATGGCGTCGGCGTTGACGATTTCGCCATCGAGACGGCGCGCCAGCGCAATCGCCAGTTTGGTCTTGCCGCTGGCGGTTGGCCCGTGGATGAGAATTGCCGGACGCATTACTGTAACTCATAGCCCCAACTCGAACGGCGGCGGTTTGCGCGCGGCCGCCGCGCCTGTTACAGCGCTGGCCCGCCCTAACCTGACCCGGCGCGCTCGTCCATGACTGAAGTCCTGACCCTTGTCTCCTTGACGGCCGACGTGGCGCCGCTGGCGAACCGCGCACCGGGCGGTGTGGGCGATGTTATCGACAGGTCGCGCGGCGCCTGGCGCGTTGCGGAACGGGCAGTTGGCGCTGACGCAACGCTGGTTCCGTGGCTGGAACAGCAGGCTGCGGCGCATGGCGTGGACTGGGCGATCACGCCGGCGGCCAATCGCAGGAAGCGGCTGCTGATCTCGGACATGGATTCGACCATTATCGGGCAGGAATGCCTGGACGAGCTGGCGGACTTCGCTGGTCTCAAGGCCGAAGTCTCGGCGATTACCGAGCGGGCCATGCGCGGCGAGCTGGATTTCGAGGGCGCCCTCACCCAGCGCGTGGCGATGCTGAAGGGGTTGGGGCTGGAGGCGCTGGCGGCTTGCCACAATCAGCGCGTGCGACTGAACCCTGGCGCGCGCGAACTGGTGGCGACAATGAAGGCGCATGGCGCGCGGTGCGTTCTGGTGTCGGGCGGGTTCCGATATTTTACGTCGCGTGTGGCGGCGATGGCGGGGTTCGAGGCGGACCGGGCGAATACGCTGATCGACGACGGCGCGAAACTTACCGGCGACGTCGCCCGGCCGATCCTGGGGCGCGAAGCCAAACTGGCGGCGTTGCTGGAGGAAACTGCGGCGCTCGGGGGTGTCGCTGCCGATGCCCTGGCCATGGGTGATGGCGCAAATGACCTCGACATGATCCGTGCCGCGGGACTCGGCGTGGCGTATAAAGCGAAGCCTGTCGTGGCGGCTCAGACGCGGGCCCGGATCGAACACACCGACTTGCGGGCGGCTCTGTTCTTCCAAGGCTACGACGTGACCGACATTGCCGGCTAGCGGCAGATCAGGCGGGCTGCTGACCTCGGATGGGATCGAAGCGTGCCGCATGGGCATCCACTTCGATGTTGCAACCCTGAACGATCTTCCAGCCGTCGGGCCCGTTTGCGAGAACCAGCGTCATGCGCGTGCTCTGCGGCGAGACCTTGTTCCCCGAGGGCGTGGTGTATGCGCCATGCAGCCAGCGCACCACCGCAATGGCAATCCCCGGCGCCGTGGGCGTGATGCTCTCGATTTCTTCGAGATCCTGACGCGTGCCTCGGAACATGATGTCGAAGAAGGCGCGGTGAGCGCGATCGACTTCCTCGAAGCCGCGCCAGTGCATTCCCTTCACATTCACCCAGTGGATGTCCTCGCGATAGAGCCGGGCCATTCCGTCAAGATCGCTGGTGTTCCAGGTCGTCTCGTACGCCTTGATCAGATCGCGGATCGCGCCGCGTTCAGCTTCCGAAAGGGTTTCGGCCTGGGCAGGCCTCGTCGTTGCCATGGCGGCGGCTCCTATGCCGAGAAGCGTCAGGGTCGTTCGGCGGTTCAAGGAAATCTCCCGAAGCTGGTATAGCTCCGGACTACCGCCATACCCGCGTCTGCGCTTGAACAAATCGGACATCCTGGGTGGTTTCCGGGACGGCGGACGAGGCCCTGAAGAAATCCAGCGGATTGCGGCCCGACAGCGAACGAAACTCTCGCGTGAGGTGGGCCTGATCGGCAAAGCCGAAATCATGGGCAAGGTCCGTCATCGTGCGGCCGGGGGATGCGTCGCGAGCGCTGATCACACCTGCCATGCGGCACAGGCGTGCATAGTGCTTTGGCGCGACCCCGACCTCGTGCGCAAACCTGCGCTGCAGCTGTCGCGGGCTGAGATCGGCGCGGCGGGCGAGAGACTGCACGTCGGCGCGACCAAATTGCGCAGCAAGCAGAACGGCGACGTGATCGATTGCACTGGCGTCTCGCGCACTGGACAGCAGGCCGCCAACCCAGTCTTCCGCAATCTCGACCCTCCGGGCGAATGACTGCGCCATCCGCACCTTGTCCACGAGATCGCGGCCCGACGCGCCTAATACGTCCGACACGTGAGCGGCTTCGTCCGCCAACGTTTCCATCGGGACGCCGAACAGGCGAGACAGACCCGTGGGCCTGAAGTGAACCGTGAAAGTTTCGATTTCGCCGAAGAAGCCGAGTTCAACGCTGGGGTGGGTCATCGGCCCCACCACGACGGCGGAGGGACTGGGCGAGAAGTCAGCGTCTGCCTTCCGGACGCGATAGCATTCGGCCAGGTAGATCTCGAGAATCTGCACAGGCCGCGCCGGCAGCGGGCGGACCGGCGACATCGTACGGAAATGTCCCCGGCGTTCGGTGAAGCCGCTGACGACCGATTGAAGGGACTCCGCGGCGGCGACGCGGCGGACAGTCATTCTGTCGCTCGGGCGGCATTCTGTCGCTCGGGATACGCCGCCGGCCACGCTCACGCCACCGCCTCCCGACCTCAGCGCGCGCGCACCGCCACGTAGAAAACCTCATCCTCGCCCCAGAGCTGGAGCAGGACAGGCTTGTTGGCGGCCTTGGCGGCCTGGGCGGCGGCGATGGCTTGCTCTGCTGACGAGACCGGCTGGAAGTGAACTTCCGTCACCACTGCGCCGACGGGGATCTTGCCAAGTGCATCCGAGCCGCCCTCGATCGACTGGACGATCACGCCACGCACGGAATTGGGAATGTTGCGCCGGCGGCGGTCGGCGTCGTCGATGGCCTTGAACTGGATGCCGAGGATGTTGGTGAGTTCGGCGACCACGTCTGGTTCTTCATCGCGCGCAGCTGCGCTGGACGAGCCGGGCGCGAGCTTGACCGTGGCTGTCGCCTGCTTGCCGTTGCGCAGATAGCGAACGGAAATCTCAGTTCCGACCTGGGTGACGCCCATGATGCGGAAGAGGTCGCGGCTTTCCTTGATCGCCTGGTTGTTGAGCGCGGTGATGAGATCGCCCTTCTGCAGGCCGGCCTTGGCGGCGGCGCCGCCTTCTTCGACAGATGTGACGATGGCTCCCTGCGGATTGGAGAGGCCGTAGGCTTCGGCGATGGCCTGGTCGACCGGGCGGGCGGTGAGGCCCATCGTGCCGCGACGCGTTTCACCGTATTCGCGCAGCTGATCGATCACCACCTTTGCAAAATTCGCGGGAACCGAGAAGCCGACGCCGACGGAGCCGCCCGCTTCGCCTGGCGAGATGATCGCTGTGTTGACGCCGATCACTTCGCCGCGAAGGTTGAACAGCGGGCCGCCAGAGTTGCCCTTGTTGATGGCGGCGTCGGTCTGGATGAAGTCGTCGAAGCTGCCGGCGCCGATGTCGCGCGCGCGCGCGGAGATGATGCCGGCGGTAACCGTACCGCCAAGGCCGAACGGGTTACCGATGGCGACGACCCACTGGCCAACATCGGCCTGATCCGAATTGCCCCATGGAACCGCAGTGAGCGGCGTGCGGGGTTCGACCTTGAGCAAGGCAAGATCGACATCCTCGTCCGTACCGATCAGCTTGGCCGCGAGCACCGAACCATCGGACATGACCACGTCGATCTCGTCCGCGCCTTCGATGACGTGGTTGTTCGTGACCACATAGCCCGCGCTGTCGATGATGAAGCCCGAGCCGAGCGAGGACTGGCGGCGCACCCCGCCCTGGCCGCGGCCGAGCAGCTCATTGAACTCGTTCAGCGGCGAGTTGGGGCCGAAGGCCGGAAGGCCGCCACGGGCAACCGTCTGGCGGGTGGCGATGTTGACCACGGACGGCATCAGGGAGCGTGCAAGGCCGGAGAAATCCTCGCCCATGACGGGACGGCCGGCGATGGCGGGGGCGGCAGGGCTTCCGGGCTGGGCGATGGCGTTGGGCGGCGTTTCCACCTTGAGAAGGGCTGGCGCGAAGAAGGCCCCAGCGATGGCGGCGACCGCCAGGACCGGAATACCGACCTTGATCAGGAGGGACCGCATCTGAGACTTGGCGGACATACGTACACGGCTCCTCGTCTACAGCCCGCTGGGGCTGGAATTACCCCCGACACTGGCGCTAAAGCCGCCGCGCCGCAAGGCGAGGCGCACATGACCGCGGCCCGGGAAACTGGAGCTTTCACCCCAAAATGCGGAACAATGATGGCTGGCGCGCTGCCGCTGGACGCCGTCACATGCGTGTGTTGCGGGCGGGGCCGACCGGCGCGCGTACCGATCAGCCGATCCGGGCGACCGATGAAGCGGCCTGGACGGGAGCCTCGAGGCCCATGACCTTGTACATCCGGGCGATGAGTTCGCGCTGGTCCACCGGCTTGGAGACATAGTCGGTCATGCCAAGAGCGAGATATTTTTCGCGATCCCCACTCATGGCATCGGCGGTGAGGGCAATGACCGGAAGGCTGGCCCAGCGCGGGTTGGCGCGCAGGCGCTGGATCGCTTCCTTGCCGTCCATGACCGGCATGTGCACGTCGAGCAGCACGATATCGAAGTCGCCCTGGGCGATCTTGTCGAGCGCTTCCTTGCCGTTGGTCGCTTCGACGATGTCGCAGCCTTGGGGCGCGAGGAACAGCCTGATGACCTGACGGTTGATCGCGTTGTCGTCGGTGAGAAGCACCCGCAGACCGCGCAGGCTGCGCTTGGCCGAATCCGTGGCCTTGGCCTGCTCGGCCTTCGACGGCGCTTCGGGCTTTGCCTCCATCGCGTGGAAGGTCAGGCGGAAGGTGGAGCCGCGACCTTCCTCGGAAGTCACGGTGATGTCGCCGCCCATCATGCGAGCAAGCTGGCGCGAGATGGCCAGGCCAAGCCCGGAACCACCGAACTTGCGCGTGGTGGCGCCATCAGCCTGCGTGAACACGCTGAACAGGCGGCCGATCGTTTCGGGGTCCATGCCTATCCCGGTATCCGAGACATCGACCACGATCATGTATTTGCCATCGCCCTGGGCCTTGGCGGAGATGGCGACTTCGACGCGGCCCTGACCCGTGAACTTGATGGCGTTGGACAGCAGGTTGGACACGCACTGGCGCACGCGCGTGGGATCGTAGCTGAGGCGTTGGGGGAAATTGGAGTCGTAGCGCACGAAGAGATCGAGCCCCTTCTCCTGGGCCGTCGCCTGAAACAGCTGCCGGGTGCGCTTCATCGTGTGCAGGAAGTCGCCCGGGACGCAGGAAATCTCCAGCTTGCCGGCTTCGATCTTCGTCAGGTCGAGCACGTCGTTCAGCAGCGCCATCAGCGACTTGCCGGAATCGAGGATGACGCCGACCTTTTCCTTCTGATCGGGGTTGAGCCCGTCGCCTTCGAGCGCCTGAGCCATGCCTAGAACGCCGTTGAGCGGCGTGCGGATTTCGTGGCTCATGTTGGCGAGGAATTGCGACTTGGCATTGGATGAGGCTTCGGCGGACTCCTTGGCCTTGCGCAGCTCGCTCTCGATCGTCTTCCAGGCCGTGAGATCGACGACCGTGCCGATCAGCTTGCGGCCATGCAGCTCGTTGGCTTCCAGAACCTGGGCGCGCAGCTGCATCCAGCGGTATTCGCCCGAGGCGAAGCGAACGCGCAGTTCCTGCTTCCAGCTGTCGATCGCGCCTTCGCGCGCCGTTTCGATGGACCCAAACACGAGGTCGCGGTCGTCGGGGTGAACAGTCTGATGGAAGTTATCGAGCCCGGCCGTGTGGCTATCATCCGTATCCGCACCGATGATCTTCGCCAGAGGCGCGTTCACCGTAGCGACCATCGTATCGAAGTCGACCTCGAAGAAGCCGTCGCCGGCGCCCTGGATCGCGAACTCCAAACGCTTCTTCGTAGCGTCGGCCTCTGCAAGGGCCTTGCGGATAGTGCGATAGTTGTTCAGCGAGAATCGCGCTGACTCCGCGATGCTGGCGATCATGAAGACGGCCGAGATGCTGGCGGCGATGGCGACCTCGGCAGGCAGCTGCGTCCACGACGAATGCAGCATGAAGGCGAGCAGAGGCACGGCGCAAACCACAAGACCCGGAGTCATGATGTGCGCCTGGCCACGCGTCATGAACACCACGTGCAGGACCCAGGAGCTGCACGTCATCAGCGCGATGACCCAGGCAGCCGGGTCCATGGTGGTCCACAGGGCGCTCGCGCTGATCATCCAGTGCGCGACGAGCGCTATGTGCAGCCCGGCATAGAGTTTCTGGCGAGAGGTATCGCCCATTCCGCTGCGGATGCCGAGGATAACGGTAGCCACGAGAAGGCCACAGGCGAGCACGGCCCAGACCGCGGCCAGCGCCCAGCCAAACCAGTGGTTTAGCGCAAGACCGTTGCAGACTGCGAGGATCACGCCGAAGCCGGTGGTGCGGTTGCGGATGTACGCCATGGCAAAGCGCGGAGGTGCGCCCCGGGCGTCCAGTTCCACGTGCGCAAGCGGCGCAACGGTTCGGGCCGAGTCCATTTGCCAGTCCCCGCGACAACAAAATTCAACCCTTCATCGCAGGGATTGATTAAATTCCGGTGGAGCAGCGGAGAGACAAGCTCCAGCCCCCGGGGTTAAAGGGCGTAAACAACCACGCGGCAGCCCGAATAACTCGCTGATGTGGAAGGATGCTCGCCGGCCTGCTAGGGCGGAGGCGACAGGAGATACGAAGAATGCCGGTGCAGCGCCCCGTAGACGCTTCAAGCCATGTCTATCTGATAGATGCGTCGGGATTCATCTTCCGCGCCTATCACGCCCTGCCCCAGTTGACGCGGAAGTCGGATGGCCTCCCGGTGGGCGCTGTTTCGGGCTTCTGCAACATGTTGTGGAAGGTCCTCGAAGATCTCAAGGCCGGCGACCAGCCGACGCATTTCGCATGCATTTTCGATGCGGGCGCGATCACGTTCCGCAACGCACTTTATGATCAGTACAAGGCGCAACGCCCGCCGCCGCCTGAAGACCTGATCCCGCAATTTCCGCTCGTGCGTAAAGCGGCCATTGCTTTCGGCCAGCCCGCGCTGGAGATGAAGGGATTCGAGGCTGACGACTTGATCGCCACCTATTCACGCCAGGCGGCCGCAAAGGGTGCGCGGGTCTCGATCGTGTCGGCGGACAAGGATCTGATGCAACTGATCAACGACCAGATCTGTATGCTGGATACCGTGAAGGACCGCAGGATCTGCGCGCCGGAGGTTTTCGAGAAATTCGGCGTGACGCCCGACAAGGTGATCGACGTTCAGGCACTGTGTGGCGACAGCGTCGACAACGTGCCGGGCGTGCCGGGCATCGGGATCAAGACGGCGGCGTTGTTGATCCAGGAGTATGGCGATCTTGAAACGCTGCTGGCCCGCGCCAGCGAGATCAAGCAGCCCAAGCGCCGCGAGTCGCTGATGGAGCATGCGGAGAAAGCGCGTCTCTCGAAAGTGCTGGTGACGTTGAAGGACGATGTTCCGGTCGAGATACCGCTTGAAGAGCTGGGCGTGTCCGATCCGGCGCCGGGACCCCTGCTCGCTTTCCTGCAGGAGATGGAATTCCGGACGCTGACCACGCGCGTGTCGCAGACGCTGAGCGTTGAAGGCGCGCCCGCGCCTTCGTCGTCGGCTGGCGGGGCGGCTCTGGCGAATGCGCTGGCGGCGGAGAAAGGCAAAGGCGGCGCCAAGCCCACCGCGACGGCCGCAGGCAATGGCTCTCCCGGCGAGAGCTTCGTCCCGGTGGCGATCGATAATGTGCCCTTTGACCTCGACAACTACGAGACAGTGACCACGGTTGAGCGACTTGCAGAATGGATTGTGAGCGCGCGGCGCCAGGGCTTTGTGGCGATCGACACCGAAACCGACGGACTCAATCCCGTCGGCGCGTCTCTGGTTGGCGTTTCCATGGCGCTGGATGCGGGCAAGGCCTGCTACATTCCGCTGGCCCATGGCTCGAAGAAGACTGACCTCCTCTCGGAAGAGCGTCCCGTGCAGATCGAGATGAGCTTGGCCACCGACCTGCTCAAGCCGCTGCTGGAGGACCCTTCGGTTCTCAAGATCGGTCAGAACATCAAGTACGACATTTCCATCTTCCGCGGTGTTGGCATCGAGATGTCGCCAATCGACGACACGATGCTGATGTCGTTCGTGCTGGAGGCCGGACAGCACAATCATGGCATGGACGAGTTGTCGGAACTGCACCTGGGGCACAAGCCGGTTCCGATCAAGGAACTGATCGGCACGGGCAAATCGCAGATCACGTTCGACCAGGTAGCCGTCGACAAGGCGACACGCTATGCGGCCGAGGACGCGGATGTGACGTTTCGCTTGTGGGAGCGATTGAAGCCGCGCTTGTCGAACGAGGGCGTTTCCACAGTGTACGAGACGATGGACCGGCCTTTGATCCACGTCGTTTCGGACATGGAGCGCGCGGGCGTCCTGGTGGATCGCGAGCGCTTGTCGCGTCTGTCGGGAGAGTTTGCGCAGCGAATGGCGGCCCTGGAGGACGAGGCCCACAAGCTGGCCGGGCGGTCGTTCAACCTGGGTAGTCCGAAGCAGGTGGGCGAAATCCTGTTCGATGAGATGAAGCTGGCGGATGTCGTCGGCGCCAAGCGCACCAAGACCGGCGCGTGGGCGACGGGCGCAGATGCGCTGGAAGACCTTGCGGCGTATGGGCACGAATTACCGAAAGTCCTGCTCGACTGGCGCATGCTGTCGAAGTTACGTTCGACCTATACGGAGACGTTGAGCGAGGCGATCGACAGGAATACGGGGCGCGTCCACACCTCATACTCGCTGGCGGGCGCGCAGACGGGACGCCTCGCCTCGACCGACCCCAATCTTCAGAACATTCCGATCCGGACGGAGGAAGGCCGCAAGATCCGCGAAGCGTTCATCGCGGCGCCTGGGAATGTCCTGCTCTCGGCCGACTATTCGCAGATCGAACTGCGGCTGCTGGCGCATGTCGCCGACATTCCCAGCCTGCGGCAGGCGTTCCATGACGGCATCGACATTCACGCGATGACGGCGAGCGAGATGTTCGGCGTGCCGGTAAAGGGCATGGACCCGATGATCCGCCGCAACGCCAAGGCGATCAATTTCGGCATCATCTACGGCATCTCGGGATTTGGTCTTGCGCGGCAGTTGTCCATCCCGCGCGAAGAGGCCGCCGCCTACATCAAGAAGTACTTCCAGAAATTCCCCGGCATCCAGGACTATATGGAGCAGTACCGCGCCTTCGGCCGCGAGCATGGCTATGTGGAGACAATCTTCGGACGGAAGGTATGGCTGCCGCAGATCAAGTCGCCCAACGGCGCCGAGCGCTCATTCGGCGAGCGTCAGGCGATCAACGCGCCGCTGCAGGGATCAGCCGCCGACATCATCAAGCGCGCGATGATCCGCATGCCGCAAGCACTGGCCGATGCAGGACTGAAAGCGAAGATGCTGCTGCAGGTTCACGACGAACTGGTGTTCGAGTGCCCGGAGAAGGAAGCCAAGAAGCTGGCTGAACTCGCCTCAACCGTAATGTCCCGCGCGCCCCTGCCCGCCGTCGAGATGAAAGTCCCGCTGGTGGTGGAAGCGAAGTTCGCGAAGAGCTGGGCCGAGGCGCATTGATGCCCCTCTCCCCCACTGATCTTGGCTTCATCGAGCTGTCCTTCGAGGAGGCGAAGCGGTCGCTTGAGCAGGGCGGGCTTCCGATCGGCTCGGCGCTGGCGCGGGGGGCGACGCTGATTGCCTCTGGCCACAATCAGCGCGTGCAGCAGGGCGATCCCATTGCGCATGGTGAGATGGATTGCCTGCGCAAGGCGGGGCGGCAGCTGACTTATCGGAACACGACACTCTACACCTCGCTGTCTCCCTGCATGATGTGCGCGGGCACCATCGTGCAGTTCAAGATTCCGCGTGTGGTGATCAACGACACGATCAATTTCGGCGGCAACGAAGCCTTCCTGCGCAGCCACGGCATCGAGGTCATTGACGCAGCGCATGCGCCGTCAATCGACCAGATGCGCACATTCATTGCGGCAAACCCCGCGTTGTGGAACGAAGACATCATGGAATAGACTGCGCTCGTGCGAGCGGGGACCACAGGCATGAGACTGACACTGGCGATCCTTGCCACCCTGCTCTCGACCGGGTGCATCAGCAACTACAAGAATGTGACCGTGAAGGCGACGCCGCGCACGGTGGCGGATATCGCCAAGCGCGAGTATGCGACGCTGACGCTGGCCGATGGCAGCACGCTGGAGATGCGGCCGCCGCGCGATTTTGGCGACGCGGTGTGCAGTGAAAACGGATGCGCCCGCAAGGCCGAGATTGTCTCCATCGAATATGTTCAGGCGACGGCCGACCTTGGCAGCAGCCTGCTGATGTGGACAGTCGGCGTGCCGACGGTCGCGGTCGTCACCGGCGTCTTGATGGCCACCTGCAATCTCGGTTGCCCGCAGACCGGCGACGGCGGCGGCGGCGAAGTCCAGCTGCCGCCCCTGGCGACGCCCGAGCAGCTCTCGCGCGTATGGCTGGACAGGCTCGTGATCCACGATGGCCGCTATGTGGGGCGCAAGGACTACACCAACCCCTGCACCAAGGCCTACGGGACCTTGCCTGCGCCGGCCGATGCAACCGATGCCGCCGCGCTGGAGCGTATCTGGAACAATCGCCACCACGAGTCCGGGTCCTGCCTCTGGGAAGCGTCCGAGCAGTATCGCGAGATGAAGACCGATGCATCGCGTGACCGTGCGATGCGACTCTGGTCGCTTTATGCGGTGAAGCGGCAGCTGGACCTGGCGCAATGCGTGACGCCTGCGGGTGCGCGAGAACTGGAGCTCTCGCCCATCGGCCCGACCGACAATTACGACCTCGGAACCCGGAAGGGCGATCCGGAATTCCTGCGCATCATCGAAGAAACCCTGGCCGATCCGCAGAGCTATATCGACGCGAACATCACGTCCCGGTGCTCGAACGGTGTTCGCCCGGCCGAGGAAATCGAGCAGCGGATCGAGCGGGTAAAGGCGCTGGGGCCATTTGGCAGGAGCGTCCCTGCGGCAGGTTGAGGCCGCCTGGAACTCAATTCGCCGCTTTTTCGGGTCGCTTCCTTTACCAGTCTTGGCTAAACAGTCTCCCCTTCAGATGAGACGCCGATGGCCCGCAAGACTACAAAACCCTCCAAAACCACCGCCAAACCGGCGAACATCGCCGGGACACTGACCAAGGCCGACATTCCCAAGTTGGCTGGCGGCAAGGGGGCGAACGCGCCGCAGATGGCCTCGCCCACCTACCGGCTGGCGGCGCTCGACCAGGACTACATACTCAGCGACTCACAGCGCGGCCTGCGATTCATGCTGGAGTACAACAAGGCCGAGGAGGCGCTGGATCGCTGGGGCGTGCGCTCCACCATCGTGGTGTTCGGTTCGGCGCGGTTCAGCGAGAAGGGGCCCGACGATCATCGCCGCTGGTACAATGACGCGCGCAGGTTTGCGCAGATCGTCTCCGAGAAAGGCGGCGCCAAGCTGCGCAACAACCATCCGCGCGACAACGTGATCGCGACTGGCGGCGGTCCGGGCATCATGGAAGCGGCGAACCGCGGCGCGCACGACGTGGGCGCGCCGTCCATCGGCTACAACATCACCCTGCCGATGGAGCAGGAGCCCAACGCATTCTCGACTCCAGACCTGACGCTGCGCTTCCACTATTTCGCGATGCGCAAGATGCACTTTGCGATGCGCGCCAATGCGCTCGTGGTTTTTCCCGGCGGCGTAGGCACCTTCGACGAACTGTTCGAAATCCTGGCTCTGCGCCAGACGGGCAAGTCACCCCCGATCCCGATCGTGCTCTACGACCAGGCCTTCTGGGAGGAAGTCGTCAACTTCCAGGCGCTGGTAAAACATGGGGTCATCTCCAAGGTGGACGAGACGCTGTTCACCTATGCCGAAACGCCCGAGCAGGCGTGGCAGCAGTGTGTGGCTGGCGGCGTGCTGACCCGCTGGCTGCAGGAGCAGCACACCACCTGACACGGCCTCACGCGAACAGGCCGTGGAACATCGGCCTGACATAGAGGTCGACGGCGTTTTCGGCGTTGCTGCCGTCTGCCCAGCCCTTGAGCTGGGCGGCCGAGCTGACTGTGACCATCAGCATCTCGCCCGCGATGCGCGCATCGCAGAGGCGGCCCGAGCCATCGAGCTGAGCATCGGTCGCCATGTCGGCAAAGCGGGTGATCACCTGCGCCATCTGCCGCTGCATCGGTTCACGCTGGGCCATGTCGACCGACATCAGCGCGGAGTTGCGCAGAAGCGGGCCAGCCGGCGTCTGCTGGCGGCGGACCAGCGTGGAGACGGCCGCATAGGCCTGGGCAAGACCGGTCGTTTCTGAGGCAACCGCATGGTTCTGGGCGTTCTGCAGCAGGCCGAGCGTGCGGTTGAAGCAGGCCACCACCAGATCGCCCTTGCCCTCGACGTGATGGTAGAAGGCGCCCTTGGTGCGGTTCAGTTCGGCCGCAATGCGCTCGACCGATGCGCCGCGATAACCCTGCTCGTTGATCAACCGCGTGGCGGCGAGGAGGAAACCTTCCCATGCGGTCTGGCGCGGCTGCTCCTGAGGCTCCTCCGGGGGCGCATCGCGCAACACCTGTCCCGGGGCGGCCAGGCCGTTGAACAGGATGTCCGTGAACATGCGCTCGACGCGGTCCACAGATTCAGCTGGATAGGCCGGAAGCCAGAACACCGAGCGGATCAGTTGCGACATCACGAAATGCGTGCGGGCGCTTAGGACGAGGCGGTCTTCGTTGTCTGCAGCTGGCGATTTCAGGATTGAGCGTACAGTCCGGAACAGATCGATATAGCGGGGCCAGACTTCGGCGGCATGCTGTGCGTTCAGCGATCGTATATCGCCGAAGATCATCACCTCCGGACTCTCGCCCGCGCGGATCGAACGGCGCATGTCGAAGTATTCGTGCACCAGCCGGCGCACCCTGGCCTCGCGGTCACCACCCTCGCGGGCGCGCTCGAACCTTTCAGCGTGAGCGGCAATGGAGTCCTGAAAGGCGGCGGAGACAATGTCTTCCTTGCGCCGGAAATAGTGGCGGATGCTGGTGAGGTTCATCCCCACATCGCTGGCGATATCATCGAGCGTAGCGCCGCGCACGCCCAGCGTGTTGAACAGACGCGCCGCCGTCTGGATGATCTGCTCGCGCTTCTGCGCGTAGCGCGCGGTCTGCGGACGATCCGCGTCTGCTGGGTCGTCGGAGAGTTCGGCCTTGATCACGTCTGCACCTGCCTCCGCGCTGCTTAGCGCGAAGCCGACGCTAGCGGAATCGCGGGCTGCTTGTCGCGGCCTTTTGCCTTACGCGGCCATCAGCGTATGCGTGAATCGGGGGCGCGCAGGAACTCGTCGGACTGGGCCAGCAGGTAGAGCTGGTTCAACAGCGAGAGAACATTGCCGGTGACATCCTTTGGACCGCCGCTCCCGTCATCCAGCATTTGGGGCGCGATGAAATAGACCCGATCGGCATGTTCGACACGTACGGCGAAAGCCCGCTCGGCGCGTTCCGGATAGGTCTGGAACAGGATCACGTTGCCAGCGACGGTTGGCGATTCGTCGGTACCGTTGCGTAGCGTTTCACCGAGGAAATAGATCATGTCGTCGAACGACCGCGTGCGGATGCTGGCAAGCGGCGCACCGGTACGCGCATCCATGAAGCCCCACGCCGCGCCGACCGGATCGCACAGCAGCAGGCGGCGGTTGAATCTGTCGGGCGCGATGACCGCCTCGCCGGCGGGTATGGTGCGGTCGCCTTCGGTGAGAATGAGCTGGCGGCCCGTGAGACCTTCAACCGTGCGGATCGTGTCGGCCATGTTGCCGCCGCCACCGCGTCCACCATCGATGGGCGATCCGCCGCCGAGGGTCTCGCGCAGATAGACAGGATCATAGGGCGTGCAATTGCGCTGGTCGAGCGTGGGCGCGGGCATCGGCCCAAAATCAACCTCGCCACGCTTGGCCGCATTGATGATCGCGACATAGCGCTTGAGGTTCGCGGCGTCTGAAGCCGATGGCGCGGTCGAGAACTCGTCGCCGTCGATATACCAGGGTTGGCTTTCGCCAGCGAAAGTCACGGCATCGACAAAGAGCCACATCAGCGTTTCACGCGGCCAGCCGGCGAGCCAGTAGCTCTGCAGCATGTCCGGCTGGATCGGTTTCAGCAGTCCCTGCGTACGATCATTGTTCGAGAACGGGTTGACCGAGTATTCCGCATTGGCGCTCTCGTTACGCGAGATGCTGGCCGATGATCCCGAGAACGGCATAGGCGCGTTGCCAAGGCCCAGCGGCCCGAGCGAGGCCGATCCATTGAGCGACAGGGTGGGATTCGACTTGATGCCCGAGAGGGTGGTGTAGTTGGTCGGCCACCGATCGCGCGCCCGCAGGACGTTGACCGCGATGATGGCTGTCATGGCGCGCGTATGCGCCTCGTTCAACGTGGCGGCGTTGTCTTCGATGTTCTCGGCAAGGCCTGTGGCCCCGAGATCGCTGACGATGGCGCAGCCGGGCATGCAAAGCAGGCCAAGCGCCGCGCCTGCGATTTTCACAACATCCATCACGGTCGTCCCCTAGCCCGATGCAAACCCCGGCGTGCAGGCAAGGGCCGCAAGCTTCGCCAGTCAAGCGAATGCAGGCGTCAGGCGACCCTCTATCCCAGTAAGCGCCAACGGACGGGAAAACGGGTCAGCCGTTCAGGATTCGGGTCACTCAGGGCTTGGGGGCTTCCAGCGCATAGAACCCGGCCAGATCGAGGCGCACGGTGACCTCCGCCGGGGATTCGTTCTTGAAGTACCAGCCGTGGATGCCGTCCCACGGGGCCATGAAGACGCCGCTCTCCGGAGAGCCGCCGGTCTTCGAATAGAACATCAGATCGCCGACGCCATCGACCTGTTCGGTGTGACCGTGGAATTCGACCACCATCATGCCGGGATGTTCGAGGTTGGTGTAGGAAACGTTGTAGACGACCCCCTCGCCCTTTTTCATCGTGAGCTTGTATTCGAGGCCCTTGCCCGGTGCGATCGAGATGTCGATCACGTCGGTGCGCCATTTGCCGGGTTGGATGGATATGACGCCCTCGCGGAGCGGGTATTCGCGCCAGCCGTCGACTGCTTCGGGAACGGCCGGCGTGACGGCAGCTTCCGCGGTAGGCGCGGGCGTGGTCGTTTCGGCAGCCGGAGCACCACAACCGGACAACAAGAGGGAAGCTCCGCAAATCGCGGCTGTGATCCGTTTCATTGTGGGGTCCTTCAGGTCAGGTGTTTGCGGAAGAAATCGAGCGTGCGGTTCCACGCAATGCGCGCGTTTTCCGGATCGAAGCGTGGGGTCGTATCGTTGTGGAAGCCATGCTGGCAGCCATCATGGATATGAGTCGTGAATGTCTTTCCGGCGGCCTTCAACGCTGCTTCATAGGGCGGATAGGTCGCGTTCACACGCTCATCGATGCCGGCCAGCGTGATCAGCAGCGGCGCATTGATCTTCGCCGCATCTTCAGGTTTGGCGGCCGATCCGTAGTAGGGCGCGGACGCCGCCAGCGTCGGTACGCGCACGGCGACGTTGTTGCAGACGCCGCCACCGTAACAGAAACCGACAATGCCGACCTTGCCATTCGAGTCAGGATGGATCTGCATGAGCTTCACGGCCTCGATGAAGTCTTCCAGCATCTCCGCGCCGTTGCGCGTGGCCTGCATGGCGCGGCCGTCATCGTCGTTGCCGGGATAGCCGCCGAGCGGATAGAGCGCGTCCGGCGCCAGCGCCAGGAATCCCGCAGCCGCTGTGCGTCGCGCCACATCCGCAATGTGCGGGTTGAGGCCGCGGTTCTCGTGCACGATCACGACCGCCGGAAGCTTGGCCTTCGCAGGTTTTGACGGGCGCACGAAATATGCGCCCATTTGCTTGCCCTGCCGTCCTGCGCCGTCAGGCGAGTCGTATGTGATCCGCGCACCGGTAATGCGCGGATCATCCTCGGAGAGCTGCAACGCGCTGGCGTATCGCGGCAGCAGCGCCTCGGCGAGCATGGCCGCCGTCACCCCGCCAACGGCGAACTTGCCCAGCCGGTCCATGAAGGTCCGCCGGTCGATCTCGTTATGGCAATACCGGTCATAGAGATCGAACATCTCCTGCGTCGGCGTGATGCCCGGCAATGTCATGCGGGTGTCTGCCATGGTCGCCCTCCATGTCCGCGAGGCTGTCGCGAGCCCCCCTGCGACAAATCTTCGTCAAACGCTCCAGAAACCACGCCAGAGAAACGGACGACTGGCACTTAACGAAGGTGTTAGCGGACGTAGGGGCTTACTTACGCTAGCGTCAACTTGACGGCGTCTACCTGACACCGTCTAGTACCCTAAGGTCGCCTCCCATAAGCGGCCACAACGGAGATCAAACATGACCCGCCTTTCCTCCCTCATCATTCTTTCGGCTGCCGCGATTGCCCTCGCCTCCCCGGCGCTCGCCAAGATTTCGGTCACGGGCGCAGAGAAACTCTGCAAGGAGCACCTCAGCAGCCAGGAGCCGGCCCCCTCGTCCGTGAAAGCCGACAAGGAAGCCACCCGCGCCACGGGTTCAAGCTTCACCTACCTGTTCAAGGTCAAGGTCGGCGAGACCACGACCAAGATGCTGTGCACCGTCGACCGCGATTCCGAGACCGTGACGTCGGTCAAGCCTGCCTGATCGACCTCTGCGCTCTGCTGGGAAAGCATGAACTTCCCGGCGGAAGACGATTGAGCGCCCTCCCTTGTGTCGCTTGATGCGCGCGTCGTAACCCGGCGCGCGCGTCTTGCGTTGGGACTAGAGCTTTGCGAGTGCGTTCCGCGTGGCTTCCCGCCGAGCGACCGCCTCGTCCTTGGCTTTGATGCGCTGCGAGGCGTTGGCCAGGGCCTTCAGGAAGGCGCGGCCAGCGGCAGCCTCATCCTCGCTGAATTCAGCGGCAAGATGCTTGTTGGTACGAGTCCACACCGTCGAAGCGACCTTCGCCAACGCGATGCCTTCCTTCGTCAGGCGAAGCTGCTTGCCGCCCCGTCCGCGTCCACCTTCGGCCGAGACGAGCCCACGACGTTCCATCACCGCGAAGTTGCGCGCCAAAGTACTTTCGTCGAGCAGCATCGCTTCGCCGATGGCGGCCAGGGTCGCCCCAGGCATTTTTCCTACCGCCGCGAGCAGGCCGAACTGCGCCACATTGAGATCGAGATGAGCCAAGCGTGCGTTGAACAGGTTGGTGACAGCGCGGCCTGTGCGCCGCGTGCCGTAGGCGAGACAATCGAAATCAAGAAAATCTGATCGCTCCATTGAATACTGCATATACGTTTTTGGCTTGCACATCAAATTGTGCATGTGCAGGATTTAACCAGATGGCCGCGCTCCCTGCGGCTGCTGGAGCCGCCTGATATGAAGAAGACCTCCCTGATCGCCATTCTTGCCGTCGCGGCTACAGCGGTTACCGCGGGCCCGGCCCTCGCGAAGACCTCGCTCTCCAAGGGCAAGCAAATCTGCGAAGCCGCCGCCAAGGCCCAGACGCCTGCGCCGAAGTCCGTCCGCACCGACAGCGACGCCACCCGCGTTTCCGATTCGACGCTGACCTACACGCTGCGCGTAAAGGCCGCCGACGACACGCAGGGCGTGGTGCTCTGCACGATTGACCGTCAGACGGACGCTCCGACGTTGGCTGCGCGTTGATCGGCCTGGATTGAAATCTGTCGCGGCGATCCCAGAGGCGCAGCGCGTGCGTCCTCGGGATCGTGTTTCCGATCACGCTACGCTAGTCGCGGGTCTCATAGATCATCAGCAAGGTACGCTGCTTGGCCGAGAAATTGTTGTCCGAAATCACGTAGAGCCGCACGCGGCCATCCGGTAGCGCACGCGCCGCGATGCCTTCGAAATTGTCGATCGTCACGAAGACGTTCATCTCGGCCAGGACGCGCGATGACGTCACGCGATAGTGCGCGCGGCTACGCTCGTCGATCTCGCTGGCAACGCGCGCAGGCAGATTGGACTGGTCAAACGTTGCCTGAAGCTGCGTCTCCACGATTGTGATCGCGTTTGACGACAGCGGACTCGACGAGCGGTGGAGGCTGAACAGGCGCAGGTCGCGTGCGGCGCCCCCTGATGGCAACGCATCAAGACCGACAAGCTCGGGCGCGTCCTTGCCAATGACGAGATCAAATTCGGGCGACGCCTCGACGGGGCGCGCGGAGACAGGGCTCGCCTCTCCTGCCTGCGTTTCGAGGCCGGCGAGCAACATCCAGCCAGGCGTGACTGCGAGACCTTCGGGTCCCTGATTGTTGCTGATTTTGAGACCTGCGCGATCAAACGCCTTTGCGAGCGATCCGGAATAGTTGCCGAACGCGATCGGCGCACCGCGGGCGGCAGCAGCGCACTTGTCGAGGTCATAGGCCAGTACACGATGGTTGCGCTCAAACGAGACGAGCGCGACACCCCCGTTCAGCGCCAAACCCTCTGCGTCTGCCCCTGCCTTGCCCTTCAGGGCATTGCCTTCGGCATCGAGCATGCCCGCGATGAGGGCGCGCTTCGGCGTCAGGCCGTCTGCTGCAAGATCGATCCAGACGAAATCGCCATCATCGCTGACCGACAGGAGGCCGCCATCGTCGCGCAGGTCGAGCCCTGAAAGACCACCCAAACGCTTGTCTGTGCTGGTGAGATGAAAGCCGGCGACAAAGGTGAGCTCACCTATGTCACGCCGGAACGGGTTGAGCCCCTGCAGCGGAACGGTTGCAACCTGCAGGTCGATGACGTCGGGCTCGCGGCGATCAGAAGCTGGCGGACAGGATGCGCGCAACAGTGGATCAAGATAATCGCGCCTGAAGTCGCGATCGTTACGGGAAATCAGGTCTCCGATTGGGTCGTCAACCGGCGGCTGGCTCAGGGCCGCGGCGGCAAGCATCGTCGCGGCGACGGCGCCTGCACCTGCGAGCCATGCTGTCCAAGCGAGGCGGCGCCTCATGCTCTTGTCCCAATCCTGATGCCCGCCGGTTGATGCCCCGGTCCTGTGGCGGGCTCAAGGCAGTTGAACAGTCAGCGCAGCGGCTTGGGGACTTCGAGAATAGTGAGGAGCGTGCGCTTGCCGCCGTCGAAATCATCGTCCGAGACCAGATAGAGGCGCACACGTCCGTCAGACAGCTGCTTGGCGGCGATGCCCTCATAGCTGTCGGTCGTCCCAAGACGGTCGAGCGCGCCGAGTTCGCGCCAACCGGTTTCCGAGAAACGCCAACGCGCACGCTCGCCCATTTCGCCCTGGCCTGACGGCGCATTGGAATCGCGGAAGCGTAACAGATCCGTCTCGGTGATAACGATTGAGCTGTCGGCGCTATTGGTCGAACGATGCACAAGGAAGGCGCGGACGGCGTCGTTGCGACGCGGATCCGGTACGATGTCGAGGCCGGCGAATTCCGGCGCGTTGACGCCGACGCGCAGGTTGAATTCGGGCTCGGACTCGATGGGGCGGCCCGATAGAGAATTGAACTGGCCCACCTTCCGCTCAATGCCGGCGAAGAGATACCAATCGCTGGTAACGGCAAGCGGTTCGGAGCCTTCCTTATCGCCAACCTCGATTCGGGCGTCGGCAAAGGCATCGGTGAGCGGCAGACCATAGTCGCCGAACACGATCGGCGCACCAGCGGCCGAAGCGCCGCAGCGACCAATGTCGAAGGCGAGCACGCGATGATCACCCTCGAACGACACGAGTGCGAAGCTTCCGTTGACAGCAAGCCCTTCGGATGCGGAGGCGGCTTCCATCGCCGCGCCGCTAGTCTCATGCATGGGAGAAAGGCGCGCTGAGACCGGCGCGGTGCCGTCACGATTGAGGTCGATCCAGACGAAGCGGCCAGCGTCGGAGACAGCCAGTAGCTTATCATCCGCGATGAAGTCGAGGCCGGACAGGCCGCCGAAGCGTTCGTCCGTACTGGTCAACTGGTAGCTTGCGATGAAGGTAAGGTCGCCGAACTTGCGCTGCTTGGGGTCGGGCGATTGTTGCGCCACCAGCGTGACCGATAGCGGGATCGCTGGCGCTGCGGCGACAGTGGAAGTGCCCTGGCACGAGACATCAGACAGTGCGCGGAGGTAGCTATCGAGACTGCCCGTGCGCAGCGCCTTGCGAATCCCCGTGATAATGATGCGATCATCACCGTCGGCAAGCGGACCTGCCGCATCCTCGCGCGAATTGACCGTCACGGGCTGCCCCTGGTCCAGCGCGGAAGCAGGAATGGCGACGTCAGATGCGGACAACGGCGCATCGGCGCCCGTTCCCGTCGAACCGCACGCAGCAAGAGGTGCGATGGCGGCTACGGCCATGAAGAGGCGGTGTGCGAACATTACGCTGGGCTCACTGTTTCAGGTCGGCCGGGAGGATGGGCGTCGAAAGAATGTGTTCGTACGCAGCCCACCGGGCGGCCGGATCATCCCCCGCCCGATCGACAAAGTCTCGCACCAGGTCTTCGCCCGAGGAATAGTTGATCACGTAGGAGCGGTACTCGCTTTCGAAATCCAGCGACTGTTCCGCCGCCTCGCGTCCAACCAGGCGATAGCGCTCGGCAAGCTCGATGGCGCGTTCGCGCGAGATGGCGCCGTCCAGATGCATTTGGGAGATGGTGAGCAGCGCGCCGTCAAGTTCGGCCGTTGCGCGGCGCAGGGCGTCGAAGGCGGGAGCAGTCGCCGGGTCGAGGCCAGCGAGGGGATAGAGCACGTTCATCTCGAAGGCGAGGCGTTCATCACCCGGGAAGGCGAGGTCGACGCCGAAATCCGCCCCACCCTCGTTGAGCGGTGCGGCCGGCGCATAGAGCGGCGCGATCGAATATTCTGCCCAGCCCTTCGTCCGATAGGCGCGCTCGTTGTAGATGCCCTGCACGTGGTGGCCCGGATAGCCTTCGTGGCAGCCGAGCACGAGCGCATTGCCGATGGACACCGGAAGATCCGTGTTGATCTGGATGAGGCTGCGATTGCCGCCGAGATAATAGTTGTACGCGCCCCAGCTCTTGTCCTTCACCAGCTCCATCGCGAAGCTTTCGCCTTCGGGCAGCGCGATGTGCGCCATGGTGCGGCGGCGGCATTCGGCGATCGAGGCGTGCATCACCGCATCAAGCCGATCGGCTGGAATGGCATAGCGAGCGCGGAAGGTCTGGACGCGGATCGACAGCGGGCCCTCGCCGGGCACGATCTCCTCGATGCGCGCAAGCGCCGCGTCATAATTCGAGAGCGGCTTGAGTTCCGGCGTAAGCGCGAACAGGCGCTGAGCCTCTTTAACGAACGGCGCGCGCACGCCCTCGATCATGTCGAGACGGAAGCGCGCGGATGAGACGTTTGCCGCGAGGACCTTTGCGCGCTGGGCTGAGGCTTCGTCAGCCGACGTAAAAGCGCCCAGCGCGCGAACCAGCCGATCAGCTTCGGCTTTCAGCGCTTCCTGCGAACGCGGAACTGCTTTGGCGGCTTCGCGCCACTCGGGCGGGCCGAAATAGGCATCGACATAGCCGGGCTCGTAGGTGTCGATTTCCAGTGCGAGGCGGACATAGTCTTCGGCAAGATGGTTGATGTCGCGCATCGCGCTACTCTCCATGCTGGCGCACGCGGCAAGCAGAAGCGCCGACATGGCCGCGACAAGGCTTTTCATCGGCCAGCGCCCCGGCCCTTCGCGACTTCGTCAAACGTTGTGCGCTTGACCGCCTGCACCGCCATGGCGGCCGCACCGCGCGCGGAAGAACGCGTATCGCGCGGGGCGGGCTCCTTCGCGGCGGCTTTGGCGATGGCGGCTTCCTTCTCGCCAAAAAGTTCGGCCAGTTTATCCGTCATCGCGCCGCCGAGTTGCTCGGCGTCGACGATCGTTACAGCGCGGCGATACCAGCGCGTGACGTCGTGCCCTATGCCGATGGCGATCAGTTCGACCGGCGACACGCCCTCGATGTGCGCGATCACTTCGCGCAAGTGCGCCTCCAGCGGATTGCCGGGGTTGATGGACTGGGTCGAGTCATCGACCGGCGCGCCGTCGGAGATCACCATCATGATCTTGCGCTGTTCGGCGCGCGCCATCAGCCGGTCGTGCGCCCACAAGAGCGCTTCGCCGTCGATGTTCTCCTTGAGCAGGCCCTCGCGCATCATCAGACCGAGATTGCGCCGCACGCGCCGCCAGGGCGCATCCGCCGACTTGTAGATGATGTGGCGCAGATCATTCAGCCGGCCGGGCGCAGGCGGCTTGCCCGCCTTGATCCAATCCTCGCGGGAAAGGCCGCCCTTCCACGCCTGTGTCGTGAAGCCGAGGATCTCGACCTTGACGCCGCAACGCTCCAGCGTACGCGCGAGAATGTCCGCGCAGAGCGCTGCGACCATGATCGGCCGGCCGCGCATGGAGCCGGAGTTGTCGAGCAGCAGGGTCACCACCGTGTCGCGGAACTTGCTCTCGTCTTCCATTTTGAACGACAGGGGCGCAGTGGGATCGACGATCACACGGGTCAGGCGGGCCGTGTCGAGCACGCCTTCCTCAAGATCGAACATCCACGAGCGGTTCTGCTGCGCCATCAGGCGGCGCTGCAGACGGTTGGCGAGGCGCGAGACTGCGCCCTGAAGGCCCTGCAGCTGCGCATCGAGATAGGCGCGGAGACGCGTGAGTTCTTCCGGATCGCACAGCTCGTCGGCGTTCTTCACCTCGTCATGGACGGTGGTGAAGGCGTGGTAGGCCGACTTGAAGACGTCGCTGTCGCGCCAGTTGGGGCGGATCGGCGTTGCCGGTTCATCCTCGTCGGATTCTGACACCTCCATCTCGGAATCGGCATCGTCTGCGGCGGTGGCCTCGATCTGCTCGCCCGGCTCGCCTTCGCCGGCGTCGCTGGAGTCCTGCTCCTCGCCTTCACCCTCGCCTTCGCCCTCACCCTCGGTTTCGTCGGACGCCTTGGACTTGGCCTCGCCCTCCTCGTCGTCCTCTCCGGCTTCGTCTTCGCTTTCGGTCGAAGTCGAACCTTCATCCCCCATGCCGAGGTCGCGCAGGAGATCGCGCATCACTTCGGAGAATGCAGTCTGATCGTCCATCGCGCCGCGCATCCGCGCGAGGGGGCCGGCCGCCTTCTCCGCAAGTTCTGCGCGCCAGAGCGTTGCAACAGATTCAGCAGCAGCAGGCAGCGAACGTCCGGTCATCGCCTCGCGCAGCACGAACTCCAGCGCATCGTCCATCGGCGCACGGCTGCGATCCGTGACGCGGGAATATCCAGCGCGCTCGCAACGTTGCTGCAGCACGGCGTCAAGGTTTTCAGCCACGCCATCCATTGCGGCGGCGCCGATCGATTCGATGCGCGCGCGTTCGGCGGCCTCGAACAGGCGACGGGCGTCCTCGCGCTGGGGCATGGCGCGGGCGTGCTTGCGGGCATCGTGGTGCGCGACCTTGAGGGCGAGTGCATCGGCCTGGCCGCGGGCACGGGCGGCGGTGGCGGGCGTCAGGTCCTTCGGCGGCGTGGTGAGCGTGATCTGCCCATCCTGCATCCGGCCGCCATCGACCGAGAAATCCACGGCAAGTTCGTCCTGCCCCGCCAGCGCGCGAGTTGCGGCGCTGAGGGCGGACTTGAAGATATCCGAGCGGTCGGTCGGCCTGGTCATGATGATCCGTTTAGAACGGGGCTGACGCAGTGGGAAGGGCGTCTAGCCGTCCTGAATCGCCTCGATCGCCGACAGGGGCGATCCGATGCTGCCGGCCACAAGGGCAGCAAGGATTTTCGGCATTGGCCACACGCGCGAAAACGGGGCCATCAGCCAGTCGCGGACAAGCGCAATGGCCTGGCTGTCCGATTGGTAGGCCGGCGTGAACATCCAGGACGCGAGCTGATAGAGCCTGATATGGCTACGGCGGGAACGGCTATAGGCGCCGAGTGCGAGCGAAATGTCGCGGTTCGCTTCCAGTGCGCGGGCAAGGCCCAGGGCGTCCAGCAGGGCCATGTTGGCGCCCTGGCCAAGCTGTGGGCTGGCCGAGTGCCAGCTGTCTCCGACATGGGCCATGCCGGGGCTGGCGGGCGAGGCGCGGGTTCCATGGCAGTAGGCCGCAAAGATCAGCTGCTCGCGGTTGGTCACCTGGTTGATGAAGGGTGCGGCCTGAGGCCAGAGCTGGAGCGCCTGGGCTCGCCATTGATCCAGCGGTGCGGCGCGCGAGGCGGCGAGATCGGCGTGGCGCAGGCTCCAGAAGAAGGCGGCCTGCCTCGGCGCGCCGGTGCGCACGCTTCCGACGGGCAGCACGCCCACCATCTTGCGGGCGGCTTCGTAACGCTGCTCAAGCGCGTTGGGGTCGAAGGGAGCCGCTTCCGGTCCAGACGGCCAGTCGACATTGCACCAGAGAGCGCCGAAGGGCAGCGGCGGCAACGGAGCTGGACGGGATAGCGGCGACTTCACGCCGAGCGCGTCGATGACGAGATCGAAGCGCAGGCTGCTCGTTCCATCGGCAAACGCGAGACGACCATCGCTGGCGCCGACGATCTCACGGCCGCCTTCCATCTGCGCGCCTGCTTCCCGCGCTGCATCCAGCAACGCTTCGAAGAGAGCGCCGCGATGGACGGCGAGACCCTCGCCGGCGCCTCCACCAAGCGCACGATAGCGGACATCCAGCACGACACGGTTCGACGGCATGGTGCGCCCGAACAGCCTCCTGATCGGCGAGCCGAGCGCGCGCATGCGCTCTGCGACGCCGATTGCATCGAGGACCGCAAGACCAACGGGCTGCAGGATCAGGCCGGAACCGACGGGCTCGGGCGCCGACATGCGGTCATAGACGACGACGCGGTCTCCGCTGCGGGCCAGGAGGGCGGCGCAGGCAAGGCCGGCGATGCCGCCGCCTGCAATCGCGATCGAACGACCAGCCATCCATCCCCGCCTGAAAACCGCTGTAACGTGGTAGCCCAGTTGAGCCCGGCCGCGCCACCGGAACGCGACGATGTGGCGCGCGTATTATCGCGGTATGATGACCGGAGGCTTCAGATGACTTCACTCAAATCGATGCTCGCAATAGCGCTTTCAGTGGGCGCGATGACGGCATGTTCGACGCTGGCAGGCGCAGCCATTGGCGGCGCGGCTGGCGCTGCGATTGGCAACAACACGGGCGATGGCGATGCAGAGCGCGGCGCGGCCATCGGTGCAGCGGCTGGCGCGATCGCCGGTACTGTTGCTGGCGACGACGACAAATAGCAGGAACTGACCCGGAACGTAGAACCAGTCAGATGGCCATCGCCACGCCAAGAATGGCAACCCTCGAACAGGGCGGATAGAAGCCGAAGTTCGGAGGTTGCCGCTATCCTTCCTCGAGCGTCCTTCTAGGGCGCCGCGGTGGTTTTTCCGTAAGTGGCCGAGTTCGCTTTCACATAGGCGATCAGCTCATTGAACAGCGGATACCAGGCATTGTCGTCATTCACGCCGGCCCAGACCGTGTCCATGTAAACCTCGGCGGCGAACAGATCTTCCATCGTCAGCGGGTCGGTGAGGTAGATCTGCACATACTCGCTCTTGGTGTCGTTGATGTCGAAACGCAGCCACAGGAACGGCTTGTAGTACTTGGCCGCGTTGTTGAGGCCGATACGCTCGCGAACGGAGGCGACCTTGTCGCCGAGATTGTTCTGGATGATGCGCACTTCCAGCTGTTCGTTGGTGATCACTTCGTTGAAATAGCCGAGGGCCTTCGTCTGGCCCAGAACGAACGGGTCGTTCTGCACAAGGACGAGATCCTTGCGTGCATCGAGATCGAACGGCTTGTTGATGATCGTCGTCGCCTTCACCGACGCCTTCAGATAGCCCGTCTTCGGATCGAGCGCGCTGACCTCGAAACTCGAGCACGCGGACGCAAGCAGCGCGGCCGCAGCCAACCAGATGAACTTCATGGATTGTTTCCCCGACAGATTTTCCCAGAAACTAGCAGCGCGCACGCAAAGCTCAATTGGAAGTTTTCGGAGAAAGACCAAGGGCTTCAGCGATCTGCTGCGCCGCCACCGGCGGTGAAGCCAGCTCGGTATCAATCACCACATCCGCCGCCGGCATGGCGGCCTCGGCCTCCAGGAACGACGCGCGTAGTTCGCGCAGGAGATCGAGCGAGACCAGCTTACGGAATTCCTTGCGGCTGTCATTGGCGATGCGGCGCTCCTGCTCTTCCGGGGAGATGACCAGCCGCGCGAACCTCACCTCGCCGCCAAGACTGTTCACAAGATCAACCACGCGCTGCGGGAAACCTTCGTCGACCGTACCTTCTGGTGCAAAGGTGAAGATCATCGACTGACCGGAAGTCGCCGCCGTTTCGAAGCCGGCCATCCACATCGCCTCGCGCAGGCGGATGAATTCAGGATCGCCAAACGGAAGGCGTTCCAGCAGCGCGTCGACAACCAGATGATTGTGAAACAACGGCAGGCCGGTGAGTCGCGCCAGTTCGCGCCCGATCGTGAGCTTGCCAGACGCGGCGCCGCCCCAGATGAAGATGAGCTTCATGCGCCGTCGAACAGCGCCAGCGTCCGCTCGAACGCGAGAGCGTCAGCGGCGGCGTCATAGTCGCCGGAGTTGCGGCGCGAGAAGCCGTGACCCGCGTCGTAGATGTAGACCGGGATATCCGGGTGCGCGGCCTCGATCTTGTCGACCGCGCCGACCAGCGGGATGTGAGCGTCCTTCGCGCCAAAATGGCAGATGGTGGGGCATTTGGGCTTCATGCCGATCATCTGCGCAATATTGCCGCCATAGTAGCATGAAGCGGCGGCGAGACCGTCGATGCGCGCGGCGGCCAACCAGCTCATCGAGCCGCCATAGCAATAGCCGGTGACACAGACCTTCCCGGACTTCGACAGCACATCGAACACGCCGCCCATGTCGTTGAGCGCGTTGTCCGGCCCGTTGCCCATTGCGAGCTCGCGGCCGCGCGCCATGCCCGCCGCCACATCCTGCGCCTGCACGATGAAGCCTGGCGCCGCGCGATCATACATCGACGGCGCGATAGCTTCGTATCCCGCTGCGCCGAAACGTTCCGTCATCTCCTTGACGTGGTCGGAGAGGCCGAAGATTTCCTGGATGACAATGACGCCGCCCTTGCGCGGGCCGCTGGGTTTCACATGCCAGGCGTCGAACTCGAAGCCGTCGCGGCTCTTCATCTGGATCAGCGTGCCAGTGGTCATCGCGTTTCGCCTCGCGGGTTAGGAAGCCTTGAACAAGAAACCGATCGCTGCCGCAATGACGCCGGTGAGCAGCAGCAGGAGCGCGAACGCCATCAGGCATCCCGGCCCCATTTCCGTGCCGAATTTCGTCTTGCGCAGGCGCCAGGACAGGAACCCGCCGGCGATCACCATGGCGAGCCCGATCAGGATCATCTTCCAGTCCATGCGCGTCCTCCCCCGAGCCTGTCCCGCCTGTCGTACTACATCGACAGCAGCAAGAACTCTAACCCAGCTCCTTTACCATCACGCGCATCGTGCGGCTGCGGCCGGGGCGCAGGCCGCCCGCGAACACCTTGCTGCCGATGTCGGCAAAGCCCCAGCGCTCGTAGGCGGCGCGCGCCCATTCGGCATGTTCCATGACGTCGAGCCAGACATAGCTGCAGCCCTCGGCCTTCGCCTGCGCTTCGGCTGCATCCAGCAGTTTCTTGCCAATGCCGCCGCGCCGGGCCCCGGGTAGAAGATAGATGCGCGGGATCTCGGCCCCGCCGGCACGTTGGCCGATGGGCTCCAGCGATCCGACGAACATGGTGAGGAAACCCACGCCAGCGCCGTCCTGCCGGGCGATCCACACGCGCGCCTCCGGCCGCGCCAATGTGGTCAGCATGGCGTCTGCGCCGAACGTTTTCAGCTGGTGGAAGAAGCCGACCGCATCATCCCAATCGTCATGATAGGCGGCGGCGTAGGCGGCCGGCCCGATGATGCCGAGATCCGAAGCATCGGCTTCGTTGGCGCGGGTGATGGCAAGATCGGTCAAGCCACTTTCACCATCGCTGCGCTCTCGGGCAGTTCCTGCGCGAAGGCGCGCTGGTAGAATTCCGCGATGGCAGGACGCTCCAGCTCGTCGCATTTGTTCACGAATGTCATGCGGAAGGCGAGACCGATGTCGCCGAAGATCAGCGTGTTCTCACCCCAGGTGATGACAGTACGCGGGCTCATCACCGTCGAGATGTCGCCGGCGATGAACGCGTTGCGCGTCATGTCGGCGACGCGGACCATCTTGGATACTGTCGCCTTGTCGAGACCGGGAACCTTGGCGGAGACGATCTCAACCTCGGCGTCGTGCGCCAGATAATTCAGCGTTGTGACGATCGACCACCGGTCGAGCTGACCCTGGTTGAGTTGTTGTGTGCCGTGATAGAGGCCCGTCGTGTCGCCGAGACCGACCGTGTTCGTGGTGGCAAACAACCGGAAGTTCGGGTTCGGCTTCATCACGCGGTTCTGGTCGAGCAGCGTCAGCTGGCCCGACGCTTCGAGAATGCGCTGGATGACGAACATCACATCCGGACGGCCCGCATCGTACTCGTCAAACACGAGGGCGATGGGCCGCTGCAGCGCCCAGGGAAGGATGCCTTCCCGGAATTCGGTGATCTGCTTGCCGTCCTTCAGGACGATGGCGTCCTTGCCAACAAGGTCGATACGGCTGACGTGGCTGTCGAGGTTGATCCGGATCAGCGGCCAGTTGAGCCGGGCGGCGACCTGCTCGATGTGGGTCGACTTGCCGGTGCCGTGATAGCCCTGGATCATCACGCGGCGGTTGTACTTGAAGCCCGCGAGGATCGCCCGGGTGGTCTGCGGATCGAACCGGTAGGCGGGATCAAGATCCGGTACATAGCCAGACTTCTCCGCAAAGGCGGGGATCTTCCAGTCGAGGTCGATGCCGAAGGTCTTCTTTGCGTCGACCTCTTTTGTCGGCGCGAGCGAGATCAGGGCGTCGGAAGCGTCAGTCACGGCCATGGGAGGAAAATCTCTCGTATCCAGTCCGCCGATATAGGCGCGGGGGCGGACACATTGCAACGCAGCACATCGGCGCATTCGGGCGAGGATTTCCCACGAAACGCCCCGCAATTCGCGAAAATCAGCCGTTTGGGCGATTGTGCCAGCGGGCCGGCGCAGCTTTGCTGGCCGCTGGTCTGTGGATTGAGAGGGGTCGGAGATGGCGAAGGTTCTGGGTATCGGCGGCGTGTTCTTCAAATCGAAGGACCCGGCCGCGCTGGTCAACTGGTACAAGGAGGTGGTCGGGCTGCACGTGCACGACTGGGGCGGCGTTTTCATCACGCCCGAGGCGATGGCCGCCCATCCGGGCGCCGGAACGGTATTCGCCCCCTTCAAGCAGGACACCGACTATTTCAGCCCTTCGACCAAGGAGTTCATGATCAACTTGGCGGTCGATGATCTGGACGGGATCCTGGCCAGGTGCGCCCAGCATGGCGTCACGCCCGTGAAGACCTTCCCGGAGGAAGCGAACGGCAAGTTCGCCCACATCATGGACCCCGAGGGGAACAAGATCGAACTGTGGGAACCGAAGCCGATGGGCTAGGCCAGCCCGCTGGCTTTCAAGGCCTTGAAGGCGCGGATCACAACCGTGAGGCGGTGTTCCATCGAGCGGTCGCCACCGTTGGAATCGGGGTGGTACTGTTTGACGAGGATGCCATAGCGTTCGCGGATCTGGGCCGCCTGCGCGTTGTGGGGCAGGCCCATCTCGTCGAGGGCGCGGGTCTGAAGGCGCGTGCGTCCGCGCTCGGGCTGGGCGGCGCCGCCCTTGTCGACATGGCCGTTGTAGAGCCAGTCCTTGGCGCCGCGCCAGCCGCGCGGATTGTTCATGCGGGCAGCCCGGCCGGCGGCGCCCACGGGTCCGCCGCCGAACTTCCAGGTCGGCTTGTGGCCAAAGCCGGCAGATGCCTGGAAGGCGGTGATCTCGTCCTCGGTCATGCCAGAGAAGAAGTCGTAGGTTTCGTTGTATTCAGCCGCATGGCGCTGGCAGAACCAGTGATGGTCCTGCTCGGCGACTGCCTGCCCCGGAACCTGGATCACGCGCGCCGAATAGGGCTTTGGCGCCTTGCAAAGACCCAGTTCGTCACAACCTTTGTGCTCGCAACGCTGGACAAAAGCGCTCGCTTTCCGCCGTCCGCCCGGAGGGTTGACGCGGACATCGATGAACTTGACGCGGTAGCTCCGCATGTAGTCTTCGGCTGCCGACATGAATCCGATCTTGGGATGCGTTCGTTAATGCCGCAAGAATTGACAACCCGCACGGAGCGCATACGGGCCGCGCTTGCTGCAGTTTTTTCTCCGGATGAGCTTCATATAGTGGATGAATCCCACCTGCACCATGGGCATGCCGGCGCCGCTCCGGGCGGAGAGACGCACTATGCGGTGCGGATCAGGTCGGCGGCTCTGGCCGGGATGTCCCGTCTGGCGCGCCATCGGGCAGTGAATGAGGCCCTCAAGGACGAGTTCGCTGCCGGCCTGCATGCGCTGCACATCGACGCAGGCTAGGCATCCGGGCGGACGCTTGGTGCATCAAGTCAGGCAAGAACGACAAACGGCCCCACCTTGCAGCGGAGCCGTTCACCAACCCAGGGCGAGAAGGCCGTAGCCCGTCCCCCACTAGGCCTTAACTTTGCTAGCTAAATGACCTTGTGGAAATCAGGGTTGACCCTGAGTTTTTGCTGAGTCGCGGAGGCCCGCTGTCCCTTTTTCACAGGATCAGCTTCAGCCGGGTGGCGATCCGGATCGCGTCGATCATGTTCCGGGCCTCCAGCCGCCGCAGAATTTCGGTCACGTGGCATTCCACGGTCTTCTCGTGGCGGCCGAGCATCTGGGCGACCTGCTTGTTGGACATGCCTTCCGAGCGCATCAGCAGCACCTTGAGCTGGGTCTTGGAAAGGTCCTGCGCGGGTTCACCCTCCCCGGCCCCGGCAGCGGCGCCGGGCGGGCCGACCTTGAGCATGCGGGCGCCCTCGTTAGCGAACACGTCGAAGGCCATGCGCAGCGCCGCGCGCGTCGGCCGGTCCTTCTCCAGGTCCATCCCGGCGATCATCATGACGGCGACGCCGCCCGTATCGAGCGTGACGCGCTTGGTGAAACCCTGGCGCATCCGGTGTTCACTCGCCGCGCCCATTACTTCGCGCATCGGGCGGTTCAGCACCATACCGCGAGTCAACTCGTCCCAGTAGCCATAGGCGCCGCCACGCACCACGCCCTGGAATACGGGATCAGCCGCATCGTAGCCGCGCTCGAGATAAAGCTCCTGCCACTGACGCGGGACATTGGAGAGCGAGCGGTCAATGACCACGGAGCCACGCTCGCGGCGGAGGTAGAGGCAGGCATAGGTGGACGCGCCCAGCGGTTCGACCAACGACATCAGTCTGGCGCCGAGCGACTTTCGCGTCTGCACATCCGCCGCCTGTTCGGCAAAGGCGAGTGTGCGTTCAGCTAGCGTCATCTGGAAACCTGTCGCCCGCAGAAAGGCCCTGCCCCGTCGAATAGGTAATACCTGCCGCTCGATTCAGGAAGCGGTCCGGGTCTCGATTTCGAGGAATTCCCTAAGGGTATCGAGCGTTACGCTTCGCTCGATGTAGGCTTTTCCTATCCCACGGGAGAGGATGAGCGTCAGCTGGCCGTTACGGGCCTTCTTGTCGTGCGCCATATGCGCGAGCAGTTCATCGGCCCTGTAGGGGCCACCACCGAGGTCCGCCACGCGGGTCGCCAGGCCCAGCGCGTTGAGCAGGCGCTCGGCCCGCACGGCGTCCTGACCGGGGCAGAGGCCCAGCTTCACCGAATAGCGCATCGCCATCGCCATGCCCGCCGCGACGCCCTCGCCATGCAGCAGGCTCGGCTGGAAGGCGTTCGCGCGCTCCAGCGCATGACCGAAGGTGTGGCCCAGATTGAGCAGCGCCCGCTCGGCCTGTTCTGTCTCGTCGATCGCGACGATGCGCGCCTTCGACGCGCACGAGACGCGGATCGCCTCTGCGAGCGAAGGCTTGTGGCCTTCGGACAGGGCGGCGGCGTTTGTCTCGAGGAAGTCGAAGAAGGCGGGATCATCGATCAGTGCATACTTCGCGACTTCGGCGAGGCCGGCATAGCGCTCGCGCACCGGAAGCGTGTCGAGCACATCGAGATCGGCGAGCACCAGCACGGGCTGATGGAACAGGCCAACCATGTTCTTGCCGGCGCTGGAGTTGATCGCGGTCTTGCCGCCGACGGACGAGTCCACTTGAGCAAGGAGCGTCGTCGGAATCTGGACGAAGCGGGCGCCGCGCTTCAGCAGGCCAGCAGCAAGCCCCGTGAGGTCGCCGGTGACGCCGCCGCCGAAGGCGATGATCAGATCATCACGCTCGGCGCCGAAGCCAATGAGTTCGCCCAGCACCACATCGAGATAGGCAAAGGATTTCGACTCCTCGCCCGGCGGCACTGTCACCATCTCGCCCTTGATGTCGGCGGCGACGAGCGCATCAACCAGACGCTGGCCATGCAGGCGGGCGACGTTTTCATCTGCGACCACGAACACGCGATTGCGGCCAGCCTTCAGATGCGGGCGCACAAGTTCCCCGGCGCGGGCGAGCAGCCCCTCGCCGATAAGGATGTCGTAGGCCCGTTCGGCCAGTTCGACCCGGACAGTCTTGGTCATCGCTGCTTCCTGTATCGGCCGCCTTAATCAGACATCCGGCCTGCCCAGGCAAGGAAGTGTTTTTCGCTAGGCCAGCCCCAGCTTCTCGCAGATCGCCTTCGCGGCCTCTGAGGCAGGTTGGTCGCCGGAATCCACGACCACATCGGCCTCCGCATAGATCGGCGCGCGGACGGCGTTGAGATCGGCCAGCACCTGCCTTGGATTGTCGCGCTTGAGCAGGGGCCGGGTGTCGCGCCGGTTCACCCGCTTCCAGATCAGGTCGAGGTCGGCGCGGAGCCAGACCGTGGTGGCCTTTTCCTTCATCAGGGCGCGGGTCGTCGGATCGATATAGGCCCCCCCGCCGGTGGCCAGCACGATGGGCGGGCCGTTGAGCAGGCGTTCGATCACCCGCCGTTCGCCGCGCCGGAATTCGGGCTCGCCATGGCGTTCGAAGATTTCCTGCACGCTTAGGCCGGCGGCCTTCTCGATCTCCTCGTCGCTGTCGACGAAGGGGGCGCCGAGGCTTTCGGCCAGTTTCCGGCCCACTGTGGATTTCCCGACACCCATCAGGCCAACAAGCGCGATTGTACGCTGCAGGCGGCCGCCGCCTGCGCTCCCATCTGACGCATCCGATTGAGCAGTCATGGCTTGCCCTGTATGCCGAACCGGACGCTTATACTGACGGCTACCTACGGGGCAATCTGGGTAGCGTTCTGGCTGGAGGACTACGATGGCGCGTGGAGGCTTTGCACGGCGGCGCAGGCCGATGTCGATGAAGACGATTGCGATCATCGCGGGCGTCGTCATCGTGGCCCTTGTGGGACTGGTCTTCTGGGCGGCTGGCCAGGCGGATGGGCGCAAGCCCGCTCAGACCGAGATAACCGTGCCGGCGACCAATATCGGCCCCAACGCACCCGCGCCGGGAGCTGGCGAAAATGCGCCCGCGCAATAGGCTTCTGGCTGCCGCCCTGCTCGCAACCGTGATCGCAGCGCCCGTATCGGCGCAGGTGACGAGCAACTCCCTGCCGGCGACCGACCCGTGGGGCGTCGGCTGGCTGGGAGCGAATGATCGGCCGTTGCCAGTCACGTTCTGGGACAACACAAGCGAGGCCGGGCTGGCCCCGTTGTTCACAGCGCTGAAACCGCGCGAGCTAGCGCCATCGGCGCGTCAGGCGCTGCGCCGCGTCCTTATGTCGAAGGCGAAGAGCCCCGGCGGCGTGACACTGATCCCCGAGCGGCTGCGGCTGCTGGAAGAGATTGGCGAGAGCGAAGGGGCGATCGACCTGCGCCGCCGCTACAAGGACACCGACTGGGGCAAACAGGCCGATCTCATGTCGGCCGAGTTCGACCTCGCGCGCGGACAGAAGGATGCGGCGTGCGCGCTGGCGGGCAAACAGGTCGCGGGAGACAAGGCGTGGCTGCCGGTGCGGGCGCTGTGCGCGGCGATGTCGGGCGATGTTGGCGCGGCGAACGTGCTGGTCGAGCGGATCGTTTCGACCGACGAGGCCACAGGGCTGTGGCTGCTGGGCGCGCTGGCGGCGATCAACGCGCCTGAGCTGAAAAAGCCTGAAGGCCGGTATGGCACGCCATTCGAAGCGGCAGTTTCGGTGGCGGCGAAGTTGCCTGTCGCGGCCAACGCAATGGCGGCCATGCGAGCCGATGTCGCCGCAGCCATCGCAACCAATCCAGCGGCAACGCAGACACAACGACGCGCCGCGATGCGCGTGGCGGTCGAGGGTGGCAAGCTGAAGGCGGCGGATGTTGCTGCTGTTCTGGCGCTTTCCCCTGATGTGGCGCCGGCTCGCGGGGCGAAGCCGGATCCGCTGGCGCAGGCGATTGCTGCGGCCGCCGACAAGGAGGCAGCGCCTGCGGCGAAGGCTGCGGCCTATGCTACTGCTTTGAAGGGCGCAGAAACACTGAACGACGCGCGCATAGCGGCGCTGGGACTTCTGGCGGCCATCAAGGCGTTGCCGCGGAATGACGCGACGCTGGCCTATGCCGAACTGTTTGCGCGCGCGAACATTCTGGCGGGAGACGTTGGCCAGGCGGGCGAGTGGCGCAAGCACCTTGGCGCGATGACGGCTGACAAGCAGGACGCATGGGCGATGGCGCGGCTTGACCTGATGCTGTCGCTGGCCGGGGCCAAGACGGACAAGCCTGCCGTGCTGCTCGACCGGATGATCGCGGCGACGCAGCCGAAGCCGGATGCAAAGCCGGGCGCTGCCGCCTCCTCCGGCGAACAGCAGCTGGCGATCCGGCGGATCGAGAACACGCGGATGCTGTTCCTTCATGTCGGACTGGGGCGCGAGCTGAGCGGGGAGCAGCGCACGCTGCTGTCGACGCTGCGCACGGCAGGGCGTGGCGTATCCGACGCGGCGATTGCGCGGATCACTGCAGCTGCGCGACAGGATGCGGATGGCGAAGCGATGCTGGCCGCCATTGGACAGCTGGGCAACGATGTCTCGGCGATCTCCTTTGCTGGGCTGTCGGACCTGCTGGCGCAGCTGACCGTGGTCGGCATGGGCCACGACGCCGAGGCCATTGCGCTGGAGTCGATGCAGGTTTGGAAGGCCTTCTAGGCCCGGCGGACCATCAACTTCCCATAAATCTCTCGGCTGCAGTGTGGGCCGATGCTCGACACACGCCGGATTGAAGCTTTTCTCGACACGCTGCGAGCTGAACGCGGCGCGGCGGACAATACGATCGAGGCGTATCGGCGGGATCTGGAGGATGCATCTTCCTTCCTGCGGGCCAATCGGTCCTCGCTGGTGGATGCGGGCGAGCGCGACTTGTCTGCTTTCGTGCGCGACCTGCATGAGCGCGGCATGTCGGCGGCGACGGTATCGCGGCGGCTTTCGGCTTTGCGGCGATTCTTCCGGTTCCAGCTGGGCGACAATGAGCGGCAGGACAATCCGACCTCGCGCCTCGATGGCCCGACGTTCAGGCGCGATCCGCCGGATGTGATGAGCCGGGAAGAGATGTCGCGACTGATCGCGGCGGCGCAAGGGAGCGAGCCCGGGGATCTGCGAACCATCTGCCTTGTCGAGCTGCTGTATGGCGCGGGACTTCGTGCTTCCGAATGTTGCGACCTACCTCTCTCCGCTCTGCCGGCGCCGGGGATGAGCGTGCTGATTGTGCGCGGCAAGGGCGACAAGGAGCGGATCACGCCCCTGGGCAAGCCGGCATTGGCGGCGTTGAAGGCCTATATGGCGGTGCGCGAGGAATTCCTGCCGAAATCGGCGGTGCGGTCGGCGGCGATGCGATACGTTTTCCCATCGCGCGGGGCGGGCGGGCGGCTGACGCGGCGCAGGCTGGGGCAGATACTCGAAGACCTTGCGATGAAGGCGAACATTGCAGCCGAGCGGGTGACGCCGCACGCGCTGCGCCACGCATTCGCGACGCATCTGCTTTCAGGTGGGGCGGACTTGCGGGCGGTTCAGCTTCTGCTGGGGCACGCGGATATCTCGACCACGCAGATCTATACGCACGTCGTCACCGACGAGCTGCGCGACCTGCTGGAAGCGGCGCACCCGCTGGCGCGGGCGTGACGCAAGCACGCTGCTATGACGCGCGCCGATAGACCACCTTGCCGCTGACGACCGTGATGGCGGGTTCGACGGTGAGGATTTCGGCTTCGGGGATTTTCATGATGTCGCCCGAGAAGCCGGTGAAGTCGGCGAGCTTGCCGGGTTCGATCGTGCCGAGGTCCTTCTCCTGGAAAGACGCGAAGGCTGGCCAGAGCGTGAACATCTTGAGGGCTTCTTCGCGCGTGACGGCCTGTTCGGGATGCCAGCCTTCACCGGAATTGCCCTTGAGGTCTTTACGCGCGACGGCGGCGTAGAATTCGATACGGGGATCGCCCTGCTCGACCGGCGCATCGGAGCCTCCGGCGATGATGGAGCCGGCGTCGATCAGTGCGCGCCAGGCATACGCGCCGGCAAGGCGATCGGGCCCGAGACGGGCGGGCGCGAAGTAGAGATCGCCGATGGCGTGGCTGGGCTGCATGGACGGGATGACGCCGAGCGCCTTGAAGCGCGGAATGTCTTCGACGTGGAGGATCTGCGAATGCTCTATGCGCCAGCGTTTGTCGGCGCCCGAGACGCCGGCATCGGCGAAGGTCTTGCCCATCCAGTCGAGGACGAGCTTGTTGCCTTCGTCTCCGATGGCGTGGAAGGCGACCTGGATGTTGGCGTCGGAGGCCTTGCGCATCAGGGCGAGTGTTGCGGCTTCCTGCGCGATCTGGAGGCCGGTGATATCGGCGCGGTCCGAGTAAGGCGCAGACAGCAGCGCGCCGCGTGAGCCGAGTGCGCCGTCCATGTAGAGCTTGATCGCCTTGGTGGTGACGAGGCCGTCCTTGCTGACGCCCCAGAGACCGCCTTCGGTCATCATGTCGAAGGCGGCGCCATCGACGGCGTTGTAGATGCGCATCGAGACTTCGCCGGCGGCGGACATGGCGTTCAGCGTCGCCATGTGCGGACCGGGCGCAGACATGTTGTGCAGGCCGGTCCAGCCGAGGCCAGTCTCGCGCTGCATCGCCTTGGCGTAGGTGGCGCGGACCTGTGCGTCCGTCGGCGCGGTGGCCAGGGCAGCCATGGGCCCCATCGCGTTATCGATCAGATAGCCAGTGGGCAGGCCCTGAGCGTCGACTTCGATGCGGCCGCCGGAGGGTTGGGTCGCGGGCTTGCCATCGAGACCGGCGGCTTTCAGCGCGGCAGTGTTGGCGATGAGCGCATGGCCGTCGGCGCGTTCGAGTACGGTGGGGCGGTCCCCCGTCACGGCGTCGAGATCCTGGCGGGTGGGCGTGCGCTTTTCGGGCCAGTGGGTTTCGATCCAGCCTCGGCCGATCAGCGGTTGGCCCGCGGGAAGCGCCTTTGCGGCTTCGGCGACGACGCTGACGAGTTCGGCAAGCGATGTGGTCTTGTCGAGGTTCAGCGTCTGCTCGCGCTCGCCGATGCCATACAGATGGGCGTGGGCGTCTGTGAAGCCGGGATAGAGGAAGGCGCCAGCGAGATCGATTTTCTCGGTGCCCTCGCCTGCGGACTTCAGCAGCTCTTCAGCGGAGCCGACCTGGACGATGCGGCCATCCTTCACCGAGACTGCAGTTGCGGGCAGCTGGCCATCAACGCCGGTATAGATGGTGGCGTTGTGGAAAATCGCATCTGGCGGATTTGCGGGCGCGTTTTCGCATGCACCCAAGGCCATGATGGCAAGCGCAATAGCTGAGATCTGAGTCAGCCTGGATCGCATGAGAGCCCCTCCGGAATTGGGTGGCACGTTAGCGATGGGTAGAATCGGCGCAAGCTGTCTGGCGTTTTGCGCACGGGGTCGCGTTCTCGCAGGTGATGCCTGCGAGTTGCTTACGGGGTTGCTCCTGCAATCGAGTGTGGGGGTGCTCGCGTTGGGGCGGCATCCGCACTGCGCGCGGCCCCCTCCGTCACGATGCTTCGCATCGCGCCACCTCCCCCGCCTTCGGCGAGGGAGGACTGTCCTCCACCAGCAAAGCTGGGGGAGGTGGCATGCGAAGCATGACGGAGGGGGCCGCACGCAGTGCGGATGCCAAGCGGATCAGCCTCGCGCATCTGCTTCAGCTTTGCGGCGTGCGCTTGGGCGCGTTGTTCCATCGCCTGGCAGTCGTCGACCAAGGCCGCGATGCGGGCGAGGAGGTGGGCCAGGTCTTTGGCGTGGGTGAGGTGTGGCGTCGCGCGGGCGCGCGGGACTTTGGGTCTCAGCTTCGCGATCTGATGCCCACGCATCGCGGTCCAGAGACGCAGGCAGTCTACGGCGTCGAGGATGGCGCGTTCGAGCTGGAGGCGGAGGGCT
>DLHI01000013.1 GCA_002483135.1 Hyphomonadaceae bacterium UBA7672 | reverse complement strand
CGGCTGCTGTCCGCACGCCTTGGGTATCGGACGTCTCCAGGACCCCCTCATGCGCGGACGTGGTCACTATACGCGCGGTGGGGAGACCCGGGGAAAGTGACGCGAGTTTCCTACAGTGGATTTTGGCTAGTCGCTTGAGCGTGCTCGGGAAGATTGGGGGGCCGCCACATTTCATTCGGCCGAATCTGGCTTCGGTTCGACGGGCCATAGCGGCTTGCGCTTCTCAAGGAATGCCCGAAGGCCCTCCTGTGAATCAGGGCCGACGGCGAGAGCGCAGAAATCATCAACGGCGCGAGCGACGGCATCGGTGTAGGTGCGGTCGGCCTCTCGATGAAAGGCCGCGCGGGAGAAGGCGATGGCGGCAGGAGACTTCTCCGCGATTTGCCGAGCCATGCTCATGGCCTCGTCGAACGCCCTGCCCGGCGACACGACGCGACTGCACAGGCCGAGATCGAGCGCCTGCCTTGCATCGAAGGTGCGCGCGGTGAACAGCAGGTCGAATGCGCGATAGCGCCCGATGATCCTATGCAGGTGCGCGAAGTGGATGGCCGGGGGAAGCGCCAAGTTGATTTCCGGATAACCGAAACTCGCGTTCTCGCCAGCAATGACCATGTCGCAGGATATCGCCAACGTCATGCCCCCGCCCCGCGCGGCGCCTTCAACAACGGCGGTGCTCGGCTTGCCCAACGCGCACTGCACGTCCCAGAGTTCGATGTAGAGCCTGTTGAGGAAGCCACGGATGATAGTCTCGTCGGCGCTCAGGATGATGTCGAGGTCGAGACCGGCGCAGAACATCTTCGGAATGTCGCTGGACAGTACAACGGCGCGAACGCTTGCGTCAGCGGACGCCCGGCGCAACGCGGCGATGATCTCATCGAGAAATGAAATCGAGAAGGCGTTCAGGGGCGGGCGCGCAAGTCGAACCAGGGCGACCTGATCCTCTACCGTGTAGCGGACGAAGGCTTCCGACATCGGGCGATCTACAGCAATCGCCCGGGATTCATCCGGCCATCCGGGTCGAGGGCGCGCTTGACGGCGCGCATCATGTCCATCTCAACAGGCGACTTGCGCCAGGCGAGTTCGTCGCGCTTGAGGCGGCCAATGCCGTGTTCGGCGGAGATCGAGCCGTTGAGGCTGGCGATCAGGTCGTGCACCGCTTTCGACATAGGCAGGCCGTCCTGCTCGACGAACCGATCCTGATCCGCGCCCGGAGGCGGCGTGATGTTGAAGTGGATGTTGCCGTCGCCGACATGGCCAAAGGCGATGACATCAACGCCGGGCGTCATCTGGTGGGCCAGCGCCGTGCCGCGCTCCATGAACTCGGCAACGCGCGAAACGGGGACGGAGACGTCGTGCTTCAGGGCCTTGCCGTGCGCGCGTTCGGCGACGGCGATGTTCTCGCGGATCTTCCAGACCATGGCCTTCTGCGCTTCATTCTCGCAGATGACGGCGTCGGCGGCGACGCCCTTCTCGATCGCATCGCCCAGCAGGCTTTCGATCATGTCGCGCGCGCCCTCTTCCCGTGGCAGCGACAGCTCCATCAGGATACGCCATGGCAGCGCAGTGGGCAGCGGATCGCGCGTGTCGGGGATATGCTTGAGCACGAGCTCGAGGCCGAGCTTTGGCACGATCTCGAAGCCAGTGACGGCCCCGCCGCTCGCCTGCTTCGCCAGCATCAGGAGTTCGACGGCCTTTGCGGGAGACTCCACGGCGACCCACGCCGTTTCCTTCACCGCCGGGCGCGGGAAGAGTTTCAGCGTCGCCGCCGTGACGACGCCCAGCGTGCCTTCGGCGCCGATGAAAAGATGCTTGAGATCGTAGCCTGTGTTGTCCTTGCGCAGGCCGCGCAGGCCATTCCAGATACGGCCATCGGGGAGCACGGCTTCGATGCCGAGCACGAGGTCGCGCATCATGCCATAGCGCAGCACCTGCACGCCGCCGGCGTTGGTGGAGATCAGCCCGCCGATCATGGCGACGCCCTGGGCGCCGAGTGAGAGGGGGAAGAGGCGATCATGCTCCGCCGCGATGTCCTGGGCGCGTGTGAGGATGACGCCGGCTTCGAGCGTCATTGCGTCGTTGAGAACGTCGACTTCCCGCACCTTGTTCATGCGCTTCAGCGAGATCAACACCTCGCCTTGCGGGACCGAGCCATTGACCATGCCCGAATTGCCGCCCTGCGGATTCACGGCGAGGCCATACTCGGCGCACAGCGTCATGGCCTTCGAGACTTCTTCGGTGGAGGCGGGCTTGATCAGGACCGGCGTTGAACCTTTCCAGCGGCCACGCCAATCGCTGATGTGGGGCTCGATCTCGTGCGCGTCGGTGCTGACGCCCTTGGGGCCCAGCGCGCTGGTCATGCGCGCAATGAATGCCGTTATGCGGTCGCCGTGATCGTCTGCCATGGGAGCATCCTTCCGGAAGGCGGTATAGCGCGCGCCGGGCGAGCCGCCAAACCGGCGTTTATTGCGCCGTCGCAGGCTTCGGCCGCACAATCCATTGCTGTTCCGGCCTGGCGCTGTTGCAGCGGACGGTGCGGAGCACGTCGCGGCCATTCTCGGGAACAACCTCGATGCACTGCACGAGTTCGTTGCCGACGACGCCGTTGCCGAGAAGCGCCCAGCGTTGGGCAGGGATGTCCCAGCATTCGCCGAGGCCGAGCGCGCCGAACACATAGCCGCCAGAGAAGCAGCTCGACTTCAGGCGCATCTGGCCCAGCGCCTTTTCATCGAAGCTGATGATCTGGCCGTAGGCGTCGGAACACGGGTAGAGGCCAACGCCGGTATCATGGCCGATGCACATGCCGGGGCGAACGGTGGATTCCAGCGAAGCCTCGATCACGTTCGTGAAGTCGACGGATTTCACCTTCCACTGATGTGCCGAACCGACCTTTGGGCATTCGGCGGCGAAGATCATCTCGCCTGTGCGGCTTGCCTGTCCCAGCAGCGAGATGCAGCGGCCCGCGGCGCTGCGTAGTTCGCCCTCGGCATTCATCGTCCAGGTCTGCTCAGGTGACCCATCGCAGGCCTCGAGGAAGAGCTGCGGATAGTATCCCGCGCCACGCGGCGCGAGGCACAGATCGCCCTGGCGGATCGGCCCGGGCGTTTCGCCCGGCACGATGAAATCCTGTCCTGCCGAACCATCGCACGCCACGCTTACCGAGCCGCTGGCCGACAGCGTCAGGCACATGCCCGGCAGGCGTTCGGGTTGAAGGGTCATCGGCTTGGTCTGCGCAAAGGCAGGCGCAGCCAACAGGCCCAACGCTGCCAGAATACCCGCTACCCGCATGAATCGCCCCTTGCGCCCACAGCCCGCCACCGTGGCACGAGACAGCATTGTTCCCCAACGGGCGATGAACGGCTGATCTTGACGCACATGCCTGCCCGGCGTCCAACAGCAGCGGTGATTTTGGGAGAGACGCCATGGCCTACGCCCCCTTCAACCTGACCGGAAAGGTCGCCCTCGTGACCGGCGGCAATCGCGGTATCGGATATGGCTTTGCCGAGGCGCTGAGCCAGGCCGGGGCGAGCGTGGCGATCTGGGGATCGAACGAGAAGAACAATGCCGAAGCCGTGAAGAAGCTGGGCGGCAAGGCGAAGGCCTGGACCGTCAACGTCGCCGACGAACGCCAGGTGGCGGACGCGATGCTGGACGTGGCCAAGCATTTCGGGCGGATCGACTCGGTGTTCGCCAATGCCGGTATCGGCGGCGGTGCGAAGTCGTTCGCGGAGTTCCCGACGGATGTTTATCGGCGCGTGCTGTCCGTGAACCTCGATGGCGTGTTCTTCACGCTGCGCGAGGCGGCCAAGCACATGGTGGACCGCGCCAAGGCGGGTGATCCGGGCGGCTCGCTGGTGGGCGTAGCGTCGCTGGCGGCGATCGAGGGCGCGGCGCGGAACGAGGCCTATGCCGCGACCAAGGGCGCGGTTGTGTCGATGATCAAGTCGATCGCGGTTGAGCATGCGCGCTATGGCGTGCGGGCGAACTCCGTCCTCCCCGGCTGGATTGCCACCGACATGACGCAGGGCGCGCAGGATAACCCGGCGTTTGCGGAGAAAGTCATCCCGCGCGTGCCGATGCGGCGCTGGGGCGAGCCGAAGGATTTCGGCGGCGTTGCGGTTTATCTGACGTCGGACGCCTCAAGCTATCACACGGGCGACTCGTTCGTGATCGACGGGGCGTATTCGATTTTCTAGGATCGGGACGCTGGGGGGAAGCAGATGCGGAAGATCGTCATCGCCGGGCTTGTGACTCCGCTTGGCGCGTGTGCGGCCATGCCAGCTGAAAGCGCTCGGTTGGCCGGGGCGCGTTTGAACGGGCCGTTGGCGAAATCCCAGTCTCCACGCAAGTCGATGCGCGTCTGTTCCAGTTCGAAATAAGGAAGCTCGAGCTTTTGAGCGGAAGCAGGATGCGCGACCATGGCCGCGACTGCCACGCCGGAGAAGAGCCGGCGACCAAAGCGGGTTGCCGCGGTCATCACGCTCCACAGTGTTACTGTATATCAAAATGTTATGCTGTAACAACACGCAAGAGGACAAGGGACGGCTGTGGACCAGATGCGCGACATTGCGTCTTGTCAGGGCATCGCACTGCAGCCCTGCCCCCGCGCGAAAATTGCAGCTACGGTCCAGCCCGGCTCGCAAGGGATTCACGTGATCAAGCAACTGCCTAACGCACTGACACTGCTTCGCCTCGTGCTGGCGCCGCTGGTCGCGTTTGCCGTGTGGCAGTCGCTGGCGATCCCGTCGGAGGCGGCGCTTACGACGCCACAGGCGTTCGCACCGCTGAAGGCTCAGGCGCAGGGATGGGCGCTGGCCGCGGCGATCATGTTTGTTCTCGCCGCGCTGACCGATCTGTTCGACGGCATGGCGGCGCGCGCGCTGGATGCGCATTCGAAATTCGGACGGATCATCGACCCGATCGCGGACAAGGCGCTGGTGGGCCTGCCCCTCGTGGTGCTTTCGGTGATTGCGCTGCTGCAGGCCTGGCCGCTGGCGCTGCCCATCGCGATAGCGTCGGCGGTGATCGTTGGGCGCGACCTGCTGATCACCTGGCTGCGGTTCAGGGCGCCGGATGGCGAAGGCGTGCGGGTGTCGGACCTTGCGAAGTGGAAGACAGCGCTTGAGCTGGTGGCTGTTGGCATCCCGATCCTGCTGTCGGCTGCGCCTTCGATCGTGACCGCGCTTGGCGCCGGCGATGGGTTCGCCGTGTCGGAGGCGATCGTGATGGGATGGGTTGGCGTGCTGGTGCTGGCGGCTGCGCTCTCAGCCTACACGGCAAGCCAATATCTGATCGCCAAATCCTGAAAGTACGAAATGCCGAAACGTGAAGGGCCGCGCCTGCGGGGGACAGGCGCGGCCACTACGCGGAAAGCGGCGCGGGAGGGGACGTCGCGGCGCCCACATTGGCGATGGGAACGGCAGGAGAAGCACCGAGCCCTTCGCTCACGTGCTAGTAGATCGTATTTGCATGAAGCATGTATTAACGACGCTGACGCGTTGACAGCTCAGCACGTTCCCTGGGGAGGGTGGTTAACGTGATAGACGACCACGCGGCCCGTCGCCTGCCCCATTCCGTCCCATTCAGGCATGTTGAGGTGGCAGATGTCCGCCCACTGGGCCGCGCCAGTGAAAAGAACGCCCATCGCATCGTTGCCGATAACGAACTGCAGGGCTGTGCCGTCGAACTCGCCGTAGAAACCATTGCCCGCGAAAACGCCGCTCGTGACCTGGCCTTCCACCTCGCCGTACTGTGACACGGTGAGGTTGAACTGATTGCCATAACCGTCGAGCCAGAACCCGCCGAGGATGGGATAGTTGTTGATGTCAGGCGGCGGCAGAGGCGGCGGGGGCGGCGGCGGGGGCGGCGGCGGCGGTGGAGGCAACGGCGACGGGTTGATCTGCTGATTGTTGGGTTGCGGGCCATTGTTGGGCTGCGGGCCGTTGTTGGCCTGCTGCTGTTGAGGTGGTGATGATTCCATCATTGCGGCGAAGATGCCGCCAACGACCAGCACGGCGACACCTGCAACGATGGCGATCTTCGCCGGCGTCATCTCCTGGAACCAGGCGGCGAATCCGGCAGAACCCTGAGGCTTCGGCGTGGGCGGAACGTAGGGGCCAGGTTGCGGCGCAGGTTGAGGTCCCGGTCCCACATAGGGCGCAGGACCCGGCGCTGGCCCAGGCGCAAAGCCCGAGAGCGCGGCATCAAGGTCTGCACGGTATTGCTGCGCTGACTGCTGACGCTGGCGCGGATTGTTGGAGAGACCCCGTTCGATCAGCTTGTCCACAGCGGGCGGGACATCGCTGCGGCCGCCGCTGGGCGGCTGCCAGTGGCCTTTCGGCACGACGCCGATCAGGAGTTCATAGAACATCACCGACAGCGAATAAAAATCCGCCGAGGTCTGGGCCGCTTCGGGCGCCGTAATCTGTTCGGGCGCCATGTATTCAAGCGTGCCGAGGCTGGTGGAGCCGGTGTCAGAGCCGCCGCCGGCGCGAGCGATGCCGAAATCGAGGATCTTGAGACGCGCCTCGCGATCGTTCGGCTCGCCGAGAAGAAGGATGTTCTCGGGCTTGAGGTCACGATGGATCACACCCTGCGCATGCGCTGCCTGAAGGCCAGACAGGACTTCGCGGATGATGTTGGCGGCGGTCGCCATCGAACCTTCACGGCCCTGGCGCATCTGCTTCTGCATCCAGGCGCGCAGGCTGCCGCCCTCCAGCAGTTCCATGGTGAGGAATGGCAAGCCCCTTACCTCGCCCACATCGTAGACGGCGACGACGTTGGGATGGCGTATGTCGCGCGCCAGCACGCCTTCGCGCACGAGACGCTTCACGGCGTCCTTGCCAGCGAGTCGGTCGCCGCGGATGAGCTTGAGGGCGACATCGCGCTGGGTGACAGGATCGTGGGCGCGGTAGACGACGCCCATGCCGCCCCGCCCGATCTCGGCGACGATGCGATAGCGGTCGGCGAAAATCTCGTCAGGCTTGAGGTCCAGCGGCGACTTGCCTTCCGGTTCGGCCTTGGCCTGCACAAGCGCGGGATCAATCGTCTGCAGGCCGGCGAGGTTGACCTCCTCGACCTTGGTCAGCGGCTTGCCGCATGCCTCGCAGAATCGCGCAGTGTCGATGTTGCTGGCGCCACAGCTTCCGCAAACGATCATCGTGCGCCTCCCTGCATCGGGTCCGGACCGAAAGGATTGGGACCGGGCGTCCCCCGGGTCGACATCAACTGACCGACGAGCGTGAATGCTTTCGCGAACTCGGCCCTGTAGCCAAGATCATGAATACGCCGCGCCATTACCGCAATACTCGGTGGAATCATTGCCAGCAACAGAATGACCGACAACATCGGCATGACAGGCGGATCGCGGACATAGGGACCCGCTACTGCGGCAGCCACCTCGACATCGACGCCAAGGCCGATCAGGAACAGGATGACGGCGCCGATATTGATGGCCCAGTACTCCTTCACCGAAGCGCGGCCGGCCCCGGTGGCGTAGTTGCGGGTGATGCCGTCCCAGAACAGCCTGAACGCGTTCTGGCTGGCGGGGCCGGCAACGGGTTGAGGCGCGTAGGCCCGCTGCGGCTGTTGCGGTTGGGGCCGCGGGTGCGGCGACGGGGCGGGACGGAATCCCGGCTGCGGCGCGGCAGGCTGGCGCTCGCCGCCCATCGGCCGGAACAGCGTGTCGTTCAGCTTCTGCAGCCAGGGCGGGACGGCCTGCTGGCCGTAGGCGCCGTTCATCGCGTCAGCCAGCGCGCGGCTGTATTCGGCGACTGTTTGCGGACGTTGGCGCGGACTGTTGGAGAGGCCCCGTTCAATCAACTTGTCGATGGCGGGCGGCACGTCGCTGCGTCCCGCGCTGGGTGGTTGCCAGTGGCCTTGCGGAACGACACCGACGAGCAATTCGTAGAACATCACCGATAGCGAGTAGAGATCTGCCGAAGGCAGGGCTGCATCGGGGGCCGTGATCTGTTCGGGCGCCATGTAGCCGCGCGTGCCTAGGCTGGTCGCGCCCGTGTCGCCCGTGCCCGCCGCGCGCGCGACACCGAAATCGAGGATCTTGAGCGCCGCGCCCCGCTCGGACGGCTCGCTGACCAGCATGACGTTTTCAGGCTTGAGATCCCGGTGGACGACGCCGGCGCGGTGGGCGGCATCGAGCCCCGACAGAATTTCCGCAATGATGTTGGCGGCCGCCATCATCGAACAGTCGGTGGACGATGCGAGGCGGCGGCGATTCCACGAGCGCAGGCTCTGTCCGTTGAGGAATTCCATCGACATGTAGGGATGGCCATCGGCCTCGCCCACATCGTAGACGGCGACGATGTTCTGATGGCGGATGTCGCGCGAGGTGACGCCTTCGCGGATAAGGCGGCTGACGGCATCCTTGCCGGCCAGGCGATCAGCGCGGATCAGTTTCAAGGCGACATCGCGCTCGGTCACCTTGTCGGCGGCGCGATAGACGACGCCCATGCCGCCCTCGCCGATGACGCTCTTGACTTCATAGCGGCCGGCGAAGACGTCGCCTGGCTCCATGGCGCGCTGGGCGGGCTTCTTCGGCGCGCGCGTGTCCGCCCTTTCCATGCCGTCGATGGTGTGGAGCGCCGAAAGGTCGGGGCCTGGCGACGGAGGTGGCGGAGGCGGTGGTGGCGCGGGGATTTCGGGTTCGACGAGGCTCTTGCCCAGTTGACGGAGCGCCTGCCCGCACTCTCCGCAGAAGCGCGCATCGGCGCTCACCGGGCTTGTGCAGTTCGGGCACTTCATCGCGGCGCTCCGTCCGACACGGCGGAGGCCGGCATGGGGGGCGCGCGCGTTATTGTGATCTCCTCGACGGATCCGTAGTTGGCGCGCATGCGGACCTGGAGCGTGAGCGCATCGGGATATTTCGGCAGCAGGCGGATCACGTCGCCATTGCCGATGACGGCGAGAGCATCGTCAGCCCCGTACTTGTGATCGCCGATCATCACCCCGGACTGGCCGGTGACGCGGGCGCACAGGCGTCCGCTCTGGATGAAGAGTTCGAGATGCCGGCGCGAGATGGCCTGGCTGAGCGCTTCATCGATGGCGCCGGAGGTGTCGGTCACGAGAAGCTGTATCTGGTTGTCGCCGCCGAAGCGCACGCTGCGACCGCGGCCCATGGCAAAGATGCCATCGCGTGTGGTGATCGGGCCTGACGGCGCCTCGTCCGGCCCGAAGCCCTTCCACACGATGCGGGCGCCGCGGCTGACCACGACACCCTTCAGCGGGCCTTCGGTGTAGCCGCGAATGCCCTGCGCAGCTTCGAAATTGTCGGCGCGCTGGAGACCAAGCTCCGCCGCCTTTCCGCCGACGGCCGCCTTGCGGGTTTCGCCCTGCGTTTCGAGGCGGATAGGCGCGTAAACCGTGTCGCTGCCTGCGCCGATGCCTGAGGAGTTGATCGTCTGGTTGATGACGAGGCTGCCGCCCTGCTCGACTTCGAGGCTGAGGGAGGAGGTGAAGCAAAAGCGCTCCTCGCGCATGAAGTAGTTTGTGGCGGCGGCGAAGGTGATCTCGATGCCGTGACGGCCCTGGCGTTCCAGCGCGCCGGTCTGCACGTTGAGGCGGTTGGAGCCGCCAGCGTCGAGGCGCTTCCATGGCAGTTCGATCCTGCGGCGCGCGCCCTCGCCCTCGCGGACCCAGACATCGGTGATGAACAACGGACGGCCAACGCCCGAGGCGTTGTAGAACACGAGCGGCAGGACAAGCACGCCGCCGGTCTTCACTTCGGTGACCGCGTCCTTGTCGAGATAGAGTTGCGGGCGGACACAGACGTTGCAACAGCCGTCGTCGCCGACCAGACCGCCGCATTCCTCATGGGCCATGCAGCGCAGCAGCGGCTTGCCGCATTCGCCGCAGAAGATAGCGTCGGCTGTCACAGCATGCTGATAGCAGCACGGGGAAATGCCGCCGGACGTAGCGACTGGTTCGACCATCGACGGCTCCCCTTAGCGACGGAGCTGTTCGCCGCATCCGACGCAGAACTTGGCCTTGGCCGGATTTACGCGGGTGCATTTGGGGCACTCCACCGTAGCCTCGCCCGGAGCGACGCCATTGCCCGCGCCGGCCTTGCCGCCAGCGCCGGCAGCAACGCCGACAGCGCCCTGCATACCAGAATTGAACATGGCGCGCGCCTGTTCTTCCGAGCTGACACGCGCACGGTTGGCCTGCTCGACCATCTGGCGCATGAGGTCCATCTGGGCGTTCTTGTCGATGGCCTGGGCCTTGGCCTGCTCTTCCAGGATCTTCGCAACAGCCGGGCTGAGACCCGCGTTGACCGCGAGGATCTGTTCCGGCGTCATCTTGGCGCCGAGCACGAGACGATCCGCCTCGCGCTGGGCCTCCAGCTTGCGCTGGTCCATATCGCGATCGTGAGCGGCGTCGGCTTCGCGGATACGGCGGGTCAGGCGCTCGCGTTCCTGCTCGGCCTCGAGGCCGGCGAGACCCTTCAGCTTGTCGAGCGCAACCTTGTCGGTCTCACGCTGACGGGCAAGGCGCGCGTATTCTTCCTTGTCGACGACGTCGACTTCTTTCTTACGGCCATCGAAGCCGAAATCGCGTTCTTTCTCTCGCGTGCGCAGTTCGCGTTCGCGCGTCTCGTGGTCATAGTCGCGATCCTCACGGCGCTGGACTTTCATGTCCTCGCGATCTTCGAGACGATTGCCACGCTGCTCGACGCGATCCAGCTTGCGGCCTTCGCGATCGAACTCACGGTCGTCGCGCCGCTCGTCGCGTTGCAGCTCGCGCGTCTCGCGGTCGTAGTCGCGTTCCAGTGCGCGCAGCGCCAACTGGTGCGAGCGATCAAGCTCTTCAGTGTTGCGCTCGATAACGCGCTTGCGCTCGTTGACGACTTTGAGATCGACGCCGTCGTGTGTGGCCTGGCGGATATCGCCTTCGAGTTTGGCGAGTTGTGCGGCCTTCACCTTGCCGATGTCATGCGACATCTGCTTCATCTCGGCGATGCGCAGGCCCGTCTCGCGGGCGTCGTTGAATTCCGTGTCCCGGTCCAGCACCAGCCGGCGCAGGTCTTCCAGGTTGTTGACGCTGAGCTTGTCGATGCCGGTCTTGTTGTTCATCTTGAACACGGTGGTTTCGTGTTCCCGTTCGAGATCGCGTTTCAGCGTGACGAACTCGAATTCCAGCCTGTCAGTTTCGCGGATGGCGGCGGCGCGAGCGGCTTCCTGCTTCTCCACCTCGTTGACGGCGAAGTTCACGGATGCGGCGCGGACCATCAGGCCAAGATCGCCTGCAATGCGCTCGCACTCCTTCATCAGGTCGGCCTGCATCATGTCTTGCAGGCCCTTGTTGCCGCGCACTTCGTTGGCGTTGACACGCGACAGGGCGGCCTCGAACACACGCTCCCAGCCATGGCTGCGGATACGGGCGGCGGCGTCTTCCTTCGTCAGCGAACGACGCTGCTGCATCATGCCGAGAATGTTCTGCGGCTTTTCCGGATTGATCTGCAGGTCGAGAACAACTGTGCCCGTGACATCCACCTTGTCCTTGGTCGTGGCGACAACGTCGTAGAAGGACTGGAAGGTCTTGAGGTCTGCGATGAGAACGCTGATCGATGTGGAGCCGCCGATCAACCCCTTCATCTGGTTGAACAGGCCGCCAACGGAGAAGTGCGCGCCCTTGTAGGCCTCAACGAACTGGCCGTTGCGCATGAGGAGGCCGAGATGATCGGGCGGCACCTCATAGCGGGCCTCGAAGACGGCCTTGAAGGTTTCCGGGCCGATGAATTCGGCGAGCATGCGCGGATCGCTGACAATCAGTTGTTCGGTCTTCATCGTGGCGGCTCCGTCAAGGAGAGTCTTGTTCTATGTTGAGGTGTGTGAACGGCGAGGATCAGATCTTGGGCGGATCGGCCCACTTCTTCTGAGAGATCCAGATGTAGATCGTGTAGCCGATCACGAAGACGCAGATGAGCGTGGGGATCGGGTTCTGGGAGATGATGGCGCCGACCTGATCAAGCTTGCTGAGCTGTACGCCCGCGCCATCGAGCGTGCGGAATGTGCCGAGGATCGTGCCAAGCAGGGTGAACAGTGAGAACGCGAAAGCAGCGATGCCGGAGATCATGCGCACCAAGTTGACCGGCTCGCGCTTGGCGGGCTTGCCGCCGACGCCTGCAGCGGCGGCCGCAGCTTCCGCCTTCTCGCGCTCGACGAGTTCCTGGTCGAAGGTCTCGCCGCGTTTCATGGCAGCTTCGCGCGCCTTGTGATCGACCTTCATGAAGTCTGGCGCGGCGTCCTTGCGGACGCTGGCCTGCTGGGCCGACGTCAGGTTGGTTGCGCGGCGGCGCATGTGAATGAAGACGGTTGAAGCCAGCCAGACCGCAGCGAAGGCGACCGTACCCCACATCAGATATGTGCCAGGAATACCGAACACGTCCCACTCGCCTCGCATGGCGGTTTCGAGGACGGCTGTGGAGCCGGCGTCCGGCCCTCCGGCCAACGGTGGCGGTGCTTCTGGTGTCTGCATTTTGTGTCCCCGTTCGTCCCTCGATCCGTGCCCACGTCACAGGCGCGGACGCGCGACGCGTCCGGCCCACTGGCCCGTCCCCTCAGCCCCGAGGCGGGTGGCGTACAACCTGTGAGTAACCTTCGTCCTGCCCCAACTTCCGGGTACCATGGACGAATGGTTAAGTCACGTTTGAGCGGCTGGACGACGACCCTTCTCCGGGCAAACCCGATCGATTTCCCCCTGCGGAAACGTTGTTTCCGCAGGCCGACTGTCGAACGAGTCCCCTCTGTTCAGGTAAGCGCGATCCCGGCGGGAAACGGGTCAGGCGCCACGCAAAAACATCAAGGGCGACAGCTGGAAAGCTGTCGCCCCTTCGTTCTGGATAGGCGGCTTGGCCCGGATCAGGCTGCGCGCAGGTTGGCGAGGAACGTGTCCACCTGCCGGCGCAGTTGTTCCGCCTGACGGCCAAGCTCGCTGGACGCCTCGACCACCTGGGAGGCGGCGTCGCCCGTTTCGGACGCCTCGCGCTGGACCTCGGTGATGTGGCGGGTGACTTCCTTCGTGCCGATGGCGGCCTCACCCGTGCTGCGAGCAATTTCCCGAGTCGTGGCGGATTGCTCCTCGACGGCGGCGCTGATGGCGGTGGAGACGCTGTCGATCTCGTTGATCGAGGCCTGGATATCGGAAATGGCGGCGACCGACTGGCGGCTGATCTCCTGCATGGCGGCGATCTGCTGGCCAATTTCTTCGGTGGCTTTGGAGGTCTGGCCGGCGAGCGCTTTCACCTCTGCGGCGACGACCGCGAAGCCGCGGCCCGCCTCGCCCGCCCGCGCGCTTTCGATGGTGGCGTTGAGGGCGAGAAGATTGGTCTGCGCCGCGATGTCCGAGATGAGCGATACAACCTTGCCGATCTTGTCGGCGGCTTGTGACAGCTGGACCATGATTTCGCTGGTGCCGCGCGCCTTCACGACACCGGAGGACGCCATCTTCGAGGCTTGTGTGACCTGGCGCGAGATTTCGCCGACGGCCTGTTCAAGTTCGCCGGTGGAACTGGCGACTTGCGATACGCTGGTGGTGGCCTCCTCGGCGGCAGCCGAGACAGCGATGGCCTTGCCGCTGGTGGCTTCCGCGATGGCCGACATGGAACGGGCGGTGTGTTCCAGCTCGGTTGCGGCGGCGGCGACCGTGGTGACGATGTTGCCGACGGACTGTTCGAACTTGCCGGCGATTTCCTGCAGGGCGCGCTGCTTGGCCAGCTCACCCTCTTCCAGGTAGATCGAGATGGCGAAGTCCATGTCCAGGAGAGCGGCGCGCAGGAAAGCGCCGGAATAGCGCGCGTTCGTCGCGGTGCATTCGGCATCCGCCTTGGCGCGGTCGGCCGGCGTCTTGAACTTCACGCCCGGCGGGAAGGCCTTGGCCTGGCAATGCCGCGCGATCAGGGCGACGACGCGCTCCATGATGAAGCTGTAGCCGGCGATGTACCAACGCGGCTCCAGCCCGATGCGGGCGTGGGTCTGGCCGATGCGACGAACGGACGTGACGTATTCCTGCGAGAAGTCGCCGCGCAGGATGATCGACCAGTGCTCGACCTGCTTGTTCTTGGCCATGTTCATGACGCTTTCGCCGCCGAAATGGCGCGCGACCTGCGGCCAAGCGCGAACGTGAGCGTAGAATTCCTCGAGCACGCCCGGGAGGGCCTCGCGCACGACCCCCGCAATCTCCTTTAGGGTCTGAGAGGAGTTGTGATCGAGCTTCATGAAGCCCAGGCGTTCGGAAATGTCGGTGTAGGACGAGGTCATTGGGGCCACCCAGCAAGGATCGACGAGCCGTCGGTTGCCAGATTTGTGCTACAAGTACATTTGTGCAGAGTTAACGCCGAAATCTCGCGTATTTACCGTTAGCGCGCTAATTGTGTGAGTTACTGACTCAGGCCGACGAGGTTTCCGCGCAGCATCTGGAGTACGCCGGAGAAGTCCTTCCCGCCAAAGCCGAGACGGTCGAACAGCGCGTAGATCGCCTCGGCATTGTTGCCCATCGGCGTTGCGGCGCCGGCGCGGGCGGAGGCTTCCTGCGCGAGCTTCAGATCCTTCAGCATCATCGCAGCGGCAAAGCCGCCTTCATAATTGCGATCGGACGGGGTGACGGGGCCGACGCCGGGCCAGGGCGCGTAGGTGGAGAGCGACCAGCAATTGCCCGACGACTTGGACGCGATCTCGAAGAAGCGATCCGGCGCGAGACCGAGTTTTTCTGCGAGAGCAAACGCCTCGCAAGTTCCGATCATCGACACGGCGAGGAGCATGTTGTTGCAGATCTTGGCCGCCTGCCCTGCGCCGTGATCGCCTGCGCGGATGGTGACGCGGCTCATCGGTTTGAGTGCTTCTTCCACGTCGGCAAAGTCCGCCTCGTCGCAGCCGACCATGAAAGCGAGCGTGCCAGCGTCCGCCGCCGCCGTGCCGCCCGAGACGGGCGCGTCGGCAAAGCGGAAGCCCGCAGCCTTCGCCTGTGTCGCGACAGCGCGGGCGCTGTCGACATCGATGGTGGAGCAGTCGATCAGCAGCGCGGACTTGGGCGCGTGCGGGAGAATATGCTCGTCATAGACCTTCCGCACATGAGGCCCTGCGGGGAGCATGGTTATCACCAGATCGGCGCTCTCGACCGCCTTCGCCACGCTGCCAGCGGGATGGGCGCCAGCGGCGACGACTTTCTTCACGGCGGCTTCCGACAGGTCGAACGCGTGAACATCACGGCCGCCGACGACCTGTCGCGCAGCCATGCCGCCGCCCATGTTGCCAAGGCCGATGAATGCGAGGCGGGTCATGGGGAATCCTTCGAAAACGTCGTCCCGCACTAGACCTGCTTCAAGGAGGCAATCAAGCCGCGCCGCCGAAGCGCATCAGGATAGCGGGGCCCCATCCGAACATTGTGAAGAAGAATGTGGCGTAGGCGATGAAGGCGGCGCCGAGGCCGAGGGCTACGCTGGCGCCCATGCGGCCTGCTGTGGTGGCCTGGCTGCGGCGGGCGCGGATGAACATCTCTGCGATGATGAGGGGCGGAACGAAGAAGGCCCAGTTCATCACGTGATCGAACCACCCGGTGAAATTCGCCGTGTGACCTGGATCTTCAGCGCCGTTGATCGCGAAGAACAGGCCATAGCCGATACGATAGAGCCATGAGCCGATGGCCAGCGCGAACAGGCGGATGGCCCAGGCGCGGTGGATGTCGATGCGACGCGCCATGGCGTGGCGTACGGTCTGGACTGCGGCGAGGATCATCAGGGCGCCGTAGGCGGCGAACGCAGCGGTCATGGCGGGGCCGCCGACTGTGCCTTTGAGCGCGATGAAGATAAGCCCGCCGACGCCGGCGGAGAACGCGGCGAGCGCATAGAGGCGGCCGATCCAGTGGTGGATCTTCGGCGCGGCCTTGCGCACTGCGCCGATCAGCTGGATCGGGCCGAGCAGGAGCAGCGTCGCGCCAGCGAAGAAGTGTAGCCCCATGCCGAAGGAAGCGACGGGCGTGTGCGGTTCGTAAAGCGCGGGGAGCGTGGCGTTCCACTGTTCCATCGTTCCGGCAGGGATCGCGCCGCCATAGTAGGCGAGAATGTACGCGCCGAAGATCGCGGAACTGATCCAGACGGCGGCGACGAGCGCGAAAGAGGCGACCTTCAGCGCCGCTTCAGTCCACTGCGGCGGCTGCATGGGTTGGGCGAGTGCGGTCATGTCGGCATTTCCCTGCTTTACGCGAAGGATAACCGATGCCCCGCGCTGCGGAAAGCAGTGCCGTTGGGGAAGCTCAGCCGCGGATAAACCCTATGAACCGCCGATCACGCCGATCCTTATATCATGGTCGACAAGCGCCGCACCAGCAACTTGCATCAGGCGAGCGATCCGACTGCTCTCATCGCCGTTGAACGGGAGCGACGGCTTACGAAACGTCAGCCACTCATCGCCCGCGACCTCAATCCAGGCGCCGGGTTCAAGACCGCAATAACGCTCGATCTCGCGTGCAAACTCGGCCAGCGACATTGCCGACGGATCATAGCGCGGAAGATTGGGCATGCTGGCCGCAAGATCGCGCATGCGCGCCTTGTGACGTTTGTTTGTTATCTCCCACTCGAGGGCAGTATTGCGCGCGTCGGTGAACGTTACGTGCCCAGGCAGATTGCCGATGTCGGTAATGCAGGCCACCTGCGCCTCCGACAACGGGCCACAGCTTACGACAATGTCGTATCCCTGAAGCACATGCTCGTAGCGGACCTGGACGGCTTCAGCAGGCACGCCGCACGCGACGATCTCCTGCTTCAGCTGTTCTGCGTAGATGTCCTGCTGTTCCCCCATTCCAACAGTCCCTGGTGGTTAGTCCCTACCGCATCGTCGGGATGATGAAGCTCGAATCCGCCACGTCGCCTTCCGGCCAGCGGGCGGTGACGGTTTTC
>DLHI01000002.1:50781-205458 GCA_002483135.1 Hyphomonadaceae bacterium UBA7672 | reverse complement strand
CTCGCCCGACACGTCGCGCGTGATCGAGGGGTTGTCGGACTTGCGCGAAATCTTGTCGATCTCGTCGATCTAGACGATGCCGCGCTGCGCCCGTTCCACATTGTAGTCGGAAGCCTGCAGCAGCTTGAGGATGATGTTCTCGACGTCTTCGCCGACGTAACCAGCTTCGGTCAGCGTCGTGGCGTCGGCCATCGTGAACGGAACGTCGATGATGCGCGCCAGCGTCTGGGCCAGCAGCGTCTTGCCCGTGCCGGTCGGTCCGATCAGCAGGATGTTCGACTTCGCCAGTTCGACGTCCGAATTCTTGGCGGCGTGATTGAGGCGCTTGTAGTGGTTATGGACGGCCACCGACAGCACGCGCTTGGCCTTGAACTGGCCGATCACATAGTCGTCCAGCACGTCGCAGATTTCGCGCGGCGTCGGAACGCCATCACGCGACTTCACCAGCGCCGTCTTGGACTCTTCGCGGATGATGTCCATGCAGAGTTCGACGCATTCATCGCAGATGAATACGGTCGGCCCCGCGATGAGCTTCTTCACTTCGTGCTGGGACTTGCCGCAGAACGAGCAATACAGCGTGTTCTTGCTGTCTCCGCCGGGTGTGTTCTTGTTCATCGACACCTCAAAGCACCCGGGGGTGCATTAACCCCAAGGCGCGATCCACCACGCCTGAACCCTGATTCTTATATTTCAATCGTTTCCGATAGGTTCAAGGCCACTATCCGACCATAGCAAGGCGGGCGCCGCAAGGTTCGCGGCTGCACATCCTTCAGGTGGCCCGGATATAAAAATCGCCCAAAATCAGGCCTAATCTGCCGCAGCAGCGCGTTTTTCGTACACCTTGTCGACGATCCCGAAGGCCTGAGCCTCCGACGCCGTCATGAACGAATCGCGATCCAGGGTCTTTTCAACCACCTCGTAGGGCTGTCCGGTATGCCGGACATAGATCTCGTTCAGGCGCTTCTTGACCGAAATGATGTCCAGCGCGTGCCGCTCGATATCCGTTGCGACGCCACGGAAGCCGCCCGAGGGCTGGTGAACCATGATCCGGCTGTTGGGGGTCGAGAAGCGCATGCCCTTCTCGCCGGCGCACAGCAGAAGCGCGCCCATCGAGGCCGCCATACCGATGCAGGCCGTGGAAACCGGGCTGCGGATGTATTGCATCGTATCATAGATCGCGAGGCCCGAATGGACGTGTCCGCCCGGGCTGTTGATGTACATGGCGATCTCTTTCTTGGGGTTTTCGGACTCCAGGAAGAGAAGCTGCGCCGTAACGGCCGTCGCCAGATTGTCCTCGATCGGGCCGGTCACGAAGATGATCCGGTCCTTCAGCAGCCGCGAATAGATGTCGTACGGCCGGTCCCCGCGCGAGCTCTGCTCGATCACGGTGGGATAGAAGTTGATCCCGGTCGGGAACTGGTTGTCGTTGGACATCATTAGACTTTCGGAGCTGGTCTGCCGCCGGATGGCGCGACAGACTCAAAGCATGGCTTGAGTTAGCAATATCCGAACGCGGCCCATGTAACGCAAGGGGCGGTCGGTGAACGGTTGTGGTTTAGCCGATGGTTACCGGCAAAACACACCAGAAATGCCTATATTGGAGAGCCGCCCTCTCCCGCTCATCCCGACGAAAGTCGGGATCCAGGGACGGTTTGGCAAGCCGCGCGGGATTGAAGCCAAAAGCCGGAACAAGCCCTGCCGGCTGCCCTGGATCCCGACTTTCGTCGGGATGAGCGGCGCGATCAGGTCAGATCATGCAGCCCGGGAGGACCGGTAAACGACTATTCGTCGTCGCCGATAACCTTCATCAGCTCTTCGCGGGTCACCGACTTGTCCGTCACCGTTGCCTTGGTGAGGATGTAGTCGACCACTTTTTCCTCGTAGATCGGCGCGCGCAGCTGGGCCATGGCGCCCTGGTTCTTGGTGTAGAACTCGATCACCTGCTTCTCCTGGCCCGGATAGCGCTGGGCTTCCTGGCGCAGCGCACGGACCAGTTCCTCATTGGTGATCTGCACGTCGGCGCGGCGGCCGATCTCGGCGAGCACCAGGCCCAGGCGCACGCGGCGCTCGGCGATCTTGCGGTACTCGGCGCGCAGTTCCTCGTCCGACTTCGCCTTGTCCTCTTCCGACAGGCGGCCCGCCTTTTTCTCGGCTTCGAACTGGCTCCAGATCTGGTTGAACTCGGCTTCCACCATCAGCGGCGGCAGGTCGAACGCATGACGCTCGTCGAGCGCATCGAGAAGCACGCGCTTCACCTGCTGACGCGTGGCGAACTCCAGCTCGCCGGACAAGTCCTTCTTCACCGCGTCCTTGAGGGCATCGAGCCCTTCAAGGCCAAGCGTCTTGGCGAATTCGTCGTTGAGCTCGGTGTCCTTGGGGGCCTTCACCTCGTGGACCTTGGTCTCGAACAGTGCGGCTTTGCCGGCCAGCGTCGGCACCTGGTAGGTCTCCGGGAACGACACATTGACGTTCACCTCGTCGCCGGCGGATGCGCCGATCAGCTGCTCTTCGAAGCCCGGGATGAAACGACCCGAGCCGATCACCAGCGTCTGGCCTTCAGCCGAACCGCCGTCGAACTTCTCGCCGTCGATCGAGCCGACGAAGTCGATGACGACCGCGTCGCCCGTCTCCGCCTTGCCCTCTTTCTTCTCGTAGGACTTGTTGTTGTCCGCGATGCGCTTCAGCGCGTCGCCGATCTCTTCTTCAGTCGGCTCGGCGACCATGCGCTCGACCGAAATCCCGGTCACGTCGGCCGGCTCGAACTCGGGCATCACCTCGAGCGCCATTGAGTAGGCAAGGTCAGCCTCGCCCGCGATCAGCTTGTCCTGGTCGCCATCGAGCTTGATCGAGGGACGCGAAGCCGGGCGCACGGCCTTCTCGGCCAGCGCCTTGTCGGACGTTTCCTGCACGAGGTCGTTCACGATGTCGGCCATGATCGACTTGCCGTACATCTTCTTGATGTGCGCGGTCGGAACCTTGCCGGGCCGGAAGCCCTTCAGGGTCATTTTCGGCTGAAGTTCGTTGATCTTTTCCGCGAACTTGGCGGCCAGGTCGCCCTTCGGAACCGACACGCGGAACTCCCGCGAAAGACCTTCCGATTTCGTCTCGGTGACGTTCATCGTGCGAACCCTGATCAGGCAAAATGGTTGGACCCCGCCAGCGGCTATTGCCGGGCAGGAAAGGCGGGTGTCTTACACAGCCCGCGCCACCGTGTCCATGCAGCCCTTCCATTGCAGAAACGCATGGATTTCCGGGGCCTTTGCAGGCCCCCCCGCACCCAACATGGTAAAGCCCCCGCCCCGCCGGGCGAATTCCCGGCGGCACGCTCCTGCGCGAGACGGCTGGGGTCCCGCGGAAGAGCCCACGTCCCACCTCCGCCATTCTCACCCCACCCACCACCTGTCATCCGGGAAGCGCGGCCTGTCGCGCTATCCGGGACCGCCGGGCGCCTGCCCGGCCTGTCTGCCGAAGCTCGCAGAGCGCAGGCAGGCAATCGCTGCGACGCGGCGACCTCCCACCCCCACCCACAACCTGTCATCCCAGAAGCGCGGCTTGCCGCGCTGTCCGGGACCCATGCCTCCACCCCGAGAGCCTCACGATGGATCCCGGCTCTCCGCTTCGCTACGGCCGGGATGACAAGCATCGGCGTTGCGGATTTGTGGGAAGCTGCCTTCTCAATTCCGTCGGAGACTCAAAAATCTTCGCCCGCGTTTTCAACGCCCTGCGCTGAGAATTTGTAGGATGGAGCAAACCTGAATTGGTCGAGGAGAAATCAAGCGCACTATCCTCCCCATGACCTGGCTCTGGACCCTCCTGCGCTGTCTGTTCCCGGCGGACCCCATCCGCCAGGGCGCAGAGGCCATGCGCCATCGCGTGAAGCAGCTGATCCACGTCTCGAAGGATCAGGCGACGCTCGCCCAGCTGCTGATCGACCCAGCCCTCCGCCTCCAGCTCGAACGCGCCATCCTCGACGCCGAAGATTGCCTGCGGCTCTGGATCGCGATGCGCGGCCATCAGATCGCGAAGCTGAGACCCAAAGTCCCGCGCGACCGCGCAACGCCACACCTCACTCACGCCAAAGACCTGGTCCATCTCCTCGCCCGCATCGCGGCCTTGGCCGACGACTGCCAGGCGATGGAACAACGCGCCCAAGCGCACGCGCAGAAACTCAAACGCCTGCGCGACGCCGATCCGCTCGGCATCCGCACTGCGTGCGGCCCCCTACGTCACGATGCTTCGCATCGCGCCACCTCCCCCGCCTTCGGCGAGGGAGGACTGTCCTCCACCAGCGAAGCTGGGGGAGGTGGCATGCGAAGCATGACGGAGGGTGCTGGCCGCAACGCGGCCGGATCGCGTCACAAGCAAGGTCCCCCACACTCGATTGCAGGAGCAAACCCGTAAGCAACTCGCAGGCCCCGCCTGCGAGAACGAGACCCCGTGCGCAGAACGCAACGCCGCCCGGACCCGACCCCTCCATCACCGCCGGAAGCAGCCAGACAGGCCCAGCCCGACCCCGATGGAAACCTCTCTCAGAGTCACGACCTCACAGGGCAAACCTGAGAGATAGCGATCACCCGCCCGCAGGCTTCCCATCCGGCCAAACCCGCCTTATCAGAACCCCGCTGCGCGCGCGGGTGTGGCGGAATTGGTAGACGCACTGGATTTAGGTTCCAGCGGGCAACCGTGGGGGTTCGAGTCCCTCCACCCGCACCAGCCTCAGAACTTGCGCTGGCCTCAGAACTTTCGCTGGAAGGTCACAACCTCCCACCACAGCCGGAAATCGCCCATCAGGCTGAAGCCGGGATATTTGAACGTCGCCGGCCGGTTCTTCTCGAAGAAGAAGTGCCCCACCCAGGCAAAGCCGTAGCCGATCACCGGCGCCGCCGCGAGAAATCGCCAGTCGAGCAGCACCGCCGCCGCAATCAGGCTCGCCACCACCAGCGTGGTGCCGATCACATGCAGCCGCCGGCTCACGACGTTCACATGCTCGCTGAGATAGAACGGATAGAACTCCGCAAAAGTGCGATAGCGTTCGGCCATACGCAGAGTGTCGCGCTATCGCCGCGCCGCGTAAAGCGCCCGGATGGCCTCGCGCAGCGCGCCATCAAGATCTTCCGCCGTCATTCCCGGCCCTGCCCGCAGTCCGGCATCGCCATGCATCCAGGCCCCTGCGCAAGCCGCATCGAACGCATCCAGCCCCTGCGCCATCAGCCCCCCGATGATCCCCGCCAGCACATCGCCAGATCCCGCCGTCGCAAGGAAAGGCGTCGCATGCGCATTCACAACCGCACGGCCATCGGGCGCGGCGATCACCGTATCCGGCCCCTTCAGCAGCACCACGCACCCTGTCATCGCCGCAGTGTTAACCGCCGCCGTGATGCGGCTGGGGGACGTCGCCAGAAGGCCTGGCCGCAGCCGTTCGAATTCGCCTGCATGCGGCGTCATCACGACGAAGGCGCCTTTGGGCAGCCCGTCATTCTCCCGCACCATGCCGCCTTCAACTGTCAGCACGGCCAGCGACTTGGCGTCGTCTCCGAACACGCTGATCGCGTCCGCGTCCAGCACACACCGCCTGCCCGCGCGCAGCAGCGCCTCGACATTCGCCCGCGTCTGCGGCCCAACGCCTGCCGCCGGCCCGATCACCACAGCGCCCGCGCGATCGGTCTGCGTCTCGAGACTCTCGGCGTCCGCAAAACTCGACACCATCACCGCCGTCACCGAAGCCGCCGCAACAGCCAATGCGCCCGGCGGGCAGTACAGCGTCACCAGCCCCGCCCCGCTGCGCAGCCCCGCCTGCGCCGCCAGCCTTGCTGCGCCCGTGTTCGCAATCCCGCCGCTGACCACGGCCAGTTGGCCGCGCCGATGCTTGTAGGCGCCCGCCCCCGGCCAGTTGAGCGCATGCGCCCACAATCCCGGCCCGTTCTCGCACAGCCGGCCTCCGCCGATCTCGGCCACGAACTGCCCGAACCCGATCTCCGCCGGTACGACATCGCCACACAGAGCAGCCGCCGGGTGCAGCACATGCGCCGGCTTCTTGCAGCAGAACGTTACGGTCACATCCGCGCGCATCGCGGGGCCTGCGACAGCCCCCACATCGCCGTTCACGCCGGAAGGAACATCGATCGCGACCACCTTCACGCCAGCCGCGTTGACCTGCTCCACGGCCCACGCCGCCTCGCCCTCAAGCGGACGCGACAGGCCTGCGCCGAACAGGCCATCGAGCACGATGTCTCCTGCCTGCAGCCGCAGATCCTCGAGCGGCTGGCGCGGCCCTGGCAATTCGGCCAGCGCCTTCATTCCCTCGCCCGAACGCTCGGCTCGCGGCGCAAGATCGAACACCCACACATTGCGACCGAGGTCACGCAGCCGCCGCGCAGCCACATATGCATCGCCGCCATTGTTGCCCGGCCCCGCCAGAACGATCACACGCCCTTCGGGAAACTCCGCATGCAGAACATCCGCACACGCCTGCCCCGCCTTGCGCATCAACGCCCACAGCGAGATGCCCGATTCAACCGCCATTCGCTCGGCGGCGCGAACCTCTTCGCAGGTCAGGATGGCAAGGTTCATCTCACGTAACCACGCTCGCCGCCTCAGCGCCCAGTTGCGTCACACGCAGCCTGTCGCCAATACGGGTCAACTTCGTGATCGACGCATGCCCAGGTCTGAACGCCACGACACGATCGTCCTCCGTCAGCAAACCCACAATGGCGTTGATCGCGATGAAGTGACTGAACACGGCCGTCTCGTCCGGCAGGCTCTCGACCGCCGCCAGCACGCTTCTGCGCCACGCCTGCAGTCGCTCGTCCGTCGCGCTCCACCCGCCGGCCATCACACCCTTCAGCCAGGCCGCGCGATCCTCGATCCCCGGCGGCGTGATGATCTCGCCCACCCCGGCTTCGATCCGCGCATGCGTCTCCATCAGCTTCTCGAACTGCGCCGCCGTCTCGCGGCTGCGCGCAAGGGGAGAGCTGATCGCCCGCCGGGCCCCCGCCGTTGCCAACGCCTCGGCCGCCGCAAACGCCTGACGAACGCCCAGTTCCGTCAAACCCGGGTTCGGATGGGCGCCATAAGCGCCCGCCGGTTCGCCATGCCGGATCAGATAGATCATCGTCGAAAACGCCCGTGACCGTTGTGAATTCCGTAGCTTACCACAAATTCCCGACGGCCCCTCTGTGGATATCCCCGGAACCCGGCGCCCAGAGATATGGCGCCGACGCCCAATTTCTGTGCGTATGTCCACGCACCGCACGGATATCAGGCAGCCGCCCTACTCCGCCCCGGCCTGATCGTGCATGCAACCCTGCGATCCAACAGGCCGAAACGGCCCCAACAGGAACTCCCGAAGGACCCGCGATGAAGAAGATCGAGGCCATCATCAAGCCCTTCAAGCTCGATGAAGTGAAAGAGGCGCTTCATGCGGTCGGCCTGCAGGGCATGACCGTTCTCGAGGCGAAGGGATTCGGCCGCCAGCGCGGCCACACCGAGTTGTATCGCGGCGCCGAATACATCGTCGACTTCCTGCCCAAGCTGAAGATCGAGGTCGTGGTGTCCGATGCGCAGCTAGAAGCCGCATTGAGCGCGATCACGAAGGCTGCGCACACTGGCAAGATCGGGGACGGCAAGATTTTCGTATCCGAGATCACCGAGGTCATCCGTATCCGCACCGGCGAGACGGGCGACCAGGCGATCTGACGTTAGAGTGTTCTACAGGTTCAATTGATCGGCCTCTCCACCTGGGCTCGCCAGGTGGGGGTCGGGGTGAAACGGAGAGACCAGGTGTCTGACTCAATCTTCAAGACCATCAAGGAAAAGGACGTCCAGTACGTCGACCTGCGCTTCACCGACATGCGCGGGAAGATGCAGCACGTCACCTTCGACCTCTCGATGGTGGACAAGTCGCTGTTCGAAGACGGCACGATGTTCGACGGCTCCTCGATCGCCGGCTGGAAGGCCATCAACGAGTCCGACATGCTGCTGATGCCGGATCCGTCGTCGGCGCGCATCGATCCGTTCTTCCAGAACACGACGCTCGCCATCATGTGCGACATCCTCAACCCGAACGACAACACCCCCTACAACCGCGACCCCCGCATGACGGCCAAGAAGGCCGAGATGTACCTGAAGTCGTCGGGCGTGGGCGACACCGCCTTCTTCGGCCCGGAAGCCGAGTTCTTCGTGTTCTCGGATGTTCGCTGGAACACCGACCCGAACAACACCGGCTACTCGTTCGACGATCCGGAACTCCCCTACAACACGGGCCGCCAGTATGAAGGCGGCAATATGGGCCACCGTCCGGGTCCCAAGGGCGGCTACTTCCCCGTGCCCCCGGTCGACTCGCTGCAGGACATGCGCTCGGAAATGCTGACGCTGATGGCCGAACTCGGCCTGCAGCCGGAGAAGCACCACCACGAGGTCGCCCCCGCGCAGCACGAGCTTGGCATGAAGTTCAACACGTTGGTCCAGATGGCCGACAACATGCAGCTCTACAAATACATCGTGCACAACGTCGCGCACTCGTACGGCAAGACGGCCACGTTCATGCCGAAGCCCTACTTCAAGGACAACGGCTCGGGCATGCACGTGCACCAGTCGATCTGGAAAGACGGCAACCCGCTGTTCGCCGGCGACAAGTACGCCGATCTCTCGCAGACCTGCCTCTACTATATCGGCGGCATCATCAAGCACGCGAAGGCGATCAACGCGCTGTCGAACGCTACAACCAACTCCTACAAGCGTCTGGTGCCTGGCTACGAAGCCCCCGTGCTGCTGGCCTACTCGGCCCGCAACCGCTCGGCCTCGGTCCGTATTCCGTGGACCCCGTCGCCGAAGGGCAAGCGCATCGAGGTCCGCTTCCCTGACCCCGCGTCGAACCCATACCTCACCTTCACGGCCCTCATGATGGCCGGCCTCGACGGCATCGCGAAGAAGATCGACCCCGGTCCCGCCATGGACAAGGACCTCTACGCCCTGCCGCCGGAAGAGCTGAAAAACATCCCGACTGTTTGCGGCTCGCTGCGTGAAGCGCTCGAGAGCCTCGACAGCGACCGCGACTTCCTCAAGGCCGGCGGCGTGATGGATGACGACTTCATCGACGCCTACATCGACCTCAAGATGGAAGACGTGATGCGCATGGAAACCCATCCGCACCCGGTCGAATTCGACATGTACTACAAGTACTAGGCGCGAGAGCGTTCAGTAGAACTTGCCGGGGGGCAAAGGCGGCGCCGGGGGGAACCTGACGCCGCTTTCTTTTGTGCTCTGCCGCTAGGTCCAGCGCATGATCGCCGGGCCGCCCATGGCGGGATCGCTGACGCTTGGATCGCCGGTTTCAACATGCCCGGCGACGCGCGCGAGCCAGACTGGGTCGGAAGAGCAGGTTACTGTGAAATCGTACCAGCCTTGGGTGTGGGTAAGATCCCATACGGGATGCTCGTGCGCAGGCTGAACGCCGCCCGGGCCAACATCGACCGCGCGGGCGGCAAGTAGGCCTTCATAGTTTTCGGAAGCAATTGTGAAGCGCTCGGGCTTGTCGCTTCTGTTGATGAGATTTAGCTGGATCGACCGCGTTGCTGGCTCAAAGCTTGCGTTGAAGCGGAACGAGCTTCCCGCTGATCCCTTGAAGCGTCGGTAGAAGCCGTTGGGGCCGAACACGCTGACGTCGTAATCGCCCCGCGGCCATTCGGCGAAGAGCTGGGCTCCGCCGCCGATCGTGTAGCGGCGCGACGGCTCGTCAAGGCGAAGATGATCGTAGGCGTGCAGAACGACGCCCACCTCGCCGGTGTTGACCATGGACAGTGTCAGCCGGCCATTGCCGACGTCCTGAACACGGAAGCGGTAGGGCAGCGGCCGCGCTCGCCTTACCCCGCTCGCCTGCACGGGCGCGACAACGTTGCCCGGCGTCGGCGGCTTGGTGCGCCCGGGCAAGGCCGCGGCCTTCGCCGCCGCCCCAGGCGTGGACGGCAGCGCCGCAAGCTCCGCATTCGGCGTCTTGAAATCGAAGCAGCTGGTTAGATCGCCGCACACCGAACGTCGCCATGCCGAGATGTTCGGCTCCATCACGCCGAACCGCTTCTCCATGAAGCGGATGACGGATGTGTGGTCGAACACTTCGGAGTTCACGAACCCGCCGCGCGAGAAAGGCGAGATCACATACATCGGCACACGCGGCCCGAGCCCGTAGGGCCGGCCCATCAGGTCGTCGCGCTCCGACGTCTTCTCGCTGTCGGCGCGCACGGTGTGATACTCGCCCGCCGTGTCGACGTTGGAAGCGCCCAGCGGCTTGCCGTCCTTGTCGAGTGACGGCGGCGCGGGCGGCGGCAGGTGATCGAAGAAGCCGTCATTCTCGTCATAGTTCACCAGCAGTACAGTGCTCGCCCACACATCCGGATTTGCCGTGAGTGCATCAAGCACGCGGGCGATATAGTCCGCGCCCTGCGCAGGACTCGACGGGCCGGGGTGTTCTGAGTCCTTCGCCGGCGAAATCACCCACGAGACGGACGGCAACGTCCCCGCCATCACATCTGCCAGCAGCACGTCGAGATGCTGCGTCGATAACCCTTTGGCGGCCAGCGCCGGATTACCCTTACCCACAAGGCTGTCGCGGAAAGCCTGGAAGCCCACCAGCGGATTGTCGCCGAAATTGTCGGCCATATCCTCGTAGATCTTCCAGCTGATTCCGGCCTCTTCCAGCCGCTCGGGATAGGTCGTCCACGTGTAGGGTACTTTCGCCTGCGGCTGCTTCTCGGGCAGCATATCGTGCGAGTTGGAAATGGATGGGCCGCCGCGCGTGCCCTCGCCGTCATTCGTGCCCGTCCACTGGAACAGCCGGTTGGTATTGGTGCCGCCCTGGAACGAGCAGTGATATGCATCGCAGATGGTGAAGGCGTCGGCGAGCGCCCACTGGAAGGGAATGTCCGCTTCCAGGTAGTAGCCCATCGCATGCGGCTGCTTGTGGTCGGGCCAGTTGGCCATCCGGCCCTGGTCCCATGCATACTGCGCATCCGCCCAGCTGTGCGGGGTGCCTTCCACACGCATGTGGGCAAATGTCTGCGTCGTGTTCAGCGGGAACGGCGCAATCACCGGCGGCGCCGTCTTTGTATGCCCCTGCGCCCAGACCGTGCGCCCGCCGGGCAACGGAACGGGGAAACGGTCGCCAAATCCGCGTACGCCGCTCATCGCGCCGAAATAGTGATCGAACGAGCGGTTCTCCTGCATCAGCACGACGATGTGCTTCACATCGTTGATCGTGCCGGTGGTCGACTTCGCCTGTATCGCCCACGCCTTCTGGATGGATGCGGGAAGCGCCATCGCGGCTGCGCCAAGGGCCAGAAGTCTGCGGCGATCAATCTGTGTCATGCCCGCACGCTATCCCTTCCAGATGACATCGTCATGTCCGTGTCGCACGAACCGTCTTTCCGTTTGGTAAGGGATAGTTAGGGTCGCACACATGAGACTCGTTCTATCAGCCCTTGCCGCCCTGCTCCTCACCGCCTGCGCCTCGCTCAGCGACCGCGCGCGGGAACGCCTTGAACAGCCGGGCCTAGAAGGCACGCGCTTTGGCCTGATCGTGCTGACGTTGGACGGCCGCGAGCTGGTCTCCATCAACGCCGACGAACGCTTCCTGCCTGCGTCCAACACCAAGCTGTTCACCGCAGCGGCGGCGTTTCACCGGCTGGGGGATATGACGCAACCCGATCCGCGCATGGGAACGTCGGTGCGGATGGTTCCCGATGAGCCTGGACTTCCCAACCTCATTCTGGTCGGCGCTGGCGATCCGACGTTGATCGACGCCGATGACTGCATGCGTAACTGCCTGTCTGACCTCGCGGACGCCGTGGCGTCCAGCGCGATCACATCGTTCGGCCACGTGATCGTGGACAGCTCGCTCTATCCTTACGAGCTGTGGCCGCCCGGATGGAGCCACGAGGATACCGCGACGCGCTCCGGTGCGCCTGTGTCCGCGCTCACGGTCAACAGCAATGAAGTCCGCATCGCTGTGACGCCGGCAGCAAAGGCCGGCGAACGCGCGACGATCACCTTCGTTGATGGCGACGGCATACTGGCGATCACGAATGACGTGTGGACCGTGGAGGAAGAAACCTCCGGCGACGACCTTTTCCTTGAGCGCGCCTCGCCCTTCGGCAGCGCACGCATCTACGGCAAGATCGGCGTTGGCACCGCCAAGATCGAGCGCCCGCTGGCGGTGAATGAGCCTGCGTATGCGGCCGGCCTGCGTTTCAGCTTCCTGCTGGCCGAGCGTGGAGTGGCGCAGGACGCCCACATCGAACACAGACACAGGGTGATCCAACATCCCGACATACCGGCGCCCAAAGCGCCCAACTCAGGCATCGAAATCGCCCGCCTTGTCCCCCCGCCGCTCATTGAGAACGTCACCTTCCTGATGAAGCAGAGCCAGAACCTGCACGCAGAGCTTCTGCTGCGCAGGCTGGGCCTGATCGAAGGCGATGGCTCGCGCCAGGCCGGGCTGAAGGTCGTGGAAGCGATGCTCGCCGAGGTTGGCGTCCCCCGGTGGAGCTGGGATCTCTCGGATGGCTCGGGCATGTCGGTCTACAACCGCGTGACGCCCCGCACGACCGCAGATCTGCTACTGTGGACGACACGCCAGCCATGGGCCGAAGCCTTCCGCAACACCCTGCCCATCGGCGGCGTTGACGGCACGCTGCGCCGACGCTTCACAGGCACATCGCTGGAAGGCCGCATCTTCGCCAAGACCGGCACGCTGCGCGGAACCAACGCGCTCTCGGGCTTCATGCTTGCGAAGAGCGGCCAGCTGCTCGTCTTTTCGGCGTACGCCAACGAGCGACCGTCGGAGACCGAGTCCGCAATCTGGGCGCTCGACGCCACACTGGTTGCCATTTCGGAAACGAACTGACTGCAACTGCTGCATTCGGCGCGAGCCAGCCGAAACCATGTCCTGTTATGGTTAGGGAATGGTCTGGAAACGCCTCCTTGCCCCGCTGCTCGCGCTCGCCGTCGGCGCCTGCGCCAGCATTGCGCCGACGCCCTCGAACCGCGAGATCGCGGATGCCTGCCTGCTGCTGGAGCGGAACCGCGACTGGCACGACGCCCTGCGCGAGACCGCCCGAAACTGGGGCGCGCCCATGGGCTTCCAGCTCGCCATCATCAACCAGGAAAGCAGCTTCGATGCTGACGCCCGCCCGCCGCGCGGCGAGAGCCAGTGGTTCGGCCTTGTGCAGGGCGACTATATCTCGTCCGCCACGGGCTATTCGCAGGCCCTCGATGGCACCTGGAAGATGTATCAGCAGAAGACCGGCAAGTGGAACGCTACGCGCACCAGCTTCCGCGACGCATCCGACTTCATCGGCTGGTACTTCAACACCAACGGCCAGCGGGTGGGCGTCGACCAGTACGACTATCGCGCGCACTACCTGATCTATCACGAGGGCGCGACGGGCTATCTGAACGGCACATGGAAGGCCAAGGGCTGGCTGGTGGATGTCGCCGCCAAGGTGGCCGCACAGGCCGCCCGGTACGAAAGCCAGATCAGCAACTGTCAGGCGCTGAAGCCGCGCGACAAGTTCCTGGGGCTGTTCTAGGGCCCATCTGGCCCCCATCCCCTGTGGATCGTCCGCTGCGCGAAGCGCTTTGATGCCGCGCCGGGCCATGATTACAAGGGTTTCTTAATCACCGGAATTGTCCATCGGACGGGCTTCGGGCTAGCACTCTGGCTCGCAAACCTTCCGGTGCTGATTCGGTTCGGGAACCCCCATGGCCAAGAACAACCAGGCAAAGCTGTTCGGCGGCGAAAAGTCGGATTCTTCGTCCGACTACACCGCGAAGGACATCGAGGTCCTCGAGGGGCTTGAGCCGGTGCGCAAGCGCCCGGGCATGTATATCGGCGGCACGGACGAGCGCGCCTATCACCACCTTTTCGCCGAGGTGCTGGACAACGCCATCGACGAGGCCGTGGCTGGCCACGCCTCGCGCATCGACGTGACACTCGACAAGGACGGTTTCGTCACCGTGCGCGACGATGGTCGCGGCATGCCAATCGATGCGCACCCGAAGTTCAAGAACAAGTCCGCGCTCGAAGTCATCTTCACCATGCTGCACTCGGGCGGCAAGTTTTCGAACAAGGCCTACGCCACCGCAGGCGGCCTGCACGGCGTCGGCGCGTCGGTCGTGAACGCCCTGTCAGACAAGATGGAGGTGGAGGTCGCGCGCGACCGCAAGCTCTATCGCCAGACATATTCGCGCGGGAAACCGACATCGAAACTTTCGCCCGTCGGCGCAGCGCCCAACCGCCGCGGCACGCAGGTCAGCTTCCATCCCGATCCGGAAATCTTCGGCGACAAGCTGCATTTCAAGCCTGCCCGCCTGTTCGCCATGTCGCGCTCGAAGGCGTATCTCTCCCGCGCCGCCGAGATCCGCTGGAGCTGCGATCCCAGCCTGATCAAGGAAGGCGACACCACGCCGGCCGAGGCCGTGCTCTCCTATCCCAATGGCCTTGCCGACATGATGAAGGAGCTGACGACGGAGGCGAAGCTCGTCCTGCCGGAAGCTTTCACGGGTCGTGTCGAGAACCAGGGCGGCGGCGCTGTAGAGTGGGCGGTCGTGTGGTCGGGCAACGGATACGGCAGCGACGCCGACGGCTTCTCGCGCACCTATTGCAACACCATCCCGACGCCCGAAGGCGGCACGCACGAAGCGGGTATGCGCTCTGCCCTCACCAAGGGCCTGCGCGCTTACGGCGAGATGGTTGGCAACAAGAAGACCAGCCTGATCACCGCCGACGATGTGCTCGACACGGCTGGCGCGCTGCTCTCCGTCTTCATCCGCAACCCGGAGTTCGTCGGCCAGACGAAGGAGAAGCTTTCTACCCAGGACGCCTTCCGCATCACCGAAAATGCGATGCGCGACCGGTTCGATCACTGGCTCACCGCATCTACCGCCAACGCCAACCGCCTGCTTGAGTGGGCCATCGGCCAGGCCGAAGACCGGATGCGCAAGCGGAAGGACAAGGAAGTCGCCCGCCAGTCAGCCACGCGCAAACTGCGCCTGCCCGGCAAGCTGGCGGACTGCTCCGACAGCTCGGCGCAGGGCACCGAACTCTTCATCGTCGAAGGCGACTCGGCCGGCGGTTCAGCAAAGCAGGCACGCGATCGCGCGACACAGGCCGTGCTGCCCCTGCGCGGCAAGATCCTCAACGTCGCCAGCGCGGGCGACGACAAGCTGTCGAGCAACAAGGAACTCTCGGACCTCGCCACCGCACTCGGCACCGGCCTCGGCCACCGGTTCCGCGTGGAAGACCTTCGCTACGAGCGCATCGTGATCATGACCGACGCCGACGTGGACGGCGCCCACATCGCATCACTGCTGATCACCTTCTTCTTCCGTCAGACACCCGGGCTGATCGAGGCCGGCCGGCTCTATCTAGCCATGCCGCCGCTCTATCGCATCAGCGCCGGCAACAAGTCGGCCTACGCGCGCGACGACGCCCACAAGGATCAGCTGCTGGCCACCGAGTTCAAAGGCAAGAAGCCGGAGATCGGACGCTTCAAGGGTCTTGGCGAGATGATGCCGGCCCAGCTGAAGGAAACCACGATGAACCACAAGACGCGCACGATGGCCCGCGTCTCGCTGCCGAAATCGATCAAGACAGTCGAAGACCTCGTCGAGACCCTGATGGGCAAGAAGCCTGAACTCCGCTTCAAATTCATCCAAGACAACGCGAAGTTTGTTGAAGAGCTCGACGTCTGACCAGATGCGGACGCCGCGTCATCTTCATTGCCGTCTCAGCGTAAGCCCCAGCCTGCGCCGATTTGACTGTTGGCGCGCGCGCCCAAGTGTGTGAACCGGTTACCAGCAACAACCGGAGCGCGGGCGGATGACCGGCGACACTACCCCAGACGACGACACTCGCACCGACGGCGTCGCCGACATGGCGGACAATCCCTACGCCTCGCGCATGGTGGAATACACACCGTACGCTGTCGCCGTCGGCATGAAGTATGTCTCGTCCTCGCCCGGGCGCGGAACTATTCTGCTGCCCTGGCGCGCCGATCTCGTGGGACAGGACGGAACCGACATCCTCGCACCGGGCGTCCTCACGGCGCTGATCGACCATGCCTGCGGCCTCGCCATCATGGCGGGGCTTGGCTTCGAGGCGGCGCCGGCGACGCTGGACCTTCGCATCGACCACATGCGCCCCGCCGCGCCGCGCGCGTCGGTCACCTGTTCCGCCCACGTCTATCGCGCGACACGTACCATCGCCTTCCTGCGCGCCGAAGTGTGGGATTCGTCGCCCGACGATCCTGTCGCCGCCGCACAGGCCGCCTTCACCCTCAACCGGAGGGAGGCGAAATGAGCAGCACAGTTGATCTCGACGCCATCATCGGCGGCTCGCCCTTCTGCCGCTTCCTGAATGTGCGTGCCGAGGTGGATGCGCGCGGCGTGCTTGCCACCCTGCCGATCCGCGACCAGCTGGTCGGCAATGTGATGCTGCCGGCGCTGCATGGCGGGGCAGTCGCCTCCTTCCTCGAAATCGCCTGCCTGCTCCAGCTGGCGCATGAAACGGGAACCTCCGCGCCGGCGCGCGCCATCGACATCAGCGTTGAATATCTCCGCCCCGCACGGCGCGAAGATACTTTCGCCCGCGCTCGTATTCGTCGCCTCGGCCGTCGCGTTGCCGTCATCCACGCCGAGGCATGGCAGGGCGACGAGGACAAGCCGGTCTGCCTGCTGCAAAGCCACCTGCGCTTGCCATCGATCGGGGCGCGTTGACTTCGACACGACGCCGAACGAATGCGGCTCGGCACCGACCATTCGCTTCGGCCAACTGAGCCACGTTTCCCTGTCCGCCCCAGAACCGGCGATATGGCGGGATTGCTGTTCTTCGAGGACCGTACGACGACCTTCGCAACGTACCACCAGATTACAAGCAAGGATGCGCGTAACCTGGTCGGCACGATGTACCTGCCGAATTCAAAGCTCCTGATCGACTCGCGCGACCCGGTGGCGGACCGCTCCGACGACACGATCATCATCGCACGCAAGTTCGAGCTGCGAGATGGCCCGGAGCTTGTCCTCAACACCGACGATGCCGACAGTGACAGTCCTGTGCCGGATGGCGTCGGCAACAACACATCTTCGAGCATCCGGCTGTCGCGCTGTGATAATGCACGTGATCTGCATGCTGGCATTTGTGGACAGCATGTTCTTGCGGCATTCGCCTCGTGCGGGATGCGCGTTTGACGATTCCCATCTGGCATGCAGACATACCGAAAATCGATAAGTTCGGGGCGCGGCATGCAGGTCTGGAAACTGATCCCACTCGTGGCTCTGCTGGCGGGCGCATGCGCCACAACGCCTGCGGAGACGACTTCTGACACGGGACAGGCGTCCGATCCGGCAAAGCCGCTGCCCATGCGTGTTGCCTACAACCCTGACCCTTATCCCTCGACCTACAAGCCCTTGCCGCCTGATGACGTGTTGATCCGCAACGCAACCGTCTATGATGGCCTCGGCGGCGAAATCAAAGGCGGCGCAGTGTTGATCCAGGGCGGCAAGATCACCGCCATCGGCTCCGAAGCCTCCATGATCTTGCCTGCAGGCATCCGCACAATCGACGGCACGGGTCGGTTCGTGACGCCGGGCATCATCGACATCCACTCTCACCTTGGCGCCTATCCCTCCCCTGGCCTCGAAGCGCATCAGGACGGCAACGAAGTCTCCGGCGCGGTGACCGCGGAAGTCTGGGTCGAGCATTCCATCTGGCCGCATGATCCGGGCTTCACCCGCGCCATGGCCGGCGGCATCACGGCGATGCAGATCCTGCCTGGCTCGGCCAACCTGTTCGGCGGTCGCGGCGTGATCATCAAGAACGTGCCCGGCCGCACGGCGCAGGATATGAAATTCCCCGGCGCGCCCTACACGCTGAAGATGGCGTGCGGCGAAAACCCCAAGCGCGTCTACGGCTATGGCGGCGGCCGCTTCCCGGGCGGCGCCCCCTTCTCTCGCATGGGCAATGTCGCCGGCTATCGCGACGCCTGGCAGCGCGCGACCGAGTACAAGCGCAAGTGGGACAAGTACAACGCCGACTTCGATGCATGGGAGAAGAAGACAAAATCACCGGCAGAGAAGACAGGCGATGACAAAGGTCCCGGCGATCCACCCAATGCGCCCGACCGCGATCTTGAACTCGACACGCTGATGGGCGTGCTCAATGGCGAGATCCTCGTCCAGCAGCACTGCTATCGCGCCGACGAGATGGCCCAGATCATCGATCTCAGCCATGAGTTCGGCTACAAGGTCTCCGCCTTTCACCATGGCGTCGAGGCCTACAAGATCGCCGACCTGCTCGCCAAGGAAGGCATCTGCGGCGCGCTTTGGGCTGACTGGTGGGGCTTCAAGGCGGAGGCCTATGACGGCATTCGCGAGAACATCCCAATGGTGCACAACGCCGCTGGCGGATGCGCCATCGTTCACTCGGACGATGCGAACGGAATCCAGCGCTTGAACCAGGAAGCGGCCAAGGCGCTGGGAGACGGCGCGCGCGCCGGCATCAACATTCCCAAAGCCGTGGCGTGGACATGGCTGTCACGCAACCCGGCCAAGGCGCTGGGCATCCTCGACAAGACTGGCACGCTGGAACCCGGCAAGGCCGCCGACGTCGTGATCTGGAGCGGCGACCCGTTCAGCGTCTACACCCGCGCCGACCTGGTGTTCGTCGATGGCGCCATCACATGGGATCGAAGCGATCCATCGCGCCGGCCGGTTGTCGATTTCGAACTCGGCCAGCCCGGCGAAGGAGACGTGAAATGATCAGGTCGTTTCTCCTCGTCGCCAGCCTCCTCGCGCTCGCGCCCGCTGCCTTCGCCCAGACCGTGGCGATCACCGGCGGCAAGATCGTCACCAACACCGCACAAGGCGTGATCGAGAACGGCACAGTCGTCATGCGTGATGGCAAGATCGTCTCGGTCGGAACCGGTGCGCCGCCCTCCGGAGCCACGGTGATCGAGGCTACAGGAAAATGGATCACGCCTGGGCTGTTCGCAGCCTTCTCGCGCGTGGGCCTGTCGGAGCTCGACTCCGAGAACCCGACCAACGACACCAGCGCGCCCGGCAGCGAGTTCCAGGCCTCGCTTCGTGCGGCGGATGGCTTCAACCCGGACGATACTGCCATTGCTGTCACGCGCATCGAAGGGTTCACACGCGCTGCGATCGTTGGCGAGCCGGGACAAGGTCTGCTGGGCGGCTACGGGGCGCTTGTCGATATGAGTGGCAGCTTCGACAGCATCTTCGCACGCGACGTCGTTATGATCGCACGCCTCGGCGAAGCTGGCGCTGAAGCTGCGGGTGGGTCGCGACCGGCGGCGTGGCAATGGCTGCTGAGCGCCATCAACGACGCAAAGGCGTATCCGCGCTCCTATATTACAGGTCACAAGGAAGGCGATGCGCTTGTCCGACAGGATGCAATGGCCTTTGGGCCGGTTGTTACAGGCCGTGTCCCCCTCTTGATCGAGGTGCACAAAGCGTCAGACATTCTGCAGGTGCTGACGCTTCGCCAGCGCGAGCCGCAGATCAAGATCATTCTGCTTGGAGCGACCGAAGGCTGGCGCGTCGCCGACCAGATCGCGGCCGCCGAGGTGCCGGTCATTGTGAACCCGCTGCAGAACCTGCCCGACCGTTTCGAGGTCCTGGCTGCGACGCTTGAGAATGCCGGACGCCTCCAAAGGGCCGGCGTGACCGTAGCCATCGCAGACCCTAATGAGGCGACGCACAACACACGCTTCCTCCTGCAGCTCGCCGGGAATGCCGTCGCCAACGGCATGACTTGGGACGGCGCCTTCAAGGCGATCAGCAGCGTGCCGGCAGCGCTCTACGGCCAGCCCGATCTGGGCGTCCTGCGCCAGGGCGCGATTGCCGACGTGGTGATCTGGAACGGCGACCCGCTGGAGCTGATGAACAGCCCTGACGCGGTCTACATCGCGGGTGTGTCAATGCCCATGGAATCCCGCCAGACCAAGCTGCGAGACCGCTATCTCGATCTCAGCGAGCCGCTGCCGCAGGCGTATGAGCGTCAATAGATCACGTTCGATCGTCTGCGAGCACCCGGCGGACAAGTTCGGCGGCATTCCGGGCGCCCAGCTTGCGCATGACGTTCGCGCGGTGGAACTCGACCGTCCGCGGGCTAATGTTCAGGTGACGAGCGGCCTCCTTGCTGGAGTCTCCCCTCACAATTTGCGCGAGCGCAATTCGTTCACTTGGCGTCAATTTCTCGCCGCCCGGAAAGCTCTTTGACAGAACGTCGATCGCTCCGTTCAGCCGCTCGATCTGGCGCCGCGCATTCGCCAGTTCTGGCGTTTCCAGATACTCCCACCGGCCCTTTCGCCGAGCGAAGGAAAAGTTGTGGGTCCTCGCAACGTCAAGGATATCGACCGCTCGGCTCGCCTGTAGCGAGTAAGTGCAGAGGACCAGCATTTGTCCGTCGGCAATCGACTGGTCAAGTTCGGCCTCGTAAGCGCAGAAGTCCTTCCAGGCGCTGGTTTCCATCCAGAAGGCGTTGCCGCTGACGCGTAGACCTTCGAAGCCCCGAGCGCGCGCCGCGGCCTGCTTTTCACGCCAGCCGCTCGTCACCCGCTGCTGATCAAATTCGTCGCCCGCCAAGTACCATTCATAGCCCGAGACCAGTTCGATCGCGCCGGAATCAAGATACGAGTCGAAATCGGGAATGGCGTCGCGCAGCGCCGCTAGGCCGGTTTCCAGATCAACCGGATCAGAAAGCGCCCACAGACAAGCCTCGCCGTCTTCGAGACCAGCGCGGAAGTAATTGCACATCGCGAACAGCAGATCGTCAGGTGTTTCGTAGAACAGACAGATGTGCGCGCCCCACGGGAGATCACCGATACGATCGATCCCGGAACGCCTGAGCGGTCCCTTTCCTTCCGCGTGCCGGTGAACGTGCTGCGACATCCACGCCTCCGAGCAGAAACCTCGTAATCATACCAGTAGCAAACTATCTCTCCACCGGCAAACTGGACTGGACCGACAGGCTCTCCGCCCCAGGGTGGGAGCTGCTCGAAGCGAAAGGCTGGCGGGAAGGCGGAGGCGGATCGCGAGGTCCGCTTCCGTCGCGCCGGCCACAACAGCGTGGACGGCATGACCCAGGACGACGCAACACCGACTTCCAAGCAGCTGGCGTACATGATGGCCGCGCTGAATCTGATGCGCGCCCGCATTGAAGAGCTAAGCACCACGAAGAACGACGCCAGTTCAATACTTTTCCTGGGCCGCAATTTCCCGCTTGTGCAGGAGCTTCACCGACTCTGGGACGACCTCCCTGATCTCAGGGGTGTACCGCATCCCTGTGACGTCTGGTCCTGGCTCTAGTCCACGAAGGCTGCGCCGATGACTGAAGGTATGCGCGGCGGTGAATTGCTCGACAGGCTGAAGCGGGTCGCGCGTAACGGCCAGTCGATCGATATCGCGCAGATACAGTTTGTCGGCCTCGAAGAAGTGCGCGCCGCTTACGGCGATCGCTGGCCGAAAGAGCGCGAGCGCATCCAGAACGTAGCGCGGAATTTCGTTGGCAAGCGACTGCGCAGAGAAGACGTCGTGATCCCGTGCGAAAACGGCTTCGTCATCGTTTTCGGAAATGTCGACTCGCTTGATACCGCCCTAACAGCCCATGCAGTTGGTCGTTCGCTCAAGACCTTCTTCACGGGAGAACACGCAACTGGCGTATCGGTCGATGTTGTGCACGAGACTGTGTCCGCGAGGGAGTTGCCGCAATTCCTGCAACGCTTGTCCGGGACTGAAGTTTCGGCCGCCCGTCGCGGCGACGCCCCCCCAGGCGCAGCTGATCCATCAGCGTTCAGTTTGCGGTTCCAACCTGTATGGGACGTTCCCAATGAAGCCATCACGGCCTATTTTGCCGAGGCGGTTGATCCCGTGTCGGGTGACTGCATTCCCGGTTATCATTTTGAGGAAGATGCCCCCTCAGCCGCCCGACTGCTTGAGATCGATGAGATCACGCTCCAGGCATCCGAGACGGCCATGCGAGCGATGTTCAAATCCGGCCGCAAGGCGATAGTTGGGGTATCGCTGCACGTTTCCAGCCTCATGAAGGTCGAGAACCGGTCACGGCTGCTCCAGATCATTTCGAGCTTCGACCGGGAACTTTGCAAGTACCGCGCTGTTCGCCTCAGCGGCGTGTGCTCTGGATTCCCTCGCCTCTATCTTCGTGACACGGTTGGCTTTCTTCGTGCCCGGCTTCCCAAGGTGTTCATCTCGATCAACGCCATGGAGGACGATTCTACCGTCGGGCTGGAAAGCGAGGCTGGCGGACTGTGTTGCACCTGGTCGCCGTCAGCGCGGATTCTCGATGCATCCGGCTTCCCGGTTCGGGTGCAACGCGCCGCGGCGTCGATCCACTCGCGCTCCAAGCGTTTGATCGTTGAGGGGCGACTTACTCCACCGCAGGCCCGCCAATGCATGGCGGCCGGTGCAGATGCCATCGTCTCAACGTTAATCTGGCCGCCGAGCAAGTTTCCAGACGGAGCGGCGAGATGGCCAGCCTCGCGCCTTGAGGAGCCTCTTCTGCAGACTGGCTGATTTTGGCCGATCCCACCCTGTCCGAGCCTGCGAAACCGTCGCAGAATCGCACTAACGCTTGAGCGGCAAGCTGCGGGATTGACTTGAGGCCCCCCCGGCCGCATTGGTCCCGCAGTTCCCGATAAACGCGCGTTTTCCGCCCGTAGCCGGCCGATCGAGCCCAAAAGACCAGTTTGATGACGTTTGACGAGCTAAGCCTCGACCCTAGAATTCTGGAGGCGGTGAAGGCTGCGGGCTACACCTCGCCCACCCCTATCCAGGAACAAGGCATCCCCGCCGTTCTCGGCGGTCGTGACGTTACTGGCATTGCGCAGACCGGAACCGGCAAGACCGCTGCCTTCGTCCTTCCGATGATTCACAAGCTAGGCCAGGGCCGCGCCAAGGCGCGCATGCCGCGCTCGCTAATCCTCGAGCCCACCCGCGAACTCGCCGCCCAGGTGGCTGAACAGTTCGAGAAGTACGGCGCGGGCTACAAGCTGAACATGGCGCTACTGATCGGCGGCGTGTCCTTCGGCGACCAGGAAAAGAAACTCAACGCAGGCGCCGACGTGCTGATCGCGACGCCGGGCCGCCTGATGGACCATTTCGGTCGTGGCGGTCTGCTGATGACCGGCGTTCAGATGCTGGTGATCGACGAAGCTGATCGCATGCTCGACATGGGCTTCATCCCTGACATCGAGAAAATCTGCACCCTTCTGCCCAAGACGCGCCAGACCCTGCTGTTCTCCGCGACGATGCCGCCGGAGATCACCCGCCTCGCCAAGCAATTCCAGAAAGAGCCAGTGCGGATCGAGGTCTCGAAGCCCGCGACTGCTGCCACCACGATCACGCAGTACGTCACACACTGCCCGTCCAATGAAGACACGGTGAAGCGCGCTGTGCTGCGCTCCATCATCAAGGCGCGATCCACCGACCAGGGAATTGTCTTCTGTAACCGCAAGACTGAAGTCGACGTTGTCGCCAAATCGCTTGCCAGCCATGGGTTCGACGCGGCCCCCATCCACGGCGACCTGCCGCAAAGCCAGCGGACCGCCACGCTCGACCGCTTCCGCAACAAGGAGTTGAAGCTGCTGGTGGCGTCGGACGTCGCCGCGCGCGGCCTCGACATTCCCGAGGTCAGCCAGGTCTTCAACTACGCCCCGCCGCCAAACTCGGACGACTATGTCCACCGCATCGGCCGCACGGGCCGCGCAGGCCGCACCGGCGAGAGCTTCACCATCGTCTCGCCGGGCGATAGTCGTCTGTGGGAAGCCGTGCTCAAGCGCATCGGCAAGGATGTCGAACCTTTCTCGCCGGAGGGTCTGGAGGAGGCCGTGGGAGAAGCCCGCAGCCGTGGCCCAGCGCCCCGTCGCGACCGCTTCGACCGCAAACGTGGGCGAGGACGCGGCGAGGACCGGGCGCCTGCTCCGCGCGGTGAAGACAAGTCGCCTCGCGCCGAGACGCCGATCGCCGAGCCTGAACTGATCGAAGTCGCGCCCGAGTTCGTGGATGAACCCGTCGAGACGACCGCCGCAGCCGAGATATCCACCGACAAGCCCTCCCGCGAGGGCCGCAACCGCAAACGTCGCGGCGGTCGGGACCGTGAACGTGGCGGCGAGCGCGACCAGCCGCGTGAGCACAATCCGAGCCGGGAACGCACCCCGGAACGTGAAGGCAAGAATCGCCATGGCGAGCTGAAGCCGGGCGCGCCCCAGGGCGGCAATGACAGCTTCAAGGGCATGGGCGACCACGTGCCCGCTTTTCTCCTGCAATCGCTGGGGAAGCGCCGTGGGGCCTGAAGAAGCGGTCCGACTTGGTAAGTACTCCGCTAACGGAATGCTCGCGTTTTAGCTAATCCGTAACGGCTCACCTTCACTAATCCATCAGGAAACTGGGTCCGGAAGGCGTCCAGTCTGAAGGGGCGTGAACCAGATGCTGAATACCCAACTGCTCGGACCGGAAGGCCTCGTTCTCGGCCACCGAACGATCGACGAGATCGGCCGGCACACGCTGCCTGTGAGCCCCCAGAATTACGAGGTCTGGCTCACCTACATGACGCATTCCTCGCCCGACCTGAAACAGGTCGTCGACAAGATGCTGGCGAGCGGCAAGCCGATCACCGCCGAGGACATGGAGCAGCTCTACGAGCGCTTCTTCTCCACGACCCACCTTTCGACACAGGTCATGGAAACCGGGTCGCGTATCGCGCATGAGATCGCTGACGCACTCGACGCCCTCAAGAAGGCAGGAGCCACGACCGAGCGCTATGGCGCCACCCTGAACGTTGCGGCCGACAGCCTGCAGAATTCCACGATCGACGGCGACGCCCTGAAGCGCCTGATCAACGTGCTCGCCTCGGCCACGACCGAGATGTCGAAGCAGAACAACAACCTGTCGCACAAGCTCGCCCAGTCCTCCCAGGAGATGGAAAAACTGCGCACGTCGCTTCGCCAGGCCCGCGCCGAAGCGCTCACCGACGCCCTCACCGGCATCGCAAACCGCAAGCTGTTCGATGAGACGCTGCGCCTGCGCAAGGAAGAAGCTGACTCAGAGAATACGGAATTGTCGCTGGTCTTGTGTGACATCGATCATTTCAAGTCGTTCAACGATACGTGGGGCCACCAAACAGGCGACCAGGTTATCCGCTTCGTCGCCTCGGCGCTGGCGAAGTTCGCCCTGCCCGACCATCTCGTAGCGCGCTATGGCGGCGAGGAGTTCGCCGTGATCATGCCGCGCACGTCGCTGAAGGAAGCCGGCCGCATCGCCGACCAGATCCGCAGCGCCATCGAGGCCAAGCGCCTCGTCCGCCGCTCGACCAATGAAACCATCGGCGCTGTAACCGTCTCCTTCGGCGCGGCCGCCTATGTCGTGGGCGAGACCGTTGGCCAGATCATCACGCGCGCGGACGAATGCCTCTACGTGTCCAAGCGCAATGGCCGTAACCGCGTGACGCTGGAAACCGCGCTGCCGCCGCTGACGGCAAGCAGCGCGGCCTAGTCCAACACGTTTCCGTCTTCGTCCATCAGGATGCCGCCACACTTGTCGCGCACTTCGCGCAGGATTCGCAGCACCAAGGTCCGATCATCGAGCCCTTCATCGTCGACGGCCGCCCAGACGCTCGTGTTGGCTGTGACGTTAGTGGAGATAGACAGGTACGGGTCGCCCTGCTCCTTGCCATACTCCACGACCGGAGTGGAGCAGACGAACACCTCGCTGACCGTGAAGCGGGCGATCACAGATCCACCTGGTCCATAAAGCGTCCGGCCGTGGTCGCGTGGCAGCAGGCGTCCGAGAAACTCGGCCGCCCGGTTGGTCGAATAGTCGAGGTAGTAGGTCCTCACACTACTTCACCACCGCCATCAGGAAGCCGTCATAGCCCTTGTTCCCCACCGTCTGCAGGGCGGTGGCGGAAACGCGCTTGTCCTTGTGGATCGCGTCCATCATCCGGCGCACGCCCTGCACCTGTGCGTTGCCGCCAGCATCAATGACATTGCCATTGCGGATCACGTTGTCGACCACAATAAGAGCGCCCCTGCGCGACAACCGCACGGCGTGGTCGAAATAGTCGGCATTGCTCTGCTTGTCCGCGTCGATGAAGGTGAAGTCGAACGGGCCATCAAGTCCGGGCAACCGCGAAATGGCCGGACCAACCAGAACGTCCACCCGCTCGTTCAGACCTGCGTGGCGGATGTTACTGCTTGCGATCTCGGCATTGCGCGCGTCGATCTCCAGCGAGATCAGCTGACCGTCCGCCGGCAGCGCCCGCGCCATCCAGATCGCGGAATACCCGCCCAGCGTGCCAATTTCGAGAATGCGCCTAGCACCGATCGACAGCGCCATGAGGTGCAGCAACTTCCCCTGCGCCGCCGAAACTGCGATGGCCGGAAGCCCCGCCGCTGCACTCTCACGGATTGCGGCTGAGAGCGCTGCATCCTCCGCGACCAGCCGGTCTTCGATATAGGCGTCGACGTCGCTCCAGATACGATCGCTCATTTCTTTGCCTTTGCCTTGGCCGAGGGTTTCGAGGTCGCGGCCTTCTTCTTCGCAACGGGCTTACGGGGCTTCGGCTTCGCACGCTCTGCCTTGCGCGACACCGCAGCGGCAAGGGCGCGCCGCGCAATGCCGACCGCCTCATCCGGGTCGTCCGCCGCAGTCTCCGGCATGCGCCAATAGCCCATGCTACGGATCGAGCCATCGGCCTTCATCGAATACACCCAAGGCGAGGAGCCCTGCGCCTTCAACTGCGCTTCGAGCTGATCGTCTACCCGGAAGAACACGGCGTCATCGTCAAGGATGCCGAACATGACGCCGTCGCGGTACAGCCCCGCCCCGCCGAACATCCGCCGCGCCTCGACCCGGCCCATCCCGGCAAGCAGCTCGATCACATAATCCGAAAATCCCGGCGAAAGCGGCATGGATACGACGCTACAGCTTTCTGGCGTGGGGCCAAGAGCACGCTTCCGCTCTGAGCAGCTGCCGCCAGGGTGGACGAATATCCGGCCGGCTCTCGGTATACCGCCGCTACGCTGACTGGGCAGCCGTGCCTATTCCGCAGCCCGCGCCGGAACGATGGTGACGCTCTCGCCGCAACCGCACGCATCCGTCTGGTTCGGATTGCGGAAAGTGAACTTCGAGTGCAGCGGCGTGACCTCGTAGTCGATCACGGAGCCAAGCAGGAAGAGAACGGCCTTGGCGTCGATCACGATGGAGACGCCATTTTCGTCCACACGTTCGTCCGCCGGGCTCGCCTCGGCGACGTAGTCCATCGTATATTCCATGCCCGCGCAGCCGGCGTTCTTAACGCCCACGCGCAGGAATCCCGCCGACCGGTCAGCCATGACCTCCCGAACGCGCTCCGCAGCGGCGTCTGTCAGTGTCACAACCTTGGGGCGAGGACGTCTGGCCATATTGGCTAAATGGATACCCTGAAACCGCCTTACAACATGTTGAGCTGGAGCCGCGCCTCGTCGCTCATCCGCGAGGGGTCCCATGGCGGCTCGAAAACGATGGTGGCCTTGGCCGACTTGACGCCTTCGACCTTGCGGGCGGCGTCTTCGACCCATCCTGGCATCTCGCCTGCCACCGGACAGGCCGGAGCGGTAAGGGTCATCTCGATATCGACATGGCGATCGTCATTGATATCGACTTTGTAGATCAGACCCAGCTCGTAGATATCGACCGGGATTTCAGGGTCGTAGACCTTTTTGAGCTCGCTAATCAGCTCGTCCGTGATCCGGTCCAGCTCTTCCTGCGGGATAGCCGACGGGGCCTCGCCCGCGTCCGGGGGGGCAGCGTCCGCCATCTGGGATTTCAGGTCGTCGGCCATGGGTTCTCTATGACAGCATCGCCCGGGCCTTGGAAAGCGCCTGCACGAAGGCGTCAACTTCCTCGACCGTATTATAGAGCGCAAAGCTCGCCCGGGCGGTTGCACTGACCCCTAGATGGGACATCAGCGGCTGGGCGCAATGGTGCCCGGCCCGAATCGCCACCCCATACCGGTCCAGGATTTGGGCAACATCGTGCGGATGGGCCCCCCGCAGGGAAAACGCCAGGACCGGCCCCTTGCCCGGCGCGGTTCCGTGCAGCGTCAGGCCATTAACCCCGCGCAGCTGCTCAACCGCACGCGCCATCAGGGCCTGCTTGTGGGCGTGGATCGCCTGACGGTCCTGAGTCTGCAGCCAGGTGATCGCCGCGCCCAGCCCGATCGCCTCAACGATGGGCGGCGTGCCAGCCTCGAAGCGGTGCGGTGCGCCGTTATAGGTGATGACATCGCGCGTCACCGTCTCGATCATCTCGCCGCCACCCTCGAACGGCGGCAGGGCCTCCAGCTTGGCGCGCTTGCCATAAAGAAAGCCGATGCCGGTCGGGCCATAGATCTTGTGTCCAGTGCCGACATAGTAGTCCGCATCCAGAGCCTGCACATCGACGTTGAGATTCACCACGGCCTGGCAGCCATCGAGCAGCACGTCCGCGCCAACAGCATGCGCCATGGAGACGGCGGTCTTCACATCCGGCACGGTGCCCAGCACGTTCGACATGTGCGTCAGCGCCAGCAGCTTCGTGCGCGGCGTCAGCGCGTTCGCGAGGCTGTCCATATCCAGCGAGCCATCCGGCAGCGTGTCGACCCACTTGAGGACCGCGCCCTTACGCTCGCGCAGGAAATGCCACGGCACGATGTTGGAATGGTGCTCCATGATCGAGAGCACGATTTCATCGCCCGGCTTGATGCTCGCGCCTATGCCCGCTGCAACGATGTTGATCGCCTCGGTGCCGCCCTTGGTGAAGGCGATCTCTTCCACCGCGCCAGCGTTGATGAAGCCGCGAACCGCCTCACGCGCATTCTCGTAGGCCTGGGTCGTCTCGTTGGCTAGCGTATGCAGCCCGCGATGCACGTTGGCGTAGCTGTGCCGCATCGCATCCGCCATCGCATCGATCACCGCATCCGGCTTCTGCGCCGAGGCGGCGTTGTCGAAATAGACCAGCGGCTTGCCGTGCACCGTACGCGACAGGATAGGGAACTGTTCCCGGACTGCATTCACATCAAACGTCATGACCGAGTCCCCAGCCATGCATCGATGCGCGCCTCGATCTCGGCCTGAAGCTGTGCACCCATCCAGTCGTGCATCGCTTCAAGCAGGAAGGCGCGTGTGATCAGCGCCCGCGCCTCGACATCGGGAATGCCCCGCTGGCGCAGGTAGAAGACTGAATCCTCGTCCAGCTGCCCCGCCGTATTGCCGTGTGCGCAGGCCACGTCGTCGGCGTAGATTTCAAGCTCCGGCTTGGCCAGAACCTCTGCACCCTCTTCGAGCAACAGGGCGTTATGCGCCATCTCGGCGTCGGTCTTCTGCCCAGCGCGCGCGACCAGGAACTTGCCCTGGAACACACCGCGCCCGCCCCTGCGCGCCACGCCGCGAACCAGCTGGCGCGTATGCACGCCCGCCGCGCCATGGACCACGCGCGAAGTCAGGTCGATGTGGCGTCTACCGGAAGCCAGATAGACGCCATTCATCTCGACGACCGCGCCCTCGCCAGCCTCGACCGAGACTTCGATGCGCGCGAGCTTAGCACCCTCGCCCAAGACGAACTGGCGGAATGTCGCGCCCTTGCCTAGCTTCACGCTCGCCTCGTTCAGCACGATGGCGGAATCCGCCTCGCCGGCGGTAACGTCGTTCGACTGCAGCACGACGCGATGAAGCGTTGCGCCGTGCTCGACTTCGATGCGCGAGAACGACGGCAGGAACGGCCGCAGTCGTGATCCGGAAACGTGCGGCCGCTCGATCAGAGTTGCAGTGGCGCCGGCGCGCACGATCACGCTACCATACTGGCCCGCATCGCCCTCGGTGATCCGCGTTTCGAACGTTTCGCCGGGCGCGGCGATATCCAGCGCGCTCGGCCCATAGGCGTCGCCCATCGCCTGCGCCAGCGCCGCGATCGGTCCCTCGGCGTCGATCGGCGGCGTGCCCGTGAGAACACCCTCCTGCCCCGCCATCGCAGCGCGAAGGTCGGACCACTTCCAGGCCTCCGACCGGCGTGAGGGAAGATCGACGAGCTGCATCAGCCAGCCTTCAGGAACTGGTCGTAGCCGGATTTCTCGAGCTCGAGCGCCAGTTCCGGCCCGCCCGACTTCACGATCCGCCCAGCCGACAGGACATGCACACGGTCAGGTTTGATGTAGTCGAGCAGGCGCTGGTAGTGCGTGATCACCAGCATGCCGCGCTTGGGACCACGCAGATGGTTCACGCCTTCCGCGACAACCTTCAGCGCATCGATGTCGAGACCCGAATCCGTCTCGTCGAGAATCATGAAACGCGGCTCGATCATCAGCATCTGGTAGATTTCCAGACGCTTCTTCTCACCGCCCGAGAAGCCGACATTCAGCGGCCGCTTCAGCATTTCCGGATCGATACGCAGCTTGGCCGCCGCGATCTTCGAGAGCCTGAGGAAATCCGGCGCGGAGACTTCCGGCTCGCCGCGCGTTTTGCGCTGGGCGTTCATGGCGGCGCGAACGAAGGTCATCACCGGCACTCCGGCGATCTCGATGGGATACTGGAAGGACAGGAACAGGCCGAGCGCCGCTCGCGCCTCCGGCTCGAGGGCAAGCAGGTCCAGCCCCTCGAAAGTCGCCGAACCGCTGGTCACCTCGTAACCATGCTTGCCTGTAAGAACGTAGGACAGTGTCGATTTGCCCGACCCGTTCGGCCCCATGATCGCGTGAACCTCGCCAGCCGGTACGGCAAGCAAAAGCCCCTTCAGGATTTCGCGCGCAGGCCCGTCCTCGGGAACCACGCGGGCATGAAGGTTATTGAGTTCCAGCATGAAGCGCCTGCAAACGCGGAACCCGCTGGGGTTCCGGACCCTCTAGATAGGCCCTGTCCCCCGTCTGTGCGAGGGCTGCAAAGGCCTGATTGGCGAGGTGTTTCGTGCGCTATGGGTCAAAAGTCCAGTGGGCTGGGCTCAAGGCTTCGCCGTGAAGTCCTTAATCAGGCCATCGACCGTCGGTTCGGCGCAGAAAGACACGCGCAGTTCCTCGGGCGTTTTACCCAGCGCAGCAAGGCCGCCATCGTCGGCCAGGGTGCAATCGACGCCAATAACCTTCTCGCCTTCCGTCTGGACCGCGAGGTTCACTGTCGCCACCGGGACAAGGGCATCGCCCTCCAGCTTGTGGAATTCGACATAGTAGTCAGCGGCGCTGCCACGGCCCTGCACGGCGATATAGCCGCTCTCGGTCTTCACCAGCGAAACGCCCGTCGGCTCGCCCACGCGCACGAAGCGGTTGCTGTCCATCTGGCGCCACAGCGCCCACGTCGTATTGGCGGTGTAGGTCTCGAGCGGCACGCGGATGTCCGCCTTCCCGTCCTTGTCGAAGTCTTCAACCGAGGGGCCGCCCATGGTGGCGCCCATGCGCTCGACAATTTCCTGGATGGTCGCGTCTCCCGGCTGCACGACCTGGATCTTCACCTCGGTCGAGTCATCCTCGGCCGCAGAATAGCGCGCCTCGATGGCCAAACCCGACTGATCCGGCAGCATCAGGCGGCAATCGGGATGCTTCACGCCCTCGGCGCCCAGCTCGGTTGCTTCGACCTCGCCGCAGTCCGGCAGAGGCAGGCGTTTGGCCGCAGCGCCATCGCCCACAGCCGGCACGGCGGTGGTGTCTGTTTCCGGGGCAGGCGAACAGGCGGCAGCGGCCAGCATGGCGGCGAAGCAGACAGTACGCAGATTCATGACGACACCCCTTTGGTGAGGCTGGAATAGATCAGTTGGGCGCCCTCCGCCAGCTTACAGGCAGGTAATCCGCCGTGCAGCATAGGCGCGCAAGACGGCTTTGATCCGCGTCAGGCGCGGGGGGCTCCGTGGAGGTCATGATGGTACACATCAATGGAGACCGTCATGAACCATCGCCACCGTCAGGCCCTTCACGCTCTCTTCGCGCACCCAGAGCCGACCAATCTTTCTGGCGCGGACGTAAAGGCTGTGCTCGTGGAGATGGGCGCGGACATCGAGGACCGGAACGGCAACCGGTTTGCTGTCACCATGGGCGGACACACCACGCTGTTTCACCAACCCGACCATTCGCTCACAAAGGACAATGTCCGCCAGCTGCGTCGCTTCCTGACGGATCGCGGAATTGATCCGCAGCGTGACTATCCCGTCTGATCGCGGCTCAGATGCCGACCGCTAGATACAGATAGAGGTCAGTGCGCACCTTCGCCGGGTCGTCGCTCCAGTCGCCGTAAATCTCGAGCGACAGGGGCGCCAGCTTCAGACCCCGCGCCTGGACCTCCGCGTGCAATGCGTCATAGGTCGTCTTCATCTGGCCGTAATCGCCCCAGTGAGTCGCCGTGATCACGCGCCCGCCCGGCGCTTGAGCCGCGTTCACATCGGGATCGCCGCCTCCCGGCGCGCGATCCAGCACGCCAACCGTCATGCGTAGCTCGGCCGGTGTGCCGCCGTGATAGAGGATGAAGTTGTGACCATGCCCCGGCGCCAGTGCGCCCGGCGTGTAGATGCGGTCAAAACTTTGCCGGATGGTGGTCTGCAGTTGCGTGCGCGGGGCAACGACTTCGATGCCGGCGCCGGTCTTGGGTTCGAGGTCTATGATGTGGACGCCGGTCATCGCTCAATTCCTCTATGGCGTGACGGTCCGCGTCATTGAAATCACCGCCGGCAGTCCCGGCGAATAGGTCAGGACGAGGTCGAACCTGAAATCAGTACGCGTAACGGCCTGCCCGCCCTCGGGCACAAACTCCGGCGGCTGACGAACCGTCTCGCGTTCAACGAAATAGGCCGCGCACGTCAGCGAGACACCGACTGGCGGCGGACAGACAAAGCCGATGTTCGCGGCGGCCGCCGCCACCCTGTCAACGCCAGCCCCACCCAGCATCCTGATCTCGTCATATACCTCTGCCGGCGACCGGCCGCCGGACACGCAACCACCATTTGGCGTCGTCTGCGCGCCCGTCGCCATTGAGCCGAGCTCGTAGAATAGGCCCTTGCTCAGGTGATCGCCGCGCGCATTGTAGTCCTTGCAGGTATAGCCGGAGGAATTCAGCACGGCGCGACGGATCTTCGACTCGACCGAGAGTTTGCTGCCAGGATCGTTGAGATCATTCCAGATGTGCCAGATGGCCGAGGGCGCAACCCGCGTCACGCCATCCCCGCCGGCCACCAATTGAGTCAGCGGCATGGACGATAGCATTTCGTGGGTAACCTGCGTGCCGCCGTACGCACATCCAGCCACACCAAGCGCCAGAATTGCCCCCGTCCAGCGCATCGCCGCTACCCCACACTCCCCTCAAGGCTTACCTCAAGCAGCTTCTGCGCCTCGACTGCGAACTCCATCGGCAGCTTCTGCAACACATCGCGCACGAAGCCATTCACCAGAAGCGCCACCGCCTCTTCCTCGCCGATGCCGCGCTGGCGGGCGTAGAACAGCTGGTCTTCCGAAAGCTTGGTCGTCGTCGCTTCGTGTTCGAGTTGCGCGTCTCCGCGACGATTCTCGACATACGGAACCGTGTGCGCGCCGCACGTCTGGCCTATCAGCAGGCTATCGCACTGCGTGAAATTGCGCGCCTTCGCAGCCTTCGGATGGATCGATACCAACCCACGATACGTGTTGTTCGACTTGCCCGCCGAAATGCCCTTCGAGATGATCCGTGACTTCGTGTTCTTGCCGAGGTGGATCATCTTGGTGCCCGTGTCCGCTTGCTGGCGTCCGTTGGTCACCGCGATGGAATAGAACTCGCCTGACGAGTCATCGCCGCGCAGGATGCAGCTCGGATATTTCCACGTGATCGCCGAGCCCGTCTCCACCTGCGTCCATGAAATCCGCGAGCGCGCGCCCCGGCAATCGCCACGCTTGGTGACGAAGTTATAGACGCCGCCCTTGCCGTCTGCGTCGCCCGGCCACCAGTTCTGCACGGTCGAATACTTGACCTCGGCATCCGCCAGCGCCACCAGTTCGACTACGGCCGCATGCAGCTGGTTCTCGTCGCGCATCGGCGCCGTACAGCCTTCAAGATAGGATACGTAGCCGCCTTCATCGACTATGATCAGCGTCCGCTCGAACTGACCCGTGCCCTTCGCGTTCATGCGGAAATATGTCGACAGCTCCATTGGGCAGCGCACGCCCTTGGGCACGTAGACAAACGTCCCATCCGAAAACACTGCCGAGTTAAGCGTCGCAAAGAAGTTGTCCGTTACCGGCACGACGGAGCCGAGATACCGCTTCACCAGGTCGGGATATTCGCGGATCGCTTCCGAGATCGACATGAAGATCACGCCGGCCTTCGACAGTTCAGCACGGAACGTCGTCGCCACGCTCACGCTGTCGAACACGGCGTCCACGGCCACCCGCGGCGTCTCGCGTGCCGCTGCCGCCGTCTCCATCGCACCCTCGACGCCAAGCAGCACTTCCTGCTCTTTCAGCGGGATGCCCAGCTTGGCGTAGGTCTCGAGGATCTCCTTCGGTACATCGTCAATCGTCTTGTACTTCGCAGCGCCCTTCGGCGCGGCGTAGTAATGCGCGTCCTGGTAGTCGATCTTGGGATAATGGATCATCGCCCAGGTCGGCTCTTCCATCTCCTTCCAGCGCGCGAAGGCGTCGAGCCGCCACTGCAGCATCCACTCTGGCTCTTCCTTCTTCGCGGAGATGTAGCGGACGGTGTCCTCGTTCAGCCCCTTGGGCGCGAGTTCCATCTCGATGTCGGTGACGAAGCCCTCGGCATACTTGTCGGATTCAAGCGCACGCGCGGCATCGACCGTTCCCCGGTCGATGGCGTCCTTGACGCTGATTTCCTTGCCTTCAGACATTCGTTCCGCCCATCGTCGCCAGCGACTTCGCCAGCTCTGGCCGTGCGCGGCTGGCCATACGCGCCCAGCCTACCGCCATCAAGACCGGGTCAGTCGGCCCTGTATCCCAGCCAAAACTTACCCGGATCGAACTCCGCGCCATGGCTTCGGTTTCGCCCATCGCGGTCAACACCCGGCTAGTCTTCACCTTTCCCGACGAACAGGCCGACCCGGCCGAAACCGCAAAGCCCGCCAGATCCAGACCCATTACTTGGGTCTCCGAGGGCAAACCTTCAACGCCGAAACAGGAAACGCCGGCCACCCGAGGGGCGCCTTCGCCGTGGATTCGCAACGTGGGAGCCGATCCCTTCAGCGCCCGCTCCATTCCGTCGCGCTGCGTCGCAAGCGCCGTGTACTTCGGTAGGTCGCGCATCGCCGCCTCGACCGCCGCTCCGAACCCGGCGAGTCCCGCCACGTTCTCCGTGCCCGACCTGCGTCCGAACTCCTGCCCGCCGCCGGTCTGCACAGCGCTGAATGGTGCGCCGGGCTTCACAAAGAACGCGCCCACGCCCTGCGGTCCGCCGATCTTGTGCGCTGACAGCGAGAGGTAATCGACGTCTAGCTCGATTACCGACACGTCGATCTTCCCCAGCCCCTGAATCGCGTCGCAGTGGATCAACCCGCCCGCCGCGTGAACGATCTCCGCCGCTTCCGCCACCGGCTGGATCACGCCCGTCTCGTTGTTGACGAGCATGAGTGAAACGAGGGGCTGCTTGCCGTCCGCCCCGAGCGTCTGCACCGCGGCCTCAAGCCAGACGAGATCGACAATACCGTGGGCTTTCACCGGCCAAGCCTTTGGCAGCTCGGCCAGCGCGCTTACCGCATCATGCTCGATGGACGAGACAACCAGCTGCGCGTTCGCGACCGACCGTAGTACGCCGCGCAACGGCGCCTGCACGGCCTCGGTGCCGCCGCTGGTGAACGCGATATCGTCCCGGCAAGCGCCGATCGCCGCCGCCACCGCGTCGCGCGCGCCCTCGACCAGCGCCCGCGCCTTGCGCCCTTCGGTATGAACCGACGACGGATTCCCGGTCATCTCGAGCGCGCGCAGCGTAGCCGCCTTCGCCTCGGGGCGCAGCGGGGCGGTGGCGTTGTAATCCGCGTAAATTCTGGCCATGGGGCTCATGCCCCGGCTCTTACGCCAGTTTGACGTCCGCCGACAGGCCGGAAGCCATCCGCCCCGGCTGGCCGGAGGAACCATTGCGCGCCTCGCCCCGCACCGCGTCGGCCAGCGTCAAAGTACTCAGGAACCCGGTGATATGCTGGTCCAGCCCTGTCCACACATGAGCCGCAGGCCCGGAAAGCCAGTCCCGGCCACCCTCGCCCTGCCCAGACCCGTCAGCGACGGCCCCAAACACGTCAGCGAGCGAAATCTCGGAGGCCCGGCGCTGCAGCCGGTAACCACCGCCGGGACCGCGGGAGGCCACGACAAGCCCAGCCCGGCGCAACATGGCGAACAGCTGTTCCAGATAGGACAGGGAAATCTGCTGCCGCTGGGCCACTTCTCCCAGTGCCACGGGGCCTTTTTCGCCGTTGAGAGCGACGTCGACCAGGGCGACGACCGCGTATCTGCCTTTGGTGCCAACCCGCATGGTTCTTCCTCGTGCGCCCCGAGGTGGGACTGTTTCCCCCGCCCCGTTGGCTGGATTACGGGAAAGGCCCTCCGGCGGATCACACGAAAAGCTTGAAATTCGAGACCGAAATAGTGTTTGTCGGCCCCTTCAGCGCACACGCACGCGTGTAGCGCCCGTTACGGCAACCAGCGCGAGCACATCATGGGCGAACTGATCATCTCCGGACCCGCAGGCCGTATCGAGGCGCGCTACAATCAGGCCCCCGGCGACAATCCGCCGATCGCGCTGATCCTGCACCCTCACCCCAAGGCGGGCGGCACGATGCAGGACCCGGTCACCATCACCCTGTTCGAGATGTTCTCCGCACACGGCTTCTCTACCATGCGCTTCAACTTCCGGGGTGTCGGCCGCTCCCAGGGCACATTTGACGCAGGCGTCGCAGAACTCTCGGACGCCGCCTACGTGCTCGACCACCTCGAAGCTCTGAACGAAGCGCCAAGCCAGTGCTGGGTCGCAGGCTCGTCGTTCGGCGCGTATATCTGCCTGCAGCTGCTGATGCGCCGGCCGGAGATCGACGGCTTCGTGGCGGTCGCCCCGCCGGCCAATCACTACGACCTCTCTTTCCTCGCGCCCTGCCCGGCCTCGGGCATCATCATCGCGGGCGACAAGGATGTGGTGGCGCCGCCTGCGGACATCGACCGTTCACTCACCAAAGTCCGCGTCCAGAAGGGCGAAGTGATCGAGCGCGCCAACGTTGCCGGCGCCAACCACTTCTTCCAGGGCAAGCTGGAAGAGATGGAGAAGACCGCCGCCGTCTATCTCAAGCGCCGCATGAAGGCGTGGGAGAAGGCGCAGGAAGAAGCCGCCAAGGCAAAAGCCATCAAGGACGCCGCGAAGCTTCCGCCGCCGAAGCAGAGCTGAACCAGGGTTCATTTCTAACGAGTGCGCCATGATCAGTGACGCGGACACCGTAGACGCCCTCGGCATCGATCCAGACTCGGGCGATGCGCTGCTGGTCATCACCGACGATCTCGACTGGTCCAACCCTGTCGCCCACATCAACGCGCTGCAGGCCAAGATCGGGGCCTATCTCGGCTTCATCAACACCGGGCAGTTCGAGGCATCCCTGCCCGAATCCGCCGGCCGCAAGCGGCGCATTGCCGTGATCCAGCAGTACGAAACACCGATTCAGTTCGTCCCGATCCTGGACCAACTCGGCGACCAGCTCGAAGCCTTCGACGTGGATTTCAGTTACGGTCCGCTGCCCGGCGGCTACGAAACCTGAACGCTTGCGATGCGCCTGCGTGTCGGGCATCTGTCGCCGCCATGACCGAGACGCCCGAACCCTTTCTCCATCGCGATGGCGATGCCTACACGCCCACCATGAAAGCCAATGGCTGGTGGCGCGAGGGCGGCAATCTTCATGCGCGTGTGATGATCGGACTGTTCGCGCATGTGATCGAGCAGCAGTACGGCGAGCCGGACTTCCAGCCCGCGCGCCTCACCGCCGACCTCTATCGCCTGCCGGATCTATCGCCTCTCACCGTCACAACGCGGATTGTGCGGCAGGGCGGCCGGATCAAGGTTGTCGAAGCCGAGCTATTCTCGGGCGGCGTGTCGTCCGCCCGCGCCTCTTGCCAGCTGCTTCGCCGTGGCCGGCAACCCGAAGCGCCCGTCTGGTCGCAAGCCCCGTGGGACGCCCCGCCGCCAGATCAGGTTCCGCCTCCCTCAAAGCCGTTCACCGACAGATGGGAAATGCGCCCCATCCTCCCGCCCGGTCTCGTCGTCGCCAACGACCTGCGCGCACCCGGCCCGCGCCGCACCTGGCTGCGCGAAGTGCGTCCGCTGGTCGGCGGCGAGCCCTACACGCCCTTCAGCCGCGTCGCGACCGGCGTCGACTACACCAGCCCCATCGCCAACGGCGCCGAAACCGGCCTCGACTTCATCAACTCCGACGTGACGCTCTACCTGCATCGCCAGCCTGTCGGCGAATGGATCGGCTACGAAGTCGTCGACCACCAAAGCGCAGACGGCATCGCCGTAGGCCATTGCAGGCTGCACGATACGCAAGGGCCGATCGGCATCTCGTCCTGCGCCGCGCTGGCGCAAAGGCGGCGGTAAGCTGGGACCGCCGGGCGCCTGCCCGGCAAATCGGCGCAAGCCGATACGTCGAGACACGCCCTGACGCGCGCTTGTCGGGCAGGCGCCCGGCGGTCCCGGATTGTCTTGACCTCGCCCCGTCTCCGCCCGTATCACGCTCCCATGTCGCACCGCGCCACCCTCTCCGCGTATTATTACCGCACGCTGAAATAAGCGGGCGGTGCGAACATGCATGCCGCCCAACCGGCGGCATATGAGATGGCCTCCGGTCGGCAGACCCTTAAGGAGCCTCTCAAGTGACCCTCGACGCAAACGCCCAGAAGTCAGCCTTCCTGCGGGAAATGATTTCGCGTGGCCACGTCTACCAGATCACAGATGAGAAAGGCCTCGACGCTTACGCCGCCGGCCCCGTGCCGCCGTGCGGCTATATCGGCTTCGACGCCACCGCGAAGTCGCTGCACGTGGGTTCGCTCGTCCAGATCATGAACCTGCGCCGCCTGCAGCAGGCCGGCGGCAAGCCCATCGTTCTCATGGGCGGCGGCACAACCAAGATCGGCGATCCGACCGACAAGGAGAAGTCCCGCCCCATCCTCACCACCGAGGAAATCGCCAGCAACATGGCGGGCATCAAGAAGAACTTCGAACCGTTCCTGACATTCGGCGACGACCCCACCGACGCCATCATGGTCGACAACGCCGAATGGCTCGACCAGATCAAGTGGATCGAATTCCTCCGCGATTACGGCAAGCACTTCACGATCAACAAGATGATCGCGCAGGAAACCGTGCGCCGCCGCCTCGACAACGAGGAGCCCTACACCTTCCTCGAATTCAACTACATGCTGCTGCAGTCCTACGACTTTCTGGAACTCGCGCGCCGCTTCGACTGCCGCATCCAGATGGGCGGATCGGACCAGTGGGGCAACATCGTCAACGGCATCGACCTCACGCGCCGCATCATCGACGTGCAGGTCTTCGGAGTCACCACGCCGCTGATCACCACCGCGTCCGGCGGCAAGATGGGCAAGACGGCCGATGGCGCCGTCTGGCTCAATGCAGACATGCGCTCGCCGTACGACTACTGGCAATTCTGGCGCAACACGGAGGACGCCGACGTCGTGCGCTTCATGCGCCTGTTCACTGACCTTCCCGAAAGCGAAATCAGCGAACACGCAAAAGCTGAAGGTGCCGCCATCAACGACGCCAAGAAACGCCTTGCCGATGTTGCAACTGCAATGCTGCATGGCGAGGAAGAAGCGAAGAAGGCCGCCGCCGCCGCCGAAGCCGTCTTCAAGGGTGGCGGAACCGGCGAAGGCATGCCCACCGTCGAGATCGAGCGCGCCAAGCTCGCGGCGGGCTATCCGGTCGTTGACGCGCTGCTAGCGGCGGGACTGGTCGATTCGAAAGGCGATGCGCGCCGTCAGATTGCCGGCAACGCCGTCAAGTTGAACGGCGAGACCATCACGGACGCGGCACACGTGATTGGCGAATCCGCCCTCGACGAGGAAGGCGCAGCCCGCCTCTCTGTCGGGAAAAAGCGTCACGCGCGCATCAAGGCTGTCTGACCGGGGCAGTCTGGACGCCATCCACCAGAATAAGGCCGCGCGAACTGCATCTTTCGCGCGGCCGCCCCATTTCCGCGCCCTTCCAGTCGGTCTAGTCTCATCCTCAAACGTGGGGAGGACCACATGAGATCGACCTTTATCGCAGCCGTGTCGGGCGCAGCGCTCAGCATTGCGCTTCTGGCGCCAGCCGCCTTCGCGCAGCAGGGCCAGCAACTCGCTATCACCATCTATAACGACAACCTCGCTCTCGTGCAGGACAAGCGCGACATCGAGATCGCCGGCGGCCGCCAGCGCCTCGAATTCCCGGGCGTGTCCGGCGAGATCCGGCCCGAGACGGTTTCGCTCACAGCCACTGGCGTTGGGATTGTCGAACAGAATTTTGATTTCGACCTGCTGACCCCTGCCAAGCTGATGGAAAAGGCCGTCGGCACCACGATCACCATCATCCGCGTAAATCCCGCCACCGGCGCCGAGACGCGCGAGCGCGCCGAAGTGCTGGCCACCAACAACGGCGTGGTCCTCAAGATCGGCAACCGCATCGAAGTCCTGCGCGACGATGGCCTTCCCGTCCGCGTGATCTTCGACAAGGTGCCAGAGAATCTGCGCTCGAAGCCCACCCTCTCGGTCACCGTGAATGGCGACAGGCGCGGCAATCGCCCGGTGACACTCAACTACCTCACCGGCGGCCTTGGCTGGAGCGCGGACTACGTCGCGCTGTTCGACGACACCACGTCCAAGCTCGACGTGCAGGGCTGGGTCACGCTCACCAATTCCAGCGGCACGACCTACGACAACGCCGACACAACGCTTGTGGCCGGCTCGCCGCTCCGCGCCGACCAGTATGGTCAGCAGCAATATCGCCCTCAGCCCCCGCGTCCCCAGATGCCGCAGGCCGGCACGGAGTCGGGCGACCGCGAGCGCCTCGGCGATTTCTATCTCTACCCGCTGCCCGAGCGCACAACGATCGCGAACATGCAGACCAAGCAGGTCTCATTCCTCGACGTGCACGGCGTTCCCGCTGAGCACGGCTACGAGTTCCGCAACTACTGGCTCGGCACCCTCGAAGATCCGCAAAGCGCCAAGACCGTCTACCGCTTCAACACCGGCGCAGCGAAGGGCCTGGGCGACCAGCTGCCCGCCGGCGTCCTGCGCTTCTACATCCGCGACAAGCAGGGCGATCCGCAATTCATCGGCGAAAGCCGCATCGATCACACGCCGATGGGATCCACGCTCTCGCTCGCCACGGGCGACGCATTCGACGTCAAGGTGAAACCCGTTGTCGAGAAGCGCGAGCGCGACGGCGTCCGCCGCTGGCGCACTTCGATGAAGTACACCATCACCAACGCCACCCCGCGTGAAGTAAAGGTCACGCTGCAGCAGGACGGCCTCTGGGGCGACACCCGGATCGAAGCCGAAAGCCAACCCAGCACGCGGCCCAATGCGGACGTGGCTGAATGGGTCGTTACGGTTCCGGCCAACGGCGAGACGGTCGTCACTGCAGTCTTTGAATCCGCCTATTGAGGCGAGACGCCATGTGGTCGCTCCGTCCCCATCAGTTGAGCCTGGCTTGCCTCGCGCTGGCCTGCGCGCCGCTGGCGGCGCAGGCGCAGACCGTCACGGCTGGCCCCGCCTTCGATGTATCGGTCACCGTCTACCGCGACCCCGACCGCGACGAGGGCGGCTTTGATCTGGATTATCTCGGCGGCTTCGCGCTGATCACGGAATCCCGTCGCGTCGTGCTCCAGCCGGGCGAACAGACGCTGCGCTTCGAGGGCGTAGCCGATGGCATCGAGCCTGTCTCCGCCATCGTCACCGGCCTTGCTGCCGGCGTCATCGAGAAGAACCGTGACGCCAAGCTGCTCAGCCCGTCGGCGCTTGTCGAAGCGGCCGCCGGACAGGATGGCCGCGTGCAACTTGTGCGAACAGACCCGAAGACCGGCGTCACCACGCGCACGACGGCCACGATTCGTGGAGGCGAGAACGGCGTGGTGCTGGAGACTCCCGAGGGCATCGAAGGGCTTCGCTGCTCGGGTCTGTCCGAAACCGTATCATTCGAGGAGAGCGCCTCCGGCCTCTCCTCCACGCCCACCCTCTCCATCCGCACCCGCGTGACACAGCCGACCGAGGCGGTCATTCAACTATCCTACCTTGCGCGCGGCTTCGACTGGGCGGCTGATTATGTCGTCGTCCGCACGCCTGGCTCCAACACGCTCGATGTCGGCGCGTGGATCACGCTCGCCAACGGCAATGGCGTCAGCTTCGAGAACGCGCGCGTCCAGATCGTCGCCGGCAAGCTCAATCGCGAGAGCGGCCAGATCGAACCGATCGACATGGGCGGGCCGATCTTCGCGCAATGCTGGCCGCGCGGTTCGACCAGCGACTACGAACCGAGCTATTTCTTCTCCAAGGAGAGCGACTACGACTCGGTGGTCGTCACGGGTTCACGCATGGCCATGGCGATGCCGGCCCCGCCGCCGGCCGCAGAGATGCAGGACGCGGCCATGGCCGTCGAGGTAATCCAGGAAGAACTCGGCGACCTCAAACTCTATCGCGTGCCGGAGCGTGTCTCGGTCCTCAGCCGCCAGGCCAAGCAGGTCCGCATGTTCGACCGTGCGGATGTGCCGATCGCGCGCGTCTACGAGATCAATTTCTCAAGCAATTACTCGACCAACTTTACGCCCATCCCGCTCGTTCTCCGCACGAAGAACGACAAGGACAGCAATCTCGGCCTGCCTCTGCCTCAGGGCCGCGTCCAGATGTTCGAGATGGTGGGTGAAGCCCCGGCGACACGTCGCCTGCTCGCGGGACAGACCACATTGCGCGATCTGACCATCGACGAGGAAACCGAATTCGAGTTCGCCGGCGGCGCCGACGTCCAGGCCCGCCAGGTCCTCGAAAGCAGAACGCTGACGCCCGAGCGCAGCCTTCCCCTGGGCCCGCTGCTGCAGGTTGTTCCCAAGATCAACGCCGGCTCGCGCAAGCTCGATCAGATCAACCGCATCGAGGTTAGCAATGCGCGGCCATACGAGGTGATGGTCGAAGTGCGGCTCTACCTGCCCGGCGGCTCCGAAATCGTGCGCGCGGATGCGCCCTATGGACAGAAGAACGGCCGGCCGATCTTCCGTCTCACCGTTCCGGCGAACGAAACACTCACCGTGCGCTACCAGACCATGAGTCCGACGCGCTGATCGACGCTACGCGTTGAGCGCTTCTTCAGACGAACCGGAACTCGACATTTGCAACGTTGACCTTCTCGCCAGCCCGGCCACGATCGCGCGCTTTCAGGTAGATCGCCGTAAGCCCCCGCGCCTTGCCCACGGGCTCGACGAAATCGATCCGCCGGTCGATGAAAGTCACGCTAGCGCCGTCCTGCTTGCCAAGGAACATGCTCGCCGCCGTCGCCGCGATGGCCGCAGGATTCTCCACCGCAACCTCGGCCCCCGTAATGTCCTCCGCAGCCTTCGGGTCGTTGTAGGCGCCGTGCAGCGGGTTACCCCACCAGTTGTCCTCCGGCGTGTACTTGTAGAACTCGAACCGCGTGCCGAACGTCTTGTAGTCGAACTGCATCAGGTGCTGGCCCATGAAGTTGGGAATCTCGAAGGCCAGTTTGTGGTTTGCCGCCGCCGCCCGCGCCAGCAGCGCAGTATCGTCATAGGTCTGCATGACGACCATGAAGCCGCCATCACCGCCACGCTCGACGAAGAAATCCTGCAGCTGGTGTTTCTCGCGGATAGGCGAGACGACCTCGATCAGCGTCGTTCCCACACGTATCATCCGGGTGCGGAAGCCGAACGCCAGCGTCGGCTCATTGCCCGGCTCTTTCGCCACAGGCTCGACATCGAGCATGCGATTGAGTTCGCCGCACGTCGCATCGAGGTCCTTCGCTGCAATCACATAGTGCCGAACGCGGCTGGGTCTCACTGTGCTCGCTCCCTGTGCAAGCGCCGACGGAACAAGCCCGATGGCTGCCGCGCTGGCGGCCCCAAGCTTCAGCATCTTCCTGCGATCAGGATCGTCCGCATGAGTCATCTGGCGTCTCCGCTTTGACGCCGACACTAGCCATCGCAATGGCCAACGCCACGGCTTTGCACATCCGCTTCGATCAACACCACGCGAACCAGAAGCCTTTACGTCGCGTTCTGCACCTGCCTTGCCGCACGCCAGCCAGCTTCAATCGGCAACGTGGATCAGCATCTTGCCGGTGTTTTTGCCCTCGAACAGCCCGATCAGCGCCTCGGGCGCGCGCTCGAACCCGTTCAGCACGGTCTCTTCGTACTTGATCTTCCCGGCCTTCAGCCATCCGGTCATGTCGGAGACGAAGGCCGCGTTTAGATGCGCGAAGTCGGTGGCGACGAAACCCTCCATGCGTACGCGCTTGTAGATCATGTTGAACAGGTTGCGCACGCCCTCCCCGCCGCCATTGTAGGTCGAGATCATCCCGCACACCGGCACGCGGCCATGCACGTTCATCAGCGGCAGCGCGGCATCCAGCTGCGCCCCGCCGACATTCTCGAAGTAGACGTCGATCCCCTTCGGCGCCGCCGCCTTCAGCGCGTCTGGAAGGTTCTGCGTCTTGTAGTTGATCACCGCATCCAGCCGGGCAACATCGCGTAGCCACGCCGCCTTCTCGTCCGTCCCCGTCAAGCCGACGACATGACATCCCTTGATCTTCGCGATCTGCGCCACGACCGATCCCACTGCTCCTCCGGCGGTCGATACCACCACCTGCTCGCCATCCTTCAACTTGCCGATCTCCAGCAGCCCGCCATATGCCGTGATGCCGGTGCCGCCGAGCGCGTGCATGTAGACCGACAACGGCAAGGCCGGGTCGCGCACCAGCGGCGACAGCGCCTTCCCGTCAGTGACATGCACCTCGCGAAACCCCACACCCTGCCGCACAAGCTGGCCTTCCTGGAATTTCGGATTGCGCGACTCCACCACGCGCCCGATGCCCCCGCCCAGCAGCGGCGCATTTAACGCCTGGTCCGCATTCAACCGAGTTCGCATGTAGGGGTCGACCGACATGATCAGGGTTTGAACTTTGACCTCGCCATCACCCGTCGCCGGGACGTTCGCTTCCGCAACAGAAAAATCCGCCAGCGCCAGAATGCCGTTCGGGCGACGGACAAGATGGATCTCGCGTGTCTTGCTCATCAATCGCTCCGGCACATGTTGCGCTTCCAATTAGCGCCCGAAGCACGCGCACGGCTAGTCCGCACAATCTTGATGCAGCCGCGCCTTCACGGCGCTAGGCTCCCAGCGCAAATAGCGGAGCGAGCCCAATGTCCTTTGGCTACGGGGATGTCTTCGATGCGGTGGCAGAGGCTGTTCGACCCGATGACCCGGCCATCTTCTGCGATGGCGATACGATCAGCTGGGGTCAGTTTTCCGCTACGTCAAACGCGCTCGCCCGCGCGCTTCAAGCCGCCGGTCTCGCTCACGGCGCCAAGGTCGCGCAATACATGCGCAACGGCCCGGCCTATCCGCTCGCCTTTGTCGCCGCCCTCAAGGCGCGCCTCACGCCCGTCAATGTGAACTACCGCTACGGGCCGGACGAACTCGCCTACCTGTTCGACAACAGCGACGCCGAAGTTGTCGTCTTCGACAGCGAGTACGCCGACAATGCACGCGCACTGAAGCCGCGCATGCCCCGCGTCAGACTATGGATCAGCGCTTACACCCGAGTTGAAGGCTTCGCTTTTCTGGACGATCTCACCCTCGGCGACGGATCAAGGCTGAACATCAAGCGCTCCCCCGAGGACATGTTCCTCCTCTACACCGGCGGCACCACCGGCATGCCCAAGGGCGTCATGTGGCCAAGCAATATATGGTGGGATGTCCTCGCCGCCGGCCGCGCGCCTGTGCTCGGCATGGAGCCTCCCGCCACGCTCGAAGCGCTGCAGGCGCAGATCCGTAGCGGCGAAGGCCGCGCTCCCGTCTACATCGCCCCGCCGCTCATGCACGGCACCGGCATGTTCACCGGCTTCAACGCGCTGTCCAAAGGCGCGCCCATCGTCCTCACCCGCACGCCCGGCTTCAATCCGCCCGCAGCCCTGGACGCCATGACTCGCCACGCCACCGCTGGCTTGGCCATCGTCGGCGACGCCTTCGCCAGGCCGATGCTTGATGCGCTCCGCGCCAATCCCGCGCGCTACGATGTCCGCGCCATGCGCACGATCACGTCCAGCGGTATGATGTGGAGCCCAGAGGTAAAGCAGGGACTGTTCGAATTCATGCCGGACGTGCTGCTGTTCGACAGCTTCGGGGCATCGGAAGCCACCGGTCTGGGCGTCCAGATGACGACGCGCGACATGAAGCCCGGCGAAGGCCGCTTCGACGCGCCGAACACCATCGTTGTCCGCGCCAGCGACTTCACCCCCATCGCCCCAGGGTCCGGCGAAGTCGGCCTCGTCGCCAAATGGGGCAACCTGCCGCTCGGCTACTACAAGGACCCCGAAAAGACGGCGCGCACCTATGTGAACATCAACGGCGTTCGTCATCTCATCTCCGGCGACCACGCCACTGTCTCCGCTGACGGCAGCATCCGCCTCCTCGGTCGCGGCAGCCACTGCATCAATTCAGGCGGTGAGAAAATCTATCCGGAAGAAGTCGAAGAAGGCCTCAAAACGCACGCGAAGGTCTTCGACGCGCTTGTCTTCGGCCTGGCCGATGATCGCTTCGGCCAGTCCGTCGCCGCTGTCGTCTCGCTTGAGCCCGGCGCACACGCCACCCCGGAAGAGCTGATCGACCATGTCCGCAGCCGCCTCAGCCACTACAAGGCCCCGCGACGCCTGCACATTGTCGCGCAAGTTCCGCGCGCTCCGAACGGAAAGCCCGACTATCCGGCCGCAAAAGACTTGTTTGCGTCAGCGCAGGGCTAGCTCGCGGCCCGCGACGTCCATACCAGCCGCGTCGCCGCGAGCACCAGGATCACGCCCAGCCCCTGGTGCGTCAGCGACATGTCGAGCGGCGCCGCCCGCATCAGCGTCGCGATGCCCAACACAGCCTGCATCCCCGCCAACCCCGCAAACAGCCCGAACAGGCTCCAGTGTTGCGACCTGAACCTCCATGCGCACCACAATGCCACGCCCAGCAATCCATACGCCGTCAACCGGTGCAGGAACTGCGTCGTCGCCGGGTTCTCAAAGAAGTTGCGCCAGAACGGATCGAACATCCACATCGTCGAAGGGATCACCTCGCCTGACATCAGCGGCCAGTCCGTGAAGCCGCGCCCGGCATCCAGCCCCGCCACCAGCGCGCCGAGCAGCATCTGCACGCCAGTCACGCAGATGATCGCATTCGCCCATGGCTTGGCCTGCGTCGCCATCCCGCGCCGCGTCGCGCCCAGCTCCAGCCACAGCCAGAAGCAGTAGGCGATGATCAACAACGCCAACCCGAAATGAGTCATCAGCCTGTAAGGCGCAACCGAGACCAGCTCCGTGTCGCCCACGCCCGACGACACCATCCACCACCCGATGAAGGCCTGAAGCCCGCCCAGCGCGAACAGACCCATCAGATGCGGCATCAACTTCCGCGTCGTCCGCCCCGTTAGCCAGAAGAACAGGAAAGGGATCAGGAAGACCACGCCAATCACGCGGCCAAGCTGGCGATGCCCCCACTCCCACCAGAAAATACCCTTGAAGCCTTCAAGGGTCATGTCCGGGTTCACCACCTGCGCCTGCAGGGTCTGCGCGCGATAGTTGGTGAACTCCTCCACCCATTCCGCCTCGCTCATCGGGGGGAAGGGGTGCAGCGGGTCCCAGTCGGTCATCGACAGGCCGCTATCGGTCAGACGCGTCGCCCCGCCGACCAGGATCATCAGATAGACCATCCCGGCGATAACCAGCAGCCACGCCCGCACCATCCCGACACCCCTTGCCGGGGCCATGGGGCTTGCGGAACCTGATATCGCGACAGCCTCGCTCATTGCGTCCTTATCCCGCCTGTGACAACGGAAGGCCAGCGGAAGGAAAGCCGCACCCGGAGCCCACTTAGGACGTCAACGATGCGCAAGCTCGTCGGATCGCTGGTTCTGGTGGCCTGGATGGTCGCCTATATCGCCGTGGCCGCCGTGGTGGGCGATCGCATCGCGGGCGAACACTGGGCCTGGAAGCTGCTGTATTTCCCGATTGTCGGCCTGGCCTGGGTCCTGCCCCTGCGCCCGCTGATCCGCTGGATCCACGCCAAGGACGCCCCCCGCGAAAGCCCGGACGTGTGATCCGGAAGCGAAAACGGGGCGGCCACGAAGAACCGCCCCGCTGTCTTCTCGCCGCCCGAGGAGGCGGCTTCATCCCGTCAGTCCAACAGGCTTCGCTTAGAAGCCTTGCAGCGCAGAGCCGAGACCCGTGAAGGTGGCGCCGGCGCGGTCCGCCTGCTTCAGCGTCGTGTCGCCGAAGTTGTAGCGGAAGGTCAGACCGAACACGTCGGCTTCGGCGAAGTCGCTGTCGAGGCGCGAATACGCAGCGCCGATCGAGAAGGGCGAGTTGTCGAAGCGATACTCAACGCCAGCGCCGAGGCTCCAGGCATCGGCATCAACGCCGCCCGATTCAGCGCGGCCGAGGCTGGCGCCGATGTCGAAACGGAGGTTGTCCGACGCAAAGATGCGATAGGCGCCGTTGACGCCATAGGCGTCCACGTCGCTGTCGTCATCCGTGCCGTAGTTCACGTTGAACGCCAGCGTCGTCGTGTCGAAGAACATGGCGTATTCACCGCCGATCAGGAACGCCGTCGAGCTGTCGTCGTCCGCCACGCCCACAAAGCCGCCCCAGGCAGTGTTGCCGCTGCGGTTAATCATGTGGCCGGTTGCGGTCACCGCATCACCACCGCCGTCGGCGTCGATGTACGCGCCTTCGATGATGGCCGACCATTCGCCGCCCATCGGGATGATGACTTCGCCGTCGACGCCGTAAGCATCGGCATCGCCGAAATCGGTGTCGACCTTGGTGACGTTCAGGCCAACGCTTCCCGACGTCTGCGCGAAGGCAGCGCCGGAGACCATGGAGAGTCCCGCCAGGAGAGAGGCGGTCACGACATATTTTTTCATTTTATACCCTGTCGATAGGAGCGGACTTATTGTCCGCGGCAGGGGCTCTATCAGTGTGCGGAGGGATTCGTCTGTCGCAGAAACGTCACAGCGGCGCCTGCCTTTTTGGCGCCTCAATCCGTTAAGGTCGGCAAGACTTCCCGCTCGCGTCGCATGCGGGGAAAAACGGAATCGTCTCAGGCATATGAGCGGTAAACTTGATGCGCCAACTCGAGCCACCGACACTCATTGAGTTTACGCAACGAGCCACCGGGAAAACGCTACGGCCCGGTACTGTTGCCGCAATGCATCGGGGATTTCCCGTTAAAGTATACGCTCGATTGCCTGGCGTATCTCGGCGCTGTCAGGCGCCACTTTCGACCGGAACGCCGCCACAGGCGCGCCATTCCTGTCGGCCAGCAGCTTATGGAAATTCCACGCCGGATGCGCCGCCTTTCCCAGACTCGCGCGCATCCACTTGTAGAACGGATGCGCACTGCCGCCTTTTACAGACGTCTTCTCCGTCATGGGGAAGGTGATGTGATAGGTCACTTCGCAGAACGCTGCGATCTCGGTTTCTTTCGCTGGCTCCTGCCAGAGAAACTGGTTGCACGGCACACCGATCACGGTGAGTCCCCGCCCCTGATACTCCTGATACAGCTGTTGCAATCCCGTATATTGCGGCGTGAACCCGCATCGCGATGCCACATTCACCACCATCAACGCCCGACCCTCGAACTGCTTCAACGGCAGCGGCGATCCGTTGATGCCGACGAACTCGAAATCGTATGCGGTTGTCATGCCGTTACCGCCGCATCTATTGCGCTGATGATCTCCGGCGCCAGTGGCTCGGTGCGCGGATCGAACGCCTTGAGCGCCTTCCCATCCTTGCCGATCAGCAGCTTGTGAAAATTCCAGATGGGCTCGGCAGGCTGCCCAAGCTCACCCAGCATCCACTTGTAGAACGGATGGGCGCCCTCGCCCTTCACATCGACCTTCTCGGTCAATGGAAAATCCACCCCAAATGTCATCGAACAGAAGGTCTGGATTTCTTCGTTCGTGCCGGGCTCCTGCCCCATGAACTGGTTCGATGGCACGCCCAGCACCACAAGCCCGTCCGCCTGCTTGTCATGATAGAGCTGCACCAGCCCCTCATATTGCGGCGTCAGCCCGCACTTCGAGGCGACATTCACGATCAGCACCGGCCCGCCCTTGAACTGACTCAATGGCAGCGGCTTGCCGTCGATCGTCGTGAAACTGAAATCGTGCGCTGTGGTCATGACTCCGCCTTCCACTTAAGCTGAAACTCTATCTCGTTTTCGCTGCCGCCGCGCTCGTGTTCTATGTTGAACGCCGCTCGCGTCGGCACATGAATGCGTTCGCCCGAAATCTGGATCACGAACGGCTCGCCACTCTCGATGGCGTCAGCAAACCGCCTTAGCTTGGCGACGAACTGAGCGCGCGTGTAGGTTTTCTCAACATCGCGCTGCGCCTTACGGGCCATGACTCATCCTCTGCCTTGAGGACAAGCTAGGTGGCCGCCTCGCCTTTGCCAACCTTCACCGGCGAATTCGGACGCGTCACCCCGTTCGCCCTGTCCCACGCGCGGCCTTCCTCGATCAGCCTGTCGGTGTGCGTGTGGATCGCCTCGCCGAGCAGTTTCACCATTTCATCCTTGCCCAGACCCGGCGGAATTGGATCGAGAAACTCGATCACCGCCGGCCCCGGATATTTCGCGTAGTCCTGCTCCTGCCAACGCAAGCCAAGGTTGGTCGCCACCGGCACCACCGGCCATTTCGAGGCCTCCTGCATGTGCCAGACGCCCGCTCGGATGCGCTTGTGCTCGCCCACCTTGGTGAGGTGGCCCTCGGGATAGATCAGCACGATGCGCTTGTCCTCGGCCGCCTTCGCAAAGCTCGCCGCCAGATCCTTGCGCGCTTCCGGACCGCCGCAATTGTCGATCACAATCGCGCCCAGCTTCTCCAGCACCTTCGGCACCAGCGGGAACCGCTCGAGATGGTCACCCGTCACGAACGCCACGTCGTCGAACTGGATGTACATAAGAAAGCCGTCGCCATAGCTCGAATGCTTGGGCGCGACGATGAAGGGCGGCGGCGGCAGGCGCTCCTTGCCTCTTACCTCTGGCTGGATGCCGATCAGCTTCATCAGCTGCACCATCCGCTTCGAATAGCGCTTCACCGCCCAGCGCACGCCCTTTCGCCCGGGCACAAGCGCGAGGATTGCCGCCATGAAGACGTAGAGGATCGACACCCACCAGAAGCCGACCGTGAAAAGGAATGCGCGCATGCTTGATCGTCCTCAGCGTTTCGCATCGGCCTGCGGATTGCCCAGCTTCCTGTTCAGCGCAGCCGCCGCCTTCGCGAGCTTTGCGGCAATAACCCTGTCCACCTCATCGCCCCTCACGAACACCTGGTTCGCCAGCTCATACTTACCACTCGCCTTCAGCTTCGGCTCGATCTCACGCAACCGCTTGCCCCGCCAGAACCCGAACAGCACACGCTCGTCCTCCGCACGGATCAGCAGCGCAGGCCCGTTGCTGAGATAGACGATGTGACCCCACTTGATGACTTCCTCGAAGTCGGCAGCCCCCGTCACGGCCTCGCGCAGGGTCGCCACCACATCCTTCCGCCACCCACGCAGCGCGCGCACATAAGCACCCGGATCGGCCGCGACCGGTGCGCCCTTCTTCATCATCGCGTGCGCCCCCAACGACCATGAGTCCTGCTCAAGCCAAGTGCTGGCATCTTTCAGGGGGCCGGGTCAAATCGAAGCGCAGTTGGCCTAGTCGGCCTTCTCAACCTTGTCCTGCGTCTTCAGGTCAAAATCGCTGGCGTCGTGGCGTTCGTGCAGCTGGCTCGCCGGCGCGCCCCACGTCCGGTTGACGATGCGCCCGCGCTTCACGGCAGAACGCTCGGCGATCTTGTCGGTCCAGCGCAGCACGTTCTTGTATTCGTGCACGGCCAGGAACTCGCCCGCGTCGTACAGCACGCCCTTCACCATCGCGCCATACCAGGGCCAGTTCGCCATATCCGCAATCGTGTAGACATCGCCCGCCAGATACTCGCTCTCGGCCAGGCGGCGATCCAGCACATCAAGCTGCCGCTTCACTTCCATCGCATAGCGGTCGATCGGATACTGCCACTTCTCCGGCGCGTACGCGTAGAAGTGCCCAAACCCGCCGCCGAGGAAAGGCGCAGCGCCCATTTGCCAGAACAGCCAGTTCAACGTCTCCGTCCGCCCCGCCCGATCCTTCGGCACAAACGCATCGAACTTCTCCGCGAGATAAAGCAGGATCGATCCGGACTCGAACACGCGCACCGGCTTGGGCTCGCCATGATCGACCATCACGGGGATCTTCGAGTTCGGGTTGATTTCCACATACCCGCTCGAAAACTGATCGCCTTTGTTGATGTTGATCAACCACGCATCGTACTCGGCGCCAGCATGGCCCAGCGCCAGCAACTCCTCGAGCATCACCGTAACCTTCACGCCGTTCGGCGTACCAAGCGAGTAAAGCTGGATCGGATGCTTGCCGACCTGCAGCGTCTTCTCATGCGTCGGCCCTGCGATCGGCCGGTTGATGTTCGAGAAGCGGTTCACCGCATCCTTGTTCCAGGACCAGACCTTCGGCGGGGTGTAGGCGTCGGCGCTCATGCGGTAGTTCCCTGATAAGTCGTTCCGCAAAATGTGCGGTCCGCATCGCCGCGACACAAGACAAAATCCTGCGTCTTCATGCCCCTGCCCGTAAGGCAGGCTGTTCTGTCCGCGCAGAAGAACTGACACATGCCCCGCCACAAGCTAGCTTCACCCAAAACGGGAGATCACATGCGCGCTATCTTCGCCGCCGCCCTGCTCGTTGCCGGATGCGCAACCGCGCCCGCCACGCACGATCACTGGCTGACTGGCGCCGACTACGGGCCCGTCGGCAACGCAACGAACATGGACGCCGCCTTCCTGATCGGCTCACCCGCCCAGCCCGGCCTCTACACCATCCGCGTCCACCTGAAGGACGGTGGCCTAATGCCCCCGCACAGCCACCCGGACGACCGCATGATCACCGTCCTCTCCGGCACGCTCCATTACGGCTTCGGCACAACCGCCGATCCCACCGCCACAAAAGCCTACCCAACAGGCGCCACCTTCCTCGCCAAGGCCAACGATCCGCACTACGCCATCGGCAGAGGCGACGTCATCTACCAGGAGGCGGGTATGGCGCCGACGGGGACGAAGTGGATCGCGAACTAAGCCACCCGCTCCTTCACCGCAGCATCCGCCTCATCATGCGCGCGTGACTGCCGGCTCCACAGGTCGGCATAGAGCCCCGCGCGATCCAGCAGCTCGCGATGCGTCCCGCGCTCCACGATCCTGCCCTCGTTCAGCACGATGATCTCGTCCGCGCCCGCCACAGTCGAAAGCCTGTGCGCCACCATCAGGGTCGTGCGTCCCTTCGCGGCTTCGTCCAGCGCGCCCTGAACTTCCTGCTCGGTTGCTGAATCGAGCGCACTTGTCGCCTCGTCCAGCACCAGGATAGCCGGGTTCTTCAGGATCGCCCGCGCAATGCCCACGCGTTGCCGCTCCCCGCCCGACAGCTTCACACCCCGCTCGCCCACCCGCGTCTCCCAGCCCTTCGGCAGCCTGTCGATGAACTCCAGCAACTGGGCCCGCGCGGCAGCGTCCCGCAACTCCGCATCGCTCGCGTTCGGCCGGCCATAGAGCAGGTTCTCCTTCATCGACGCGTTGAACAGCACCACATCCTGCGGCACCAGCCCGATCGCATCGCGCAGGCTCTCCTGTTTCAGCCCCCGAACATCCTGCCCGTCCACAAGCACACGCCCGGCCTTGGTATCGTAGAACCGAAACAGCAGCTTGAGCAGCGTCGACTTGCCCGACCCTGACGGCCCGACGACCGCCAGCTTCGTTCCCGCCGGCACGACAAAGCTCACCCCGTCGATGCCCGCCGACCGTGCGTCATGCGTGAATGACACATTCTCGAACCGCACCTCGCCGCCCTTCACCGCAAGCGGCCTCGCATCCGGCGCATCCTGCACATCGGGCTTCATGCCCATGAGCCCGTACAGCTTCTCGAGATCGACAGCCCCCTGCTTGATCTCGCGAAACGCCCAGCCCAGCACAGACAGCGGCCGATAGAGATTGCTCATGATCAGCACCACTGCCGCCATGTCGCCCGCCTGCACCTGCCCGTTGAACGTCGCCACCGCCGTGATCGCGGCCACGCCCGTGAGGCCCAGCGCCATGATGATGTCCTGCCCCGCATTCAACAGAGCCAGCGAGCGCGACACCTCCACCATATTCCTGTTGTAGACGCGCATGGCGGCGTCATAGCGCTCCGTCTCCCGCGCCTCCGCTGCAAATGCCTTCACCGTCTCGAAGTTGGTGAGACTGTCCACCGCCAGCGCACGCAGCTCTGTATCCGCCGCGTTCAGCTTCCGCCGCTGCTCCGTCCGCCAGTTGGTCAGCAGCGCCGTGAACACCGCATAGAGCGCCACCGTCACCACCGCGATCACCGCCGCGATCCAGCTATAACGCGTCGTCAGCACGAACGCCGCCAGAGCCAGCTCGATGATCGTCGGCCCGATGTTGAACGCGAGAAACCGGATCAGGTAGTCCAACGCCGCAACGCCCCGGTCGATCACGCGGTTCAGCGCCCCTGTGCGCCGCGTCTGGTGAAACGACAGCGACAGTCCCTGCGCATGCCCATACGCTTCGACCGCCACCAGCCGCTGCGCCTCCTGACTCACCGGCGCGAACAGCGCATCGCGAAGATAAGGCAGGTTCGCCGAAAGAATACGCGCGCCTGTCCACCAGCCCAGCAACAGGATCACCGCTGCCATCGCGGCGTCGGGCCCGGTCATCTGGTTGATGGCGTCGCCAAAGAACACTGGCGCATAGACCGCGAACACCTTGGCCGCCAACGTCAGCACCAGCGCCAACAGCATCACCAGCCGCCACCGCTTCAGCTCCGGCCGCGCCATGATCGCGCCGATCCGCCCCAGCGACTGTCCAAGGCCGGCGTCGCCTGTCTCGAGCCCGTCGACGTCAGATGCGGATTTTGCGTGGGGATGCATGGCCATGGCCGAGAGATAGGCCCGCACCCGGGGAAACGCCAGAGTTCCCACCTCAACCCTGCCGCCAGCGCCGTGTCAGCAACCCGGCCCTCTCGCCATGGCCCTTCCCCGCTTTCCCCCTGCCCCAAACCATCGCATCTATGGTGGCCAGAAAAGAGAGAAGAAGAATGTCCGGCATCAAGTCCGTTACCGTCTACTGCGGCTCCGCACCCGGGTCCGATCCTGGTTACCTCGATCTCGCCCGCCGCCTTGGCAAGGCCATCGCCAGACGCGGCTGGCGCACCGTTTATGGCGGCGGCAATGTCGGCCTCATGGGCGCCGTCGCCACGAACGCGCGAGACTCCGGCGGCGGAGTCCTCGGCGTCATGCCCCACTTCCTGCGCGAACTCGAAGGCGTGCTCGACGGCATCGAGAACCGCTACACCGACAACATGCACCAGCGGAAACAGGCCCTGCTGGATGAAGCCGACGGCCTCATCGTTCTCCCGGGAGGCATCGGCACGCTTGAAGAGGCTGTGGAGACCCTGTCCTGGGCCAAGCTCTCGCTTCACCGCAAGCCGATGGCATTCCTCAGCGAGAACAACTACTGGCAGCCCTTCTTCCACCTGGTCGACCACATGATCGATGGCGGCTTCCTGCCGGAGTCCTTCCTCCAACTGATGGCCGACACGAACAGCCCCGAAGCCGCGCTCGATGCGCTGCAGGAACGCGCCATCGTTCTCTAGACCCCTCGAAACCAAGGGAATCGGCCGCTGGACCTCGCGGGGACGTGTAGGGCCTGCGACTCCTTGGAAACTCCCCCGTATTGCCGCGACCCTCGCAGCCTTCTAGGTTGCACCCGCCGGACAAGTTGCGGGGGAGAACGCGCCGACGTCCCGGCATCGATAATAATGGCCGAAAAGGCCGGCGGAGGATGAGAATGCGCGCCTACCTGATGTCGCTGGCTATTGCCGCGCCTGCCCTTCTGCTTGGCCTATCGGCCTGCGGCAACACGCCAACGCCCGAGGCCGCGCCAGTCTCCAAGACTAACCCCGTCGGCGCCGCCGCGGTCAACACCGAGCGCCTGCTTGCTTTCGAAAGCGAGCCGGGCTCCTGGCTCGTCGCCGGCGGCGACTATCGCGAACAACGCTTCAGCCGCCTTACGCAGATCAATGATGCGAGTGTCGGCCAGCTTGGCCTTGCCTGGTACGCCGACATCGACACCGAGCGCGGACAGGAATCCACCCCGGTTGTCGTCGATGGGGTGATGTATCTCACCACGGCCTGGTCGATGGTGAAGGCCTACGACATCAAGACCGGCGCCCTCCTCTGGGCCTACGATCCGGCGATTGACCGCAAGAAAGGCAACGACGCCTGCTGCGACGTGGTGAACCGTGGCGTCGCCGCCTGGAACGGCAAAATCTATCTTGGCGCGCTCGACGGCCGCCTGATCGCGCTCGATGGCAAGACAGGCAAGGTCGTCTGGGAGAAACAGACGACTGACACCTCGCTCCCCTACACGATCACGGGCGTGCCCCGTATCGTGAAGGGCAAGGTCATCATCGGAAACGGCGGGGCCGAATACCGCGTGCGCGGCTACGTCACCGCCTACGACGCCGAAACCGGCGAGCAAGCCTGGCGTTGGTATTCCGTGCCTGGCGATCCGGCCAATGGCGATGAACAGCCCGAACTTACCGAAGCCCGCAAGACCTGGAATGGCGAGTTCTGGAAACTCGGCGGCGGCGGCACGCTGTGGGACGGCATGGCCTATGATCCCGAACTCGACATCATCTATGTCGGCACCGGTAACGGCACACCGTGGAACCAGAAATACCGCTCGCCCGGCGGCGGCGATAACCTGTTCCTCTCTTCGATCGTCGCCCTCGATCCCAACACCGGCAAATACATCTGGCACTACCAGACAACGCCCGGCGAAACCTGGGACTACACGGCCACTCAACCGATCATGGTCGCCGACCTGCAATATCCCGAAGGCAAGCGCCGCGTCGTCATGCAGGCTCCGAAGAACGGCTTCTTCTACGTGCTAGACGCGAAGACCGGCAAACTGATCAGCGCCGAGAAATTCGCGCCACTCACCTGGGCGACGCACGTCGACAAGGCCACCGGCCGCCCGGTCGAAATCCCCGAAGCGCGCTATGAAGTCACCGGCGTTCCCGCCATCGTCGCGCCCGCCGCACTCGGCATGCACAACTGGCATCCGATGGCCTTCAGCCAGGACACGGGCCTCGTATACCTGCCCGTGACGGTGTCGTCTTCCACCTACAACTCGCCGCCAACCTTCAGCGTCAACCTGGAAGGCTGGAACACCGGCATCGGCTTCACCGCTGGTCCGGGCGTCACGCCCGTCGCCGCCGGCGGGGCAGCGCCGAAGACTGAGACCTATCTCCTCGCCTGGGACCCGGTCGCGCAGAAGGAAGTCTGGCGCGTGCCGAACGTGGATACGCGCGGCGCCACTGGCGTTCTCGCCACGGCCGGCAACCTCGTCTTCTCCGGCAACCACTCCGGCGAATTCGTCGCTTACGATGCCCGCACCGGCAAGAAACTGTGGTCCGCCCCGACGCAGGCCAAGGTCGTCGCCGCTCCTTCCACCTTCACGGTCGATGGCGAACAGCAGGTCGCCATCCTCGTTGGCGCGCGCGGCCTGCCCATCGGCCAGACCCGCACCGTTCCCTCCAGCGCCAACAACTCGCGCATCCTCGTCTTCCGCTTGGGAGGCTCGGTGAACCTGCCGGCAGAACTGCCCAAGGTGGTCGCCGGCGCTCCCGTGACGGTGAAGATCGACCCGCCGCTGCTCACCGCCAGCAACGAGACGGTCGCATCGGGCGAACTCCTGTTCGCGCAGAACTGCGCCGTCTGCCACGGCGCGACCGCTGTCCCGGCCGCCGGCACGATCGCACCCGATCTGCGCTATTCTGCTCTGCTGTCCGGCCGTGGACAGTGGAACGGCGCGGTCCGCGACGGCGACCGCGCCCAGCGCAACATGCCCGAATTCGGCTCGAAGCTGACCATGGAACAGACCGACGCGATCCTCGCCTACGTCATCAAGCGCGCCAACGACGAGAAGGCAGCGCAGGAAGCCGCAGCGAAGGCGCCGTAACGTTTCACAAACTCAAAACGGAAAAGGCCCGCTGGCAACAGCGGGCCTTGTTGTTTGTCTTTGGATCGTCAGCTCACCGCTGTCATCCCGGAAGCGCGCAGCGCTATCTGGGAACCATTGCACCGATACGACACCCTCACGATGGATCCCGGCTCTCCGCTTCGCTGCGGCCGGGATGACAAGCGGTCATTGTCTCGCTGCAGACTTGAGTGCAACAGGCGACAGCCTAACTCCCCTCGCCCGTCGCGCTCCCGCTCTGCGTCTTCGTCGCCAGCCGCGCGTCCTTCAACAGCTGGTCCACCATGATGCCCAGCGATGCCCGCGCCCGCTTCATGCGCTCGACATAGAGGATCGCCTTCAGCTCCGCGAAAGCCGCATCGAGATTGTCGTTCACGATCGCAAAATCGTACTCGCCCCAGCGCAGGATATCCTGCCCCGCGCCATCAAGCCGGCTCTGCACCGATTTCTCGTCCGCGCCTGGCCTTCCCTCAAGCCGCCGCTTCAGCTGCGCCAGCGACGGCGGCAGGATGAACACCGAACAGACGTCGCCCGGCCGGATCGTCTTCAGCGCCCGCGCGCCCTGCCAGTCGACATCGAACACCACGTCCGTGCCGGCCGCCAGCCGCGCCTCGACCTCGCTGCGCGGCGTGCCGTAATAGTTCTTGAACACGCGCGCCCATTCCAGGAAGTCGTCGTGGTCGATCATCTGCTGGAACTGCTCAACCGAGCGGAAGTGATAGTCCACGCCGTCGGCCTCACCGGGGCGCGGCGTGCGCGTCGTCGCCGACACCGAAAGCTGCACACCCGACACTTCCGAGATCAGCCGCCGGCACAGTGTCGTCTTGCCCGCGCCCGAAGGGCTCGAGATCACGAACATCACCCCGCGACGAGGGCGCTCCCGGTTCGTGCCGTCACTCGACATTCTGGACCTGCTCCCGGAACTGGTCGATCAAGGATTTCAGCGCCAGCCCGACATTGGTCAGCTCCAGGCTGGCCGATTTCGAGCATAGCGTGTTGGTCTCCCGGTTAAGCTCCTGACACAGAAAGTCCAGCTTTCTGCCGACCGCTTCGCCCGACGCCAGAATGGCCCGCGCGGAAACAATATGCGCCGCCAGCCGGTCCAGCTCCTCGCGCACATCCGCCCGCGTCGCCATCACCAGGACTTCCTGCGCGATCCGGTCCTGGTCGATGCTGGCGTCCCGGGCGATCTCCGCCAACCGCGCCTTGAACCGCTCCCGCACCAGCTCGGGCTGCTTGCCCGCGAACTCGCCAGCCTGCCGGCTCAGCTGCTCCATCTGGGCCAGCATCCCCGCAAACAGGTGCCCCAGCCCGGCGCCCTCGCGTGTCCGCGCCTCGGCCAGCATGTCGAGCGCCGCATCCAGCCCCGCCAGCAGATCCTTCGCTGTTTGCTCGTCAACGGTTGCGCCCGTGCGGCTTGCTCCCTTCACCACGCCCGGCATCGCCAGCAGTCCATTGAGGCTCGCCGGCGCAGCCCCCGACTTCGCCCAATGCCGCGACAGCCGGACCAGCCGTGCCAACTCGCGCGTGTCAACCTGCGTGGCCGCCGCATCTCGGACCCAGTCCACCTTCAGCTGCAACTGGAAACTACCGCGCTGGAAGCGCTCCTTCACGCGCTTGCGCGCCTCGAAATCCACGGCATCGCAGCCTGGTGGAAAGTTCGTGCGCAGGTCCACCGACTTGCCGTTCACCGAGCGGATTTCCCACACCCACGCGCCCCAGGGCGCCTGTCCCTGCGCCCGGCCGAACCCCGTCATGCCCCGGATCATGCCCCGCCCCGCTCTATGGCTGCTTCGGCTTCACGGCGGGCGTGTTCACGCCTGCGGCTTCATTGGCCTTTCGCTTGGCCCAGTACGCCGCGCTGTTACGCTCATGCTCGGCGTTGGTCTCGGCGAACAGGTGCCCGCCCTCGCCATCCGCCATCATGAAGATCGCCTTGGTGTTGGCGGGGTTCAGCGCCGCTGCGATTGCGCCTTTCCCCGGATTGCAGATGGGTGTCTTGGGAAGACCGTCCATCGCATAAGTGTTCCAGTCATTGCGCGTGTCGATCTCGGCGCGGGTCAGGGCGCGGCCCAGCGGGCCTTTGCCACGCGTGATACCATACACGATCGTTGCGTCAGCCTGCATCCGCATTCCGATCCGCAAGCGATTGGAGTAAAGCCCCGCCACCATGGGTTGCTCTTCCGCATTGCCGGTTTCCTTTTCGACAATGGACGCAAGGATGATCGCCTCCTGCATCGTCTTCACCGGAATGTCCGGCGAGCGCTTGGCCCACAGCTCTTCCAGTAATTCGGTCTGCGCATCGCGCATGCGCTTCACGACGTCGGCCACCGTATCCCCGCGCGAGACCGCATAATCGCCCGGCAGCAGCACGCCCTCGGGAATGTCCTTTGGCGCCTCGCCCGCCAGCTTGTAGGTGAGCTCGGTTCCGGTGGTCGCCTTCCACTCTTTGGTGGTGAGCAGCTCGATGATCTGGGACGTACTGAGGCCTTCAGGAATAATCACCGCATACTGCATCGACGCGCCCGTGGTGAGCTCCGCAACAACGGCCTCAATGCTGGCGCCGCTTTCGATGGAATACTCGCCCGCCTTCATCACGGGCCTGTCGCCGAGGAATTCGCGCAGCCTAAGCACCATGCGGAACTGCTCCGCATCGGCTATCACGCCGGCTTCCTTCAGTGATGTTGCGATAGCCTGCGTCCCGGCGCCCTTCTCGACGACCACCATGCGTGGCTTGCCGTCTTCGCTCGCGGGGCCTGCCGCCGTGTAGGTTCCGTTGAGCCAGAACCATCCGCCGCCCGCCGCAGCGGCGGCCAGCACGACGATGGCGAGCAGGAATCCGACAAGCTTGCCCAAGCAGTAAACTCCTCAGCGCCCGCCAGTCTTACGCCAGTTTTGATCTCTAGTCTGGCGCCTTCAGCACCAGCGCAGCATTCGTCCCGCCAAAGCCGAACGAGTTCGACAGCGCCGCCCGAACCTTCTTCTTCACGGCCGTGTGCGGCGTGAGGTTGATCGCGCTCTCAAAGGACGGGTTGTCCAGGTTAAGCGTCGGCGGAATCACGCCGTCGCGGATCGCCAGGGCGCAGAAGATCGCCTCGACCGAACCGGCCGCTCCCAGAAGGTGCCCGATGGCAGACTTGGTGGACGACAGATGGGTCGACGACGCGGCATTGCCAAGCACGCGCTCAACCGCCCGCACCTCGATCTCATCGCCCGCTGGCGTCGATGTGCCGTGCGCGTTCACATAGTCGATCTCTGAGGCATCAAGCCCCGAACGCTGCAGCGCCGTGCGCATCGCCCGTTCGCCGCCATCCCCGGACTCGTCGGGCGACGTGATGTGGAACGCATCGCCCGTCAGGCCATAACCGACGACTTCAGCGTAAATCTTCGCGCCGCGCTTCTTCGCGTGCTCGTACTCTTCGAGCACCACGATCCCGGCGCCTTCGCCCATCACGAAGCCGTCGCGATCCTTGTCATAAGGCCGCGAGGCCTTGGTGGGCGTCTCGTTGTAAGCGGTCGACATCGCGCGGCACGCGATGAAGCCAGCATAGCCGATGCGGCACACCGAAGCCTCGGCGCCGCCCGCCACCATCACGTCGGCGTCGCCCCACTGGATCAGGCGCATGGAGTCGCCGATCGCATGGGCGCCCGTCGCGCACGCGGTCACCACCGCATGGTTCGGGCCCTTGAAGCCGTATTTGATCGAGAGCTGGCCGGACGCGAGGTTGATCAGCGCGCTCGGAATGAAGAACGGCGAGACCTTGCGCGGTCCTTTCTCGTGCAGCTCGATCGCGGTATCGGCAATCGCCTTCAGCCCGCCTATGCCTGAACCAATCAGCACGCCCGTGCGGATACGATCCTCATAGGCTTCCGGCGTCCATCCCGCGTCAGCGATGGCTTCGTCAGCCGCGGCCATCGCGTAGAGAATGAACTCGTCGACGCGCCGCTGTTCTTTCGGCGACATCGTCTTCTCGGGATTGAACGAGTCCGGATCGTCGGCGCTGCCGCCGCCGCGCCCGCTCACCCACGGAACCTGCCCCCCGATCTTGCAGGCAAGATCTGACGTATCGAACAGGTCGACGGACTTCAGGCCAGACTGACCGGCGATGAGCTTCTTCCACGAAGCCTCACGGCCATTGGCCAGAGGCGTCACGAGGCCCATGCCAGTGATGACGACGCGCCGCATGTGGGTACTCCCGGCCGGAGTGTGCGCCGGTTAGACGCGCTCTTTGATGAAGCGAACAGCGTCGCCCACGGTGCCGATCTGCTCTTGCACATCGTCCGGGATCTCGATGCCGAACTCTTCTTCGAACGCCATGACCAGTTCGACCAGGTCCAGCGAGTCGGCGCCCAGATCGTCGATGAACGAGGCTTTCTCGTTGACCTTCTCGGCGTCGACTTCCAGGCGCTCGACCACGATTTTCTTCACGCGCTCGATCACGTCGGACATCTTTATCCCTTCCAGTATCGTGGCCCCAAAACACCAAGTCCGGGGCCCGGAAAAACCTGTATTTCGGCGCGGTAACACGCCGGAATTCCTTTGACCATAGCCGCCTTGAGGTGGGCGGCCTAGACCATCGCCATCCCGCCATTAACGTGCAGGGTCTGGCCCGTCACGTAAGCGGATTCGTCTGATGCGAGATAAAGGGCCGCCGCGGCAATGTCAGCCCCCGTCCCCAATCTTCCGGCCGGAATCCCCTTGAGAAGCGCTTCTTTCTGGTCGTCCTTCAGCACGTCGGTCATCGGCGTTGCGATGAATCCGGGGGCGATGCAGTTGGCCGTAATGTTCCGGCTGGCCACTTCCTGGGCCAACGACTTGGTAAACCCGATCATCCCGGCCTTGGAGGCCGCATAGTTCGTCTGGCCGGCATTTCCCGTCACCCCGACCACCGACGTAATGCCGATGATCCGGCCATGCCGGCGTTTCATCATGCCCCGCATGGCCGCCCGGCACAGCCTGAAATGCGCGCCCAGGTTGACGTTGAGGACGGTGTCCCAGTCCTCGTCCTTCATCCGCATCAGCAGGCCATCCTTGGTCAGCCCGGCGTTCGACACCAGGATGTCCAGCCCGCCCAGCGCCTCTTCCGCCTGCCCCACCAGCCCAGCCGTCGCCGCAGCGTCAGACAGGTTGCACGGCAGGATGATGGAGTTGGGGATTTCCTTCTGCGCCGCCTCCAGCGCCTCCACCCGCGTGCCCGACAGCGCCACCTTGGCCCCCGCCTCCGCCAGCGCCTTGGCCACGGCCCCGCCAATCCCGCCCGAAGCGCCGGTGACGAGTGCGAAACGGCCAGTGAGGTTGAACATCAAATCTCTCCATCACCTGAGGAGTCATCCTCGGGCCTGTCCCGAGGATCTCGGTTGGGCCTGCGAGGGAACTCGTCAAATTCCAATCCCGATCCAACCGGGATTCTCGGGTTGCGCCTTCGGCTTACCCGAGAATGACGCCGGTGGTTAGCCCAACGACTTCGCGAACGCCTCGAGATCAGCCGGCACATTCAGCGCCACGGTCGCCGCGTCCGGCGCATTGCGTTTCACCATGCCCGACAGCTGCTTGCCCGCGCCCGTCTCGACAAACATCGTGACGCCGCCTCCGCCCTTTTCGACCGTCTCCGCCATCCACTGGACGCTCTCGCGCCAGCGCACGCGCCCCGTCACCTGCTCGACAAGCAGCCGTCGGATATCCGACGGCTCCGAGATCGGCCGCGCCGTGACATTGGCCACAACCGGCACAACCGGCTTCGCAATGTGAGCAGCCGCCAGCGCTTCTTCCATCACCAGCGAAGCCGGAGCCATTAGCGGCGAGTGGAACGGCGCAGACACCGGCAACGGAATGGCCTTCACGCCCTTCGCCTTCGCCGCCGCAATCGCCGCCTCGACGCCCGCCTTAGATCCCGAGATGACGACGTTGCCGACATTGTTGTCGTTCGCCACCACCACCGTCCCCGCCGCTGCGCCTTCCAGCGCAATGATCTCCGCAACCTCGACATCAACCTTGCCGATCAACGCAGCCATCGCCCCCGTGCCCGCCGGCGCCGCTGCCTGCATCGCCTCGCCGCGCTTGCGCAGCAGGCGCGCTGCATCCTTGACCGACAACGCTCCGGCAGCCGCCAGCGCCGAATACTCGCCCAGAGAATGCCCCGCCACGAACGCGGCCTGCGAAACCTTCACGCCAAATCCGCTCTCCAGCGCCCGCGCCGCCGCAAGGCTTACCGCCATCAGCGCCGGCTGCGCATTGGCCGTCAGCGTCAGCGTCTCAATGGGTCCGCCCCAGATCAGGTCCGACAGCTTCTCGCCGAGCGCCGCGTCCACTTCCTCAAACACCGCCTTCGCCGCCGGAAAAGCATCCGCCAGCTCCTTGCCCATGCCGACCGCCTGGCTGCCCTGGCCGGGGAAGATGAATGCAAACGACATGGGAAACGCCTTGGATTCGGGGTCTGCGGTTGGTTTTCCTATGAACTGGGGCGTTTGGGCGCAAGGAGAACTGCCCTCGGGGCTGTGGAATGCTTGATTCTCCCCACTTTTGCTGTATAGCCCGCCGCTTCCAGTGAGAGGCGGTCCTTCAGGCCCATTCCGGGCGTTGCGGGATCCATCGTCGTTTGGCCGCCCTTCGGCCAGCAGGCGCCGCCCCTCCAAGAAGGGATGACAAATGGCTTTCTACGAACACGTGGTCGTCACGCGACCCGATATTTCCCCACAACAGGTCGACGCGCTGGTGGAAGACATCACCAAGATCGTCACCGAAGGCAACGGCAAGGTCGGCAAGACCGAGTACTGGGGCCTCCGCAACCTGTCCTACCCGATCAAGAAGTCGCGCAAGGCGCACTACTCGCTGATCAACATCGACGCCCCCGGTCCCGTGATCCACGAGATCGAGCGCCGCCTGCGCATCAACGAAGACGTGCTGCGCTTCCTCACCGTGAAGGTCGACGCTCTTTCCGAAGAGCCCTCGCCCGTGATCGCCCGCAAGGATCGTGACGAGCGTAAGCGCCGTGACGACGACTTCGGCGGCGGTTTCGGCGGTTTCAGCGATCGTCCGCCCCGCGGCGACCGTCCGCCCCGCGAAGACCGTGGCGATCGTCCGCCTCGTCCCCCGCGCGACCGCTAGGCGATAGGAGCACAACACAATGGCCCAACAGAAAATCAACATCGCCAACCTGCCCTCGCGCCGTCCGTTCGGCCGCCGGCGCAAGGTGTGCCCGTTCTCTGGCGCTGACGCCCCACCGATCGACTACAAGGACGTCAAACTTCTCCAGCGCTACATCTCGGAGAAGGGCAAGATCGTCCCCGCCCGCATCACTGCGGTTTCCGCCAAGAAGCAACGCGTCCTGAGCCAAGCGATCAAACGCGCGCGGCACCTGTCGCTGCTTCCGTATCTCGTGAAGTAGGGAGGGAACATCCCATGGAAGTCATCCTCCTTGAACGTGTCGAGAACCTCGGCGCTATCGGCGAAGTGGTGAAGGTCAAGAACGGCTTCGCCCGTAACTACCTTCTGCCGCAGCACAAGGCGCTTCTTGCTACCGATGCTAACAAAGCTCGGTTCGAGCGCGAGCGCGCCGCCATCGAAGCCCGCAACGCCAAGGCTCGCGCCGTGGCCGAAGCGGACGCCACCGGCTTCGAAGGCGAATCGTACATCCTGATCCGCCAGGCCGGCGAAACCGGTCAGCTCTACGGTTCTGTCGCCGCCCGCGACATCGCCGAAGCTGCCGCCTCCAAAGGCCACAAGATCGAGCGCCGGCACGTTGTCCTCAACACGCCGATCAAGACGATCGGCTTGCACGAGGTCACCATCCGCCTGCACCCGGAAGTGTCCTTCAAGCTCACCGTCAACGTCGCCCGCTCGCCGGACGAAGCTGAACGTCAGGCCAAGGGCGAGAACGTGATCGCTGCCGGTCAGGCTGCCGACAAGGCCGCCGCCGACGAAGCCGCCAAGGAAATCGCCGCTGCCGCCCAGGCCGCCGGTTTCGACCGCGGCCCGATCGACGGCTGATCGATCTCGAACTGATCCAACCAGGAAAGGCCCGCCATCACCGGCGGGCCTTTTGCTTCAGGCCATCAGAATGGCCAGATCGCCAGCCCATGCGCAGCGTTGCGCACGTCCAGCGACACATTAATTGCGGCCACCTGTCGCCCAGCTGCAAGATCATGCACGGCAACCGTCGTAGGCGACGACCCCGCCGCAACCAGCGTATCGGACAGCACGCACAGGCCACGCCCAAAGCCCTGCCTCGCTATGCCGAACGCGTCCTCGCCAGTATGCGCCAGCGCCGACGCTTCATAGCGGGGCGTGGGGATCGCCACCCGCGCATCCTGCCGCACCCAGACCACGGCGTCGCTGTCCGTATCGTTGTAAAGCACGCCGCCCTGAAACGGACGCGCATTGTGCGTGCCCCGCGGCAACACAGCGGCCGGCCCGACGGACGTCCGCGTGATACGTATCAACGCCGGTAGATTCCGTCCGGAAACGTACACGCCCTGATCGTCTGCATGCACGTTGTTGATGTGAAGATGATTGACGGGCATCGGTCCGGATGCTGCGCCTGGATCGAACGCACTGGCGTTCACCGCTGCGCCCTCGACCGACAAACTGATACCGAGATCGAACCGGCGCGTCGCCAGGTCCATGCGCAGCAGCGCATCGAAACCGGTCGAGGTCACATACAGCTTGCCGCCGTGCACCCACATCTCATGGGCGTGCTTCAGGTAAGGGTTGCGATACGACGCCCGAATCCGAAATGCGCGATCAAATACGAACAGCTCATCGCTCGCCGCGAGGAACACCTCCTCGCCGATGATCGCGATCCCGCGCAGGCCCCGATCGCCCCCGCGCCCGGCGAAATCGATCGCGCCCGCATTCCAGTCGAGCAACTGCTCGCAGGATTGCGCCTCAAAATCGACCAGATAGACGCCGCCATGGCTGTCGCCCTGCTGCGACCCACGCACCACAGAACTCACCAGCAGCCGGGGGATCGCCCTCACTGCGGCGGCACGTAGTCGAAGATGAAGTGGGTGCGGTCCGGTCCGCGATTGGTCACCGCGTGATAGTCGAGATTGCTGACCTCGTAGGCGACGCCCTCTTCGAGATAGTGGCTCAGCCCCCGGATCACGAAGTCCACGCCCTCATGCGTCACGAGTGGTACGTGGATGCGGTGAGCCGCCGCAAAGCTGGGATGGGCGTCCTTGTGGAGGGCGATGCGCCCGCCCCCCATCAGCTTGGCTGCCATTGCCCGGATGACCCGACCGCCGGACGGATAGTGCGCCGCCACGATGCTATCCATCAACGCCTGTGCCGGCTCCGCGAAAACATCCCAGCCGCTCCTGCGCTCGACCACCGGGTCTGGCCACGCGTTGGAGAACAGCATGATCAGCGACTGGGTCTGCTTGTGCTGTTCGAACGATCGCTGGCGAATGTCGTCCGCCAGCCACGCCCCTGGAAGCGCGCCAACAACCGCATCTTTCAGCGGAGCGTAGTCAACCGGTCCGAGCCGGCGAACAGGCGTTTCAAGCAACATGTCTGATCCCTGCACCGTCCTTTAGCGGCCCCCCGACGGGTTGTCATGCCCCACGCCCCGCCGTCCGAATCGCTGCAATCTCCCCCCATGGCTTCCCGCCCGACCTTCCTCGAATTCTTCGCCGGCGGCGGCATGGCCCGCGCCGGCCTCGACGGCCTGATCGATTGCGCCTTCGCCAATGACATCGACCCGATGAAGTGCGCCGCCTACCGCGACAACCATCCCGATGACCCCATTACCCAGGGCGACATCTGGAACCTCCGCCCCGCCGACATCCCTGCGGCCCAACTCGCCTGGGCCAGCTTCCCCTGCCAGGACCTTTCTCTCGCCGGCGGCCGGCGCGGCCTCAACGCCCCGCGCTCGGGCGCCTTCTGGGGCTTCTGGAACATCATTGAGAAGAAGGGCGAGGCTGCCCCAAGAACCATCGTCATTGAGAATGTTTCCGGCCTGATCTCCTCACATGGCGGCCGCGACCTCGCGACCCTGCTGACCACGCTGGCCGATGCCGGCTATCGCGTCGGCGCAATGCAGATCGACGCCTCGCTGTTCTCGCCTCAGTCACGGCAGCGGCTCTTCATCGTCGCGCACAAGGGCAAGCTCCCGCCCGGCCTCGTCAGCGACCAGCCCGACGACACCTTTCATCCGCCGACCCTACGCGCCGCTGTCGCGAACCTGCCCGACCAGACGCATATGGCGTGGGTCTGGTGGCGCCTGCCCCGTCCGCCACGCCGCAAAACCGATCTTGCCTCCCTGCTCGAACGCAACCCGCCTGAAGATGCGTGGCGGTCAGAGGCGGACACGGACCGCCTCCTCGCGCAAATGGCGCCGCTGCATCGCCAGCGTGTCGAAGCCGCGCTCGCAGACCCAACGTGGAACGCAGGCGCCGTCTACCGCCGCATACGCATCGAGAACGGCAAGCGCATCCAGCGCGCCGAAATCCGGTACGATGGCCTCGCCGGCTGTCTGCGCACGCCCGCCGGCGGCTCATCCAAACAACTCCTCATCGTTACCGAGAATGGCCGCGCCCGCCTGCGCCCCGTGCTCGCGCGCGAAGCCGCCCGGTTGATGGGCCTCCCTGACAGCTACAAGCTGCCGAAAAGCGAGACCAACGCGCTCAAGGTCATGGGCGATGGCGTATCCGTTCCCGTGGTCCGCTGGCTGGGGCAGAGCCTGCTCGTGCCTCTAACCGGGGCCAAGGGCGCCAAGGCAGCCGCCTGACCAGCAAGACTGCGGCCAATGCGCCGCCGTGGATTTCGCCTTGGCGTAATCGGCCCTACAATCTCCGATTCCGGGAGGACTTTGCATGGACGACCGCCAGCGCGACCTCAATCGACGCATCCGCCGCGCCCAGCGTCAGGAACTGCTCCGCAACATCTGGGAGGGCCGCATGATCGCCTTCATCGCACTCTTCATCCTAGGCGCGCTCGTGCTCACCACGATGTACAATTCCAGCCAGCCGCAGCTCGACAAAACCGTCATCGCCCACCTCGTCAACGACAGCGGAGTCATCACCACGCGTCAGGGTACGCAGTATCGCCACGAGACAGTTGAATTCGAGAGCGGCGGCACGACATTCATCGACATCCCCGGCAGCGATCCCGTGCCCGAGAACGCAACCATAAAGGTCGAAATCTACCGCAAGGACTGGGGTCCCATCCACCAGGTGACCTACAAGTTCGGCGGCTACGAGGGCGAAGCGGCTGGCGCGTCCTGATCACTTCTTCTTCGCGGCTTTTTTCGGAACGGCTTTCTTGACTGCAGCCTTCTTCGCCGGAGCCTTCTTAACGGCCTTCTTGGCTTTCGCCTCGGCTTCTGCCTTGCTGGTCTTGCGCAGATCCGCGGCGTGCGCGCGCTTGTAGGTCTGGATGTCCTTGAACTGGCCTTCCTTGTCGCGGACTGCGTAAAGCTTCGTGCCCTTCGTGCTGCGGTGCGTCGTGCGTGCCATGGTGTTCCTCACTTCACTTGCTGACTATGGATTCGCTTGCACGTAGTCTCCCCCCACGGACCGCCGGAAACAACCCACGGATTTCTTCCGATGACGGACGTCTTTGATCCCGCACAACGCTCGGCCGTGATGCGCGCAGTGAAGTCACGCGACACCGCACCCGAACTCGCGGTCCGCCGCGCCGCCCACGCGCTCGGCCTCCGCTTCCGCCTTCACCGTGCAGACCTGCCGGGCAAGCCCGATCTCGTCTTCCCCGCTCGTCGTATCGCGCTCTTTGTGCACGGTTGTTTCTGGCACGGCCACGATTGTCCACGCGGCGCGCGCATGCCGCAGACCAACTGCGCCTATTGGGAATCAAAGATCAGCCGCAACGTGGCCCGGGACGCAACGGCATCCGCCGCGCTGAAAAAGCTCGGCTGGACCCCGCGAACCATCTGGGAATGCGAAACCCGCGACCCTGCAGTGCTTTGGCGCCGGATCGCCCGCGTCACCCGCCAAACTTGACCGGACCGGTATCCGCTCCCATCCTCGCGCCGGGAGGCTGAATCTCGACATGCTGCATCCATCGACACAACAGCTTATACGCAAGCTATGCGAGCTTACCGACGCTGGCCACATCGCGTGGAAGGAGGGGGAGCGCCAGTCCTCGCGCTTCGAGTCCGAGGGCTATGTCGTCGAGGTCGAGGCCGAGCCGCCCACCCTGCGCCTCCTGCGCGGCGATGGACGTGAACTCGAGCGCGCCGACGCCGCCGATCTTGCGGCCACCGCCTGGCCCGACGGACAGGGCACCTATGCCATCCAAGTCGCCGACATGGCGGAGAAAGCCCACCGCGTTGCGCGGGGCGCCGAGGCCGCGATCGCCCGGATTCTTACGTCGCTCTCAGCCCCGTCGAAACAGCATACGCCTCCCGCACCGCCGCCTCATGCTGTCCCGCCGCCGGAACCCGTCCGCACGGAAGCGCCAAAGCCCCCGTCTGGAACCACTCCGCCTGCCCAATCCCAACCCGTTCCGGCAGCCACGCCTGCGACATCCCATCAGCCGACTGCCAAATTCGGCGCCGTGAACAGTTTCGACAAGGCGCCAGCGCCAGATCTGCCATCGCCTGCGCCTGCCGTGACGACGCCCGTGGCGCCCGCCGCATCCCATCCGCCATTCATGATCAAGGGCTTCAGCGCGCGCTCGGTGCAGATCCCGGAATCCGGAATGGTCGCAACTGCGCCCGCGCCAAGGCTACAGGAAAAGAAACCTGAACTTCCGCCCGCCGTGTCGGTCTACAAGCCGTGGAATTGAGCAGCTAGAACTTACACGTTCGGGTCAGCATGCGACCCAGCACCTGTTCGCCGCCGCGCACCTCGCTCGCGTCCGCGCACGGCGCGCTCATCGCCACACCTTCCCGAACGAACCTCATCCGGTTCATCCATGACGCCTGCGCGCCCACCTCGATCGGATCGAGATAGAGGATCTCCCCCGTGGCCGTGACGGCGCCGCACTCGAACAGCGTGCCATTGCGCGCGCGCAAAGCGACTGAAGTCTGGGCGCCGTCCTGCCGTGGCGCCACACCGGTCACCAGCGCCGGCTGCGCCAGCTTCGCGAGACACGCATCGATCGGCCCAATAGCGCCCGAAACCGCCGCCGCCTCGGGCGAGCTCGCAACGCTACCGCCCAGCGCCGGAAACGCACATCCGCCGAATGTGTCGTCGTCATAGGTCACATCAACGGCAAGCTCGCTGGTCTGCCCGCCCGCCTGGCAGGCCTCCCGCCGGATAACAATCTTCAGCGAGCCCGTCTGAAAAACGTCCGCCGCGCCGTCCTTCACAGGCTGCACCATCGGCTCCTCGATCGCGCGTAGGGCCGACCGCCTGAACGAGAACCAGCCATCGGCGATCTCGAGCCGCCACGCCGGTTCATCACCCGCGGCATAGAAGGGCGGCTGCATCACCCAATTCGTCGTATCCAGCGGACCCGAAGGCCCCGCCACCACCGCCAGACCGCCCGACGTTTCCGACGTGGCGCCCGCGCTGTCGCCCTGTGCGCCATCCCTCGCGCTCGCGACCGCCTGACCCGGTTCACCCACAGGCGGCTGTCCGCCCTGATCACCACACGCTGCCAGCGTCAGCACACAGCATAGCGCCACAGTCCGCGCGATTGCCGCGGCAGGACGTCTCGATCCTCCGGCCAGTCCAGACATTCATATCCCCGCACGACTTGGGCGCTACCCGGCGCCCCTTAGCCAGTGAGTCTGCGAAGTCTAGCACTTCCGCTGCGGGAGACGAGCCCCGCCGCCCGGACTTGGGACGTGAGCGGGTTTCCGTCAACTTCCGCATGCAAGCCACTGATCGACTTCCGGTTTCCCAGTCCTGCCGCTTGTCCGGGCGCCGCAGTCAGGCCACAACAAGGCGAAAATCGCGCCGCGCCAGCCGCACGCGAACCGGCAGTTCAACCAACGTCCGCCCGCCAATTACCTCCAGCAAATTCGTCGCACGCGCCCGGTCTCCCGCCGACATGGCGCTGTACTGGTCCTGGATTCCCTGCAGCCGCCACAGGGGAAAGGTGAACAGTCCGCGCTGTCCCCATCTCCCGCCGATCATGTATTCGTGGACGCCCAGCGTGCGCTTCACGCGCGCCCCCTTGGGCTGGGCCACGCTCCATGCCTCCAGCGCCCGCGCGCTGTCCGCCAGCGCCGGAAACTGCTCGGCGACTTGCCGCTTCAGGATCGGCAGCAAGGTGTCTGGCACAGCGTCGTCCGCCACCAACTCGCCTGCCCCGGCACGCGCCGCGTCCATGCGTTCGATCCAACTCACCACCATGGGTGCCAGTCGCTCCATGCGCGCACCGGATTCCGGATCGCGAAACAGCACCGCCTGCAGAACGCCATACAGCGCGAAGTCGCCCAGGGTCGGACGCCCGCCCAGCACGAAGTCATGCCGCCTCAGGTGTTGGGAGAAATCCGCAAGAAAGCCTTCATAGTGGGCCTCGATGCCCGACCGCGTTTCCTCGCTGACCCCATAGCGCGCAGCCGCCTCGCGCACTGGCTTGGCAATCACCTCGCCAATACGCGCCTGCTCCGCACGCGTCGCGGCGGGCGCCGACACGCGCCCATATTCGGCGACGATCCATTCATTGTTGTACGTCCACCGGTAATGCATGCCGGCGATCACCAGCCACTCGTCGGCATAGAGTTCGATCAGGCGCGAAGCCAGTTCCTGAGTTGGCGTGCCCGGCCGGGCGGATGATCCCGGCGCATGCGCATCGACGTGATCGATGATCTCGCCGCTGTCCTGCACCACGCCGCCTTCAGGCGTCAGCAAGGCGGGAATGACCGCGTAGCCAATGCGTGGCTCGATGATGTCGCGATACACTTCCGGCGTTGCATCACGTTCGTCGAACGCGACACCTTTCCAGCGCAGATGCGCGCGCGCCTTCGCCGAAAACTGGCTCGCTTCCGTTCCGATCAGAACGTACGCCATCCGCTCGCCCGCCATGGGCGCCCATCGCCCGGCCCACCCCGATGCGCGCATCAGGCGACTGTGCCTGAAAAGCCGCAGTCGTGGAATTGTTCGTATCGTGAATTATTCGTTGCTCCACAATTACAGCCGTCGCTGCGGCGCCGCCTTCCATTGTGAATGCGTAATGAACCAATCGCGGCGCAACCGTTCTCATGGAGCCGCGTTTGTGCCCTGATCCGCACCGATATACCTCGGGTCGAACCGGCCTGTTCGTCGATTCGGACTGTTTCAAAGGGAGACTTCGATGAAGCGTATTCTTGTTCTCACGGCGGCTGCACTCGCCGTGGCGGCGTGCGCCACCGATCCGCTGACCGGTCAGCCGATCTATGGCCGCACCGCAACTGGCGCCGGCATCGGCGCGCTGGCGGGCGCCATTGGCGGCGTCTTTATGGGCGGCGACGATGGTCGTAACGCTGTCGTCGGCGCAGCTGTTGGCGCGCTCGCCGGCGGCGCTATCGGCCGCTACATGGACGGCCAGGAAGAAGACCTCAAGCGCAAGACGATGGCGAGCGGCATCGGCCTGCAGCGCGTTGGCGACACAATTGAACTCGTGATGCCGGCGGATGTCACATTCAACAAAGGCTCGGCCGCGCTCTCGCCCACCTTCATGCCGTGGCTCGACAAGGTTGCTGAGTCGCTGAACCAGTACCCGCAGACGACGATCGACATCGTCGGTCACGCCTCGACCGAAGGGTCTGAGTCGACCAACCTCCAGCTGTCGCTGCAGCGCGCTGACGCCGTGCGCTCCTACCTGCAAGGCAAGGGCGTTCTCGCCGCGCGTATGGCCACCGGCGGCGCCGGCGAGCTCGACCCGATCGTCTTCCCGGACGACACGGAAGCCAAGCGCTCGCAGAACCGCCGCGTGGAAGTAACCCTGCGTCCCGTCACGCAGTAAGCTCTGCTGCAATACAGAATTGGGAAGGGCGCTCTCCGGAGCGCCCTTTTCGTTTGTTCAGTTCAGGCTCGTAAATCCCGCCACCTGCTCGCTCAGCACCTGGTTCACAATATCCGCCAGGCCATCCAGCCCAGACAGCGACGAGCCGCTCACCTTGTAGTCCAGCGTGATCGCCGTCCCGCCCGCCGCGCCATCCGACAGCGTCAGCGTCATCGCGCCCGAGACCCCCATCTCCTGCAGCGGCCCCAGCGCCGCATCCAGCCTCACAAGAGAAAGCGGCATCACCAGCACGACACGGCCATGCTCTACCTCGCCGCCGCTCCACAGTTCACACCAGCAACCTCCCGCCATCGCGTCGAGCTTCATATTGACCGCGTCGCCCGAGTAGGTGTGCTCGCCATTCCACCAACTGCCGATATCCAGCAGCCGCGCCCAGGCCGCATCGCGATCCAGCGCCACCTCGCCCTTGATCTGGATGACAAACCCATCCGGCGCCTTCGACTTGACCTCGGCCAGCGCCGGCGCCGCAGCGAACACACCCAGCGCCATCAGCACCATCACCCTGCGCAGCATCCCAAAACTCCCCACATGCCTGAATACTCAGCCTGCGCCCGCGCCACATATCGGTCAACGCTGATAAGCGCCCCCTTTCCGCGGCTGACGTTTTGGGTAGGCTACACCGTGTTGACCTTGGAGGGGGGGCTGATGTTTCGCACGATCGCTATCGCCATTGCCGCTATCGCATTCGCGACCGGCAGCGCCCTCGCCAAGCCTCCGCTAGAAGCGTTCGGCGACATGCCGGAGACACGCGCACTGGAACTATCGCCGGACGGCAAGAAGATCGCATTCCTCCAACGTGTAAACGGCGAGGACGTACTCATCATCCGGGATCTCACGACGGCGACCAGCAAGGCTCTGGCGCGCGTCAGTGACATCCGCGCTCGTTATGTACACTTCGTCGGCAACAACTATGTCGTCCTCATCGCCTCGAAGGACACGCGAACAATTGGCTACACCGGACGGTATGAGTTCTCCGCCGCCTTTGCGTTCGATCTCGCTAGCGGAAAAAGTACACAACTGCTCCGCGGGACAAAGGACATTTTTCCTGCCCAGTCCGGTCTCGGTAGAATTCTCGGCATCGACCCGGACGGCAAGCATGTCTTCATGCCGGCATTCATGGGCGCCAACGATCGCGATCCTAGTTTCGACCTGCTACGTGTCCCGCTGGACTCCGGACGCGGCGGCCGCCCAGTTGAAGGCAACGGCTTCAGCTACACGATCGACTGGCTCGTCAACACAGCTGGCCGCATCGTCGTCCGTGAGGATTTCAACGAGAAGCTGCAGAACCACAAAGTCAGCGTCCGTCAGGCCAATGGCGATTGGAAGCCCATCTACCAGAAGCAGTCGCCCCTGCCTGAAATCGGTGTCGTCGGCCTGTCAAGAGACGGCCAGTCTATCTTCGTCGTGGACTCGGGCGACTCCGAATTCATGTCGCTATACACAATGTCGATGGCGGATGGCAAAATGACAGGACCCATCCTGCAGCGCGAGGGCGCCGAGGTCGTATCGTTGGTTTCCGACATCGACCGAGTGGTTCACGGTGTGCGCTACTCCGGCATGTTCCCGAGTTACGACATGCTCGATCCAGCGATCGAGTCCGACATCGACGCAGTGCTGAACGCGCTTGCAGGATCCGCAGTTTATCTCGATTCCTGGGCAGACGACTGGTCGACCATGCTCTTCTTCGCCGAAGGTGGGCAACATGCCGAGCGCTACTTGCTCTACGACCGCGCAACGCGAAGCCTGCGCGCGATTGCCGATGCGCGCCCCCAGATCACACCGGCAGATGTGGGCGAAGTGATCACGGTCGAATACAAGGCGCGCGATGGCCTCGCTATCCCCAGCCTTATCACCTGGCCAGCAAGCATACCCGCAGACCAGCGGAAGAACCTGCCCCTTGTTGTGTTGCCGCACGGTGGCCCGGCGTCCTACGACTCAGTCGGCTTCAACTGGCTGGCCCAATTCCTCGCCAACGAAGGCTATCTCGTTCTGCAGCCCAACTTTCGTGGCTCGGCAGGCTTTGGCGAAAGCTTCACCACTGCCGGTTACGGAGAGTGGGGCCGCAAAATGCAGGATGACATCACAGATGGCGCCAACGCGCTGGTCAAGATGGGCTGGGCAGACCCCACCCGCATCTGCATCGTGGGCTGGAGCTATGGCGGCTATGCCGCGCTGGCTGGCGGAGCGCTGACGCCCGACCTCTACAAGTGCGTTGCATCTATCGCTGGCGTTTCGCACCTGCGCGATATGTTGGCTTCGGAACGCAAACAGCACGGCACGCAGAGCCGCGTCGTTACTTATTGGGAACAGCTCATCGGCGACCCCGACAAGGACCGCGATGCAATTGACGCCGTTTCGCCAGCCCTGCACGCAGACAAGTTCAAGGCCCCAGTTCTGCTGATCCACGGCACTGCAGACACGGTCGTCCTGGCGCGGCAGAGCGACGTGATGAACGACGCGTTGCGCAATGCAGGAAAGTCGGTGCAGTACATCCGCATCGACGGCGACGATCACAGCCTGGTTGAAGACGCCAGCCGTGGTCAGGTGCTCACCACACTCGGCGACTTCCTCAGGGTGCACATAGGTAAATAACTTCCCGGCGCACTTCCGCCGCACGTCGGTTCGGCTAGGCTGGGAACGCATGCCAGGGGGGGATCGATGCTGCGTCGCCTGTTTATTGTACTAATTCCCGTGCTGCTGGGCGTCAGCAGCGCCAGCGCCAAGCCGCCATTGGAGGCGTTCGGCGACATGCCGGAAATACGCGCCGTGGAACTGTCGCCGGATGGCGCCGTCGTCGCCTACCTGCAGCGGGAAGAGGACTCCGACCTTCTCGTCATCCACGATTCCCGAACCAATACGACCCGCTCGCTCGCAACCGTGACGGATCTGCGTGCACGGGATGTGCACTTCGCCGGCAACGACCATGTCGTGCTCATTGTGTCGCGCGACACGCGCAGCTGGGGGTATCGCGGCCGCTATGAATACTCCGGCGCCTTTGCGTTCAACGTGAAGACTGGGAAGTACGTGCAGCTCCTGCGCAACACGGAAGACATCTATCCGGCCCAATCCGGCCTGGGGCGCATTGTGGGAATGGATGCGAGCGGCCAAGCCGTGCTGTTGCCGGCCTACATGGGCGTCGGCATTTCGGCGCCATCGTTCGATCTCCTGCGTGTGCCGCTGGATACAGGCCGCGGCCTGCGCGGCGGCGGCACGAAAGGCACCGAACACGCGATCGACTGGATCGTGAACGCCAAGGGTATCGCAGTCGCACGCGAGGAATTCGACAAGGACAACCAGATCCACCAGATCAGCGTGCGCGAGGGCGACAGTGGCCCGTGGCGAAAGGTCTACGACAAGCAGGTGCCGCTGCCTGAAATCGGCGTGTACGGCCTGTCGGCTGATGGAAAGTCGCTTATCGTCGTCGATGCGAACGAAAGCCAGTTCCTGGCACTCTACGCCATGTCCATGGCAGATGGCACGATCTCGCCGCCGCTGATGAAGCGCGACAATGCCGAAGTGGCTGAGGTGGTCGCAGACATCAGCCGTACCGTCTATGGCGTCCGCTATTCCGGCGCCTTCCCCAGCTACGACATGTTCGACGACGCCGTGGAAGCCGACATCCGCGGCGTACAGAACGCGCTGCAAGGGTCTGCGGTCTACCTCGACTCTTGGTCGAGCGACTGGACAAAGCTCGTCTTCTTTGTCGAAGGTGGAAAGCGGGCGGAATCCTACATCATGCTCGATCGCGTTGCGAAGAAGCTGTCCAACATCGCTACCTCGCGCCCCAGCATCACCGCTGCCGATGTCGGCGAGGTGATCACCATCGAATACAAGGCGCGCGACGGCCTCACGATCCCCGCTCTGGTCACTTGGCCCGCCGGCATCGCCGCAGCCGATCGCCGGAAGCTGCCGCTGGTGGCGCTCCCGCATGGCGGGCCGGAGGCCTATGACGCGGTTGGCTTCGACTGGATGGCGCAGTTCCTCGCCAACGAGGGTTACGCCGTGCTGCAACCGAACTTCCGCGGCTCGGCCGGCTTCGGCGAAGCATTCGCGGCAGCCGGGCACGGCGAGTGGGGCCGCAAGATGCAGGACGACATCACCGATGGCGTGAAGGCGCTGTCGACGATGGGTTGGGTTGACCCACAGCGCGTCTGCATCGTCGGCTGGAGCTATGGGGGCTATGCCGCGCTCGCAGGCGGGGCGACGACGCCCGAACTCTACAAATGCGTCGCCTCCATAGCCGGGGTCTCGCACCTGCGCGAGATGATGGCCGAAAACAAGCGACGCTTTGGCCCGCGCGCCCAAAGCGTCACCTACTGGGAAAGACTGATCGGCGATCCCGACAAGGACAGCGTCGCCATCGACGCCGTGTCGCCTGCGCTCCACGCCGACAAGTTCACAGCGTCGGTGCTGCTGGTACATGGCGCCGCAGACACCGTGGTTCCGATACGCCAGAGCGAGTGGATGAACGAAGCGCTGAAGCAGGCGAACAAGCAGGTGCAATACTTGCGCATCGATGGCGACGACCACGGCCTGGTTGACAATGAAAGTCGCCGCGAGGTCCTGACCGCGCTGGGTGAATTCCTCAAGACGCACATCGGGCAATGAAAAGGGGCCGGGCGATTGCTCGCCCGGCCCCTCCACATCCAGTTGCCGTCAGCTCACGCCGCAGCCGCCTTCTGGTCCTTCGGCGGGAAGCGCGAGTAGAAGGTCTGGCCCTTGGAGGCCATCTCGCGCAACAGGGCGTTCGGGCGGAAGCGTTCGCCGTGTTTCTCGGCAAGCGCATCACACTCTTCCACGAACTTCTTGATCCCGACCTTCAGGTCCATGAACGAGCACACGCCGCCCGTGTAGGGCGCAAAGCCCCACGCCAGGATCGAACCGATATCCGCATCACGCGCATCGAGAATAACACCCTCTTCGAAGCAGCGAGCGACCTCGACGCACTGGCGATAGAGGAAGCGCTTCGTCAGCTCTTCCTTCAGCGCAGGCGGGCATTCCTTGATCTTGATGTCGATCTTCTTGGCGATGTCGGGATAGAGGCGCGAAGGCTTGCCGGCTTCGTTGTAGTCATAGAAGCCCTTGCCCGCCTTGCGGCCAACGCGGCCCTGCGCCTCGGCAATCCAGGCGACGAGATCGCCCACCGGGTTCTGCTCGTAAGAACGTCCCGCAGCCTTGGCGCTCTCGCGGCCGATCTTCAGCATCGTGTCGATGCCCACCGAGTCCGACACTTCCAGCGCGCCCATCGGCATGCCCGCCATGCGGCCGACATTCTCGATGATCGCCGGGGCAATGCCCTCGGCCAGCATCGTCATGCCTTCTTCCGGATACGTGCCGAATACGCGGCTGGTGTAGAAGCCGCGGAAATCGTTCACGGCCACCGGCGTCTTCTTGATCTTCAGCACATAGTCCATCGTCTTGGCGAGCGTCTCCTGGGTCGTCTCCTTGCCCATGATGATCTCGACAAGACCCATGCGCTCGACAGGCGAGAAGAAGTGGATGCCGATGAAATTCGCCGGGCGTTTCGAGGCCTTGGCCAGGCCCGTGATCGGCAGCGTCGACGTGTTCGTGCCCATCACGGCGTTCTCGCCGAGATGCTCCTCGATCTGCGCCGTCACGTTCGCCTTCAGCTCGGCATTCTCGAACACCGCTTCAACGACGATGTCCGCGCCCTTCACGAGCGAGTAGTCCGTCGACGGTGTGATCAGCGACAGCAGCGCCTCCCCCTTCTCCTTGCTGAGCTTGCCGCGCGAGACGTCCTTCTCGACGATGCGCTGCGAGTACGCCTTGCCCTTGTCGGCGCTCTCCTGGCTCACATCGAGCAGGATGGTCGGAATGCCCGCCTTCGCCTGCACATATGCGATGCCCGCGCCCATCAGGCCGGCGCCCACGACAACCGCCTTCTTGATCTCGAACGCCGGGAAGCCCGCCGGGCGCGACGCGCCTTTCGACAGGTCCTGCATCGACAGGAAAAGCGAGCGGATCATGCCCTTCGCTTCCGGCGTCATGAGCGTCTTGACGAAATAGCGGCTCTCGATGCGCAGGCCCGCGTCGATCGGAACCGACAGGCCTTCGTAGACCGCCGAGAGAATGTGCTTCTGCGCCGGGTAGTTGCCCCAGGTCTGCTTGGCCAGCATGGCCGAGCCGAATGTGAACACGGTCGAGCCGCCCTGCGAGTTCGGGTTGCCGCCCGGGATCTTGTACTTCGGGTCATCCCACGGCGCCTTGGCGTTCGGGTTCGCTTTCACCCACGCCTTCGCCTTGGCGACCAGTTCCGCCGTCAGCGCGGTGTCGTGGATGACGCCGAGCGACTTCGCCTGGTCCGCCGTCATGCTCTCGCCCTGCAGCAGGAACGGCGCCGCCGCCTGCGCACCGATCAGGCGCGGCAGGCGCTGCGTTCCGCCGCCGCCGGGCAGCAGGCCGACCTTTGCTTCGGGCAGACCAAGCTGCAATTTCGGATTGTCGTTGGCCGCGATCCGATAGTGGCACGCCAGCGTCACTTCGAGACCACCGCCCAGTGCAAGCCCGTTGATCGCCGCCGCCACCGGCTTCTTGCAGGTCTCAAGGCCGCGCAGGATCTTGTTCATCGCGAAGGAACGCTCGAACGCCGCCCTCAGCCCCGCTTCCGGGTCGCCGCCGCCACCACCACCGCCCGATCCGCCGCCAAGTTCGCCGAGATCGGCGCCCGCGCAGAAACCGCTCGTCTTGCCCGAGGTGATCACCAGGCCCTTGATCGTCGCGTTGGTCGCGACTTCCTGAGCGATCATCGCGAGGTCCGCGATGGCCTTACCAGTCAGCGTATTCATGGAGCGCCCGGGCACGTCGAACGTGGCCAGCGCAATGCCGTCTGCATCGACGTCGAAGCTGAAGGTTTCGAGGTTCATGTCATTCGCCTTTGTTGGCTTTTTTCTTGGGCGACTTCTCGCCGCCCTTCTTGATGTTGTCAGACGCGAACAGGGTCAGCACCCCGCCCATCACGAGCGTCACAGGTATGGAGATCGCGAGTGCCGAGCCCAGGTCGCGCATTGCATTGTTGAGGAACATCGTGATTCCCACGCCCGTCAGGAGCGAGACAATGATGGCGCTGATCTTGGCCTCATCAATCACGCTACACCCGCTCGATCACCATGGCCGTGCCCATGCCTGCGCCGACGCACAGCGTGACCAGTGCGGTTTCCTTGTCCGTCCGCTCCAGCTCGTCCAGCACGGTGCCGAGGATCATGCCGCCCGTCGCGCCCAGCGGGTGGCCCATCGCGATGGCGCCGCCGTTCACATTCATTTTCTCGTGCGGAATATCCAGCGCTTGCATCATGCGCAGCACGACCGACGCGAAGGCTTCATTCAGTTCGTAAAGGTCGATATCCTTCGCGCCCATGCCGAGCTTCTTCAGCAGCTTCTCTGTCACCAGCGCCGGCCCCGTCAGCATGATCGAAGGTTCGGAACCAATCGAGGCGAAGCCCTTGATGCGCGCGCGTGGCTTGAGGCCAGCCGCGTCGCCCGTCACCTTGTTGCCGATCAGCACGGCTGAGGCGCCATCCACGATGCCCGATGAGTTTCCAGCGTGGTGGACGTGATTGATCTTTTCCACTTCCGGATAGCGCTGCTTCACCACATCGTCGAACGCCATCTGGCCCATCTGCTCGAACGAGGGGTTCAGCGCCGCAAGCGTCTGCATGGTCGTGTCGCCGCGCACCGTCTCGTCGTGCGCCAGGATCGTCACGCCAAGCTGGTCTTTCACCGGGATAACCGACTTCGAGAAGCGGCCTTCCTTCCAGGCCTTGGCCGCGCGCTTCTGGCTCTCCACCGCGTACGCGTCGACGTCATCGCGCGAGAAACCATACTTGGTGGCGATCAGGTCCGCGCCGATGCCCTGCGGGGCGAAGTAGGACTTCATCGCGATCTCTGGGTTCGACGCCCAGGCGCCGCCATTCGATCCCATCGGCACGCGGCTCATCGCCTCGATACCGCCGCCGATCGCCATGTCGGCCTCGCCGGTCATGACTTTCGCCGCTGCGATGTTGCAGGCCTCAAGGCCAGAGGCGCAGAAGCGATCCACCTGCACGCCCGCCGTCGTCTCGGCATAGTCCGCGTTCAGCACGGCGATGCGGGCAATGTCGGAGCCCTGCTCGCCAATCGGCGTCACGCAGCCAAGGATCACATCGTCCACCTTTGAGGTGTCGAGGTTGTTGCGCTCCTTGATCGCCTTGAGCGCCTGCGTTGCCAGCTGCAGCGAGGTGATCTCGTGCAGGCTGCCGCTGCTCTTGCCCTTGCCTCGCGGTGTGCGGACGGCGTCATAGATGAAAGCTTCGGCCATTCGGGCCTCCCGTGAAAACTCTGCACCCGCGACGCGGGGAGACAGTTCAGAATGCGTCGGCTGGCAGGGCCATGACCGACCCGGCGCCTGTCTTTACCTTTGCGAGATGTGACGTAGCGTCAGGCAAGACTCGTTCAAAGAAATACTGCGCAGTAGCAAGCTTATCGTCATAAAAGCGGTCCCCGCCGCCCCTCAGCGCCAGCGCCGCCTTGGCCTGCTTGGCCCACATGAACGCGAACGCGGTCAGGCCGAACAACTGCAGGTAGTCGTGGCTGGATGCGCCCGCATTGTCGAAGTTCGACATGCCATTCTGCATCAGCCACATGGTGGCTTCCTTCAGCTGCCCCGTCGCGAGGGCGACGCCCTCCACATACGGCTTCAGGTCCTTGTCGCCGTCATTGCTGGAGACGAACTCCTCAAGGTCGTTGAAGAACGCGAACACAGCCCGCCCGCCATTGGCCGCCAGCTTGCGGCCCACGAGGTCCAGCGCCTGGATGCCGTTGGTGCCTTCGTAGATCAGCGCGATCCGCGCATCGCGCACGAACTGCTCCACGCCCTGGTCGCGCGTATACCCCGTCCCGCCATGCAGCTGCAGCGCATCGTTGGCGCACTTGAAGCCACGATCAGTGAGGAACGCCTTCACCACCGGCGTTAGCAGCGTCATCCGGTCTTCGGCCTTCTCGCGCACGTGCGCATCGGGCGAAACCTGTTCGAGATCGCCCTGCAGCGCCGTCCAGTACGTGAACGCCCGCGCGCCTTCGGTGAAGGCCTTCATGTCCATCAGCATGCGGCGCACATCCGGGTGTACGATGATCGGATCGGCCGGCTTGTCCGGCGCCTTGGCGCCCGTGATCGAGCGGCCCTGCACGCGCTCGCGCGCAAAGTCGGCGGCATTCTGGAACGCCACTTCCGCCTGCGCGAGGCCCTGCATGCCCACGCCCAGCCGCGCCTCATTCATCATCACGAACATGGTGCGCATGCCCTTGTGGGGCTCGCCCACCAGATAGCCCGTTGCGCCCTCATAGTTCATCACACACGTCGCGTTGCCGTGGATGCCCATCTTCTCTTCGAGGCCGCCGCACTGATAGCCGTTGCGCGCGCCCAGCGAGCCATCAGCGTTCACCAGGAACTTCGGTACGATGAACAGCGAGATGCCTTTGATGCCCTCAGGCCCGCCCTCAATGCGCGCCAGCACCAGCTGGATGATGTTCTCGGTCAGGTCCTGCTCGCCGCCGGAAATCCAGATCTTCTGGCCGGTGATCTTGTAGGTTCCATCCGGCTGGGGAACCGCTTTCGTGCGGATGAGACCCAGGTCCGTGCCGCACTGTGGCTCGGTCAGGTTCATGGTGCCGGCCCATTTTCCGGTCATCATGTTGGTCAGGTAAGTCTTTTTCTGCTCGTCCGACCCACCGACCTGGATGGCTTCCGCCGCCCCGCGCGTCAGCCCCGGATACATCGAGAACGCCATATTCGCCGAGGAACACATCTCCAGGAACGGAATCGAGACAACCCGCGGCAGCCCCTGCCCGCCCCATTGCGGATCGGCGGAAATCGCCATCCAGCCATCGTCGGACATCTGCTTGAAGGCTTCCTTGAAGCCCTTCGGCGTCGTCACTGATGCATCGGGGTTCCGCTTGCAGCCCTGCCGGTCGCCAATCGCATTGAGGGGTTGCAGCACTTCGCTGGCGAATACCGCCCCGCCCTCCAGCACCGCCTCGACAACGTCCCGAGGCGCTTCGGAGAAGCGGGGCAGGTTGGAATAGCTTCCGATTTCAAGCACATCATAGAGCAGGAATTTCATGTCCCGCAGGGGCGCCTGATATCTCGCCATGTATGGTCATCCTAATCGCTGTCGCGCCCATCGCCATCGTGGCCGGACAAGCGACCACGATTCCGGATGCTGAACGCATCGGCGTCTTACCACTGCCAGTCTTTCCGTCGAGACTGACTTTAGGTCAGCTGTCGAGGTGGGCATCCCCATCGAGGCCGGCCCGCGCGACACGCTCATATGCACGCGCAGACTGCTCGACTTCAGCGCCCGGTCCCATTTCCTGGAGCTTTTCCTCGGCCCACCGCACGCCCTTGTTGAGCGTTTCGAGAGCCGACTCGATGTCTTCGCGTTGCTTTTCGAGGTTGCGGATCTGCTCGCGCGACTTCTTTAGCGAGAGCTTGAGCTGCGCGCGGTGACCTTCAAGCGTATAGAGGTCGAGGATCTCGCGGATATCTGACAGCGAGAACCCGACGCTCTTGCCCTGAAGGATCAGCTTCAGGCGCGCCCGGTCGCGGATGGAATAGACCCGGTTCAAGCCGTCGCGAGTCGGCTGCAGCAGCCCTTTGTCCTCATAGAATCGAAGTGCGCGCGGCGTTACCTGGAATTCGCGCGCAAGTTCGCTGATGGTGTACGTTTTCAATCTCTGCCTCCCGTTGACTTATTAGCTCTGTGGGGGAGCACAGGCGGCGTCTTTGACTTAACGCTCAGTAATACGTAGCGGCGCCTGCCCTATGGGTCAATTCTGTCGCAGGTGTCGCAGGCAGATTTCTGGGCGCCGCGGCCAAGCCCCCCAGAAATCAACGTTTAACGGTCGTTAACCGTATCACGCCCAACTGGCAGGCGTCGCCGGCCTGGGTAAGGCTCTACCTGCCGGATTCGGAGTTGCGATGACCCAGGGACCCTGGAGCGTTAAGGGAATTGACCCGAAAGTGCGCGAAATCGCGCGCGAACGCGCTCAGCGTCAGGGCGTGACCCTCGGCCAGTACCTGAACGCCCTGCTTCTCGACGCCGATTCGTCCCCCGTCCGTGACATCGACCTGTCCGACCCGCCACCCCGTTCGGCCGACGACCACGATCTGCGCCGCATGTCGGTCGAGATCGACCAGCTGGCCCAGCGCCTCGAGGCTTCCACATCCCGCGCCTCGCGCGCCATCTCGGGTGTGGATAAGTCGATCCTCGGCCTCATGGGCAAGGTCGACTCTTCCGGCAAGGCGCAGCTCATGGCGCTTGAGCGCGTCACCCGCGCCCTGGGCGAAATCGAGTCGACCCAGAGCGCCCTGCGCAGCCGCATCGACTCGCTCGAAGGCGAAGGCCGCAGCACCACGCTCGACGGCCTCAAGAAACTCGAAGCCTCGCTCGACCGCCTCGCCGGCACAGTGCAGGAACGCCTCGCCTCCGCCGAACAGGAACAACAACAGCTTCGCGACCTCTTCGAGGAGAAGGTCAGCGAAGTCTCGAACAAGGTCGACGACGTCGCCCGCAATGTCGATACGGTCGTCAACGCCGCTGTCCGCTCCAACACCTCGGGCATCACTGGCCGCATCGATCAGGTCGAAGAAAAGATGTCGTCCGCCGAGCGCCGCATCGAGGCCGGCATCGCGCGCATCACGGACGCCGCCTCCCGCTTCGAGCTGTTCGAGACCAAGGCCGAGCGCGCCGTCGGCGACACGACCTGGCGCATGGAACGCGCGCTCGAGTCCAACCTCACGCGCTCGCGCGCGATGTCGAAGGAAGTCCTCGACCGCGTTGACGCCATCGAGGAAAAAACCCGCGAAGCGATGAGCGGTCTCAGCGAAGCCGTCTCACGCATCACCGACCGCGTCACGCGCACCGAGCGCAAGACCGACACGGCCGTCGGCGTCCTTGAACGCGCCATCACCGACATCGACGAGCGTACCCAGCGCAACGACTCAAAGGCCGGGCAGGACGAACTCGCGCAGCTTCAGCAGGTCTTCCAGAAGCGCCTCGACGCCTTCGCCGAGGACATGTCGCGCCCGATCCACGCCCTGCGCGCCGACATGGAACGCCGCATCGACGACGCCGCGCGCAACGCCAACCCCGAGAAATTCGACCGACTTGAGCGCAGCCTCCGCCAGCTGCAGGATCAGATCAACGTCACCGAGGCCCGCCAGGCCGACGCCGTCGAGGCGATGAGTTCGCAGGTCGACCGCCTGTCCCGCGCCGTGGACGAACGCCTGCGCGCCGTCGAGACGCGTGGCGACGAACGCTCCATCGACGACGTGCGCCGCGAGATCGCGCGCCTCGCGGACACCATCGACGCCCGCTTGTCGTCGGTCGAGACGTCCGGCCAGAAAGCCTCGGAATCCCTCGCAAAACTGAGCACGTCGGTTGACGATCGCATGGCCGGCCTCGAGTCGCGCAGCGCTGGCGCCATCGACGCCGTTGGCGAGCAGGTCGCCCTCGTCGCAGAGCGCCTCCAGCGTCGCCACGACGAAAGCGTCCAGCGCCTCACCGACCGCATCGCCGAGTCCGCCGCCGAAGCACGCCCGCTCGACAATGCAGAAGTTGACCGCCTGGCCGACCGCCTCGACGAGCGCGTGCGCGAAAGCGAACGCCGCAGCGCCGAAGCCATCAGCCAGATCGGCGAACAGGTCGCCCGCGCGGTCGAACGCCTGCAGTCGACTCATCAGGAATCGATGCGCGGCTTCGAAGCCCGCCTCGCCGACAGCGGCCGCTCCTATGAGTCGAAGCTGAACGACGTGTTGCAGGACGTGCAGCGCCGCATGGAAGAGTCGGCCGACCAGTCTGCTATCGCCCTCGCGCCCGTGCAGAAGACGATGTCCTCGCTCGCCCGCCGCCTCGAAGTGCTCGAAGACGTGCGCAGCGGCATTGAACCGGCCTCATCCGACATCGTCACGCGCGACATTCCCGTTGTCCCCGATGAGTTCATCATCCTCGATGACGACCCGTCCGAAGACATCCTCGAACGCCGCGTGGCCCCCGCCGCGCTTGCCGCGGTAACCCGCGCTGATGAAACGCCCGCGGACACGAGCGACATAGTCGGCGTCGAGCCGCCGCCCTTTGATCGCATGGACTCGCAGCTTTTCGGCGAAGAGGCGCCGGTCGCAACAGCGACTGCTCCACCGGCAGACCTTGGAGCCGCCAGTTCGATCGACGACCTGATGGAGCCGGACGATGCGCTCCTCGGCCCGCCTGGCCCGCCAGCCTCTGGCTTCGTGGCTGACCTGCCTTCGGACGAAAGCCGCGAACGTCTGTCGGCCTCCTATCTCGAGGAAGCCCGTCGCGCTGCGCGCCAGGGCCGCCGCGTCGCCACTGGTGAATCCGCCGGCCGCAAGGGCATCGGCAAAGGCCCGCTGATCGCCTCCGCTGTCCTTACCGTCGCCGTCGCCGGGGGCGCCGCCTTCACCGTCATGCGCGGCAAGCAGGAAGCCCAGGGCGACGATTTCGCCCGCCTCGACCCCGCCGCCCCGCTGGCGCCCGCAGCCGAATCTGGCGCGACCGACGATGTCCTGTTCGCCGAGCCCGCTGAAGCCGTTGCGGACCCGGCGCTTCTCGAAACGGACCCCGCCGGCCTGCTGGAACCCGCCGCTACTCCAACCGCGCCGCCGGCCTCACCCGCCGCCAAACCCTCCGCGACCGCCGCTGCAGCTCCTGCGGCCCCCACTGTCACGCTCGACCAGGCCGTCCGCGACGGCGATCCGGTCGCCCTGCACGATTACGCGCTGGAACTCCTGCAATCGGGGGAGAAGACCCGCGCCGTTCAGATGCTCAAGGACGCGGCCTCCCGCGGTCTGGTCATGGCCGAATACCGTCTCGCCAAGCTCTATGAGCGCGGCGAAGGCGTCCCACGCGACATCGCCGCTGCCCGTTCCTGGACCGAAAAGGCCGCCATCGGCGGCAATCGCCTCGCCATGCACGACCTCGCCGTCTTCTACGCTGAAGGCGACGCCGGCCCGCAGAGCTATGCCGCTGCGGTAGAATGGTTCCGCGCCGCCTCCGACCTCGGCCTCGTGGACAGCCAGTACAACCTCGCCGTCCTTTATGAACAGGGCCTCGGCGTCAGCCAGGACAAATCAGAAGCGGCCTACTGGTACGAAGTGGCCGGCCGCGCCGGCGACCAGGACGCCAGCCGCCGCGCCCGCACCATGCTGGCCGAAATGCAGCCAACTCAGGCGGAAGCGATCAAGCGCAAGGCCCGGGCCTTCAACCCGAAGCCCTCGATTGCCCGTGCAAATGGCGACTTCGGCCGCCGCGCCTGGGACGTCGCCACCCCCGCCCAGGTGGCCGAGGCCCAGCGGCTGCTCCAGCGCCTCGGCTACGCCCCGGGAACCACCGACGGCAAGCCAAGCTCCCGCACGGCCGAAGCCATCCGCCAGTTCGAGCGCGCCAACGACCTGCCGGTCACCGGAGAGGCAAGCGTCTCGCTTCTGAGGCAGCTTCGCGCGGCAACACTCAGCCTCGGCGACTGAACGCTTCCGGCAAGGCGAATGCCCGTCTAGAACGGGATCATGTTGATTCACCTGCCCATCGCACAGATCGCGGTCGACCCGCTGATCCTCGTGACGATTGGCATGCTTGTGGGCTTCCTGTCGGGTATGTTCGGCGTCGGCGGCGGCTTCCTGCTGACGCCCCTGCTCATCTTCTACGGCATCCCGCCCGCCGTGGCCGTCTCCACCCAGGCAAACCAGGTGCTGGCGACCTCCATCGCGGGCGTCTCCAGCCACTGGCGAGACCGGTTGGTGGACACGAAACTGGGCATGCTCATGCTGGCTGGCGGTCTGGCCGGCTCCTCCATCGGCGTTGTCATCTTCACGCTGCTCAAGGTATTCGGCCTGGTCGATACGACCGTCACGGTGCTCTACATTGTGTTCCTCACCGTCATCGGCGGACTGATGGCCTGGGAAAGCGTCGGCGCTCTGCGCGGCTCCGGCGGCGATCCGGGCCGCCGCACGCGCCTGCGCGCCTGGACGCGCGTTCTGCCCATGAAGCGCCGCTTCCCGCGCTCGGGCCTGTACATCTCGATCATCCCGCCCATCGCCATCGGCTTCTTCGTCGGCATGCTCGCCGCCATCCTCGGCATCGGCGGCGGCTTCATCCTCGCTCCCGCCATGGTCTACCTGCTTGGCGTACCTACGCGCGTTATGATCGGAACCTCACTGTTCCAGATCATCTTCCTCACCGCTTACGTCACCTTCCTGCAGGCCGCCTTCAACGGCACGGTGGACCTCATTCTCGCAGGAGTCCTCATGATCGGCGGCGTAATAGGCGCACGCTATGGCGCGATGGCAGGCCGCCGGCTCAAGGCCGCACAGTTGCGCCTCCTGCTCGCCGTCCTCGTGCTCAGCATCGCCGGCCGCTTGATCTACGAACTCTATGTCGAGCCGACGCCGGAATATCGACTGGAGCAGGCGCAATGATCGTGCGCGCTCTCCTCGCCGCTTTGGGGCTCATCTTCGCGGGAGCCGCCCTCACTCAATCTGCGCTGGCCCAGCCACGCACGCGGGCCGATCGGCCGTTTATGCCAGCCGGCCTCGCGCAGGACAGCATAGAGGTCACCGTCAACTTCACCGGCTCGCGTGTCGTCCTCTTCGCCAACACCCCCCAGCCCGAGAACGAAACCTCGGGCCTCGCCGTCGCGCTGATCGGCCCGGTCACGACCCAGCGCATGATCCGCCGCACGCCCACTGGCGAACAAGCGATCGAGTTCATCTCTGCGCCCACCGTCTTCGCCGTCGGCGCCGAGCCCCAGGTCGCCGCATCGGTGCCGCCCGAAACACTGGCCAGCGTCGGCCTCGATCCCGGCGCCTCCGCGCAGCCACGCGCCGACCAGCTGATCTCGCCCGATCTCCCCGCCTGGCGCGCCGCCTTCGTGGACCTTAAGCAAGAGGAGGGCCTCTACGTCCTCAACGCCGCCGACATCAAGCGCTTCGACGGCGGCCTCCACCGCGCCACCATCGCCCTGCCGTTCAACGCACCACCGGGAGAATACCGCGTCCGCGCCGTCGCCTTCCGCAATGGCGAGCCCGTGGGCGAAACCGACCAGACCCTGATGCTCGCCCGCAGCGGCCTTGACGAGACGCTCTTCGACCTCTCCCGCCAACACGGCCTCGTCTACGGCTTCGTCGCTGTTCTGCTAGGCGCGCTGGTAGGCGGCATCGGCGCGTGGTTCGGCCGGAAATAGCGCTCAGGCCGCCCGCCCTCTGCGATCCGGCGCCAGGCTATCAACGCCCGCGAGATACACCCCATCGCGCCCCAGCATTGCCGCCACCATCGCGCCGGGAAACAATGGTCCAAACGCCGGATCAAGAACGTTGAGCCCGCCCGTCAGCGCGCCATAGGCTGGCATCACCAGACGCTCGCCATTGGTCGCAAAACACCGCGCCCGCACGCTGCGTCCCGTCTTGCTCACCACGCGCGCACACGGATGCAGGTGCCCCGCAATCTCGCCGCGCGTAGCGCCTGCCGACGGTTCATGCCGAAGGGTCAGCGCGCCACGCACCAGTTCGAACGCCGCACGCCCGCCCAGATCCTCGGGCGGCCTCGGATCATGATTGCCCTCAATCCACACCCAGTCATGCGCCGCCGTCATCGCGCGCACTGTCGCGACATCGTCCTCCGCCATGCGCGGGCGCGAACCCCTGTCGTGGAAACTGTCGCCAAGACTCACCACCGTCGTCGGCTTCAGTTCGCCCAGCAAAGCCCCCAGCCGCTTCAGGGTTGCCCGCGTGTCGTAAGGCGGCAGCATATGTCCCCGCGCCGCATAGGAAGACGCTTTTTCCAGGTGCAGGTCCGAAACAACCAGTACGCCAGCCGCCTCCCACCACAGCCCACCGCACGGAAACAGCGACAGAATTTCGCCCGCCAGCTCAAGCTGGAGGACGCGCAGCCCGCTGCTTTCCGTGTGCGCAATCGCCATCCAACGACCGTGGCCAGCTGCGGTCACCCCGTCAACCGCGCACGCGGAGTTCAACAGCGCGGGCTATCGCATCTCCTCGATTTACGGGATTATTGGACTGCACACGTGGAGAACGCGGATGCTCAGGATGTCACTTCTGGCCAATCTTGCGACGGCTTCGGTCGCCCTTTCGGCCTGCTCGACAACGCCTCTGGTCACCAGCGAGCGCATGACGCTCGGCGAAGCCAACATCGAAGGCATGGAATGTCGAAAGGATCGCCCGCCAGACACCAACATCCCGCGCACCATCTGCGCCTCGCCCGAAGCTTGGGCCGCATTTGATGAAAGACGGCGGCGCGAGACGGCAGACCTGCTTGCCGAAGGCCGGAAATATGCAAATGTCGGCCGCTACAACCGCGACTGACAAGAATCCAATTGGGTAGGGGAACTTACATGCGCTTGATCGCTGCCGCTCTCGTCGGCGTCCTTCTCCTTGGCGGCTGCGCAAGTCTGCTGACGCCATCGGGTAGCGCCGCCACGCGCTGGGCCGCGCTCGAGAAATCCCGTGCAGCCAAGGCCGCTGGCACAGAGCAGGCTAAGATCTGCAAGAACATGACAGTGATGGGATCGAACTTCCCGCAGAAAGTCTGCTCCACGGCCGAGGAGTGGGACGCGTTCAACGCCAAGCAACTTGAAACCGCCGACGAGTTCGACCGCCAACGCCGCGCCGGCAACACCGACAGCGCGTTCGAGCAATAGAGCTCAGCTCATCGCATCACGCACAAGATCATCCTCCGCCTCGCGCAGGATGGCCTCGGCCGCATCGCCCGAGAACACCGGCTCCTTGCCGATCTCAAGCATGACGGGCACTGCGAAGGGAGAAATCTGCTCCAGACTCGCATGCACGATGCGCCCCTTGATCCGTTTCAGCGCCTCGCCCAGCCGCCTGATGTCGAGCAAGCCTTCCCCCGCATCCATGCGCGCCGCCTTCAGCAGCAGATGGTCCGGCTCATGGCTGCGCAGCACGTCGTAGATAAGGTCGGTCGAGAAAGTGATCTGCCGCCCAGTCCGCTCGCCCTTCTGCATCCGCCGCTCGATCAGCCCCGCGATAAGCGCATTGTTGCGGAAAGTCCGCTTCATCAGCGCGCTTTCCTCCAGCCACGCATCGAGATCGTCGCCCAGCATGTCCTCGTGGAATAGCTGCGCCATGTCTTCCCCGCGCATATCCTCCGCCGCCCATACCGAGAGCGCATACTCCGACGCAACGAACCCCTGCGGCTTCAGCCCGGCGCGCTCCATCCTCTTCGTCAGCAGCATGCCCAGCGTCTGATGCGCCAACCGCCCCTCGAACGGATAGCAGACAAGATAATGCCGCCCCCCGCGCGGGAAGGTCTCGATCAGCAACTCATCCGCCTTCGGGATGGTCGACTTGCGCTCCTGCACCTCGATCCACTCCCGCACCTGCGCCGGCAGGTTGCTCCACCGGTTGCGATCATGCAGCATCTGCCGCACGCGCGTCGCAAGGAAAGTCGTCAGCGGAAACTTGCCGCCATTGTAGGACGGGATTTTCGGATTGGTATCGAACGTCTTGGTCACCAGCGCGTCGGTGTCCGATATTCCCTCGAAGCGCAGGATCTCCCCGGCAAACAGGAATGTGTCGCCAGGCGTCAGCATCTCGAAGAAGTACTCCTCCATCTCACCCAGCTTGCGCCCCGGCCGCATCAGCCGCTTGCCTTCGCCGCCTCTGAAGAACGACACCTGCCGCACACCAATCATCGGGTTTTCGATGATTGTGCCGACATTCATGCGATGCTGCCGCCGCACATCGTCATTGCGCGCCCGCCAGACGCCATCGGGAAATTTCACGATGCGGCGAAACCGGTCATACGTCCGCAGCGCATACCCACCTGTCGCCACCAGGTCGACCACGCGCTCCCACGTCTCCCAGTCCAGCTCCGCATAGGGCGCCGCGACGCGCACCTCATCATAAAGCTTCACCGCATCGAACCCGTCGCCGCACGCACGCGCCATCACATGCTGCGCCAGAACATCCAGCCCACCGCGCCGCGGCCCCGGCCCGTCCAGTTCGCCCGCCTCCACCGCCTCAACAGCCGCGCGGCATTCCAGCACCTCGAACCGATTGCTCGGCGCCAGCAGTGCGCGGCTTGGCTCATCCATCCGGTGGTTCGACCGCCCGATGCGCTGGATCAACCGCGACGATCCCTTCGGCGCGCCCATCTGCACCACAAGATCAACATCGCCCCAGTCGATCCCGAGATCGAGTGTGGAGGTACACACCACCGCCTTCAGCTTCCCCGCCGCCATCGCGGCCTCGACCTTCCGCCTCTGCTCCACATCGAGCGAGCCATGGTGCAGGGCGATGGGCAGCGCATCCTCGTTCACGCGCCACAACTCCTGGAACGTCATCTCCGCCTGGCTGCGCGTGTTGACGAATACGAGCGACATCTTCGCGCCCTTGATCGCCTGATACACTTCCTTGATGTTGTGCCGCCCCGAATGCCCCGACCACGGAATGCGCGCTTCCGAATCCAGCACCGAAATATTCGCGCTCGCGCCGCCCTGATGCCGGATAATCGGCGTATCCGGCCCCAACCACCGCGACAGCGCCACCGGATCACGCACCGTCGCCGATAGCCCGATATGCCGCGCCGCGGGCGCCCACGTCCGCAACGTCGCAAGACACAGCGCCAGCAGATCGCCCCGCTTGCTCTGCGCAATCGCGTGAACCTCATCGACGATCACAGCGCGCAGGTCACCAAAGAACCGCCCCGCATGCTCCGACGCCACCAGCAGCGCCAGCTGCTCCGGTGTCGTCAGCAGGATATCCGGCGGCTTTGCCCGCTGCCGCTGCCGCCGCGACGGGCTCGTATCCCCCGTCCGCGTCTCCAGCGTCAGATCAAGCCCCATCTCAGCGACCGGACTTGTAAGATTCCGCGCCACGTCCGTCGCCAGCGCCTTTAGCGGCGAGATGTAGAGCGTGTGCAACTTCGGATGCGCTCGCGGCGGCGCTTCCGCCAGCTCGACCAGGCTGGGCAGAAACCCCGCCAGCGTCTTGCCCCCGCCCGTCGGCGCAATCACCAGCCCGCCTTGTCCGCGCCGCGACGCCTCGATCAATCCCGCCTGATGCGGCCGCAGCTCCCACCCACGCGCGCTAAACCACGCCGCAAAGCGCGGCGGCAGAAGGTTCAACGGCTGAGAATTGTCGGCCATCACCCATAGATAAGCGCTGCCGCAACGCTTGTCCCGCGCGGGTTAACCTGCGCCGCCCCGCGATTAACGATTTGTTGGCCATGACATCGGAATATCTGGAACCATGACGGTATCGATCCGCGCATCCCTGCTACTAAGCGCGCTGGCCATGGCGACGCTCACCGCCGCGTTCGTCGATCCGCCCGCCGATTCTCACGCAGAACCTGCTCCCGATCACCCTGCCGCCAGTCACCCGGCCCACTGGACCTATGGCGGCGAGGGCGGACCCGAACACTGGGGCGAGCTCTCGCCCGACAACGCGGCTTGCGCCGCCGGCCGCCAGCAATCGCCCATCGATCTCTCCGGCGCGATGACCGCGGGTATCCCCGCGCCCGCCACACACTGGATCCCCACACACGGCGCCATGGTCGTCAACAATGGCCACACCATCCAGGTTGACGTGCCAGAAGGCGGCGCAGTCACACTCGACGGCAAGGAATACACGCTCAAGCAGTTCCACTTCCACCACCCGTCCGAACACACCATCGAAGGCAAGCAGTTCCCCCTCGAAGCTCACTTCGTCCATGCCTCGCCCGATGGCGACCTCGCCGTCATCGGCGTCATGTTCCTTGAAGGCTCGGCCAACCCGAACCTCGATTCAATCTGGGCCACCGCTCCAGGCCGCGAGGGCAAGGCCGCCGTCGCCTTCAACATCGACGCCGCCGCCTTCATGCCCGCAAGTGGCGCCACCTTTCGCTATGAAGGCTCGCTCACCACCCCGCCCTGCTCCGAAACCGTCCACTGGGTCGTGATGGCCACGCCCGTCACCGCATCCCCCAGCCAGCTCGCCGCCTTCGGCGCGCTGTTCCCCCACAACGCCCGCCCGGTGCAGCCACTCAACCGCCGCTATGTGCTGAAGACGGCGGACTGAAAGCCAACACCCCGAAATGCTGAGACAGACATCTGCACGCTTGATCTAAGCCCGCCGCCACAACCACGGCGCCAGCGCGAACACGATCACGCCAAACGCGGTTAGCCCGATCAGCACATAGTTGAACGTGTATTCGAACGTTGGAAACTGCGTCCAGTTGACGATCAGCGTCGTGATCATCGTCGCCACAGCCAGTGCAATCCCCGCGCGCGGCCGCTTCAGCAGCAGCCAGAACACCACGAAATCGATGAGACAGATCCCATACCAGAACCACGGCGCCCAGCTCGGCGCCGGGCCGTAATACCAGAGATCACCATTCACCAGCGTCCACGCGACATGGCTCACCGCCCCAAAGACAAAGCCCCAGGCGAGCCAGATGCGTGCGCGTTTCGCCGCGCTCATGCCAGCAACTTCTTCAGCCGCGCATAATCGATCTTCGAGTTGTGCCGCTTGTCGACCGGCACTTGCCTCACGATCACCGCATCAATCGCACCCATGGCCTCCGCGCGCCGCTGCATCTCGCTTGCATCCAGTCTCTCGCCCTCCAGCGCCAGCTTCGCGCGCGGACTTCCCGCCAGCAGCGCGGCACGTTTCACACCGGGCCAGCTCAACGCCGCCGTCTCCACTGCAAACGGAAATAGCCCGCCCGACGCCGCCTCGCGCCGCCCCAGCAGCCACATCCGTCCCTGCTCATCGATCCGCGCAGCATCACCCGTGCGATGCCACAGCACACCATTGTGCTCCGACTTCGTCGACGCATCATCCCGCTTGTCGAGATACCCCCGGTTCACATGCGGCCCCGCGACGAACACTTCGTGATCACGCAGCTCCACGCTGATCTCCGCAATCGGCTTGCCCGCCAGCAGCCCGCCGCCGCTCGCCATCGCTACCCAGTCCGCCTCGCCAATCTCCGCGATCTGCACATGTGCAATCGGTTCTGCCTCCGTCGAACCATACACGGCATGTATCTCCGCATTGGGCGCGGCCTTCGCTGCCGCGCGCAGCAGGTTCGGAAACACCGGCCCGCCGCCCGTGAAGATCGCCTCGATCCCCCGCATGGGCTCCGCGCCCTCGACAATCCGCGCCACCACCGCGGGCGGCGCCACGATGCGATTTACCCCGGACGCCGCCATCTGCACCCGCAACCGCGCCCCATCCAGCTTCGCCGGCCGCGTCAGTCTCCCCGCAGGGATCACACTCGTCGCCCCCGCCGCGAGGTTCGACAAGATGAACACCGGCAACGAGATAAGATCGACATCCCCCTGTTTCGTCCGCCGCACATGCTCCAGCAACTCATGCTGCAACATCAGAAACGCCGCCGACCGCACAATCCCCTTGGGCCTGCCCGTGGACCCCGATGTGAACGTGATCAACGCCGGCGCATCGTCCGGCAGATGCGCGAGAACCTCCTCGCCGACATCATCGTCACCCGGCTCCGGCAACCCCTTCAGCGCACGCAACTCGGAAAACGCCAGCCGGATCACATGCCCCAGCGCCGTCGTGGCCACCGCCTTCGGTTGAGCCGCCTCCACCGCCAGCCGCAGCCCCTTCAAACCTGCTGCGGGCTCCGGAAACATCGCCACCGCGCCCAACCGGAACACGGCCAGCAGCGTCTCATACAGCTCCACCGAAACTCCGCGCGCGATCAGCACGACATCGCCCGCGCCAATCCCGGCCCGCTGCCAAGCCCGCGCCCGCGTATTCGACGCCCGCGCCAGCTCCGCATACGTCGTCACCCGCCCATCCGGCGCGATGATCGCCGCCGCATCCGGCCGCGCCGCGACCTGCGCGAGGAAGGCTTCAACCAGGTTCAAAGCCTTCCGCCCCACAGCGCATACCGGCGAAACACCTTCCCGCCTGTCTTGTCCGAATGCAGCGCCGAAAGATTACTCTCATGCATAAGCGCATGGATCACATCGCTGAACCCCCGCGCCTGCGCCCGCGCATGGAACTCATTTGCCAGCATCGACCCCGCACCCTTCACGCGCGACGCATACGTCTTCAGGATCACCGACTTCGGCGCTTGCCCCTCCGCGTAGTTAGGCACAGCAAACAGGAACGCCGCCAAATCCCCCGCCGTATCCTCCGCCAGCAATACCAGCTCCGGATCAATCACGCCCAGCACAGGCCGATAGCTCGCGAGGAAGTCCTCCAGCGAAATCGGCTGGTAGAAATGGTTCGAGGAAAACGCCGACAGCGACAGCGCATGAATGCGCGCCAGCTCCTCCTCCGCCCGCACCTTGTCGAACGCCCGCAACCGCAAGCCCGCCGGGGCCGCAGACCTGCTCGGCTCAACATCAGCAGGCCGCAACGCCGAAACATACCGCGACACGATCCCCAACCCGGAAGCTTCGAACGCCGCTACATAATGCGCCGGATTGCTTGGCTCCATCAGGAACGCCGGCCGCCCATCGCTCTCGACGACAAGCCGATGCTTGCCCCATGTATCGCCATCCATCGGCCCCAGCACGGCGTCAAAGCCCTCCCCCTTCAGCCGCTCCATCGCCGCCCTGATCAGCCGCGCACCCGCATCCGCGCTCTCGCACTGGAACTGCCCCAGCGCCGACGTCTGCGCGCCTTCAAGCGAAGGCGCCTCACGATAGATCGCGAGGCTCGCACCCTCGCCCGTCATGATCTCAGCCGCACTCATGCCAGCCCCTTCACGACAGCATCAACGGAATGGAAAGCGGAATGAACGCCAGCCCGATCACCATGCTCAACGCCCCCAACATCAACCACGGCTTGTCATGATCGCGGTGGCGCAACAGCCATCCGGCGGCTGCCACCGCGATGATGCCGCCAAGCCCTGCCAGCGTGAAGACCAGCGCAGGCGCGCTCTGCGCCTCTGCCCAGTATGTCCGCACCGACATCGCCGCCCACGCCAGCAACACGACCAGAACAATCCGCCAGCTCCTCTTCGCGAACCGCGCCGATATCCCCGCCGCCAGCGCCGCAAACGACAGGTTGAACCCGAAGATCGTGTCCATCTGCGCCACATGGCTCACCACGAAGAACAGCATAGCCACCGCAAGGATAACGATCAGCAGCGTTAGCGCATCGAACGCAGGCCGCTGCCCATTGCGCACCGCATCCGCCGCCACATAGGTCGCCACCGCCACAGCCGGCGTGATGATGCTCGCAGGCTCGGCAAAGATCGCGATGCAGAAGAACAGCGTCGCCCCCGCCGCCAGGAAGTGCCGCTCCTCGCCCGGCCGCTCCCGCGATACCCACAACAGCGCCAGCAATGCAGCTAGGAAGAATCCTGCAATCGTCGCCAGCCCCGGCACGCCCAGATAGAGCAGGTTCGAAAGCAGAAAATAGAGCCCCAGCGGAATGAACAGGTTGTCCAGCCCCCGCCAGCTCGCCCCCTCCAGCAGCGCGCCGAACACCGCCGTGATGAACGCCAGCAGCACGGCTTCGCCGCGTCCGATATCCGTCATCAGCAGAATCGCGATCAGCGAGAGAAGCCACGCCGTCACCGCGAAGACGACGACGCCCTCGACGCTCTTCGATCCCTCTTCGATCTGGAATCTCCGCCGCCCATAGCGCGACCCCACCAGCGCGCTCGCCGCATCGCACAGCGTCAGGATCAGTATCGGCAGCACATACAGCACAGGCCCCGGCGGCGCCTTCTGGTGCATGGAGATCGAAACGAAATGTCCATCCTTCAGCCAGAACAGCAGCGCCACCGAAACCGCAAACAGCAACTCGCCATACGACCGTCGCTCAACAGCATGCAGCCCCGCGCCAAGACTCGTCTTCGCCACCCCGCGCGCGAGCAGAAATACAAGCAACGCCAGCCCGCATGTTGCGCCAACTTCCCACGCTTGCGAGAACACCAGCGGAAACATCAGGCAGTACAGCCCAAGGCTGATATGGATCAACTTGCGGCTCAGCTCCGCATCGAGCTGCAGCAGCTTGGCGAGCCGCGCCACAACCCACAGCACGATGGCCAGCAGTGCTACCGATCCCGCGATCTTGCCAATGCTGATCGCGAGTTCGGTGTTCACACCACTTCCTCGATCACGAAGTCGGAATAGAAGAACGCCTTGTCCAGCGGCTTCAGCTTCGCCTCAAGCGCGCCATTCGTCGTCACCTTCGAGGCATGGCTCGCCGGCACGCGCCGCGGCGCCATCATGTTCCAGTACGCAATTCGCGCCCCCGGATTGCTCGCCGCCAGAATCGTGCCGTACGCGGCCTCATGCGCCTCGGGCGACATGTATTCGAAAATATCCGACAGATTGAATGCATCTGCCTTCACCCCCTCGCTCGCCAGCGTTTCCACCGTGCAGAGCCGCACCTCCAACCTGTCCAGCCGGTCGCGGATGATCTCGAACCGCTCGGCCTCCAGCGCGCGCGGCAACGCCTCGCCATGTGTCCCCTTCAGGATCCAGTGCAGGTACGGGTTCTCCGACGGGTCCTGGTCCACCAACGCCTTGCGCGTCAGCCGCGCCACCTGCGCCGCCGGCCCGCCCTCGACATGATCGAAGAACGCCGGATCACGCCCCAGCTGCCCCATCACGAAGCGGGAGAAGAACACCTTCACCATCTGGCGCCAGCCCCAGTTGTTCCAGCGCTTGTCATAGAACTCTGCGCGTTGCTGCGGCTCGCGGGGCGTCAGCAACAGGTCAATCACCTCCCGCGTGTGAATGAACGGGATCACCCACTCGCGGAACGTCCGGAAATACTTCTCGAACTTGCCGACGCCGCCAACGCCATAACGCCCCACCTCGTCTTTCCGTGACGCCCAGAACGCCTGGTCCTCGTCCGAAAGTTTCGCCGCCGCCAGCTCCAGCAGATGCTTGCGCCGCCCCGAAGGCCGCGACCCCATCAGCTCGAGAAAGTCCTGGTGCGAATGCGTGCGATACATCGCCATGCGCATGCGCACGCAGGCCAACTGGGTCGGGTTGAGATCCACCGCGATCACGCGCTCGGCCCCCTCGGCCAGCAGCGCCAGCGCGTTGTCCCCCGCCGACGCGATCGACACCACCGTGTCCGATGGCTTCACGCGCAGCGCCGCCGCAAGAATGTCGGCATCCTCCCATGCCTGCGCATAACGGATGATGTCGAAGCTCGCGCGCTTTGCGATGTCAGTATCGGCCATCTTATGCAGCTGTCCCTGCCAGGTCCGCCCCGCCGATCCTTTCGACCGTTCCGGCCCCGCCGTCCAGCCGCACAACGTCCCCGGTGCGTAGCCATTGGGTCACACCCTTCAGGGAAACGACACACGGCACGCCCATCTCGCGCGCAACAATGGCCGAATGCGACAACAGCGAGCCGCGCTCCGCGATAACACCCGCCGCATTGGCGAACACCGCGATCCAGCCCGGATCGGTATGCCGCGCCACCAGGATCTCGCCGGGCGACAGCGCCTCCACGCGCGGGTCCTCGATCACCCGCACCTTCGCCGTCACCACACCCTTGCAGCACGCCAGCCCCTTGCGCGTCTCGCCCGCCTCGGCAGGCGCCTGCGCCTGAGCAGACAGCGAAGCCACCCCCACCACATGCGCCCCACGCGCGCTGAACCGCTCCGGCGGATCGGGGCGCTTCACCTGCGCATCCCATTCCGCCTGCCGCAACCGCACCAGAGCCTTGAGGTCGCCCGTCACCGCCGCGCCCTCAACCGCGCCCAGCAACTCCTCCACCGTCAGGCAGAACATATCGCGCGGCGCATTCAGCACGCCCGCCTCGGTCAGCCGCGCACCGAGCGCCAGGAAAATCCGCCGCACGCGCCCGAACAATCGCGTCCGCTCGAACCGCAAATTCTCCCGGTCCCGCACCCGCGCCTTCGCCCAGTCGAGCAGCCAGCGCGCGACCACGCGCTTGCCGAACTCCGGCACGATATCGCGCAGGTCCTGCTCGGCCTCCTTCGCGCGCTCTTCGCCGCGCGTCGTCGCCGCCGCCGCAATCGCCATCAGAACCTGCGCCGGGTCTTCATGCAGTGTCCGGCTCTCCAGCTTCAGCTCCTGCGTGCAGCGGTCGCCGAACTTCGCGATATAGCGATCGAACGCCGCCCGCAGTTCGGGCGCGGCGTCCACCGCGCCGATATCCGCCTTGGCCAGCCGGCCCACCACATCGGCCCGCCCGCGCACCATCCCGCCCATCTCGCGGATCATCCGCGCCGGTTCCGCCGAGACAATGTCGCCCTGCCCAATCAGCATGTTCGACAGGAAGGCGCGGCCATCATCGCCCCCGGCCTTCTCCATCGTCTTCCGCGCGAGCCCGAACGCAATCATGCAGAGGAAGTCGTTCACCAGCGGCGCATCCCACTTCGCCAGCAACTGCCGCTCCAGCAGCCGATATTCCGCCGCCAGCGCCGTCGCCGGCATGGCGTCGATCTCTGCATCCGGCCGCGCCAGCGCCGCGTTCAGCCGCGCATAGAATTTCGCAATCGTCCCCTTGATCCTGATCTCGTGCCAGACCAGCCCCAACCCAACCCGCCCAAATTTCAGGTTATCGACGAACTTCTCCCAGCCACTGTCCGAAGGCGGCGCGATACGATCGGCCATCTCCTGAGGCAGCGCCTCGGAGACGCCCATCATCCCTTCCATAAATTTCCGGTTCGCCTTGAACCCCGGAAACAGCGCCAGCGCACGATACCAGTTCAAGAGGTTGTAATAGACCCGCCCATCCACGCGCCCGAGCATGTTCTCGAACACCGCCCGATGCTCATCGACATCCGCGCCCGGCACGCCCATCAACCGCGAGAACGCCTGATAGACGTGCGCATAGACATACCGCGCAAACGAAAACGTCAGCGGCGACGTAACACCGGGATAACTCTCCACGATGTTGGAGTTATCCCATATGACAACCTCTTCGACGTCGCCTCGCGCGAGCGCCGCATCGCCGAGCGTCGTAATCGGCCGCGACTGAAGCATCCTCAGCCCATCCGCATCGAACGCCCACTCGATATCCTGCGGACACCCGAAATGCTCCGCCGCCCGCCGCGCCATCGCGGCGACGTCAGCGCGCTCGGCTTCGCTCAGCACAGCCTCGCCGTCCACCAGCTCGGCTTCCAGCGTCGCGCCATCGGCGCCGATGCGATAGCTGTCGCCATCCTCCTCGCCGCCGACCAGCTTGTCCGCTAGCCCCCTGATCGCGCTGATCACCACCACGCTGCGATCGCCAGTTACCGGATCAGCCGAGAACGCCACACCCGCCGCCCGCGCCTCCACCATCACCTGCACGATCACCGCCGGCGGCTGCGGATCGCCCGACAGCCCATGCGCCAGCCGATACTGCTTCAGCGAGTCCGTGAACCCCGACCGCCAAACACGATGCGCCGCCGCCGGCACGTCTGCAGCCGCAACATTCAGCTCCGTCGCAAACTGCCCCGCATGCGCGCTCGCCGCGCCATCCTCTTCTAACCCGGAAGACCGCACAGCAAACGGCCCTGCCCCGCCCAGCTGCTCCAACCCTCGCTTAACTTCTTCACGCGCCGCAGCCTTCATGCCCTCCGCATCGAACGCGTCCGCCGGAATCACAAAGAACACCGGAACCGGAAACGTTGCCGCCAGCTTCGCCAGCGCCGCGCCCTTGCCGCCGGCATCAGACACAGCTGCATCAGCGCCAACCAGAATGCGTGGCGTGTCTGTCATGGATAACCCGAAAGCATGCCGTTGACGGACATTCCCGCCGCCGCGAACAACAGCGGAAGAACGCCCAGCAGCAGGTAGTTCGCAATCACGAACACCGCCGTCCCCGTCTCCATGCGCTTCACCGTCGTCTCGGTCGGCGTGCCCGCATAGTCGATGGCCGTCCACGACGCATAGAACGTCACCGCCATCAGCGCGACGAGATACCAGATCTCAGCCCCCGACCGCACATTCACGAACGCCGCCAGCGTCAGCCCGGCGATCACGATGACATTCACCGCAGCGCCCGCCCGCCCCGGGCCCCACAGCTTCGAATACGTCTCGACGCCCTCGCGCTCCATCGCCGGCGCCCAGCTCTTGCGCGCAATCTCGATCACCGACCCGTTCACCAGCGACAGCAACAGGAACGCCAGCAGCGTCAGACCGAAATCCTCATGCAGCGCCACGCCCGCCGGCAGCCAGTCGCACGCCGTCGCATAGAGATCGATCAGCGGTATGATCGCCATATGGCTCACCATGTAGATGATCGGCCGTTTCTTCAGCCACGCGGGAACGAAGAACTCCTTCGTCATCACCGCCATGTATGCCCACACCAACGCCAGCAGTGCCAGCAACCGCCAGTCCAGCCAAGCCGTCAGCGCAACCTGCACCAGCCCCACGCCAATCGCGACCCCGCGCAACTCGGCAAGCGTAACCAGTCCACGCGGCACCGGCCGCTCGGGGCGATACTTCGTGTCGTCCTCGTTGTCCTTGTGCTCGTCCGCCACGCGCAGCTGAAAGAACAACCCGAACAGCACCAGCACTGCCACCACCAGCGCCAGCCATGCCGGCGCCGAACCTCGCAACAAAGCCGACAGGCAAACCGCCGACGTCCCGAACGCCGCAATCAGCACGCCATGCTTGAACACCGGAAAGCGTTCCGCCTGGTACTCCCACAGGCGCGCGCCCAAGCCACGCGCCTTCGATGCAGATGGGGCGTCGCTCACGCCTTGCCTCGCGCCAGGTTCTTGTGCGCACTGGCGAACTCGTGCGCGCACAGCGCACCGATGATCGACAGCTCACCCGCAAGGCACACGCCCGCAATCACCTCCGCAAACTCCCGTGCATGTCCCGCCCCCTTGAGCCCAAGAATGTTCAGCCCGGCGGATTGCGTCGGCAGGCCAGTCCCGCCGCCCACCGTCCCCACGATCACATTGGGCAACGTCACAGACACAAACAGCCCGCCGCCATCCCGCTGCTCGATCCGCGTAACGCCCACCGCGCTCTCGGCCACGCAAGCCGCATCCTGCCCGGTCGCCAGATACAGCGCCGCCAGACCATTGGCGTAATGCCCCTGCACGCCAATCGAGCCCGACATCACGCCGCCCAGAGCCGACATGCGCCAATATTCTTCCATCCGCCGCGGCGTCGTATGCAGATGCTTCTCGACGTTTTCAGCGTCCAGTTCCACCGAAGCCGTCACCTTCCGCCCGCGCACGCCCGCGAACGACATGTGCGACGCCTTCTTGTCGCCCGAGAAGTTGGCTTCCACGAACCAGTACAGCGGCTTCACCGGCGAATGCTGCTCGATTGCCGCACACACCGCCTCCGTCGCGATGGTCACCATGTTCTGGCCCGCCGCGTCCCCCGTCGTGTAGCTGCACACGAGATAGACGTGGTCGCCCTCCACATGCGGGCTGATCTCCACCAGCTTGCCATGCCGCGTCGTCGCCTGCGCCGCCGCCTGCAGCAGCTCGAAATTCCCCATCAACCAGGCAACGAACAGCCCCGCTTCCGTCGTGGTCCCGAACGCAAACCCCGGCGAGCGATGCACGCCCTCGGCCAGCGTCGCGGTCGTCGCCCCGCCGACCGATGAAATCAGCCGCGCCCCGCGCCCATAGCTCGCCACCAGCGCCGCCTCGCTTGTCGCCAGCGGCACGTAGAAATCACCCTTCGCGAAAATCCCGTTCACCCGCAGCGGACCGATCACGCCCACCGGCAGCCGCAGCGTGCCGATGTAGTTCTCCACATTGTGCTCGTAGCGCTCCAGCTGCTCCTGCGCCTTCGCGTCATAAAGCTCGGCCTTGTCCGCTTCACTTGCACCCGAGTTCGCCAGCAGCGTCTTCCAGTTCGCGCTCGTGAATGTGGGCTCCAGCCTCTTCGCCGGACGTATCCACGGCTTAAGCGGCGTCGTCGTGTCCGGACGGCTCTGTGCGGCAATGTCGGAAGTCGTCCGGCCCTGCAGCATCGCTGCAATCATCCGCTTCGTCGCATCGAATGCGCTTGGCATGCCTGTCCCTGCAACCCGAACCCCGGTCCGGGGCAGGCGCGAGCATCAGCCGATTTGAGGAAAACTCAAGGCAGCCCAGGGGCGACTCCACCCCATTCCGGTAACCTTACCTGTGCGTCGTCAGGGTAATAGGACGCCAGCCAGCAGATACTCCCGCGAGCGGAGAGTTCGGACGGCTCGCTACGCCGGCGGCTGCACGGGATAGACCAGCAGCGAGGTGTCATACCCCCACGCCTTGATCTTCGCCGTCAGCTCATCGATCAGCTTCTGCCCCGGCTGCGGATTGCGCGTGAAGATATTCACCTCGCCAAAATCCGGCGTCACCGAGATGAACCAGCTATAATCATCCGCCAGCGCCGCCACCCACGTCTCGCGGCTGATGAACAGGAAGTAGTCAGCCCTGATCTTCGCGTTCGTGCCCGGGTCGAGGATATGCCCCGTCCCCTCGACCACTTTCTCCGGACCATCAAGCGTCTTGTCCCGGCAGGAATCGCGCACATGCACCTGGTTGGGTTTGTCGGTCGGCGTATAGCGCGTGACGCCCGCCACGCAGCCCTCGAGCAACCAGTTCGGCCGGAACGCGATCTCGTGCCAGTCGCCCGTATAGAGCCTCGCCGCATCCACCTGCGCCACCGGCGGCGGCCCGCCGCCATTTCCGAGCGATGTGATGCACCCGCCCAAGAGGGCGGCGGCGGCGAGGCTAATGGCAGCGAAAAACTGTTTCATACCCCTCCTACGCGCGAGTTCTGCGATTGGAGCAGTTCCACCGGCAGAATTTGTCCAGACCGCTGTATTGCCCCATATCTCTCGAGATGATCCGCCCCGAAGAACTCCTCCGCCCCACGCCCCAGGGCCTCTATTGCCCGCCCGGCGACTTCTACATCGACCCCGTGCGCGGCGGAGTGGATCGCGCCGTCGTCACGCACGGCCATTCCGATCACGCCCGCGCCGGCCATGGCGCCGTGCTCGCGACTCCCGAAACGATCGAGGCGATGGCCACCCGCTACGGCGAAGGCTTCACCCGCGCGCGCCAGGCCGCCCGGTATGGCGAGACCACGCGCATCAACAATGTCGACGTGCGCCTCATCCCCGCCGGCCACGTCATCGGCTCAGCGCAGGTCGAGGTTCGCCACAAGGGCCTCACCATGATCTGCACCGGCGACTACAAGCGCCGCCGCGATCCCACCTGCGTCCCCTTCGAAGTCGCGCCCTGCCATGTTTTCATCTCGGAAGCGACCTTCGCGCTCCCTGTCTTCCGCCATCCCGAGAGCTCCGGCGAAGTCGGCAAGCTCCTCGCCTCCATCCGCGCTTTCCCGGACCGCGCCCATCTCGTCGGCGCCTACTCCTTCGGAAAGGCCCAGCGCGTCATCCGCGAACTCCGCGACGCCGGCTACAACGAGACCATCTACATCCACGGCGCCATGAAACAGCTGTGCGACATGTACGAACGCCTCGGCGTCCCTCTCGGGCCGCTCGAGCCCGCCACGCTCGAAAAGAAGCAGAGGAGCGAAAGCCAGAAATTCGCCGGCAAGATCATCCTCTGCCCTCCTTCCGCCACCGGCACGCCCTGGGCCGAACGCTTCCCCGACCCCGTGATCGCCTTCGCCTCAGGCTGGATGAACATCCGCCAGCGCGCCAAGGCCGGCGGCATCGAACTGCCCCTTATCCTCTCCGACCACGCCGACTGGGACGAACTCACCACGACAGTCCGCGAAGTGAACCCCGAAGAACTCTGGGTCACCCACGGCCGCGACGACGCCCTCGCCCGCTGGGCCGAACTCCGAGGCCGCAAAGCCCGCCCGCTAAATCTGGTCGGGTATGAGGACGAGGCGGGGGAATAGAAATCCCCCTTCCCCGACGCCGTTTCCCACGGCATTACTGAGCCCCATGGCATACAGCACGCTGGACGCAGACCGCATCGAAGCAACCCTGGTCACGCTCAGTCAGCGGATCGAGGAGCGTTTCCCCGATCGCGGTCTGACCAAGTTGTGCCAGCACCTGCTCGCCATCGCACGCGAGGACAAGCGCACGCTCGCCTGGGCCGCCAAGCCCAATGTCTGGCTGCGCGCGGGCGTAGCCGCGGCGATCATCTCGGGCATTGCAGGCCTCATCTGGTTCGCGGTCTCGCTGCCCCGCTTTCGCGTCGAAGACGAAGTCTCGAACGTTCTCCAGGGCGTCGATGCAGCGGTCAACACCGTCGCGCTTTCGGGCGCCGCCAGCTGGTTCCTGCTAAATCTCGAGTCACGCTGGCGACGCCGCGCCGTATTGCGCGACCTGCACGAACTGCGCTCCGTCGCCCACGTGGTTGACATGCACCAACTGACCAAGGACCCCGCACAACTCGCCAAGGGTTACAAGTCCACCGCCTCCTCGCAGGCGCATGAGATGACCGAGTTCGAACTGATCCGCTATCTCGATTACTGCACCGAGATGCTCTCGCTCACCAGCAAGCTCGCCGCGCTCTACATGCAGAACGTACGCGACCCGATCATCATCGAAGCCGTCAACGAGATCGAGGACCTGACCACCGGCCTCTCGCGCAAGATCTGGCAGAAGATCATGATCCTCAACCAGCCCGCGCGGAGCTGGGCGCAGTAGTCCTCACTTGGCTCAGCGCCGCCCCACCGCTACTGCGGTGGAAGCGTGTAGCCCACCGTAGCGCCCGGCCCGAGCGGCAGATCCAGCGCCACCCATCCGATGGTCAATGCAATCCCCGTAATCAGGATCCAGATTGAATAGGGCAGCATCATCGCCGTCAGGCTGCCAAGCCCGAACTGCGGATTCCAACGCTGCGCAAACGTCAGGATCAGCGGGAAGTACACCATCAGCGGCGTGATGATATTGGTCGCCCCATCGCCCACGCGATAGGCCGCCGTCGCCATCTCCGGGCTGATGTTCAGCAGCATAAGCATCGGCACCAGGACCGGCGCCAGCAGGCCCCACTTCGCGCTGGCCGAGCCAACCAGCAGGTTGATCGCCGCCGTCATCACCACGATGGACGCCAGCAGCGCCGGCGCCGGCATGTTGGTCGAGCGCAGGAAGTCCGCACCATTCACCGCCGCGATCAGGCCAAGGTTCGACCAGTTGAACATCGCCACGAAGTGCGCCGCCGCAAACGCCAGCACGAGATAATAGGCCATGTCGCCCATCGACTGCGCCATCATCTTCACGATGTCGCGGTGCCCCTTCACCACGCCAGTCACCGCGCCATAGACCCAGCCCATGACGAGGAACAGCACGAAGAACCCGGCCACCAGCGACTGCAGCATCGGCGTCAGGCGCATGACGGGATCGTCCTTGGTTGTGTCGATCAGCGGCGTGCCCGGCCCGATGGTCAGGAACACCCACAAGGCCACGACCGCGAGTCCCGCAAGCCCGGACCAGGCCAGCGCCTTGCCCTCCTTCGTGCTGTCTTCAACCTGCGGTTCGATCGACGAAGACGAGCCGCCCTTCCAGGGCCCAAGTCGGGGCTCGATGATCTTGTCCGTCACGAACCAGATCACCGGCAGGAAGATGACCAGCATCCCCGCGATGAAGTACCAGTTGCCGGCAATGTTCATTTCCCAAGGCGCCAGTGACACCGACGCCGCTTCAGTGATGCCGAACAGCAGCGCATCCAGCTGACCCGGCAGCAGGTTGGCCGAGAAGCCGCCCGAAACACCGGCAAACGCCGCCGCGATGCCCGCAATCGGATGCCGACCAGCAGAAGCATAAAGAACCGCCGCCAGCGGGATGAGCACGACATAGGCCGCGTCCGCCGCCAAGTTGCCCATCATCGCGACGAAGGCGATCATCGGCGTCAGCAGGAATTTCGGCGCGCCCTTTACGGCCGCGCGCATCGCAGACCCGAACAGCCCGGTGCGCTCGGCGATGCCCGCGCCCAGCATCACGACGAGAACATAGCCCAGCGGATGGAAATGCGTGAACGTGGTCGGCATCTCGACCAGCAGCTTCCGGATATTCGCCGGATCGAACAGGCTTGTCGCCTGCACGACAACCGGCGCGCCCGCGTCGTCCTTGGCAACCGGGTGCAGCACCTGCACGCCCATCGCCGCCGCAATCGCCGAGATGATCGCAAGGCCAAGTATCAGCCACAGGAAGATGAATACCGGATCCGGCAGCGCATTCCCCGTGCGCTCGATCCAGCCCAGGATGCCCTTCTCGCGCGGCTGCTCGCCTGCGGACTCTACTGTCGACATGCCCAAAATCCTCCGGTGCGTGCCATGCAACAGCGGGAATTGCGAAGGTCAACCGCTATCGGCGTAATCCGCGCTACAGAACGTCCGCATCAGGCGGATCTACGCAATAACATCTCCGTTAGGGAACGCCGCCCAACGCCCTTGCCTATGCAGCCTCACGGGGCCATCAACTGAAACTCGAGCCGAAGGGGAGGAACGGCGATGTGGAAATTCCTGGCGGGATTGGTCGCTGGCGCGGTTCTCTCAATTCTCTACGTACTCTTCAACGTACAGCTGCCGGAGTTCCTCCAGATCCCCGGCCTCGTGAAGGCCGGCGCTATCTCTGCCTCGACCGAGGCACAGCTCTACGATCTTGAAGGCGACGAATCCACGCGCCAGCGAGCGCTTGAAGTCTATTTCGACAACCGCGCCCATGACGCCGTCGAGATCGACGCCTCCTATGGCCATCCTTTCCTCGCTGTCCTCTACCGCGCCCGCGCCACACGCGAGGCCCGCCAGCTCTCGCTCCGGTGGGATGCGCTCGACGCGGCGCTTGAACAGCCCGCCCTTCGTCAATCGCTTGAGACCAAACACGGCACAACAGATGCGCTGGCGCTCAAGCAAGCGATGCTCTGGGACGCGCTCGACGACACGCCCTTCCTGAAACATTGGCTCACACTTACCTACGGCGAACAGACCCCCCAGTCGCTCTACACAACCCTCACCGATGCGCGCCGCCTGCCCGCAGCCGCGTTACCTACGACACCTTGAACCGCGCATCGGCCCGCGCGATGATCTGGCCGTCCGCCGTCACGAACGCCTGCGCAAAGCACAGCGTCCTGCCGGTTTTCACATACTGTGTATCCACCACCGCCCACTGGCCCAGCTTGGCCGCACCAATGAAGTCGATCGCCATCGACACAGTCACCAGCCCGCCCTCCGGCGTGCGTCCCTCCACCGTCAGCGCGGCTACACAGCTCAACCCCATCGCATTGTCGGCCAGCGCCGCGATCAATCCGCCGTGCAGCATGCCGCGTGAATTGGTGTGCGCCTCGCGCACATGGAACCCGATCACCACGCGATCAGGCAGAACCCGCGAGTAAAGCGGTTCCCACGGATCGGTCACTGGCGATTTCCGGAAATGCGGCGCAAAGCCTTCGGGCGGCGTCTGGTCGGTCATCCAGTCTCCTTCCGGACGCGGAAGGCCGCAACGCCACCGCCATCTCCCCGGATCGTTATGTGCAGTCTGTCTGGACGGCAGCATGGCACGCGTTCTACCGTCCGCGCAAATCACCGGCGCAAGACCGGGAAGCTTGGGCCAAAAAATCTAGGGGAGAGAAACATGACAATCCAAACCACCGGCACCCGCCGCGCAATCCTGAAAGCCTCCGTCGCCATCGCCACGATGACCGCCGCCGCCGGCGTACTCGCCGCCTGCGGCGAGCCCGCGCCGACCGAACCTGCGGTCGATCCCAATCCCGTCGTCGAGACAAAGTACGGCAAGGTCAAAGGCGCGCTCGAGAACGGCATCGCCACCTTCAAGGGCGTGCGCTACGGCGCAGACACCACGCTCACACGATTCCAGCTACCCAAGCCTCCCGAGCCATGGACCGAAACGCAGGACGCGCTCGCCTATCCCACCTCCGCGCCCCAGCCACCCTCGGGCGATGGCGGCGGCCTGTTCGCTTCCTGGCGCCCGAACCCGCCACTGTCAGCTGGCGAAGACTGCCTCTTCCTCAACGTGTGGACGCCGGCTGCGGACGACAAGAAACGCCCCGTCCTCGTCTGGTTCCATGGCGGCGGCTTCACCACAGGCTCGGGCTCGTCCTATGCCTATGACGGCGTGAACCTCGCCAAGCGTGGCGACGTCGTGGTCGTCACCACCAACCACCGCCTCAACCAGTTTGGCTATCTCAACCTCGCCGGCTATGGCGACCAGTTCGCGGACTCGGGCGCCGTCGGCGCGCACGACATGATCCTCTCGCTCGAATGGGTGCGCGACAACATCGCTGCCTTCGGCGGCGATCCCGGCAACGTCCTCATCTTCGGCGAATCCGGCGGCGGTTCGAAAGTCTGCACGCTGATGGCGATGGACAAGGCCAAGGGCCTGTTCCACCGCGCCGTCGTACAATCCGGCCCGCGCATCATGCACGCCACGCAGGAAGCCTCCGGCAAGGCCGCCGACGAGGTCGTCAAGAAGCTCGGCCTCACGAAGGAAACCATCGGCGAGATATTCAACAAGACCGTCGCCGAAATCCAGGCCGCCGCCGAAGGTGTCCCGGGCGCCGGCTCCGGCCCCGTGCTCGATGGCCGCTCCATCGCACGCGACCCATTCAACCCCGATGGTCCACCGCAATCGGTCGACGTCCCGCTCCTCATCGGCTGCAACCGCACCGAGGGCACATCCCTCACCCCGGCCGACAGCCCCAACCATTCCCTCACCTGGGAAACGCTGCCCGCCGCCATCAAGACCGCCTTCCCGTCGAAGGACGCAAAGACGATCATCGATCTCTACAAGGCCAAACACCCCGACATCGAAGCGCCCGAACTCTTCTTCATGGCGACCGCCGACAACACCTTCTTCCGCGGCAGCGTGACGGTGGCGGATCGCAAGTCCGCGCAAGGCGGCGCGCCGGTGTTCTTCTATCACCTCGACTGGGAAACCCCGGTGATGGAAGGCAAGCGCTACGTCCCCCACGCCCTCGATATCGGCATGGTGTTCGACAACGTCGCCAAGTCCGAGAGCATGTCCGGCACAGGCCCCGAAGCGCAAAAGATCGCCGACCAGATGTCCGAAAGCTGGATCGCCTTCGCCAAGACCGGCAACCCTTCAAACCCCAACGTCCCGGAGTGGCCCGCCTACACGGCTGCCCAGCGCAACATGATGGTCTTCCGCTCCACACCGGGCGTGGAGGTCGACATCCGCGCGGAGGAACGCGCCGCGACGGCAGCCGCGTAATACCCACATCAATTGTCATCCCGGAAGCCGCAAAGCGGCTATCCGGGACCTATTGTGCAACCACGACACCCTCACCATGGCTCCCGGGTCTCGCTGCGCTCGCCAGGGATGACAACTCGCGCTGGCATTCACCCCCCAATCCCGCGTAGCCTTGCGCTATCAGGGAGAGCCACATGGCCAACCAGACGCTCGACACCTTCATCCGCGAAGCCCTCAACCGCGGCGAGAAGCGCGAACGCATTGCAACAGCGCTGACTGCGGCGGGATGGACTCAGAAGGAAATCGACAACGCGCTCGACGACTACGCCGACACCGACATCGGCCTCGCCGTGCCAAAGCCCCGGCCCTACGTCTCCGCCCGCGAGGCCTTCCTCTATCTTGTCCTCTTCATCCTGCTCGGCGTCGTCGCGTGGAATCTCGGCTCGCTGCTCTTCGCCCTGATCGACACGGCGATCCCGGATGAGCTCGATCACGAATACGCCTACGGGCCCTTCTATTCCCCACTCGAAACGCAGATCCGCTCCGCCATCGCCGGCCTCGTCGTCGGCACGCCGCTCTTCGCCTGGCTCGCCCTCCACATCCGCAAGCAGCGCCGCACCAACCCAGCCATGCAACGCAGCCGCGTCCGCAAATGGCTCACCTACATCGCGCTGATCATCGCCTCCTGCACCCTGATCGGCGACGCCATCAGCCTCGTCTACTCCTTCCTCGCCGGCGAACTCTCGACGCGCCTGGTCCTCAAACTGCTCGTCGTCGCGATCCTCGCCGGGGGCGTCTTCTTCTATTTCATCCGCGACGCCGAAGAGGGGGACAAGAATGACCAGCAAACGTGATCTCGGCCCCATCCTCGCCATCGCCGGCGCCGCCATTGCGGTTATCGCCGTCGTCGCGGGCTTCATAGTCATCGGCGGCCCGGGAGATGCCCGCGACAAGCGGATTGACCATCATCGATTATCTGTCGTCGCGGAAGTAGCTCGCACCGCGATCTGCGCTTACGCAATTGCGGGGGAGGCGCCTGCGACGATCGCGGATGCGTATGAAATTACCTACGGAACAACTGTCCTGCCGGATGACGACAGGTGTCGCGGCTTCAGCCGTGATTTTTCATGGAGCGCACCAGCGGCCGAATACCGTAAGCTTGACGCGTCGCGGGTCGAAATCTGCCAGACCTTTCTCCGTGCCGACTCCGCGCCAGCGCAGATAAACGACCCCCTGTATCCGGACGTCTACTACCCAGAAGGCCCCTTTGGCATGAGGGAACTGGCCGTCGCGCGTGCAAGCGCAGGTCGCCACTGCTACGAGATCAAACTTGCGCCGCCGTCCGCCACACCCGGCTGACCACCCGCGACGTCCGCCTACTCGCCCTCTCCACCGCACCACCCCACATATCCCCCATGCAGTCCTTCGCCGCGCTTCTCGAAAGGCTGGTGCTCACGCCGTCGCGCAACGCGAAGCTCCAGCTGATCATCGACTATCTGCGCCACACGCCCGATCCCTCGCGCGGCTGGGCTATCGCGGCCATCACGGGCGACCTGTCGATCCCCTCCGTCAAACCCGCCGCCATCCGCGAACTCGTCGCCGCCCGCGTCGATCCGGTGCTGTTCCAGCTATCCTATGACTATGTGGGAGACCTCGCCGAGACGATCTCGCTGATCTGGCCCCAACGCCCCGGCGCCAACCGCTCGCCCGATCTCCACGAAGTCGTCGAGACGCTGATGGAATCCACAAAGGCCGAAGGCCTCCGCCTCACCGAAACCTGGCTCGACGCCCTTAACTCCACCGGCCGCTGGTCGCTGCTGAAGCTGGTTACCGGCGGACTGCGCATCGGCGTCTCCGCCCGCCTCGCCCGGCAAGCCCTCGCTGATTTCGGCAAGGTCGATGTCAGCGAGATCGAAGAACTCTGGCACGGCCTCACCCCGCCTTACATAGACCTGTTCGCCTGGCTCGAAGGCCGCGCACCGAAGCCCATCGCCTCCGCCCTCGCCCCCTTCCGCCCGCCCATGCTCGCCCACCCGCTGCTCGACAAGTCCGAGCGCATGGCCGCCGAAGAGATCGACCCCAGCCGCATCTCCCCCACAGACTTCGCCGCCGAATGGAAGTGGGATGGCGTCCGCGTCCAACTGGTGGCCGACCAGGGCGTCCGCCGTCTCTACACCCGCAATGGCGACGACATCTCGAAGGCCTTCCCCGACCTCATCGAAGCCGCAGACTTCAACGCCGCGCTCGACGGCGAACTGCTGATCCGCACGCCGGAAGGCGGCGTCGCCTCCTTCAACGAACTCCAGCAACGCCTCAACCGCAAGACAGTCACGCCAAAACAGATGGCCGAACGCCCCGCCATGCTGCGCGCCTACGACATCATGCAGGAAGGCATGGAAGACCTGCGGCCCCTCGCCTTCGCCCAACGGCGCAAACGCCTCGAAACTTTCGTCGTCACGCTCAACAGCCCGCGCATCGATCTCTCATCGCTGCTGCCCTTCGCCGACGCCGTCGCTCTCGAAGACCTTCGTTCACACCCACCCACGCGCGAGATCGAAGGCCTGATGCTGAAGCGCTGGGATTCGTCGTACGTCCCCGGCCGCCCCGCCGGCCAGTGGTACAAGTGGAAGCGCAACCCGCACCTTGTCGACGCCGTACTGATGTACGCGCAACGCGGCCACGGCAAACGCTCCGGCCTCTACTCCGATTTCACCTTCGGCGTCTGGCGCACGACTGAGACAGGCGAAGAACTCACCCCCGTCGGCAAAGCATACTTCGGCTTCACCGACGACGAACTCACCATGCTCGATCGCTACGTCCGCGAAAATGAACGCGAACGCTTCGGTCCCGTCCGCTCCGTCATCGCCAATGCAGACCAGGGGCTCGTCCTCGAAGTCGCCTTCGAAGGCCTCCAACGCTCCCCCCGCCACCGCTCCGGCCTTGCCATGCGCTTCCCCCGCATCCACCGCATCCGCTGGGACAAGCCGTCACGCGAAGCCGATAGGATCGAAACACTGCATGAGCTGCTGGGCGACTGACACAGCACTACCCCACAAATTTCCCAGCCTTCTTCCCACGCACCCCAACATAGAACCCGCGAATAGCCGCAAGGTCAGCCTCATAATCCCCGCTCGGATAAACGACCGCCGCAAGGCTCACGCGCTTCGTCCCATAATCGAGAACGCTCAACACAATCGGCACGCCCGCCGCCACCGCGATGTGATAGAATCCGCTCTTCCATTCACTTACGGCGCTGCGCGTTCCCTCCGGTGGAATGGCCAGCACCATCCGCTCCGACGCGCCAAACGCATCGCTCATGATCCGCACCACGTCATTACTCTGCGAGCGGTCGATGGGCACACACCCCAGCGCCTTGATCAGCCACCCGAACGGCCCGCGCGTCAGACTCGCCTTGCCCATCCACCGCAGCTTCACGCGATAGTACGCCGACGTCGCCAGCATATTGAGCCCGTCCCAGTTCGACGTATGCGGCGCCGCCACCAGCACAGCCTTTTCGAGCGCCGGAAAGTCCCCGCACACCTTCCATCCGGTCAGCTTCAGATAGGCCCCGCCCATCCAGCGCACGATCTCGGCGCCCACGCCCGCGAACTTCGCCGGCCGTGCAGTCGATCCATCAATGACGACATACCTCGCCCCTGACTCGCTCACGAGCCCTTCTTCCGTCCCATCACGAGCGAGATGAACAGCAGCACAATCCCCGCCACAGCGAGAACGCCGCCGCGATATGACCACTCGATGTTTCCGGTCATGAAGCTGCCCGGCAGCACGTTGATGCCCTGCAGCACCCACACCACGCCCATCAACACGCACAGCGCGCCAAGTATCGCGCCGCTGATCCTGAGATACTTCATGGGAGTCTCCTGTCCCGCGACCCTATCAGAATGCTGACGTCCGTCACTGCCTTGCGCAGGGGCCCGCCCGTGCTAGCTTTCGCTCCGGGGATCGGCAGAAGCCGTGGAAATATTCATGCGTCACATTCCGCGCCGCGCACTCGCGCTATCGGCGCTCGTCATCACGCTCGCCGCCTGCTCAACCGCCACTTCCTCAATGCCAGAGTCGACAGCAACGGTGCCGATTGCCGATCCGCGCGCGCCCGCCAGCGAGGCGACGCTCGCGCAATACCGCAGCTGGATCGCCGAGGCGCGCGCCAAGCATCCCTATCCCGAAAGCGAAGCGCGCATGTATGCGGTGATGATGTGCGAATCCACCGGCCGCGTCGCCGTGGTCAATCCCGCCGGCCCCTACACCGGCCTCTTCCAGTATGTCGCAAACACCTGGAACGACGCGTGGAACATCTATCGCTCCGCCGGCATGCTCGACGCCAAAGCCCAGATCTTCGCCACCGCCCTCGCCTGGTCCCGCAACATGCAGAACCACTGGGGCTGCTACATGAAGACGGCGTCCACGCCGTAGGCTCAAAAACCTTGGGCTCCCCGCGATTCCGGATTAGGTGAAGCCTAGGACATCGCAACAGGCCGATTCACGCATGGATTTCCAGCAACAGCTCGCCGAGTTCCGCGTCTGGGCGTTCGATTTCAGTGGTCCCTACCAGAAATGGATGTGGGCCGCTCTCGCCCTGCTCGGCGGCTATCTTCTGGGCTGGATGGTCGCCCGCGTTCTCGTGCTGATTTCCGCTCGCCTCTCCGGCCTTCGCCACAGGAAGACGGAGGGTCACGAAGAGAAGACCGCCGATCATGTGATGATCGACATATTCGCGATGCTGATCCGCCTCGCCTTCATTTCCGTGGGCCTCGCGCTCGCCGCGAACCTGCTCTTCGGCTTCCCCCTGGAGCAGGCAGAGGCATGGGGCGTCGCCGCGCTCAAGGGCCTCGCCATCCTCGTCGCCGTCTGGTTCCTCGGCGCCTGGCTTGGTTCGCGCGTGCGCAATTTCGGAAAGAAGATCGATCGCGCCCACGCCGGCGGCGAAACGCTGTTCACCTTCCTCGGCGCGCTGGTCCGCTTCGGCGCCTTCGCCGTGGGTCTCATCGCGGCGCTGCAGCAGTTCGGTTTCGACACGGCGTCCCTGCTCGCCATCGTCGGCGCCGCTGGCCTCGCCATTGCGCTCGCCCTGCAGGACACGCTGAAGGCAGTCGCCGCCGGCGTCGTCATCGCCGTCTTCCGCCCCTATCGCATCGGCGATGTGGTCGAGATCGCGGGCCAGACCGGTACGGTCGCCGATATCACGCCGTTCACCACCGTCCTCAACACGATCGACAATCGCGAAGTGGTGGTCACCAACGACAAAGCCTGGGGCGACGTCATCATCAACATCACGGCGCGCAGCCTGCGTCGCCTCGATCTGCTGTTCTCGATTGATTACGATGATGATCCCGAACTCGCGATCCGCGTCATTCGCGACGTGCTCGAGGCCGACAAACGCATCCGGACCGAGCCGCCGATCTGGGTCAACGTGGTCGAACTCGCCTCGTCCTCGGTTGACCTGCGCGCCCGCGCCTGGGTCTCAACGCCAGACTGGTGGGATACGCGCTGTGACGTGATCCTGCGCGTCAAACAGGCCTTCGATGCGAACGGCATCTCGATCCCGTATCCCCACCAGGTCGAAATCGGAAAGCCCGGCAAACCACAACGGCCAATGCCGCCCGCTAGGGACAGGCTTGAGGATGAAACCCGCACTGGCTGAAGCCATGGACCTGCCACAACTGGCTGATAGTCTTGCTTTGTCGCCCGCCTCCGCATGGCGGCAAAGCCTCTGAAGGACCCGGAATGGCCGAGCCCAAGCCGCACGACCACCAGCTGCCCGCCAAGGTGACGGACGCCACGTTCGAGCCCGTGTCCGGACCGGACCCGTTCTGGGAAAACGACGCCCGCCCCGGCGGCCGCCCGCGCCCGCCGCTGTCATTCTCCGGCCGAATGTTCAATGTCGGCTGGAAGGGCTGGACGCGCCTCGTCATCGTCTGCGTGATCGTGGGCGCCATCTTCCAGGCTGGCGGTTTCAACCCCTTCGCCCCTGGCTTCACGCTCGGCGCCGGCGTCGGCCAGATCATCAACGGCGTCATCAACATCGCGGCGTGGGCGGCGCAGAATGGCGGCCTCCCACTAATCCTTGGCGCTCTCGCCGTGCTCCCGTTCTGGATCGCCTGGCGCGCGCTGGTCACGTTGTTCAACAGAGATAGACCCCCGGGCCCGGACGACCGCATCCTCCCGAAAGAGCGCAAGAAGCAGCCGATCAGGCTGTGAGGCCAGCCTCGTGCCTCGACAGGCTCAGCAAGAAGCCTGATCACTGCCGGCAGCGTAGCGCCTCATCCTGAGCCTGTCGAAGGACGAGGCGCGTGCTTGCAGTCGCCTAATCCAGCCCCTTCTCGTACCGGCCGCGCGTGCAGCCGATCACTCCCTGTCTAACCGACGATTGGGCCCGGAGGATCGCACAAACAAGGATGCGGCAACAAGGAAGAGTCCTATGCCCTGAAGGACCCACGCAAACTCGCGAGTTGCGACCTTCGGAGCCCCATCAAACGGAATGTAGATCAGCATGCTGACAAGCCAGACGACCGAACCAGAAACTCTAAGTATAGAATTCATCGGCCGCCCCTCCCCCCCTAATCCAGCGCCTTCTCGTCCCGCTCGCCCGTGCGTATCCGCACAACCTCGGTCAGGCCCGAGACGAAGATCTTCCCGTCGCCGATCTTGCCCGATCCCGCCGCCTTCTGGATCGCCTCGATCACCGCTTCGGCCATGCCCGACTGCACCGCGACGTCGATGCGCACCTTCGGCACTTCCGCCGTCTGGTATTCGTTGCCGCGATAGAACTCTGTCTGCCCGCGCTGCCGGCCAAAGCCCTGCACCTGCGTCGCCGTGATGCCCGACACGCCCAGCTTGGTCAGCGCCTCGCGCACGGCCTCATAGCGGTGCGGCCGGACGATCGCCGTGATCATGCGCATGGGGTGTTCCTGTTCATGCTGAAGCCCGAGATAGACCAGCCGCCGGATCGCTTCCGAGCGCGAGGGAAGGTCCTGCTGGGTGCGCCGCCAGTCGTCGACATCCTTCCCGAAGCTCTGCGAAGCCACGAGTTGAATGCGCTGGTCGAGTTTTTCGTCGTCAGACAAGTCGATACTCCAAGCGCTGGACGCAACACCGTAGCAACTTACACACCAAATGCCAAGTTGTTGACGAACCGTTGGTTTTTCAAGGTGCGCGGCCCACCTCCGCTGCGCATGGCCTGCCTCTGGCCTGCACCCTTCCCTGGAAGTTAACCGCCCGCCCCGAATTCGGCCCGACGGCCTAAACGGGAAAATTACCTTGCTGGTTTACCGTAATTCTCGAACTCAGAATGGGTGGACCGGCACAATGCACGATCCGAGAAAACCTCGGCTCCTGAAGCATCGCTCGCTCAACGTCCTTGTCGTTGATACGAACAACTTCAGCCGCGGCCTCATCGCCGAGATCCTGCGCAGCCTCAACGTCACCAACATCTCAAGCGCGCGCGACGCCGAACTCGCCCACGCCTTCCTCATTGATCGCCCGATCGACGTCATCCTCGTTTCCTGGGAAGAAACCGACGCGTTCGACGGTCTCGGCTTCATTCGCGCAATCCGCCGCCTTCCCGACGATCGCAACCGCCGCCTGCCGGTCATCCTCGTCACGTCGGGCCTCACCCGCCAGACCGTTATCGCCGGCCGCGACGCGGGCGCCGACGAGTTCCTCGCCAAGCCGATTTCGCCAGCCGCCCTGCAGCAGCGCCTGCAGATGGTGGTCGAAACGCCGCGCCCCTTCGTCGACTGCTCGGTCTTCCTCGGCCCCTGCCGCCGCCGCAAGAACCCGGCCGACTATTACGGCGCCAAGCGCCGCGCCGGCGAGCGCACCGCCGAACGTCCCGCCATGATCGACCAGGACGAAGTCGCGCGCGACATGCCGATCCGCCGGGCGCTCTCGCGCCTGCGCGAAATCTGCGCCGCCCTCCGCGCCAGCCGCCCCGAAACGCTCAACGCAGCGCTCGAAGAGCTGAAGACGGCCAAGGTCATCGCGATCGACCAGAAGGACCACGCCCTGCACGCGGGCCTTGCCTCCTTCGAATCCTACATCGTCGTCGCCACCCCGCTTGGTCAGGTCGACCAGAGTGTGGTGGATACGGCGCTCACGGCGCTCGAACAGCTCTCCGCCCTGCCGCAAACATTCGCCGAGGCGCGCGACAGCGTCGCCATCGCTCTTGGTAAAGCCATCCAGAAGAAGTTAGCCGCCTGATGATGACCGACGATCGCACCATTCCGCCCGATCAGCTCAAGCGCATGAAATGCCTTGTGGTCGATCCCAACGCCTACATGCGCGGCGTCATCGCGGATTCGCTTCGCCGCCTGATGATCACCAACATCAATGCCGCCGCGACAGCCGTCGAAGCGTTCACCGTCGGTCGCATGTTCAAGCCCGACATCATTTTCGTCGACTGGGATGCGGGCCGCATGTCCGGCCTCGAATTCACGCGTGAAGTCCGCCGCAACACGACCGGCATGTCGCGCGAGACCCCGATCATCCTGCTCGCTGGCGCAATTGACCACGAGCAACTGATGTCCGCCCGCCAGGCCGGCATCAACGAATTCCTCCTGAAACCTGTCTCAGCCCAGGGCGTTCTCTCGCGCATCGAGGAAGTCGTCCTGCGTCCGCGCAAATTCATCGACAGCCGCAACTATGTCGGCCCTTGCCGCCGCCGCAAGGAAGACCCCGCCTACGCCGGCCCGTGGCGCCGCCTCACCGACGAGCCGCCGCAGAACGCCGCCACCGAGCAGATGAAGGAAAACGCCTTCAAACTGCGCGCGATCATCTCCAATCTCAACGAGTATGCAGACCGCGCGGTGAGCGATCGCACCGCCGGCATCCGCGGCATGTACCGCATGCTGCAGCAGAACTCCGCCGAAGTCGCACGCCTGGGCGACGACACCATCGTGAAGGTGTGGAACTCCTCGCTGCGCTATATCGAGGGCGTCGGCATGACCGACACCTACGACATCGACGTCGTGAAATACCACTTCCGCACGATCGCCATCATCCTCGACATGCCAGAAGAGGCCTTCCTCCACCGCACCTCGGTCGCTAACGAGCTCGAGCGCCTGGTGAACAAGAAGATCCACTCGGCCAACGAGAAGAAGAGCGACGTGGCTTAGTCCTTTTCCTCCGAACGGAGGGGGCAGCAGCGTTCAAACTACTTCGACATTCACAAGACAAATAGGGGCCGACCTCATGTGGACCGAGGCGCAAATTGCCCTTAGACATTTGCTCTATGAAGGTGAGAGTAAAGCCGCCAAAGATTATTGACCGCGAGGCCAAGCGAGCCGGTATTTACGAGCCGCTTCGCGAGCATCTTGAGCGCGTGATCGGAGCCGACACGCTGACTGCTGCGCACACCATCCTGGAATTCGGCTCTGGCCGAAACGGCTTCATCGAGTACTACACCGGAGAACATCAAACCGGTCTGGCGCTTGACCTCGTTGACAATACTGGATGTTACGACCAGCGCATCAAGTGCCTTGTCTCAGACGGACGAACCATTCCGCTTGATGACGCTTCGGTGGATCTGATCGTCTCGCATTCAGTGGTTGAGCATGTTGGCGATCTGCCACATTCACTTGGAGAGATGAACCGGGTTCTGCGTCCCGGCGGTCACGTCTACATCACGGTGTCGCCGCTCTATTACTCGCCCTTTGGATCACATCGGAAAGATTGGCGGGCATGGGAGGTTCTGGACCCGGACAGCCCACATTATCTGACGCAATACCCGCTGGGGCGCGGTGAAAACATCGGCAGCTACCTCAACAAGCTGACAACATCGCAGTTCGAGGCGATGACGGAGGCATTGCCGTGGAAGCGAATGGATTGGACGTTGCGCCGGATCTCTGCGGATATCGCTCGTCCCGTCTTCTTTGAGACGTGCGGCGTCAGCGAAGTGGACCTTGTGACCCGCGAGTTCCGATACGTGGCGCGAAAGAGTTAGCGCCCGCTCTCCTTCTGGCGAAGCCACAGATACCGCCTTGGGGGGAGGCGCGTAGCCCCTGACTCCAGACATCCGAAGGCCCGCCACCCCGGCAAGCTCTTCTGCATTCCAACAACGGAAAGCTGTAGATGACCGAAACTGTCACCCAGCTAGCCAGCACGACGACAGCGGTTCAGTTTGCGGCGGCGGACGGCATCGACCCTCTTCAACTGTGATCCCCGAATGGGGAAGCGATCACCCAGCCCCCCGGGCCCGCGCCAGCGCTTCGTCGATCATCTGGATCCCGCTCTCGATCTCGGCCGCGCGCTCGCAACTGCCCGCGCAGGCCGCCGCCATGTTCAACAGCGCGTCGCGTTGTGCATTCGCGCTCGCAACGTCGCCAAGGCGCGCATAGGTGACGCCAAGCAGGCTCTTCGGCTTGGGGTCCTTGCGTAGCTCCCGCGCCGGCGTGCGCAGGTACTGCCGCGCCTCATCCCACTTCCCGAGCTCCATCTTCACCACGCCCATGTGGAAGCGAAGATCAAGATCGTTCTTGTTGAAGCGCAGACTCCTGGCGAACAGCGTTTCTGCCTGCGCAAAGTTATTGGCCTCAATGGCTGCGACGCCGGGATGAACCTGCCCCGTGAATGCTACCGGCAGCCCCGGGTCGCCGCGCCAGTAGTCCCCACTCCACCCAGAGGTATCCCGCTCCTGCGCTGATGCAGTGAATGGCGTCGGTATGTTGCTGGCCTCTTGTGCGTGGGCCGCGCCGGCAAGGGCTGTAAGGCCCGCCAGCAAGATCGAATAGACAGTCGCCTTCATGTGCCTCTCCTCAACCCGACGTACATAGGCTACTATCAAACGCACGAGCGACAAAGATGCCCCCAACGGAAGATGCCGCAGGGGAACTACCCGAACAGCCGCTTCTCGATGGCCTCACGCTTCGCCTTGTCCACGCCCAGCGCATCGCGGAGATAACCCTCCACCCCGCCATTGCGCTCGGTGATCACTTCCAGCGACCGCGCAAGATATTCGGGCTGCACGCTCATGATGAAGCGCATCGTCTCCATGTCGGGCGCGTCCCCGCGATGCTGGCGGATCATCTCGCGCCAATTGGCGCCGTGCGTTTCAAACCGCCCCGACGTATTCGTCAGCAGGTAGTCCGCCACGATGTCGTCCTGATGCACGCCCGCCAGCGCATGCGTTAGCGCCACGGCCAGCCCCGTTCGATCCTTGCCCGCCGCGCAATGCACCACCAACGCGCCATCGCCCTTGGCCAGCAGGTCGAAATACTTCCCGAACAGGTCGATCAGGCGCGGCAGGTGCGGCGCCTCGGTGTAATAGCGCAGCAGGAACCGGCGATAGCTCTCCTGCGAGAAATCCCACTGCCCCATGAAGGCGTCCCACGTCTCGGAGCCTTCGGCGTGGTCGTCATTCTCCACCACGACAGCCGCAAAACCTTCCCACCGCTTCGAAGGCTGCCGCTCCCGCTCCGATGGCCGGCGCAGGTCCACCACCGTCGTGATCCCCATCCCCGCAAGCCGCTGCAGGTCCGCATCCGTCGCCAGCGCGTGGTTGGCGGAACGAAAGAACCGCCCCGTCGCGATCCGCCGGTCGCCGCCTGCGTGATACCCGCCGAAATCCCGGAAATTGGTCAGGCCATCGAATGGAATTATGCGCGCAACATCGGTCATGCGGCGGGGGTTAGGATAAAGCCCCGGTTCCGTCCACCCTGCGACGCATGGCGGATTCACACCGCATCCACGAATCCGGGCAATATGCTTCGAATCACATCGCGAGGCATCCATGACCGCCCCCGTCGGCTCCAAGGCCAACCCGTCCAAATACGACGCCTACCCCAACCTCGCTGACGACGAGCCCTACTTCGTCATCCGCGCGCACGATCTCCTGTCGTCGGCCCTCGTGGAGCTCCACGCCTATATCGGCGCCGGCCAGTCCGGCCCCGCCCACAACAAGCTCGCCGAGATCATGGCGTTGACCTCGCAAAAGCCCCCTCGTCCCTCGGACTCGCCTAAATACCGCGAGACTTTCGCGATCTCGGCCGCGATGGAAAAGTGGCGCAACAGCCAGTGATGTGAGCACGCCCCATCCTTCGAGACGCCGGCTTCGCCGGCCCTCAGGATGAGGCTCCACTCCCGCCGGCGCCCGATAGCCCTCATGCTGAGGGACCGCCGCAGGCGATCGTCTCGAAGCACGAGGGCGTGCTCACCTCCGCCGCTACTGCGGCGTCCCCACCGTCATCCCGCCGTCCACCACCATCTCCTCGCCAGTCATGTAGCTGCTGTCATCGCTCGCCAGGAACAGCACGGCATTCGCGATATCCTCCGGCATCCCCTTGCGCTTCAGCGGCACACGCGCCGCCGACATCGCATCGAGATCCAGCGGCTCGTTCGAGCCCGGAACCACCTGTCCCCAGATCGGCGTCTCGATGATCCCCGGATGCACTGAGTTGCAGCGGATGCCATCGCCTGCTGCCGCGCACTCCAGCGCAACCGACTTGGTGAACAGCCGCACCGCGCCCTTCGATGTGCAGTAAGCCGAAAGCCCCGCCGCCCCACGCAGCCCTGCGATCGACGAGATGTTGATGATCGATCCCTTGCCCGTCTTCCGCATCAGCGGCAGCGAACACTTCACGCCCAGGAACACGCCATCAACATTCACCGCCATCTGATGCCGCCACTGCTCCAGCGTCAGGTCCGTCACCAGCCCCGCCACCGCGATCCCGGCATTGTTGACCAGCACGTCCAGCCGCCCATACTGCTTGCCGGTCTCCGCAATGATCGCGTTCCAGCGCGCCTCGTCCGCCACATCGTGCTTGTGAAAGTTCGCCTTGCCGCCCTTCGCGCGAATGCCGGCAGCGACCGCCTCCCCATCCTGCACATCGGTCAGCACCACCACCGCGCCCTCGCGCGCCAGCACTTCCGCGCACGCCCGCCCGATGCCGCTCGCCGCGCCGGTAACCAGCGCAACCTTGCCTGCAATGCGACCCATCCTCACCTCCCGTGTGTGTTTTCCCGGGAAGGCTAAGGCTGCAATCTCGATTGGTAAATGATCCGGATCAGACCGGATCAGCAAGGCCAGGTCAGCGCGGCCAAGTCAGCGAGGTCGGTACATGTAGGCGATCATCCCGCCGCACACATAGAACATTGCGGTATAGATCCCTGCCCACATGAGCATTCCCGGCGGCATCGCCGTCATTAGCGACGTGGACTGCATCGCATTCGGATCAATGGCGTGATCGTCGGACATGGGGCGCTCCCGCACTGCACTCCCCAACACCAAGCAAGCTACATGCCCCGCGCCTCCACGGAGCCGCGTTTGGCAGTCGCAGGCCGCGGCAATTCGCCTGCGGCGCGATCGCACGGGCCGCGCGCGAGTTGGAAATTTCAGTGCGCTTTCAACCCGAACTGTTCGAGGAACTTGTCCGCCAGGATTGCGTGCACGGCGGACGTCTTGTGCGCGGCGTCATAGTTGATCAGCCGCCCGCAATCACCGTCCGTTCTGGCCGTGCAGTAATTCGCCGGGTCAGCCGAATACGGCGCCAGCCCATATGCCTCCGCATGCGCAATCACGTCGCGGATCTCCGCATAGAAATCGTAGACTCCCACATCCGCGCCCAGCTCTGCATTCAGATCCGACACCAGCTTGCGGATCGCGACGTTCAGCTGCCGCCCGGCCGCGTCGTTCTTCGCGTCGGCATTCGGCTCGTCAGCCGCACGATCATGCTCCGACAGAACGGGCCGCGGCGTGCGCGTCCCCACCACGATGAACTCCGCCCCCAGCGCATCCAGCCGCGTCACCGCCGCACGCAGGTTCGCGACCGCGCCGGCAACCGCCCTGTCGATCGCCGCCTGATCCGACTTGTCGACCGAAGCCAAATCGTTCGACCCCGCCATCACGACGTGCAAGGCATGCGGGTCCGCCGACGCGCCGCCAAGCGCCGCCTCGAACTCGGCCATCTGCGCGAGCAGGCCGGTGTTCGCCATGTCGCCCCGCCCCTCGCCGCCGAGGATATTGGTCATGCCGGACGTCGCCCCACCCCACGCATAGTTCGCCTGCGCGACGCCCAGCCGGCTGCTCAGGAATTCCGGCAGGATCTCCGCGTTCGACGACCGCTTGCCCACCGTGTTCGGCGGCACGATCTTCCCGTCCTGCGTATTGCCCTCGCGCTCGGTGAAGGCGCGGCCAATATCGAGATTGCTATCGCCAAGCAGAACCAGCGCTGACACGTCACGCCGCTCGCCATGACCCGCCCCCACGGCGACACATCCCGCAGCCGCAAGACTGAGCGCCAGCACCGCTGCGCGTTTCAACAGCGCTGTCATCCCGACCTCCCGCAGAACCACCTCATCGCGCGCATGTGTCCCGGTTTCCGGCCCCAGCGCAACTCCCGCCACGCCCTTGCCCCTCCGGCCTCGCCATGATGCTGTCGCGGTTCTGGATCGATGTGTGGCGCCATCTGCGGGTTGACGCGAAAGGCACAACCATTGTCGCGCAAAGCATCCCCTGACGCCAAAGCGCCGTCACAGCACACCAAGGCTGTGCTCGAAGCGATCGGCCGCGCCACCGAGCAAGCCACAAAGGGCCCGCCAGAAATGCGCTCCGGCCGCTTCAATCCGCAGCCGAAGAAGGCCGCGGAGTAGCGCCCTACAACCCCGCGCCCTCGTCCAGCCCCAGCACGATATTGAGGTTCTGCACCGCAGCCCCCGACGCGCCCTTGCCGAGGTTGTCGAGCAGCGCAACGAGCCTTGCCTGCTGCGCCGCCTCGTTGCCGAACACATAGAGTTTCATGTTGTTCGTGTTGTTCAGCGCCTCGGGATCAAGCGCGCCGACATAGCCGCCCGCCCCCGCCCGCGTTTTTTGCAACCCCAGCGTTTCATCCTCGCCCGCCACGCTGACGAATTTTTCGCCCTGATAGACATCCGCCAGCGCCTCGCGCAGCATCTCCGGCGTCACCGCTCCCGGCAAAGACCAAAGCTGCAGCGGAACCTCCACCAGCATGCCCTGCGCATAGCGCCCCACCGCCGGCGCAAACACCGGCGCGCGCGCCAGCCCCGCATAGCGCGTCATCTCCGGCACATGCTTGTGCGCCAGCGTGTAGCCATAGGCGCGGAACGCATCATGCGTCGTCTCGTTCGGCCGCGCCTGGAATTCCTCGATCAGCCCTTTGCCGCCGCCCGTATATCCCGACACCGCATTCACCGTGATCGGCGCTGATGCCGGTACGAGTCCCTCGCGAACCAGCGGCGCCATCAGCCCAATGAAGCCGGTGGGATAGCATCCCGGATTCGAGATCCGCTTCGAGCGCTGGATCATCACGCGATGGCCGTCTTCCATCTCGGGGAAACCGTACACCCATTGCGGATCGACACGATGCGCGGTCGAGGCATCGATGATCACGGTGCGCTCGTTCGTCACCAGCTTCACCGCCTCCTTCGCTGCTTCATCCGGCAGGCACAGGATCACAGCATCCGCCTCGTTCAGCATCGCCGCGCGCGCCGCCGGATCCTTCCGCCGCTCCGGATCGATCGAGATCACCTGCAGGTCGCGCCGACGCTCCAGCCGTTGACGGATCTGCAGCCCGGTCGTCCCGGCTTCGCCATCGATGAAGACTTTAGCGGTCATGTGCGTCGTCCGTGATCCGTAGGATGGATAGAGCGAAGCGAAATCCATCAGCAGTTTGGTGCGGTGCATTTCGCTTCGCTAAATGCACCCCGCAGCGCAAAACCAAAAGGGCGCTCCGGTTTCCCGAAGCGCCCCTCGAAGGACAGATATCGAGGCGTATTAGCGCTTCGAGAACTGGAAGGAACGGCGGGCGCCGGCCTTGCCGTACTTCTTGCGTTCGACGGCGCGCGGGTCGCGCGTGAGGAACTTGCCCGGGCGCATCGCGGGGCGCAGATCCGGCTCGAAGCCGACGAGCGCGCGAGCAATGCCGTGACGCACAGCGCCGGCCTGGCCGGTTAGGCCCGAACCCTTGACCGTGCAGACAACGTCCACTTCCGTTTCGCGCTTGGCGGCTTCAAGCGGCTGCTTGATCATCAGGCGCAGAACGGGGCGCGCGAAGTAATCCTCGATCACCTTGCCGTTGATCGTGATCTTGCCGGTTCCGCGCTTCACCCACACGCGGGCGGTGGCGGTCTTGCGGCGGCCCGTGGCGTAGGAACGGCCCAGCTTGTCGATTTTGGCGACGGCCGGCGCTTTGGCTTCAGCAGCCTTGACGCCCAGTTCCTTGATGCTGCCGAGGGATTCGACGGACTCAGCCATGATCAGGCGACTTTCACGTTCTTGGAGTTCTTGGATTTGAAGTCGACGACTTCGGGGTTCTGCGCGGCATGCGGATGCTCGGCGCCGGCGTAAACGCGCAGTTTCGAGAACTGCTTGCGCGCCAGCGGGCTCTCGCCCGGCATCATGCGCTTCACAGCCAGCTCGACCACGCGCTCGGGGAATTTCGAGGCGAGGATCTTCTGCGGCGTCGTGGTCTTGATGCCGCCGGGGTGGCCGGTGTGGCGGTGGTACTGCTTGCGCACCATCTTGCGGCCCGTCATGGCGACCTTGTCGGCGTTGATGACCACGATGTGGTCGCCGAGGTCGACGTGCGGGGTGTAGTCGGCGCGGTGCTTTCCGCGCAGGCGCAGGGCGATGTAGGACGCCAGGCGGCCGACGACGACGCCTTCGGCGTCGATCACGACCCACTTGTTCACGGCATCAGCCGGTTTAACGGAAACGGTTGTCATGCTCCGGCTCGGAGCCTTTCTCGGTCTGGGTTAGGTCTGAAATTCGAACGCGTGCAGCTACAGTCGACCCCCGGGCTTGTCAACCGCCGTGGGCGTAAATGGCCGCCGCCTTCATTTCCCCCCCTCCCCCTAGCGGTAACCATCGCACTTTAGCAGGCTTTTCGAGGGGGCCGCCGACCTCAATTCACCAGCGTCGAGGGATCCCCGTCCCCAGTCGGGTCATCCGAACCAGGCCCATAATCCTCGTCCCCGCCCCCCTTTCCGGCCCCCATGACCGACCCATCGGCGTCCGGAACCGGAATCACCGGCCCATCGCCATTGTCCCGACCAATCTCGGGATCGCTATCCTTTGGAATGAAAAGCGACAGCACCGCCGTCACCCCGAACACCCCAAGGATAATGTACAGCGTCGTCAGCCAGTCCATCCGAGCCCCCTACTCCCCGCCGCCGCCATCGCCGCCATCCGAGCCCGCATCAGCATTATCAGTGTCGTTGGAGTGGCCCTTCTTGCCCCCGCCGCCCCCCGCGACCGTCATCACAGCCACATCCGCCCCACCATCCGCGCCGCTCTCACGCTTCTTCGCCTTCCCGAACTGCCCCCGCATCAGCAGGAAAGGCGCAAGCGCCACCACAACAATAAAGACCAGCGCCGCAATGATGATCGTGTCGATGTCCATGGGACGGAGCCTAGAGGGCTATCAGCTCTCGCGAAAGCACCGCTCTCTCCCCGCCCACCGCTTGTCATCCCGGGCGAGCGCAGCGAGACCCGGGACCCATCGGGCCAGTGTCGGGGTGAAGGTATGGGTCCCGGATAGCGCTTCGCGCTTCCGGGATGACAAACTTGAGGACGTCGGCTGCTGTGCTTGACCCTGCGCAGCCCCAATCGACGACGCCGCGAACGCCCCTATAGTCTCCCCCAGCCAGGTCCTTGGCCAAGCAAGGAATGGGGAGGGGAATCGCATGAACCGCAGGTCGTTCCTGACCGCCGCCACCGCGACGGCGCTCGCCCCCCTGCTCACCTCAAGCCGCGCCTTCGCCCAGAACGCCGCCATCGACTACGAGGCGCTCGCCCGCATCCGCCTCATGGGCCTCAACGACTCCACGTCCGAGGTGATGAACACCGCCAGCTACATGATGGACGTGCTGGGTCCGCGCCTCTCCGGCTCCCCCGGCATCCGCAAATCCGGCGAGTGGGTGGTCGAGAAGATGAAGGCGTGGGGCCTCGAAGGCGCCGCCCTCGAGCCATGGCCCGAAGACCCGACCGGCACGAACAACGGCTTTCCGCGCGGCTGGTCGAACGAGAAATTCTACCTCCACGCCACGACGCCCAACGCCTTCCCCATTACCGGCATGTCGCTCGCCTGGACGCCCGGCACCAAAGGCCTCGTCACCGGCGAAGCCGTCCTCGTCACTGAAACCAATATCCAGGATCTGCGCGCGAAGCACAGCGGCAAGCTGCGCGGCAAGTGGATCCTTCCCGCCGCGCCCGTCGACATGCCCGCCCAGTGGGACCCCGTCGCCCGCCGTTTTACGCCCGAACAGCTCGATGCCCTCGAAAAGTACGCCGTTGCGCCACCTGGCTCCGCGCCCGCGCCACGCCCCGCAGCAACGGTCGACCGCACGCCCTTTTTCATCGCCGAAGGCGCCCTCGGCATCCTGATGACCAACAAGGGCCACGGCGTCGTCAACGTGCTGGGCGGCCATCCGCTCGACCCGCCCGACCGCCAGATCCCGCGCGTCGCCATCGAGGCTGAACACTATGGCCGCATCGCCCGCTCGCTGATGCAGGGCCAGCCCGTCACCATCGAGGCCGATATCGTCAACGCCTGGCGCGACAAGCCGGAAATGTTCAACGTCGTCGCTGAAATCCCCGGCAGCACGAAGCCCGACGAGATCGTCATCATCGGCGGCCATTTCGACAGCTGGCACGCCTCAACCGGCGCAACCGACAATGGCGGCGCCTGCTCCTCCGCGCTGGAGGCCATGCGCCTCCTCAGGCTTAGCGGCGCCACGCCCAAGCGCACCATCCGCATTTGTCTCTGGAACGGCGAAGAACAAGGCCTCATCGGCTCGCGCCTCTATGTGGCGAAGCATTTCGGCGGCGTGCGCGGCGTACCCGTGAAAGCCAATCCGCGCGGCGACATCCAGCCCATCAAGCCCGCGCACGCCAAGTTCCAGGTCTACTTCAACCTCGACAACGGCGCCGGCTCGATCCGCGGCGTCCACTGCCAGGGCAACCGCGCCATCGCCCCGATCTTCCGCGACTGGCTCGACCCGATCCGAGACCTCGGCGCCACTCACATATCGATGCGCTCCACCGGCTCCACCGACCACGCCTCTTTCGACGCGGCGGGCCTGCCCGGCTTCCAGTTCATCCAGGACCCGCTCGAATACGAGCCCAAGACCCACCACACTAACATGGACTTCTTCGAAGCCCTCCAGCCCGAAGACCTCCGCCGCAACGCCGTCATCATGGCCCACTTCGCCCTGACAGCCGCGAACATCGAGGACAGGCTGCCGAGGATCACGCGTTAGGCGTTTGCTCCACCTCGCTTGCGGGGGACGTGGATCGCACGGAGTAGCGCCGATAGCCCCTTACACACGCCGCGTCATGAACCGGCTGAACGGATCATCCGTGTAGTCCGCAAACGGACCACACATCACAAACCCCGCGCTCTCATAAAGCCGGATCGCCGGCGCAAACGCCTCCGTCGATCCCGTCTCCAGCCACAGCGCCTTCAGCCCAATTCCCCGCGCCTCGGCGAGAATATGCTCAAGCATCGCCCGCCCCACGCCTTGCCCCAGAAACGCATCCGCCACGCGCATCGACTTGATCTCGCCATTGGCGTCATCAAGCTTCTTCAGCGCGCCCATGCAGGCGATCTCATCGTCCAGCCATCCCGACCAGAACGTCACCCCAGGCGCCCGAAGCTTGTCGATATCGAACGCATGCACACTCTCCGGCGGCGAATTCTCATGCATCCCCGCCAGATGCCGCTTCACCAGAGCCTGCGTCTGTGCGGAGGAAAGATCGTCGATGCGGAATGTGATGTTCATGGCGCGATGATAGCGCAGCCAACAACCAGCGCCAGCATCCATCAAACCAGCCCACAGCTTGTCATCCCGGAAGCGCGCAGCGCTATCCGGGACCCATTGCGAGAGCACGACACCGGATGAGTGGATCCCGGGTCTCGCTACGCTCGCCCGGGATGACAAGCGTTGATGTGGGATAGGCTGGCGCAACATGGTTCCGCCCCGTTTAGGGGGCGGACAGGTGGGGGTCTGCCTCCACGGCCACTGACACAAGCGAACGCGCTACATCCGCTCCGGTGTCTCTATCCCCACCAACCCCAGCACAAGTTCCAGCTGCCTCAGCGTCGCCAGCGCCAGCGCCAGCCTTGAGGCGCGCTTCACAGCATCGCTCTCCGCCATCACAGGCGCCGCCGCATAGAAGCTCGAGAACGCCTGCGCCAGCGCATAGGCGTGCTCGCACAGGATATGCGGCATGCGCTTGTCATACGCCCCGCGCAGCGCGTCGTTGAACGCATCGAGCTGCAACACGAGCGCCCGCTCCGCATCCAGCTCCACGCTGATCGGCCCCGGCGTCACGCCCTCGCCCGCCGCCCGCCGCGCCAGCGATTTGATCCGCACCGCCGCATACAGAAGATACGGGCCTGTCTTCCCCTCGAACGACACGAAACGATCCAGATCGAAGATGTAGTTCGTCGTCCGTACGTTGGAGAGATCGGAGAACTTGATCGCCGCCACCGCCACCTTGTGCGCAATGTCCGCGCGCTCCGCCTCGGGCACATCGGCCCCAAGCTCCGCCTCCGCCATGCGCGCCGCCGCCGTCGCATCCGCCTGCGCGATCAGCTCATAAAGCTTCAGCACGCCGCCATCGCGCGTCTTGTACGGCTTGCCGTCCGCCCCGTTCACCGTGCCGAACCCCAGATGCTCCAGCATCTTCTCCGGCATCAGCCCCGCGCGGTCGGTCGCCCGGAACACCTGCTCGAAGTGCAGCGCCTGCCGCTGGTCCACCACATATAGCGTCAGCTGCGGATCGATCGACTGCTTGCGATCCACAATCGTGCCAAGGTCAGACCCGTGATAGCCGATCGCGCCATCCCGGTTCACCAGGATGATCGGCGGCATCTCTTTCTTGTCTGTCTCCCGCGCCACGCGCACGATCCACGCGCCCGCGTCCAGCTCCGCAATCCCGCGCGCTTTTAGATCCTCGACCAGCGCCGGAATGAACGGTTCCGCATCGCTCTCGCCCTTCCACAGGTCGAACTTGACGCCCAGGCTCGCGCACTCGCGCTCGAGCCCCACACGCGTCACGTTACAGAAATGCCGCCACAGCGCGCGATAACCCGGCCGCCCGCTCTGCAATTCCTGCGTCGCCTTGCGATCCTCGTCCCGCCGCGCCTCGTCCGTCTTCGACTTGGCGGACGCCTGCGGATAGAGCCGACCAAGATCGTCCATCGTCACCGGGCTCTGATCGGGGTACGGCCCCGTGAATCCTGCATCGAAATACGGCAGCCCCGGCTGCTCCAGCTTCACCTCGTTGATCAGCTGTCCCATCTGCAGCCCCCAATCGCCGAGGTGCACGTCGCTGGTCACGCTATCGCCCATGAAGCGGAACAGCCGCTGCAACGAGTCCCCGATCACCGTCGAGCGCAGATGCCCGATGTGCATTTCCTTCGCGACGTTCCAGCCGCCAAAGTCGATCACCACGCGCCGCGGGCTCGCCACCCGCCCCGCGCCCGAGCGCGCATCATCCGCCAACGCCTGCGCCCGCGCCGACAGCGCCTTCGCCGACAGCTTCACATTGATGAAACCCGGCCCCGCCACTTCAGCAGACGCCACCGCGTCGACGCCGCGCAAAGCCGTCACAACCCCATCCGCAATCTCGCGCGGGTTCTTGCCCAGCTTCTTGCCCGCCGCCATCGCCCCATTGCACTGGAAGTCTGCCAGGTCCGGCCGGTCCGACCGGCGCATCGCCCCCAACGCCGCATCCAGGCCAAGCGCCGCAAACGCGTTGCCCGCTGCGGCCGAAAGCAGGTCGGCAAGTTCAGCTGTCTTGGTCATGGGTCAGTCCGGCAGGAGAGGCTGGAAAAGCCCCGCCGGACTACTTCGGCGTGGCCGGCGGCGCAACGTTGATGGTGAAGCGGGTGCCGCTTCGGTTGTAGGCCAGCTGCTCGGGCGTCAGGTCAAACCCGACAATCACCTCGAAGTTCGAGCCCGAAACCGTCTCGTTGGCGCGCGGAATCACGATTCCCGGCACGCTCTCGGTCAGGCGCACAATGTCCTTGTCCGCTGGCCAGGTCACCGGAATGTCGAAGCGTTCCTTGGCCAGCACGCTGCGGTCGCGGCGCGTCACGGTCACGAACACCGGATAGCTGTGAGACAGCCCCTCCGCCTTCGGCCCGCGGCCAAACGCGAAATCGATCTCGATCTCCATGGTGATCGGGTTGGCGCCGATATAGCGGCAGAACCCGCGCACGCCCTCCACCTGTCCTGTGAAGCCGACATTCTCGTGCCGCTCTGGCCCGATCACCTGAACCACGCGGCTCGCGTCATAGAGCGCACCGGCCACCGGGCACGGCCCCACGTTCGGGCTGTCGTCCAGCGCCGTGAGGTCCACCCCCTGGCAGCTCGCCAGCAGCAGGGCCGGCAGGGCGACAAACACAGACGCAAAACGCTTCACTGGCACATCCTGGGGCTGGGCCCACCCGGATGGAATCCGGGCCGCCGACATCCTTGATGGGCCGGTGATAGCCCCGAACCGCGCCTGGGCGCAACGCCGCTAGCTGCCCAAGAATCGCCGCTTTTGGCGAACCGGTGAATAGGGAGTAGGGAATGCGGAATAGTAACACACGCCCCATATGCAGAGGCTGGCCCGCCGCACTATTCCCTGGTCCTCACTCCCGACTCCCCGCGAAGCATGACGAAACCTCCCCTCTCGATTCTCCTCGCCGCCCCGCGCGGCTTCTGCGCCGGCGTCGACCGCGCGATCCAGATCGTGGAACAGGCGCTGGTGAAATGGGGCGCCCCCGTCTACGTCCGGCACGAGATCGTCCACAACGCCCACGTTGTGAAACGCCTCGAAGCCATGGGCGCCGTCTTCGTCGAGGAACTCTCCGAATGCCCGGATGATCGCCCCGTCGTCTTCTCCGCCCACGGCGTGCCGAAAGTCGTCCCCGCCGAAGCCGCCCGCCGCGAGATGACGTTCGTCGACGCCACCTGCCCCCTCGTCTCCAAGGTCCATGCCGAAGCGCAGAACCACGCCCGCGCCGGCCACCACATTCTCCTGATCGGTCACGCCGGCCACCCCGAAGTCGTCGGCACGATGGGCCAGCTCGATCCCGGCGCCATGACGCTGATCGAAACCGTCGAAGACGCCGAAGCCTTCACCCCGACGCCCGGCGCCGGCCTCGCCTACGCAACTCAAACCACCCTCTCCGTCGACGACACCAAGGACATCGTCGCCACCCTGCGCCGTCGCTTCCCCGCCATGGCCGAACCGCGCAAGGACGACATCTGCTACGCCACCACCAATCGCCAGGAAGCCGTCAAGGCGATGGCCCACGAGGCGCAACTCGTCCTCGTCATCGGCGCCGCCAACTCCTCCAACTCCGTGAGACTGAAGGAAGTCGCCGAACGCTCCGGCGCCGATGCGGCTCACCTCATCGCCTCCGCCGACAACATCGACTGGTCGTGGTTCAACGGCGTGAGCACCCTCGGCCTCACCGCCGGCGCCTCCGCCCCTGAAACCCTCGTCCAGGGCGTCATCGCCGCATGCCGCGCCCGCTTCGATGTCTCGGTCAGGGAAATCGTCACCGCCCAGGAAGACGTCGTCTTCCGTATCCCGAGAATCCTCGAAGGCGCCTGACCCCACCCCTGACTACCTCCACGGCGCCCCTTGCGTCCCGTGCCGCGTCACTGCCTACTGCGCCGCATGAACCGTCGCCATTTCCTCCTCGCCTCCGCCGCAACCGCCGCCCTGGCCGCCTGCGCATCGCCGCCTCTTGCGATCACGCCCGCGCGCAAGCCCAACATCGTGCTGATCCTCGCCGATGACCTCGGCTATGGCGACCTCGGCGCCTTCGGCGCCCGCGCCATTCGCACGCCGAACATCGACCGCCTCGCCGCCGAAGGCGCGCGCCTCACCAGCTTCTACGCCTCCGCCAACGTCTGTACGCCCAGCCGCGCTGGCCTCCTCACCGGCCGCTATCCCATCCGCACCGGCCTTGCCCGCGACGTGATCCGCCAGACCGACACCAACGGCCTGCCCCTCAGCGAGATCACCATCGCCGAAGCCCTCAAGCCCGACTACGCCACCGCCATCGTCGGCAAGTGGCACCTTGGCCATGTCGCGCCCTTCTGGCCGCCGACGCAGCACGGCTTCGACCTTTTCCATGGCCTGCCCTACAGCCACGACATGGCGCCGCTGACCATGAGCGCGGCCACATCCGCCGGCGTCGAGATCATTGACGACACGCCCGACATGGATCGCCTCACCGAACAGTTCTTCGCGCGCGGCTTCCGGTTCATCGACGACAACAAGGACCGCCCCTTCTTCCTCCTGCTCACGCTCACCGCGCCCCACGTGCCGCTTGATCCTCACCCCGATCACGCCGGCCATTCCGCCGCCGCCGAATATGGCGACGTGGTTGAAGAGATCGACGCCAATGTCGGCCGCCTGATGCAGAAGCTGAAAACCCTCGGCATCGACAACGACACGCTCGTCATCCTCACCTCCGACAACGGCCCGTGGTGGGAAGGCTCAGCCGGCGGCCTGCGCGATCGCAAGGGCGGCTCTGGTTGGGAAGGCGGCTACCGCGTGCCCTTCATCGCGCGCCAGCCCGGCCGCATCCCCGTCGGCCTCGTCAGCGATAGCATCGCGATGAACATCGACCTGCTGCCCACGCTCGCAAGCTGGACCGGCGCGCCCGTCCCCGATGTCACGCTCGACGGAGCAAACATCACCTCGCTGCTGACCCAGCCCCGCGCGCCCTCGCCGCATGACGAGCTGGTCTATTTCATCAATGAGGACGTTGCCGCCATCCGCACACAGCGTTTCAAATACGTGGTGCGCAGCCACTACCGCACCTTCCTCGCGGACCTCGACGGCGCCAACCGCACAGACTGGGCCGTGCTCGTCGACATGCAGAACGACCCGGAAGAATCCTACGACGTATCCTCAAAACACCCCGACGTTCTGGCCGACATGCAGGCACGCATCGCAAGAGCGCGCGCAACTTTCGATCCGCTGAAGACGCCGGCGCCGACGCCCTGAACGCCACACTCAACCTGTCATCCCGGAAGCGCGCAGCGCTATCCGGGACCCACTCATCCACCCCGACTCCGGCCCAGTGGATCCCGGGTCTCGCTGCGCTCGCCCGGGATGACAACCTGGAGCTTGGTTTTTCGCGAGAAGACTACGCCCCCGCATTAAACCTGACCGCCGCCTTCACCAGCGCCGCCAGCGCCTTCGCATTCACCTTGTCGCCCTCGGCAAGATCAATCGCCCGCCGCATGGCGCCGTTGTCTGCGGCATTGAACAGACCGGTCGGGTCATCAAGCTTCGCGCCATGCATGAAGGTCAGCTTCACCTTGTCCTTGTAGCGCTCGCCCGTGCAGATGATCCCGTCGCACTCCCACACGGGCACGCCGGCCGGATTGGAAGGCTTGCGCCACTTCACCGTCTCAACGATCCGCTTGTCAGCGCGCAGGATGATCCCGCGCAGCTGCTCCAACCGCTCAGCCCGCCAGTCCGCGCCCTGAATTTTTTTCGTAGCGCTGGGCACAGATGCAGACTTCCTCACATTACCTATGGGGGCTTTTGTCACCGCTACATTCTCCCTATCTATTGAGGTTCTGGGTTTGGGAATCTTCGACATGTCGCCTTCCGATCAAACACTGAATCTATCCGAACTGGCCGATCGACTTTTTGCCGATCAGAAGTTGTTACACTTGGTCGGGTGCATCCGTCGGGCACGCGAAATCAACTCGCTTCGGGCCGACCTAGCGATTGCCATTGAAACTCTCGATGCGCTGGATCGCGTAATGAGCACGCCGAGAGAGAATGCGGAAACACATAGAGACGCCATGGAGTCAGCTCTCTTGAACACTGCGATCATACTTTACGCTAGAGCAACGACCACGACGTCCGACGAGCGTAAGGGCTTTGATCTGCGGCCGAGGTTCACCGATGACCAGCGCATCGTGCACCAGGAGCTGATGGATCTTCGAAATAATGCAATTGCACACTTTGGCTCTGGCGGATCCTATCGAGGAGTTTGGCAGAGCGAGGTAGTAATCCTCCAGCCGCGAGGCGATGGCGGTGCGAGAGCGGGAGTTGTGACGCGACGACAAACGATGGACAAAAAACTCGTTCAGCGCGCACGCGGACAGATCACAGTGACCCATGATCTGCTTGCCAAGATTGGAATCGAGAAACTTGGCGAAGTGACAACTATGCTCAATAAGGAGGTCGCCGCCGATCCCCAGCTTGCACAACTGGCTCACCAGTATCCTTTAAGCCTCGACGCGTTCTTGGCTTCATCCGACGCTGCCAACGAGGCACGGTCAGCAGTCAACAAGGGTTTTGCTCGAGGCACCGTGCAACACGATTAATCCCCTACATCTTCTCGCCCGGCAGTTTGCTCGCCTGCTTCACCCAGCCGGCAAACTGCTTCTCGTCGAACTCGCCCTCGCGCACATGAAGATAGCGCACGCCCTTCGCCTTTGATGTCTCCGGCGGCATCGGCTGCATGTCGGCGCCGCGAAAGAACGTCACCTTCACGTACTTCGCATAGACGTGAAACGCGAGGAACCACGTCCCGTCGCCAAAGCCATGAAGCGGCGTGTTCCACTTCACCGCCTTCGCCGCTTTCGGAACCCCGCGCATCACGATCGCATCAATCCGCGCGCCGATCGCCTTCGTCCATCCCGGCATCGCCTTGATGAACGCCTGCACGACTTCATCGCCCTCACCCTTGGCGATCTGCGGATTGCCGCCCGACAGCCGCACCACGCCATCCGCATCGGGCTTCAGCGGCCGCCGCGCCTTCTTTGCAACCTTCTTCTTCGCCGGCGCCATGCCTCACGCCTCCTTCGCCAGCAGCACATCGAGCTTGTCGAGGAACTGCTTCCACCCCGCATGCGCCCCGCCAAACGCCTGGCGTTGATCGGGCCGGAAGCCCGTCTGCTCCATGCGCAACCGCGTTCCTGTCGTCGTCGGCTCAAGCGTGAATGTCACGACGCTCTTCAGATTGTAGGCCGCGTCCTCGTGGGCAAAATCCCACGTATAAGACAGCGTCCTGTGCGGCTCGATCTCCAGCACTTCGCAATCCAGCACGCCGCCCCACTCGCCCGTCAGCTTGAATTTATGGCCCACCCGCGGTGCGAAATCGTTCTTCATCAGCCACGCCTGCATGAGATGCGGCTGCGTCAGCGCGCGCCACAGCTTCTCCACCGCGTGCGGAAACTCCCGCTCGACCACAACGCTGCGCGTCTCTTGGGAGGCGCTCATTGATCCATCCTCTTCAGCAGGTCTTCCAGCTTGTCGAACTTCACTTCCCAGAAACTGGTCATCTGGCTGGTCCAGTCCACCAGCGGCCCCAGCGCCTTCAGCTGCGCGCTATAATGCGTCTCGCGTCCCTCATGCCGCCCGCGCACCAGCCCTGCCTGCTTCAGCACGCCAAGGTGCTTTGACACGACCGGCTGCGACACGCCCGCCTTCGCCGTCAGCGCGCCAACCGTCTTCTCGCCCTCGCGACACAGCCGCTCGAATATCGCTCGCCGCGTCGGATCGGCCAGCGTCTTGAAAAGCGTGTCGTGAACCTTCGACATCTGAACGCATACCCCGTTGGCTATTGCTTGATGCATAGCCGCGCAGGTATGAGTTGGTCAAGCGTCCGTCTGCGATCGATGAACCAACACGACTTGTCATCCCGGAAGCCCGCAGGGCTGTCCGGGACCCATTCCTCCACCCCGACTCTCGCGCGATGGCTCCCGGACAGCCCTGCGGGCTTCCGGGATGACAATCCACGGGCTAGGCAATACGCATTCCCTTGCCTGTCGCCTCCACTCTCCCTATCCAGCACGCATGGCCGTCTACACAGACATCGACGACGCAACGCTGTCCGCATTCCTGGGCGAGTACGATCTCGGCCCGCCGATCGCCTTCAAGGGCATCGCCGAGGGCGTGGAGAATTCCAACTTCCTGCTCGAAACGCCGAAGGGCCGCTACATCCTCACCGTGTTCGAAAAGCGCGCGAAGCGGGAGGATCTTCCCTTCTTCATGGGAATGATGGGCCATCTTGCCGCGAAAGACTTTCCCGCGCCGCTGCCCGTGCCTGCGCGCGATGGCAATCCGCTGCGCGAGATTCAGGGCAAGCCCGCCGTGATCTGCACCTTCCTGCAGGGCATCAGCCCGCGCCGCCCCACGCTCGAACAGTGCCGGGAACTTGGGGCCGCGCTCGGCCGCTTCCATCGGGCGCTCAGCGATTTCCGCATGCGCCGCCCCAACGATCTCTCGATCTCCGCCTGGCCCTCCCTGTGGGCCGGCCGCGCCGCGGAGGCCGACGCTCTCTCCCCCGGCCTCGCCTCGCAGGTCGATGGCGACATGGAATTCCTGAAAGCCAACTGGCCGAAGACGCTGCCCGGCGGCGCCATCCATGCCGACCTCTTTCCGGACAACACCTTCTTCCTCGACGAGAAACTTTCCGGCGTCATCGACTTCTATTTCGCCTGCTCCGATTTCCTCGCCTACGATCTCGCCGTCTGCCTCAACGCCTGGTGTTTCGAACGGCGCGGCGAGTTCAATCTCACGAAGGGCCGCGCGCTCATCGCCGGCTACGAGACTGTCCGCCGCCTCGAACCGCGCGAACGCGCCGCCCTCCCCGTCCTCTGCCGCGGCGCCGCCATGCGCTTCTTCCTCACCCGCCTCGTCGACCTCGCCGCCACGCCGAAGGATGCCCTGGTAAAGCCCCACAATCCCCTCGACTACGCCGAACGCCTCGGCTTCCATCGCCAGGCCAAGTCGCCGGAGGACTATGGGGCGTGAACGAAGAGAGGGTTGGGGAACGTACGAAATTCGAGAAAGCACTTCTTACGGTGATCGGGCTCGTGGCGGCCCCGATACTTGGTGCGATGGCCAGCACAACACTCCTCATCACCTTTACCGTGGCAACGACTTGGAGCGCACTCGTCGGCAGTTTTCCGTCGATCATTGCCGCAGGCGGCTTGTTCGGTGGATACTATGGCCTGCTGCCCTCTCTGACGTTCGGCTGGCCTATTCATCTCGTGATGCAACACCTCAAGCTCGGTCGCGTGCATCACTACATCATCGGCGGTTCACTGATCGCCCTGCTCGCCATGTTCGTCACGTGGAGTATCTCCGGTGGGTACGGAGCGTTCAATCCACCCATAGTTCTGTTGTTCGTCTCTGCAGGCGCCTTCGGCGCGCTCGCCTTCTGGCTCATCCGCCGCCCTGATCGCGACGCTTCGAGCTCGCAGCGTGCCGGAGAGACCAGCGCATGAGCGATGCGACCACGCAAACCGGAACCAGCTGGACTCGCACGCTTCGCCTTGTCGCTGCCTACCTGCTTCCATCCACGCTCGCGGGGTCCGCAGGCGCGCTGGTCCTTGCTTTCACGCTTCTCGCGGACGACATCGCTGCATCGTCAGTACGCGAGTCCGAGTTCATCACACTCACACTGTCAGCCACATTGGGCATGGGAACGTTTTTCGGCGCGACCTTCGGCCAGTTGGCGACTTTCGGAATCGGCTTGCCAGCCCACCTCTGGCTGAAGAAACATACGACGCGGCGTGCATGGATGTACGCGTCAGTAGGAGCGGTCGCAGGCCTCTTTTTCGGCGGCGTCTTCGTCTACGGAATACTGTTCGGCCGATCGATCGGCGCGGCCGCCGACATAGCCTCGCTCGCACTGGCGAGCCTCACCGCCGGCGCCCTCGGCGGCCTCACCTTCTGGCTCGTCCGCCGCCCGGATCGCGATACGCCACGCAAACTACCGGAGACCTCCGAACCCTGAATGCGCTATCGCAACCGCGACACCTTCCGCGCCGCCGCCCGCAACAAGGCCCGCGCGTAGAAGGCATGCACCGGCTGCAGCACCCTGAACCCGAAAGTCGGTCTCGGCTTCCCCGCCCCGTCCTTCGCGCCCGGCACGACGGCCGATCCGAAATAGAGCAGCGTCCCCGCCTGCCCATCCCGCCTCGGCCCCACCATCAGCCAGCTGCGCGTCAGCCTCGCAAAATCGCAGACGAGAAGCTGATCCGCCCCGCGCGCCTCCACCGTCCACGCCGCGAACTTGTCTGCCTCGCCCCGCGCCAGCTTGCGAGCATCCTCGTCCGTACATCCACGCCCGATCAGGAACAGGACGAACCGCTCGCACTTGAACAATCTCGTCGTGTAGAACGCCTCGATATACTCAGCCGAACTCACCACGCGCTCCACCGACACCGTGAAGCAATCCGTGTACGCCCCCGCCATGTCGCGATACCGCGCCAGCAACGCGCCGCCAGGCAGGGAACTCGCCACAATCTTCACGGGTTCGCCACCGCCACGAACACACCCACCGCAATCATCGCGACGATCACCAGCGCGATCTTCCACAGCGGCACAAACGCCTTCTCCGCTTCAGCCGGTTTCGCGGGCTCAGCATGAACCCCGCGCAACCGCACAGGCCCACCGGGCTCATAGTCCTCCATTGTCCGCCGCTCGCCGAGGCCGATCGTGTCGAACGCGTCTTTCTCTCCCTCCGGCACAACGCCGATCCGGCGCAGCGCCTGGTTGATCGGCCCCGCCCATTCCGCCCGCGCAGGCTCCATCTTCACGGCGCCATCGACATACGCCATCGCAGATTGCCCGCCCGTTCCGCCGAAATACTCGGTCTCGACATAGGCGAGCGCCCCGCCCCCTGCCGTCGCCGCCGCCAACGCCGCATCGAGCCCCGCCGGCGCAAAGTCCAGCGCCTCTGCTCGCACCGCATCCGGATGCGCCGCGACCACCGCATCGTAGAGCGTCTCGTCCACAGGAATCGCCTGCCACCCGCCGGCCAGCTCCACCACGCGCGTTCCCGGCCACGCTTGCAGGAAGGCGGCAATTCCGCCCTCGCGTCCAATGATCAGTCTCACACTGTGCGTCATGGCGTCCGCCTATCACGAGTCTTGACGCCGCCCACGAACGCCCCGACCTCACTGCCATGACCGACACCATCGAAATCTGGACTGACGGCGCCTGCTCGGGCAATCCCGGCCCCGGCGGCTGGGGCGCGCTCATCCGCATCGACGGCGTCGAGTCCGAACTCCACGGCGGCGAGCCCGCCACCACGAACAACCGCATGGAGTTGATGGCCGCCATCGTCGCGCTGGAATCCCAGCCCAAGGGCTCGCGCGTGATCCTTCACACCGACAGCCAGTATGTGAAGGACGGCCTCACCAAGTGGATCATCAACTGGAAGCGCAATGGCTGGAAGAACGCCGCCAAGGAGCCGGTGAAGAACAAGGACCTCTGGATCCGCCTCGACATCGCCGCCGCCGAACACAAGGTCGACTGGCGCTGGGTGAAAGGCCATTCCGGCCATGCCGAAAACGACCGCGCCGACGCCCTCGCGCGCCTTGGCTGTGAAGAGAACCGCACGAGACGCTAGGCAGGCTCATCGGCCCCCCCCGGAACTACCCTCTCGATGGGCCCCGGCCCGGTCCGCCCGGCCCTGCGACACCCCGTCCGGCCCATCCCTTGCAACAGGCGATTGACAATCAATCGCAAACTGCTGCAAATCGTTCTCATGATCATCTGCGTGTGCCGGGGCCTCAATACGACGAAAGTGAACGACGCCATCGCGGCGGGCGCTCGCTCCCCCGCGCAGGTTCACCGCCACCACGACACGACGATAAACTGCGGAAAATGCTGTGAAACTGTCTGCGGGATGATCCGCGAACAGGCCTGCGCCGGCGGCTTTGAAGACACCCGCCAGCTGGTCGCCGCCGAGTAGAACCAGCGCGAATGCGTCTGAAAACGGCTTGAGAACGAAAACTCCTCGCATTCTCAAAAATTCCCAATAAAAACAAGTTGCAAACTAATGTGACTCAGGCTCATTAAGCCTGTTCGCGCGTTTATGCCGTGACGGCCGCCTTCCCCTCTCGCGGTCCGCCAGAATCAAAGGGAGCACGCCCATGAAAGGCGACGCCAAGGTCATCGAATTCCTCAACCAGGCGCTCAAGAACGAGCTCACGGCCATCAACCAGTACTTCCTGCACTCGCGCATGCTGAAGGACTGGGGCGTCTCCGAACTGGCCAAGAAGGAGCACGATGAATCGATCGAGGAGATGCATCACGCCGACTGGCTGATCGAGCGCATCCTCTTTCTCGAAGGCCTCCCCAACCTGCAGGACCTCGGCAAGCTCTTCATCGGCGAAACCGTGAAGGAGATCCTCGAATGCGATCTCAAGACCGAACAGCTTGCCATCCCGCTCCTGCGTGACGGCATCGAGTATTGCGAGAAGGTGCGCGACTACGGCTCGCGCGACATCCTCAACAAGATCCTCCACAACGAGGAAGAACACGTCGACTACATCGAAACGCAGTTCGACCTGATCGAACGCATGGGCATCCAGAACTACATCCAGCTCCAGTCGAAGCCGAACGCCTCCAGCGCGCAGGACTGAACTTCGCGCCGCTGATCTTCGCGTAACTGGAAGCACGCGCGACCTCGCAGGCGACTGCGAGGCGTGTGGCTTGCGATGAAGCGCGCTCAACTGGTGTCGGCTTCCGTGTAGCTGAGCGCGAAGGTGCACATCAGTCTGCTGAAGGCGAGATGGAAGGGGATGACGTTGCCGTGCATCTCGGCACATCCCGCGAGGATGCCACGCGCACGAGGCGCGGGCGCAAGCGAGGCGAGATAGGCAAGTTCGCGACGCCGGGCTATTGCGATGGCGGCGCGGCGGATCAGGGCGTCCGGGTTGGCGACAAGCTCTGCGACATCGAGAAGGCGCTCAACGAGGCTTCCGGTCGGGATGAGGTCGGGGGCGTCCTTGCGCTCGAGCCTTGGGCCACGATGCGTCGCGGGCGGCTTGCGGGGGACAGGCTGGTGCTCGCCTTGGCTGAAGGCGGCGTTGCCGCGTTCGGCGGCTGTCACTCCAGGCTGCGACTGGAACCAGGCCATGCACTGCTCTGGCGTCATCTCGGGCGGCTCGGTCGAGACGCGGGTACGGCGGCGTGGCGTATGGGTGTGTGGCTTCCGCGCGGCGGCAGGCGGCGCGGAACCGTCGTGCGCGGTCGTGTGGCGCGTGCGGTCGAACAGGCGGAAGCTGCGCTTGCGGCGGGTTGGGGGTTCTTCTGAAGGCGCGGCGTCGGCAACAGGCGCGTCGGGAGCGATTGCGGGCTGATCACGATCCGCATCCGGCGCCGGGTCATCCGGCGCTTTCGACGCGCCGCTCCAGCTTTTCGCGATGGCGGGATCAACCTCCACACCGGTTGCGGCGAGGAGAACGAGGCGGCGCAGCATCGCTTCGATCACCACGATCCAGCGGCGCAGCTCGACAAGCTCTTCGGACGTCAGATGCGCGCGGCTGTGCTGGTGATCGGCCATGGCCTTTTCGGTCCATGCGCGCAGCAGCTCCCAGTGGGGAGCAAGGGCGTCGTTCAGGATGGCGGCTTTGGCCGGGGTCATAAGCGGCAGTATGCGCCGGCGCGGGGCCCGGCTGAATCAGCGAGGATCCATCCTACAATTCGCGCGGGCATGGCGTTGATGGCGCAAGGGTTTCCGTGGCTGTTTCCTACGGATGTGATGGGGTGGTTTCCTACAATTGGGGCGTGGGGTGGGGCCCACGACTTGTCATCCCGGGCGAGCGCAGCGAGACCCGGGACCCATTGCGCCGACACGACAACATCACCATGGGTCCCGGCTCTCCGCGCTTCGCGCTGCGGCCGGGATGACAAGTCGTGGGTCCTTCGTTCTTCCCCCGAAAAATTCTCGCTGGACGCCTTCGTCCTCACATCGCAATCCTGCACCATGCCTGGTCGCGTGCATCACGTTGATCTCTCGCTCCGCAACATCGCGGCGGCCGAGCCGCTCTATGATCTCGTCCTCACCCATATGGGCTATGTGAAGGGCAAGCCCTATCCCGATGGCGGCGGCGAATGGGACATGCCCGACGGATCGGAATCGATCGGCATCCGCCCGGCAGAGGGCCCCGACGCGGATCGCGAGCATGACCGGCGGACATCCGGCCTGCATCATCTTGCCTGGCGCGCCGACAGCCCCGCCGATGTCGATGCGCTCTACGCGAAACTCCTCGCCTTCGGCGCGGTGATCCTCGATGCACCGGCGGAATACCCGCAGTACAATTCCGGCCGAGGCTACTACGCCGTCTTCTTCGCCGACCCCGACGGCCTCAAGCTGGAGTATGTTTGGACGCCGCCGGCCTGAGGCCTTCCCCGACGACACACTTGCGGAAACCGCAGATTACTCCACCCTGCCGTTCGCGTCATGCAGCAGGGGACAACTCATGCTCTCGCTCGAACAGCTTCAGGCCAAGGTCGCCTCGCAGAAGTCGAACCTGCCCGCCCTCTATGGCGACGTGGATTTCACGACCAAGCCCGAACGCTTCGCCGACGAGCCCGTCCTCGAAGGCCCCTCGCAGAGCAAGTTCGATCACATGCGGCCGCAACTTTTGGCCGACACCGAAAAAGTCGCCCGCATGCGCGCCTACACCATGCTCGGCGACACCGTGGCCGACGCCTACGCCGCCCTCATGCCGACTTACGGATTCCGCGGTCTCATCGGCATGCTGAAACAGGCGTGCGATCATGGCGTGGAGAGTGTGCCGGACGCTCCGCCTGAACTGGTGAACTTCATCCGCGCGATGGAAGCCACGCCCGACTGGGTCGACATGAAGCTGGTGGAAGAAGGCGCGCGGCAGTCGCGCGAGGATTCCGCCAACTACTCCCCCTTCGTCATCCGCGGCGCCTTCATCGCGACCTTCATGAACAAATACTCCGCCCTGCCCATGGCGCTCACCGGGACGCTCTCCAGCGACACCGCCGCTCGCCGCGTGAAGGACACCGCCAGCTTTTTCATGACCTCCACCCTGCCCGGCGCGCTAGAACGCTTCGGCCCCGGCTTCAAGTCGGCCGCCATGGTGCGGCTGATGCACTCCATGGTGCGTTTCAACGCGCTCAAGCGTTCGAACATGTGGGACGTGAAAACCTTCGGCATCCCGATCCCCCAAGTCGACCAGATGCCTGCCGGCCTCATCGGCACATTCCTGCTCGCCTTCAAGATCACCGCCAAGGGCCGCTTCGAATACACCCAGGTCGAACGCGCCCGCGTCGAACTCTCGCGCTATCGCTGCTTCCTGCTCGGCCTGCCCGAAGAACTCGCCCCCGCGACACCGAAGGACATGGTCGACATGATGGTCCTCTACGAGCAGACGCTCCGCAAAGGCTTCGACGACAACACTTGCGGCGAGCTCACGCGCGCCACACTCGCCGCCTACCTCCCGCCCGATGAAAAGCTCGGTAGCAAGATCTTCGATCGCATCGAGCGCCGCTTCTCGAAGATCTTCTTCCTGCTCTCCTTCCTTGGCGGCGACAAGAAGAAGGCTGCGGACATGGGCGTGAAGATCGGCGCGCTCGATTGGGCGACCTTCATCGCCTGCAGCCTCTTCATCGGCGCGCGGAAAGGATTCTACGCGCTCGGCGGCGCCATCCCCGGCCTGCGCCGCGCGACAGACCGCATGCTGGTGCGCAAGATCGAACGCATGCTCGAAAGCTACGGGCATCCCGCCCACACGACAGACGCCACGCAGTACAAGCCCGCAATCGTTCGTCAGGCCGCAGAGTGATCTGAGCTGAAAGGACGCAGCCTACCGGCCATCGCCGCCATCGGGGCCAATGTTCGCAATGCTGAACGCACCGACCAGCGATGTCGCAAGCGTGTGTTCCCCGAACCCGGGAAAGGCTTCGGCCATCGTCATCCCGTCCGGCAGCACATAGAACACCCCGCCCTTGGCGAAGGCGCCGCGCACGATCGTTTCGTAGAATTCCTTCGAGACATTGATGCATCCATGCGTGATGCGGTTGTCCTTCGGCGTCGGCGATTTCAGACGGTCCGCCCGCTTCTCCGGCGAATTGCCCGCCGGAATGGGATGCAGCGACACCGCCGTTTCATAGTCCACCCACAGCACGCGCTGTCCGCCCGTCGCGGGACCATAACCGGCGACAAACCGGCCGGCCGGCGTCGTGCGATCAGCTGCGGGAATATCTTTCAGCTCGCGGTCACCCACACCCGGCGCGGAATGATCGCCTTCGGCCGAGCCGAGCAGCGCCGGCGCAAGTCCCTTGAGCTTGCCATCGGCGCCGAACACCAGAATCTGCGCCGCCGCCTTGTCGATGATCGCGAAGGGATAGCCGCGATGATCGTCGGACGCGATCACCCATCCCGCCAGTTCGATGACCGCGCTTGCCACGGGTTGCGCCGGTGCGACTTCGTCCAGCTTCTGCGCTGTGGCGCTCATCAGCGAAGCCCCGCCCAGCGACATCGCCAGCGCGATTACGGAGGATCGAACGGGATTGCGGAAATTCATGCGCGGGAAGTCCATGGTCTCGAGTTCCAAAGCAATGACAACGTCTTGACGCGACCGCAGGCTCACGCCCTGACGGGCCGGGCTCTGCATATCAGAGCCCGGCCCCAAGGCCAAAATGTGACCCTGCTTGGTGCGAGCCTAGCCTCGCGGCGTGCGGGCCGGAGCCGATTCAAGCGCGTTCACGCGGCCATTGATCTGGTCGATGCGTTGCGTGGCCGAGCGCGCTTCGGTTGCAGCGCCATTGGCGGCGGTCGCGGCGTTGCGGGCTTCGGTGGCGGCCGACTGCGCAGCGGTGTTCGCAGCATCGGCACGCTGGGCGGCGGCCTGGGCGCGCGCGTCCACCTGGTCAATGCGGCTGTTCACGGCAGCGATCTGTTCGTCGACATAGCCGTTCGTGGCGCATGCGCCCAGCGCGAGGCCGCCCAGCGCGACAACGACTGCGGCTCGCGCGGTCGCGGCGTGTTTCTTCATGAAGGACATGGTGGGAATTCCCTTGTTTGTAACGACACCAGAACGGTCGTCTCTCTGCATCTCACGTCGTGCGCAAACCCCCGGCCGCACGCATGCACGTGCGAACAAGGCGTTTTGCACCGACGGTCTAACGCGGCGAACGGGCGTGAGTTCCGGATACGGACGATATGGAAAAAAGTTCATGCATAAGGCTGCAACGATCAGGCGAGGCTCGTCAGAAACTCCGCATAAAGCCTATGCGCGCGCTCCGTCAGCACGGGATCGTACCTGTTGCGCCAGTCCTGCGCTTCCAGCTCGTCGAAGGCATGGGTCGCGCCCTCGAACACCTGAACCTCGATGGCACGTGACGGCGTTTTCATGTTGGTCAGCGTACGGATGACGCCCTTGCCGCCCACGACGCTGTCCTTCGTGCCGACAATGGCGCGAATCGGAACATCGATGCGCAGGCCCGCACGCGGCGCCATGGCGCCCACGCCCTGCCACGGATACAACAGGAACGCGCCCACGATTCCCGCAAACGGCGCGTCGGGAATGTCCGCCATCCGCGCCGCCTTCGCCATCGCCGCGCCCGGCTGCATCGACATCGCGTCCAGCGTCGTCCACGCGCCATGGCTCCATCCCGCCACCACGATGCGGCGCGCATCCGCCCATGGCTGCTGCCGCGTCCATTCCATCGTCGCGAACAAATCGCCCGCGCGTTCGCGCCCCCACAGCTGGAGGCCGGTGCATACAGTGGCGTAGGCGGCGAATTGCGAGATGCCGCGATGCGCATAGCTGTCGACGACGACGACGGCCCATCCTGCGCTGCGCGCGACGGCGGCCCATCGCGCTTGCAGCTTCTTCTTGCCGCCACATCCGTGCATCTGGATCGCAACAGGAAACGGCCCCTCGCCTTCGGGCAGCAGCACTTCAACGCCGGGCGCGAGTTCAGCGATGCGCTGGTGGAGTGTTGTGCGGGTGGATGTTGTTGTTGTTTGCATCACCATGAACCTAGGGACAGCGCCAAGGCATCACAAGCACCCGACCGCTTGTCATCCCGGAAGCGCGCAGCCCAAATAGGCGCATTGGCCGGGACCCATTGCGCCAGCACGACACCCTCACGATGGGTCCCGGCTCTCCGCTTTGCTACGGTCGGGATGACAAGCGTGAGCGATCACCGACCATACCTCTTCCGCAATTCCCCCAGCAGCGCCGCATCAAACTCTGCCGCGCCCAGATCATTCCACCCGGCGATCTCCTCGCTCATCAGCGCCGTCGCCTTTGCGGCCTCGAACGTCTCGCCTGGAATCAGCTTCAGCTCGTACAAACGCTGCGGCGAATACCCCGTCAGCACCCACGAATAATGCCAGTCCAGCTTCGCCACCTTCGCCAGCTCGTTCGTGCAGTTCGACGTGAACGTGTTGTAGAAGCGCGGATGCGTGCTTACCTCAACGGTCTGGCCGATCAGGGCCTTGAGGAAATCCTTCTCCTGCACGTCGCTCAACGCCAGCGGATAGACATAGACCTGCTTGTCGAGAAACACGACGCGACGTTCAAGAAGGTCGCGCGCGGTCGACCACACATAAGCCAGCTCGAACTTGTTGAAGACGCCGGCGATGGCGTCATACGTCTCGCCCTTTTCCAGCCGCGCCTCGACCGTGAGACCCACAATCCTGTCGCCTGCAAACTCGAACAGCACGAGCGTGTGCGCCGCATACTCACCACCCGGCTGCGGCTCCACCACGAACCAGACATTGCGCAAGTCGGCAAAGTTCGCCGCGAACTGACCGACATTCCTCGCCGCCGGCCCCTCGTCCGTGTACGTCCAGTCCGTGACGCCGTCGAGCGCGAAGCCCGCCTCAGCCATTTCCACCTTCGGCATGAGCGCAAGATTATCCACCCAGTCGCGATCCAGGCGCGGCTGGGCAGCACACACGCGAAGCGAGACCAGCGCCAGCACGACCAACACGAGCCAAGCCGCCGCCCGCCACGGATGGCGTCGCGTCCATTCCCACATCGATGCGGCGACCATCATCTGCGACCTGCTCCCCTGGCTGCGCAAGAATCGTCCCACAAAAGCATGAGAGCGCGCCGCCTGAAAGCGAGTTCCATGTTGCGCTTCGCTTGCCGTCGTGGCCCATTCTCTCCAGGGTTTCACTCGGGGGTGACGTGAACCTGCAGCGCCATCAACTTCGTGACGTACAGGGACTTATTGAATGAAACTCAAGCAATTGATTCTGGCCGCCTCAGCCGCCGCCATAACCGCCCCCGCCGCGCTCGCACAGGACGGCGAGAACTTCGTCCGTCCCTACTGGTGGGACAAGCCGGTGGTCGAGGGCCTCGGCCGCTCGCTCGTGGAGGTGGCGCCGAACCGCGCACGATTCGACCTTGCCTTCGTCGAGACCGATGGAAAATCCGAAGAAGCGATGCGCAAGGCGGTCGCCCGCTCCAAGATCGCCTATGACGCGCTCAAGGCCGTCGCCGGCGCCAGCTCGCGCATCACCACCAGCGTCAATGTCGAGGCGTACTACAAGCAGTATCGCGACAAGGACGGCAACATGCAGACCAACTATCGGCCCGATCAGGTCGATGGCTATCAGGCGCGCGTGACGATGGTCGTCGTGCTGACCGACCCCGCCCTCGCCGGCCGCGCCCGCGCAGCGGCTCTCGCGCTCGGGCCGCAGGATGTGAACCCGATCAGCATCTATCTCGAACAGACGCCGGAGCTTCAGCGTCGCGCGCTCGATGAAGCCGCCAAGGATGGCCGCGCGCGCGCGCAGATTGCGGCGACAGCTGCGGGCGGACGGCTTGGCGATCTGCTCGTTGTGCAGGAAGGCACTGACACCTGCATGGGCAACTGGTCGTCGGGCCAGGTCGCGCGCACGATAGACAATGGCGGCTACGCGCAGCCTGCCTTTGCGCCGCCTCCTCCTCCGCCGCCGCCCCCGCCTCCCCCGCCGCCCTCTCCAGTGGCAAGCGGACAGGTCGGTCGTCAGACGATCACGATCACCGAGAAGGATCTCGCGGCGCTCGACCTTCCGAGCGATGCGAATCCGCAAACGATCCAGGCGAGCGTGTGCATGATCTACACGCTGGTGAAGTAGCGCGGTGCAATCGATGGAATGCGTGCGGCGCCTTGACGCCGCCGCATTCTTCCATAAAACACCGCGACCTTGGATCAACCTCCTTTCGGATACGACCGATGAAACGGCGTTACGAAAATCAGATCGCGATGCTCGGCCAGCCAGTGCTGGTCGATGGCATTCGCATGGAGGGATAGGTCCAACGCATCGGCAACAGCTGATGGAAACCGAACCCTCCGCGCCCGCGCTGGAGGGTTTTTTGTTGTCCTGAGTTTCCCCGTGGTTCCCGGACAATGATAATCTCCAGACGTGCGCGGAGGGGAGCGCAACAAGGAGTAACGTGTGATGAGCACGTTTGAAGTTATCGAGACGGCGGCCGGCGGCCGCATCAAGGCCTGGGTAAAAGGCGTGCCCGTCGAGGACGCAGCCCGCGAACAGCTGGAAAACGTGGCGGGGCTGCCCTTCGTGCACTCCCACCTCGCCGTCATGCCCGACGTCCATTTCGGACGCGGCGCAACCGTTGGCTCGGTGATCCCGACCAAGGGCGCGATCATCCCGGCCGCTGTCGGCGTCGACATCGGCTGCGGGATGATGGCGGTGGAAACCACGCTGCGCGCGGAACACCTGCCGGACTCGCTGGCGAAGCTGCGCTCGGAAATCGAGCGCAAGGCGCCGGCCGGCATGGGCCGCAACGGGGAATGGGGCATGATCCCGGACTCCGTCGCCTCCCGCTGGCGGAATTCGGATCTTGAGCAACGGCTTGATCGCATCCGCGACAAGCACCGCAAGATTCCGAACCACAAGGTCGGCGCACAGCTCGGCACGCTTGGCTCTGGCAACCACTTCATCGAGGTCTGCCTTGATGAGCGTGGTTTTGTCTGGGTGATGCTGCACTCGGGCTCGCGCGGCACGGGCAACCAGATCGGGCAATACTTCATCGAGACCGCCCGCAAGGCGCTCGAGAAGCGTGTGCTCGGCTATCACGTGCCGGATCAGGATCTCGCCTTCTTCGTCGAGGGCGAGCCGATATTCGACGACTACATCGAAGCAGTGGGCTGGGCGCAGGACTATGCCCGCGCCAACCGTGAAGCGATGATGGAGCGGACGCTGCAGGCGATGCGCGAGCATCTGCCGAAGTTCAAGCTCGGCAAGCATGCGGTGAACTGCCACCACAACTATGTGGAGAAGGAACACCACTTCGGCGCCGACGTGTGGGTGACCCGCAAGGGCGCCGTGCGCGCGGGCGAGGGAGAGCTTGGCATTATCCCGGGCTCGATGGGCGCGAAATCGTTCATCGTGCGCGGCAAGGGCAACCCGGACTCGTTCTGCTCGTGCTCGCACGGGGCGGGACGGAAGATGTCGCGCACGGCGGCGAAGGCGTCATTCACGCTGAAGGATCACCGCGAGGCGACCGAAGGCGTGGAGTGCCGCAAAGACCCGGGCGTGATCGACGAAACGCCGATGGCCTACAAGGACATCGACGCCGTCATCGCGGCGCAGAGCGACCTGATCGAGGTGGTCCACACCTTGAAGCAGGTGGTGTGTGTGAAGGGGTGAGGAGTGGTGACCCGGACGCCCATGGCGTCCGGGTCACGATTTGGTCCGGGGGACCAAATCGAGCGACGAACGCAGGAGCGCAAGCGACGGTCGGAAGACAGGATGGGGAATGGCAAACAGAGTTTCCATCGAGCGCGCCGAGCCCGCCCAGCGCGGAACGCTGGCGAACCTCGTGCAGCTTTACATCCACGACTTCAGCGAGTTCCTGTCGGGAACGCGCAAGCTTGCCGTGGAGGAGGACGGGCGGTTCGCTGACCTGTTGCGGCTCGATGATTACTGGAGCGCGCCGGATCGTTCGGTGTGGTTCATCCGTGCGGGTGGGCAGCTCGCGGGATTTGCGTTGCTGAATGCGCGCTCGCATAGCGATCGGCCGGTGGATTTCAACATGGGCGAGTTCTTCGTGATGCGGACTTTCCGCCGCGATGGCGTCGGCGCGCGCGCCGCCATCGACCTGATCCGGATGCACCCCGGCCAATGGGAAATCGCGATCAGCGCGCTCAATCCGCCTGCCCTCGCCTTCTGGCCGCGCGTGGCGGGCGCCGCCGCGTCCGACGTCGAAACGCTGGCGGGCGACGGCGTGCAGTGGACGGGGCCCGTTCTGCGTTTCGTGGTTCGCTGAACCCGATCACAGTGTCATTCCGGACGCGCGCCAGCGCGAGCCGGAACCCAGAGGTTACGGGCGCCGGTGAGCGTGGCTCCTGGGTTCCCGCTCTGCGCGCTTCGCGCTCCGGCGGGAATGACAAGCGTAAGGGGCCTGGAATCAAACAATTCCGAAAAATCTTCGGCCCTGTGTTGTGCAGCACATCGGCCGATCGGAGGGCGTCCTAAACAGTATTTACACCGGACGGATGGCCGCCCGGG